>CAVYFP010000023.1:0-438540 GCA_963767805.1 uncultured Alphaproteobacteria bacterium | reverse complement strand
GCCCGTATTGGACAGCACATTGCCGGTCCACGCGCCGGCGCCCGCAACGTCGCCGCCCCCATTCGTGACGGTCCCGGCATTGTTCAGTGCGGCAGCGACCGAGCCGAAATTGGCGATCGATCCGGTCGCATTATTCGCGATCTCCGCGACCGTGATGCGGGTGCCCGCTCGGCGTCGACCCGCAGCACGCCGGAATTGGTGAGCGTACCCGCGTTGTTTATCGAGCCGCCGCCGCCGATGATCAGTGTGGCGCCGGCATCTATCGTCGTCGTCCCCGTATAGGTGTTGGCGCCCGGGAACATGACGGAACCGCCGACGCCGCTATTGGCGATGACGATATTGCCGGGCGTCCCCGGCGCGGCGTCGGAGAAAGCGCCCGTGAAAATCGAGCTATTGCCGAACTCGTCGATTGTGTTGGTCGGCGAGCCGTCAAGCGTGAAATTCTGCCGAGGTCGCGCCCGGCTGATCGATGCACAGCGTGCCGCCCGTGAACGCAGGATTTACCGTCAGACCCAGATTGCTGGCGAGATAGAAAGGCGCGGCGGTGTCGATATCTGCGCCGCCAATCAGCTTTCCGTTAATCGTCGTACCCGAATAGGCGAGGCCGGTATCAAACCACGTGTCGCCAACGTTCTATAGATGCCGAAAACGAGGACATAAAAGCCCCCCCCGCCGTGATGTCGTAGGTCTCGTTGACCCAGCCCGTATAGCCGCAGCCGGCGGCGTAGCATTTGCCGGAGGACGAGCCGAGCGGCGACCAGTCGGGCGCGCCAGCGATGATCGGAACCGCGGCGGGGTCAAGCGTCCCAGATATGGGCGGAAAGCCCGTCCCCGTGGCTGGAATGATGTCGCCCGTTGCCTTCGTCTGCGCTGTGACCACGTGGCGACGACGGCGCCGGTCGATGTCCGCAGCTGGGCCCAGGCGTAGTCCGAGTATCCCGCCCCATCGGATGTTACGAAGTTAAACTGAATTTTAGCACCGATCCGGCGTTGACGGTGAAGGCCGATGACGTAACCGTCGAACCGTTGGTGCTGCTAGGCACCGGCGTTCCAAGGTAGGAAAGTGTTCCTCCGCCTGTGACGCCGCCGCTTGTCGAAACGAACTGATAAGCGCTTGCGCCATTGGGCGGCGCCGTGACGACGCCGTTCGCGCCCAAAATCCCGCAGTTACCCACGCAATCCGCACTTGCGCTCGCCGCCGAGAGTGCCGCGAAACTGGACGCCAGCAGCAGCGGCGCAACGCGTCGAGCCGGGCGCCACCGATTTTTCCCGGTGGGACGCTTCGCTGAGTGCGGTCGCGGATCGCAATTTGCACCGCCCATCGGCCTTGCACCTCAAAGATCAAGTGCAAATTTTTAGCCCCCGCAATCGATAGGACGCAATGCGCAAGAAACTCCTCGCAAATGCGGCCGGCTCCGGTCCGGACGCAGCGTCAGTCCCCATTCTTCTTGCGTTGCAAGGTCTTAAGCTCGATAGCGGCGCCTCCGGGCTCAGTAAAGTCAAATCTTGACCAAGCAGCCCCCGCGTCATTATTTTGGCGCATGTTGTGCCAGCGCCACACCAAACTCGCCTATTCCGCCGCGGATTGCCGCGGCAGCGCCGCCTCCATTTCCAGCCCGCGGCTCTTCGCCGAATAATGCGAGGCGTTGCTTCGCCCCGAGCAGGCGTCCTGCGCGAACATGATGAGATGATGCGCGACGAGGCCGACGCTGAGGACGCGCTCGATTTGGAAAGTCAGCAGCCGGGGCAGCGCGAACGACCAGAAGGCGCGCCGGTACGATCCTCGAAAGCCGACGCTCCAGAGCAGCTTCGCAAGCATGGTCAGCCCCATGCGGATATTGCGCGGCGAAAGCCGCTGCCGGCTCCACGGCCGCCGCAACCGGTTCGGCCGCGTCGCCCGCATCTGATATTCGTAGCGGCGAAACAGCGCCTTCGGCTCGTAGGCTTTCTCCATGCAGCCGCGCCACATGGCGAGGACATCCGCATAGGGCATCAGAAAATCGACGTTGGATTCACGCAAACGGTCGTCGTCGAGGAGGCGCCCGTCGCGTCGCAGGCGGTCCCAAAGCGCCGTTCGCGGCAGCGCCTGAAGCAGATTGATCGTCGCCAGCGGAATGTGCGACCGCTCGAGGAATTCGACGATGCGCGCGCCCGTCTCCGGCGTATCGGTGTCGAGCCCCAGGATGATGCCGGTGACGACCTCCATACCTTGATCATTGATGGCGCGCACCGCGTCCAGAATCGGCGTCGTCATGTTGTGCGATTTCTGAATGGCCTCGAGCGCCGCGGGCTCGGGCGTCTCGATGCCGCAGAAAATCGTGTCGAAGGCGGCCTCGCGCATCAGCGCGAGAATTTCCGGCGTGCGGGCGATGTTGAGCGTCGCCTCGCAGGAGAAGCTGACGGCGTAGCCATTGCGCTTTTGCCATTCGACGAGATGCGGCAGCAGATCGCGCAGCGCGCGCCGGTTGCCGACGAAATTATCGTCGACGAAATAGACCGAGCCATTGACGCCGCAGGCGAGCAGCTTGTCGAGTTCGGCGACGACCTGCGCCGGCGTCTTGAGGCGCGGCACGCGGCCGTAAAGGCCGGGAATGTCGCAGAACTCGCACGCGTAGGGGCAGCCGCTCGAAAACTGGATGCTGCCGAGAAAATAGCGGTCGATCGCGGCGAGTTCATAGGCTGGCGCCGGAAAATCGGCGAGCGCGCGACGCTCTTTCGTCACCAGCGCGATCTGCCGGGCGGGGCGCTCAACGCTCGCCGCGATGAGGGCGATCAGCGCGTCGGTGGCGTCGCCGAGTTCGCCGATATGCAGATAATCGAACTCCGGATAAAGCTCCGGGCAGGCAGAAACCGAGGGTCCGCCGAGCGCGACGGGCTTGCCCGCCGCATGGGCGCGCGCGCAGATGTCCTGCATCTGGCGGCGCTGGATATGCATGCCGCTGACGAAGACGGCGTCGGCCCAGGCGAAATCATGCGCGCCCGCCGAGCCCATGTTTTCATCGATGAAGCGCACCTCCCAATGCCTCGGCAGCGCGGCGGCGATAACGAGAAGGCCCTGCGGCGGCATGAAGGCCCTGACGCGCGGCGTCAGCGCATAGGCGTATTCGAACGTGCCGAAGGAGGGGACATAGTGCGGAAAGACGCAGAGCACGCGGCGTTTTTGCAAAAGATCGCGCCCGGCCGCTTCGCGATGCGGCGCGCGGCTCTCGACGAAAGACTGGTTCGAGCGCTCCGCCAAGGGCATCGACCTCCCACTTTCGTTTCGCCGACCGCCGATGTCTCCCAGAATAACGAGGCGAAGATAAGGAGGCGACCCCGCCGCGGCCGCAGCGTCAGCGCGGCCGGCGGACCAAGCCGCCGACCGTCGCGACAACGCAAGCCGCGAAGGATGGTTCACGCGACGGGTTCTCGCGGGTCGGGCTCCAGGGCGCGATCGGCGCCGCGGGCCGCCCGCGCCTCAGTTCCGCCGGCCGCTCGCCCGTCTTCGCGCCGGCCGGCCTTCCGCCAAAGGGCAGCGGATCAGAGGCGCTTCAGCCCTTCCTCATAATCTATCGTCTCATAGGCCTGCTCATATTTGGCGGCGCCGTCGGCGATGGCGTCGATCTTCTTCGCCGTGTCGAATTTTTTCATCTTCGTCTTGTCGAGATAAAGAAAGTCGACCAGTTCGTTGTAGACCGAGGTGTCGTCAATCGGCAGGACGTAAACGCTGACGCCGTTGAAGCTGATCTGATAGCGCGACGCGCGATCGAGATCGCTGACGTAAATGAAATATTTGCCGCCCGGCTTCACCGTGGCGCCGAGCGTCTCCATCAGGGCGGGCAGCTGCTTGTAGGTCGAAAGCGACCCGGCGAGAAACGAGAACGCCGCCTCGCCCTCTTCGGCGGTGGCGAAGGCCGCTTCCAGATTGACGGGCGGCTCGAGCGTCAGGGCGATTTCGCCGCGAAAGCCGAAGCGGCCGGCGCTGTGGGTCGGCGCCTTATGGGCCGGCTTCAAGAGCCGGCCTTCGGCCTCAAGGCGTTGAAAGGCGGTGGATTCAATGGCTGTCATGATTGGCTTTCATTGTTTCCGCCCGCGCCCAAGTTTTTCAGGAGCAAGACGGCCGATGTTGATGGTTTGGCGGCGCCGACGCGTCCGGCGCTAATCGCCGTTCGCGCATCGCGGGCGTGGAGAAAAGCGGGAATGGAAAAGGGGAGCTTTCCCGACACGGCGTCAGGAAGGGCCGATAGGCGACAATCGCGACAACGCCCCGCGGAGACGCGAGATGGTCCCGCAACGCCGGCGCCGCGTTGTTTTCGCGGCGATTGCCGGCGCGGATGACGCGAACTGCCTCTTAACGGCCGTCATTCCTTCCGATCGCGCTTTGCCGCGCCTGACGCTCCGACCCGTTTCAGCGCATGGATCGTGCCAGCAGCGGCCGCGGACGGGCCACCGCGCCGCTACTTCCCCTCCGCCGGCCCCAAAATCTCGAAGGCCTCCACGGGCCGGCGGAAGCCTTTGAGCGTCATCGGCTCAAGCTCGCGCGCCGAGAACCGGCCTTCGACGGCGTGATAGGCCCGCGTCTCGATGATGATCTGGCCCGACTTCGCCTCGTCGCAAAGGCGCGACGCGAGATTGGTGACGCTGCCGACGGCGGAATAATCGAAGCGCCGCGCAAAGCCGATCCGCCCAAGCGTCGCGAAGCCGAGCGCGATGCCGATGCCAAAGCCGAGTTCATGGCCGCGCTTGCGCCACACCGCCGCGCGCGCCCTGATCGCCGATTGCATGTCGAGCGCCATATTGACGGCGCGGGCGGCGTGATCCTCGCAGGGCAAGGGATCGTTGAACAGGACCAGCAGGCCATCGCCCGCGAAGCGCTCGAGCGTTGCATCATATTGGTCGATCAGCGCGCCCAGAGTTTCATGGTAGTCGTTGAGGACGCGCATCACCTCCTCCGGCTCGGCCGTCTCGGTGAAGGCGGTGAAGCCGCGCAGATCGCAAAACAGCACGCTGACCTCGCGCCTGTGGCTCTCGAGCAGGCTCGCCGCGTCGCCGCTGGCCGCCACCACATCGGCGATCTGCGGCGACAGAAAACGCTTGAGGCGGCTCATCCGCTCGATTTCGCAGACCTGCTCCTCGACGCGCGCCTCCAGCGTCGCGTTGAAGGCGGCGAGCTCCTTCGTCTGCTCGGCGAGCCTCAAAGCCTGCTCCTGCGCCAGATCATGCAGCGCCTTGATGCGCAGCATTGCGCGCACGCGGGCGACGAGCGCGGCCTGATCGAAAGGCTTCGTCAGATAATCATCGGCGCCGGCGTCGAGCCCGGCGATGACGTCCCGGCGGTCGGCCTTGGCGGTGAGCAGGATCACGGGGATAAAGCCGAGGTTTTCGTCGCGCTTCAATTCCTTGAGCACGGAGATGCCGTCGAGCTTCGGCATCATGATGTCGAGCAGGATGAGATCGGGCTTTTCGGCGCGCGCCTTGGCGAGGCCCTCTTCTCCGTCGGCTGCGGTAGTGATCTCATAGCCGTGTGCTTTCAGGCGCACCACGACGATCTCCCGGTTCTCGGCGACGTCATCGACGGCGAGAATGCGCGGCGGTTTATGCACGGGACGTTTCCTCCCGCTGTGACGGCGCGGCGCTCACGCCGCGGCCTTCTGCCGTTCGACGCGGATCGGAATGAGGATCGTGAAGGCGGCGCCCTCGCCGAGCTTCGAGGCGACCGAGATCTCGCCGCCATGCATCTCGACGAAGCGCTTGCTGATGGAAAGGCCAAGCCCCGTGCCGCCCTTGAGCCGCGTCGAGGTGTTGTCGCCCTGCTGAAACGCCTCGAAGATGCGCGCCTGATCCTCCGGCGCGATGCCGGGCCCGGTGTCCTTGACGACGATCTCGAACATCTCGCCAACCGCGCGGGCGCGGATGGTGACGGCGCCCTCGTCGGCGAATTTGATGGCGTTGCTTAGAATGTTCAACAGCACCTGCACGAGGCGGCGCTCGTCGCCGCGTCCAAGCGGCAGCGGCTCCTCGATCTCCTGCACGATCTCGAGCCCCTTGGCGTGAGCCAGCGAATAGGTCGTGCCGACGGCCTGCTCGATGATGGCGCGCAGCGAATATTCGTCGAGAACGAGCGACACCTCGCCAGCCTCGAGCTTCGAGAGATCGAGCACGTCATTGATCAGGCCGAGCAGATGCGCCCCATTGGTTTCGACGCGCTCCAGCACGCCTTTGGCGCGCTCGGGCAGCTCGCCATAAAGCCCGTCGCGCAGCAGCTCGGCGTAGCCCAGAATGGCGTTGAGCGGCGTTCTGAGCTCATGGCTCATATTGGCGAAGAAACGCGACTTGTGCTCGCTGACGAGCGCAAGCTGGCGGCTCTTCTCCTCGATCCTGCGGAACAGCCGCGCATTGCGCATGGCGAGCACCGACTGATGCGCGAATGCCTGCATCAGGCTCACCTTGTTGGCCGGAAAGGGACCCGGCCTGCGGCTCTCGACGAGAAGGGCGCCGAGCACGCCCTCCGGCGCGATGAGCGGAACGACGAGCGCGGAGCGGAAGCCCGCAGCGATTGTCGCCGCGCGCAAGGGAAAGCCTTCGCAGTCGTTGATTTCGGGAACCTGCACGGTGCGGCCATGCTCGGCGACCTCGGCGAGAAGCCCATCGAGGCGCGTCAGTTTCACCTCGCGTAGCGCGGCGACGAAGGAAGGATCAAGGCCATGCGCCTCGGCGAGATGGAACGCGCCGCGTTCGCGGTCGAAATTGTAGATGGCGCCGCCGTCCGCCTCGGCAAGTTCGACCGCCCGGGTCAGCGCCGTCTGCAGGACCTCGCCGAGTTCAAGCGAAGCGGCGAGCGCCCGGCCGATCTCTTCGAGGGCGATGAGCTCGCGCACGGAACGGGCGAGATCATGCGTGCGGTCGTCGACCTTCTGCTCCAGCCGTGCGTAGAATTCGCGCAATTGCGCGGCCATGCGGTTGAACTCGTCGGCGAGCGCCTCAACCTCGTCCCCGGTGCGGACATCGATGCTATAACTGAAATCGCCGGCGGCGACGCGCGAGGCGCCCTCATGCACGGCGCGGATCGGCACGATCATCCGGCGCGCGAGCAGCATGCCGGCGCCGACGCAAAGGAGGAGGCCGAGCGCGGATAGCCATGCGAGCCGCGCGAGCAGCGCAAGGACCGGCGCGAAGGATTGCGAAACAGGCTGTTCGACGAAGAGCAGCCAGTTGAGGCGCGGCACCGTCGCCGCCGCGCTCAGCACCAATTCCCCTTGCAGATCGGAGCCGATGTCGACCGGCGCGCTGGCCTGTTTCAGGGCATGCACCTGCGGCAGCTTCGACATGTCGAGGTTGCGGCCAACGAGGCTCGGATCCGTATGGGCGATCAGGCGCCCTTCGCTCGTCGTGATATAGGCAAAGCCGCCAGAGCCCGTCTGGGCGCCGTTCAGGATCTCCGACAGATACTTCAGTTCGATTTCGGCGACGGTGAAGCCGGCCGCCTTGCCGGCCTGCGCCATCGCGATCTGAATGCGCGGCCCGCTCGAGGCGAACACCACGGGGCCGAACCAGGCGGCGTTCTTCCCCACCTCGCGAAAGGCCGCGGTGAGGGTCCAGTTATCGCCGGTGTGCAGCAAGCCGCCGGCGCGCGAGAGCGTCATCACTTCCGCGCCCGCGCCATTGATCTGAGCGATTTCCGCGACCGCCGGCGTTTCGGCCAGAATGCGCCGGTAATCGCTGAGGCGCTGGTCCCCGCTCGCCGTGTTTTCCCGCGTCGCCCAGCCGATCTGGCGTTCGAGTTCGGTGAGGAATAGCTCGACCCGCCGCGCCGCCGCATCGGCTTTTTCGCCCTGCGCATGAAGCAGCATGTTCTTGGTGTCGCGGTAGGTGATCCAGACATCGACCGCGCTGCTCACCGCCAGCACGAAGGCCACCAGCCCGACGAAATAGGCGACATATTTGCCAAACAGACTCTGCCGGCGAAACAAGTTCCGCACCAGCGTTAAGTACGGTACGCTCGGATGTAGGGCCTCGGCCAGTTTCAAGGTCTCATCTTCCTGCGTCCTGCTCGCGCCCGCGGCGACGCACCACGCTTCAAAGTCGCAAATTTCCGCAATCAAACCAGATTTAGCGCGTTTACGTGCTGGCGACAAAGTTGAAAGCATGATTCCTTTGGGCGCTCGCTCGCCGGCATGAGACAGCGGGCGCTGCCGGCCCGCGACGGGATTTTAAGTCAAGCAGCCGCGGCGACGCGGCTTTCGCCGCGCCCCCATATCCGCCGCTCCCGAAGAAAAAGTGTAAAAATAGCCGTATGGGCCGGGCGCGTTTGTGAGCTGGCGCACATCCGCCGCCGCCGCGCCGTGCTGGCGCCCCCTTGCCTTCCGCCGGCATGTTCGGCCAAACTTCGGCCCGGCTCGCGCCGCCCGGCGCGCCCGCAAACCTCGAAGGCCCTCGCCGCTGGACAGACTTGAACTCATCTGCGGCGGCGCGCGCGCGGAAATCGCCCTGCGCGGCGCGGAACTGCGCGGGTGGAGCGTCGGCGGGACGCCGCTGATTTGGCGAAAGGATCCGGCGCATTGGGACGAGACCGCGCCAATCCTGTTCCCTATCGTCGGCTGGACGCGCGACGGCGCGCGCGTGGCGGGGGAACGCTTTCCTCTCGGCCTGCACGGCTTCGCCCGCGCCATGAATTTCTCGGTCGAGGCGCATGAGCCCGCGCGGGCGCGCCTCGCCCTGCGAAGCGGCGCGGAGAGCCTGGCGCTCTATCCCTTCCCGTTCGAATTCCACGTCGAATATTCGCTTGCCGAAGACAGCCTGACGACAAGCCTCAGCGTCGAAAACAGTGGCGAAAGGCCAATGCCCTACGCCTGCGGGCTGCATCCGGGGTTTCGCTGGCCTTTCGCGGCGCAGGGCGATTATTCTCGTCCTGTTTTCCGCGGATGAAGCACCCTTTCGTCCCCGAGATTTCGCCGTAAGGGCTGTTTCTCAAGAGCTTGCGCCCCATTCCCCTTGAGGGGCGCAAACTCGCGTTGAGCCCGGCGCTTTTCGCCGCCGAGGCGCTGTGCTTCCTCAATGCGCGCAGCCGCAGCCTTCGCTTCCAGCATCAGGGCGGCGCGGCGCTGATCGTCGAAACAACGAATTTCCCGCATCTCGCGCTCTGGTCGAAGCCGCCCGCCGAATTTCTGGCGATCGAATGCTGGACCGGCCATGGCGACCCGGCCGATTTCGACGGCGATCTCTTCGAGAAGCCCTCGATGCGCGTCCTTGAGCCGGGAGCCGTCGCCCGGCATGAAGCGCATTATCGCTTCGCCGCCGCGCCTTAGGTCGCCGTAGCGCTGATCGTCGCTTCCGGCTTTGCGGCAATGCCCAAATTCGGCTTACTATGCCCGATCCGCCCGTGTGCTTGCCCAACCGTTTCGACGCATAGTCCGGAGACCAAGATGGATCACGCCATCACCGACGGCGCGATGACCGCGATCGTCAACGCGCATGGCGCCGAACTCGCCTCCCTGCGCGACCCGCGAGGGCACGGAATATATCTGGCAGGCCGGCCCGGCCTGGCCCCGGCGCGCGCCCGTGCTGTTTCCGATCGTCGGGCGGCTCGCGGGCGACCAGTTGCGCCACGGCGGCAAGGCTTATCGCTTAACGCAGCACGGCTTCGCCCGCGACCGCGTCTTCGCCTGGCTCGAGCGCGGCCCCGATTCGTGCCGTCTGGCGCTGGTCGACGATGACGAAACCCGCGCGATCTATCCTTTCGGCTTCCGCTTCGAACTCGCCTATGCGCTGACGGGGGGCGAACTCGCCATGACCTTCACCGTCGTCAACACGGGCGCCGAAACCCTGCCGGTCTCGTTTGGCGCGCATCCCGCGTTCAAGTGGCCGCTCCATCCCGAAACGCCGCGCGACGCCTATGCGCTGACATTCGCGGCGGAGGAGCCGGCGCCGATCCGCCGCCTTTCCGGCGGCCTGGTGCAGCGCGAGCCGGTCCCCTCGCCGATCGAAGGGCGCGTCCTGAAGCTGCGCGAGGATCTGTTCGACGCCGACGCCATCATCATGGATCGCGTCGAGAGCGGCGCGGTGCGCTTCGCCGCGCCCGAAGGGCCCGGCCTCGACATGGCGTGGGAGGGATTCCGCGAACTCGGCCTCTGGACCAAACCCGGCGCCGGCTTCCTGTGCATCGAGCCATGGCTTGGCGCGGCGAGCCCGGTCGATTTCGATGGACCATTCGTCGAAAAGCCCGGCATTATTTTGCTCGCGCCCGGCGAATCCCGCTCGGCCGCGCTACGCATCACAGCATTTTCTTCCAGCTCCTCCGTTTCGAGGCCATCGCTCTAAATGCCTGCCGTCCGCGTCCCCGAAACCGCAACGCCGTCCGCGCCCGCGGCGGACGCGTCCCGCATCTGCGCCGGCGCTCTCGCGATCCTCGGCTGGACGGCGCTTGGCGTCGAACTCGCCTTCACCGTCTCCGGCGCGCTCGGCAAAGGCGACCCTTTGGCGCCCGCGCTGATCCGCTATTTCAGCTTTTTCACGATTCTGACCAATCTGCTTCTGGCGCTGATCCTGACGACCTCCTGCCTGCGGCCGGCAGCGGACAGTTTTTTCCTGCGGCCCGGCGTCCGAACCGGCGCGCTTGTCTATATCGTCATGGTCGGCGCGGTATACGCCCTGCTGCTCAGCAACCTGTACCACTGGACAGGTCTTGTCGCTCGCAGCTGACCATATCCTGCATGTCGCGATGCCGATCCTTTACCCGCTATATTGGCTCGCCTTCGTCGGAGAAGGGCCACATAAAATGGAACTCATCCATTGGTCTGGCAGTTTTTCCCGATCATTTACTTTATTTACATTCTCTTGCGCGGGGCGATTACAAATATTTATCCCTATCCGTTCCTCGACGTCGCCAAGCTCGGCTATGATCAGGTCATCCTCAACGCGCTCGGGCTGATGGCGGCGCAGTTCGCGCTGGGCCTCGTCGTCGCGGCGATCGACCATGCGCTCGCGGCGCAGAAACGGCGCAGCGCCGGCGCGCTTGGCAGCGCCGCCGATTTCTGACACAAGATTTTTCCCGCCCGAACATCGCGCCCGGAGAAGAACGATGGCCCCCGCCTCCCTGACGACGCCATGCGCCGAAACCAGCGCCAGGGGCCGGCAGGCGCAAACCTCCCACCGGCGCGCCTGAACGGCTGACCGTTCCACGCCAAACGACCTCAACCCACAACGAGACCGCCATGACAGAAAAGCTATTGTTCCTGTTCGACACCGATCCGGCGCCGAGCGTCTTCGACACGGTCGTCGGTTACGACGGCGGCGCCGACCACATCATCGGCTATGGCGGCGTGACGCCGGAAAATGTCGGCGCCTTCGTCGACGGAACCATCTACACGCGCGGGCCGAAGGAGAAGCAATATACGGCGATCTTCGTCGGCGGCGGCGACATGACCGCGGGCGAGGCCGTCTTCAAGGCGGTCAGGAAGCGCTTCTTCTCCAATTTCCGCGTCTCCGTGATGCTGGACAGCAATGGCTCCAACACCACCGCCGCCGCCGCCGTCGCGCTGCTCGCCAAGGCGAAGCCCCTCGCCGGCAAGAAGGCGGTCGTGCTCGCCGGCACCGGCCCGGTCGGCATGCGCGCCGCCGCGATGCTGCATATTGAAGGCGCCGAAGTCGCCATCACCGGGCGTTCGCTGCCGCGCGCGCAAGCAGCAAGCAAGGCCATCAACGAGCGCTTCGGCTTCGCCCCGACGGCGATCGAGGCCGTCGACAACGCCGCCCGCGCGGAAGCCGTCAAGGGCGCCCATATCGTCGTCGCCGCCGGCGGCATCGGCATCACGCTGCTCGAGGAAAAGGACTGGAAGGACAGCCCGACGATCGAGTTGATCGCCGACTGCAACGCGCAGCCGCCACTCGGCATCGCCGGCGTCGAGGCAACCGATAAAGGGGTCGAGCGGCATGGCAAGATCGTCTTCGGCGCACTTGGGCTTGGCGGCCTCAAGCTGAAGCTGCACCGCGAATGCGTGCGCCAGCTGTTCGAAAGCTCGGACAAGGTCTTCGACGCCGAGAATATCTATGCGCAAGCCAAAGAGCTGGCCTGATTTTTAAGGACCCTACCGCCCAATGACCAAAAACAGCTCCATCGCAACTTTTCTCGACGAACTCGCCAGTGAACGTCCGACCCCCGGCGGCGGCGGCGCGGCGGCGGTCTCCGGCGCCATCGGCGCGGCGCTCGTCTCCATGGTGGCCAATCTCACCATCGGCAAAAAGAACTATGAGGCCGTCTCGGACGACCTCAAGGCCGTCAACGCCAAGGCCGAAAAGCTGCGCGCCGAGCTGACCGCGGCGATCGACGAGGATGTCGTCGCCTTCAATTCCGTGATGGGCGCCTATGGCCTGCCGCGCGCGACCGACGACGAAAAGGCCGCGCGCACGGCCGCCATTCAGGCCGCGCTGAAGGAGGCGACGCTCGCGCCGCTACGCGCCGTCAAGGCCTGTTTCGAGGTGATCCGCCTCTCCGCGGATGTCGCTGAAAAAGGCAATCTCAACGTCATCAGCGATGCCGGCGTCGCGGTGCTCGCCGCCAATGCGGGGCTTCGCAGCGCCGCGCTGAACGTGTTCATCAACGCCAAATCGATCAAGGATCGCGAATTCGCCGAGAAACAGCTCGCCGAGGTCAATGCGCTGCTCGACGAATCGGCGAAGACGACTGAAGCCGTCTATCAGACGGTGCGGACGAAGATCGGCTCGTAAGCGCGGCGGGCGAAGGCGCAACTCAGGTTGCGCCATTTCCCGCCTCAACGCCCCTGCGGGCCGGAATAGTCCCTTTCGACCCGGGCGACCCGCACCTGATAATGCAAATACCAGCTCTCCTTGCCGCGGCGCTGCGCGTCGAGGTGTTGGGCATTCTGCTTCCAGGCGCGGATCGAGGCTTCGTCAACGAAATAAGCCACCGTTACGCCAAGCCCGCTTTCGCCTCGCGCGGATTCCGCGCCAAGGCAACCGGGCTGTTTCAGCGCCAGCGCAAGCATCTTTTCCGCCATCGCCGCATAGCCCTCGTCGGCAGGCTTGCGCTGCGATGTGAAAATCACCGCGTAATATGGCGGCTCCGGCGTCTTGGCGAACCCATCCGGCATTTAGCCCCCTCAAACTTCCTATTTTCCGAAAGCGCCAAGCGCCGCCAGCACATCGCCAGTTCCAACGATTCTCGCGCAGGTCCGGGCCATCCGCCGCAATCCCTCGCCATGATCCTCAGGTGTGAAATCCGCCATTGCGTCGGCGACGGCGAACGCCTTGATGTCGCGCATGAATGCGTCCATGGCGGAGGCGGCGCAGCCGATGGATGTGTAGACCCCGGACACGATGAGCGAGCTTTTGCCGAGACGCCGGAGAAGAACCTCGAAATCGCTCGCGAAAAACACGCTGTAACTTCGCTTGCGCACCTCGCGAAAGCCGCCCTCTGGCAATCTTAGGCCGGGAACCAGCCCCTCGACGCCTTGTGTCGGCCCAGCGCCCCACATCTCCAGCATGAGGCCACGCTCCTCCGGATCGGCGCAGGAATGCACACGCGAAACGAAGATCGGCGCATTCGCCGCGCGGCAAGCGGATGCGATGCGCGCGACATTGCCGATCATCGGCGCCGCGGCGGCGCCTACGGCGCAGACATAATGCGGCTGCATATCGTGGATGAGAAGCGCCGATTTCTCCGGGTCGATCGTCCAGGCGACACGATTAGCGAAAGTCATGCATCCCCCATTTCACCCGGCTCATCGTCCCGCCAGAAGGCCCGGCAGATCAGCCAGCATGGCGTCGCGCGTACGCGGACCGGCGTATGTCTCGTTCTTTGCCTCGTCCTTCGAGAGTCGGGCGAAAACCACCCGGCGCGCGCCCTTCTGCGCCCAGCCGACGAACCAGCCGAACTGGCGGTCGCGATCGGGTTTTCCATCCGGCCCCGGCTGAAAGCCCGTGCCGGTCTTGCCATAAACTGTCCAGCCATCCGCCAGCGGAAATTGCGGCATGATCGCTTCTGTCTGATCCATCGCCGCCTTCGAGACCGGCAACTGGCGGCCCAAAAGCCTGCGCAGGAAGGCCGTCTGCTCAACGGGCGAGATTTTTAGCGAAGAACTGAGCCAGGCGTTGGTCACGCCATTATTCTCGCCCGGATCGCCGGACAGGTCGCGATTTCCGTAGTCGAAACCATCGATGAAGCTCTGGAAGCGCGCGGCGCCGAGCCGGCGCGTGATCTCGCGCGAATACCAGACGACGGAATCGCGCAGCCAGCTGGTGGGGTCGACGACATTCCCCCAATTCGCCATGGCGGGTCCATATTCCGGCTTGTAGGGCCACGCCGGCTGATGCGCGTCGAGAAGGATGCCCGCGTCAAAGCCCATCAAGGCGAGCGCGATCTTGAAAGACGAGGCGGGGCTGTTGCGCGTCTCGCATTGCGCGCCCTGCCGCGCCAGCGCCGCGCCGCTCTCCGCCTCAACCACGAGCGTGCAGACGGGCGCCGCCAGAACGGGGCCGGCGAGAATCCAGAACAGGGCGGCGCCTGCGGCGGGTCGAAGCCTCAGCATGTTTTCCTTCCTGCCGCCGCATCGCGGTCTGATGCAATCTTCGCTACGGCGCGACCGCGAAATCGCCAAAAGCGCCGCAGTCCTAAAACAGGATAGATATTTCGCACAAGGCAGGTCACGCAGCCGTGACGGCGCGGCGGGTCGCGCCGCCCTTTTTCCACAAGCTTTATCCGGCCGCGTTAACCACTCCGAAACCATAGAAGCGTTTCATAATGGGGCGTTGCGGACTCGCGGAGCGGACCGATGCATTGGCTTGATATGGGGCGCGACTCGGGGGCCTTTTGCGGGCTCGACCCGGAAGCGCCCGATTTCGAGCGCGCCCGCCCGTTCGATTTTCTTCGCGACGCCCTCGCGCTCCATAAATCGGGGCTGATCGCGGGCCTGATCGCGGCCCCTCTCGCCGTCGCGCTTTTTCTCGTCGTCGCGCCGCTGCAATATCGCGCCGTCGCGCGCCTCGCCGCGCCCGTCGCGGACGGCGCCAACGCCGGCGCGGCGCTCGCCGGCGAGGCCCGGCTCATCGCCTCGCGCGAATTCGGCCGCCACGCCATCAAGGCACTCGATCTCGACGCCCGGCCCGAATTCGATCCCGCGTCCATGGGCGCGGGTCCGGTCGGCGCGGCGCTCGTCTTCCTCGGGCTCGCCCCCGACCCCGCCCGCATCGGCCGGGACGAGCGCATCCTGCGGGCCTATGAAGACCGCCTCAGCGTCAGCGCCTCGGCGAGCGGCCTCGACATCGGCTTCCGCTCGCGCGACCGCGCCTTCGCCGCCGCCGCCGCCAATCGCATCGCGGCGCTCTATCTCGATCTGCGCGGCAAAGCCCCGGAGTCCGGCGATCTCGACGCACCCACGGTCCTCGCGGCGGTGATTTCGCCCGCCGCCCGGCCGGTGCGGCCCTTGCTGCCGGCGCGCCGCCTCGTGATCGAGATCGCGGCGGGCGCGGCGGCGCTGGCGGTCCTCGCATTTGGCGCGATGCGCCGCCCGCCCCGGCGCCGGCTGGAGGCCGAAGCGCCGATGGAGCCGCCCCGCGCGATCGGCGACGCGCCGGTTTTCGCCCGGATCGGCGATCCCCGGCGGCCGCTTTCCCAGGCCGGCCAGAATGCGGCGGCGAAACGATATGCGGACGAAGACGCCGACCTTCTCGACAAGGTCGCCGCGCGAATCCTCGCCGGCCGCAGGGAGGGCGGCGCACTGCGCATCGTCGGCGCCGGGCTCGCACCGGGCGCCGCGGCCCCCGCCCTGATGCTGACCCTGGCGCGCAGGCTCGGCAATGAGGGGCGCTCGATTCTGGTCCGGCTCGACGATTGCGACGGCGCAGCCGACCCCCTCGCCTTCAGCGGCGCGCCCGGCGTGCGCGATCTCATCGAAGCCAGCGCCTCCTTCGCCGAGGCGATCCGGCGCGACCCGCGCTCGCGGCTGCATGTCATTCCGGCCGGACCGCGCCGGGCGCCGGACGAACTCCCGCTGGAGCCGGGTGCGATTGCGGCGAACGAGCTTGGCGGCGTGCTCGACGCGCTGGCGCGAACCTATGATTTCATCTGGCTGCTCACGCCCGCGCTCGGCGCGGACGATCTGGCGCGCGGCCTCGCCGCGGAGGCCGATTTCGTCGTGCTCGCCGCCCCGCCGCGGCCGCAGGGCGGCGCCATCGCGCGGGCGGAGGCGGAACTGCGCGCAGCCGGCGCGCGCGACATTCTCGTCATCGGAGCGGCGCTGCCCCCCGCCCGCAGCTTTGGCCAGGACGCCGCCTGAAGCCTTTAAGAATCAGGGCGTTGCATCCAGCGGATCAGCGGCATCAACGGCAAAATCCAGGCGAGGCCCAAAATCGCATAGAAAAAGATCTGCACCGGCGGCGAGGCTTCCTGCAGCGGACGCGCCTGCGCCAGCGCCATGGCGACGAGCGCATAAACCGTCACAAAACCGACGGTGATGATCGTGCCGATCAGTTTGCGCGTGCGCATGCGCATGATTTGCTCTCCAAAAACGGGCGTTTTAGACGATTTGCCGGAAATGTCCTAAAAGACCGCGCCGCCCCGGCGGCCTGTAAGATTGGCGCTAGAAACGTATGGGGTGTTTCACGTGAAACACCCCCAAAAGGAGCCGCATGACCTGGGTTTATGATCCGCTTCCGATTGGCGCGCCGGCCCTTGCGGCGCGGGACGAGGAGCGCTGGGTCGCCGTCTGGCTCTGGATCCTCGCCGGCCTCGTGTTCCTGATGGTCGTCGTCGGCGGCGCGACGCGATTGACCGAATCCGGCCTTTCGATCACGCAATGGAAGCCGCTGACCGGAATCATTCCGCCGCTCACGCGCCGCCGACTGGCAGGCCGAGTTCGACAACTACAGGCGGATTCCGCAATATTCGGCGGTCTTCCCGAACATGGACCTCGCCGGCTTCAAGTTCATTTTCTTCTTCGAATGGAGCCACCGCCTGCTCGGCCGCCTGATCGGACTGGCCACCGCTCTGCCGCTGGTCTTTTTCTGGATCAGGGGCGCGCTTACCCCCACGCTCAAGCTGAAACTTTTAGGCGTCTTCGCGCTCGGCGGCCTGCAGGGTTTCGTCGGCTGGTGGATGGTGAAATCCGGCCTCGCCGACCGCATTGAGGTTGCGCCGGAGCGCCTCGCCATTCATCTGCTGCTGGCCTCGGCGCTGTTCGTCGCGCTGGTGTGGCTGGCCTCCGCGCAGGGCCGCGCGAAACGGCGCCCAGCGCCGCGCGGGCTGCGCATGACGGCCATCATATTCGTCATCGCCGTGCTGATTCAGATTGGGCTTGGCGCGCTGGTCGCCGGATTGCGGGCTGGCCGCGCCTATAACACGTGGCCGCTGATCGAGGGGCGCTTCATCCCGCCGCTCGACCAGCTCGCCCTGCTCTCGCCGCCATGGCGCAATTTTTTCGACAATCTGCTGACGGTGCAATTCCAGCACCGCATGGCGGCCTATGCGGTGCTGGCTTTCGCGCTGGCGCAGGCCGTGGCCGCATGGCGCATGATGGGGTCGGGCCGCGACGCATTCCGCGCCAGCGCGCTCGCCGTGCTTGTCGCCGCACAGGCTTCGATTGGCGTCGTGGTGCTTTTGCTCGCCGTGCCGCTATGGGCCGGGCTGCTGCATCAGGCTTTCGCCATGCTCGTGCTGGGGCTGGCCGTGGTCAATGCGCAGGCGCTGCGGCGCCGGCCCAAAGAAAAAGGCGAGAATTAGCTTCTATGTTTTTCAAATTTCGTTATTTCGGTCAAATAGAAGTTAAAAACAACTCCAGACTCGCGTTGTAGGACATCGCATTTGACAGAATAAAATTCAGAGGCATCCTTATTCATACGCATCTGGCAATCACCCTCTGCCTTCGCTTCGTTGCCGTCGATTCTACCGTTGTCGATTTTTCCGAATTTTACAGTGTCAATGAAAAGAGTATAATTTTCTAGGTTAGGCTGCTTATCTCGTCCGCCTTCAAATCGAAATATCACGTTTTCATTTTCTGCTGTGAATTCAAATGAGCTTCGTCCGCGCTGGTACACGGTGTAGGTGACATTGGCGTCACAGGGCATGAAATCGTCACGATTCAGGAATTTCGCCTTGCATGTCCCTGTATAAATTATCCGAGTGTTGATTTCGTCGCTGCCTTGCGAGTCGGTTTTGTTTGCGGCGATGGACGGCGCGGTTCCAGCGAGACTTATCGCGCGATTGCGCTCGGATCGTGCAAATTCGCAGGCTACCGAAATACCCTCAGACATGACTTTATTATTGAAGGATTGACCGCCCGAGGCCATCCAATCCGTCGAACGCTTGGGAAATGCTTTTGAGAACGCTCTAAGGTCTGGATGACTGATTGCATCCAGTCCCGCAAGAAACCACTTTGCCTCGGCCTTGGTTTTGGCACATATCATGGAAGCGCGGAGAAGTGTTCCGACAAGGGCATAACGCTCCTGATAGACGGCCGCCGCGTCCTCGGCGCCAGCAGGATTTATGTATAGCCCGCAGATGAGAGCTAGAACCGCCACTAAGCAACCTGTTTTGGCGCTTCGCCGACAGACAAATATTTTACATTGAGACATTCAATCACCAAAAAACAAACCGTCGTAGCGTAGAGTGAGCCAAAGCGTCATTCAAGGCGTGTCAAAACAAATTTACGTTTGCTCCTGAGGCGAGTGCAATAGGGGAAATCAGACAAGTCTAACGTGGCGTGAGACTGCGAATTAGACTTACAAAATCCGCAGCCGCGCATATTCGATCTTCGGGCAGCGGTCCATGACGACCTCTATGCCCTTTGCTTCAGCGCGCGCGGCCGCCGCCGCGTTGACGACGCCAAGCTGCATCCAGATCACGAGCGGGCGCCAATCGAGCGCCAGAACCTCGTCGACCACCTCGCCCGCCGCCTCCGAATTGCGGAACAGATCGATCATATCGACCGGCCCGGGCAAATCCTTCAGCGTGCCCACGCAGGGCGCGCCGAGCAGCGTCTGCCCGGCCAGCGCCGGATTGACCCCGGTGACGCGATAGCCCCGCGACTGGAGAAAGGCGAACACCTCATGGGAGGGCCGCGCCGGATTTTCGGAAACGCCGACGACGGCGATGGTTTTGACTTTGCGCAGCAGGCCGCGCAGATAATCGTCGGGATAGGCTTTCTCGCGGGTCATGGGGGTTTTCCTTGATGGCGCGAGGGTAACGTGGATCGGTCCTGATTGGTGCCACCACGAAAAACTCCGAGTGTGAAAAAGAAAGCGGTGGATCGTTAGATGAACTTGCCACGGCCGAGATGCATGACGCTGTATGTTCTTTTGACTAACGCACGCGAAGCACTCCCGTCGAAATCGGAGCGGATGTGAGCATTATGATAGAGGAAAACACTCCCACAGATTCGATTGAAATCGAAAAGGGCCCGGAGATCCCCGAACTTCTTAAACCGGTTGTTTGGGCGTGGCATCACAGCCGAAGAAACAGGGAGTTGCTTTTGAAGGCTCCTGTTCTCGCGTTTGCGGGAATAGCACTGCTCGTCGGATATTGGCTTGGCTCGTCCAAAGAGAGCGGGGAACTTAAGTTGAGAGACGAGACGCTAAATACAAGGAACGAGAGAATTAGTTTTCTTTCTGATCAGCTGACTGCATATAAAGACAGACTGAAGGGTGCAACACCCGATGAGGCAGCAAAAGAGATAGCCGAACTCAGAAGCGTTGTTGCTAGCCAAGAAGATAAATTGCAGATTTTAATTCCGGATAACCCTCGACAACTAACGAACGATATAAAAAACACCCTTCAAAAAAACATTGACAGCCTATCAAAACAAATAAACGTATTACCAATATATGCAACGGAGATTGGAGATTTAGTTCAATACGCGGCGCAATTTCTTCGCTTCTTTGAAGAAAATAAGGTGAAAGCAATTGGCCTTCTAAATACGATATGCGCGAATAACGAGAGAGGGGTTATCGTTGGGCTGCTCGACCCAGACAAACCGTCAGAGCAAGCCAAGAACTTCACTCAAATTTTAGTGGACGCCGGTTTAAAGGTTTCTCATACAAGGTGGGCAATGCCTCAAGGCATTACTACCAATCAGGATTTCGATCTATTTATTTGCGGCGAATCGGTTGGTAGTCGCTTTGACGAATCCCCTCAACGACTGCCACCGAAATGATCCGCCACAAAAGGGGCGCCGCTCTTTTGCGTCGCTTTCGGCTCCGCATGCATTTTTGAAGGATTTCACGCGCCGACCACCAATCGCGATACGGTATCATTATACCTCATCAGGTAAGTGTTTGTTTATTTACCTGAAACCGCTTGACCCGCGCGCGCCGACGCCCTAAACAGCCGCATCGACCGCCCGCGTAAAAAACGCCGGGCGGCCCTTTACGCTGGAATTTAAAAACCATGTTCGGCAAGACCTATTCCGCCAAACCGACGGATATCGAGAAGAATTGGGTGCTGATCGACGCCTCCGGGCTCGTCGTCGGCCGCCTCGCGACGCTCATCGCGCTGCGCCTGCGCGGCAAGCACAAGGCGACCTTCACCCCCCATATGGACGATGGCGACAATATCGTCGTCATCAACGCCGAGAAGGTGGTGTTCACCGGCCGCAAGCGCGACCAGAAGGTCTATTACCACCACACCGGCTATCCGGGCGGCATCAAGGAACGCACGGCCAAGTTCATCCTGGACGGGCGCTTTCCCGAGCGCGTCGTCGAGAAGGCCGTCGAGCGCATGCTTCCGCGCGGACCGCTCGGCCGCCGGCAGCTCGGCAATCTGCGCGTCTACAAGGGGGCGGAGCATCCGCACGCGGCGCAGCAGCCCGTGACTCTCGACGTCGCCAGTCTCAACCGCAAGAATTCGAGGACCGTCTGATATGGCTGAGACTTTGTCTTCGCTTCAGGATTTGAAGGGCGCGACCGCCGCGCCGCAGCCCGAAGCCCCGCATTATGTGCAAAAGCTCGACGCGCAGGGCCGCGCTTACGCCACCGGCAAGCGCAAGGACGCTGTCGCCCGCGTGTGGATCAAGCCGGGCACCGGCAAGGTCACCGTCAATGGCCGCGCCATCGAGGTTTATTTCGCCCGTCCCGTGCTGCGCATGATCCTGCAGCAGCCGCTCGGCGTCGCCAAGCGCGTCGATCAATATGATCTCGTCGCGACGGTCGCGGGCGGCGGCCTCTCGGGCCAGGCCGGCGCGGTGCGCCACGGCCTCTCCAAGGCGCTCGTCGCCTTCGAGCCGGATCTGCGCGGCGCGCTCAAGAAGGAAGGCTTCCTGACGCGCGACTCGCGCGTGGTGGAGCGCAAGAAATACGGCAAGAAGAAAGCCCGCCGCAGCTTCCAGTTCTCGAAGCGCTAAGGTTTCTTCCGATTTCGACGATCAGGGCGGCCCTCGGGCCGCCTTTTTTTTTGCGCCCGCCGGGAAGGCCCATGCGCCGCCCGGCGAACGAAAATCCGCCAATATTTTGTGCAAGCTTGCCGGAATGTCCCAGCCGGACGCGGTCTTCCGAAGCGCCAGCGGCGCTGGAAAGACCCAATGGGCGTCAACGCGGCCGGGCGCGGAAGGGAATTGGGCGCAAGAGCGTTGAAAGACGCCTTCCCTCTCGCGCTGGTTCAGCGGATGCGCCGCGCCGCCCCCCATGCACGAAAGCCGCAAAGGAATTCATCCATGGCGGAGCAAGCGGAAGATTCAATTCCCGCGTTCATTTCAAAGAACATCGACGCCATCATCGCGGCGGAGCAGGCGGCGAACCGGCGCAGGTCGCGCAGCGAGTTGGTTTACGAAAATGTCGGCGGGTTTATCGGCACGCTGAGCTTTGTCGCGCTGCAGCTGATCGGCATTGTCATCTGGGTGGCGGTCAATTCCGGCCTGACGCCGCTGGCGCACCCGTTTGACCGATACCCGTTCCCGATCCTGAACCAGATCATCGCGCTCGAGGCCGTACTGATGACGGCCTTCGTGCTGATGAAGCAAAACCGCATGAGCAAGCTCGCCGACCGGCGCGCGCATCTCGATCTTCAGATCAATCTGATGACCGAACGGGAGACGACCAAATTGATCGGCATGCTGCTGGAGATCGGCGAGCGGCTCAGCATCAAGCATAAAATGCTCGACGAGGAGAGCCATCAGCTCAGCCGATCGCTGATCATCGAGGCGCTGATCGAGGCGATGCACAGCAAGTTTCCGGACAGCTAGGGAGGGGACTTGCGCTTGAAGCGCAGCTTGAAAATATACGCTTGAAGCGTATAGTGACGGCGATGCAATTCGAATGGGATCAGGCGAAGAGCGACAGGAATTTGCTTGAACGCGGATTTGGGTTCGACTTCGCCGCCCTGATTTTCGAAGGTCCAGTTCCGGAGCGCGTGGACGGGCGCAAGGACTATTCCGAGCTTCGCATCCGCGCTCTCGGCGCGGTCGGCGAGGCGGTTTTGCTACTCGTTTACACCGATCGCGACGATGCGCGCCGAAACATCTCGGCGCGTCGCGCCAACCTGAAGGAGCGAAAGGAATGGCGATCGTTCGCAAATCGCTGAAGGAGATCTCGGCGCATCCTCCGAAGATCGGCCGGGCGAAGTTTGACGCTGCGACGGAAGAGGACATCCGGCGCATGGCGATCGAGGATGGCGAAGACCCCGATGCGCCGCTCGGCGATTACGCCCCTTCAGTCAAGACGCTGCGCCTGCAACACGACATGACGCAGGAGCAGTTCGCCGCCGCCCTGCACATCCCCGTCAAGACGCTGCGCAACTGGGAGCAGCGCCGGGTCGCGCCTGATCCCGCGGCGCGCGCGCTGTTGATCGTTCTCGCCAAGAACCCTCAGGCCGTTTTCAAGGCGCTGGCCGACGCTTGACCGATTGCTTGGCCGAGGCGCGGATCGCCGATGGCGCGCCGCGCCAGGTGTGGCCGCATTCACGCACTTGTCGAATTAAAGCCGCGCATTCTTGCGCTGCGACATAAATTCGCCTCTAACCGGCGTGAATTTAAGCCGTCGCCGAACCGATACAGGAGGCCGAAATGCGGGCGCCCACCACCCTGATGCAGAGCAAGGGGCCGCATGACGTGACGCAAAAAATGCTCGCCGGGGTTCTCGTCGCGAGCCTCGCCTTCATTGTCGTCGTCGTCCTCATCTCCCGTCCGACAAAGACCGCGCCCGCCGCCGCGGCCGTCGCCTCGCGACTGACCCTGACCGAAGCCGAAGCGACGCCGGACGAAGCCAGCAACGCCACCGCCGATTTCCTCGAACGCGTCGCGCTCTCCCACCTTGCCACGCCGAAGGCCGTGGCGGCCGGCGAAACGGGCGCCGCGACGGGCGAAGTCTCCGGCGATTCGACAGTTCCGGCTCCGCCGAAGCGCCGCGCCGCAACGCAGACGCGCAGAGGCAAGGATCGCGTCGCCGCCAACGCTCCGGCCGGCGCCCCGAAAGATCCCGCGTCGACCGCAGCCGGCGGTCGCGGCGGGCGAACCCGCCCCCGACTCGCGGAGCACCCGAATGCGCTGCAATATGGCATGAAGCTCGTCGGTGATGTCGGCGATTTCGTCGTCGCTTCGGACAAGCGCGTGATCGAAGGCATGGCCTCCGTCGGCGATGCGCTGACATCCTTCGTCAAGAAGTGGAAATCCTGACGAGCGGCGCCTAGGGCCGCCGACCGGGGCGGCGATGCGAAAATATTCCCTCGGAATGGTTGTCGGCGCGCTGGCGCTCGGCGCGCTGATCGGCGGTGCCTTGACCGTTTTTGTGATTTACCGATTGACTTTTTCGCCGGACTGAGCGGCCATCCTCGCGCGTCCGCCGGCAAGATCGCAGGCGCTGAAAGCAACGGGACAAACGACTTCCATGCACGGCAAAATCTTCATCGACGGCGAGGCCGGCACGACCGGGCTTGGCATTAAATCGCGGCTTCAGGCGCAACCCGGCATGGAGCTGGCGAGCCTTGCGCCCGAGTTGCGCAAGGACGCAGGCGCCAAGAAAGAGCTGCTCGCCGGCGTCGACGTCGTCGTGCTCTGCTTGCCGGACGACGCGGCGCGGGAGACGGCGGCGATCGTCGCCGCGCTCGGCGACGCGGGGCCGCGCATTCTCGACGCCTCGACCGCCCATCGCGTCGCGGACGGCTGGACCTATGGCTTCCCCGAACTCGCCGCCGGCCAGGCCGAGGCCATCGCGGCGGCGCGGCGCGTCTCCAATCCCGGTTGCTACGCCACCGGCGCCATCGCGCTGCTGCGTCCTCTCACTGACGCGGGCCTGATCCCGCGCGACTGGCCGCTCGCGATCAATGCGGTGTCGGGCTATTCCGGCGGCGGCAAGGCGATGATCGCCGATTACGAGCGGGGCGTCGCGCCCGCCTTCGAGATTTACGCGCTTTCGCTGGAGCACAAGCACATCCCCGAGATCGAGCGCTATGCGGGCCTGACGCGCCGGCCGCTGTTTGCGCCCTCGGTCGGAAATTTCGCGCAAGGGATGCTGGTTTCGATTCCCCTGTTTCTCGACGATCTGCCGGGCAAGCCCGGCGCCCGGAGCTGGAGCGCGCCCTTCGCGCCCATTACGCCGGATAGCGAATATGTCCGCGTCAGCCCGGCCGAGGCGGGCGGCAGGATCGAGCCGCAGGCGCTGAACGGCAGCAATGATCTTGAGCTGCGCGTCTTCGCCAATACGGCGCATCGGCAGGCGGTCCTGATCGCGCGGCTCGATAATCTCGGCAAAGGCGCTTCCGGCGCGGCGCTGCAAAATCTCGAGCTGATGCTGGCGCGATAGGAGGCGTCCCGACGGGGCGGAGCCAGGCATGAAGTTCGCTGTTGCCTTCGCCGCGATCCTCTTCGCCGCGATCCTCCTCGCCGCCCCCGCCTGGGCGCAGCAGGCCGATCCTGCACTGACCTCGCGTTGCGCGCCCTGCCACGGCCCCAATGGGGTTTCAAAATTCGGGTCCGTGCCCAATCTCGCCGGCCAGAACGCGCCTTACCTCTTGAACCAGTTGCGCGCGTTCCACACAGGCAAACGCGCGCATAAGGAAATGCGCTACATGAGCCGGAACATGACGGCAGCCGAAATGGAGGCCATCGCGGCCTATTTCTCGAGCCTGCCTCCACGGTGATCCGCGCAGGACAACTCTCGCCGGTATGCGGCCTGACCGGAGAAGGCCCTGGCGCGAAGGAACCGCGGCGACAATGCACGCGTTCGTCTTGGTAATGTACGGGCGTCATCGGGAAGATATCGCCGGCAAGGATGCCGGAGACGGGCGCAGGGGAAGACGCCGCCATGCATCTGGTCCCCATCCTTCAGGGGCTGGTTCTCGTATTCGTCGCAAATGGCGCGCCGATCCTGGCGACGCGGGTTTTTGGCGCGTGGGGCGCGGCGCCGCTTGATTTTGGTGCGCGCTGGCTCGACGGCGAGCCCCTGTTCGGCCATTCGAAGACCATTCGCGGCATCCTCGCCAGCCTTGCCGCCGCCGCTCTGGCCGCGCCCCTCATCCGCCTCGACTGGCGCGTTGGCGCGCTGGCCGCGGGAGCCGCAATGGCGGGCGATCTTTTTTCGAGCTTCATCAAGCGCCGTCTGAAGCTGCCGCCGCACAGCATGGCGCCGGGCCTCGATCAGGCCCCCGAAAGCCTGCTGCCCCTGATCGTCTGCGCCGCGCCGCTCGGCTTGACGCTGACGGATGTCGTCGTCGCAACGCTTTTGTTCTGGATCGGCGTGGTGATTCTCTCGCGCGCGTTGTTCAGCCTCAAGATCCGCGAGCGGCCTTATTAGGGTCGGTTCGGGACGCTCATTGTCGAGCGCAAAGCGCTCGCAGCAAGAGGCGGATGGGCCGGCGCGCTGTTGCGCAGCCGATCCCCGCGCGGCGCTTCCCCCGTAACGCGCGGCGAATGCTTTCCGACGCACCGTTGCAATTCCACGGCTCGAAGCAACCGGAGAGCGCGCTTCCGTAGCCCCTCGCGATTCAGGCAGTCTCCGGAGACTCACAAAGGACACATCCGATTTAACCGCGTCCCGAATGAACGCTTCAGATCGCGGATTGGCGAGCGCCCTTTTCATACGCCTTTCACATGCCTCCACTAGCGTGCCGCCCGCATGTCGATCGCAGCATGAATCATAGAGCTTTACGCCAGAGGACCCCTCCATGCCCACGCCATTTCATTCGTTCGCATTCCAGCTTGCTGTTGGCTTTCGCCATGGCGGCGGCATTCAATGCGCCGGCCCAGGCCGCCACACACCGTCTGCAGCTGGATCTGGACGCCCCTGACCATTCCAAACCGGAGCAGGCTACGGCGGAGGATTGGAAACTGGTGGATGAGCAACAATTTTTTCTGCAGACGCCGCCAAACTCTTTTACCGGCCTGTACCGTTCGCAGGGCGTAGCGACGGATAGCCGCCGTTGGTTTTTTTCGTGGCAATATGGCCTGGAAATCGCCGACAAGAAATTCCAGTCCGTGCGGCGCAACTCGTCCTTCCAGCTGCCGATGAATCTGGTCCCCGGAATTCCGACGAGCCTGTTGGCGCAGGGTCTCAACCATATTGGCGACATCGATTATTACAATGGCATCATCTATGCGTCATTGGACACGACGAGCGGCTATACCAACGGTCACGTCGCTCTCTATAATGCGTCCGATCTGACCTACACCGGCGTCTCCTATCCGCTGACCGGAGCGCCGAGCAACCCGCACAAGGATGTCGCCAGCTGGGTCGCCGTCGACGCGAAGCGGAACTATGGCTACGGCAAGGAATGGCAAAGCGGCAACACCATCAATGTCTACAATCTCCAGGACTGGAGCTTCAATCGCACCATTACGATGGATACGGCGCTGGAGAATATTCAGGGCGCGAAGGTCCATGGCGACTGGCTCTACATGTCTTCGAACAACACCACGCAATCCGTATATCGCGTCAATCTGATCAATGGTCACGTCCAGGAACTGTTCCGCCTGCCGACCCCCGTCGGCGACCGGGAAGTGGAAGGCATTGCGCTGCGCGAAGGGCCGGGCGACGAACTCAACGTGTATGTCGAAATGGTTGTCGATCCCGATCGGTCGGGACAGAATTTCACCAACCCCAACTTGCACGTCTCGCTTTACCATTACCGTCATGAGGCGCGGTAGCCATCAGGCTTCGGCAAACGTCATAGAAAACAGGGGCGCGCGATGCGCTCCTGTCTTTATCTCAATGCTCGCGATTCATCGCCGCCGCAATTCGTGCAGCGTGATCTCTGGAGGGCAGTTCAGCCGCACCGGCAGCACGCTGGAGCCGGCGCCGCGCGAGGTATAGCCGCTCATCGCCTTATATTTCCAGGCGCCCGAGCCGAAAGCGCGCGGCAGGGTCGAATTGAGCGTGATCGGGATCCGGCCCGGAAGGCAGATCTGGCCGCCATGGGTGTGGCCGGACAGAAGCGCGTCGAAGCCGGCGTTGGCCGCCTGACGGTAAATTTCGGGCGTGTGCGACAACAGGATGGAGAAATCCTCGAAGGGAATTTCGGCGGCGGCCTTCTCTATATTGTCGACCCGGAAAAAATGCGCGTCGTCGATCCCGGCGAGATGGATCGCTGCGTCGCCGCGTGGGATGCGCACCGCTTCATTGAGCAGCATGGCGACGCCCATATCCTCAAGGCCCGGCGTCATCTTGATGGTGTCGTGATTGCCGAGCACGCCATAGACCGGCCGCTTGAGGCGGGCGACCAAAGGCGCCATCGCCGCCAGCGTGCCCGCATAAGGCCCGAAGGTGCCGGCTCGATAATCGCCGGTCATGACGCAGATGTCATAGTCGAGGCCGGCGACAAGCTCGGCGACGCGCGCCATGGCGGGGCGGCTCATTTCGACATGGAGATCGCTGAGATGGAGGATCGTGAACCCCTCGAAGGCGGCGGGCAGCCGGGCCGAGCAAATCGCATTGCGGCGCAGCTCGACCCGCCCGGCATTGCGCATGCCCCGGCCGTAAAGCCCGCAAAGGCGCAAAGTGAGGCGCATCATCGCATGCACCGAATACCAGTTCTCGATATGGAAGAAATTCAGGCCCTGCCCGAATGCCTGCGCCTCGTGATCCTCCTCGATGCCGATGCGCTGGCGCGCGTGGACCGCGCCGAGGCGCCGGTCGAGGCGGCGGACGACCTCGAAAGAAGCGACGTCAGGGGGATGCACCGATGGTCCCTTCACGATTGGAGCGCGGCCGCGCGGGTCAAAGATCGAGCAATGGGGTCTGGCGGCGAAATCCTGCTTGTCGAAAATCGACTTCGAAATTCCTTGTTGAAATTCCTGTCCGAATCCGGCTTGCCGGAAACGCGCGTGCGGAGGCTTCATTCAAGACATCGTCAGGCAGGCGGCGTCAAGCGTGAGGCGAAGAGAGTTGAGGGTTGCGGTTTGCCCGGCGAAGCTCCATTTTGGCCGGCGAAACAAGTTTGCAACCGTGTTCAGGCGGCGTCGCCGAAGGAGAGCTTGAGATGGCGGGATTAATCGGCCTCGACGCCGGACAGCCCAAGCCGAATGCGGGCGCGGCGGCGCCCGCAGGCAAAGCAACAGCGACAACCGACGCGAGTTTCGGCGCCGACGTCATCACGGAATCCGCGCGCCAGCCGGTTCTCGTCGATTTCTGGGCGCCCTGGTGCGAGCCCTGCAAGCAGCTGACGCCAATTCTCGAAAAAGCCGTCGCGATGGCCGGCGGGAAGGTGAAGCTGGTGACGATGAATATCGACGCGCATCCGGGCATCGCGGAGCGCCTCGGCGTTCGCTCGATTCCGGCGGTGATCGCCTTCCAGCGGGCGCAGCCGGTCGACGGATTCATGGGCGCCCTGCCCGAATCCGAAGTGCGCGGCTTCATCGAGCGGCTCGTCGGCCCGATCGGCGGCGCGGAAGATCTCCTCGCCGAAGCGCAGTCGCTGCTCGAAGCCGGGGACGCCGTGGCGGCGGCCGAGCTTTACGCCGCGTTTCTGGAAGAAAATCCGGCTGATCCTGAAGCTCTGGCGGGGCTGGCGAAGCTGCATGTCGAGACCGGCGATCTCGAAGCCGCGCGGGGCATTCTGGACCTCGCGCCCGCCGGCGCCGACCAGCACCCGGGCCTCGCCGCGGCCCGCGCGGCCCTCACCCTCGCCGAACAGGCGGCCGAGGTCGGCGATCTCGCCGGACTGAAGCGCAAGAGCGAGGCAGACCCGAACGATCATCAGGCGCGCTTCGATTATGCGATCGCGCTCAACGCCAATAACCGCCGCGAGGAGGCGGCGGCCGCGCTGCTCGAGATCATCCGGCGCGACCGCAGCTTCAACGACGACGCCGCCCGCAAGCAGCTCTTGCAATTTTTCGAGGCGTGGGGCGTCGCCGACCCCGCCGCGATCGCCGCGCGCAAGCGGCTTTCGACGGTGCTGTTCTCCTGACCGGCCACGGGTTTTTGCGCCGGCGGCCGGCAAAATCTTCCGCGCGGATGCCATAATGTGAGTTTCCGCACGGAACCTAACCCGAAGTCGCTCATTTTGACGCAGCATAGTTTTTCGCGCAAGGTCATAGTATAAAGCCGGTGTCTGACGGTCTTTCGCGGCAATCTTCCGCAACGCCGGAGGCGAACAAGGCTTGAGGATCCGCATATGAGCCTGAACCTGACCTATAGCGACGCGGATGCGCTGCCGGCGACGTTCCCGATCTTTCCGCTCGCCAAGGCTCTGCTGCTGCCACGCGGACAATTGCCGCTGAATATTTTCGAGCCGCGTTATCTCGCCATGATCGACGACGTCCTCAAGGGCGATCGCATCATCGGCATGATCCAGCCGAATCCCGACGCTCCCCTCGGGCTGTTCCCCGTCGGCTGCGCCGGCCGCATCACCCAGCTCGCCGAGACCGGCGACGGGCGCTATCTCGTGACCTTAACCGGCATTGCGAGGTTCAGGATCGTCGAGGAAATCGAGGCCGGCGCTCCATATCGCCGGGCCCGCGCGGATTTCTCGGATTTCGCCGTCGATTTCAGCCCTCGCGCCGGCGAGGATCTCGTCGATCGCGACGGCCTCCTGCGCACTTTGCGCAGCTTCGCCGACACCAATGACCTCCAGCTCGACTGGGAGAGCATTCACGAGGCGCCCAATGAGGCCCTCGTCAATGCGCTCTCGATGATGAGTCCGTTCGGCGCGAAGGAGAAGCAGGCGCTGCTCGAAGCGATTGATCTCAAAGGCCGCGCGGACGTGCTCGTCGCGATGACCGAATTCGAACTCGCGCGCGGCAAGAACGCTTATCCCACCCTGCAGTGAGGACGGACCGACAGATGGGCGACAAGACGACAAAGCCGGGGCCGGCGCCGGAGGCCTCGCGCATCGATCCGCGCCTCCTCGAGATTTTGGTCTGCCCGCGCACGGGGGCGACGCTCGAATATGACGCGGTCAATCAGGAGCTGATTTCGCGCGCGGCGAATCTCGCCTATCCGATCCGCGACGGCATTCCGATCATGCTGCCAGAGGAAGCGCGCCCGCTGCAAGGGTAAGTGCGCCCGCCTCACCGCATCCGACGCCTGCGTCGCCGGCCCCCTGCAATCTCCGATTTGTTTCTGATCGCGGCGGCTTGGCCTATAAGCGGATTCGCGCGTCAAAGCGGCTCGCTCGAGCGAAGCCAGATCGCGAAAAGGAGAACGCCATGTTCCGTCGGTGGATCGCCGCGGGCGCCGCGGTTTTGCTCGCTTTCTCGCCGCTGCTGGCCTTCGCCTGCACCGGCATACGCCTGACCGCGCAGGACGGGTCCGTCGTCGCCGCGCGAACGCTGGAATTCTCCATCGATCTGGACTCCAACGTGCTCGTCGTGCCGCGCGGCTATGCCCGGACCGGGACGACGCCCGACGGCGAGGAAGGGCTGAAATGGACGTCGAAATACGCCAGCGTCGGCGCCAATGGCGTCGGCCTGCCGGTATCTTCGACGGCTTCAACGAGAAGGGCCTCTACGCCGGGCTGTTCTACTTCCCGACCTCGGCCGGATACATGCCTTACGCCGCCGCCGACGCGGGCAAGACCCTCGCGCCCTGGGAGCTTGGCTCCTGGATTTTGGAAAACTTCGCCAGCGTCGAGGAGGTCAAGGCCAATATCGGCAATGTCACCGTCCCCGCCGTCGTGTTTCAGGGTTGGGGCTTCGCGCCCGGAGGTCCATTTCAAGGTGCAGGACGCCTCCGGCGGCAGCATCGTGATCGAATATACCGGCGGCAAGCTCAATGTTTACGAGAACCCGCTCGGCGTCTTCACCAATTCGCCGGCCTTCGACTGGCACATGACCAATCTGCGCAACTATCTGAATTTCTCGCTGAGCAACGCGCCGCCGGTGAAGCTTGGACCGGTAACGCTCGAACCCCTCGGTCAGGGCTCGGGGATGCTCGGAATGCCGGGCGATTTCACGCCGCCCTCGCGCTTCGTGCGCGCGGTCGCCTTCACCCAGTCGGTGTTCGCGTCAAAGACCGGCGACGACGCGGTGCTCGAGGCCTTCCATATCCTGAACAATTTCGACATCCCGAAAGGCGCGGCGCGCGAGCGCGAGAAGGACGCGCATGGCAATATCCTCGCCGACTACACAAACTGGACGGCGGCCAGCGACCTCAAGACGAAGCGCTATTATTTCCGCACCTATGACAACAGCCAGATCCGGAGCGTCGACCTCGCCAAGGCGAACCCCGACGCGAAAGACATTGCGACGATCTCGATGAAGGGCGAGGAAGTCATCAAGCCGCTGTCCCCCTGAACCCGGCGTCGAGGCGATCGGCGACTTGACGCGGGCGGCGGCGCCGGGCCTCATGGCGGCGGAACCGTTTTCGTCGTAACGCAAAGCATGACCAAAACCACCTCGACGGCCGTCGCCGAACTCCTGAGCATCCTCGATCTCGAAAAGATCGAGGAGAACATCTTCCGCGGCCGAAGCCCGACAAGCGGCTGGCAGCGCGTCTTCGGCGGCCTTGTCGTCGCGCAGGCGCTGGTCGCCTCGGCCCGCACCGTCGAAGGCCGCGCGCCGCATTCGCTGCATGGCTATTTTCTGCTGCCCGGCGATCCGCAGGCGCCGATCGTCTATGAGGTCGACCGGCTGCGCGACGGCAAGAGCTTCACGACGCGGCGCTGCAACGCGATCCAGCACGGGCGGGCGATTTTCTCGCTCTCGGCGTCGTTTCAGATCGACGAAAAGGGCCTCGAACACGCCGTTGCGATGCCCGACGTCCCGCTCCCGGAAACGCTGCCGAGCGAAGCCGAGATCGTGGCCGAATATGGCGCGATCATGCCGGAGCCGATCCGGCGCTGGTTTGCGAGCGACCGCCCGATCGAGACGCGTCCGGTCGATCCTTCGCGCTATGTGCGGCACGATCCCGGCGCGCCGGCCCAGGACGTCTGGCTGCGCACGAAGGGGCCGTTGCCCGACGATCCCGCGATCCACCGCGCGGTGCTCGCCTATCTCTCCGACATGACCCTGCTCGATACGGCGCTGATCGGACACGGGCACTATGTCTTCGACGTCAAGCTGCAGATCGCCAGCCTCGATCACGCCTTGTGGTTCCACCGGCCGTTTCGCGCCGACGAATGGCTGCTCTATACGCAGGACAGCCCGAATGCGAACGGGGCGCGGGGGCTGACGCGCGGCCTTCTCTTTTCGCGCGATGGCCGGCTCGTCGCCACCGCCATGCAGGAGGGCTTGATGCGGCCGCCGGCGCAGGCGTGAGCGGAGCGAGACGGCGCCGCGGGGTCCAATTGGTTTTAGGCCGGTTTTTTTGCGCTTTCCGCCAAAAAAAGCGCCGCAAAGCTGCATCCAGGACGGCTTTGGATCAGAAACTCCCAATTGGGCGGTAAAAGGAGCCGCGCCGCATCGAAATCCCGCGCCGCTAAAACTGCCTAGTTTTTAGGCTTTTTGTTTTTTTTGGTGCGATGGGCTGAAATGCCGCGGCGTCAAAGCATGACGACTGTCGCTTCTCTTCCGGTGACAGTATCTTTGCGCGCCCGCGACGCCGCGATGCGGGCGGCGGCGCCAGCTGAAACACGGCAAACCGGCGTTTTCGCCGTAAAAATGGAACGCCGGCGCCGAAAAGGCCCGACGCTTGCAAAGAGCCATGCACGCATAGGCTCCGTCGAGGGGCCTTGCTGTTTAGCGGCGGGCCGGCTCACGGACAAATCAGCGGCTCTCAGGTAGACGCAAACAGGAAAATACACATGAAAATAGTTGTTGCGATCATCAAGCCGTTCAAGTTGGACGAGGTCCGTGACGCGCTGACCAACCTCGGCGTGCACGGAATGACAGTTACTGAAGTCAAAGGTTACGGACGCCAAAAAGGCCACACGGAGATTTACCGTGGGGCTGAATACGCAGTCAGTTTCTTACCGAAACTGAAAGTCGAAGTCGCCGTCCCATCCGAACTTGTGGCGGCGACAGTGGAGGCGATCTCGGCCGCCGCGCGAACCGGTCAGATCGGAGACGGCAAGATCTTCGTCAGCGGGCTGGATCAGGCCGTTCGCATTCGTACCGGCGAACGCGACACGGACGCCCTTTGACCCTTCCTTTCAAGACTCGCAGGAGAATATGATGAAAATTGCGTTTCCACCACCGGTCCGAGCCCGGGCGATAGGCCTTGGGCTGCTCGTGGCTTGCGCCGCAGCGGGCCTCGCGTTCGCGCAGGAGCCCGCTGCCGTAGCCGCTGCAGCCGCGGCCGCCCCACCAGCGCCCGTTCCGAACAAGGGCGACACCGCCTGGATGCTCATCTCCACCGCCCTCGTGCTGATGATGTCCGTCCCGGGCCTGGCGCTTTTCTACGGTGGCCTGGTGCGCACCAAGAATATGGCGTCGGTTCTCTCTCAAGTATTCATGATCGTCGCATTGGTGTCGATCATCTGGGTCGTCTACGGCTATTCGCTGGCGTTCACCGAAGGATCGCACGCCGCGCTGCCGTTTCTCGGCACAAATCTGAACGCCTTCTATGGCGGCCTCGACCGCGCCTTCCTGAAGGGCATGGACGCCAGTTCAACCTCGGCGACCTTCTCCAACGGCGTGGTCATTCCCGAATTCGCCTATATGGCGTTTCAGATGACCTTCGCCTGCATCACGCCGGCGCTGATCATCGGCTCCTTCGCCGAGCGCATAAAATTCTCCGCGCTGCTCGTCTTCATCGTCCTCTGGGTCACCTTCATCTATTTCCCGATCGCGCATGCGGTCTGGTACTGGGCCGGCCCGGACGCAATCGCCGAAGCCGCGAAGGCGCTGGCCGCCGCCAAGGACGACGCCGCCAAGGCGACCGCCCAGGCCGCGCTCGACGCCGTCAACGCCAACGCCGGCTATTTCTTCCAGCTCGGCGCTCTCGACTTCGCCGGCGGCACAGTGGTGCATATCAATGCGGGCATCGCCGGCTTCGTCGGCTGTCTCGTCATGGGCAAGCGCATCGGCTTCCCGCGTGAAGTCGGGCCGCCCCATTCGGTGACCATGTCGATGATCGGCGCCTCCCTGCTGTGGGTCGGCTGGTTCGGCTTCAACGCTGGTTCGAACCTCGAGTTCGAACGGCACGACGGCGCTCGCCTTCGTCAACACCTTCGTCGCCACCTCGGCGGCAACCCTCTCGTGGATGTTCGTCGAATGGGCGCTGAAGGGCAAACCCTCGCTGCTCGGCATGATCTCGGGCGCCGTCGCCGGCCTTGTCGCCGTCACGCCCGCCTCCGGCTTCGCCGGACCGATGGGATCTGTTGTGCTCGGCCTCGCGGTCGGCGCGATCTGCTTCTTCTTCGTCGATTATGTGAAGAAATGGGGCGGTTATGACGACTCGCTCGACGTCTTCGGCGTTCATTGCGTCGGCGGCATCGTCGGGGCGCTCAGCACCGGCATTCTGGTGGCGCCCTATCTCGGCGGCGTCGGCCTCACCGACTACGCTAAAGTGCCCGGCACCGGCTCACCCGGCGATTACGACATGCTCACGCAGGTCATCATTCAGGCGAAAACGGTGGGCTTCACCCTGCTCTGGTCCGGCGTCGGCTCGTTCATCCTCTACAAACTCGTCGATCTCGTGATCGGTCTTCGCGTCAGGAAAGACGCCGAGATGGAAGGTCTCGACATCACCTCGCACGGCGAGCGCGCCTACAACCCGTAAGCGATCCCGGCGGCTTCTTCGCCGTCCGCCCATCGCCAAACCGATCCGCCGGGCCGAAAGGTCCGGCGGATTCGCGTCGGAGCGGCGATATCTTTCGCCGGAAGCCCGCCCGGCCTTTGCCGCGACAAGACGGATCGGTTAGATAGCCGCGTCGCGTCAGTCGAGGTTCGCCATGCCGGACAATGAAGTTGCGAAAGCCTGGGCCGCGCTCGAAGCGCATCGGGAGGATTGGCGCGGACGGACCATCGCGGATCTGTTCGCAGCCGATCCGCATCGATTCGACCGATTCCACGTCCAGCTCGATGATCTGCTGTTCGATTTTTCAAAGCATCGCCTCGACGACGAAACGCTTGGCCTGCTGACCGATCTCGCGCGCGCCGCGCAGCTCGAAGCGCGCCGCGACGCGCTGTTCTCGGGCGCCCCCGTCAACGTCACCGAGAACCGCCCGGCGCTGCATATGGCGCTGCGCAATCTCTCCGGCGCGCCGATGTTCGCCGGCGGGCGCGACGTCATGCCGGACGTCCGCGCCGAGCGCGCCAGAACTTTCGCCTTCGCCGAGGCCGTGCGGAACGGCGAAATCACCGCCTCCAACGGCCGCCGCTTCACCGACATCGTCAATTTCGGCATCGGCGGCTCCGACCTTGGCCCGGCCATGGCGGCGCGCGCCCTGTCGCCCTTCATCGCCGATCATCTCTCCCTGCATTTCGTCGCCAATGTCGACGGCGCCGATTTCGCCGATGTGATGCGGCGCGTTCCCGTCGAGACGACGCTCTTCATCGTCTGCTCGAAGACCTTCACGACGACCGAGACGATGACCAATGCCGCCACCGCGCGGAAATTCGTCGCCGCCACGCTCGGCGAAGCGGCGGTGGCCGATCATTTCTGCGCCGTCTCGACGCAGCTTGACAGGATCAAGGCCTTCGGCATCAGGAGCGATCGCGTCTTCGGCTTCTGGGATTGGGTCGGCGGGCGCTATTCCATCTGGTCGGCGATCGGACTTTCGCTGGCGATCGGCATTGGCGAGGGTAATTTCGAGGAATTCCTGCGCGGCGGCGAGGATGTCGATCGTCATTTCGTCGAGGCGCCGCTCGAACGCAACATCCCCGTGCTGATGGCGCTGCTTGGCGTCTGGTACCGCAACCTGTTCGGCTACGGCGCCCATGCCGTAATCCCCTACGACCAGCGCATGGCGCGCTTTCCCGCCTATCTGCAACAGCTCGAAATGGAATCGAACGGCAAGTCCGTCACGCTCGCGGGCGAGAGGTCGCTGGTCGCGACGGCGCCTGTGGTCTGGGGCGAGCCCGGCACCAATGGCCAGCACGCCTTTTTCCAATTGCTGCATCAGGGCACGGAAATCGTTCCGATCGATTTCCTCATCGCCGCAGAGCCGACCGCAGCCGATGAAAAACATCATGAGCTGTTGTTCGCCAACTGCCTCGCGCAGGCGCAGGCCTTTATGCAGGGCCGCTCGATCGAGGAGGTCGTCGCCCGGCTCGAAGCCCAGGATTTGAGCGCGGAGACGATCGCCGCCCTGGCGCCGCACAAGCTGTTTGAAGGCGACCGGCCGTCCAGCACCTTTCTCTACAGGCAGCTGACGCCGCGCACGCTCGGCCGCCTGATCGCGCTCTACGAACACAAGGTGTTCGTGCAGGGCGTGATCTGGAACATCAATTCCTTCGACCAGTGGGGCGTCGAACTCGGCAAGGAGCTGGCGACGCAGCTGGCCCCGATCGTCGCCGACGCGAACCTTTCTACGGAAGGGCTCGATTCCTCGACCGCCGGATTAATCGAGGCGCGAAGGCGGTTCGAAATCGGCTAGCAGGGTCGATGGCGCGCGACTTTGACGGGGACCACGTGGGTTCGCTTCCCCGTTGCCCGCGCCCCCCCTTCTTGCGTATCTTCAACTCGTCCGTTGACCGGGCAATTTGTTGTGAGCGGGCAAATGCGACGTTGGAGCCGGGCGGGATGGGCAGCCACCCTTATTTTACTTCTTATCCTGGCGCTGACAGAAGTTTGCGTTCGTTCTTTTGGGCTTGTTGATTTTCCCATCTACAATGTAGACGACAAAATCGGATTTATTGTCAAAGAGAACCAGAAGGGCCTGTTTCTTAATAAAAACGATTGGTATTTCAACGATAAAAACATGCCCATACAAAGAAATTGGGATGACAACGCCCACCCGAACGTTTTGCTGATTGGAAACTCTGTAATAATGGGCGGAATTTCGTTTCGCCAGCAAGAAAAGCTGACTGCGCTGCTGCAGGATCGTCTCGGCAAAACGCCTGTGGTCTGGCCGATTGCGATCGGAGGCTGGACCGACGTCAATGAGATTGTTTATCTTGACCGGCACCCGGAGATCGTCGCCAAAGCGGACTATATCGCGTGGGAATATATGTATGGCGGCTTGAGCCGGACCTCGCCTTGGGCCGGCGAATATGTTTTCCCGTCGCATCGGCCGTTCTACGCAACCTGGTACCTTTTTCGGCGCTATGTAGTGCCGAGACTACTGCCCTTTTTGCTCGGCAGCGAGCTTCCCGCGACCGGTGAGGCGATCCCCGCGAACATCCAGAACTTTGACGAGCATGTAGGGGCGCTGGTCCGCGCCGCGCATCGATCCGAGGGCGGATTTATCTGGTTCTATCCGACAGCGGAGCAGCTGAGAGACGCCAGAAATCAGCGCGAATGGTTGCCGGAACGCCCGCAGATCGTAAGTATTGCGGAGAAAAACGGATTAAGAATCGTCGACATCGCGGCTTTCAAAGAATGGAACCTGAGCCTTTACCAGCCGGATGGAGTTCACCCTACCGTCGCAGGCAATGCGGTCCTCGCGACCATTCTGAGCCAGGAAATCCGGAAAGACCAAAAATAACGATGTTTGAACGAGCGGGACGACGGCTGTCGAACAGGCCTGACTTCGATCGTCATCGCGTCCACCGAAAATGTTCCATCCTGCCCAATAGAGAAATGCTTCGTCACGTCTTTCGACATAAGCCGCTGAAATGCCAAGATCGCATCGGCGCGAAGGGCGAGCGTTCCGATGCGGGCGATCCAGGTGGGAATTTGAGCCGGATCCGGCCCCCCCTGAGCGAGGCTAGATCGTGATGATTGCCGGGCGCTGGATTGCACTCTCAAAATCTGGGCAGTCAAAATGAGCAGTTGCGACGCCGCCGCGTGGCAAGATCGTTACCTTATCCCTTACCTACGCCTTCGCCGAGCAATGCGCGCAGTTGCGAGACAACAACCCGCTCGATCAAGCAGCACTTGAAGCTATCACGAATTATCTGTCGACTGAGCTATGGGATCGGGGATTCAGCCAGTCCGGAATCAAGGCTTCATTTGAGGCGGCCGTCACCGAACTTGTTGGATATGCCACCGGACAAGAACGCCGGGGTGACGGGGACCCAGATAAACCCACCTGATTTTGGTGTGGGTTTGTCACATGCAATATCTTCAAAGGTTTCGAGCAATGGTCAGGCGGCGACGGCTTCCAGCGTCATGACGTCGAGCCAGAACGATCCATCCGCCTCGATCGCGAAATGCTTCGTCACGTCCTTCGACATCAGCCGCTGCAGCGCCAAAATCGCATCGGCGAGAACCGCGGGCGTTCCGATGCGGGCGACCCAAGTGGCGAATTCAAGCCGGATCCGGTGCGCCTTGGTTTTCGTGAGCTGAAAGCCGGCGGCGGTGAGCGCATTTTTCCATTCGCGCGGCGCATAATCGCGCACATGCGAGGGATCGCGCAGCATTTCGACCGTCTGCAGATAGGTGTCGAGCAGCGGATCTTCCGGCGCGACGACGTCGATGAAGGCCGCCGACCCGCCCGGCCGCAGCGCGCGCCGCGCCTCCTTGAGAGCGCCGCCGAGATCGCGCCAATGGTGGGCGCTGTAGCGGCTGAACACGAAATCGAATTCGCCCGTCTCGAAAGGCATGAATTCGACGCTGCCCTGACGCGTGCGCAGATTGGAAAGGCCGCGCTTTTGCGCCTCCCCGGCGACGGTCCCAAGCATGTCGTCGGAGAGATCGTAGGCGACGACTTCCGCCACATGCGGCGCGACATGGAAACTCACATGGCCGCCGCCGCACCCCATGTCGAGCGCGCGGGCGCCGCCATGGCCGCGCACGATCTCGACCAGCCGCAGGAGATCCTCGCCCTGCGCATGAACCGCGCTCTCGACATAGGCGGCCGCGCGCGGGCCGAACTGGTCGGCGACCAGATTTTCATGCGTCTTGCCGGTCATTTTTCAAAGCCTCATCGGGAACAGATCAAAAAGAACGGCGCAACGGATCAAATCTTCTTCAGCGAAAGGCTCTTGGCGTCCTTGGCGTCCTTCAGCCAGGTTCCGTCCGGCTGGAGATCGAACTGCGCGCTATGGCCTTTTCGCGCGACGAGCGCGAGGCGCCCGCCGACGAGCCGCCAGGCGGTGGGATCGAAGATCACGATGCCCTGATCGCGGCAGGCCGGCGCCAGAAACGCCTTGCCGGAAACGTCGAGAGTGACCATGCAGCCCGTGTCCCGGCCGGCCTCGCGCAGAACGGCGTAGCGGCCGGCGACGTCGCCGGGGCGCGGCGCGACCCGCGGCGGGACGATTTTAGCGGCGGCGACCTGCTGCGGAACCGCAGCAGCCGGCAGATTTCCGGGCGGCGGCGCGCCCTCGACGAAGGTCAGAACATAGGCCTCGCCCTGCACGCCGGCGGCGGTGAGGCGGCCGCCCTCGGACAGCGCGAAATCGAGCTGGGACCTGCCATAGGCGTCGGCGAGATCAAGGTGGTTGTCGCCCGGCAGGATCCAGGCGACGACGCTCGCAAGGCCCGGCAGCGCGCGCCGGCAGCCCGGCGGCATGCCGACGAAAAAGCCGCCCGCCACCCGCTCGCCGCGCAAGGTGAGGCGGCACGAACGGGCGCCGGGGGAGGCCGAGATATTCCACTGTCCGATCACAGCCTCCGGTCCGTCGAGCGTCAGCGCCGCGGCGGGGCGGCCGGCGCAAGCGAGGGCGAAGAAGAAAGCGGCGGACAGGAGGCGGAGCTTGTCGCCGAAAATCAGGCGCATATCGCAGAATGTCCCTTAATGGCGCCACGCATGCGCAATGATGGAGCTTATAAAGAAAATCCAGCCCGCGCCAAGCTACGCCTCACCGGCCGATGCGGGCTTGACCCTTGCGCGCGAGGCTCGAATGATGCCACCCTTGCGCGAGACATCCCCGCGCCGCCGTCGCAGACCCCGGCGATCCTTCGTGAACTGCCAAAATCCGCCGCCATTTCAGACAAAATTTGCGTCTAGGACGATATGACAGCGCGATCGACCCGGGTGCCGAAAGTCGCCGCGCCGAGGAGACTGACCTTGATTTGCCCTGCCGGCTCCATCTTCGCTCTTGGCTTTGGCCTCCTTTGCGGCCTCATTCCGGCCAGCGCCGATGTCGTGCGCGCGCGCTATTCGGTCAGCATCGTTGGTCTCCATATTGGAGAGGCGGCGGCCGTGAGTTCGCTCGAGCCCGGCAAATACCGGATCGACTTCAACGCGCAACTGACCGGCGTCGCGGCGATGGTCGCGGATGTGAAAATGGCGCTGTCCTCCTCCGGCGCCATGCGCAAGGGGCTGCTGCTCCCGGCGACTTACGCGACGACGTCGGGAAATTCGCGCGAGACCCGCACCGTGCGGATGTCGCTTGACGGCGGCAATGTGAAGGCCGTCAATATCTCGCCGCCCTGGGAGGACTGGGACAATCGCATTCCGGTCACCGAGGCGCATAAGCGCAACATCCTCGACCCGACCAGCGCCTTCATCATGGCCGTGCCGGACGGGCAACCCCTCGTCGGGCCGTCGGCTTGCAACCGCAAGATACCGATTTACGACGGCTTCGTGCGCTTCGACATCACGCTGGCCTATGTCGCTACCCGCAATGTGTCGATCGGCGGCTATTCCGGCCCGGTGTCGGTCTGCGCCGCGCGCTATACGCCGATCGCCGGGCAGAAGCGCGATTCCCGTTCGGCGCGCTTCATGGCGGCGAACAGGCAGATGGAGGCGTGGCTGGCGCCGGTCCCGGGGGCCCATGTCGTCGTGCCGATCCGCGTCGAGCTGATGACGCTCGCCGGCGACGCGCTGATCGAGGCGGTGGAGTTTTCCGTCGATCCCGCCAATGTCACCGCAGCGACCCATTAGAGCGGAAAAGCAGCAGCAACTTTTCCGCTCGCGTCCCGCGCGAGACTGCAAGGCCCGCGCGGTCTCAGTGCGCGGCGGCCCCCGCGCGCAGATCCATTTCAGGCACGTGATCCGGCACGATCAGCCGCGCCGTGGTGACGTTGAGAATGTCCTCGACCGAGATGTCCGGCGCGCGCTCGCGCAGGACAAGGCCCTCGTCCGTCGGCTCGATCACGGCGAAGTCTGTGACGATCAGCGTGACCCGGCGCGTCGAGGTCAGCGGCAAGGTGCAGGTCGGAACGATCTTCGGGCGCCCCTTGGCGGTATGCTGCATGGCGACGATGACGCGGCGCGCGCCGGTTACGAGATCCATGGCGCCGCCCATGCCAGGCACCATGCGGCCCGGCACCATCCAGTTGGCGAGATGGCCGGCTTCATCGACCTCTAGACCGCCAAGCACGGTCGCATCGAGATGGCCGCCGCGGATAAGGCCGAAGGAGACCGTGCTGTCGACGGTCGCCGCGCCCGGCACCGCGGTGACGAAACTGCCGCCGGCGTCGGTCAGCTCGGAATATTCCATGCCTTCGGGGGGACGCGCGCCCATGCCGACGATGCCGTTCTCGGACTGGAACAGGATTCCATCCTCCGGCAAAATGAACTGGCTCACGCCTGTGGGCAGTCCGATACCGAGATTGACGAGCGTGCCGGGATGCAGCTCGCGGGCGACGCGGCGCTGGATGATCTCTTCATATTTCATCGCGAAGCCCTTTCGATCAGATGGTCCACGAGGACGCCCGGCGTGTTCACCGCATCGGGCGGGACCGCGCCGACGGGCAGGATTTCACGCGGCTCGCAGATCACGATGGCGCCCGCCATGGCCATCACAGGATTGAAGTTCGTCGCGGTGAGCTGGTACGACAGGTTGCCGTTATAGTCGGCGCGTTCGCAGGCAAGCAGCGCGAAGTCGGCGGTGAGCGGCGGCGCATAGAGCCAGGGATCCCCGTCGATGTCGATGATGCGCTGACCCTCGGCCGCGACAGTGCCAAGCCCCGTCTTCGTCAGCACGCCGCCAAGCCCGAAACCAGCCGCGCGGATGCGTTCGGCCAGCGTTCCCTGCGGCACGAGCTCGACCTCGATCTCACCCGCCATCATGCACTTCTGCGTTTCCGGATTGAGGCCGATATGCGAGGCGATCACGCGCGAGACGCAGCGCGCTGCAATGAGCTTGCCGATCCCCACGCCCGGCATCGCGGTGTCGTTGGCGATCACCGTGAGGCCCCTCTTGTCGGCCGCGACGATGGCGTCGATCAGGCGATGCGGCGAGCCGACGCCCATGAAGCCGCCGATCATCAAGATGGCGCCGTCAGGGATGAGCGCGGCCGCGGCGGCGGGGGAGATTGCGTGTTTCATCGAAGCTCTCCTGCGTGCCGATCTGGCCTAGTCATCTCATCCGCCAGCCGCGCTGGGTCGGCGGCTTAACGTCGTTTGCGCGGCCAGCATACGCTGGTCACAGGTCCCGCCACAAGTTCGCGCGAGGAACCGCCGCCGACGAAATGGCGCAACGCGCCGGATCGACCGGCCAGCCGTTTCGAGCGATTCAAGCACGGGGCGAGTTTGAAGGAAAGAACGCCACCCAGCCGGGAGGGCGGTTGGCGCTTTGCGGGGGATCTTCCTCGTGGCACCGGGAGATAAACAAACCTCATGACCAACATGTGACGAAGGCGGCTCCCGGCGACGCCCGCGCGCCGCTCTGTTGCGCCTTGCGGAATTGCTTCGCCTGAATCAGCCCACCCACAGCGGCCTCGCAGCGGAGGCCGAAACCAGAAAAGCGCAGCTCGACCGCATCGCCGCTTTTCGCGGCGCGTCCATGTGGTAAACGAAGGACGAGCAAAAGTTTCAAAACAATGCGAAAGCCGGAACGTCGGGGGCGCCGGAATGAACTTCCTGATTGTTCTAGCTGCGCTGCTCCTTTTGATGTTCGTCGCCTATCGCGGCTTCAGCGTCATTCTTTTCGCGCCGATCGCGGCCATGCTCGCGGTCCTGCTCACTGATCCCTCGGCTGTGCCGACCGTCTTCACCTCGCTGTTCATGGAGAAGATGGTCGTCTTCGTGAAGCTCTATTTCCCGGTGTTCCTGCTCGGCGCTGTGTTCGGCAAGATCATCGAAATGTCGGGCTTCGCGCGATCGATCGTGACGGCGGTCATCGGCGTCGTCGGCAAGCAGCGCGCGATCCTTTCGATCGTTCTCGTCTGCGCGATTTTGACCTATGGCGGCGTTTCGCTCTTCGTCGTCGTCTTCGCCGCCTATCCCTTCGCGGCCGAGATGTTCCGGCAGAGCGCCATCCCGAAGCGGCTGATTCCCGGAACCATCGCGCTCGGCGCGTTCAGTTTCACGATGGACTCTCTGCCCGGCACGCCGCAGATTCAAAACATCATCCCGACCACATTCTTCGACACGACGACCTGGGCCGCGCCGATCCTCGGCATCGTCGGCGCCATCTTCATTCTGGCGTCGGGCCTCGCCTGGCTCGAATGGCGGCGCAACCAGGCCGCCGCGGCGGGCGAAGGCTACGGAGTCAATCACATCAACGAGCCAGAGCCGATGGTTGACGAAAAGCTCGTCGCGCCCGCCATCGCCATCCTGCCGCTGGTCGCGGTCTTCGTCGCCAACCGCGTGTTGACGTCGGTTATTCCCGCCGTCTACGGCGCCAAGCATGAAGTGCAGCTCGCCGGAATGGCCGCCCCCATCACGGCCGACGTGGCGTCGGTGACCGCCATATGGGCCGTCATGGGCGCGCTGCTGCTTGGCATATTGATGGTGTTCGCCTTCGCCTTTCGCCCTGTCATCGCAAAATTCGCCGAAGGCTCGAAAGCGGCGGTCTCGGGCGCGCTGCTCGCCTCGCTCAACACGGCTTCAGAATATGGCTTCGGCGCGGTGATCGCCGCCCTGCCGGGCTTCCTCACGATCCGCGACGCGCTGTCCCAGATCCCGAACCCGCTGGTCAATGAGGCGATCACCGTCACGACGCTCGCCGGCATCACCGGCTCGGCGTCGGGCGGGCTCAGCATCGCTCTCGCCGCGATGTCGAAACAGTTCATCGCCGCGGCGGAAGCGGCGCATATTCCGCTGGAGGTGCTACATCGCGTCGCCGCGATGGCGAGCGGCGGCATGGACACGCTGCCGCATAATGGCGCGGTCATCACGGTGCTGGCGGTGACCGGCCTGACGCACAGAGTATCCTATGCGGACATTTTCGCGGTGACCGTCCTGAAGACAGTCGCCGTCTTCGTCGTGATCGGCTTTTACTACGCTACGGGGCTTTATTAGCCGACCGATTCATGGCGCAAATCGGCGATGCCTGAACAGAATGTTGCGCAGCGGCTGCGTGCGGCCGGGCGAGCGCTTCAATGGGACGAGTTGATTGATCAAGTTCGACGTGAAGAACCGCGTGCCCGGCGATTTAATCTTCGTCTCGCCGGCTTTCTCCTGTAGGCCGTCGAATCCGAACGCCAGAACCTCAACTCGGATCCGGCGTCCATCTGTGGAGATATAAAAGGGAAGCCCCGAATTTATCGGAGCTTCGGCGCGCGGCGAAAGCTCACTTCAAAAAGACGTAGATGTCGGCCTGAAGCGTTGCGTCGTCGCTCTCCTTGGTGTCGGAGAGATATTCCTCGATGAAGAGGTTTTTGGCCTCAAGGCCCTTTTCGTCGAGATAGGCGGTGATGAGGTCGTAGGTCGAGTTGATGTCGTCATAGGCGCCGCGGTGGAGGAACTTGATCGCCTTGCCGGCCGGGGATTCGCCGAGCTTGACGTCGCCGGAGAGTTCGCTTTTGCCCTCCGGCTTTTCGGCGAGCGGAACCATCGCCTCATAATGGAAGCTGACATCGTCGGTCGACAGGAAAACCGCGAAAGGCGGTCCGGCCTGCTTCAGCCCGGCGGCTTTGACCGCATCCTGCACCTTTGCGATCGCGGCGGTGATGGATTTGAAGCCATCAGCCCATTGCGCGTCGCCGGTGAGAATCCCGACCGGGCGGGCCGGCACGTCGACTGTCTCGGCGCTGGAATCGCTCGGAATGCCTGGCGCGGCCTTGTCGTGATCGGGCTCCGGAACGGAAGCGTCGGGCGCGGGCGCGCTTTGGTCGGGCGTGGGCTTGGCGTCGCTGGGCGCGGGCTTGGCGTCGCTGGGCGCGCGCGGGCGCAGCCTGGCCGGCCTCCTCGCCGAAGGCGGGCGCCGGAAGGCTGGCGAAAAGGCCCATGAGGCCCAGAACGAGGCCAAGGGCCACACTCAACGCCGCCGATCGTCTGATCTCGTCAAATCTCATCTGCCGCTCCAGTTCACGACCCGTCCACCCCGGCCGCATCTCTTAAACAGTGGGACGAACGACGCCAAGCGCCTTGGTCCGATTCAGCGCGCCCGCACGATTAAGAACGCCCGTCGGCGACAAAACAATGGCTGATTTCGGACTAAATTTCTTATATGAGCCGCAGCCCACGGAAAAATGACGCTGCCCGGATGAAGCCCGCCATGAGTCCCCTCGCCGACAGGCTGGTCACCAAGATGAACGGTCTCGGCAACGAGATCCTCGTCCTCGATCTGCGCGGCTCCGGCCTTTCCGTCAGCGCCGCGGAGGCGCGGGCGATCGCGCGGACGAAGCTACTGGCCTTCGACCAATTGATGGCGCTGCACGATCCGCGGACGGTGGGGACCGAGGCTTTCGTGCGGATTTTCAACGCCGACGGCACAGAAGCCGGCGCCTGCGGCAACGGAACCCGCTGCGTCGCCTGGGCGCTTTTGCGTGGCGGCGCGCGACGCGAAATCACCATCGAGACCGTCGCCGGCCCGCTCGCGTGCCGCCGCCTCGGCGAATGGCGCTATTCCGTCGAAATGGGCGCGCCGCGCCTCGGCTGGCGCGACATTCCGCTGGCGCGGGCGGCCGAGGACACAAGCGCGATCGATCTTTCCTATGGCCCGCCAGGCGCGCCGATCCTGCAAAATCCCGCCGTCGTCAATATGGGCAATCCGCATGCGATTTTCTTTGTCGACGATATCGGCGCCTATGATCTCGCCACGCTCGGCCCCGTACTGGAGCACGACCCGATCTTCCCCGAGCGCGCCAATATTTCGCTCGCCCGGATCGTCGCGCGCGACCACATCGAACTCAAGGTCTGGGAGCGCGGCGCCGGCCTGACGCTGGCCTGCGGCTCCGGCGCCTGCGCCGCCCTCGTCGCCGCCGCGCGGCGCGGGCTCACCGGTCGGCGGGCGACGGTCAGCCTGCCCGGCGGCGATCTCGACATCCTGTGGCGCGAGAGCGACGGCGTGGTGGTGATGGAGGGCCCGGTCGCCCTCGAATTCGAGACGCGGCTCGATCCGGCCCTGTTCGCGGATGCCGCCGCGTGACGCGCTCGACGCCTTGCGGGGACGTGAAACTCGTCACTTTCGGTTGCCGCCTGAACCTCGTCGAATTGGAGGCCATGCGCCGCGCCGCCGCGGCCGCCGGCCATGACAATCTGGTCATCGTCAACACCTGCGCGGTGACCGCCGAGGCGACGCGGCAGGCGCGCCAGGCGATCCGGCGCCTCGCGCGGGAAAACCCGGGCGCGGAGATCGTCGTCACCGGCTGCGCCGCCGAGATCGATCCCCTGCGCTTTTCCGAGATGCCCGAGGTCGCGCGCGTCATCGGCAATGCGCGCAAGACCGATCCCGGGACATGGGCGAAATCCGCCGCTGGACCATTGGCGACGGACGGTTTCAGCCATGCGTTGGCGCCGCAGGAAGGCGTCGAGGATCACACGCGCGCCTTTCTCGCGATACAGACCGGCTGCGATCATCGCTGCACCTTCTGCATCATTCCCTTCGGGCGCGGCCCGTCGCGCTCCTCGACGCCGGAGGCGATCCTTTCCGCCGTCCGGCGCCTCGCTGACCGAGGATTTCGCGAGATCGTGCTAACCGGCGTGGACCTTACCTCCTATGGCGCGGATCTGAGCGGCGCGCCCCGATTGGGCGGCCTCGTCAAGGCGATCCTTCGCGCGGCCCCGAACCTTGAACGGCTGCGCCTCTCCTCGATCGACTGCATCGAGGCGGACGCCGAGCTCGTCGACGCCTTCGCCTCCGAGCCGCGATTGACGCCGCATCTGCATCTGTCGCTTCAGGCCGGCGACGACATGATTTTGAAGCGCATGAAGCGCCGGCATTCGCGGGAAGACGCCGTGCGTTTTTGCGCCGAATTGCGGCGGCTGCGCCCGGACATTGTCTTCGGCGCCGACCTCATCGCGGGCTTTCCGACCGAGACCGACGCGATGTTCGAAAATACGCTTCGCCTCATTGAGGATTGCAGGCTGACCTATCTGCATGTTTTTCCGTTTTCGGCCCGGCCCGGAACGCCGGCCGCGAAAATGCCGCCCGTTGCCGGGCAAATCATCAAGGAACGGGCGCGGCGCCTGCGCGAGGCCGGCGAGGCCGCGCTTGGCGAACACCACGCCGCGCAGATCGGCCGCGTGCTGCGCGTGTTCACCGAGCGCGGCGGCCTTGGCCGCGCCGCCGATTTCACCTGCGTTCGCACCAATGGCGCGCCGCCTGGGCTGATGCTCGACGTCGCGATCGAGCGGGACGAGGGCAAGGCGCTCGCCGGCGTCGTGCTGCCCGGGCGAACATATCGCGCGCAGCAACTTGCGCCGGAAGCGGCGCTCTGCCCATAAAGACGCCTGCGAGGACCGTTTGCCGAGCCTGATTCGTTTTCTTCTCGTGATCGCCCTTCTGGCCGGCGCCGTTTTCGGCGCCATGGTCGCGCTTGTCGCCTTCGTGCAGCCGGAGCCGCGCGAGATCATCCAGACGATTCCATCGGCGCGGCTGAACAAATAGGATCGCCGCCATGGCGCCTCAGCCCGGCTCATCCCGTCTGATCGAGAGCTTTCTCGAAATGATCGCGGCCGAGCGCGGCGGCGCGAAAAACACAATTCAAGCCTACGCCCGCGACCTCGCGGACTATTCCGCGCGGCTCTCGGCCATCGGCAAGACGCCGCTCGACGCATCGAGCGAAGACATCCGCGCCTATCTCAAAATGCTCGAAAAGCGCGGCCTCAAGGCTGCCTCAAGCGCCCGCAAGCTCTCCTCGATCCGCCAGTTCCACCGCTTTCTGCTCGCCGAGGGCGCGCGCGGCGAAAATCCCGCCGCCATCATCGAAGGGCCGCGGCGCGGCCGGGGGCTGCCCAAAACGCTCTCGATCGCCGAGGTCGATCATCTCCTCAAGGTCTCGCGCGAGGGTCTCGACGATGGGGCGCGCGCGCCCGGCGAGCGCCTGCGCGCCCTGCGCACCGCCGGCCTCATCGAACTCCTCTACGCCACGGGCCTGCGCGTCTCCGAACTCGTCGCGCTGCCGAAGGGGATTGCGCGGGGAAATGAGCCGCTCATTCCAATCCGGGGTAAGGGCGGCCGCGACAGGCTGGCGCCGATCTCGCCCGCCGCGCGCACGGCGATAGCGGCCTATCGGCTTGAGCTGGAAAAGCGCCAGCCGGGCGCCGCCGCCAGCCCCTGGCTGTTTCCCTCCGACGGCGAGAGCGGCCATCTGACCCGGCAGGCTTTCGCGCGCGATCTCAAAACCTGCGGCGCGGCGGCCGGCATCAGTTCGGCGCGAATTAGCCCGCATGTGCTGCGTCACGCCTTCGCCAGCCATCTTTTGCAAAATGGCGCGGATCTGCGCGTCGTGCAGGAATTGCTCGGCCACGCGGACATCGCGACGACGCAAATCTACACCCATGTGCTCGACGAACGCATGAAGGCGATGGTGCGCGACCTGCATCCGCTCGGCGACGCCTGACGCCGCCGCGCGACGTTCACTTCACAGAAAACACGACGCCCCGGCCGCCGCCTTCACCGCCCGCGGGCGCATGGGCGGCGCCATGGCCCTTCGCCCGCAGTTCGGCGGGCGGAGCGCCGGCGGCGATGAGAGTATCTCGAACCGCGTCCGCGCGATGGCGCGGCAGGAGGAGATCGGCGACGGCATCGCCCGCCGGATCGGCATAGCCGTCGATTTGCACCTTCGCGCCGGGCGGCAGTTGTTTGATGCGGACCGCCGCCTGTCGCAGGATGGACTTGCCGGACTCGGAAATCGTCGCGCGGCCGGCCTCGAAATGAATTGGGTATTTATTCAGAATGGCGACCAGTTCCGCCGCGGTGAAGCCCGGCTTCAGCCCGGCCAGCGCGGCGGCCGCCTGTTCCTCCGCAGTCGCGGGCGCGGGCGCGCTACTTGTGGCGGCGCCGTCCGGCTTTGGCTGCTCCGGCGCAGCGGATTGGGGCGCCGGGGTCGCGATGGGAGCGGACGGCGCCGGGGCGGCGGGCGCAGGAGGAACAGGCGCGGGCGCGGGAGCCGACGCCACTGCAGTCGGCGCAGGCGCGGGAGGAGCCGGCTGAGGGGCGGCCTCCGCATGTTCCGGCGCCTCGGCGCTGGGCGCCAGCTTCTCATAGAGGACGGGCTCGTAGTTCTTGAGGAGGCCAGGACCGTAAAAGGTCGCCAGTCCGAGCGCCGCCAGCAGAAAGAAGGGGACGGCCCAGGGACCGGCCGAACTTTCGGTCTCGCTGCTCCGCGCGGCGGGTCGCGCCAAAGCCTCCGGCAGGCGCGCCGGCGCACCGCTTGACGGCGCCGCAATGGAAGCGGGAAGTTCTTTGGGAATAACGCCGCCGGGGGCCAGCAGGCGGACCAGCTTGGGCAGCGCGTAGCCAATCGCGTCGCCGGCGATCCCGGCCGGAAGGACCAGCTTGGCGGCGATCGCGCCGACGACGCCCCGTCCGAGCGTCTTTTCGACCTGCAGCCCGGAAAGCGCCGCTCCCTCGCTTCCACTGAGCCAGGAAGCGACCTGACCTTCAAAGCCGGCGTTTCTGAACTGGTCGAGGAAACCGTCCAGCCCCTCGGGATGATCATTGATCAGGAGAAGCAGTTCCTGAAGCAGAGCCTCCGCCTTCGGTCCCAGACTGAAGCGCGCGCGGACATCGGCGATCAACTCATCGAACAACGCCATCGGTCCAGCTCCGGAGCGGACCTCCCCCCGAGGCTCCCGCTCGCGGCAGGAGAACACCATGGCCTACACAATGCAATATTTTTGCGCGTCGCTATCCTTCAAGCCTTGCAACTGCTTTGCGCCGCAGCCCAAGCTCGCGCACAACTACTGCGTGATTCGTGGAGAACCGCATTTCTTATTCGCGCCATTTGTCAAAATGACGCAGGCCCCCCTTGTCTTCGCGGCTGCATAGCCGTATGGTCAGATGTGTCGTGTTTTTAACCGACGACGTGGCCTCGCTAAATCGCGTCCGCTTACGACATCCTTCTTAAAACACCGATGCGACACCGGCGTCATCGATTGGCGCTCGCTTACTTACGATTCTAAGGATGCACTATATGACTACGGGAACTGTGAAGTGGTTTAATCCGGACAAAGGATACGGCTTCATCCAGCCAGACGACGGCGGCAAGGACGTATTCGTCCACATCAGCGCTGTGGAGCAATCAGGGTTGAGGCACCTTCAGGAAGGCCAAAAGATCAACTATGAAGTGATCGCTGACAAGCGTACCGGCAAATCCTCCGCCGGGAACCTTCGCGCGGCCTGACGCACGACGCCCTTCGATACAGAGCCCTGGCGGAAGCCGGGGCTTTTTATTGGTGGTCTATCGACGTGAAGCTCGGACCAAACGCTTCGGGAAGAAGGGCGCCCACCGAAAAGCTGGCGCGGACCCCATCGGGCCCCGCCACCAGAATCCTGGCGTCCCTTCCGGCGAATTCGAAGATGCGCTGGCGGCAGGCGCCGCATGGCGTCGTCAGCCCTTCGCCATCGCCAAGGATCAGAATTTCTGCGATCTCCCGCTCGCCGGCGACGATCATCGCGGCGATGGCGCCGGTCTCCGCGCAGGCCCCGACCGGATAAGACGCGTTTTCAACATTCGCGCCGCGGTAGATGGCGCCCGACGCCGACCGGATCGCCGCGCCGACGGCGAAGCGCGAATAGGGCGCGTAAGCATTGCGCCGCGCGGCTGAAGCCGCCTCAAATAATTCGTCGATTGCAGTCATGATCCCGCGGCCCCCGCTTTCCGGCGGGGCTGATTCGTCGCCCGACGGGGAATAGCGCCAAATCAAAGTTTAGCAGGTTCCAAGCGATCAGACTGGTTCAATCCGATCAGAATCACTCGGCGGGCGGCCAGCGTGGAGCGGTCTGCGCCTTTCCAGCAGACGCGCCCGCAGCGATCCAAAGCGCGCATAAAACGAAAACGCGCGGCGGCGTTTCCGCCACCGCGCTCAATGCGCCCTTGCTTCGCAGCAAACGCGCGCTTGCGCTCCGTTTCGCGATCGATCTCTTGCGCGATCCGCGCCGCCATCCCGAAATCGCTCCGCGACAGCTTTGCTTTTCGACGCGGCTTCCGCCCGTCGGAGATCAGTCCGCTATGGTCTTCTTCGGTCCGCCATGCGACGCATGGCCGCCTTTACGGCCGGCCTCGGACGCTAGCGCATGGTTACGCGAGAAGCTGCGCTTGTTTGGATTGACGCTTTGCCCGCCCTTACGGCCGGCCTCGGCGGCAAGACCTGGATTTTGCGAAAAGCTGCGTTTCTCATGCGGCACGCTTTCGCCGCCCTTGCGCGCGATGGCGCGCTGTTTCTCGGGATCCATGGAAGCGAAGCCACGGGTCGAAGTCGCCGATTTCTTGGTGGTCTCAACTGCGCTCATTGCCTTGCTCTCTTCAGGATTTTACGATCTCATATGTAATGTCTGGCAGCGGCAAAGGTTTCGAAAATTTCTTCAAGTTCACGTGACATTTTCAAAATAGTTTTGCTGCACCGCGTTATTTTTGTTTGCATCTGCGAAGCAGAACTCATCTTCAGCGCTGCTGGAGCCTAATCCAATTAGGTTGAATCGTTCTAAACTTTGAGAAGTAGCGTGGCGTTGCGACACTGGCGCGCGTCTCATCGGCCGCATGACCCGATCGGCGCAAACTTGTCTAGTATCCAATTCCAAGAACGATTGCGCCAGGACAGGCCAGGGAGGCGCAGGCCGGACGAGACGGGGAACCGAGCGTGGCCTCGCGCGACGGCGCGTGGAAGGATCCCCGCGCGGCCAGCCGCATTTCGACCGGGCGAGACTGTCGCGGCTGCGCCGCCTTTCTCGCGACTGAGGGCGCCGGCTGGTCGCATTCGGACGTCCGCGCCGCCGTGCAGGCGACGAAGAGGAAAACGCTCGCCGACAACATGGCCCGCGTAGATTGTCTCATAAATTCAATGCTTTGATCGCTAAAATTAGCCAGGATGGGGGGAAAAATTCCGGCGCGCTATGTGAGTTAAGTGATCCTGTTGAAACAAACGCGTCGTCGAAACCGCCGGCGCGCGGCCGCAGGCTTGGGCCGCCTGACGACCGAAGCTTCATTTTGGATCTCAAGGCGGCTGGCTTGATGTCTGATTGCGCACATTCATCCGCCGCAGAATGGAAAACGATCCATGCGCGAAGCTGGCGCTTCAATCTGGCGGAGGCGGTCCGCAACGACCGTTTCGAATGATTTTCAAGCGTCACGGTTCTGGATTGATTCAATCCAGAACCGTGAATAGCCAAGATTGCTGAAGTTCAGAGCGGGAAAGCGGCGCGATCGGCGAAGATGCGGATGGCGCCGCGTGTCGCTATGCGGGCGGCGGGCAGCGCGCGGTCGTTTGCGAGCACGCGGGCCAAAATTTCCTTCTTCGCCGCGCCCGCGACGAGAAAAACGATGTCGGCGCTGGATTCGAGCGCCGGATAGGTCAGCGAAATGCGCGGCTCCGGCATCGCGCCGATGACCGCCGTCGCCCAGGCGCCGCGCTCGTCGAGCGCGGGCGCGCCCGGAAACAGCGACGCCGTGTGCCCGTCCGTTCCGAGCCCCAGCAGCGTGACGTCGAACAGCGGGCGCGCCGGATCGAGCGTCTTTGCGCCGTAGAAATCCCGCAGGACGGCCTGATACAGCGCCGCGGCCTCTTGCGGCGAGCCAGCGTCGACCGGAATCCGATGAACCTCGCCCGGCGGAACCGGCAGGCGGCTCAGCAGAGCTTCAAAGGTCATGCGGAAATTGCTGTCCTTGTGGTCGAAGGGCACGAAACGCTCGTCGCCCCAGAACAGTGCGACCTTGCGCCACGCGATCCCGCTGCGATAGGGTTCCGCTCCGAGCAATCGATAGACCTCACGGGGCGTCGAGCCGCCGGAGAGATTGAGCGCCAGCCGTTGCGGCGCGGCCTCGATGCGGGCCGCTATGAAGGCGGCGACGCGATGGGCGAGTTCGTCCGCATCGGCGGCGACGTCGATCTGTGGGTCCGGGCTCATGCCAGCCATCCTGCAAGGTTCATGCGCGAAGCGGCGGTTCCCCGAGCCCTTCAATGCAGCGCGGTCAGCCCGTGATTCTGCAGGCCCTCGATGACGCCGTTGAAGACCAGCCCGACGCCCATCGCGGAGACGAAGAAGCCGACGATGCGGGTGATTGCGTCAATTCCCATGGGGCCGAGGCGATCGACCAGTCTGCCGGCGAAGGCGAGGCAGAGATAAGTGACGAACATTGCGGCGAGAACCGCGGCGACGATCGGGGCGAAAGCGCCGAGCCGCCAGGTCTCAACCTGCGCCGTCATGCCGAGAACGGTGGCGATGGCGCCGGGGCCGCACATGATCGGCAAGGCCAGCGGCACGAAGGCGATGTTGGCGTCCTCGTTCGCGCCGCCCGCAGGAACCATCGAGCCGCGCCCGTGCGAGCCGGAGAACAGGTCAAAGCCGATTTTGGTCAGGATGATGCCGCCGACGATGCGCACCATGGCGATGGGAACGCCAAACAGCCGCAGAATGAGCGAGCCGAAGAATAAAAAGAAAAGCAGGAGCAAGGTGGCGTAAAGGCTCGACCGCGCAGCGACCCTGTGGTGCTCGGCGGCATCCTTGCCTTCGAGCAGCAGCAGGAAGACCGGCAACGCCTCGAACGGATTGATGATCGCAAGAAGGGTCGCGAAGGTGCTGACGAAAAGAGGCCATGCCATGCGTCGGTTTTCCCCAAGCAAGCTTCGAACCCGCCCGCCGACCCTTTGGTAGCATAGGCCATGCTGCGATCAAGCTGCGAAGCAAGTGCCTGTCGCAAATCCGTCAGATCGATCTGCTTCGCTTGAATTGCATTGCGTTCGGGCGCCCTATGCCCTTCGAGGTCCATCGATTGGAGAAGACCAATATGTCGAAGTCCCCTCGCAAATTCGTCTGGTACGAACTGCTGACGTCCGATCCTGCGGCGGCGGAGAGCTTCTACAGCGATGTCGTCGGCTGGAATGCGCAGGATTCCGGCGTGCCGGGCATGGCCTATACGATCCTCCACGCGGGCGCGATCCCGATCGGCGGGCTGATGGCGCTGCCCGAGGCCGCCCGCGCCGCCGGCGCACGTCCGGGCTGGATCGGCTATGTCGGCGTCGATGACGTCGACGCCGAGGCGGATGCATTTACGAAAGCGGGCGGCGTGATCCACAAGGCGCCCGCCGACATTCCGGGCGTCGGCCGCTTCGCCGTCGTCGGCGATCCGCAGGGCGCGGCGCTGACGCTGTTCAAAGCCGCCTCCGACGCTGAGCCTGCGCCGGTCCCGCGCGGCGCGCCGGGCCAGATCGGCTGGCGCGAGTTGCACGCCGTCGACCGGGAGGCAGCCTTCGCTTTTTACGCCGAGCGCTTCGGCTGGACCAAGGGCGATGCGATGGACCTGGGCCCGATGGGCGTCTACCAGCTGTTCAAAGCCGGCGGCGAGGAGGCCATCGGCGGCATTATGACCAAGCTCGCGGCCATGCCCGTTCCGTTCTGGATCTATTATTTCAATGTCGCGGGAATCGACGCCGCGGCCAAAGCCGTCGCGGCGGCCGGCGGGCAGATCCTCAACGGCCCGCATGAAGTGCCGGGCGGAGACTTCATCCTGCAGGGCCTCGATCCGCAGGGCGCCATGTTCGCCCTGGTCGGGCCGCGCGGCTAGATCGAACTCCCGGCGGGCGGGCGGCGCGCCGAAGGCGCCGCTTGCCGCTTGCCGCCCGCCGCGCGCGTGCGTAAAGCTGTCCTCGAACTTGGCCTTGACGCTTGGCGGTTCAACCCGTCCCGGGCGTTTCGAAGTTTGGAGGAGCCATGATCGGCGTTACGCGCGGGTCGTCCGCGACCGCGGGAAGTCCAGCGATCCGCGCTCTTGGCGGCGCTCGCCGCGTTTTTCGCCTGTTGCGCGCCCGCCGCGGCGGCCGAAGGCCTCGACGGCGCGAGCCTGCCCCTGCCGCTTGGGCTTCCCTTCGTCGGCATCCTGCTGTCGATCGCGCTCGGACCGCTTGTCGTCAAGGAATGGTGGCACATCCACTATGAGAAGGCGGCCGCCTTCTGGGCTGTTTTGACGCTCGCCGGCCTCGTCGCCGCCAAGGGCTTCGACGCCGCCGCCGCCGCCCTCGTCCATAATGCGGCGCTCGAATACCTGCCTTTCATCCTTATGCTGCTGGCGCTGTTCACCGCCGCGGGCGGCATCGCCATCAAGGGCTCGCTCAGCGGATCGCCCGTCCTCAATACGGCGATCCTCGCCTTCGGCGCGGCGATCGCCAGCATCATCGGCACCACCGGCGCCTCGATGATCCTGATCAGGCCGCTGATACGCGCCAATGAAGGGCGCGGCTTTAACGCCCATGTCGTGGTGTTCTTCATCTTTCTCGTGTCGAATATCGGCGGCGCGCTGACCCCGCTCGGCGATCCGCCGCTGTTCCTCGGCTTTCTGCACGGCGTCGATTTCTTCTGGACGACGCAGAGGCTCTGGCCGGAAACCCTGTTCGCCGTGACCGTCCTTCTGGCCGTCTTTTTCCTGATCGACCTTTATTTTTTCAGGCGCGAAGGCCCCCGCGTCGTAAGCGGCCCCGCGATCCCCCTCAGCGTGACGGGCCTCGTCAACATCGTGCTCATCGGCTTCGCGATCGCCGCCATCGTCGCCAGCGGACTTTGGCGCCCCGGCGTCAGCTGGAGCCTTGTCGGCACGAAGATCGAGCTGCAGAACGTCGTGCGGGAAGCCGTGATGATCGGCGTCACCATCGCGTCGATGCTATTGACGAACCAGCAGTCCCGAGCGGAAAACGGCTTCGACTGGGAGCCGATCCGCGAGGTCGCCTATCTCTTCGCCGGGATCTTCATCGCCATCATCCCGGTCATGGCGATGCTTCAGGCTGGCAAAAACGGACCCTTCGCCTTTGTCATCGGCCTGCTCGAACATGCCGACGGATCACCGAACAGCGCCGTCTATTTCTGGGCGACGGGACTGCTTTCATCCTTCCTCGACAATGCGCCGACCTATCTCGTGTTTTTCGAACTCGCGGGCGGCGAGGCGGCGAAGCTGATGGGGCCGATGGCCCACACGCTTGCGGCGATCTCGCTCGGCGCCGTGTTCATGGGCGCCAACACCTATATCGGCAACGCGCCGAACTTCATGGTCTACGCCATCGCCCGCAACGCCGGGGTGAAGATGCCGGGCTTCTTCCCTTACATGCTTTGGTCGGGCGCGATCCTGCTGCCGCTGTTCGCCGCCGTCACATATTTCTTCCTCTGATTGGGTCGCGCCGGCACGGCAACCGGAGAGCGGCCCGATCGCGCCCACTACTCATTTAATTGTGCGATACGATACGGATTTCACGAACCTTTATCGATAATTCGGCGTTTCCATACGCGGCCGGCGTGCGACAATTATTTCGCGAATCGGCGGGCAAATGCAGGAGATGGCGCCATGAAAACGGTCCTCGGCGTCGGAGTTATATTATGCGCCCTGCTTTGCGCCGAAGCGGCGCAGGCGCGGGTGCAGATCGACGTCGATCTCAGTTCCCAGACCATGCATGTGAGCGGGAACGGCGGGGAATATGACTGGCCCGTCTCCACGGCGCGCGCCGGTTATGCGACGCCACGCGGCCATTACCACTCAGGCCATCTCGAGCGCATGCATTATTCGCATAAATACCACATGTCGCCGATGCCCTATTCGATCTTCTTCGCCGGCGGCTACGCCATCCACGGCACTTATTCGACGGCCGATCTCGGCCGCCCGGCCTCGCATGGCTGCATCCGCCTTTCGCCCGGCCATGCCGAGATCCTCTACGGCATGGTCCAGGGACAGGGCGCCAACATCGACATTACCGGGACAGCGCCGCGCTCGGCGCCCTTCTCCTCGCATCGGCGCCATCGCGCGGTTCGCTCGCAAGAGGCGCCGCGCGCCGAGCCGGTTTTCGGGCAGTGGCGGCAAAGCTGGCCGGAAGCGGCGCCTGAACCTTCCGCCTATGCGCCGGCGCGGCGCGCGCCTTATTACGCGCGGTCGCCGCGGATGACCGATCCCCTGATGCGGTCGGACGGCTGGGCGCAATAAAACCGGATGTGTTTCTTGCGCGATCTCCGTCAAAAAGCCCGCGCTCTTCGGGATCGAGGTCTCAGATGTCGCGGCCGTTCACGTCGAGCGACAATTTATCGACCGTATCCTTGAGATCGGGCTGCGCGGGATAGATTTCGAGCGTCTTGTTGAACACTTCGAGAGCGCGTTTGTTGAGGCCCTCGCGCTGGAGGATCACGGCCATGCCGGTCAGGGCGCCGAAATGGCGCGGCTCCAGCTTGAGGACTTTGTCGATATCGGCCATGGAGCCGTCGAAGTCCTCGCTCAGGAAACGAACCGTGGCGCGCTGGTTCCAGGCCTCCGCCCAATCCGGTTCGAGCGCCACGAGCTTGTCGAGCAGGGTGAGCGCGAGCGGATAATTCTTCATCCGGCTCGCCAGCATCGCCCTTTGCATGATGAGATTGGCCGTATCGGATCGCGACTGCAGCCAGACGTGCTGGATCGCATCGGCGTAGCCTTTCGCCTCCTCGGGATCGGCGGCGGCGCCAAGATGCCGGAACAATTCATCGAGCGTGCGCTGGCGCAAAACGGCCGGCTCCGGTCGCGGCGCCAGCGCTTTTTTAAGCTCTTCGGCCCGCGCCCTGTCCCTGGCGGCCTTCGCCGCGGCGGCGTCCTTCAGAGGATCGGGGGATTTCAGCTGGTCGCGGGCGCGTCTTTGGGTGAAATTCGGCGCTTGCCCAGGCGGCGGAAGCCGCCGGAAGTCGAACTGGCCGGGCGGCTGATCGCCGGGCGTCGGACCCTCGTCGTCGCCGAGGACACGCCAGTCGTTCGGCAGTCCGCCGGGCCATCGCTGTCTGTCAGCGGCAGGCGTCGCGCCGGCCAAGGCCGGGAGGCCCGCAAGCTGCAATTGCGCCAGACAAGCTGAAATGAAGAGCCAACGCCGCATCCGCTCAGTCTAGAGAGCGGGAACGCAAACGTCAAAAGCCTTTGGCGCCGCGGCGGCCGCTTTCGGGCCGGGCGCCAAAAGCGATCAGCCCTGGCGGGCTTTATAGCGCTTCTGCGTCTTGTTGATGATGTAGACGCGGCCCTTGCGGCGCACCAGCTGGTTGTCGCGATGACGCCCGCGCAGAGATTTCAAAGAGTTACGGACTTTCATCGGACGGGTTCCCAAAAATTAAAGAACCGGCCCAGAGGCCGGCGCGGAAGGATTTGACGCTTCTATGCCCGATCCCGCTCATTTGATCAACCCGAATCGCAAAACGCCGTAGGCCAGGGCGGCGGAAGGGATCGCCTCGCTTTGGCCAGACTTCTGCGATCAAAGAACGAACGCGGGATAAGGCGCATCTCCCGCGCCCCGCATAAAGCGCCATCTTTAAGGACATTTGCGGATTTTTCGATAGATGATGCGGTCAAGTAAGGCCATGCGTCTCCAGGGATCTTGATGCGCGCTCTTTTCCGGCTGAGACTCGCGCTTCTCGCGCCCTTCGCCGCTATTTTCGCAAACGCCGCCGCGGCGCATCCACATGTCTGGATCACCGGGCAGGAACAGGTGATCTTCGGGCCGAAGGGCGAGATCACGGCGATCCGGCACGCCTGGGTTTTCGATGAGATGTATTCGGCTTTCGTGACCGAGGGCGTCGGCAAGAAAGGCGCGCTCCTGACCAAGGAGGACCTCGCACCGCTGGCCAAGAGCAATGTCGAGGATCTGGCCGAATTCGGCTATTTCACCCACGCCAAACTGCAGAACGTCAAGGTCGAGTTCGGCGCGCCGACCGACTATTCGCTGGAGGAGCGGCCCGACAAGCTCGTCGTGCTGCGCTTCACCATGCCGCTCAAGGCGCCGGCGGCGGCGAAACTGTTTTCCTTTCAGGTCTATGATCCGACCTATTTCGTCGCCTTCGAACTCGACAGGCAAAATGGCGTCAGCTTCATCAACGCGCCGAAGGGCTGCACTGACAATATCGCGGGCGCGAAGCCCCTTGCTGCGGATGAATCGAAAAAGCTCACGGAATCATTTTTCAGCGGCTTGTCGCCGGGGACGGATTTCGGCGTCAAGCTCGCCTCCGCCGTCATCGTCGCCTGTCCGTAAGAGGGAGGCGGGCTTGAGAACGTCGTCGCAACTTTCGCGCCGGATCCTGCTAGCCATTGCGCTGGCGGCGGCGCTCGCTTCGCCGGCGCTGGCGCAAGGGGTCCATCATCCCTTCGCGGTCGGCGTCAACGAAGGGGCGGCGAGCGCCACCGGCGTCGCCGGCTGGATTCTGGCGCAGGAGAGCGGTTTCTACCGCCTGCTCACCGGCGCCATACGCGCCGTAAAGGAGAGCGGATCCGCGGCATGGACCCTCGCCGCCCTCAGCTTCGGCTATGGCGTGTTCCACGCCGCCGGGCCCGGCCACGGCAAGGCGGTAATCGCCAGCTATATGGTCGCCAATGAACGGATTTTGCGCCGCGGACTCCTGATTTGCCTCGCCGCCGCGCTGCTCCAGGGTCTTGTCGCCGTCGCCCTCGTCGGGACGGCGTTCCTGATCCTCGGCGCGACCGCGAAACATATGACGGCGGCGGCCAACTGGATCGAGGTCGCGAGCTATGCCGGCGTGATGCTCCTCGGCGCTTCCCTGCTCGCCTCCAAGGGCGCGGCCGTCGCCAGCCTGTGGCGGCAGAGGGCGAGAGCAACGGGCGATATCGTGCTCGGCGCCTTCGGCCCGTTGCAGGCGGCGGGCGGCGCGTTGCAGAGCGCCGGCGCGCAATATTTCGCCGAAGACGGCGCCTGCCTCGCCCATGGTCCGGGCTGCGGCCATTACCATGCGCCCGATCCCGCCGCGCTCGGAGCCGGATTTTCGTGGCGGCAGGCGTGCCTCACCGTCGCGGCGGCCGGTTCGCGGCCCTGCTCGGGCGCCATTCTCGTCCTTGTCTTCGCCTCCGCGCAGGGCATTTTTCCAGCCGGATGCGCCGCCGTACTCGCCATGTCGCTCGGCGTCGCGGTCACGACGGGGGCGCTGGCGACCTCGGCGGTTTACGCGAAGAAGCTGGTCGCGCATTTCGCCGGGGCGGAAAGCTGGCGGGCGATGATGGCCGGCCGGCTGTTCGAGGCGGCGGCGGCGCTGGCCGTGTTCGCCTTCGGCCTCGCGCTGCTCATGGCCGCTCTGTACGGCGGCGGCATGCGCGGGTAGGTAAGTAGTTTTTGCGGGGCAGAGAAAAAGGCGTGTGTAAAGAAGAAATCATGCTCCACTTAAAATACGCTCAGCTTCATACTGCGCCTGCCTTAGCAAGTAGCATAATATGTCAAGACGGGCATTACAGGCCATTTGAGCAAGTTCATTTGCTCTAAGATAAATGTACTCTGATGCGGATGAGCTATCGATCCGCGCTGGCAACTCGCGTTCACGATAACAAGTGCTATATACTGGTGAGCTTTTTTCTCGCATAGGCATTTCCTCAACGCGTTACGGAGCGAATACGCAGTGGATAGGAGATATTGCGTGAAAGACGTTTGCGAAGTCGGTGATTTCTCTGCCCCGTTCGATATTTGAGGTCAGCGCCTATTCTGTCTGTGGCTCACGCCACAGACGGACAAGTTATTTTTTACAATTGTGTTTTGTTGATTGCTAAATGTCGCTATATCGCTATTCTCACTTCAAATGTTCGTGAACTTGAGATTTGCGGCGAAATTATGACGACTCGTGATTCCAAAGCGGAAATTCGGAATAGATCAATCGTGACGACGGGCGAGGCACACAGAAATATGCTTTACGAGGCGATCCTAAGAAATACCAGGGAGACATTAGAGAGCCACTCCAGACGTTTTCGCGTTAAAAACGGCGACATTCTAGGGGATTCAGAAAAAAATACTCCGTATGTATACTTTCCAGCAAGCGCCGTTCTTGCAACGTCTGTCGCCCTTGAATCGGGCACTAGCATCGATATAATAAATATCGGCAACGAAGGTGCGTTTGGTTTATTAAGCAATAACTATGGCAGCACCTTTCAAAATCAGTGCGCCACCCAATTTGATGGGGATGTAATTCAGCTTCCGTTGAGCATACTAAACAGCGCAATTGATAAAAGTGAATGTATACGATTATACATATCATCATATCTGTATATATACTCAAAAATAGCCCATCAGCTTCATGCCTGCAGCAGTATACACAGCGTTCACGAGCGCCTGTGCCGCTGGCTCCTGCTCATGCATGACCACGCCGAATGCGAGCAGCTTCCTTTCACCCATGAAAAACTGTCCCGTTCGCTGGGAGTTGACCGAAAATCTATAACGGTTGCTGCGCAAGGACTTCAGTTGGCCGGGGCGATCAGTTACACCCGCGGCGTGATCAAAATCGAAGATCGTTTTGGATTGGAATCAGCGGCTTGCGAATGCTACGGCGTCGTAAGGCAGGAACGGCATCGCTACGTCCGCTTTCTGCAGGACGAGGCTCACAGCAGAGTAGTGGAGAGAAAGCTGATTCGGTGAATATTGCATCGGTGCAATCACCCGAACTCCGAAAGGTCACGCAAAGTGCGGTTCGACCACGCGCTTTTTTCCGCTCTTTATCCAAAAAAATCTCCGTGATATTGTTACGCTTTAGGTTTCATCGGGCGAGGAGGTGTTCATGTCCGCGCGCAGTCGAAACACCATCCGTATCCTCTTGGCGGTTTTATTTCTGTTTTTAGGTACAGAAGTTATATTACGTTTTTCGGGGTTTGGATCCTTCCCGGTTTTCGACGTAAGCGATGACTTGAAATATATACCCTCCGCCAACCAGAGCGGAGCCTTTATGAATCTGAAACGATGGGCCTTTAACGACAGGCATATGGGGAACACCGTCAACTGGACTCCGTACAAACACCCAAACATATTATTGATTGGCAACAGCATCGTAATGGGGGGAAATCCTTACGATCAGGACGAGAAGCTGACAGCGTCCTTGGAGAAAGCCCTGCACGGTTCCTTCTCCGTTTGGTCCATTGCCGCAGGTGGATGGACCAATGTTAACGAGATGACGTATATCGACAAAAATATCGATGTAGTAAAAAATTGCGACGTTGTCGTTGTTGAATATATGGAGGGCGGACTGTCGAGAGCTTCCCCGTGGCCAGGAGAGGGTGTCGATCCGGCGCACAAGCCGTTACTTTTGACGACCTACTGGTTTGCAAAATATTTTCTTCCAAGGTTGCTCGGGATGGCTTCAGCCGATGATTTCGGGCCATTGCCTCCTGTTGACAACCCGGATGCCGTTGAGCTTGAACGCTTTAATAGATTTGTCTCCTCGACCTCTCTGACGAGCAGAGTTGTCATTTTTCTCTATCCCGACAAGCGGAACTTAGCCGACGCAGAGCGTTGGCAGAAGGCAACCGCGCCAGTCGTCGCTCTTTGTAAAAATCTTGCTATAACCTGCGTTGACCTTGCCAAAGAAAACAGTTGGAGACCGAATTTATACGTCGGCGAGACACATCCGAGCGTGGCTGGAATTAAGGTACTCGCCAATATTCTGGCCAAACATATCTTAGCGCTGAACGCAAATAGCGAACTCTGAGCTTTTTTCACCGCATAATGCTTGGGCAGCGCGCGAGTTTTTATTCGCGACACCTTGGTCGATGCAGCCGGATCGTCTAGGAGGAAATAGGCTCTGGAGCGCCTGAACGATGCTGAAGATCCTCGCCAACCGCACCTTCCGTCATCTTTTCCTGGCGCAGGTGATCGCGCTTGTCGGCTCGGGCCTTGCGACGGTCGCGCTCGGGCTCCTCGCCTTCGATATCGCGGGGCCCGACGCCGGCGCGGTGCTCGGCACGGCGCTGGCCATAAAGATGATCGCCTATGTCGGCGTTGCGCCAGTCGCGGCGGCCTTCGCCGAACGCCTGCCGCGACGGGCGATGCTCGTCCGCCTCGATCTTTTCCGCGCCGCGATCGCCCTGTTTCTGCCCTTCGTGACGCAGATCTGGCAGGTCTATGCGCTGATTTTCCTGCTGCAATCGGCCTCCGCGGCCTTCACGCCGACCTTTCAGGCGACCATCCCCGACGTGCTGCCCGACGAGAAAGACTACACGCGGGCGCTTTCGCTCTCCCGGCTCGCCTATGATCTCGAGAATGTCGCAAGCCCGATGCTCGCCGCGGCTCTGCTCGGGCTCGTCAGCTTTCACGCCCTCTTCGGCGGAACGGTCTTAGGCTTTCTCTGCTCCGCCGCGCTCGTCGTCTCGGTTGCGCTGCCAAGCCCGCAGGCGAGCGAGCGCCGCGGCATCTACGACCGCACGACGAGCGGGATTCGCATCTATCTCGCGACGCCGCGCCTGCGCGGGCTCCTCGCGCTCAATCTCGCGACCGCCGCCGCCGGCGCGATGGTGATCGTCAACACCGTCGTGATCGTGCAGGGCGGGTTCGGCCTCAGCCAGCGCGCGACCGCCCTCGCCCTTGCGGCCTTCGGCGGCGGCTCGATGCTGGCGGCGCTGATCCTGCCGCCGCTGCTCGACAAGATTCCCGACCGGGACGCCATGCTGACGGGGGCAGCACTACTCGCCGCCGGGCTTTTCTTCGGATTATTCATCGCCAATTTCGGGCTGCTGCTGGCGCTCTGGTTCGCGCTTGGACTCGGCTATTCCCTGACGCAGACCCCATCGGGACGCCTCTTGCGCAGATCCTCGGCGCCGGAAGACCGCCCTGCTCTTTTCGCGGCGCAATTCGCGCTCTCGCACGCCTGCTGGCTGATAGCCTATCTCGCCGCCGGCTGGCTCGGGGCGAGGGCAGGCCTGCCGCCAACATTCGCGGCGCTCGGCCTGCTTGCGGGCGCAGCGACGCTCGCGGCGATGCGGCTTTGGCCGGCGCATGACCCCGATGAGATCGCGCACCGTCACGACGGGCTTGACGAGAGCAGCCCGCATGTCGCCGGCGCCGAGCGGGTCGGCGACGGCTACCGGCACGCCCACCCTTTCGTCATCGACAGCCGCCACCGCAAATGGCCGCGTTCGGCGTGATTCGCTTTACGTGAATTTTGTCAATTTTCCCTGAATCCGGGTGAACTTTGCGGCCTGTTCGCGCGTTTCTACGCGGGCAGGATGCGCGCAGATATCTGCGAGGCGTTGGAGAGTTCGATGACATTTTTTGCAAGAGTCGCCGTTGGAACCGTTATGGGCGCGGCGGCCGTCTGCGCGCTTTCGACCTTGGCGGCGGCGCAGGCGCAAGTTCGCACCTTTGGGCCCGCCGCGCCATTTCTGGTGACGGGCCGTAGCGTCAGCGTGCCGCCCTATCATCAGGTCGGCCAGCAGTCCATCGACAAATCCGGCCAGACGAACCGGGCGCCCGGCAACGATGATTCAGGCCGCGCGGCGCCTGCCGGCGCCGATCTCTCCGCGCCAAAATAGAGCGATTTCGGCGCGCGCCCCATGCCTCAGGGGAGCGCGTCCCTTTTCGCCCGCGCCCGGGTTCTCCGCGTCGTTTACGCGAATGTCCACATCCTGTGCGCCAGAAACGTCCATAGCATCACGATGCCGGTGGTCACGACCTGCGCCGGCAGATAGGGCGCGCCGGCGACTTTCACGAAAAGCGACATCAGAAAATAGGTGAGCCCGGCGGCCCCAAGCGCGACGAGCGCGAAGCGCACGCCCGTCTGCCGGTGCGGCAGATCGCTGCGGAATGTATGCCGGCGATTTAACGTGTAAGAAACCAGCGCGCCAAGGATGCTGCCGGCGAAGGCCGCGGACGGCGCCGACGCATGGGCGAACTCGACGAGACAGATCAACAGAGCATAGTGGACGCCAGTGGCGATCAGGCCGACGCCGGCGAAAGATGAAAACTGGCGGAAAAGCTGCACCATCGCTATAGCAACAAATCGCCGGGGGAGGTCCGTCGGCAGCACCCTGTTCGCATCGCCGCCGACCGCGGCGTCGATCCGTCCGCAGCCCAACGCGGAATTGGCCGGATCGTCAAGGAGGAAACGGAATGAACGCATCTTTTTGGCCGAAGTTATCAGCGTGCCTGACCGCCGCCGCCCTGATCGGCCTTGCGGCTGGCGCCGCGCAGGCGGCCCCGCGCGTCGGCGTGCTGACGTGCAATGTCGCGCCCGGCGTCGGCTTCATCGTTACGTCCGACCGCGCCCTGTCCTGCGTCCTCACGCCGAATCATGGCCCCCGGCAATATTATGTCGGATCGATCCGCAACGTCGGCGTTGACCTCGGCTTCACCGCGGGCGGCCGGCTCGCCTGGGCCGTGCTGACCGCCGGCAACGCCCTGCCGCAAAATGCGCTCGCGGGCGAATTTGTCGGCGCGAGCGGCAGCGCCTCTTTCGGCGGCGGCGTCAGCGGCAATCTGCTGGTCGGCGGCAACAACCGTTCTGTGAGCCTGCAGCCGCTCTCCCTCGGCGTTCAGTCCGGCGTCAATGTTTCGGCCGGCGTCGGAGCCCTCAGCCTGCAGCCGGCCGCGCCGCCGCCAGGCCGCTGATCAAGCTCGTCTGATCGCGCAACAGGTTGCGGCCGGGGTTTCGGCTGAATAGATTTCTTTTTCAGCCGCTCCGGCCGCGCCCGCACATCGAGAACCGCAATGTCCGCATCCTCCTCCGGCTCGCACGTCAAAACGATCATCATCGGCTCGGGACCGGCCGGCTACACGGCGGCGATCTACGCGGCGCGGGCCATGCTGGAGCCGCTGCTCATCGCCGGCTTCGAGGCGGGCGGCCAGTTGATGATCACGACGGACGTCGAGAACTATCCAGGATTTGCGCAGGCGATCCAGGGTCCCTGGCTGATGGAGCAGATGAAGGCGCAGGCCGAGCATGTCGGAACCCGCATGATCTCGGACCACATCGTCAAGGTCGAGCTTGGGCATCGCCCCTTCCGGCTGTTCGGCGACAGCGGCGAGGCCTATGTCTGCGATACGCTGGTGATCGCCACCGGCGCCAAGGCCAAATGGCTGAATTTGCCATCGGAGCAGAAATTCAAGGGCTATGGCGTCTCCGCCTGCGCCACCTGCGACGGGTTTTTCTATCGCGGCAAGGAGGTCGTCGTCGTCGGCGGCGGCAATTCGGCCGTCGAAGAAGCGCTCTATCTCAGCCATCTCGCGTCAAAGGTCACGGTGGTGCATCGCGGCTCGGCCTTCCGGGCCGAACGCATCCTGCAGGAGCGCCTGTTCAAGCGCGACAATGTCGCGGTGATCTGGGACCATGCAATCGACGAGATCCATGGCTCGGAGGATCCCCTGAACGTCACCCATGTCAGCCTGAAAAACGTCAAGACGGGCGCGGTGCGCTCGCATGAGACGCATGGCGTCTTCGTCGCCATCGGCCACGCGCCGGCCTCAAGCCTCTTCGAGGGCCAGCTCGACATCAAGCCGAACGGCTATATCTGGACGGCTTCGGATTCGACCGCGACAAGCGTGCCGGGAGTCTTCGCGGCGGGCGATGTGACGGACGACGTCTACCGCCAGGCGGTGACGGCCGCGGGCATGGGCTGCATGGCGGCGCTGGAGGCCGAGCGCTGGCTCGCCGCCGAGAATCACAAGCGCCTCGCGGCGGAATAGGATTTCGCATCCACGCGCCGTTGCGGATTTTGAAATTAGGGTCATTCTGGCTTCAAAAGTCGGGTTTCAACCTTGAAAACCCGGCCACAACGCGAAGAACCTGATCGCTCGAAACGAACTCGATCAGGCGCTTTCGTTTCTTGCCGCGTGATCTTGTTCAAAAAGCCTTCCGCTTTTTGAGGTCATGCTCCGGGGGACCGCCATGAACTTCAGCCGCAAATCGCTGCTCGCTTTGTCGTTCTTAGTCGCCACCAGTTTTGGCGGCGCCAGCTTCGCGCAGACCGCCCAGCCGGCGGCCCCGGCCAAGGCGCCGCCGCCAGCCGCCTCCACCGCCGCGCCGGCGCCGGCTCCTGCGGCGAAGACCCCCGCAGCCGCGCTTCTCGACATCAATTCGGCGAGCGAAGCGGAGCTTCAGGCCCTGCCGGAAATCGGCGACAAGCGCGCCGCCGACATCATCAAGAACCGGCCGTACAAGGGTAAAGACGAACTGGTCCAGAAAAAAATCATCCCGGCTGGCGTCTACGCCAAGATCAAGGGCCAGATCATCGCCAAGCAGAAGTGAGGCCGCGCCCCGTAGCTTCGGCCCGCGGCCTCGCCGCGACGCATTGATGCGGCGGGCTGGCCATTCATCTTAGGCGCGGCTTGTGCTAATCGCAGCGCAACGCTGACGCTTTCGATCGCGCGACAGCCCCGTCGCAAAGGATGACCTCATGTTTCCGAAGCCTGCGCCGCTGTTGCTGCCGAACACCTATGCCTATGAGACGACGCCGATGGTGAAAGCCACCGGCTTTCGCGAATATGACGCCCGCTGGCTGTTTGAAAAAGAAATCAATCTGATGGGCGTTCAGGCGCTCGGCCTCGGCCTCGGAACGCTGCTCCGCGAAATGGGCGTCCGGCCTGAACTCGTCACGGGGCATGACTTCCGCTCCTATTCGGCCTCGATCAAGCTCGCGCTGATTACTGGCCTGATGGCGGCCGGCGTCAAAGTGCACGACATTGGCCTCGCGCTCTCGCCAATGGCCTATTTCGCCCAGTTCGAACTCGACGTTCCCGCCGTCGCCATGGTCACCGCGTCGCATAATGATAATGGCTGGACCGGCGTGAAGATGGGCGCCCAGCGGCCGGTGACCTTCGGCCCCGACGAAATGGGCCGGCTCAAGGAGATCGTGCTCTCCGGCAAATTCGAATATGCCGATGGCGGCTCCTACCGCTTCGTCGAGAATTTCCCGGCCCGCTACGCCGCCGACCTCACCGACCGGCCGAAACTGACCCGCAAGCTGAAAGTGGTCGCCGCCTGCGGCAATGGCACCGCGGGCGCCTTCGCGCCGCAAATTCTGGAGAAACTCGGCTGCGAGGTCATCCCGCTCGACACGGAGCTGGATTTCACCTTCCCGCGCTACAATCCGAACCCCGAAGACCTCGAAATGCTGCACGCCATGGCGGCGAAGGTGCGCGAGACGGGCGCCGACGTCGCCCTTGGCTTTGACGGGGACGGTGATCGCTGCGGCGTCGTCGACGACCAGGGCGATGAGATCTTCGCCGACAAGATCGGCGTCATGCTCGCGCGCGATCTCTCGAAGCTCTATCCGGCTGCGACCTTCGTCGTCGACGTCAAGTCGACCGGTCTCTTCGCCACCGATCCCGAGCTTCTCACGCGCGGCGTCAAGGCCGACTACTGGAAGACCGGGCACTCCCACATCAAACGCCGGGTCAGCGATCTCGGCGCGCTCGCGGGTTTTGAAAAATCAGGACATTTCTTTTTCAACGCGCCGGTCGGGCGCGGCTATGACGATGGCCTCGTCACCGCCATTCACGTGCTCGACATGCTCGACCGCAATCCAGGCAAGTCGATGTCCGAGCTTTACCAGGCTTTGCCGAAAACCTGGGGATCGCCGACGATGTCGCCGCATTGCGACGATGAAAAGAAATATGGCGTCGTCGAGAAAGTGCTGAAGCGGTTCGAAGCGTTACAGCGCGAGGGCGCGACCGTGACGGGACAGAAAATCCGCGATCTCGTCACTGTCAACGGCGTGCGCGTGACGGTCGAGGACGGAACCTGGGGCCTTGTGCGCGCATCCTCGAACAAGCCGGAACTCGTCGTCGTCGTCGAAAGCCCGGTGTCGGAAGCGCGCATGCGGGAAATGTTCGCCGCCGTCGACGGCATTCTGCGCGAGAACCCCGAGGTCGGCGCCTATAATCAGACGATCTGACCGATCGCGCCCCGCGGGCTCGCGGGCGCCAGACGGGCCAGACAAAGGGAGGGGGCGCGATCGCATGATCGCGCCCCCTCCTCATTTCACGCCGGACCTCTGTCCGGACTGATTCCCGGCGCTCAGTGCGCGCCGACGTTATTGTAGTCCCAGGGCACGAAGCCGAGGCCGCAGGCCGGGCTGACGGTTCCAGCTCCCGTCCCGCCGCAGGCGCTGGCCGTGCCCGCTCCGGAATAGGTCGCATTGAAGCGGAAGTCGCCAGTGTCGAGCGAGACGAAATTGGGCGTGATGCCCGCTCCGTCAGGGGCTTTGGTCGCGCCATAGAGCGAACCTGCATCCTGCAGCAGGCCTTGCCCGCCTTTCATCGCAAGCCATTGCGCGAAAGTGAAGCTGGACGAAACTTTATAAATTGTGTTTCCGGCCATCGAATACAGGTTTTTGCTAAACTGTCCGTATTGCGGGAACTGGGGATAAGCGTCCGCATACACGAAATCGGTTACTGTGCCAGCGGGTTTGCTTGTGACCTTCCACGCGGTGATATTCGAGTATTCCTGCAGATAAGGCGTACCCGGGAGGTTTTCGACGAAGGTCCAGGTGACGCCGCCGTCCGTGCATGTGCCGCCCGTGCAGGTCGGTGGCGTGTTATTTCCCGTGGTGCGGGAGTTGGAGAAAGTCGACGAATAGATTTTACTGTTATGCATGACATAGCAGGTGGAACTGCAGGCTCCCGCTGCATAAGTGTAGTTGCTGGCAGGTTCCGGAACGAGGTAATTGGGCGTTATGTCCATTCTTGGAACGTAATCCTCGTCGATCTTCTCATCCGCCCCGAACACGCCGGCGAAGATGTTGTTCGTAATCACCGTTCTCAGATTTCCGGTGTGCTGGGAGAGCCGTTCCGGGTAGGTGGTCGCGCCGATGGCGGCCGCGGATCTGTTGTAGAACAGATTATACTTCTCCACGATGCCATTGGAATTATTGCCGTCATGATAGTCAAGAATAGCGTCCTCGCCGTGGCGTTCCAACACGAGATCGTCATTGGTGTTGAGCGGATAGGCTGCACCGCTGACGTCGTGGACCTTGTTATAGGTGATTTGCAGCGCATTGGCCGGGTTGGTTCCATCGCCGTCCTGAGGCCCGGAGATGTAGAAGCAACCAAAGTCATCCATCATCGCGCCGCCCGGAACGCGGGCGCCCATCGCCGTCGTCTCGTAGCCGCAGTTATAGATTTCATTGTAGGAAAACACATTGGCGTAGAACGGAGCGTAAATCGTCGAGCCGCTGTGAACGGCTTGCACGATGCCATGGAACGAAGGCGGTCCATCGCTGACCGCGACGTCCGTCGTCGCGGTGAAGCCAAACCCGCCGCAGTCATGCATCGTGTTATGCGTGACCGCGAACTTCTGCCATCCGGAGATTTTAATGCAGGCCGTGCCCGGATTCACAATGCCGCCGTCATAAAGGAAGTTGTTCGTGATGGTCTGGCAGCAGTCGCTGGCGCCGGTCAGATCCTTGTTGGTTGCGTAATAGCCCGTATTGAAAGACGGCGTGGATGGACCAAAATCGCTGGTGCCGTAATAACCCGAATCACTGTTGTAGTGATAAGGGTCGAAAAAGCTCAGGGCGCCGCCCGCCGTGATCAGGGCGCCGCCGGCGTCGTAAAGCTGGCTGTTCTGCACCGTGTCGTGGTTAGAGCCCCATCCGATCGCAAGGGCGCTTCCGCCAAAGTGAGCCATCGTCACGGCGTCGAAAGTAACGTTCTTGGCGCCGATCGTCACGACGGCTGAAGCAAGCGGCCCTGCATAATGAGTCGAAATGGTCAAGACGAATCCGCCGACGGCGCCGGAGAGATTATGGTCGCCAGTGAAGACCGATGTATTGGTATGCTCGAAAAGAATGTGCTTGAAGACGAAATTGCCAACCGCGGCGCCCGGCGCGCCAGCTCCGGCCGTGGCGATGTCGGCTTTCGCGCTGGAGATCTTGACCAGCGTCTCCAGCGACGACGGTATGATCGCCTGCCCGGTTGCATTGATGCTGGCGCAGGTCTCCTTGAGATCGGTCCGCGGCGTGTAATAGATGAGACCCGTCGTCCGGTTGGTGTAGAGTTCGCCGGTGTAGCCGCCGGAGCCGAGATCTTCGAAACGGTTCCAGACGCGATAGCCATTTCCGGGGATCATTTTTGTGACGGTGAACATCCGGCTGTTGAGCGCGACGACGCCCTTGCCGTTCACCATGGCGACGGGGGCAAGGTTGGGTTCTGAAGCCGAAATTTCCCCCTTCACGTCGGTCTGGTTATAGGCGGTGGCGAAGTCGGCGACGCTGGCGTTGTAGGGAAATACGTTCTCGCCCATTGAATTGGAGCGGTCGCCGGCGTTAATCGATTGAACCGGGTCTTCGAGCGGAACGGTCGCTTTGACCGAAGGCGTGAGCGCCGCGCCGCCGGGCGACGCGGAGATCGTGATCTTTCCTCCCCCCGAGGCGCCGCTCTTGGTCAGAATCCAGTAGGGGCGATGCGCCGCAAGTCCGCCCCCGTCCGTATTGAAACTGATGGGCTCGCCCACGATGCCGATGTCTTCCAGGTAGTTGATCTGGATCGATGTGCTCCCTGAATTAAGAGAGGCGGTCCGACCCATGAACATGCGAAGAACCGCGGTCCGGGTTGCCCGCATAGCCGGGCACCCGCGCCCATGGATTGCCGCTGCGCGGATTGATGGTCTCCTGAACGCGATGACCGTTAATCCAGGCGGCGCCGACGTAACTTTTCGCATTGGCCTCCTTGAGCGGCGCCAGACGCGCAAGATAAGACGAAACGCATCCCTGGGCGCCGCTCGGCAGAGTGGTCGATGTCCATGTGCCGGCCGTATCCAGGCCGCCGCTCCATTCCGCCTGCGTCCCGTTATAGACATCGAAAGTCGTCGTATATCCCGACGAGACAGTGTGCGCGGAGGTCAGGATCAGTGTGCTGGCGAGCCGGAACGGCCCGCTGCCGCCATCAAAGGCCAAGTTGTAATTGCGGCCCGCGCCCGCGCCGCGAGCGATGTTGCTGGCCAGGAACGAGAGCGCCTTGGTGACGGTCTTACAAGGGGCTGTATAGGTGCAGTCGACCCCGATCGCGAATCCCGCGCTGTCCGTGCCGGCCGGTGAAAAATACGCGTCGGCCGCCAGGGCGGGGGACGCGAGAGCCAAAGCCGACAAAGAAACACCCGCGGCGCCGGCGAGGCAGAGGCGCGCGGAATAGGCCATTGCGCGAGATGGGTGGAACCGCCGACTATCGGGGCGCCCTTCTAACTGCGGGGCTGTGAATGATAAGAGTTTCATTTTACTATGTCCTTACGTATTAAATGAAATAAGAGAGTCTTTGTCATAAATTTCGCAGTGATATATTCTTTTTGTACTCACGATAATCACTCCTGAATTCGCAATTGCTGTTGGTTTTGTACGAGTTTATTCTTCGCGTTACGTGCGTAACGCGGCTAATATTTTAATTGAATAACGTGTAGCGGCTTAGATTGGGGGCGGCATCGCCTTAAGCGGGACCGAAAGCGGGGCTTCGGCGAAGCACCGCCGCCACTCGCGCTCAAGGTATCGGCGGTCGCCCATCAAAAACTTGCGATAGAGAAGGGCCGAAAATTTCTTGCGCCGGCTTACCCGGCAAAAAGCAGGGACTCTAAAAGGCACAGAAACGCTCCGTCATTTGAAAAAAGACTTTTCCTAAAAACTTGGAACCGTAAAAACTTTCCCTCAAAATGCGGCTTTGCAGCCGTCTTGTAGAAATTCACTCCAAATCGCGATATGCACAATGATAATAATCAATATTTAACCATGAACCGCAATTTCGCCGTTTTCGTAAGTATTCCCCCTCGGTCCTTCGCGAAGGGTCTTGCGAGGGGACGATCTAACTCCGGCTGCGCGCCGGGTACGGGCCCATGGCGAGGGGGCCAATCGCCTGCCCCCTCCGTTGCGGCGCTACAATGATCAATCATGTCCAATGAGCGTGCCTGTCGAAGCCGGGCCCGCTTTGATGAAGGCCCAATCCTTCAAAAACGTGGAATTAATGCCCGGCGCGGTCTTGGCGATCGCATTCCAGATCGTCGTGTTGATGGAGCCTGTGTTGAGCGTGTAGCTAATGGGACAGTTGGCGCAGCTATTGCCCTGAAACACGGTTCCAACAAATCCGCCCGTGCCCTGATCGACATAGGGTGCGCCCGGTGTCTGATAATAGCTGACGCTCTGTACCGCTTCCGGGTACGGGAACGGCGTCGTTCCGGCGCGGGCTGTAATCACATTGTTGCGAACTTCCACCCCGATCGCGCTTTTGCCCCAAAACGTCGGCAACGTATTCATCTGAAACAGAATCGCGAGATAGGCCGGGTAGTTCCCTGTCGTGTTCGCTATCGTGTTCCCATTTATTTCGATATTGCGCGAGACATTGAAATAGGTCAGCGTCGACGCGGCCCTGTCCACGGTGTTTCTTTGGGATGGAACAAGGTCGATCCCGCCATTATTCGTCATCGTGTTTGCGACGACCGAGACATTGAGAAAGGCGCCGTGATAGAGATCGATGCCCTTGGGGTTGCCATTCAACTGATTGCCGCGGATGAGCGCATTTTCGAACGACGGGTAGCTCAGCGTGAAATGATCGCCCGGAGCGGGGATCACATCGAATGGCTTGTCGACGGCGAATGAATTGCCGTTCTGCGCTGTGATCCGGCGCCATTGGCCGGCGCCGGCGCCGCTGACGACGACAATCATCGAGTAATTCGGATAGTAACCCCAGGCGCAGGTTCCGTCGCATTTCCCGGCGTCCGTGATGCTTGTTGCGCTCGCCGCCGTGACCGTGCCGGTATCCTCCCGCTCATCCCAGCCTCCGCCTTCATTCTGGATCAATTCGCCATCGTTCCAGTTATATTTCAGGACGCCGTCCGCGGATTTGAAAACATTGTTCTGCAGCACCACATTCTTGCCGAAATTGAACGCGAGCTGACGCCCCATGACGCGCTGGATCCTGTCGCCGACATGAAGCGGATATCCATTGTTGGGCCATGTCAGTTGCGCCGCGCCCACGATGACATAGTCGGATGCGCTTCGCGTGAAGACATTATTTTCAACCACGGCGTTGACGACATCCTTCATCGCGTTCTGGGCGGTCGCCCACGTGACGGCATTGTTCCTGAACTGCACATTGCTGGCCGACGTGATGTATATCGGACCCATGCCTCCCGTTTTCTGGGCGGGGTCGCCGTTTTGATAATTGATCGCCTGCGTGAACGTGGAGTTCTGGATCGCGATCCTGTCGCCTTGAAGAACCAATCCCTTGCCGGAGCCGAAATTCCAATTCACCCGTTGCAGGAATAATTTGTTGACGGGCTGGTTACCCGTTCCAAGATTGACGATGTAATTACTGGTGAGATCAACATTCTGGATCGATAGATCGACGAACCCGACCATCTGCATTCCGCCCGCAACGTAAAATCCGCCTGCTGCGGCCGGCCCCAGGATAATCTTGGTGCTGGCGGCGCCCGCGCCCTGCAAAACCACATTTGACCGCATTGCGATGGAGGTCGATCCTATATTGTAGACGCCGGCCGGCAGATAGACCACGCCGCCGTTGACGCCGGCGAGTCGGATCGCCGCGGAGATCGCCGCCGCATCATTGGTTTTGCCGTCACCCTTTGCGAGGACGGTGAGGCTTGGATCGGTCTTCACATTGAAGACATGATGATCCGCCTGATTGGTCCCCTTGACGCCCGCCTTGTAGGTCGGACCATCTGCGTAGATGAAATCATAGGCCCAGGGCTGTCCGATCGCGAAGTGATCGGTTCCCGGCGCGTGGCCGAGGATCGTCGGATCCGTAAGCGCCGCCGCATAGCCATTCGAGACATTGGCCTGATAGGCATGTCCGGCGATAACGCCGGACGGCGCCACGACATCGAGGTAATAGGGGCTGCTCGTTGCTGTCGCGACCGTCGCTTTCAACTGCGCCTTCGTCTGCGCGTCAACGAGGGTGACGGCCGGCGCCTTGGCGTTGACATAGAGATTGCGGCCGAAGATGCGAAAATGCGCGCCGCTGACGATTTCGGCATTGTCGAAATGCATCGGATGCGGCGCATTGAGAACGATCTGCGGACTCGTCGCCGCGCCATTCGCGATCCAGACGTTGTAGAGATCGAAGGCGCTGGTTTTCGGCAACTCCACGACGACGGTTCCGTCATCGGCGGTCTTCGTCGCCAGCACGATCGGCGCTGCCTGAAGCGACGGTTTCAGATAGACTTTGGGCGCCGCGCCGAAGCCGCTTCCCTCAAGGCTTATGACATCGCCCGGGTGCACGGTGAACGGGTAACTGATGATGACCGGCCCGGCCTCGGCCGCGACCGCAGCCGCAATCCAGAAGCCCGTAGAATAGGCGAAGGCGCGGACGCCTGCCAACAGGAGCATCCGCAGTCGCTCGGGATAGAGGCCTGCGCGGAAAAGTAGTATTTTCATTTTATTTCGTCCCCATTTGCATAAAACTGGACACGACATTCGAGTCTAAGTCGAATGTTCGTCAGGACGCGATGCCTGTTACGATAATCGGGGATAGTTGTTGCGATTTGTTCTGCGACTGCTGAATATTTTTAGGGATATACTTGCATCAATTGCGCGCGCTGCACGCTTACGTTACGCGCGCAACGCAATGGAGACCCGATATGTTGAGCCATGACGCAGGGGCCGGCGCGGCGATGCGGGCGAATTGCTGGAGCGGGCGAGACGGACCGGCGACGGACGCTGCGGAAGTCAGCCCCAGAGCGCGGATGAAGCCGGATCGATCACGGACCCTTCATAGACGAGGCCGTCCGGACGGTCCCGCTCCAGCAGCAAGGGTCCGTCAAGGTCGAGGAACCTCGCGCGCCCGGCGAGCAGGAGCGCGGGAGCCATGGCCAGCGAAGTCGCCACCATGCAACCAATGAAGAGCGCGAAGCCCGCGGCCTCGGCCGCCGCCGCCATGGCCAGCATTTCGGTGAGGCCGCCTGTCTTGTCGAGCTTCAAATTGACGGCGTCGTAACGGTCGGCAAGTTCGGCGAGACCTTGCCGGGCGTGAACGCTTTCATCGGCGCAGACCGGGATGATGCGCTCGATTTTGGCGAGCGCCGCGTCCTGGCCCGCCGGAAGAGGCTGCTCGACGAGTGCGACGGACGCCCTGGCGCAGGCTTCGAGATAAACGGGGAGTTCGGCTTCCGTCCACGCCTCGTTGGCGTCGACGATCAGCTTTGATTGCGGCGCGGCGGCGCGGACGGCGGCGATCCGCGCCGGATCGCCCGCTCCCGCGAGCTTGATTTTCAGCAAGGGGCGCCAAGCCGCCCTGGCCGCCGCCGCCGCCATCTCTTGCGGACTCGCCACCGAAATGGTGAAGGCGGTGGTTGCCGGCGCCGGCCGCCGCAGTCCGGCGAGCGTGTAAGCCGGAACGCCGCTGCTTTTCGCGGCGAGATCCCAGAGCGCGCAATCAAGCGCATTGCGCGCGGCGCCCGGCGGCAGGAGCGCCTGCAGGCCGGCGCAGTCGACGCCCGCCTCGATCGCGTCTCTGACGGATTCGATCTGCGCGCAGACGGTCTCGACTGTTTCGCCATAGCGGGCATAGGGCGTGCATTCGCCGCGCCCGCGTGCGCCGGCGGCCACGATCGTCGCGACGACGACGACCGCCTCTGTCTTCGCGCCACGGGATATCGCGAACTTTCCTGCGATCGGAAAGCGCTCGACCGCGAGGTGGAGGTTTGGCATGCCTGTCTGATCGCATAAATCCCCGCCGCGGCGCAACCCGCTTCGCCGCGGCTCGCGGCGCGTTTTGGCGATGGCCGGGATTGCCAAAATCCATCGAGATGGGCAATCTTCGACGCCATGCGTTCATCACTCGGAGACAGTCGGCCCCGGACGACCCAGCGATCGCCCGTGCGCGACGCGCGAATGGCGCGCGCATGATCCAGGCGTGGCTGGACCTGCCCCTCCCGTTGATGTTCGCCACTGTCGCCGGGTTTTATGGCTCGACCGCGCTCTTCCTGTACTGGCTGTGTTTCGGACGCTGGACGCGGCGCTGGATGCTCACGTTCAACGGCGCGGTCGCCGAACTCTTCGGCGCCATCATGGTCATCTTCGGCATTCTGATCGGCTTCGTCGCCGGCGACGTGTGGGACGGCTGGCGCCAGGCGGTTTCGACCGTCGAGAGCGAGGCCGCGAGCCTCACCATGCTGAGCGAACTGGCGTCCGCCAGCGGCCTTCCGACGGATGACATCCGGCGCGATATCCGCGTCTATGTCACGGCGGTCACGGAAAAGGAGTGGCCGAGCATGGGCGCTACGGGACGAGGCGCCCCGGAGGCCAGGCAAGCGCTTGGAACTCTTTTGAAAGCAGTCGCTTCGCTGCAGCACGACCCGAAGGATCCCAACACCAGATTCGACAATCTGATGCTCGACATGGCGCTGAAGGTGCAGGGCGCCCGGGCGGCTCGCCTCGCGCTGAGCGCGCCAAGTTCGGAAGACGTCAAATGGGCCTGCGTCCTCCTTCTCGCCTTGATGGGCCAGATCACCATCGCCATGCTGCATCTCGACAAGCCGCGACCCCATATCGCCGCCATGACGATCCTGACATTGAGCATTGTCCTGATCATCGTCCTGATCGCCGCGAGCGAAGGTCCCTTCCAACCGCCTATCTATGTCAGAAGCGATCCGATCTCGCGAGTTTTGACGTTGCTTCCGGAAGAGGGCGTGCAGTTGCCGCCGCCGGCGGACGCCTCGGCGAGCGGCAAGGGCATCTAACAGATCAAGCATATTCCAATCAGATTGAAGCGATCTGACCGACAAGACTATGCTTCAGGAGCCTCAGCTGACGATCCGTCCCCGGCCGGCTCTCGATTGAATCATTGTGGTGGCGGCGTGACGCCGAGCACGGCGGCGGCGCCAAGCACAAACACGCCAAGGGCAAGTTCAGCGGCGACGTTTCGGGTCAGCGCGCTCGTCCGCGCGGCGCACTCGCCCGAAGCGGTGCGCGATCGCGGCATCGCGACGAAACGGTTGAAAAAAGCCAGCGCGAGCATCATGGCGACAAGCGCCAGTTTCGCGCAAAGAACGTCGCCATAGGCCGTGTCGAACAGCTTGCCGAACGAACCAGCGACGCGAAACCCTGCGTTGATCGTTCCGCTGACCACGATCAGGGTGACGGCCGCCATGCCCATCGCCGAAAAGCGATAAAGGATCTTCAAATTTTCCAGCGCCGGATTCCGGGCCGTCCGACCCTGTTCGACGAGAACGAAAAGCAAAGGCGCGAGGCCGCCAACCCAGGCGCCGCCGGCCAGAACATGGACGCTGTAAGCGGCGATCATGGCGGCGCCCTTGAGCGCCGCGCCGCCCTCGGCCGCATGGCCGAGCCAGGCCTGGCTGACGAGGAGGACGGCGCCGATGTGGACCAGCCCGACGAAGGACATGCGCCCCTTCAGGGGGAGCGCGACGACGCCCACGGCAGTTGCGAGCAACGCCAGACGAATGATCGAAACGACGCCAAAGCCCGTCTCGAAAAAGAACAGCCGCAAGGTTTCCGGATCCTTGAGGGCGCTCCAGTCGGGCGCCGCCGGATCACTCGTCATATTGACCAACATTCCGGCGAGCCACGCGAGGCCGGAGAACGCCGCCACGGGCGCAGCGATGCGAAGGAGGCGGTGCGTCGCCCTGAGGCTTGCCGGCGAGTCCGCAGCGGCGCTCGATGGCGCGTAGAACCAGAACAGCGCCGCGCCGAACAGCGCGAAGACAGAGGCGAAATGGATCCAGCGCGCGATGACGAGGAATTCGAAAATCGTCACGTATCCCTCAATTCCGAACTGCGAGGCGTCGGCTTATTGGATGACGTCCGGCGCGGAGCGAGCGCGGCGGCGCGCAAAAGAGCGAGCCGCCGCCGGAACGCCCGTTCTCAAGGCGCGACGGTGAAAGCGTATGTGCCTTCGGTGCGATGGGTGTCGATCGAGACCACATGCCAGGTCACCTTGTAGGCCCCGGGCTTCAACGGCTGCGCGAGCCGCACGTGGAGCGTCGCTGGGTCGGACGGATCCGCCGTCGCCTTTCCTGCAGAAACCGGAGCGCCCGCTGCGGTTGCGATCTGCACGCTGGCGAAGGCGGGCGCGAGCGATTGCGTGAAGGTGAGCGTCAGTTCGCTCGGCGACCCTGAAACCGTGGCGCCGACGCCCGGAACGGCGTGATCGATGAAGGCATGGGCGAAGGCGGCGGTCGCGGCGAAGGAGCAGGCGACGGCGGCGCAGAGAATGGTTTTCCGGATGTGGTGCATGATGTCCTCCTTGAAGCATTTTCCCGCGAATCGGATGCCGCTTCGCGCAAAGGAAAAGTGATGGACAGAGCGTTGGCGCTTGCGGCGTCATCCGACCGAACGGATCATTCGGTCGGATAAAAATCACGCCGGATCAAAAGCCTTAGCGATTTCCCAGCTATTCAGAACGATCGAATCTGATCCTAGCGGAGAGCGAAGCCGCGTGGCTGGGGCGGTCCAAACAGCGGCTTGCCGAGCGAATTCGGCAGGATGTCGTCAATGAAGAAGTCCAGCTTTGCCAGCACGCCGACATGCCTGCCGCTCGCCTGATTGATCGGGATTTGCGCCATCACGCCAATTTCAAAATAGTTGCCCATGTAATAGAGCGATGGGCCGACCACGCCGGTGGTTGTATGAGTCCAGTTACCCGGGACCGATGGTCCAACGTTCGACACGGGCGAACTGAAGATGCCTTCGACAGCCGGGATCAGCCGTTTGAAAAGGTCGGGAACTTCGAAAACATACGAATTCGCGTAAAGCAGGCTGTATTGCACGCTGAAGCCGTAGGTCAGCACGGTCGGGTTCAGGGTCAAATCGTAAGTTGTTAGCCCTGTGTCGGGATCGGGCACGACCGTCGCGTCGATCGGATGGGTCGGGATGCTGTAGTCGACTTCGCCGGTGATCGCGAAGGGGCGCGCCCAATCGACGCCGAGGTCGCCAAAACCCTTGCCGATATAGACTTTCGGCGTGACCGTCGTATGAGGATCGGAGGGGAGCGACGAATTCTGCGGGCTGCCTGTGCCGCCCCATTCCGCGGCGAGCGCGCCCGCGATGATGAATTCATGCTCGGGGTTCTGGTAGAAAACATATTTCAGCTGGGTTTCGATATTCGCCCATCCGCCAGCGGCGGGATTTCTCTGCCAGGTATATCCCTCCGAGCCGACCGAGAATCCGAGATCCGCCGTGATCGTCTTGGCGTATTCCCACCCAAGCGTATAGGCGATCGGGCCTGGCGTGCCGTCATAGTTGGACGAGGCCAAATAGCCGAACGAGGGCAGCGTCAGTTCGTCATTGACGCCGGGGTCGTCGATGGTGAGCGTCGCCGGGAAAACCCGGTTGCCGACGATTGTATGGGCGAGCGCCGGGCTGACGCCCGTGAGGATGGCGGCGGCGCAGAGGGCGCCCGCTTTGGCCGTGAAAGCTTTGTGAGACATGGTGAAATCCGTGATCTGGAACGAGCGATGTCGGGCGCCGCCGCTTTGAAGCGGACGCGGGCGCCGGGCGAAAGGCCGGTCAGATCAGGATGGGAGGCGCTCGCGGCCGCGCGGCGGGAATCTTGGCCGCGACGCGAAATCCGAGGGTTTCTGGCGGCGCCAAAACATCGATCGCGCCTTGTGCATGGGCGACCGCCGCCGGCGCTGGCGGAGGAACGAGCGCGGCGCCTTCGGCGAGATGACAGCCGGGGCATTGATCCCCGTTGGGGGAGGCTGGCGCACGATCCCGGCGGTCGCCGCCATGGTGCTCGCAATGGATGACATCGGAGCCCGGACCGGCGGCCGCGTCGACGCTGGAGGCGACCGGATCATTGACGCAACAAAGGTGGAGGGGCGCAAGCAGAACGGCCAGCAGAGCCGCGAATGCGAAGCCATGCGCGAGCGCGCGCCAAGCCCGCGGCAGCCGGCCTCGGACAGAGGCCAACGCCACGTCGCGCCGCCCAAGGCTGTGCATCCGGCCCACGCGCAATCTGGTCGCTCCAAGTTCGTTAACAATTTAGACGAACTCTTCGGTTATGACCGGGTTCGCGCGGCGTGCAAGACGAAACCCCGCCGTGCGCCCCGATTTCGGCGGCGCCCCGGCATAGAACACGGTTTCGTCGGCCTTCGTGACTTTGCGGCAACAGCGCAGGCTGGCGAATGCTTGGCCGGCAGGCGCTTTTGAGGCGAATGCTTGCCAGATCCGCGCGGGGTCTCTTCCCTCCTGCGCGAGAATACTGGCCTCGGCTTCGCCGCACTTGGCGCGTATGGGGCCGGTTATGCGAATTTTACGCCCCTTGCGCGCGTGCGGCGGGACCGAACGATGAATGTTGCAGAAGGCCCGACATTTTCGAGCGAGCGGTCGGGAGACGCTGTTACGCTCAAGCTTGCCGGGCATTGGACGCTGGACGCCTGCGCCGGGATCGAGACCGGGGCCGCCGCGCTGACGGCGGAGGCGCGCGGTTCGAGCCGGGCGATCCTCGATCTTTCCGACGTGCAGCGCCTTGATACGGCCGGCGCCTGGCTGATCGACAGGACGCGCCAGGAGCTCGACTCCAACGGCGTCGCCGCCGAATTCGCGTCGGTCCGCCCTGAATTCGGGATTTTGCTGAAAGAAGCCCATTTCCGCACCTTCGAAGAGGCGAAACCGCGTCGCAGCGCCTTTCTGATGGCGCTCTGCGCCGATATCGGCGAGAGCGTCGTCAACGCCGGCCGCGACCTGATGAAGGGAATCGCGTTTCTCGGCGCCGTGGTCGCGGCGATCGGCAGAAGCGTTGGAAATCCATCGTTTTTCCGGGCAACTTCGCTGGTGTCCCACATAGAATCGATCGCGTTTCGCGGCGTCCCCATCGTCATTCTCATCAATTTCCTTGTCGGCGCCATCGTCGCGCAGCAGGGCATTTTCCAGTTGCGGCGCTTTGGCGCGACAATTCTCGTCGTCGACCTCATCGGCATTCTGATCCTGCGCGAACTGGGCGTGCTCCTGACCTCGATCATGATCGCCGGACGATCCGGCTCGGCCATTACGGCGGAGCTTGGCTCCATGAAAATGCGCGAGGAGATCGACGCGCTGCTGGTGATGGGCCTGAAGCCGATCGAGGTGCTGATCGTTCCGCGCATCCTCGCCCTGATCATCAGCCTGCCGCTGCTCACCTTTCTCGCCGACATGGCGGCGATCGCGGGCGGCATTCTCGTCGCCTGGTTTTATGGCGGCATCACGCCGAAGAGTTTCCTCGCCCTGCTGCCGGAGGCGATCGCCGTGCATACCTTCCTCAGCGGCGTCTTCAAGGCACCGTTCATGGGGCTCGTGATCGGCCTCATCGCCTGCATCGAGGGCCTCGCGGTCGCGGGCTCCGCCGAATCGCTCGGGCGGCAGGTGACGGCCTCGGTGGTGAAATCGATTTTCATGGTGATCGTGGTCGACGGCATTTTCGCGGTTTTCTTCGCCGCGATACGGTTCTAGTGGATGAAATCTGAGGGAAGAGTCCTTTGTGGGATTCCCGTTGATCGCGGCTTGTGCAGAGTCTGGGCGATGCGCACGGGAATTTCCATTACAGTATCGGCTTTGGATCGACGCCGGCTTGAGGCCTTGGTCCGGGATCGAAACGCCGCCCAAAAACATGCTTGGCGGGCGGAAATCATTTTGCTCAGCGCCGACGCGATCGGCACGAGCGAGATCATGCGGCGAACCGGCAAGTCCAAGACTTGCGTCTGGCGCTGGCAGGAGAGGTTCATGGAGGAGGGTTTCGACGGCCTCCTTCGTGACAAGACGCGGCCCGCCCGCATCGAACCGCTCAGCGCTGACGTCGCCGAAAGGGTCGTCGCTTTGACGCTCACGGATCCGCCCGGCGAAACAACGCATTGGACCGGCGCGATGATGGCCAGGGCCATTGGCGTTTCGGTCAGTTCGGTCCAGCGCATTTGGCGCGCCCATGGTCTCCAGCCGCATCGGGTCCGTCAGTTCAAGCTCTCCAACGACCCGAAATTTGTCGATAAATTGCGCGACGTCGTCGGGCTTTACGTCGATCCACCGGCACACGCGATCGTCCTGTCGGTCGATGAGAAAAGCCAAATTCAGGCGCTCGACCGCACCCAGCCGGGTCTGCCTTTGAAAAAGGGCCGCGCCGGAACCATGACCCACGATTACAAGCGGCACGGCACGACGACGCTGTTCGCTGCGCTGAACGTTCTGGACGGCAAGGTGATCGGCCGCAACATGCAGCGTCATCGCCATCAGGAGTTCATCCGCTTTCTCAACGCCATCGAGACCGAAGTCCCTGCCGGCAAGGTTGTCCACGTGATCCTCGACAATTACGCCGCCCATAAGCATCCCAAGGTGCGCCAATGGCTGGACCGGCATCCCCGCTGGACTTTTCACTTCACGCCCACCTCGGCGTCATGGATGAACGCCGTCGAGGGATTTTTCGCCATTCTCACCAAACGGAGACTGAAGCGCGGCGTGTTTCGTTCGATCACGGACCTGCAGGCCGCCATCAACCGCTTCCTCGAAGAGCATAACCAGCAATCGAAGCCTTTCCACTGGACCGCCGATCCAGACAAAATCATCGCTGCCGTCAGGCGCGGGCACCAAGCGTTCAATTCGATCCACTAGGCGGTGTAGATGCAACCGATCGCTCCGACGAAACCGAAAAGGCCCTTCGCCCTGCTGAAGCGGGGCGGCAAGCAGATCACGCGCGGCGCCGCGCCCGAGATTGCGATCCGCGTGCGCAATCTCGTCGTCGGCTTCGACGGCAAACCCGTCCTCGACGGGCTCGATCTCGACGTCCGCCGCGGCGAGGTGATGGGCTTCGTCGGCGGTTCCGGCACCGGAAAGTCCGTCCTGACCCGAACCATTCTGGAGTTGATCCCGAAACAGGGCGGAACCATCGAATTATTTGGCTCCGATCTCGATCGCGTCACGCGCGCCGAACATGACGCGCTGGAGCGGCGCATGGGCGTCATGTTCCAGCAGGGCGCGCTGTTTTCCGGCCTCACCGTGAAGCAGAATGTCCAGGTGCCGATGCGTGAGCATCTGAACCTTTCGCCGCGCCTCGCCGACGAACTCGCCATGCTCAAGATAGAGCTGGTCGGCCTCAGCCTTGACGCGGCGGACAAAGTTCCGTCGGAATTGTCTGGCGGCATGATCAAGCGGGCCGCGCTGGCGCGGGCGCTCGCGCTCGATCCCGAGCTCTTGTTTCTCGACGAGCCGACGTCGGGCCTCGATCCGATCGGCGCCGCCGAGTTTGACGATTTGATCTCGACCCTGCAGAAGACCCTGGGCCTGACGGTCTTCATGGTGACGCATGATCTCGACAGCCTTTATTCGATCTGCGACCGGATCGCGGCGCTGGCGGACCAGAAAGTGATTGCGACCGGCCCGATCGACACCATGTTGGCGTCAGATCATCCGTGGCTGCGCGCCTATTTCCACGGTAAGAGGGCGCGCCAGTTCGACCCCTCCGCGATCAAGCCGACGATGGTTGGCGCGAGTCTCGAGGCCGCCGCGGTCAAGGAATGAAGCGTAGCGTGAACAGGAAGAGACGATAGATGGAAACCCGAGCGAACTATGCCCTGATCGGCATTTTCACGCTGGCCGTGATCGCCTCCGCTTTCGGCTTCGTGCTGTGGTTTTCGGGCGGCGACAAGTCGAGCGGCCAGCGCATCTACAAGGTCGTCTTCGACGGCTCCGTATCGGGCCTTTTGCGCGGCGCGCCGGTTCGGTTCAATGGCGTCAGCGTTGGCGACGTGACGCAGATCGACTTCATTCCCTCCGATCCGAGCCATGTGTCCGCGCTTGTCGAGATCGATGCGCGGGTCCCGATCCGCGTCGACACCAAGGCGCGGCTCGAGGCGACGGGCCTCACGGGCGTCGCCTCCGTGGCTCTCTCCGGTGGTTCGGAGACCTCGCCGCCTCTACCGCCGGGTCCGGGCGGCGGCCCGCCCACGCTCACGGCCGACCGCTCCGAGTTCCAGGAGCTGATCGAGACGGCGCACAAGATCGCCGGTCAGGCCACCGAGTTTCTGGATAAAACCAACAAGGTGATCGACGACAATTCCAGCTCCATTTCCGCCTCGGTGAAGAATATTCAGAAGTTTTCGGATGCGCTCGCCGCCAACTCGGACGGCCTCAAGGGTTTGACCGCCAAGTTGGACAGCCTTGCAAGCGACGCCGATAATCTGGTGAAAGCGGCCGATCCGGCGCAGGTGGCGAACATGATTTCCGAATTCAGCGCGACGTCGAAATCGATCCGCAAGCTGACCGACGACGTCGATGCGCGCTGGAAGGATATCGGCGCGAACCTCGCGCGCTTTAGCGGTTCCGGACTGCGCGAATATGAGGCGCTCGCGTCCGATGGCCGTAAAACGCTGGATCAGGTCAACCAGGCGATCCGTTCGCTCGAACAGAACCCACAGCAATTCATCTTCGGCAAGAAATAGCCCGATCCGACGCCGCCCGCGCCAGCCTCCGCCGCGATTGCGCGACGCGGGCGGGCGGATGTAGACGAACCTCCGGTTGCAATAGCCGCGCGGCGAGAGCGCCGGCCCCGGCTGGCTCCGCTGACAGGCGACATCGATTGTCTCGGCGGCGTGATTCGCTCAACGCCGCCGCTTGCGTCGGCGCCCCGGGGTGCGCTGTCTTCGGAATTATCGTAAAGAGCGCGCCGAAACGCGGCGCAATCGTCCACCCGCAGAGGAAAACAAGGCCTCAAGGCGGGTCTTCCGCCGGTAGATGCTGTAGATTTCGTGTACTCTATAGATTCCACGATGGAATTGTGCCACTAACGATTCTCCGGTACGCGTGCTTTCCTACAGCAGGCGCAAACCGGACCGTTGACGAAGCGCGGCGCCGCGGATTTTTCTCCATATTCAGCATAGGCCGAAGGCCTGAATTGAATGCGAAACATCCCGGCGCCTAACTTGACAAGCAAAGGCATCATGGACACTTCACTCGAACGCATCCGCGCCAAGATCGATGAACTGGAAGCGAAGGTTGCCGACCTTCGCATCGCTGAACGCGCGCTCCAGTCTCTTGAGAGCCTACCGGCTCGCAAGACGAAAGTTGCGGCGGCGCCGGCGTCGGCGCCAGCGCCGAAGGCAAAGGTGACGGCTAAGGCGAAGCCGACGGCCAAGGCGAAAGCAACTCCGAAAGCGCCACGCGCGCCGAGGAGCCAGACGATCGGCGCGGCCATCGCTGATGTGCTCGAACAGCATGGCTCTGTTTCGGCCGCCGAGATCGCGGAGCACATCAAGGCCGCAGGCCGGGACATCAGCAACCGCACGGTATCCTTTGCGCTGCAGGCGTTGAAGAAACGCGGCCTCGCCAAGAACACCGATGGCAAGTGGTCGCCCCCGAAAGCCCGCGCGAAAAGCTAACGCCGGATCGAACGCCGCCAACCCATAGGTGACGCTCTGGGTGGCCGGCGTCTGAAAAAGTGAGCGATAGACGAACGGGGCCGTAGGCGGCCCACGCATTTCGATTCGTCGCTCGCGTCAGGCAACCGAGCAAGCGCGTGTCCATTGCGGTGGCGAACACGGAGATTTGAACTCCGGACATGGGATGCCGGGCTGTAATCGCCCGGCCCCGTCGCGCATTCGCTGTGGAAGTCAGGCCGCCGCAAATCGACGCGTAGGTCGCTCAGACCACCTCATCTGGGGCGAGCGCGCAGATTGTCGCCTCATCGGTCTCGACCTGCAGGGTCACGTGACCGATCCTGAAGCGCTGTTGCAGACGTTGCGCCGTCTCCATCAAGAATGCATCGCCCGGATGGCCGGCTGGCATCAGGAGATGGCCAGTGAGGCAGATGTCGCTCGTGCTCATCGACCAGATATGCAGATCATGAAGGGCGGTTACCCCTGGCAATTCCGTCAGGAAACGGCGCACATCGGCGCTGGCGATCCCGGCTGGAACGGCGCCGAGCGACATGGCGAGGCTCTCGCGCAACAGGCCCCAGGTGCCGGCGACGACGACGCCATTGATGATGAGGCTCATCAGCGGATCGAGCCACAGCTGGCCTGTCAGTAGAATGAGAAGGCCGGCGATGACGACGCCGCCGGAAACCGCCGCGTCCGCCGCCATGTGCAGGAACGCGCCGCGCACATTGAGGTCGTCCTTGCGTCCGGAGGCGAACAGCGCCGCCGTAATCGCGTTGATGATCATGCCTATCGCGGCGACGGTCATCATTGTTCCGGCGGCGACCGGCTCCGGCTCGAAGAAACGATGGATCGCCTCATAGCTCAGCGCGCCAATGACGAGCAGCAGAAAGACCGCGTTGAACAAGGCGGCGAGAATGGAGGTGCCCTTCAACCCGTAGGTGAAGCGCGCGGAGGGCGCCCGCGCGGAAAGGACCACCGCGCCGAATGCGACGGCGAGGCCGAGAACGTCGGAGAGATTATGACCGGCGTCTGCGATCAGCGCGACTGAGCCTGAAATGATTCCGTAGACCAGTTCGAGAGCCACGATGAGGATGTTCAGCGCAATGCCGATGACGAAGCGCGGACCGAAGTCGGTCGGCGCCGCGTGGGAATGAGAATGCGCATGGCTGTGGGCGCCATCGCCGGCCTGGCTGTGGCCCTCGCCGTGTTCGTCGCAATGGCTCATTGTCTTTTCCGCTCCAGTCGCCGGGATGTTTGCAAGTCTGCACGGCGCCATTGACGTTTTAAGGACAAAGCGCGCCGCGACGCAAAGATTTGCGGGCGCGGCGCGCTGCGACGGCGCAACATTCGCCATTTTTCGTCGGGCAGGCTCGCCACGCGGCCAAAGGACGGGTAGCTTCCCCTGCGCGCCAATTGCGAGCTGCCGTGACAAAGCCGGATCCGCCCCGCAAGACGCCGAGCATGACGCCGAAAGGAACGCCGATGTTCAATCTTTATGAGATCGTGCAAAACGCCCAGAACGGGCAGGCCATCGATAATCTCGCCAGACAGTTCAACATCTCCCCCGAAGAGGCTGATAGCGCCGTCAGGGCCCTTTTGCCGGGGCTGTCGACTGCGTTCATGCAGCGCGCGGCCGAACCAGCGGCTTTCGGCTCCATTCTTGGCGCGCTGGGGGACCAGCAGCACATCGCCGCCTTTGCGGACGCCGCCGTGGCGCAGTCCAGCGAAACCACGCAAAAAGGCGGTGCGGCGCTGCAGGATCTGTTCGGATCGCCCGACGCGAGCGCGGCGATCAACCAGCACGCAGCGGCCATCGCGGGGCTGCCACCGGCGCTGATCCAGCAGATGGCGCCGGTGATCGCCTCGATGGTCCTTGGCGGCCTCGGCAAGGGCCTCGCCAGTCAGGGCTGGGGCGGCGTGTTCGGACAACTCGCCAGCGCCGCCGGACAAGGCGGGCTCGGCTCCATTCTGGGCAGTCTGTTCGGCGGCCCACCGGCGGCGCAGGCGCAGCCCGCCGGCGGCGCTCAGCCAGCCAATCCAGGCGCCCCTGGCGGCGCTTCCCTGGACGGTCTCGGCGGCCTCGGCTCCATTCTGGGCAGCCTGCTCGGCGGCGCGGCCTCGGGGCAGGCGCAACCGCAAGGCGCGCCGCCGGCGGCAAACGCTGGCGCGGGCAATCTTGGCGGCCTCCTGCAATCGATCCTCGGCGGTCTCCTCGCCGGCAAGCCCGCGCCGCAGGGGGGAGCTGCGACGCAGGCGCCAGGCGGGATCGACGCCGGTGCGGTCCAGGGCGGGCTTGATGCGCTGATCAAGATGCTGCAACCGGGCACGCCGCCGCCGGCCGGCCAGCAGGCCGGGCTTCAGGACGAGATCAACGCGATTTTGACTGGAAAGCGGTCCTGACGGGTTTCCTCTCCGGGAGCGCCGGGAAAAGACTGTAACTGTTTGTTTCGGCGCCTTTTCCGAGTGCTGACAGACGCACCGAGCGGCGGCCTGCGCGTTTTGCCCGGAGGAGGATCAAGACGAGCGGCGGACTCGGCGCGGCGGCGGCGCTGACCGAAAATGCCAAGCCTTCGGCGCCCGCCGCGTTGCGCTGCGGCGGCGGGCCGCCTATGTAGCTTTGCAACGCGGGTCTCTTATGTCCCGGCGCGGGCGCTTCGGGCGCGCGCCCAGCGGCGTGGACGGGCTTTGGAGCAGATGGCGCGCGACGTTTCCGATACGACCCCTGTGACGTCGCGCGATGAGCTTGTCGCCTGGTTCGAGGCGGGCTCGAAGCCGCCGGAGCAATTCGCCGTCGGCACCGAGCATGAGAAAATACCGTTCTACCGGAGCGGACATTCCCCGGTCGCCTATGGCGGCGAACCCGGCGCCGGGCGCTGCGGCATCCGCGCCCTCCTCGATGGCGTGCGCCACGATCTCGGCTGGGCCGCGATCTGCGACGGCCCCAATATCATCGGCTTGTTTCAGGAGCGGAGCGGCGGCGCCATCTCGCTCGAACCCGGCGGGCAGTTCGAACTTTCGGGCGCGCCGGTAGCGACGATCCACGAGACCGACGCCGAACTCGACGTCCATTTCAAGAGCGTCAAGACCTTCGCCGCGAGCTGCGGGATCGGCTTTTTGACGCTCGGCATGAATCCGAAGCAGCGGCTTGCCGAAATTCCGGTGATGCCGAAGCAGCGCTACGCCATCATGGCGAAATATATGCCCAAGGTCGGCGGGCACGGCCTCGACATGATGTTCCGCACGGCGACCGTGCAGGCCAATCTCGATTTTTCGAGCGAAGCCGACATGGTGAAAAAGCTGCGGGTTTCACTTGCGCTGCAGCCGGTCGCGACAGCGCTGTTCGCCAATTCGCCCTTTACCGACGGCAAGCTCAACGGCTTTCTCTCGGCGCGATCGGAGGTCTGGCGCGACACGGATCCGGCGCGCACCGGAATGCTGCCTTTCGCCTTCGAGCCTGGCATGGGCTTCGAGCGCTACGTCGATTACGCTCTCGACGTTCCGATGTATTTCCTCAAGCGCGGCGAGACCTATATCGATGTCGCCGGAGCGAGTTTCCGCGATCTGCTCGATGGCGGCCTCAAGGCCGCGCCGGGCGAGCGGGCGACCCTTTCGGACTGGGCCAATCATCTTTCGACGATTTTCCCCGAGGTCCGCCTGAAGCGTTATCTCGAGATGCGCGGGGCCGACGCGGGGCCCCGGCCGATGCTGACCGCCCTGCCAGCCCTGTTCGTCGGGCTCCTCTACGATCCCGCCGCGCTCGACGGCGCCCTGGAACTGATCAAGACCTGGAGCGGGGAGGACCGCGAAAAATTGCGCGCCGACGCGCCGCGCCTCGCGCTCAAGGCGCGGATTGCCGGCCGCCCGCTGCGCGAAGTCGCCAGCGACGTGCTGGCGCTGGCGCGGGGCGGCCTCGCAAGGCGGCGGCGGCTCGATTCGCGCGGACGCGACGAAACCCATTTTCTCGACCCGCTCGACGCAATCGTCGCGGGCCGGACCGAAGCGGAACGGCTGATCGCGGCGTTTCACACCGAATGGGGCGGGAGCGTGGAGCCGGCCTTCGAGCACTGCGTCTATTGACCGCCCCTCGGCCACGGCTGCTCCCGCCGCGACGCGCGACGCCTGAGCCGGCTTGTCCCCAGAAGTTTGCGCCGGTCGGCGGGGACAAAGATTGGGAAAAAACGCCGGAAAGCGTGGAGACGCCCTCCGCTAAAAGCTTCGATTGCGCATGGTTTTGCACGTTGAAGAAGCGTAGCGCGCACTTTCCATTGCGTAGCCGCGAAAAACCTCTGTTCCTCGCTTGACGGAGCGCGATGGTTAGGGTTCCGTCAGGCATTAGAATCAGCGACAAACGCTGGACTTCGCGCTGAAATTTCCTCGCTGATAATCATGGAAGGTCGACGGGATGACGAGTTCAACCAAAAAGCCCGCGCCGGCAAAGGGCGCCACTCCGGCAAAGGCTGCGCCGAAGGCCGCCGCCGCCAAGGCGGCGAAGCCTGCGACGGCGAGCGCTTTCGCCAAGCCGCTGCAGCCCTCCAAAGAGCTTGCCGCCGTGGTCGGGGCCGCTCCCCTCCCGCGCACTGAAGTGGTGAGCAAGGTGTGGGAATATATCAAGAAGCATAAGCTGCAGAACGAGGCGAACAAGCGCGAAATCATCGCCGACGAGAAGCTCAAAGCCGTTTTCGGCCGAGACAAAGTGACGATGTTCGAGATGAACAAATATCTCGCCCAGCATCTGAAATAGAGCGCATAGAAGATCGCGGGGCGAATCGGGACAAAACGAGCCCTGACCTCGCCGCGCGCCTTTCCCAGCCGCTTCTTCCGCCGCCAGCGCATCCGCGCCCGCGACGCCAGTTCAGCCCCCTGACGATGAATTGATAAGAACCCGGCGCTTTCGCCAGGCTGGAACATTTTCCGATCAGATCGAAACAATCTGATGCCCGGAAAGGGTTTAAGCTCGTGGATCTGGAGGCTTTCCCATCGACCGAATAATCTCCTCGGTCGGAAAGCGCTCCAGGGACGCCGATCGATGATCGATTTCATTCGATTTGAGCGGGATCACGGCGCGGCCGGAAGGATTCGCGCGTACCGGAAGGTTCGTGATGAAATATCGCCGGCTCGGCTCCAGCGACCTTGACGTCTCGACGATCGCGCTCGTATCGTGGCTCACCATTTCCGGCGGGGTCGGCAAGGCGGACGCGATCGCCTGCGTGCGCAAGGCGCTCGACGTCGGCGTCAATTTCATCGACACGGCGAATGTTTACGGGCGCGGCGCGGCGGAGACGCTGCTCGGCGAAGCGCTCGAGGGCGTTGCGCGGAACTCCTATATCCTCGCGACGAAAGTCTATTTCCCGATGAGCGAGCAGGACAGGGGCCTCTCCCGCGCGCAAATCCTGAAGCAGATCGACGCCTCGCTGGCGCGCCTCAAGACGGATCATGTCGACCTCTATCAATGCCATCGCTATGACGAGAATACGCCGCTCGAAGAAACGATGGCGGCGCTGACCGAGGTCGTCCGCGCCGGCAAGGCGCGCTATATCGGCTTCAGCGAATGGCCGGCGGCGAAGATCGAAGCCGCCGCGGCGCTTGAAGGCGTCGCCCGCTTCGTCTCCAGCCAGCCGCAATATTCCCTGCTCCACCCCTATCCGCAGGCCGATATTTTTCCTTTGTGCGCTGAACTCGGCATTGGCCAGATCGTCTGGTCGCCGCTGGCGCAGGGCGTCTTGACGGGAAAATACAGCCCCGGCGCGCCGCCGCCGCCAGATTCGCGGGCGAACAGCGCGACGATGGGCGCGATGCTGCCGAAGCGATGGCTGGAGCCGCCGGTGCTTGAGGCCGTGCGGCAGGTGAAACAAATCGCCGCGGAGGCGGGCGTCAGCCTCGCCCAATTCGCGCTCGCCTGGGTTTTGCGCAAGCCAGTCGTCGCCTCGGCGATCATCGGCGCCAGCCGGCCCGAACAGGTCGCGGAAAATGCGGCGGCGGCCGATCTCTCGATCGACCCGGCCTATTTTCTGCGCGCCGAGCAAATTCTGGAGACCGTCCGCTAGCTCGGAGCGCATCGCGATCGCGCTTCCACGACGTTTTGGCGACGACGCCATTGCTTTTCGCCGCGCAATCATTATAACCCGCGCTTCCGAACCGACCGGCTCAAAGGGCTGCCGTGGCGGTTCGTTCGCTCGTTCGGAAACGAACGGGAGTGGCCGCTATGCGCCCACTCAATCAAATCATTGCAAGAAATTGCAGACAATCAAAGGGCGCGCGCGCCCGACGGAGACGAGCAAAATGCCCAAACTGAAGACGAAATCGGGCGCGAAGAAGCGCTTCAAAATCACTGGAACCGGCAAGGTGCTTTACGCCCAGGCCGGCAAGCGTCACGGCATGATCAAGCGGACCAACAAGCAGATCCGGAACCTGCGCGGAACCAATGTCCTGTTCAAAAGCGATGGCGACAACATCATCAAGTATTTTCTGCCGAACGGCTGAAAATACCTCCATCCCTCGTCTTTGATCCTCTTTAGCCAGTCCGGAGATTTTAGCCATGGCTCGCGTCAAACGCGGCGTCACTTCGCACGCCAAACATAAGAAAACCCTTGAAGCGGCAAAAGGCTTTTATGGCCGCCGCAAGAACACCATCCGCACCGCCAAGGCGGCCGTCGATCGCTCGATGCAATATGCGACGCGCGACCGCCGCGCCAAGAAGCGCGTTTTCCGCGCCTTGTGGATCCAGCGACTGAACGCCGCGGTGCGCGAATCCGGCATCACCTATTCGCGTTTCATCGACGGTCTGTCGAAGGCCGGGATCGAGATCGACCGCAAGGTTTTGTCCGAGCTGGCCATCACCCAGCCCGACGCCTTCAAGGCGATCGTCGAAAAGGCCAAGAGCGCCCTGCCCGCTTTCGCCTGATCCAGAAAGCCTAACCTTAACGCGCCGCGCCGGGCTCGTCCGGGCGCGGCGCGTTGCGTTTAAAGCTTCATCGGCGTCTCCAGACTGGCGCAGCTGTCGGCGCGATCTTGAAATGTGCGACGGCTCAGGCGCGGCGGGCCATCGCTTCGGCGCGTACGCGCGCGCCTAAGCGCCGAAGCAGCAGCACTCGGCATTGGGGTCCGCGCCTGAGACAGCGGAATGCCGATTGCGGAATGAAAAGCCTCGCGGCGATCCAGCCCGCGTCACCTGGTTCTGGTGTGGCCCGAGATCACGTTGAAGGCGACGCGCTTGGCCTTACCATGCGTTTCATAGGCGCTGCTATGGCCATGATGGCTGTAATTATGGCCATAATATCGATGGTGCGCGCTATGCGCCCAATGTCCATGGGAATGCCGCCCATGCGAGGCGTGCGCCTCTTGCGCGGGAACTGAAGCTTCAGGATTGGTCTTCTCCACGACGTCGGCGCCGGCCGCCAACCCCATCGCCGCCGAAATCCTTCGTTGATGCGCCGCGCGTATGGGCGACCGGGCCGAACATGGCGAGGCACTGATTATAGGCGTCGGCCGCCTCGATCTTCTCGCAATCATTGATCGAGTTCGGGGCCGCTCCCGCCGGCGCCGCCAGCGCGAAAGCAAGGCCCGCCGCTAACAATGTCGTTGGAAAATATCGCAAAGCCTTATCCTCTCAAGGTCGCGCCTGTCTTTTGCATCACCGCCGCGACGATCCGCGCCGCGACGCCGTCGATTTCCGCGTCGGTCAGTGTCCTGTCGCGGGGCTGCAAAATGACTGAGATGGCGACAGATTTCTTGCCTTCGGCGATCCCGGCGCCTTCATACACGTCGAAAACCTCAGCGTCGGTCACGACCGTCCGGTCGCCGCCGAGCGCCGCCTTCACGACATCGCCAGCGAGGACGGATCGGTCGACAACGAAGGCGAAATCGCGTTGCAGGGGCATGAACTCCGAGAGTTCAACCTTTGGTTTGGCCTTTGTCGCCTTCGATTTTGTCACTGGTATGTCATTTAGGATGATTTCGAAGCCGACGAGCGGGCCTTCCGCGCCGATCGCCTCCAATGCGCGTGGGTGAATTTCGCCAAATGCGCCGATTTTGCCTTTCGGGCCGAATTGCACGGTCGCCGAACGGCCGGGATGCATCCATGCCGGGCCGCCGGGGACGATCTGCAGGCCGCCAGCCGGCGCGCCGAGCGCGGTGAGCAGGTCGAGGAGATCGGTCTTGGCGTCGAACAGATCGACGGGCGCGTTCCCGCCGGTCCAGTGGCGTCCGACGCCGCTGGTTTTGGCGGCCCCCTGACGAAGGGCGGCGGCGGCGATCTTCTGATCGTTCTCGCCCGGCCCGAGAAAAATCTGGCCGACCTCGAACAAGGCGACGTCGCCATGGCCGCGATCGGCGTTGCGCTGCGCCGCCGCGATCAGTCCCGGCAGCAGGCTCGGCCGCATGTCAGAGAGGTCCGCCGAAATCGGGTTCGCGAGCGAAAGCGCGGGATCGCCGCCGCCAAATGCGCGCGCCCGGGCGTTCGAGATGAACGACCAGGTCACCGCCTCGACGAGCCCGGCTGCCGCCAGAGCCCGCTTGGCCGTCCCGACGCGCTTCTGCAGAAGGGTCAGCACCGGCGCCGGCACGCCCTGATGTTCGCGCGGGAAGGGCCGCGCCAGCACGCGGTCGAGGCCGGCGATGCGCACGATCTCCTCGACGAGATCGGCTTTGCCTTCGATATCCGGCCGCCACGAGGGAACCTTGACGACGAAGCGATCGCTGTTGCCCGGGGAGCAGCTGAGTTCGAAGCCGAGGTTTTCGAGAATCCCGGCCATTTCGGACGGGTCGAGTTCCAGCCCGGTCAACCGCGCCACTTCGCTGAGAAAGAACGATGAGGCGTTTGTCGGGCTGCGGAATCTGGCCGGCGAGCGCGATTTGCGAGGGCTCGCCGCCGCAAAATTCGAGCACAAGCGCGGTGGCGAGTTCGAGGCCGGGCAGCAGGAAAGTCGGATCGACGCCGCGCTCGAAGCGATAGCGCGCATCCGAATTGATCCCGAGCTTGCGGCCTGTGCGCGCAATATTCGTCGGATCCCAGAGCGCCGATTCGATCAGCACCTCCGTCGTCGCCTCATCGCAGCCAGAAGCGGCGCCGCCCATGACGCCGGCGAGCGATTAAACGGACCTGCGTCGTCGGCGACCACGACCATTTCGGGGTCGAGCGCATAGGTTCGCCCATCGAGCGCTTCGAGGCTTTCGCCCGGGCGCGCGCGCCGCACGGCGAGATCGCCGCGCACTTTGCCGGCATCGAACACGTGCAGAGGACGGGCGCGATCGAAGCTCAGATAATTGGTGATGTCGACAAGGGCGTTGATGGGCCTCAGCCCGATCGCGGCGAGCCGCTTCTGCAGCCATGACGGGCTTGGGCCGCTCGTGACGCCGCGCACGAGGCGCAAGGCAAAAGCCGGCGCAAGATGGGCGTCCTCACGAACGAGATCGAGACGCGGCGTCACGGGACAGGCGAAGGCGCCAGCGATCGGGGCGATGCCGCGCCCCTTGAAGCGGCCGAGCCCGGCGGCGGCGAGGTCGCGGGCGATGCCCTCGACGCCCATGGCGTCGGGTCGGTTCGGCAGCAGGTTGATGTCGATGACGGGATCGGCGAGGCCGGCGAAAGGCGCGAAGGCGTGGCCGATAGGGGTATCCTCCGGCAGCTCCATAATGCCGTCGCGCGCCTCGGAAACGCCAAGCTCCGCCGCCGAACACAGCATGCCGCCCGATTCGACGCCGCGGATGACGCCCTTGCCGAGCGTTTGCCCGCTCGCCGGAATGACGGCGCCCGGCGGCGCGAAAACGGTTCTAAGCCCCGCCCGCGCATTGGGCGCGCCGCAGACGACCTGCACGAGAGCGCCCGATCCGATGTCGACGCCGCAGACCTGAAGGCGATCGGCGTTCGGATGCGGTTTCGCCTCGACGACGGCGGCGATGATGAAATCCTTGAGCGCGGCGGCCGGATCCTGGATCCCCTCGACTTCGAGGCCGATCCGCGTCAGCGCATCGACGATCTCGTTCAGCGAGGCGTCGGTCTCGATATGGTTCTTCAGCCAGGAAAGCGTGAACTTCATTACGGTTCCAGAGGAAAGGCGGGACTCATTGACGGCGCCCCGCCGCGCGGCGATGCGGCGGCGCTTAAGAAGCGCGAGACTTCTCTAGGGCTTTTCCGCCCCAAGGGAAATCCGCGATGCGCGAGGCGCCGGATGCGCCGCCCCGCGCAAGCAGGATTAGAGGCTTGCGAACAGGCTCTTTTATAGGCAAAGGTTGAGCAGCTTTCGCGTCGCGAGAAATAGCTTTCTTTCGACCGTTCGCAACCGAAATCGAAGGGATGGCGCGATGATCCTTGCCGCAATCAGCCGCGGTGAAGCCGGCAAGATACAAAAACGCGAAGCCGGCGCCCTCGCCTGCAAGGCGGGCGTCCTCGTCTGCGGCCTGCTGCTCGGGCTGACCGCATGCTTTCCCCCGCATCCCGCGCGGGCCGCGGACGCCTCCGACTCGCCGCTAGCGACCGCGCCGCACGAGGGCGTCGCCTGCTCGATCGGTCAGCCGTTCTGGGTCCCGTCGCGGGAGACCGCGGAAACCTTGCCGTGGCCTTCGGTCTATCTTGGGCATTTTTCCGGCGGGCGGCCCTATCTCGCCGCCGACGGACAGACCCTTGTCGACTGGCGCGACGATTACGTCTGCTTCCCGTCTCGCGCGCAATGCCGCGAATGGGTGCGCGACTCTTACCGGGCGTATCATCGGCCGGAAGGCTATCGCGCCTGCCTTTTTCTGCGCTGATCCCCTGATTAGGCGCCGCCGCCGCGTGGCGGTCCTCCGCGCGGGGCCTGAAGCGGATCCGAGAGAGTTTCGATGTTCGATGCCCTGAAGAATTTTGTCGCCGAACTCGCCGGCGCGGATCCGACCGAGAAATCCTTCGCCGAGGATGATTACCGGCTCGCCGCCGCGGCTCTCCTCGTCCATGTCGCCGCCTCCGACGGCGAGACGGATGAAGCGGAGAGGCGGCGCCTCAAGGCCCTGATAGAGGAGCGTTTCGGGCTTGACGACGCAGCGACCGCGCGCCTCATCGAAAAGGCCGAGCAAAGCGACCGCGACGCGGTCGACTTTTACCAGTTCACGAGCATCCTCAAGCGCGCTCTCGACGAGGACGGCCGGCTCAAGGTCGTCGAAATGATGTGGGACATCGCCTACGCCGATGGCGCCATCCACGAGTTCGAGGAGAATACGGTCTGGCGCGTCGCCGAATTGCTCGGCGTCTCGACGCGCGACCGGGTCCTGCTGCGCCAGCGCGTCGCCGACGCGGCCAAGTCCGACGCGGGGCAAAAAGGGCCCTGGGGAGCGTCGGCCGATCGCAAGGATTAAATTCCGGGCGGCAACGGCGCCGGGACGGCGAAGCAATCGCCCCAGCGCCGCGCGAATGCAGGCGGAAGGATCGGCTCGAAAGGTCAAGACATGGCTGGACAAGACGCAGGATTGCCGCGCCGCGTGACGCTGATCACCGGCGCCTCGAGCGGAATAGGCGCGGATCTCGCCCGCGTTTTCGCGCGCGAGGGCCATGATCTCGCCCTCGTCGCGCGCAGCGGCGACAAGCTTGCCGGGCTCGCCGACGAAATCGAGGCCTCGGGCCGCCGGCGCCCGCTGCTCTTTCCGCTTGATCTGACCGCGGCCAGGGCGACGGAGGCTCTTGCCGCCGGCCTCGCGGCCGCGCAAGCGACGCCGAACATCCTCGTCAACAACGCCGGCTTCGGCCTCATCGGCGACGTCGCTCAGCTGAACGCCGCCGAACAGCTCGCCATCATCGATCTCAATATCCGCTCCCTCGTCGAGATCACATTGCGGTTTTTGCCGCAGATCCGGGCGACCCAGGGCAAGATCCTGAACGTCGCCTCGATCGCCTCGTTTTTTCCGGGCGGCCCGGGCATGGCGGTCTATTACGCCTCGAAAGCCTTCGTACTGTCCTTTTCGCTGGGCCTGGCGCAGGAATTGCGTAAGCGATTCGGTGGAAGTTTCGGCTCTCTGTCCGGGCGCGACCCCTTCCGGGTTCCAGGACCGCGCCGGCTTCGGGCCCGAAGTCATGCTGAACAAGATTCCGATGACGAGTTCGCTCGAGGTGGCGGAGGCGGGCTACAAGGGCCTGATGGCCGGCCAGCGCGAGATCATTCCGGGCTGGCTCAACAAAATTGGGGCAGCGCTATTGCCCTTTGTGCCGAATTCCGTAATCTTGACGTTGATTTCGCGAATGCAGCAAAAGCGTCTCTGATGCTGATTCGCGCCTAAATTGCGAGCGATGCCGACAGCAGAGAGAAGTTCAGGCAGGGTTCTGATCATCCTGCATCAAAAATGTTCGACGCCGGGCCGGATCGGCCGGCTTCTGCGCGGGGCCGGATTCGAGCTCGACATCCGCCGCCCGGCCTTCGGCGATCCGTTGCCGAAGACCCTCGCCGACCATGTCGGCGTCATCATTTTTGGCGGTCCCATGAGCGCCAATGACGGCGACGACTGGATTCGCCGCGAGATCGACTGGATCGGCGTTCCTCTCAAGGAAAAGAAGCCGTTTCTCGGCATCTGCCTCGGCGCGCAGATGCTCGCCCGCCACCTTGGCCATCGCGTTCGCCCGCATCCGCAAGGACGGGTCGAAGTCGGCTATTATCCGATCGACCCGACCGAACATGGCCATCAGGTCTGCGACTGCCGTTTTCCCGACCGGGTCTACCAATGGCACCGCGAGGGGTTCGATCTGCCCAATGGCGCAGTTCTCCTCGCAAAGGGACGCGACTTCGAAGCCCAGGCGTTCAGTTACGGCCCCTCCGCCTTCGGGCTTCAGTTCCACCCCGAGGTGACCTTGCCGATGATCTGCCGCTGGTCGGCGCGATCGAGCGAACGGCTCGACTGCCCTGGCGCGCGACCGCTCCATCGCCATTTCGAGGGCTGGTTTCGCCACGACCGCGCCGTCGCGCGCTGGTGTAGCGCCTTCCTTGACAGCTGGCTCGCCAGCGGTCTGGCGGACGCCCCGCAATCTTCATCGGACTGTCGCGCTTGATCCCTAGTCTGCGGCGGGACAGCGTCGGACGCCGTCCACGCGATCTGATCGAGCGCCCCAATGCGCGCTGAAGGCTGGACCAAACGCCGCCTTTCGTCCTAGCATCCTGTCCGGGATCCAAGCGTCGCGGAATTTGCGCTCGTTTTCGAAGCCCCGGTCGGTTTGATCCGTGGCGTCAATGGCGGAAAATCCTGAACAAGCCGCCTCGCCATTCTGGAACTCGGCAATTCAGAACATGCTCCCCCCGCCACACCGAATTTAAAGGGAACCTGAACATGAGCATTTTCGGCACTATCGCAGCCAAGCTTTTTGGTCACTCCAGCGCCCAGGCCGCGCCGGCGCCCGGCGCCGCACCCGCCCCGACGCCTGCCGCCTCCGCGCAGGCCGCGGCGCCCGCGAGCGCCCCGGCGGCCGCTCCCACCGCCGGCGGCGCCGCTGCGCAGAACGTCGACGTCGCCGCGATCCTGGACGAGCTCGTCGCCAAGCACCATGAAAAGCTCGACTGGCGCCATTCCATTGTCGATCTCCTCAAGGCGCTGGACATCGACAGCAGCCTGTCGGCGCGCAAAGAGCTCGCCAAGGAACTGCACTATGCCGGCGACACCGGCGAAAGCGCGAGCATGAATATGTGGCTGACCAAGCAGGTCATCGCCAAACTCGCGGAGCATGGCGGGAAGCTGCCGCCCGAACTGCTGCACTAGAGCATTTTCACGATGCATGACGATATCCTGAATTTGCGATGTAATTCGCGCATTCCTGTGGTTTGAAGTCGGCAAGGGCGTGAGCGATAGCTTCGATCAGCACTTCGAAGGTTCGCGCGGCGGCCTTTCGCAGCAAGGCTTTAAGCTTTGCGAAGGCTTGTTCGATCGGGTTGAAGTCGGGGCTGTAGGGCGGCAGGTAGCGTAACGTCGCGCCGGCGCGCTCGATCGCTTCCCTGACGCCTGCGACTTTGTGCGATGGTAGATTGTCCATCACGACGACATCGCCCCTGCGCAAGGTCGGCGCGAGAAAATGTTCGACATAGGCGAGGAAACAGGGGCCGTTCATCGGGCCGTCGAAGACGCAAGGCGCCGTGATCTGATCGCAACGCAAGGCGCCGACGAAGGTCGTCGTCATCCAATGTCCAAACGGCGCGGAGGCGTTGAGGCGGCGTCCGCGCGGGGCGCGGCCATAGAGCCGGACCATATTCGTCTTTGCTCCGGTTTCATCAATGAAGACAAGCTGTTCCGGGTTCAGATCAGGCTGGCTGACACGCCATTCCTCGCGCGCCTCAGCGACATCGGGGCGGTCCTGTTCGGCCGCGCGCAGCGACTTTTTTTGAGCGTCAGCCCGAGACGCCGCAGCCTTTTCCAAAGGCAGCCGACGCTGACCTTCATGCCGTGCTCCGCCATGAGCCAGGCCTGGAGTTCGGCGAGCGTCGCGTCGGGTTCGCTCAAGACGCGGGCGCGAAGGGCCTCGTCATGGGCGGCGAGCTTTGGCTTTGGGCCGCCCGCCCAGGGACGCGCGCGCGTTTCGCCGGTCGTTCGACGCCGCCCCAGCGCCTTATAGATGTAGGACACGCTGACCTGAAAAACGGACGCCGCCGCATAAGCGCCAGTCCCCGATTCAACCGCCGCCATGACCCGCTCGCGCAGATCCTGAGAATAAGCTCTACCCATCGCAATCCCCCGTCGAATTAACAGGGAAAGCGAAATCACAAACGAACCCAAACGGGAATCCCAATGCGATTCCGCCAGTCGTGAAAATGCTCTAGATCACGATGGTTTTGGATCGAAATCAATCCCAGACCATGCGTTTCATCGATTCCAATATTTGGAGCGGGATGCGGAAAGGCGGTTTCCCGCGTTCCGCGTCCCGCTCCGAAATTCGCCGCCGCGCGGTCTCTAAACAACGACGCCGGCAATCCCAGCGCGGACAAAACTCAACATTCGGTGAAATTGACGGCGAGGCCGCCCTGCGAAGTCTCCTTGTATTTCGACTGCATGTCGGCGCCGGTCTGATACATGGTCGCGATCACCTGATCGAGCGAGACGCGGTGGACGCCATCGCCATTCAGCGCAAGCGAGGCGGCGTTGACGGCTTTCACCGCGCCGAAGGCGTTGCGCTCGATGCAGGGAATCTGGACGAGCCCGCCGATCGGATCGCAGGTCATGCCAAGATGATGCTCCATGCCGATCTCGGCCGCGTTTTCGATCTGCTCATTGGCGCCGCCGAGCGCGGCGGCGAGGCCGGCGGCGGCCATTGAGCACGCGACGCCGACTTCGCCCTGACAGCCAACCTCGGCGCCCGAGATCGACGCGTTCATCTTGAACAGCGCGCCGACCGCCGTCGCCGTCAGCAGGAAGATGCGCATGCCGGCCTCCGATGCGCCGGGGCAATAGTCGCGATAGTAGCGCAGCACGGAGGGGGCGACGCCGGCCGCGCCATTGGTCGGCGCCGTCACGACGCGCCCGCCGGCGGCGTTTTCTTCATTGACCGCGATGGCGAAGAGGCTGAGCCGGTCCATGATCTCATGCGGCGGACGCGCGTTGTTGCGCCGGTCCGCCTCGAAACGGGCGAGAAGCATTTTGGCGCGGCGGCGGACCCGAAGCCCGCCGGGCAATTCGCCATCAAAGCGCAAGCCGCGATCGATGCAGCCCATCATGGCCTCGATAATCGCGGAAAGGTGGCGATCGACTTCCTCCTTTGGCCGAAGGGCGAGTTCATTGGCGTAGATGACGTCCGCGATGCTGAGGCCCGCGCCGGCGGCGACCTCGAGCAGGTCGGCGGCGTTTGCGAATGGATAGGGAACCTTGACCACCGCTGCGGGCGGACTCGTCAGGTCCTCCTCGCGCAGGATGAACCCGCCGCCGATGGAGCACCAGCGCTCCTCCGCCAGCGTTTCGCCGGCGGCGTTGAAGGCGGTGAAACGCAACGTGTTTGGATGATGCGGCGCCTTGGTGATTCGATCGAGAACAATGTCGCGTTCGGCATGGAAGGCGACCGGCGTCGCGCCGCCGAGCGGCAGGCTGCGGGTCTTTTCGATCGCCGCGACGAGTTCGTCCGCCCGGTCTGGATCGACCGTTTCGGGTTTCTCTCCTGAAAGCCCGAGGATCACGGCCTTGTCGGTCGAATGGCCGCGGCCAGTCCAGGCGAGCGAACCGTAAAGGTCGACGCGCACGCGGGCGACCGAACTCAGCGGACCAGCCGCCGCGAGCGCGCGCACAAATGCGTCCGCCGCCTTCATCGGCCCGATCGTATGTGACGAGGAAGGCCCGATGCCGATCTTGAACAATTCGAAAATGCTGATCATGCCAATCCATTCCGCCGAGGGCGGCTTAATCCCGAAACCGGGTTCTGGACCTGTATATAGGTAGCGCCTTTACTCCGGCGCCGACGTCGCGGGCGGGCGGCCGATCGGGCCGAATGGACGCTCCAGCGCGGCGCGATCCCATCGGGCGCCGTCGGCCGCCGCCTCATAGGTGCTTTGCAGGAATTGAACCAGCGCGACGTCGGGCGAAGCGGCGTTGCGCACCGCGTCATAGGGCAGGATGAATTCCTGCAAGGCTTCGCTGAAGAAGGCGCCCTCGGGCAAGACCGCGGCCGAGGCGAAACCGGCCGGCGCCGGATAGGCGTAGGAATAAAAGGCGGCATAGTCGATGCCGCCGCCGCCCGGCCAGAAGCCCGCGCTGCTCACCTCATGCGAATAGGCCTCGCGAACGACCGCATCGGAAAGATGCGGAACGCCGCCCGGATGCAGCGGCGCGCGCCGTCCGGAGAACCGCGTCACGGCGAGATCGAAACTGCCCCAGAAAAAATGAACCGGGCTGCATTTGCCGATGAAGCCGGTGCGGAACAATTTGAATACGCGGTCGATCTGCACCAGCGCCTTCCAGTGCCGATGCGCATATTCGGCGTCATATGACGCATGAACCCGGTCCTCGCTGAACCGGATTGGATCAGGCAATTCATTGGGCGTCTGGTCGATCGCGAGTTCAATTCCCAAACCAGCGAGACCTTCGATCACGGCGGCGTAGAAGTCCGCGATCGGCATGGGCCGAAGCTGCATGCGCCAGATTTGGCCATCGCTCGTCTCGATGAGCAAACGATGTTCGATAAAGTCAAATGCGATCTCGAAGCTGCGTTCGCCTTCCGGGATCGGCGAAGTCGTCAGCCCGCGCGGCGAGACATAGAGCGTCGCGTGCCATGAATGATTGAGCCATGGCGTGCGCGCGAGCCTGATCTTGCCGATGATCTGCGTCATGAGGCGAAGCGTTTCATACGCGCCGCGCCACGCCCCATAGGGAAGATCGGGCCAGGCGTTCGAGCGGCCTTGCGAGGATGCGTCCGGCATGATTTCGCCCTCGATCAAAATGGGAAATTCCGCTGGGACGCTACAGCATATGCGAACCGCGAACTTTCCGCGAGGCGATGGATGCGCCATGCCTCTCCAGGCGCCCGTAAACAGCGCTGGCCTAAGCGCAGGCGACCGCGTCGCCAATGGCGATCCTGCCGCTGCCCTTCATCTCGACGTAAATGCCCATGTCCGGATGATTGAAAGCGCGGACCAGCGCGCCGGGCAGATTGGCGTCCCGCGCCGCCGTCGCCGGATTGACGTTGGTCGCGCCGCAACGCTTCGTGCGCAAGGCGGCGAGTGCGCTGGCCGAGCCGATGCTGACCGTCTTGCCGATCCAATCGAACTCCTCGAAGGCGCGCGTCCCCTCGAAATAGACATTGGCGCGAAAGCGCAGCGGATCAAGTGGCGTTCCGATCGCCTCTTCGAGCGCGCGCACCGACTTCAGATTGATCAAAGACACCGCCCGCATCATCGAATCGCCGCGTCCGGCGACATCGGTGAACTGGCGTCCCGGGAAGCGCAGCAGCTTCGGCCTGCGCGGCGCCTTTTCGCGCATGAAGGGCGCCATATAGGCCGCGATGAAATCTTCGAGGCGCGCGACGTCGCGCGCTTCGGTGAGGGAGCCTTCAAAGAGGAGCTGTCCCGCTTCGTAGAGCGACAGGCGATCGTCGCCAGCGTCATCTTCGAACCGCGCATCCAGCGCCGCAAGCCGCTCGTCGCGCAAAAGCATCAGAAACTCGGTCTTCGGGCGCGCCTCGGCATAATGGTCCGGCGGAAACTCGCCCCGGCTGAACGCGTAAAATCTATCCTTCGGGAATCCGGCCTCCGCCTTGATTGCGACTTCCCGAAGTACCTGCGCGTTAAAGCCCTTTACGGGATAGCGATAGAGCGCCGCGACTTTTCCCATTGCCTTCAAGACCCCACTGACCCCAACGAACGCGAGCCAACCGCGCCATGCCACCGCACATGGCGGCTCACGTCCCGATCGCAACCTGGAGGCGCCTCACGCTACGGCGCTGGCCTTGCGCTGAAGAATCGGTAATTTTCTCTTGAAGGGAAATCAATTCCCCCCGGATATCGGCGCGGCGCCCATCTTGCTTTGGAACGGTCCATGCGCATTCTGGTCTTTCAGCACCTCTCCGTCGAACATCCCGGCATCTTCCGTTCATTCTGGAATGAGGCCGGGCACGACTGGCGCGCGGTCGAACTTGACGCCGGCGAACCGATCCCGACCCTCGATGGCTTCGACCTTCTGGCCGTCATGGGCGGTCCCATGGATGTCTGGCAGGACAAGACCTATCCTTGGCTGGTCCGCGAAAAGGCCGCCATCCGGCGCTGGGTGCGCGATTTGAAGCGCCCCTATTTCGGCGTTTGCCTCGGCCACCAGCTGCTCGCCGCCGCGCTCGGCGGCGCGGTCGGCCTGATGGCGCGGCCCGAAGTCGGCCTCTCCCGCGTCGACCTGACGCCGGACGGCCAGGATGATCCCTTGTTCCAGGGCTTCGAGCCGAGCTTCGAGACTTTCCAGTGGCATGGCGCGGAAGTGAACCGGCTTCCCGAGGGCGCTCGCATTCTGGCCGGCAACTCGGCCTGCCCGGCGCAGGCGATTCGCGTCGGGCCGCATGCTTATGGCCTCCAGTTCCACACGGAGATCGAAGCGAGCGCGGTCGACGAGTGGGAGCAGATTCCCGAATACCGGGCGAGCCTCGAAAAGGCGATCGGCGCGACGGAAGCCGCCCGCCTCGGCGCGAAGATCGCGCCCAAAATGGCGGCGTTCAACGCCGCCGCGCGGCTGCTCAACGACAATCTTTTCGGCATCCTCGCCAAGGCGACCCAAAAGCAGGGCGTCTAGATCGCCCGCCGCGCCTCGCGCAATCGCCCGACCGCCTGGCGCAGCTCATCGGCGTTCATGCTGCCAAAGCCAAGCCGCGCGGCTTCGACCGGCGCATCCGTCATGGCGAAGGCCGATCCGGAAAGAAAGCTGACGAAGTTGCGCCTGCCGGCGTCCGCGAGCTTTCCCATGTCGATCGAACTGTCAAAATGTACCCAGAGCGCCAGACCGCCGGGCGAGAGAAGGAACTCGACGTCCGCGCCGAAGGCGTCCTGAAGAAGCGCGCCCAGCAGCGCGCGGCGTTCCGCATAGATGCGCAGCACCTTGCGCGTGTGGCTCTTGATGACGCCCGCGCTCATCATCTCGGCGACGGCCTCCTCGCCCGCCGGGTCGCCCTGCCGGTCGATCATCATCACCTCGGCCGCCGCGCGATCGATGACCGGCACGGGCGCGTGCATGTAGCCGATCCGTAGACTGGGACTCAGCACTTTCGACATAGAGCCGATGTAGACGACCTTGCGGCCGCGATCGGCGCTGGCGAGCGGCAACATCGGCCGATGATCGAAATGGAATTCATGGTCATAGTCATCTTCAACGATGGCGAAGCCGAATTGTTCAGCCAGCATCATGAGGTAGAGCCGGCGCTCGGGACGCAGCACGACCGTCGTGGGAAACTGGTGGTGCGGCGTCACATAAACGGCCCGTACGCGCTTGCGGCGGCATAGCGCCTCGAGCTGGTCGAGCCGAAGCCCCTCCGAGTCAAGCTCGACGGTCGCGATCTCGGCGCCGGCCGCGCGAAAAGCCTCGCGCGCGGCGGATAGCTGAGCTGCTCCATGACGGCGACGTCGCCCGGCTCGGTCAGGATGCGCGCGGCGACATAAATGCCCATCTGGCTTCCGCGCACGATGCAGATATTGTCCGGGGCGCAGCTTAATCCCCGATCCAGATTGAGCATGGTGGAGACGGCGGAGCGAAGCTTTTCCGAGCCGCGCGGATCGCCATAGCCGAGCCTGTTGCCGCGCCCCGCTTCAAGCAGCGCCCTGCGGTAGGCCCGCGCCAGCGTTTCGACTGGCATCAGCCGCGTGTCCGGCAATCCATCGTCGAACGCCAGCATTCCATCGGCGCGCGGCAGGTAGGCGAGCGCAGGCGGCCTCCGGGGCAGCCGAAAGTCGGGCGCCTCGGCGATCTTGCCGCTCGGTCGCGCCTGCCTCGGCGCGCGAATGCCGGGTTCTACATTCGGCAATTGCGACGGGACGAAAGTGGCCCGGGTCGAATCCGCCGCGAGCCAGCCTTGCGCGACGAGTTCGTCATAGGCCTGAACCACCGTCTTGCGGTTGACCTTGAGGCTTTCGGCGAGCTTGCGGCTGCCGGGCAGGGCGCTGCCCGGCGCCAGCCGACCGGCGCGGATCTCCGCGATGATGGCGTGGGTGATCTGGCGATGAACCGAGGCGGACGAATCCCTGTGAAGAATGATTCTCAGCACCCATGGACGCAACATGCGGGACTCCGAACTGGCCCAGATCACTCTTCCAAAACTGGAGGTTCTGATCCTCTAGCTTCAAGCCTAGGATCGCTCAACCTAAATCATCGATTTGCAAAAAATCGGGACAATTATCTGGACCGTCATTGATGCTGGCTTGAATTCTAAAGGAGAGAAAGTCCATGGTTGCCGCATCTTTGAAGAAGAACTGTCTTGGCTTTCCTGAGCTATTGGCTCAAGCGATCGCCCTTATTTCGCCAACAATGACCGCCGCCTTGATAATACCCGTAATGTACTCGAACACCGGCGACTGGAGCTGGTTGTCCTACGCACTCGGGACGGTGATGCTTCTCTTCGTCGCGCTCAATTTGAACCAATTTGCGCGGCGTTCGACATCGTCGGGATCGATGTACGCCTACGTCTCGCGCGGGCTTGGCCTCACCGCCGGAGGCATCGGCGGCTGGTCGCTGATCTGGGCTTATCTCGGCATTTCGATGGCCGGCGTCACCGGCTTCACGATCTTCGCCGGCAAACTCCTCGGAGATGATCGGAATCAGCGTTCCTCCCGATCGCTTTGTTCGCGCTCTGCGTCGGCGGCGCCTGGTTCTGTGCGTGGAAGGACGTTCGCCTCTCGGCCGTGCTGATGCTGGGGTTCGAGGGCGTCTCGGTGACGCTGATCCTGATCTTGTGCTTCATCACGCTCGGCAATCATGGCTTCGCGCTCGATGCGCAACAATTCGCGGTCAGCGCGCTGCCCTGGTCGAAACTGGGCCTTGGCGTCGTCGTTGCGATCTTCAGCCTGGTCGGCTTCGAATGCGCGACGGCCTTCGGCGACGAAGCGAAAGATCCTTTGAAATCGATCCCCCGCGCAGTCTGGCTCAGCCTCGTCATTTCCGGCGCATTCTTCATTTTCGTCACATACACGATGGTGACGGCGGTGCGCGGCTATGCGACGCCGCTCGACCAGATCGACGCGCCGCTCAACGTGCATGGCCGTTCTCGCGCATGTCCCTGCGCTGCAGGCGCCTATTTCGGCGGGGGCGATGATCAGCTTCTTCGCTCTTGTGCCTGTCCTGCATCAACGCTGGCGGGCGGGTCATCTATGCGATGGGCCGGCACGGTCTGCTGCACGCTTCGACCGGCGACGCGCATAAGACGAACGAGACGCCGCATGTGGCGGTCACCGTGATGAGCGTCATCGCTTTTGCGGTTCCAACGACGCTGATCCTCATGAAGGTCGCCCCGCTCGACGCCTTCAACTATGTCGGAACTCTGGCCGCCTTCGGCTTCATTGTGCCCTACTTCCTGATCTCCCTCGCCGCGCCGGCGTATCTCAACAAGTTGCAGGAGCTGCGGCCGCAAGACATCGCGGTTTGCGCGGCCTCGCTGCTTCTGCTGGTCGTTCCGGCGGTCGGCAGCGTCTACCCGATCCCCGACGCGCCCGTCCGCTATTTCCCTTACGTCTATCTCGCCTATCTCCTCGCCGGCGTCGCCTGGATCGTCTTCCTCCACCGCAGCAAGCCGTCCGCCCAGGTGAAAATCTGGCAGGATCTGGATCTGACGCATCCAGAGCGTCAGACGGTCTGAACCCTTCGGTCCGGCGCCCGTCTCTCGCACGGCCGCCGGTCCATCCCATAAACGGCCCGCCTAAAGCCAGGCGCCGCAAGGGTTGCGCGGCGGAGCCGTGTCCCTGAACCAGAAGGATCGAGAACATGACGACAGACGCCGCCCCTGTTTCCGTGATTATCAGCGACGGCGCCGGCAATTTGCGTGCGACCCTCGGCATGACGGGCGAACGCCTGCTCGACGTCCTATTGCGGGCGCGGGCGCCGATCATCTCCGTCTGCGGCGGGCGCGCCAGCTGCGGCGGATGCAGGATCAGGGTCGAGACGGCCTGGCGCGATCGCCTGATCCCGCCCGGACGGTCGGAAGCGCGGCTGCTGCCCCACCTCCATGATCCGCACGAAAACGACCGCCTGTCCTGCCAGATCGAGCTGGCGGCGGCGCTGGACGGCCTCATCGTTCACATCGTTCCGAAGGAGGTCAAACCTCCACGCGAAACCGCTCAATCCACAACAGGAGAAATCGAATGACGAATTTCGCCTCGAAACCAAATCTCGAAGACGTCGGCGCCGCCTTCACCGTCGAAAAAATGCTGTTCGTGCGCGCGCGGACGCGAAAGGCCATTCACGAGATCGCCGCGCGCGTCTCCCCGGGCATGGTGGAGGAGGACGCCGTCGAGATGGCGAAGGATCTCCTCGCCGGACTCGACATGGTGAAGGGCTGGCACGACGTCTATGTCCGGTTCGGCTCAAATACGCTGAAGACCTTTGGCGCGCCCTCCGACCCCGGCGTGATCCTTGGCGAGAATGATTTGTTCTTCATCGACATCGGCCCCGTGTGGAAGGATTGGGAGGGCGATGGCGGAGATACTTTCGTCATCGGCTCCGCCCCCGATATGGCGCGGTGCGCCGCCGACGCCCGCAAGCTCTTCCACATCGTCCGCCGGAATTGGCTGGAGACGGGGCTGAGCGGCAAGGGCCTCTACGACTTCGCGGCCAGCGAGGCGGAGGCGATGGGCTGGGAGTTGAACCTCGATCTTTCGGGGCACCGGCTGTCCGATTTTCCGCACGCTGCTATCTATGACGGGCCGCTCGCCGAAATCGACTTCCGTCCCTCGCCACTGCTCTGGGTGCTCGAAATTCACATTCGCGACCGCGACAAAAAGTTCGGAGCCTTCTTCGAGGACATGCTGCTCGACGACAGTTATTTCGCGCAATAAAGGCGCATGCTTCATTCGCGCGTCGGCGCATGGTCGATCGCAAGAGAATCGATCATGCGCCTATCGCCGGAAGGTGACGACCAGCACGTCTCTGTGGGCCGGCGCGCGCGGGATCCAATGGGGCGACCGGCGTCACGCCATGATACACGCGCGAATCATCGACGACGGCGGCGTCGAAAGGCTGCGTCAGGGTGAAATTGCCAATATTGCGTTTGGCGAGATCGTGGATCGATGTCATTGCGCTTGCGACATTCTCCCGCGCGACGAGGAGGACAAGCACCCAGTCGACCCCATCCTGATGGAGCCCTTCGGGCGTCGGATGCCCCTGCATGCAGGCATGGGCCTCGATGCGGAACTGGTGGACCTCGACATGCCAGACGGGCGGCCTCGCATCTTGCGGCGTGAGGCTGTCGAAGAGATCGACGCAGGTCCGCAGAATCGATCGCATGGCCGGATGGGCGCCGATGGCGTCGGCGACAGGCGCGAACCAGCGCTCGATGCCGCCATTCAACGGATTATAGTCCCGGCTCTGATAATGCGGCTGATGCGGCTTGCGCGCGACGTCGTCTCGTGAGGCCGCGAACGCCGCATAGCGCCGGCGGCGGTAGCGCCCCCCGTCGGCCATATAGGCGTCAATGCCGAGATCGTTCCAGCTTTTCGCAAAGCGCTCCCAATCGGCGAGGCCCGCCGCGCCCAGCGCGCGCTCCATAGCGGCGGCCTCGACGAAAGCGAAACCATGTCGCTTGAGAGATTCAGCGATCGGCTGCAGGTTTTTGTTCATTCCTTGCTTTCCATGACCCGTTTCAACGCCCTTCGCCTCCATATAGGCCGCGCCGGCCCGGTCGGCGAGAGCCGCGCGCCGCGGGGCGGTTATAGGCCGCGGCTTCCGGGCTTTGATTGAGTCGTGACTGGGCGCATGTTAGCAACGATGTTCCGTGACGCTGTCAAAAAGGAGCCGAAAAATGTCTATCGTCGCCTATCATGTCGTCGAGCACGACGGAGGCTGGGCCTATGCGGTCGATGGCGTGTTCTCCGAGACGTTCCCGAGCCATGAGGCGGCGGTGAAGGCCGCCAGGCGAGCAGCCGGCGAGCAGCGCGCGCCGGGGAAGGCCGAAGAAATCGAATATGAGACCCCGGCCGGAAAGTGGAAGGTCGAGCATGCCGAAGGCGGCGACCGGCCCACGACCGAAGTGATCGACAAGAAAGATTGACGCCGCTCCACGATCAAATTGATTCATTTCGGGCGGAATATGCCTAGCGGCGCGCCTCGGAGAGATGGTCGAAGCGGCGGCGGAAACCGCCGAGGCCCATCGTATCCGATCTGAGATCCATGATGAGGTCATGAAGCTCGGCCGCCGGCGCCAGCGCTTCGACATCGTCCCAGCCAGGCCAACCGGGCTTTTCGCTATAGCCCATGATCTGGCCGTGACGCCCGCTGAGCAGGCGCTGGGCGGCGGCCGTGAAGGCGTTCGGTACGCTGACGGTGACATGATCGACCGGCTCCAGCAGAATGGGATCGGCCTTGGCCAGTCCTTCGGCGACGGCCGCGCGGGTCGCGCTCTTGAACGCCATGTCGGAGCTGTCGACGGCGTGAAACCCGCCGTCGACCAGGGTTACGCTGACATCGACGACCGGATAGCCGAGCGGACCCTTCTGCATCGCCTCCTCGGCGGCTTCGCGCACCGCCGGGATATAGTTTTTCGGCACCGAGCCGCCGACAACCTTGTCCGTGAACAGGAATCCGGAGCCGCGCGGGCGCGGCTCGATCTCAAGCTTCACGTCGGCGAATTGGCCATGGCCGCCGGTCTGGCGCTTGACCCGGCCATGCTGCGAGACGGCGTGCCTGATCGTCTCCTTGAAGGCGATTTTGGGCGCGCTCACCGCGACGAGGACATTATAGGCCGAGGACAGGCGCTCGATCGCATTGTTGAGATGAATTTCACCCTGCCCACGCAGCACCGTCTCGCCGGTCTCGATCCTGTGCTCGACGCTGATGGAGGGATCGTCCTGCACGAGCTTCTGCAGCGCCGCCGAAAGCTTGACGTCATCCTTGCGATCCCTGGTCGCGATGGCGAGTTCGTAAACCGGCGGCGGCGGCTCGGGAAAAGGCTCCGGCGCCGCGGCGCCCAGAAAAGCCCCGGTCGCAACGCCGTCGAGCCGGCCGAGCGCAACGAGTTCGCCGGCGTCCGCCTCGGCGGCCCGCACCGAATCCGTTCCGGCGAAACGATGGATGCCGCCAATGCGGACGCTGCCCAGCGTCGCGCCGTCGCGCAGCGGACCGCGCCAGACGCGGCCGTAACAGAGCTTGCCCGCCTGCACGGTCTTGAAGATCTGGACCGCCGGCTGATCGCCGACCGGGACGCCGCGGCGCAGCGCCGTCTCGGACGCCTCCGGCACATCATGGCGCAGGGCCTTCCAGAGGCGCCAGACGCCATGGCCCCGGCTCGCGGAGCCGATCAGCACTTCGACGATCGCGCCTTTCGCCTGATCCTTCCGCAAATGCTTGAAGAGTTCATCCGCCGTCGGCGTCTCGTCCTCGAGCAGCTTCTCCATCAATTCGTCGTCCTGGTCGGCCAGCGCCTCGGTGAGTCCGGTCAGCGCCTCCTTCTCCGTTTCGCGCATCTGCGGCGGCAGTTCGATCGGCTCGACGGCCTGCTTCTCGCCATAGCGGAAAGCGCGCTCGGTCACGACGTCGATATAACCGATGACGGCGTCGCCGGCGCGGATCGGCAATTGGCGCGGCACCAGCGGGCGCGCCGAATGGGTCTGCAGCGCCGCGATGGCGTCATGGAACGAACCCGCCAGCGCATCGATCTTGTTGATGAAGACGAGATGGGGCAGGCCGCGCTCTTCCACCAGTTTCAGCAGTAGCGGCAGATTGGAGACGCGCTCGGTCGCCGGTTCGCAAACGATCACGGCGAGATCGACCGCCGTCAGCGCGGCCTCGGTCTCATAGGAAAATTCGACCGAGCCGGGACAATCGACGATCGACCAGCGCTCGTTGAGGAAGGAGCAATGTCCGAGGCGCGCCTCGCCGGCGCCCTGGCGCCCGCGGTTCTCCGCCTGCCGTTTCACCGGCGCGCCGGCCGCCGCCAGAAGAGCGTCGAACAAGGTCGATTTGCCGGACCCTTGAGGGCCTATGAGGGCGATCGAGCGCGGTCCGGCTGCTGGTTTTGGGGAGATGTTCAGTCATGATGGCCGCCTCCATCTGATCGGGCCACCGACGAAGACGCCCCGGCCGCAGATTGGCTTTTCTTATTTTAAACTGATATTCGGACGATCCCGGTTTTTGTCAATCGAGCCTCCCTGCGAACGATGCCGCGGCGGTTTGAGCCTCGACTGGCGCGTTATTTGCTGTTCGGCTCCTTTGCGCCAAGACGCCGAAAGACGTCGCGCCGCCGCCGCATAGAGGAAACCGGCAACGCGACCGCCACGGCCCCGCCATGCACCCGCCCGCCAAACGGCAAAGTTCGACCCCAAAGAGGCATTGATGACGAAATCTCTCGACCCTGCACAGCCGACAGCCGCCGCCTCCATCGAGCGTCCGCTGATTGACGACATCCGTCTGCTCGGCCAGCTGCTCGGCGACACCATTCGCGAACAGGAGGGCGAGGAGACATTCGCGCGGATCGAGACCATCCGGCGCCTCAGCGTCGCCTTTCAGCGCGGCTCCGATCCGGAGGCGGGCCACAAGCTCGACGCGCTGCTGCGCGGCCTGACCTCGGAAAAGACCATGGCGGTCATCCGCGCGTTCAGCTATTTCGCCCATCTCGCCAATATCGCCGAGGACCGGCACAATATCCGCACCCGCGCCGCGCTGGCCGAGAAAGAGCCGCAAACGCATGAGGGCGGCACCCTCGCCAAGACGTTCGAGCGACTGGCCGCCGCGGCGATCGCGCCGCGGACGGTGGCGGAGGCGCTGGAGCGCAGCATGATCTCGCCCGTGCTCACCGCGCACCCGACCGAAGTTCAGCGCAGAAGCCAGCTCGAAGCCGAGCGCTCGATCGCGCAGCTGCTGCTCGCGCATGAAGGGCTCAAGGGCGCGCGCGCGCGGAAACAGAACGAACTCCTGCTGCGCGCCCGCATCGCGCAGCTGTGGCAGACGCGGCTGTTGCGTTATGCGCGCCTCACCGTCCGCGACGAGATCGAGAACGCGCTGAGCTTCTACCAGATGACTTTCCTGCAGCAGATTCCGCAGCTCTACGCCGAACTCGAGGACCATCTTCCCGGCGAACGCATCGACAGTTTCTTCCGCATGGGATCCTGGATCGGCGGCGACCGCGACGGCAATCCGAACATCAATGCCGACACGCTGGAGCTGGCCCTGCGCCGCCAGTGCGATGTCGCGCTGCGCTATTACCTGACCGAGATCCACCATCTCGGCGGGGAGCTTTCCATCTCGCGCAGGCTGGTCGGCGCCACGCCGGAGCTGGAAGCCCTTGCCGATCGATCGGGCGATGAAAACCCCCATCGCGAGGACGAACCCTATCGGCGCGCGCTCGCCGGCGTCTATTCGCGGCTGGCGTCAACTCTCGTTCTGCTGACCGGCGGCGAAGCGCTGCGCCACGCCGTCGCGCCGGGCGAACCTTATATCGACGCCGGCGAGCTGCAGGCCGATCTCGCGATCATCGAGGCTTCGCTTCGCGCCAACCATGGCGCCGCCCTCATTCCCGCCCGGCTCGCGCCGCTGCGCCGCGCCGTGGACGTATTCGGATTCCACCTCGCCTCGGTCGACCTGCGCCAGAGCTCCGACCGGCATGAGGAGACGCTGAAAGAGCTGATGTCGGTCGCGCGCGCGTGCGACGACTATAGCGCACTCGACGAAGCAGGCCGGCGCAAGCTGCTGCTGCAACTCCTGAGCGATCCGCGCCCGTTGCGGGTTCCGGGCGTCGTCTACGGGCCACGCACGGAAGAGGAGCTCGACATCTTCGAGGCGGCGCGGGACGTGCGCAAGTCGTTCGGCCGGCGGGCGGTGGTGCATTACATCATCAGCCATACGGAGACCGTCAGCGACCTTCTCGAAGTCCTCGTGCTGCAGAAGGAATGCGGCATGATGCACCGCGCGCTCGGCGATCCCGGCTCCTCCGTCGAGCTGATGGTCGTGCCGCTGTTCGAGACGATCGAGGATCTGCGCAACGCTGAAGCCATCATGCGCGAATTTTACGCCCTGCCGGGCGTCGCCGATCTCGTGCGCGGCTCCGGCGCCGAGCAGGAAATCATGCTCGGCTATTCCGACAGCAACAAGGATGGCGGCTTCTTCACCAGCAACTGGGAACTCTACCGCTCCTCGACCGCGCTCGCCGGATTATTCGCGAAACTCGACGGCATCGCCCTGCGGCTGTTCCACGGACGCGGCGGCACGGTCGGGCGCGGCGGCGGCCCGAGCTATCAGGCGATCCTGGCGCAACCGCCGGGGACGGTTGAAGGGCAGATCAGGCTGACCGAACAGGGCGAGGTCATCTCCTCGAAATACGCCAATCCCGACATCGGGCTTCTCAATCTCGAAGCCCTGGTCGCGGCGACGCTGGAGGCGACCCTGTTGCCTTCCGGCGGCGCGGCTCCCGCCGCGTTTCTCGATGCCGCGGCGGCCATTTCGGAGGCCAGCATGAAGGCGTTCCGGGCGGTGATTTACGACAATCCCCGCTTCGTCGATTATTTCTTCACCGCGACGCCGATCGCCGAAATCGCCGAACTCAACATCGGCTCGCGTCCGGCCTCGCGCCGCTCGACGCGGCGAATCGAGGATCTGCGCGCCATCCCCTGGAGCTTTTCCTGGGGTCAGGCGCGCCTCAACCTGCCCGGCTGGTTCGGCTTCGGTTCGGCGGTCGAATCGTTCGTTGTCGGCGGCGCCCAAAGAGCGCATGGCGCTGCTGCAACGCATGAGCGCCGAATGGCCGTTCTTCCGCGCCCTTCTATCCAATATGGACATGGTGCTGGCCAAAGCCGACATGCATCTCGCCAAACGCTACTCTGAGCTGGTTCCAGACCAGGATCTCGCCCGCACAGTGTTCGCCTCTCTCGAAGAGGAGTGGCGGCGCACGACGAAAGCGCTGAACGAGATCACCGGCACGACGACACGGCTCGCCGACAACTCCGCGCTGGCCGCCTCGCTCAGCCATCGCTTCCCCTATATTTCGCCGCTCAACCATTTGCAGGTGGAGCTGCTGCGCCGGTGGCGCGAGGGCGAGCATGACGACAAGACCTTGCGGGCGATCCTGATCTCGATCAACGGCATCGCCGCCGGCCTGCGCAACACGGGCTAGAGCGGGATGAGAAAAAGTGTGTGCACTTTTTCGCCCGCATCCCGCTCTAAACTATTGGAATCGGTCACGTTCATGATTTTGGATCGATTCGATCCAAAATCATCGTGATCTAGGTCGCATGCAAGCGAATTATCGCTTTTTGCATCAGATCATAAAGAAAACGCCCGGGATGACCGGGCGTTTTCCCTCGAAGCCAGCGGGAGCAGCGCCGCTTCGACGTCGGGATATCTGAGGCGATTGCGGCCGCTCAGGAGCTGAGACGGCGCAACGCCTGATTGTTCTTCACGCAAACGCGGCGCGCCGTCGGCAGCGAAATGACATCGTCGCGTTCGAGGATCGAAAGCGTCCGCGAGACGGTTTCGATGGTGAGGCCAAGATAGTCGGCGATGTCCTGACGCGCCATGGCGAGATCGAAGACCTGATCGGAGGTCGCCCGATCCGCCATCTCGACAAGGAAGGCGGCGACTTTCTGCGCGGCGCTGCGGCGCCCAAGCAGCAGGGAATGTTCCTGCGCGCGCTGCAGGTTCTGCATCGCATAACCAAAAAACTGCCCGGCCAGCCGATCGTCGATTTCGCCGGAGGATTCCAGAGCGCGCCAGCGATAGGCGACGATGGCGGAATCGCAAACCGCCTCGGCGGAGAGACGATGCCTGGAGCCGGCATCGAACCCGAAAATTTCCCCGGCCAGATGAAAGCCGTCGATTTGCCGACGGCCGTCGCTCCTGAACTTGCACGTGCGCACGACGCCGCTGAGGACTTTATAGAACGAGACGTTCTCGTCGCCGTCGCCATAAATCTCGCTGTCAGGCGCAAAATGCAGCACTTGCCCGCTATGGGCGCCGCCGCCCGTCTCGCGCCGGTCGGAGAAGGACCGGGCCATGCGCGGCATGTCGGTCGGCGCGGCCTTGACCGCCGCCAGTCCAATATCGGCGAAGTTCGAAAATGAATTCAGCATCGGGCGCTCCCACTTGGCTTAAGGCCATGTTTTGTGTAGCGCCGATGGGCCGCCGCGAATATCGGGTTCTATCCTAAGGGTTTTTACGTAGATTCGACGAAGATTCTGAGTCCGTGTCCTCTTTTTGAAGGATCGCCAGAATGCTCTCGACAAGCGCGTCATCCATCAGTGGCTTCTCGAGAACGAGCCTGACGCCGGCGGCGTCCGCGCGCGCGCGGAGCCGGGCGGTCGCATGATTGGTGAGCAAAATGGCCGGCGACCGGATGTTGCGGGCGCGAAGACGCTTCAACAGCTCGAAACCATTCAGATGCGGCGTGCCGTCATCCAGGATGATGCAGCTCGCGTGCGGCAGATCCGCGTCGGCCAGCAACTCGGCGCCGCCGCCATGGACATGCACCTCAAGACCGAGGAGCCCGAGCGCAAACTGGAGCGAATCGCGGACCGCGACGTCGTCGTCCGCAATCAATATGAGAGGCTTCCTGTCGGCCATCGACCAGCTCCGTCGCCCCTCACGAGCTGCCAAATCGCAAATTCCCATCATTCGCAAAGGCTAGCGGAGTCAGGCGGCGGACGCCTTGATTCAGCGCAACCCGCTGTTTCATGGGACAGTTACGGCTGAAAATCGCTCAATGCGGACGCGCAAGTGGCGGGTGAGGTCAACCCCCGTCCATTGGCCGGACCAAAAAAGCCATCCGCAGCAATTCCGACAGATTGGCGGCGCCCATCTTGGCCATGAGATGGGCGCGATGGACCTCGACGGTGCGGACGCTTATCGACAAATCATAGGCGATCGTCTTGTTCGGTCGCCCCGCGAGGAGGCCGTCGAGGACTTCGGTTTCGCGCACCGACAGGCTCGCGAGTTTCGACGCGACCGCGGCGGCTTCGTCGTATCGGCGCGCGCCCTCGGCGTGGCGGTTGACAGCGGTCCTGATCGCCGACAACAAAACTTCGTCATTGAACGGCTTTTCGAGAAAATCGATCGCGCCCGCCTTCATGGCTTCAACAGCGAGGGGCACGTCGCCGTGGCCCGTCATGACGATGACCGGCAGGCCGATTCGCCTTTCGTTGAGCTGGCGCTGAAGTTCCAACCCGTCGATCCCGGGCATCCTGACGTCGGTCACGACACAGCCCGGCTGAACGCTCGGCAGGGCGTCCAGAAAAGCGACGGCCAATTCGTAAACCCGAACGGCGAAGCCCGAAGCCGTCAGCAGGAAGGCGAGCCCCTGCCGCACGCCCTCATCGTCCTCGATCAGGTGCACCACAGGGTCAAGCGCCATCAACCGCCTCTTCTGGGTTCGCGGCCTTGAGCGTGAAGCGGAAGATTGTGCCGCCCTTGGGGTTGGGCTCGACCCAAAGCCGCCCGCCATGCGCCTCGATGATGGTTCGCGAGATCGAAAGTCCAATGCCCATGCCATCCGCCTTGGTCGTGACGAAAGGCTGAAACAGCTGGTGTACGATCTCCTTGGCGATGCCGGGGCCCGTATCGGTCACGACGACCTCGACCGTGTCCGCGTCGATTTCGACGGTCGAGACCATCAGCTCGCGGCGGGACATTTCCTGCATGGCCTCGATCGCATTGCGCATCAGGTTCAGCATCACCTGTTGAATTTGGATCTTGTCGACGAGGACGAAAGCGGCGCGGCGATCGAGGCGAAACGCGACGCGCACGCCGGTTTCCTTGATGCCGACGAGCGCGAGCGCGCTCGCTTCCTCAATCAGCTTTGCGAGGTTTTCGACGTGCCGCTCGGTATCGCCCCGGGCCACGAACTGCCGCATCCGGCGGATGATCTGGCCCGCGCGCAGCGCCTGGTCGGCGGCGCGATCGACGGCGTCCCTGATCATCACGGCCTTCTTGTCATCGACGTCAAGAAGCAACCGCCGGCACCCGTTAAGATAGCTGGCGACCGCCGTCAGGGGCTGGTTCAGCTCATGCGCCAGCGTCGACGCCATTTCGCCCATCGCGCTGAAACGCGAAATGTGGACGAGCGCGGCCTGCAGATCCTGCAGCCTCTGCTGGGTTTCCTGCCGTTCGGTGAGGTCGCGCACGAAGCCAGTGAAGAAATGGCCCGCGCCCGAGCGCGCCTCGCCAACCGACAGCTCCATCGGGAACGTCGAGCCGTCGCGGCGCAGGCCGACAACAACCCGGCCGCGCCCGATGACCCGCCGCTCACCCGTCCTGGCGTAGCGCGCCAGATGACCGTCATGCTCCTCGCGATAGGGCGCCGGCATCAGAAGGCTTACGTTCCGGCCAACGCTCTCGTCGGCGGAATAGCCGAACAACCGCTCAGCCGCCGCGCTGAACGACCGGATGATCCCTTGCGCGTCAATGACGATCATCGCATCCGGGATCGTGTCGAGAACGGAGCGCAAATGCGCCTCGCGCTCCACAAGCGCCGCCTGCGCCTGCTTCGCCGCGGTGATGTCGCGCGCCACCTTGGCGGCGCCCAGCAGGCGTCCTGAGCCGTCCCGCACCGGCGAGACCGTGAGCGACACATCGATGATCCGGCCATCCTTGCGCCGCCGCCGCGTCTCGAAATGCGTGACCGGCTCGCCGCGCTTGATGCGCTCAAGCGCCTCGAAAGCATCCTGCTGATTTTCCGCCGGCACGAGGACGGCGATGGTCTTGCCGATCATTTCTTCGGAAGTGTAGCCGAAAACCGCTTCCGCGCCCCGGTTCCAGTCCGTGACAATGCCTTCGAGCGTTGCGCCGGCGATGGCGTCCTCTGAGGATGTCACGATAGCGGCGAGGCGGCTCATCGCATCTTCGTCGGATTTTCGATTCGCGAGGCCGAGCACGATCCCCACCGCCTCGATCGATTCGCCATCGCGGAACGATTCGCCCGCGCGTCCTGACCCATTGCTCCGTCGTCGGTCTGGCTGGCCGGAGGTCGAAGTCGAAGGCGTCGAGGCGCGAGATGGCTTCCCGCAGGGCCTGATCGACGGCGGCCCTGTCGTCTGCATGAATGAGGTCGAGAAACCCCGCATAATCGAGCTTCTCGCCCGAGCGGTGGCCAAGCAGGGCCGCCGATTGAGCGCTGAGCGCGATTTCGTCCGTGGCGGGAACGTAACGCCAGACGCCGACGCCAGCCGCCTCAATGCCGCGCGCAAGGGCGCTGGCGCTTTCGGGAGAATCAATTCCGTGCGGGAGATTCGTGGAGGGCATGTGGGCAAACTAGATTAGCGTTGCGCCATCCGTAACCCTTTTATCTAACAAAATTTTTCCACCCGGCGCATCTCAATTCTAAAGTATGTCACAGATGCGTGAGCAAAGCTTTCGCCTCAGCGCCGCCATTGCGCGAGGTCATGGCGCGGCGCGTGGCGGCATGATCCCCTATGGCTGGTATTTTTTACTGCATACAACCAGCAGGACATGTCATGAAAGCGCTCGTTTACGGCGGCCCCGGCAAGAAATCCCTCGAAAACCGCCCCAAGCCCGAGATCCTGGCGCCCGGCGACGCCATCGTCAAAATCGTCAAAACGACGATCTGCGGCACGGATCTTCATATCCTCAAGGGCGATGTCGCCACCTGCGCGCCGGGGCGAATCCTCGGCCATGAGGGCGTTGGCGTCATCGACAGCGTCGGCGCCGGCGTCACCGCCTTCAGGCCCGGCGACCGCGTGCTGATCTCCTGCATTTCATCCTGCGGCAAATGCGAATATTGCCGCAAGGGACTATACTCCCACTGCACAACCGGAGGCTGGATTCTCGGCAACGAGATCGACGGCACGCAGGCCGAATATGTCCGCACGCCACATGCCGACACAAGCCTCTACAGGGTTCCCGCCGGCGCCGACGAGGAGGCGCTCGTCATGCTGAGCGACATTCTGCCAACCGGCTTCGAATGCGGCGTGCTGAACGGCAAGGTTGCGCCCGGATCGAGCGTCGCCATCGTCGGCGCGGGACCGATCGGCCTCGCCGCGCTGCTCACCGCGCAGTTCTATTCGCCCGCCGAAATCATCATGATCGATCTCGACGACAACCGGCTGGAGGTCGCCCGCCGGTTCGGCGCGACGCAGACGGTGAACAGCGCCGGTGGCAAGGCCGCCGAACGCGTCAAGGCGCTGACGGATGGCGTCGGCGTCGATACGGCGATCGAGGCGGTCGGCATCCCCGCGACTTTCCTCATCTGCGAAGATATTGTCGCGCCCGGCGGCGTCATCGCGAATGTCGGCGTTCATGGCGTCAAGGTCGACCTGCATCTCGAACGGCTGTGGTCGCAGAACGTCACCATCACCACGCGGTTGGTGGATACTGTGACGACGCCAATGCTGCTCAAAACCGTGCGCTCGAAAAAACTCGACCCGTCCCAACTCATCACGCACAGATTCGCGCTCGATCAGATCCTCGAGGCCTACGACACTTTCGGCCGAGCGGCGGACACGCATGCCCTGAAGGTCATCATCTCCGCCTAGGCGCGCTCCGGCGCCGGCCTCAGCCGCCCGTCTTCGACCCAGGGTCTATCGGCGGCTGGATGTCGAAGCCCTGATTGATGGCCGCGAACATCTGATAAAAGCCCGAGATCACGACGATCTCGACGAGGCCCTCCTTGCCCCACTCCGCCGCCGCGCGGGCCTGCAGCGCGTCCGGCACGGGTTGCCATCCCATCGTCTTCGTCAGGATTTCGCGCAACAGATCGAAAGGCTCGGGCAGGCTGGCGCCCGAACCGTTGGCGATGGCGTCCACGACGGACTGCGGCAGCCCGGCGGCCAGCGCATGGCGAACATGATCGCTCCACTCGAAGGCGGCGCCGGTCGCTTTCGCGACGCTCAGCACGATGAACTGATAGGCCGGCCGGGGGAGCACTCCGTCAAATTTCAGGAAGAAACCCAGCGCCTCGACACGCGCCGCCAGCGCGGGATGATTGAACAAAGCGAGATAGGGACCGCCGAAGCCCTCGCCGAGAGCCCGGCGTTTCGAGGCGATGCTGTCGAACATCGCTTTGGCCGGAGCGGGAAGCCGGGCGGCGTCCATTTCAAGCACGGTCATGGCGTCTCTCTATTCGTGATAGGACCACGCGCGGGCGCCGGCGTTGAAATCATAGACCGGCGTCGGGCAGTCCTTGTCCGTTTTCACATCAATGACGACGGCGGCGTTCGCCGCGAGCGCTTTTTCGAAAGCGGGGCCAAGATCGGCGGGATCCTCGACCGTCATGCCCTGCGCGCCGAGCGCGCGCGCGAAGCCGGCCCAATCATGGTCGGGAATGGTCGTCAGCTCCGCCGGCAGCGGACCATATTGATGGGCGCGCAGCCAGACATTGCCAAGGGCGCCATTGTTCAGCACCACGAACACGATCGGCAGGCGATAGCGGGCGGCGGTCTGGATATCCATGCCGTGCATCTGCATGCAGCCGTCGCCGGTGATCACGGCGACGCGGCGGCCCGGCAAGGCGCATTGCACGCCGACCGCCGCCGGGATCGCCCAGCCCATCGGTCCGAGATTGGTCGCCGAAATATAGGTGCGCGGCTCAAAGGCGCTCCAGTAGTGGCCGGCGAAGGCGCGGTGCGCGCCGGAATCGACGAGCAGAACGCCATCGCGCGGGAAGGCCGCGCGCAGCGCCGTCACCGCCGTCGCGGGATGGATCGGCCGGGTCGGCCGGCTGCAGTTCTCGACGTCGAAGAGCCGCGGCCCCGACTTGATGGCGCCGATCCAGGCGCGGCGCTCAGCCACCCCCTGCGCAAGCGCCGTCGCCGTCGCCCCTTCCGCGCCGCCGAACAGCTCCAGGAAAGCCCGCGCGCTGCCGGGAACGATATGTCCGGCCTCGCTCTGGGAGGTCAGCTCCTGCATGTCCATGTTGACGTGGATCATCAGCGCCCCGGACTTCTGGCGCAGGGTCCAGTGCATGGTGTCGCGCTCATTGAGGCCGGAGCCGAGGATCAGCAGGACGTCGAGATCCGAGCCAAGCAGCGCGGCGGTCGCGTGCCGCGCGCCGGCATAGCCGAAAACCCCGAGCGAGAGATCATGATCCTCGGGGAAGACGCCTTTGGCCCGCAGCGTGGTCGCGACCGGAATCGACCAGCGCTCGGCGATCGACTTCAGCTGAACCGTGGAAAAGTCGATGCTCGACGCCGGCCCCAGCCAGGATCGCGATGCGCGGTCCACGCCCGGCGAGCAGCGTCAGGGCAGCTTCCGCCGCGGACGCGCTGAGCGGGGCCGCCGTCGCGAAGAAATCGGAGACGGGGGCGTAGTCCGCCGTGCAGTCCGCCATCAGCACGTCATGCGCGAGGGAGAGATGCGCGGGGCCACAGGGCTGCGCCAGCATCGACGTCAGGGCGCGACGGAGCCAATGATTGAGATTGCGGGCGCTCGCGACGCTCGCCGAGAGCCGGGTCAGCGCCTTCATCACGCCGCTATCGTCGAGCGTCGCCTGGCTCGCGTCCTGAAACTCGCCAAGGCCCTCCATGTCGACCGGCACTTCGCCGCTGAGGACCAGCACGGGCGAGCCATCCGTCTTCGCCGCGGCGACGGCGGTCGCCATATTGAGAAGGCCGGGGCCGCCGATGGCGAGCGCGGCGCCAAAGCGTCCGCTCGCCCGCGCGTATCCGTCAGCCATGTAAGCGGCTGCGCCCTCATGGGCGGCGACGATTGGCTTCAGGCCGGGATGGCGGGCGAGCGCGGGCAGGAAAGGATCGACCAGGCCGCCCGGAACCATGAAGAGATGATCAAGGCCCTCGCGCAGGAGCGCCTCAAGAATGAAATCCGCGCCGGCGGCCATTGCAGTCGTCTCCTGTGATCCCCGCGAAGCGGATCACCTGCGCCATGAACGGCGCGCCAGTAAATCGCGGATTGTGCAGCTGATGACGTGAGTGGCGCGCCCGAAGAGATTTCGAACTCCTGACCCCTAGATTCGTAGTCTAGTGCTCTATCCAGCTGAGCTACGGGCGCATGCCAATGAGTTGGGGCGCCGTGCGAGCTTTTTGGCTCGACGGCGCGGGGTGACCGCAAGGCGAGGCAGACTTAACGGCTCCGCGCCCGCATGGCAAGGGGCGCGTTGACGGGAAATTTCGCGCAAGGCGGCGGCGCGCGGATACGCGCCTCTATCTGGAGGCCAGCGCGGGCGGCGGACTTGCGTGAAGCGGAAAGCTCAGGGTCGCGTAGATCGCATCGCCCTGGACGCGGTTATAGGCGCCGAATTCGTGGAACCACCTGGCGTCGAAATCGACCTGTTGCGCGCCCGCTGCGAGTTTGTAAGTGATGATCGGCCCAACGGCCGCCACACGCCCCCTGAAAGTCCCGTTGGCGTCGCCGGGGCCGCCGTCATTCGTGATCTGCTGATAGAAATAGCCGCCGACGCCGGCTGAAAGGCCGAAGGGCAGGTGCTGCGCCAGCGCCCACTCAATGTGAAGCTCGGCGCCGCTCTGATAATTCGTCGCCGCGTTGATGGCGTTGACGTTGACGCCCAGCGCTGCGGAGAGTTCGAGGCCGGACTGGAGGCTGAGAAAGGTGTAAGCGCCCTTGACGTCGAGCGACGGGCGATTGAGGCCGGTCTGCGCGATCCGCGCCGCGTCGTAATTCGCCGGTCGGGACGAAGCCGCTGACCGTCAGGCTCCAGTGCCGGTCGCCGGCCTGCCAGCCAAGGATGGCGCTGAATTCAGTGTCGGCGAAGGCGGCGGCGGTTTGCTGGGTCGTGACGTGGCGCTCGGCGCCGAGGGCGTCGACATAGGGCGTCGCCACCGTGGTCGTTTCCGAACCATAGGCGCTGGTGTTGGCGAAGCCGAGTTCGCCGCCGAACAGAGTGGCGTCGGTGAACCATGCGAGAATGCCGATGTTGGCCGCAAGGTTATAAGTGACGTTGGACGGGTTTCTCGTCGCGCTGTTCTGGTAGAGATTGCTGTTGCCCTGGTAGAGATAATACGTGTCCCAGAAATAAACGCCGGGCGGCGGCACGCATCCAGCGAGCGGAAGCACCAGTCCAAGCTGGTAATTGCCGAGGCCATATTCCGTCGCGCCCGCCCGAGCGGCCAATGCCAGGCTGGCGACGAAGAGCAACGCTGGGCCTGACGATGATCGCCGCATCTCGCCGACTTCCTCAAACCGCACATCGCCGAGAACTCGGGCGAACAAATCCAGTCTAAAGCCGGCGCCCGACGCGCGACACGCGTTTTGATCGCAGTTGATCCTTCCCGGTGCAATTTCATCGAACAGTTACATATAGGCTACACGACAGTCCGTTTTCACCGCCGCCGCAACAAGCCAGGCTCTGCTTCCCGCGGATGGATCGGCGCCGATCCGCGGGAGGTCACGCTGTTCGCAGCGAAGCGGATTCCGATTCGCGCCGGAAGTGCCGACCAAGCAAAAAATAGAAATCCTGTAGGGGCGACCATTTTCCGAATTCCGCTGAACCGGAAAATGTCTCGCGTCGCCCTTTATTGACGCCGGACGCCCTCGCCAGCTATTTATTGACTTCGATGCCTTTTTTCTCGCGATATTCGTCGATGATGCGGCCGAGCACCTTGATGATCTTCTCATCGGGATGCGATTTGCAATAGACAATCGTTTCGTGCTCGGCCTCTTTGCTGCGGGGGATGTTGGCGAAGTGCTTCTTGGCCAGACCATTGTACCAGCCGCTGTACCAGGCCGTGAGGTAGTTGGCGTCTTCCTGGAAGGTATTGGCGAGTTGCGCGCAGCTCAACTCCTGAACATCGAGATAGCCATCCTTGTCGGCATAGGTGTTCAGCTCCACCGCGGCATGCGCAATCGCGCCCAGTCCGAAGCACGCGGCCGCAGCGACCGTCGCAAGCAAGATCTTTCGCATTTATCTCTCCCTGGTCCCTAATCAATCAAGGACGGATTTATTTTCACCCGCTCCGGCGCGCCGCCACAGGCGTTCACGCCGCCGTGATCTTCTACTTCGAAGCGCAAGCTTGAAACAAGGGGCGATCGGCAAAGATGGGCCGCGACGCGAGCCGTCACAAAAACGCATCGCCGTTGGATTACGCCGCCGTTTTGAAGCATGATCCCGAGGCGCGCCTTTCGACGCGGCGGCAAAATTCTCTAAATCACGTCAAGGTCAAAGGAATTATCGATTGCGCCTGGCATTGAAGGTGACGGCGGGCGTCCTGATCGCCGCGGCGGCCGGGCTTGCCGCCTATTATTTCATCTTGCCTCATGCCGCCCTGCGCGTGACGACGGGGGCGCTCGGAACCACGGCGCACCGCTTCGTCTCCGCTTTCGCCGCGACGACCATCGCCCAGCATCCGCGCGTCCAGATCCGTCTCGTCGAGGTCGCGGACCTCGCCGCAAGCGCCAAGGCGATCGAGAATCACGCCGTCGACCTCGCCATCATCCGCTCCGACGCCGCCCTTCCGGCCAATGGCGCGACGATCGCCATTTTGCGCCGCGACGTCTTCGCCATCGTGACGCCCGCCAAAACGGCGATCGACAAGATCCCCGCCCTTGTCGGCCGGACCATCGGCATTCCGGCCGGACCGCTGCAGAGCTACAATGAGCACGCCCTCGACACGATCCTGAGCTATTACGACATCCAGCCCGGCAGCGTTAAGCGGGCATTCCTGCCGATGGCCGAAATCGGCCGCGCGGTCGCCGACAAACGCATCGCGGCCGTCCTCGCCATCGGGCCGATGGGGCCGGGCGAAGTCGTCGACGTCGTCGCGGCGGTCAAGGCTGCAACGAAGAATTCGCCGAAAATCCTCGGCATCGACGAAGCCGACGCCATCAACAAGCAATTTCCCGGATTCGAATCGATCGACGTTCCGGCCGGCGCGTTCCGGGGACGCCCAGCCGTTCCGGACGACACGGTATCGACGCTCGCCGTCACCTACCGGTTCGTCGCGCCGAACACGATGCTGGACATCGTGGCGGGCGCTATCGCGCAATCGCTGTTCACAGCCAAGGCAAAGCTTATGCAAAGCACGCCTGCGGCCGCGCAGATAGAGGCGCCCGATCCCGACGACAAGAACCCCGTCCTGCCCGTGCACCCGGGCGTCGCGGCCTATCTCAACAATGGCCAGCAGAGCTTCTTCGACGAGTTCCAGAGCTATTTCTATATGGGCGGGCTCGCCCTCAGCACGCTCGGTTCGCTCGTCGCGGTGGTGATTGGCCGACTTAACCAGCGAAAATCACAAGAAGAGCTTTCGCAAATCGATCGCCTGATCGGGCTCGCCGATCAGGCGCTCCGCGCGCGCCGGCTGTCCGAAATCGAGTCGCTGGAGGAAGAGCTCAACGGAATCGTCGGCTGGTTCGTGAAAAACGGCGGCGGCGGCGGAGACGGCAGCGCCTTCTCCGTGGCCATCGCGCATGCCCGCTACGCCATAGATAAGCAGCGGACGACGATTTTGCGCGAAGCCCGGGATGAAGCCAGGCGCAAGGACCCCCCACTCGCGCCGGAGGCCAAGGCCAGCGCTTCGCAGCAGGAGGATCCGGCTTCGCAGCAGGAGACTTCGAGCGCGCCCGTGGAAGCCCTGAATTCGTAACGGCGTTCGGCCAGGCGACGGCGCGGGCTTGACTGAACCGGCGCGGCATGGCTGCCTTCGGCTAGTCGCAGGAAAGTTTGGAACACATGCCGCTCAATGTCGCCGTCCAGATGGACCCGATCGAAAAAATCGCCATCGCCGGCGATACGACCTTCGCCCTCATGCTGGAGGCGCAGGCGCGCGGCCATAAGCTGATCTACTATACCCCGGACAAGCTTTCGCTTGTCGGCGGCCGGGTCGTCGCCGAGGCCGCCCCGATTGCGGTCCGCGACGTCGCCGGCGACCATTTCACCCTTGGCGAAGCGAAGCCCGTCGATCTCGCCGGCATGGACGTCGTGCTGCTGCGCCAGGATCCTCCGTTCGATCTCGCCTATATCACCTCGACGCATCTGCTTGAGCTGCTGCCGCCGGAAACGCTCGTCGTCAACGACCCCGCGAGCGTGCGCAACGCCCCGGAAAAACTGTTCGTCATGCAGTTTCCGCAGCTGATGCCGCCGACCCTCATCACGCGCGATAAAAAAGCGATCGAGGCGTTTCGCGAGGCGCAGGGCGAGGTGGTGATGAAGCCGCTCTACGGCCACGGCGGCGCAGCGGTGTTCAAGATCGCCCGCAAGGACCCGAATTTCGGCTCGCTCTACGATATGTTCGCGGCCACCTTTCGCGAACCCTTCGTGGTGCAGCGCTTCCTGCCGGCGGTGAGCCTCGGCGACAAGCGCATCATCCTGATCGACGGCGTCGCCATGGGGGCGGTGAACCGGGTGCCCGCCGAAAACGACATCCGCTCCAACATGGTCCGCGGCGGCGCCGCGGCGGCGACCGAGTTCACGCCGCGCGAGAAGGAAATTTGCGAAACGATCGGCCCGGAACTAAAAAGGCGGGGCCTTGTTCTCGTAGGGATCGACGTCATCGACGGAAATCTGACAGAAATCAACGTGACCTCGCCGACCGGGATCAGGGCGATCAAGCGCCTTGGCGGCCCGGATTTGGCGGTTACGGCCTGGGACGCGATCGAAACTGCGAGGGCCTCATCGCCTCGCATCAGAGGCAGCGGCCCGCCCGACGCCAGTCGAACCAGCTTAAGCCGCAACCGCCCCTTAAGTCCGATCGGAACGTTTGACGCCATGCTCGAAACAGTCTCCGCGCGACGCCGCCGCGGACCAATTCTCCCGGCGTCGAAACTATTCGATCGCGCCGGCCTGCGCGCGAACGTCGCGGCGCTGCATGCCGACGGACGCTCGGTCGAGACCGCGCGCCCCGAAGCGCTGGCGCTTTTCCGCGCCTCTCTCGAGCATGGCCGGGCCCTTGTCCGGGCGGCGCTCGAAAACAATGGCGGCGGTCTCGTCTGCGCCGGCCAGCTGGCGCATATCGAAGACGAATTGATCCACGCGATCCACGATTACGTCACAACCTATGTTCATCCGGCGACGGACGCGGCCTCGGCCAAAATCGGCGTCGTCGCCGCGGTCGGCGGCTACGGCCGCGCGACCCTTGCGCCCGGCTCCGATATCGACCTGCTTTTCCTGCTGCCGGACGACGCGCCGCGGCGCTCCCAGTCCGTCGTCCAGTCGATCCTGTATGTGCTCTGGGATCTCGGCCAGAAGGTCGGTCACTCGACCCGCACCGTCGGCGAGTGCCTCGATGAGGCGCGCGCCGACATGACTGTGCGCACGGCGCTTCTCGAGGCCCGTTTCCTGATCGGCGAGGCCGCCCTCTTCGAGACCATGCGCACGCGGTTCGAGCGCGAGATCGTGCATGGATCGGCGCCCGAATTCGTCGCCGCCAAGCTCGCCGAACGCGACGCCCGCGTCGCCAAGGCCGGCCGTTCGCGCTACCTCGTCGAGCCGAACGTCAAGGACGGCAAAGGCGGCCTGCGCGACCTCAACACGCTGTTCTGGATCGCCAAATATGTCTACGAGGTGCGCGAGGCCGGAGAACTCGTCGGCGCCGGCCTTTTCTCACGCGCCGAATACAGGCTGTTCTGCCGCTGCGAGGAGTTTCTCTGGCGGGTCCGCTGCCATCTCCATTTCATGACCGGCCGGCCGGAAGAGAGGCTGACCTTCGACCATCAGCGCCAGATCGCGTCGCAGCTCGGCTATTCGACGCGCGGCGGCCTCGCCAGCGTCGAACGCTTCATGAAGCATTATTTTCTCGTCGCCAAGGAGGTCGGCGACCTGACGGCGATCGTCTGCGCCGCCATGGAGGAGCGCGAGGCCAAGCCGCATGCGGTGCTCGATCGCTTCGGCCCGTTCCTGCCGGCCCCGGCCGCCATCGCCGCCGGGGATTTCGCCATCGAGAGCGGTCGCGTGACGGTCGCGGGGCCGCAGATCTTCGAGGACAATCCGGTCAATCTCATCAAGCTGTTCTGGGTCGCCGACCGCAACGGGCTAGCGATCCATCCGGACGCGACGCGCCTCGTGACCAGATCGCTCAAGCGCATCGACGCGAAATTGCGCGCAAACGCCGAAGCCAATCGCCTGTTCCTCGATATTCTGACCTCGCGCAATACGCCGGAGATCGTACTGCGCCTGATGAATGAGGCCGGCGTGCTTGGCCGCTTCGTGCCGGATTTCGGCAGGATCGTCGCCTTGATGCAATTCAACATGTACCACCACTACACTGTGGATGAACATCTGTTGCGCGCGGTCGGCAATCTCGTCGACATTGAGCAACAGCGCTTTTCGGGCGAACATCCGCTGGCCTGCGAAATCCTGTTGTCGATCAACAACCGGACCGCGCTGATCGTCGCCCTGTTCCTGCACGATGTCGCCAAGGGGCGCATCGAGGATCATTCGATCGCTGGCGCCGGCGTCGCGCGCGCGCTCGGTCCGCGCCTTGGCCTCAGCGACGCGGAGACCGAGACCGTCGCCTGGCTCATCGAAAACCATCTCGTCATGTCCGACACGGCGCAACGGCGCGACCTTGGCGAACGCAAGACGATTTTGACCTTCGCGCATAAGGTGCAAACGCTCGAACGGCTTAAAATGCTGTTCATCCTGACGATTTGCGACATCCGCGCGGTCGGCCCCGGCGTCTGGAACCACTGGAAATCCGAACTGATGCGCACCCTTTATTGGGAAACCGAGATGGTGCTCGCCGGCGGCCATTCGACGATCGACCGCCGGCGGCGCGTCGCGCAGGCGCAGCTGGAATTGCGTCGCGGGCTGCCGCAATGGAGCGATCTCGATTTCGCCGCCTACGCCGAACGCCACCCGCAGGCCTATTGGCTCAAGGCCGATCTCGAACAGCAGATCCTGCACGCCAAACTCCTCAACATGACCGAGGTGGAAATGCGCGCGCCGGTGACGCATATCGTCATCGACCCCTCGCGCGGCGTCACCGAACTCACCGTCATCGCGCCCGATCATCCGCGTCTTTTGTCGATCATCGCGGGGGCCTGCGCCGCATCCTCCGCCAATATCGTCGACGCGCAGGTGTTCACGACGAGCGACGGCATGGCGCTCGACACCATCGCCGTGTCGCGCGCCTTCGATTATGACGAGGACGAGCTGCGGCGCGCGAGCCGCATCGCCTTCGCGATCGAGCAGGCGCTCGCCGGCGACATCGAACTCAAGGACATCGTGGCGGCGCGCAGCGGCCAGCCGGGCGCCCGCCAGAAGACCTTCCCGCTGCATCCGGAGGTCACGATCGACAATTCCCTGTCGACGCGCCTGACCGTCGTCGAGGTCTCCGGGCTCGACCGGCCGGGGCTTTTGTTCGATCTCACCGCAGCCCTGTCGCGCCTTGATCTCAACATCGGCTCGGCCCATATCGCGACCTTCGGCGAAAAAGCCGCCGACGTCTTTTATGTGACCGACCTCAAGGGCGACAAGATCATTGCGCGCGACCAGCACGAATTGATCCGTCAGGCGCTGCTTGCCGTCTTCGAGCCGGGCGGGGATCCCGCCGCCCTGAAATCGGCGAGGCGCTGACCGACGCTTGAGGCTCACGAAGAACCCCGGATTTGCGAAAAACTTGATTTTTTCCGGCGGAAAACTGATATCCAGCCCTCCTTTCATATGAGCGGATGACCCATGATCGATCCAGCCGACAATGGCCCAGATGACGCGGATGCGACGCAGGCGGACTCGGGCGCGCGTCAGGAAAATCCTGACCCCTTCATCGTGCTCGAAAATCTTCAGCTCGAAAACACCGGGCTGAAGGACAAGCTGTTGCGCACGCTGGCCGACATGGAGAATTTGCGCCGGCGCACGGAGAAGGAAGTCGCCGACGCCAAAATCTATGGCGTCACCTCCTTCGCGCGCGACATGCTGACTTTCGCCGACAATCTGCACCGGGCGCTGGCCAATGTGCCGGCTGAAGTGCGGGCCAAGGCCGAGCCCGCCGTCAAAAGCCTGATTGAAGGGCTGGAGCTGACCGAGCGCGATTTTGCCTCAAGGCTCGAACGCTTTGGCGTCAAAAAGCTCGATCCGCTGGGGGGCAAGTTCGACCCCAATCTGCATGAAGCCTTGTTCGAGCTGCCCGACGAAAGCGTGCCGACAGGCACCGTCGTGCAGGTGATCGAGCCCGGCTATGTCATCGGCGAGCGCGTGCTGCGCCCGGCCAAGGTCGGCGTCTCGCGCGGCGGCCCGAAGGGGTAAGGGGCGCCTCCGATCTCGCCGTGGTGACGGGCGGATTTCAGGAGAGGCGGCGACAGGCCCGTCGCCTGTCGCCGATGAGGCAGCACGCGTGGCCTATCGATTATCCCGCAGGATGGCCGCCAGCAACTCGTCCCCGCCCTCAATGGATTTATCGCCGCGAAAGCGCGAGATTTCGATGTGATCGTCCTCGAAAATGTCGATTTCCATGCGCTCGCCCACAAGCGTGACGGATAGCCTTATTGTGTCAGGCCGCGTCCGTTCGATGAAGAAATGGACGTGGGCAGCTTCAAGTGCCTTGATCGTTTCGAATAGAGCCGAAGACATGTGGCCTCACGGTTTGAAATTCGAATTCCTCGCGGCGCCGGCTCAGGCGTCGGCGTCCCGCTCAAGAAAAATCTGGTTGCCGCCTTCGCAGAACAAGCAGCCGCCCTTTGCAAAAAACAACACCCATTGCGTGTCTTCCTCCTCCTGCAAACGTCGCTCCCGGATAAAAAGCGTTCCCGACAGGTCGAAGGTGAACAGCCATCCGGAAGACTCGGGCGCGTAGACTGCCGAAACCAGCTTCTGCCCGTTGAGCTGATCGAAGGCTCTTTCGTCGAATTTCTCATCGGTCCTATCGCAACGGAACCCACCGGCCTCGATGCTCCACAGACTCGCTTCAATAAACAGATGCCACTCTCCGGTAGGAATTACCAAACGCCTTTGAAGGGCGAGGGCGACGCGCTCCGGTTTGCCCGCGCTCGGGTAGGGACCGCGCACCTCCAGATGGGGCTTACCGAAATCAAGCCTTAGAACGCCATATTCCCCGCTGCGCACGGACCAGACATATTGCCCGCTTATGGCGGATAGCATTTCGACAGTCCGATCTACGTTTAACTTAACTTTGTTGGCCACTGCGCTGCCTCCGCGTCAGATCGATTACGGCGTCTTCTTCACCGATTTGGCTATTTCTACAAGCTCCTGAAAATCGGTAATTCCCCGCCCCGAAATTTCATTATGAAATGCTCGCTTTTCTTCTTTTGTTGTAAGGCCCGCCGCTTGCGCCGCGGCTGCCGCCGCCTTGAGGCCCTGCGGGTCGTCTGCCGACGCTACGGGAACAATCGGCGTCCCGTCAGGCGCGAATCCTATCGGCGGCTGCTCATCGGATTGCGCCACCTGCACGGCCGGCCCGTCCGGCTCCACGGAAATATCAGACAAAGCCTGCCCGTGGCCGATCGGCGTTGGAGTCGCGCCGCTCGCGCCGCCGCCCGATCCCCATCGCCCACTGGCCCGCCCGCTGCCGGCCGGCACGCGCGGCTGATCGGGATTGTATTTCTCCAGCGCGTCCAGCGCGGCCGGATCGAGGCCGAGGCCCTTCATCAACGCGCGCGGCGTCATCCCCTCTTTCAGCAGTTCGTCCGCCGCGCAAAGCGCGAAGGCCTGTTCCTCCGTCAGGGGCGGCAGGCGCGCATAGGTCAGATGAAGCTGCGCGCGGAATTTTTCGCCGCCCTTCCAAAGCGCGATCGCCTTTCCCAGAATGTCGAGGATTTGCGGCGAGATGGCGCAGGCGAAAGGCAAATGAGCCAATGCGCAGCGGCGACGCTTCTGAGGCGCCCTCGCGCTCGGCGCGCAGAACCTGCGCGAGCAGTTCCTCATCGCCCTCAATCGACTTCATCGCCGCGAAAGCGCGAGATTTCGATATGATCGTCGTCGAAAATATCGATCTCCATGCGCTCGCCGACGAAGGTGGCTGTTAGCGTTATCGTGTCGGGCCGCGTCCGTTCGATGAAGAAATGGACGTGGGCAGCTTCAAGTGCCTTGATGGTTGCAAAAACTGCCGAAGACATGTGGCCTCACGGTTCGACCTTGGAAATCCGCGCGAGTCGATCTTAGACGTCGGCGTTCCGCTCTAGGAAAAATTGATTTCCGGCTTCGCAGGACAAGGAGCCGCCCTCTTTGAAAAACAATATCCACTGCGTGTCTTCGTCTTCCTCCAAATGTTGCTCCTGAATCAGAAGCGTTCCCGACAGGTCGAAGGTGAACAGCCATCCGGCGGACGCGGGCGCGTAGGCGACCGAAACCAACTTCTGCCCGTCGAGCTGGTCAATTGCTCTTGTGTCGAATTGCTCATCGAGCCGATTGCAACGAAATCCGCCCGCCTCTACGCTCCACAGGCCGGCTTCTATAAACAGATGCCACTCTCCGGTCGGAATCACCAAACGTCGCTGAAGGACGATGGCGAGTTGCTCGGATTTGCCGGCGGTCGGGGAGGGCTCGCGCACCGATAAATGCGGGCTCCCGAAATCGAGCCTCAGAACGCCATACTCCCCGCAACACACAGACCAGACATATTGGCCGTGCATCGCGGACAACATCTCGGCGGCCTTATTTGTGTCTAATTTATCCTTATCAGCCACGGCCATCTCCAATTGAATCGGTCAAGGCGTTTTTTTGACGGATTTTGCCCATTCTACAAGTTCCCAAAGTCTGTAATTCCCTGCCCACTAATGAGCTTATGAAATGCCGCCCTTTCTTCGTCTGTCGTCAACCCTGCCGCCTTCGCAGCTGCGCGCGCCATCTTAAGACCCTGTGGGTCATTTGCCGACGCTGCGGGTGCAATCGGCGTCCCGTCAGGCGCGAATCCTATCGGCGGCTGTTCATCGGATTGCGCTGCCTGCACGGTCGGTCCGGCCGGCTCGACAGAAATATCGGATAAAGCCTGCCCGTGGCCGATCAGCGTTGGAGCCGCGCCGCTCGCGCCGCCGCCCGATCCCCATCGCCCGCTGGCCCGCCCGCTGCCGGCCGGCACGCGCGGCTGATCGGGATTGTATTTCTCCAGCGCGTCCAGCGCGGCCAGATCGAGCCCGAGGCCCTTCATCAACGCGCGCGGCGTCATCCCCTCTTTCAACAACTCGTCCGCCGCGCAAAGCGCGAAGGCCTGTTCCTCCGTCAGGGGCGGCAGGCGTGCATAGGTCAGATGAAGCTGCGCGCGGAATTTTTCGCCGCCCTTCCAAAGCGCGATCGCCTTTCCCAGAATGTCGAGGATTTGCGGCGAGACGGCGCAGGCGAAAGCCGCCGATAGCACGGTGAGAATGCGCGCTTCCTCGCCATCAAGAGCGAGCCCCGCGAGCAGGGTCCCGGCGCCGAGCAGGAACCCCTCGTCCGTGATTTCGAGATTTCGCCGCAGTCCTTGCGCGCGCCGCGCGGCGAACCGCGCCTCCAGATCGTCAAGTCGCAACGCCAAACCCCTCCGAGATGGAATCGAAGCCTGGCGTCAACTTAATCGAAATCGGTATTTCTACCTAAAACGGGCCTCGAACAGAACCCGCAGGCGGCCATGTAAGAATCGCGCCCGAAGGGGCGCGCCTCAAAGCATGGAGGGCAGGATGCGGTCTGGCGGGCGGTGGCCGTCCATGAACATCTTGACGTTGACGATCACCTTGTCGCCCATGTCGATGCGCCCTTCGGTCGTCGCCGAGCCCATATGCGGCAGCAGCGTCACCTTGCCGGCGGCGGCGAGGCGGATGAGTTTGGAGGAGACCGCCGGCTCATGCTCGAACACGTCGAGCCCGGCGCCGCCCAGTTCGCCCGCCTCCAGCATTTTCGTCAGCGCGGCCTCGTCGATGATCTCGCCGCGCGCCGTATTGACGAGGATCGCATGCGGGCGAAGATATTTCAGCCGCCGCGCCGAGAGCAGATGATAGGTCGCCGGCGTATGCGGGCAATTGACCGAGACGATATCCATGCGGGCGAGCATCTGGTCGAGCGATTCCCAATAGGTCGCCTCCAGCCCCTCCTCGATCGCCGCGGCGACATGGCGCCGGTTGTGGTAGTGGATCTGCAGCCCGAACGCCTTGGCGCGCCGCGCGAGGGCCTGGCCGATGCGGCCCATGCCGACGATGCCGAGCCGCTTGCCGGTGATCCTGCGTCCCAGCATCCAGGTCGGCGACCATCCGGTCCATTCTCCCGAGGGGATCGCTTTGGCGCCCTCAACAAGGCGGCGCGCGACGGCGAGAATGAGCGCCATCGTCATGTCGGCGGTGTCCTCGGTGAGGACGCCTGGCGTATTGGTGACGGCGATGCCGCGTTCGGTCGCGGCGGTGACGTCGATATTGTCGACGCCATTGCCGAAATTGGCGATCAGCTTCATCTGCTCGCCGGCAAGGCCGATCAGCTCCGCGTCGATGCGGTCGGTGACGGTTGGAACCAGCACGTCGGCGGCGGCGAGCGCCGCGGCGAGTTCGCTGCGCGACATCGGCTTGTCGTCGATGTTGAGCCTGGCGTCGAATAATTCGCACATGCGCGTTTCGACGACATCGGGCAATTTGCGCGTGACGATCACGAGCGGTTTCTTCCGGGCCATCCTCTGTCCTGTCCTCCCGCAATCCCGCGAACGGCGGGCGAAGGGCTCAAACGCGCGCCGATTTACCCGGCCTTAACCGTAACGGGGGCAAGAATCGCAAAGGCTCGCGCGGGGCTCCTTGCCTTCCCGCCACGGTCTTCGTAGCAGATGGCCGGTCAAAGACAAGAACGCTCGGAAAAGCCCGGCCGGCCCTGCGCGCCGCCCGCCAAGGGGATCAGCCCGACATGAGACAAGACATCGCCCTGGAGAGCCGGCCGATGGCGAAGGGCCGCGCGCGGCGCATCGCCGCCTCGGCCGGATTCGCGCGGCTGGTCGCGGCGGCGGTTCTGGCGGTCGCTGCGCTAGCTACCGCGCGCGCCGATCAGGTCGGCCCGGTCAGCGGCCTGCCGCTGCCCCGCTACGTCAGCCTCAAATCGGATCGCGTGAACCTGCGCGAAGGCCCATCCAAGGATCACCGGACGACCTGGGTCTTCCTGCGCGCGGGGCTGCCTGTCGAGATCACCGCCGAATTCGACATCTGGCGCAAGGTGCGCGATTTGGAAGGCTCCGAGGGCTGGGTTCTGCATTCGCTTCTGTCCGGTCGGCGCACCGCCCTCGTCATGCCGTGGAAGAAGGGCGTCGATGCGACCTTGCGCGAGCAGCCGAACGCGCAATCGGCGTCGGTCGCGATCCTGCAGCCGAACGTGATCGCGAATGTGCGCAGTTGCGACGGCGCGTGGTGCCGCGTCTTCGGCGAGGGCTTCAAGGGATATATCCCGCAAGCCGATCTCTGGGGCGTTTATCCCAACGAAAAGATCGAATGAGCTGGCCGACGCCTTTGCCCGCGCGGCCGCTGACGCGGCGCCCTACTCCGCCTTGCGGCCGGTGAGGCGGGACCAGCCGTCCTGAATATTGCCCGACAGAAATCTTGAGCTGGGCCTGGACGACGTCCCAATTGACCACCCGCCCGGTTGCTTCTTCGCCCCCGCGACTGCTGTCGAACAGATAGGCCGAGCCGACCGTGAGCAGGATGCCGACGATGATTCCAGACAAAAAGCGCATCGAGCATCCCTCCGCGCGTTGAACCGGCCGCGGAATGACCAGCGGCGGATCAAAGAAACGTCCTTATATTGCGACATTAGCTTTTGCACGGGGGCGGAGCAAGCGTCCACCATCGCCAATTCCAATATTTCTAGCTTGACCGTCAGCGCATCAAAATATTCATGCGTGGGAACGGAACCAAATTTCGGGCGTTTTGAAAGCATCGTTTCGAATAATGCGCAACTTGGCCGCTACAATTGCGATGGCGCTTGGAAAATTCGCATTTCACAAGCGAGCTAATCGACGTAACGACTTTAAATTGCGTGGTGTTTTTAAAAAATGCTCTTGATGTAAGCTTGGCGCAGCGCCGCTCGATCAGCGCAAGGGTCGCACGGGCGCGAAAGCGGGCGCATCTCGTCCCAGCGCTCCTGCATCGGCGCGAGAAAAGACAGGAAAAAGTGAGAAAGGAATGGTGGAGAAGAACATGAATCGGGAAACGCGCTCATTTGCGGAACTTCAAGCGGTCTGCCTGCGCACGCTGCGGCAATGCCAGGGCTTTGAAATGGTGAATGAGGTGCTCGTCCAGCCGCGCGAAAACAGCCTCGGCGCGGCGAACTGGACGTTGGCGGCCGTCCGCCCGCGCGTCGACAATAACGCCTTGCGCGCCGCGCGCGGGACCATCGATTTCCTGCAGAAAACCTATTGGCTCGACGAGGCCGAAGCCGAGGCCGCGGCGCAGGCCGCGCGGCGGCGGCGCTGACCCAACGCTCCGGGCTTCGGGGGCGGCGCCCGAGGCCGATATTTCAGTTTATGAAAGACATTTGATGGCCTGGCGCCGCTTCTGCGGACGCATTGGGGCAAGACGGCTGGGCAAGGCCGTCGTTTGGGCTTATCCCTTTCCGCTCAAGCCGTATCGCACGGCCTCTGTTCGTTTTCGGCGCTTTGGAAGGGGCGATATTGATCTATTCCCAGATCCTCGGCACCGGGGCCTACGCGCCTAAGCGCGTCATGACCAATAAAGACCTCGAGGCCCTGGTCGATACGACCGACCAATGGATCACCGCGCGGACCGGGATCAAGGAGCGCCGCATCGCGGCCGAAGGCGAAGATACATCCGATATGGCGGTGGTCGCCGCGCGGCATGCTTTGGCCATGGCCGGCTGCCGCCCCGAAGACATCGACATCATCATCGTCGGCACGATCTCGGCCGATATGCCTTTGCCGTCCTGCGCCGTGATCGTTCAGGCGAAACTCGGCGCCTCGCGGGCCTTCGCTTTCGATCTTTCGGCCGCTTGCGCTGGTTCGCTGTTCGGGCTCAGCATCGCCAACCAGTTCATCGCCAGCGGCAGCGCGAAGCGCGTCCTCGTCATAGGCGCGGAACTTTTGAGCCGTCTCGTCGACTGGAGCGACCGCAACAGCTGCGTGCTGTTTGGCGATGCGGCTGGCGCGATGGTCGTTGGCCCCACGACCGATCCGGAGCGCGGCCTGCTTTCCACGCATCTGCACTCCGATGGAACAGCCGCCGACATTCTCAACATTCCGGGCGGCGGCAGCCGACATCCGCAGTCGCATGAAGTCATCGACAAGAAGATGCACAAGGTCCACATGAACGGGCGCGAGATCTACAAATTCGCGGTGCGCGTTCTGCCGGCGGCGATCCTCGAGGCGCTCGACGCCAACGGCCTCAAAGTCGCCGACATCGACCATGTCGTCTCGCATCAGGCCAACGCCCGGATCGTCGAATTGGTGCTGGAGCGGCTCGGCATTCCGCTTGATAAATGCTGGCTCAATCTCGATCGCTATGGCAACACGTCGAGCGCGTCGCTGCCGATTTCGCTCGACGAAGCCAATCGCGCCGGCCGCCTCAAGAAAGGCGATCTTATCGCGATGATGGCGATTGGCGGCGGCATGGCCTGGGGCAGCGCGCTGGTGCGCTGGTAGAGGCGCCGGACCGCGCCTTCACAATTGGCTCCATGCAAGCCGGGCGGCGAGCAGCAGGCAGATCGTCACCAGCATCGGGCGGATCAGCCGCGCCCCATTCTTGATCGCCGTACGGGCTCCGAACCGCGCGCCGAAGAATTGCGCTACGCCCATAGCGAGGCCAAGACTCCAGCACACATGACCGGTGAGGCTCAAAGTCGCCAGCGCCGCGAGGTTTGAGGCGAAATTGGCGGCCTTGGTGTAGGCGGTGGCCTTCACGATGCCAAAGCCGAGAAGCGCGACGAAGCCAAGCATGTAGAAGGATCCCGCGCCCGGGCCGAACACGCCATCGTAGAATCCAACCAGCGGCGCGATCGTCAGCGTGAACGCCCGAACGCCCATGCGCGGACGCGTCTCGACATTGCCGATCCGCGGCGCGAAGCCGAAATAGAGCGCGATCAGGATCAGCGCGAAAGGCATCGCCGCGGCGAGCCACCGCAAGGGAACATGCGAGACGAGCAAGGCGCCCGCGACCGCGCCAAGACCCGCGAGCAAGGCCAGCGGCCATGCGTCGGGCCATTCGAGGTGGCCAGCCCTCGCATAGGTGCGCAGCGCGGAGCCGGCGCCGAAAGAGCCCTGTAATTTATTGGTTGCGATGGCGCTGACGGGATCGAGCCCTGCGAGCGTCAGCGCCGGCACGGTGATGAGGCCGCCGCCGCCAGCAATCGCATCGACGAAGCCAGCGACGAAGGCGGCCGCGACGAGCATCATGAAGGTTGGCGGCGAGATCATGGTTTTTGGATAGGCGGAACGGCTTCGATAGCGTCGGGAGCGTTCGCCACCGCAAAGAGGACGCTATGCTGTGGGCGAGAACCCGCCACAGGTCCAAAAAAACAAGGGCGCGTAGCCCGGAAGAAAACTATTTCGCCACATAGGCCTTTGCGGCGGCGGCGACGACAGCTTTCTTGAAGGCGCCTTCGATGGTCACGACGAAATTGTAATGCGTCGTCGAGAAGGGAGCGGAACGGAACGGCTTGTTGCTGCGCCAGCCGACGAGAATTGCGCCAATGACAGGATCGCTCGCATCGCCGAGAATGAGCGCGCCGCCGGAAGCGCCGTCGCCCGTCTCGCAGTCGAAGGAAAATTCGCGGGTGCCTTCCTCGCCGACCGTCAATTGATCATGCAGGCCGCATTTCTCCATCGAAAGTTCGCGCCCGTCGCCCCAGTCGATATGGCCGCGCGCGACGAATTCAACCGGCGAATTGGGGCTTGCTGCTCCAGCGAGCCCAAAAGGCGCCGCGCCATGCACCGGCCGCGCCAGACGGGCCACCGCCCAGTCATGCACCGCCGCCACCGCATAGGGATTCTTGCTGCCGGCGACGATCGAGGCCGTATCGATCGGCGTGCGGATTTCCCGGCCATCGACCTCGTTGACGAAGGTGCAGGTCTTCGCGCGCGGAACGCCGTCTTCATCGAAAAACACATGCGCCGCCGTCGTCACGAGATCGTCGGCGAGGGTCAATTGTCCCGCGCCATGCGCGGCGCCGCATTCGATCAGGCCGGAAGCCGCGAATTTGCGATGCAGGTCAGCGGGATCAAGCTTTTGTTCAGCCGCGAAGGCCTCGACCGTGCGCCGGCTGTCGCGGCCGAATACGACGACCTGCTCCAGGCGGGCGCCGAAATAGGGCGGCGAATCGCCATCGATTTTTTGTGGCGCGACAGGAGCGGCGGAAACGACCGAAGCGCAGAAGGAGGCCCCAAACAGGAAGACGCAAGCAGCGACGTGCTTTCTGCCTCTAAGACTCATCCGTCTGATCTCCTGTCACCGGCGCCCGCCGCAGCGACGCAAACAAACGCAAAGCGCCCTCACCAGAAAGTTCTATTTTCCGAATGCGAGCAGAAAAAGGCAGGACGGCATTTCATTCATTTGCCGCCTGTCGCGTTAAGATTTGCTGAACCTCGCGCGGGTTGTGCGAATGACGCGGCGCGCAACGTTCGGGTCGCGCCGGGCCGGGTGGACTTTGCGGCGAATCGCCGCGTTGAATCACGGCCGTAGGCTGCAGGTGGAAGCTTGCGCGGCGATGGCGCCAAAGTTTTGGCGATGCTAGGGTGCCCGCCTGTTTTTGATCGTCGCCCCATCGGCGTCGCAAACGCCTTACATGGGAAATGACGTGTCGACCTCGCTTCTCGCCCGCTACAAGGACCAGGTCGATCGGGGATTGATCGAGGGTGACGCGGGCCAGGACGCCGTCCTGCGCAAACTCGAGAAATTGCGCCTCGCCCTCGCCGATTATCAGCCCGCGCCAAAGCCGAGCGGACTTTCCCGCCTGTTCGGCGCCCGCCGCGACGAGTCCTTTCTGACCGGCCTTTACGTCTGGGGGTCGGTCGGACGCGGCAAAACGATGCTGATGGATTTCTTTTTTGAAGAAGCGCCATTGCAACGCAAGCGCCGCATCCATTTTCACGCCTTCATGGCGGATGCGCATGCCGCCATTTACGCCTGGCGGCAGGCGGACCAGCGCAAAAAGGCGAAGGACGACGATCCGATCGCCGCCATCGCGGATTCGATCGCGGCGGACACGGTGCTGCTTTGTTTCGATGAATTCCACGTCACCGACATCACGGACGCGATGATTCTCGGCCGGCTGTTCACGGCCCTGTTCGAGCGCGGCGTCGTCATCGTCGCGACCTCCAACGTCGAACCCGACGGCCTCTACAAGGACGGCCTCAACCGCGCGCTGTTCCTTCCCTCCATCGCGCTCATCAAGGCGCGCATGGAGGTCGTCGAACTGACCGCGCGCACCGACTACCGCCGCGAAAAACTGCAGGGCCAGAAAAGCTGGTATGTTCCATCCGACGAAAGAGCCTCGGCGGCCCTCTCCGGCGCCTTCGAGGCTTTGAGCGGCGTCGAGCGCGGCAAGCCGATGGTGCTGCGGGTGCTCGGCCGCGCGCTCGCCGTCCCGGAGGCGCATGCCCATATCGGCCGCTTTTCCTTCGCCGAACTCTGCGAGGCGCCGCTCGGCCCTACCGATTACCTCTATATCGCGCGCTATTTCCACACGCTCATCATCGACGACATCCCGATCATCGCGGCGAGCCGCCGCGACGTCGCCGCGCGATTCATAACGCTCATCGACGCGCTCTACGAGGAGCATGTGAAGCTGATCGCGTCCGCCGCGGCCGAACCCGGCGGCCTCTATCTCGGCGTCGAGGGAAATCAGGCCTTCCAATTCGAACGCACCGTGTCGCGCCTTATCGAGATGCGCTCGGACCCCTATATGGCCCTTCCGCATGGCTCGATCTCCTCCCTGGCCAGCGGCAACGCCAGCGGACTTGTCGAGACCTGAAAAGCGGCGCGAAACCATTCACAGCCAGTAGCGCTCCGCATAAATCATCGTCATGGCGCAGCCGGCGAGGATCACGAACCAGCGCACGAATTGCCCGGGAAGGACGCGAATGAGGCGGCCCCCGGCATAGCCGCCGGCCAATGCGCCGAGCAGCATGCATCCGGTCTCGCGCCACGCCACGACGCCCTGGAAGATAAAGGTCGTGATCGCTGCGAGACTGACGCAGGCGGCGAGCAGGTTCTTCAATGCTTTCACCTCACGAATGTCGTTCGGCTCCACAATCGAAAGGACGGCGGTCAGGATGACGCCGAGCCCCGCGCCGAAAAACCCGCCATAGACGGACGCGCCCGCGAGCATCGAGAGACCGCCGGCGACGGATGGCGCTGCGCCGGCGCGGCGACGCGCAGACCAGGACGCGATATTCGGGGCGAAGCCGAAAAGCAGCGTGGCGAAACCGATGAGCGCCGGAACCGGAAGGACGAAGAAACGATCAGGCAGCGCGAGCAAAAGCAACGCTCCGACGACGCCGCCGGCGGCGGCTATGGCGAGCGACAGGGCTAGAAAACGATCGAAGGGCGGCAACTTTTCCCGGTCGGCGAGCGCGGCGATGAGATGGCCCGGCGAGATCGCGACGGCGTTGGAGGCGTTGGCGGCGATCGGAGCGAGGCCCGCCGCCAGCATCGCCGGAAAGGTGATCAGAGTCGCGCCGCCGGCAAGCGCGTTGATGAGGCCGCCCGCGCCGCCGGCGAGAAGCAGAAGAGCCGCGAAAGTCCAATGCATATGACGTCCGTCGCCTGATCGGGCGAGGATAGTTCCGCGGCGGCGCTGACGTCTGGAATGTTTGTGATTATCGCATGCTCTCGCGATAGGCGCGCGGCGTCACGCCGAAGACGCGGCGGAAATGGCGTCCAAAGTGGCTTTGATCGGCGAAATCGAATTCCGCCGCCAGCGCCGCGAGAGAATCGCCATCCGCGAGTCTGCGGCGCGCCGCGTTCAAACGGTCGACGATGCGATAGGCATGCGGCGGCATGCCGAATTCAGCCGCGAATTTGCGGCTGAAGGCCTCCCGGCTCGCGCCGTTGCGCGCGGCGATTTCGCCGATCGTCGCGCGACGCCACTCAAATCCGCGCGGCGGGGGCGATGCGACGCCCCGTTCCACGGCTGACGTCGCCTGACGGCGGATCAGGCTGAGCAGCGCCGCCGGATCGGCGTCTCGCGCATCCCCGGCAAGCGGACCGGCATCGAACACAAGCGGGGAGCGGCCGAGATCGAAGTCCGGCGCATAAATATTGAGGCAATTCGTGTCAGCGTACGCTAGCGGCAGGCTCTCGTGCGCCGCCGCCGCGGGTACGTAGAGGCATTGGCCGGCCCGCGCCGTGAAATGCTGTGATCTGATCTCGAAACTGCGGGCGCCGGCGAAAATGACAGTCAATTGCGCGTCGGGATGAAAATGCGCGCCAAGGGCGGGGGCTACATCGCCGCTCCAGAATGCGCGCTCGAAAGCTGCGCCGGTCCGATCACGCATATATGTCCAGGCGTTTTCGTTTTTTGCCGCCATTTTCGCCCCGCAATTGGAAAGCTTTCAGCGCGCAGAACACGCGCGCCCGCAGGCATGATGCAAGCTTCTAAAATATAGGCAAGTTTCCGGCTGGAGACGGCGAGAGGCGCGTATTATTGGCCTTTTTGCACAAAACTCCCTCATCCGGGGGGGTGCGTCGGCGCTGGCGGCCCGAATCGAATTCCGTTATGGTGCGCGCCGAGCCCGCGCTGAAAGCCGCGATTTTGGCGACGCGCGTTGGGCGTTCACCAGCCGAGGGCGATCTTCCGCCTCTACGTCGAAGACCCTTCATCAAGAGAGCAAAGCTTGATTTCGTTGGCTTGCCGCGTTCAGCCCCGCAACAGCCCGGCGGCGCAGGCGAAGGCCCCCGGCCCCCTCCAGAACATCCAGCCATCTCAGACTGACGACCGACGAGGAAAAAGAGAAAATGGCGCGTAGCAAGATCGCATTGATCGGAGCCGGACAGATCGGCGGCACATTGGCCCATCTGGCGGCTCTGAAAGAGCTCGGCGACATCGTCCTGTTCGACATCGCCGAAGGCACGCCGCAGGGCAAGGCGCTCGATCTCGCCGAATCAGGTCCCGTCGAAGGTTTCAACGCATCGCTCAAGGGCGCCAATTCCTACGCGGACATCGCGGGCGCCGACGTCATCGTCGTGACGGCGGGCGTGCCCCGCAAGCCCGGCATGAGCCGCGACGATCTGCTCGGCATCAATCTCAAGGTGATGGACGCGGTCGGCGCCGGCATCAAGCAATACGCGCCGGACGCCTTCGTCATCTGCATCACCAATCCGCTCGACGCGATGGTCTGGGCGCTGCAGAAGGCCTCCGGCCTGCCGCCGGCCAAGATCGTCGGCATGGCCGGCGTCCTCGATTCGGCGCGTTTCCGCTATTTCCTCTCCGAGGAGTTCAATGTTTCGGTCGAGGACGTCACCGCCTTCGTGCTTGGCGGCCATGGCGACGACATGGTTCCCTCGCTGCGCTATTCGGCGGTCGCCGGCATTCCCCTGCTCGACCTCGTAAAGATCGGCTGGACGACGCAGGCGCGGCTCGACGCCATCGTCGAGCGCACCCGCAAGGGCGGCGGCGAAATCGTCAATCTGCTGAAAACCGGATCGGCCTTCTACGCCCCCGCCGCCTCGGCGATCGCGATGGCGGAGTCCTATCTCAAGGACAAGCGCCGGGTGCTCCCCTGCGCCGCCAAACTCGAAGGCCAATATGGCGTCGACAATCTTTATGTCGGCGTGCCGGTCGTGATCGGCGCCAATGGCGTCGAGAAAATCGTCGAGGTCGAACTTGATGAAGCGGAAAAAGCGATGTTCGCCAACTCGGTCGCCTCGGTGCGCAGTCTCGTCGAGGCCTGCAAGACGATCAATCCGGCGCTCGCCGGCTGATTTGTCGCTTCTCGCCGCCTGCTCAATTCCATTGCTCTGAACTCGGCGCATCAGGGATCCCGGCATGAACATTCACGAATACCAGGCCAAGGCTGTTCTCAAGGAGTTCGGCGTTCCGGTGCCGCGCGGCGTCGCGGTTCTGACGGCGGAGGGCGGAAAATCCGCCGCCGTCGAGCTTTCTGGACCCCTTTTTGTCGTGAAATCGCAAATCCACGCCGGCGGACGCGGCAAGGGGCGGTTCAAGGAGCCTGAGGCCGGCTCCCAGGGCGGCGTGCGCCTCGCCAGATCCACCGGCGAGGTTGAAGTTTACATCGGCGAGATGTTCGGACGGACGCTGGTCACGGTTCAGACCGGACCGGCTGGCAAGCAGGTCAACCGCCTCTATGTCGAGGAAGGCTCGAACATCGCCAGCGAATTCTACCTCTCGCTGCTGGTTGACCGCGAGACCAGCCGGATCGCCTTCGTCGCCTCGACCGAAGGCGGCATGAACATCGAGGACGTCGCCCACCAGACGCCCGAGAAGATCGTGTCCTTTTCGGTCGATCCCGCGACCGGCGTCCAGCCGCATCACGGCCGCAAGCTCGCAAAGGCGCTGGGGCTGGACGGCGATCTCGGCAAACAGGCCGGAACGCTGGCGAGACAGCTCTTCGAGGCTTTCGTCGCCAAGGACATGGCGATGCTCGAAATCAACCCCCTGATCGTTTCGACAGACGGTCGCCTGATCTGTCTCGACGCCAAAATCTCCTTTGATTCCAACGCGCTTTATCGCCACCCGGAGCTCCTGGAGCTGCGCGATGAATCGGAGGAAGATCCGAAGGAGATCGAAGCCTCGAAACATGACCTCAACTATATCTCGCTGTCGGGCGAGATCGGCTGCATGGTCAACGGCGCCGGCCTCGCCATGGCGACGATGGACATCATCAAGCTCTATGGCGCCGAGCCGGCCAATTTTCTCGACGTCGGCGGCGGCGCCACCAAGGAGAAGGTGACCGCGGCCTTCAAGATCATCACCGCCGACCCGCAGGTCAAAGGCATTCTTGTCAATATCTTCGGCGGCATCATGAAATGCGACGTCATCGCCGAGGGCGTCATCGCCGCGGTGCGGGAGGTCGGCCTCGCCGTTCCGCTCGTCGTGCGGCTCGAGGGCACCAATGTCGCGCTCGGCAAGAAAATCATCGCCGAATCGGGCCTCAATGTGATCGCCGCCGAGGATCTCGACGACGCCGCCCAGAAAATCGTCGCCGCCGTCAGGAAGGCTTGAGAGCCATGTCCATCCTTCTCAGCAAAGATACGAAGATCATCTGTCAGGGTTTCACCGGCAAGAACGGGACGTTCCACTCCGAACAGGCGATCGCCTATGGCTCGCTGATGGTCGGCGGCGTCGCGCCCGGCAAGGGCGGCGCGACGCATCTCGGCCTGCCCGTGTTCGACACCGTCGACGAGGCGAAGGCGGCGACCGGAGCCGACGCCAGCGTCATCTATGTGCCGCCGCCGGGCGCGGCGGACGCGATCTGCGAGGCGATCGACGCCGGGATCGGGCTGATCGTGTGCATCACGGAAGGGATTCCGGTGCAGGATATGGTCAAGGTCAAGCGCGCGCTTTGCGGCTCGAAATCGCGGCTCGTCGGGCCGAATTGCCCCGGCGTCGTGACCGCCGGCGAAAGCAAGATCGGCATCATGCCCGCCAATATCTTCAAAAAGGGCTCCGTCGGCATCGTCTCGCGGTCGGGCACGCTCACCTATGAAGCGGTGTTCCAGACCACGCGTGAAAATCTTGGCCAGACCACCGCCGTCGGCATCGGCGGCGATCCGGTCAAGGGCGCGGAATTCATCGAAATTCTGGAGTTGTTCCTCAAAGATCCCGACACGCACTCGATCGTCATGATTGGCGAGATCGGCGGCGGGGCCGAGGAAGACGCCGCGCAATTCATCAAGGACGAGGCGAGAAGCGGGCGCAAGAAGCCGATCGTCGGCTTCATCGCCGGACGCACTGCGCCGCCCGGGCGGCGCATGGGCCACGCGGGGGCGATCATCAGCGGCGGCAAGGGCGGCGCGGAAGACAAGATCGCCGCGATGGAATCGGCGGGCATCCGCGTTTCCCCGTCCCCGGCCCGGCTTGGCGCGACGCTGGCGGCGCTGCTGCGCGGATAGCGATGGCTGACCGCCTGCAATCGTGATCTTCGCCGCGAAGGGTCGGCGCCCCCGGAGAAACGCGGATCTGACTGCTTTCTTATCGATAATAGTCTGAATTATCAATACCTTCCGTATAATTCCAGGGCCGCGCGAAGCGCCCGAAGATGTGACGCTGAAATGCTGAGAAAGTGCTCGACATCATTATCAGTGCGCCTACGTAAGGTTATGCGTAAACAAATGTACAAGGGAGATTGACTGGTTCAACCTGCGATCGCGGCCCACGGCGACGGGCGTGGGTCCATTGCGATTTCGCGGCGGTTGGCCGGATTTTCCGGGTCGTACTTCTAAGGACGAGACAGATGGCGCGCCAGAACGGCACTGATGCGGCGAATGGTTCGGGGGGCTCCAGCGCGGGGCGTACGGAGCCGAACGCCAGATTCAACCAGACTTCTTTCCTCTATGGCGGCAACGCCGCCTATGTCGAACAGCTGCAGGCGGATTTTGAACGCGACCCGAATTCGGTCGATCCCGAATGGCGGGCTTTTTTCGGCCAGCTCCACGATGACCGCGCGGCGGTCGAGACCAGCGCCAATGGACCGCACTGGCGCAAGCCAAACTGGCCGGTCGTCGCCAATGGCGAACTGATTTCGGCGCTCGACGGCGACTGGGCGAAAACGGCCGAGGGCGCGAAACCCGAGCGCGGCGCCAAGCCTGAAGCCGCGGCAAAGCCCGCTGACGGCGCGGCCCCCGCCGATGTGCGCCGCGCGACGCGCGATTCCGTGCGAGCGCTGATGATGATCCGCGCCTATCGCATGCGTGGCCATCTGCACGCCCGGTTGGATCCGCTCGGCATCGAACAGCTAAAGGATAATGAAGAGCTGCATCCGGCGACCTATGGCTTCACCGAGGCGGATTACGATCGCCGGATTTTTCTCGATCACGTGCTCGGTCTCGAATACGCAACCGTTCGGGAAATGCTGCCGATCCTGCGCCGCACCTATTGCGACACGATCGGCTTCGAATTCATGCACATGTCTGATCCGGCGGAAAAAGCCTGGATGCAGGAGCGCATCGAGGGGCCCGGCAAGGAGATCACCTTCACCCGCGAGGGCAAGCGCGCGATCCTCAACAAGCTGATCGAGGCCGAAGGCTTCGAGAAGTTCATCGACGTCAAATATACCGGCACCAAACGGTTCGGCCTTGACGGCGGCGAAGCCATGGTGCCCGCGCTCGAGCAGATCATCAAGCGCGGCGGCGCGCTCGGCGTGCGCGAGATCGTGCTCGGCATGGCCCATCGCGGCCGGCTCAACGTGCTGTCGCAGGTCATGGGCAAGCCGCACCGGGCGATCTTCCACGAATTCAGGGGCGGATCCTACACGCCCGACGATGTCGAAGGTTCGGGCGACGTCAAATATCACCTCGGCGCCTCGTCCGATCGCGACTTCGACAACAATCAGGTGCATCTTTCGCTGACCGCCAACCCGTCGCATCTCGAGATCGTCGATCCCGTCGTTCTCGGCAAGGTGCGCGCGAAGCAGGACCAGCTGCACGACGTCGTTGACCGCACGCACGTGCTGCCGCTGCTCATTCACGGCGACGCGGCCTTCGCCGGCCAGGGCGTCATCGCCGAATGTTTCGGCCTTTCCGGCCTCAAGGGCTACCGCACCGGCGGCTCGATCCATTTCATCATCAACAACCAGATCGGCTTCACCACCGCGCCGCGCTATTCGCGTTCATCGCCCTATCCGTCGGATACCGCGAAAATGATCGAGGCGCCGATCATTCACGTCAATGGCGACGACCCGGAGGCCGTGGTCTACGCCGCCAAGGTGGCGATCGAGTTCCGCCAGAAATTCCACAAGCCGGTCGTCATCGACATGTTCTGCTACCGGCGCTTCGGCCACAATGAAGGCGACGAGCCGAGCTTCACCCAACCCCTCATGTACAAGAAGATCCGCGCGCATCGCACGACGCTGGATATTTACGCCGAGAAACTGCTTGGCGAAGGCGTTCTCGCGCCAGGCGAGGTCGAGACGCTGCAGGCGGGCTGGCGCCATCGCCTCGAAACCGAGTTCGAGGCGGGGCAAAGCTATGAGCCGAACAAGGCCGATTGGCTTGACGGGCGCTGGTCGGGGCTAAAACCCGCTCTGCTGACCGCCGAGGACGACAGGCGCGGACGTACTGGCGTCGACCCCATCCGGCTGAAGGAAATTGGCCTGCGCCTCACCACCGTTCCGGAAGGATTCAACGTCCACAAGACCGTCCTAAGGCTGCTCGAAAACCGCCGCAAGATGATCGAAACGGGCGTCGGCATCGACTGGGCGATGGCGGAATCCCTCGCCTTCGGCACGCTTGTCGATGAAGGCCATCCGGTGCGCCTCTCCGGTCAGGACAGCGAGCGCGGCACCTTCTCCCAGCGCCACTCCGTCCTCAACGATCAGGAGACCGAGGCGCGCTACGTGCCCCTGAACCATATCCGCGACGAGCAGGCGCATTACGAGGTCATCAACTCGATGCTGTCCGAGGAGGCCGTGCTCGGATTCGAGTATGGCTATTCGCTGACCGAACCCAATGCGCTGGTGCTTTGGGAGGCGCAGTTCGGCGATTTCGCGAATGGCGCGCAGGTGGTGTTCGACCAGTTCATTTCTTCCGGCGAGCGCAAATGGCTGCGCATGTCGGGCCTCGTCTGCTTGCTGCCGCATGGCTACGAGGGGCAGGGCCCGGAACATTCCTCGGCCCGCCTCGAGCGCTATCTGCAGATGTGCGCCGAAGACAACATGCAGGTCGCCAATTGCTCGACGCCGGCGAATTATTTCCACATCCTGCGCCGCCAGCTGAAACGCGAATTCCGCAAGCCGTTGATCCTGATGACGCCGAAATCGCTGCTGCGCCACAAGCGCGCCGTCTCGAGCTTCGATGAATTCATCATCGGTTCGTCGTTCCATCGCGTGCTGCGCGATCACGGCGAGAAATTCCCGGCTGATTTCAAGCTGCGGCCGGACGCCGAAATCCGCCGCGTTGTGCTTTGCACAGGCAAGGTCTATTACGACCTTCTTGAAGAGCGCGAGAAGCGCGGCGTCGACGACGTCTATCTGTTGCGCGTTGAGCAGCTCTACCCGTTCCCCTTGAAAGCGCTCGTCAACCTGCTGTCGCGATTCAAGCAGGCGGATGTCGTCTGGTGTCAGGAAGAACCCAAAAACATGGGCGCCTGGAATTTCGTCGATCCCTACCTCGAATGGGTGCTCGGCCAGGCCGGCGGCAAATCGAAACGTCCGCGCTACGCCGGTCGTCCGGCGGCCGCGGCGACGGCGACCGGCCTGATGCCAAAGCATCTACAGCAGCTTAAGGCGTTCATGGATGAAGTCTATGCGAAGTGAGGCGGCGAAACGCCTTGGCGGGACGCGTCCCGCGTCGGGTGGCGGCGCGTACGGCGTTCGAATGGGATTCACAGGGCAGGATAGTTTTCAGCAAGGCAGGGCGTAAGCGAAATGACGACTGAAATCCGCGTTCCAACTCTGGGCGAATCGGTCAGCGAAGCGACAATCGGACGCTGGTTCAAGAAAACCGGCGACGCCGTGAAGGCGGACGAACCGCTGCTCGAACTCGAAACCGACAAGGTGACCCTTGAGGTCAACGCGCCGGCATCTGGCGTTCTGGCCGAAATCGTCGCCAAGGACGGCGAGACGGTTGGCGTTGGCGCCCTGCTCGGCCAGATCAGCAATGGCGCCGCGGCGCCGGCGAAGGGCGACGGCAAGGCCGCGGCGCCAAGCCCCGCGCCGGCCGCCGCAGCGGCGGCTGCGCCCGCTCCCAAAGCCGCCGCTCCGGCGGCCGCCCAACCCGTCATGGCGCCGTCGCCGGCGGCCGCCAAAATCGCCGCTGATCGCGGAATCGATGCCGCCGCCATTCAGGGCTCCGGCGTTCGCGGTCAGGTTCTGAAGGGCGATGTACTGTCCGCCGTCGCCGCCCCGGCGCAGCCCCCCGCTTCTCCCGTGGCCGCAGCGCCCGCTCCGGCTCCTGCGCCCGCACAGGCCCGCGCGCCGTCCCCCGCGACCGACGCCGAGCGCGAAGAACGCGTGCGCATGACGCGGCTGCGCCTGACCATCGCCCGCCGCCTCAAGGAGGCGCAAAACACCGCCGCCATGCTGACGACCTTCAACGAGGTCGACATGAGCGAGGTCATGGCGCTGAGGGCCAGATACAAGGATGTGTTCGAGAAGAAGCATGGCGTGAAGCTCGGCTTCATGGGCTTCTTCGTCAAAGCCGTCGTCGGCGCGCTGAAGGAGATTCCGTCCATCAACGCCGAAATCGACGGCGACGATCTCGTATTCAAGAACTATTACCACATCGGCATCGCCGTCGGCTCGGACAAGGGACTCGTCGTGCCAGTCGTGCGCGACGCCGACGCGCTCGGCCTCGCCGGCGTCGAGAAAGCGATCGCGGGCTATGGCAAGCGCGCGAGAGACGGCCAGCTCAAGATTGAAGACATGCAGGGCGGCACCTTCACCATCACCAATGGCGGCATCTATGGCTCCCTGATGTCGACGCCGATCCTCAACGCGCCGCAGTCCGGCATTCTCGGCATGCACAAGATCCAGGAGCGCCCGGTCGCCATCGCGGGCAAGGTGGAGATCCGGCCGATGATGTATCTCGCGCTTTCCTACGACCACCGGATCGTCGACGGCAAGGAGGCGGTGACCTTCCTCGTCCGCGTCAAGGAGGCGCTTGAGGAGCCGGCGCGGCTGGTGCTCGATATCTGAGGCGAACCAAACGCGGCTCTCCGCTTTCCTTTACGACCAAGGATTATACAAACAGCGTTTCAGACGGCGCTTCCTCCCGGTCGCTCTTCGCGACGACGCCCCCGAGCACTCGCGCATCGGGTCGATTCTGTGAGGCCTCATGTCAAGCTACGATCTCATCGTCATCGGCGCCGGCCCTGGCGGCTATGTCTGCGCCATCCGCGCCGCGCAACTCGGCCTGAAGGTCGCCGTCGTCGAGCGCCGCAAGACCAAAACGCTCGGCGGCACATGCCTCAACATCGGCTGCATTCCCTCCAAGGCGCTGCTCTACGCGTCGGAGAAATTCGCTGAAGCCGCGCATGACCTCGCCGCCCTCGGCGTCGTCGTCGGCGCGCCGAAGCTCGACCTGCCGGCGATGCAGAAAGCACAAGGACGACACGGTCTCCGCCAACGTCAACGGCATCGCGTTCCTGTTCAAGAAACACAAGATCGAATCCGTCTTCGGCTCCGGCGCGATCAAAGCGTCGGGCCAAGGTTCAATCGAGGTCGAAGTCACCGCGGAAGACGGCGGCAAGCAGACGCTCTCGACCAAGAACATCGTCATCGCGACGGGTTCGGATTCGACGCCCCTGCCCGGCGTCGAGATCGACGAGGAGCGCATCGTGTCCTCGACCGGCGCGCTCAGTCTGGCAAAACCGCCGAAGGATCTTCTGATCGTCGGCGCCGGCGTCATCGGCCTCGAACTCGGCTCGGTCTGGTCCCGGCTCGGCAGCAATGTGACGGTCGTCGAATTCCTCGACCGCATATTGCCGGGCATTGACGCCGAAGTCGCCAAGCAGTTTCAGCGCATTCTGCAAAAGCAGGGATTCACGTTCCACCTCGGCCAGAAAGTCGCGAAGATCGAGAAGGGCAAGCGGCTCGCCGTGACGATCGAACCCGCGGCGGGCGGCGAAGCTTCAAAGCTCGAGGCCGACGTCGTTCTGGTCGCGATCGGCCGGCGCCCCGTCACCGACGGGCTTGGCCTTGAGGCCGTCGGCGTCGCCACCGAACGCGGCCGCGTCGTCATCGACGATCGTTTCGCCACCAACGTGCCGGGCATTTACGCCATTGGCGATGTCGTGCGCGGACCGATGCTCGCGCACAAGGCCGAGGACGAGGGGCTCGCCGTCGCCGAAATTCTCGCTGGCCAGCACGGCCACGTGAATTACGACGTCATTCCCGGCGTCGTTTACACGAGCCCGGAAATCGCGACCGTCGGCGCGACGGAGGAAGATCTGACGGCGAAGGGAATCGCCTACAAGGTCGGCAAATTTCCCTTCACCGCCAATGGGCGCGCGCGCGCGATGCGCCAGACCGACGGTTTCGTCAAAATTCTCGCAGACGCGGCGACCGATCGCGTTCTCGGCGTCCATATCATCGGCGTCGGCGCGGGCGAACTCATCGCCGAAGCCTGCGTGCTGATGGAGTTCGGCGGCTCCTCGGAAGATCTCGCCCGCACCTGCCACGCCCATCCGACGCTGTCGGAAGCCGTGCGCGAGGCGGCGCTGGCGGTCGAGAAGCGGCAGATTCATCTGTAATCTTGGGCCCGCCGCCATTCGCGCGGCGATTCTCCTGTCCAGCGCCGGAACGCGCGCGAAAAATGCGCCGGATCCGAATAGCCGAGATCCAAGGCCGCGGCTGTGACGCTCGCCCGCGTCAAAAGGTCGGAAGACCGATCGAGCATGGCTCGCCGCGAAAGCCCCTCAAAGCTCGCGCCGCGCGCGGCGAGCTGGCGCTGCAGGCTCCGGCGCGAAATCTGCAGCCGGCGGCAAAGCCAGGCCGATATTCGGACGCCCATCGAGCAGGCCGAGGGCTGATGAGATGTCGCGACGCAGGCGACGAGATCGTCTGGATCAGGAAGTTCATCCGCGTCGCCTGCCTCAGCGCGCGGCGCGCGAAGGTTTGGCGTCTCAAGCAATTCTGCCGGAAAGATGATAGTCGCGGCCTCGCCGCGGGAGAGGTCGCAGCGAAACACCTGTTCGATCGCCGCCCGCGCCGCGAGAGGCGGACCGGGAAGTTCGACGCGCGCGGGCGTCCAACCGGCCCCGGCGAAACTGCGGATCAGATCGAGCATATAGCCGAAGGCCAGCATCTCGTTCTTCTGCCTTCCGACCTCGATCCGATCGGTGACGCCATAGGTCCATTTTGCGACGCCGCCCGACACCGTGAGCACGAAGCGGTCGTGATTGCAGCATGGCGCCGATCGTCTTGCTGCGCTACGATTATCGCCTGATCGAGGCGAGGCGCCGCCTCGATCCGCTCGCCGTAGGGCCCAAGACTGGCAAATCCGGCCTCGGTCGAAAGCCGCGCGGCGAGCGCATCGTCGCCGATTTCGCGCGCCGCGCATTCGACGAGATTGAGCTGATCCCTAAGCAGAATCAGGCGGTCAGGCTCGTCGATCAGCCGCAGAGGCAACTCGGCGCGCCTGAACACGCGCGCGACCGAACCGCCGGACCGCTCGACGATTTCGGCAACCGGCCCCATGGACCGCGCTCTGGTCAGCCCGTAACCGCGCATGTTTCCACCCCGCCCGCAGAGTGCGGGGGCTGGCGCAACATGGCAAGCGGCGCTGCCTGCCCCTTGCTATCGTCTTCAAGCGGCCGCGCAAACCGGCCATGGAAATAATTATCAAGTTAAAACAACAAATTAAGCGATGATCGCGGCGACAGAACCAGCCGTTGGCGGCGCGGCATCGGCGCGAAGGAGGGAAAAATGCCCGGTATGGAAAAGGATCAGATCACGTCCGCCTGGAAGGAGGCGATCGCGCGATCGGGCGAAGCGCTGCTTCGCCACGCCATCATCGAGGTTCCTGGCGACAGCCCGGACTGGTTCGACGCCGGCCTCGACATTCACGCCGGCGAAACCGTGACCTTGCTCGCAGCCGGCGCGTTCAGCCTCGCGGGCGCGCCCGAAGTCAGCTTCACGCCCGATCTGTTCTTGTGGCGGCGGACCGGCCCGCGCGGCGCCATCGCCAAATTCCCGGCGGCGACGGAAACTTTCAGGGCGACTGAATCCGGGCGGCTCTTTTTCGCCGCGCATTATCCCGGCGCCTGGCTTGATGAGACCGGCGGCTTCGCGCCCGACTGGCCGCGCAACGCCGCCACCGGCGCGCTTACGGTCGCGATCCTCGTCTGGAAGGAGCCGGCGGCTGACGCGCTCGCCCTGTTCGCCGCCAAAGACAAAAGCGGCGTCGCGGCCAAAGAGCGCGCGCGCTTCCTCGAACCCGTCCGGCCGCCGCGCGGCTGGGCCAGTCTCTGGCGCACCGGCGCGACGGAAATCTTCCGTGAACCTTTTGTCGCGACGGACGCGCCACGCATCGTCTGCCGGTGCGGCGGCAATGCCGGGATCATCAAATATCCGGTCGACATCCCCCTCGACGGGACGACGCGACTCTTCTGGCGCTGGCGCGTGATCACGCTGCCTTCAAAGGTCGCCGAAGACAGCGCGCCGACGCATGATTATCTCTCGATTGCCGTCGAGTTCGATAACGGCCTCGACCTCACCTACATCTGGAGCGCGGCCCTGCCGGTCGGGACTGTGTTTCAATGCCCGCTGCCGTGGTGGGACAAGCATGAAACGCATCAGGTCGCGCGCTCGGGCGAAGCTGAACTCGGCCGCTGGCTGGACGAGGAGCAGCCCGTGCTGGCGGATTATGCTGAGGCGATCGGCGGCGCCCCGCCGCGGCGGATCGTCGGCATCTGGCTTATCGCCGTCGCCGCCTTTCAGAAGGCCCCGGGCGAGTGCGAATATCAGGGCATCGAGGTGGCGGGCGGCGGAAGCCGCGTCGTGATCGGTCCGTAAGGCGCGCCGCTCAGCCCGCCTCAGACGTCCTTGAACGGGAAGGGCGAGACGTTGCGCGTTGAATTCGTCGACGACCAGCGCACGCAGCGCCGGCGGCGCCGCGCGTTGCGGGCAGGCCGGCCGGTCGCAGAGGCGGCAGTTGATGCCAATCGGCGTCGCCTCCGGATTATCGAAATCGAGGCCCTTGGCGTAGACGAGCCGGCGCGCAAACTTGATTTCGCAGCCAAGTCCGATGGCGAAGCGCGGCTCGATCGCCCCCCAGGGCGTAATCGACCGGCGCACCGTGCGCGCGATCGAGAACCATTGCGTCGAATTGGTGAGTTCGATCACCTGCGTCAGGATGCGCCCCGGATTCGAGAAGGTCGCGTGGATGTTCCACACCGGGCAGGTGCCGCCGGAATTGGCGAAGGGAAAGCGGCTCGACGAAAACCGCTTCGAGACATTGCCGGCGATGTCGACGCGGAGCAGAAAAAAAGGCACGCCGCGCGCATTCTGCCGCGACAGAGTGGTCAGGCGATGGGCCACCTGTTCGAAGCTGGCGCCGAAACGCGCCGCCAGAAGTTCAACGTCATAGGCGAGCAGTTCAGCCGCCTCCTGGAAGCGGCCATAGGGCATCATCAAGGCGCCGGCGAAATAATTGGCGAGCGTCACGCGCAGCAGTTTGCGGGCGACCTCGTCGGACCCCTCAAGCCGCGAAACGGTCTCGTTCAGAAGCCCGTTGAACTCGGTCAAGGCCAGCTGGTAAGCGGCCTGAAAGGTCCGCCCCGGCTGATCCATCACCTCGGAGATCATCAATTGCTTGCGATGGTGGTCGTACCAGCGCAGGCGATCGCCCATCACTTCGAGGGGCAAGGCGCGCACGCGAATGCCATGGCGCGCCCGCAAATATTCGACGAGGGGGGAGAAAAGGCCCTGCGCATCCTGCGGCAGGGTCGCGGCGAAGGATTCGGCCGCCTCGTCGAGGTCGGGAAAATGATTGCGCGCCTCCTGGAGGATGCCGCGCACCTTCTCGATCGGGCTTTCGCCGAGCAGGGGCTCGGCGCGGTCGCGGTCGCCGCCGGAAAAGACGCCCGCCTCGCTCGCCTCGCGCGCGGTCGAATAGGCGCGGTAAAGGCGCAGCATGGCGGCAAGCAGGGCAGGCGAATGCTCGGCGGCGTCGCGCACCTCGGCGCGAGGGACCGCGGCGTCGCGAAACAGCGGGTCGGCGAGGATCTGCTCCATGTCGCCGACCGACTGCTCGCCCTCGATCTCCATGAAGTCGCGCGGATCGATGCCATAGACGTCGGCGAGCCGGATCAGCACCTGCACCGTGATCGGGCGCTGATTGCTCTCCATCAGGTTGAGATAGCTGGGCGAAACATCGAGTTCGTCAGCCATGCGCGCCTGGGTGAGCCTGCGTTCCCGGCGCAGGCGCTTGAGCCGGGGACCGGCGAAAATCTTCCGTGGCGCTAAATCCGAGCCCATTGTAAATCTCTTTACTTACAGACATATTTACAGTGAATATAATTTACGAGCTTACCTCATTATGCGGCTAATGTCTTGCCTGAAAACAGGATTTGCCCGCTATATGCCGCCACCATCCTCCGCCGAAAATTCGTTGAAATCACATAACTGGATTTCAAGAAAATGTGGAGAACGAAATGAGCAAAGCCGTCAGCTTTGAGGGCCAGACGAGGCGTACCCGATGAATTATCAGAGCCAGTTCCCGCAGACCAACGAATATCAAAGCCACATCGCCGAGGTTAAGCAGCTTGTCGCCCGCCACAATGGCGCGTGGGACGGGATCGACCCCGAGGCCGTCGCGCGCATGCGCGTGCAGAACCGTTTCCAGACCGGTCTCGATATCGCCAGATATAACGCCGCCATCATGCGCAAGGACATGGCCGCCTATGATGCGGACCCGGCCCTTTACACCCAGTCGCTGGGCGCCTGGCACGGCTTCATCAGCCAGCAGACGATCATCTCCATCAAGAAGCATTTCGGCACGACCGACCGGCGCTATATCTATCTGTCCGGCTGGATGGTCGCGGCGCTCCGCTCCGAATTCGGTCCGCTGCCCGATCAGTCGATGCACGAGAAGACCTCCGTGCCGGCGCTGATCGAAGAGATTTACACCTTCCTGCGTCAGGCCGACGCCCGCGAACTCGGCGGCATCTTCCGTGAGATCGACGCCGCGCGTAAGGCCGGCGACGCCGCGAAGGAAAAGACGCTGCTCGCCGCCGTCGATAATTATCAGACCCATGTCGTGCCGATCATCGCCGACATTGACGCGGGCTTCGGCAATGCGGAAGCGACCTATCTGCTCGCCAAGAAGATGATCGAGGCGGGCGCCTGCGCGCTCCAGATCGAAAACCAGGTGTCGGACGAAAAGCAGTGCGGCCACCAGGACGGCAAGGTCACCGTGCCGCACGAGGTCTTCCTCGCCAAGGTCCGCGCCTGCCGCTACGCCTTCCTTGAGCTTGGCGTCGAGGACGGCATTGTCGTCACGCGCACGGATTCGCTCGGAGCCGGCCTCACCCAGCAGATCGCCGTCAGCCACGCGCCCGGCGACCTCGGCGACCAGTATAATTCCTTCCTCGACTGCGAGGAAGTCGCGCCCGGCGACGCCCGCAATGGCGACGTCATCATCAACCGCAACGGCAAGCTGCTGCGGCCGAAGCGCCTGCCGAGCAATCTCTATCAGTTCCGCTCCGGCACGGGCGCCGATCGTTGCGTGCTCGACTGCATCACCTCGCTGCAGAACGGCGCCGACCTGCTCTGGATCGAAACCGAAAAGCCCCATGTCGAGCAGATCGCCAGCATGGTGGACCGCATTCGCGCCGTCGTTCCGAACGCCAAGCTGGTTTACAATAATTCGCCGTCCTTCAACTGGACGCTGAATTTCCGCCAGCAGGTCTATGACGCCTGGAAAGCAGCCGGCAAGGATGTTTCCGCCTATGACCGCGCCGCGCTGATGAGCGTCGATTATGACCGGACCGAACTCGCCGCCGAGGCGGACGAGCGCATTCGCACCTTCCAGGCGGAAGGCTCGAAGCGGGCCGGCATTTTCCACCACCTCATCACGCTGCCGACCTATCACACGGCGGCTCTCTCGACCGACATCCTGTCGCAGGAATATTTCGGCACGCAGGGCATGCTCGGCTATGTCCGCGACGTCCAGCGTCAGGAAATTCGCCGCGGCGTCGCCTGCGTGAAGCACCAGAACATGGCCGGTTCCGACCTCGGCGACGATCACAAGGAATATTTCGCCGGCGAAGCAGCCCTGAAGGCCGGCGGCGCGCATAACACGATGAACCAGTTCGGCTGAACCGGTTCCTGAATTTAAGAGAGTAACGGGCGGCCCGCGGCGTAATGCTCCGGGCCGCCCTGCTTTTTGGCGAGGCCGTCGTCAGGGATCATCGTCCCCAACCGTCGATTTGCTGGTTCTTTGCGCTTATTTTGTTAATCTGCTCCCGGTAAAATGAGGTCCGACTTAGCGTCGGCGCGGCGCTTCGGCGTCGGCCGTTTGTTGACCTGACCAATCGCCGCGAGTGGATGCCCATGACCGTTCTCGAACTCGATTCCCTCGATCTCGCCGCGCTGCTTTGCTCGCGCGTCTGCCATGACGTGATCAGCCCGGTCGGCGCCATCGTCAACGGCCTTGAGGTTCTGGAGGACGAGAAGGATCCGGAGATGCGGACCTTCGCGCTCGATCTCATCCGCAGGAGCGCGGAGACGGCCTCGGCGCGGCTGCAATTCTGCCGGCTCGCCTTCGGCGCCGCGGGCTCCGCCGGCGCCTCGATCGATACGGGCGAGGCCGAAAAAGTCGTGCGCGGCCTGTTCGCCGATCAGAAGACGCAACTTGAGTGGAACGCGCCGCGCGCGCTGGCGCCGAAGAACCAGGTCAAGCTGATCCTCAATCTCTGCCTCATCGCGGCGGGCGCGATCCCGCGCGGCGGCGCAATCATCGTTCGCACGGACACGGCCGCCGCTGACGGGAGCCTGCGCATCAGCGTCACGGCGAAAGGCGCCAATGCGAAGCTCGCCGGCCACACGCCTGGCCTGCTCTCGGGCGCCCCCGAGAATCATTCGGTCGACGCCCACGCCATCCAGCCCTTTTACACAGGGCTCGTCGCAAGGGCCTCGAACATGAGCCTCCACGTCACCACCGAGGCGGATTCCGTGACGATCGAGGCGCTGCCGGCTTTGGCGCTAGCGACCGTAGAGACCTCCGCCGTCGCGTGAGGGACCTCGCGACCGGTCGCGGCGACAATCGTTCTTAGGAAAAACTCTGTAGGAACCGGACCATTCCGACGCAGCCAAACAACCTCCAGTTTGGCTGCGCCCAGCGTCCTGACCGGACCGAGCACGCAAGGGGCGGAGCCCCGCTAAATCACGATCGGCGCGCGCCGTCTCAAGCCGTAATCCGCTCCTCATCATCCAGCGGCTCGCGCAGGACGTAGCCGCGGCCCCACACTGTCTCGATGTAATTGCGGCCGTGGCTGGCGTTGGCGAGTTTCTTGCGCAGCTTGCAGATGAACACGTCGATGATTTTCAGCTCCGGTTCGTCCATGCCGCCATAGAGATGGTTGAGGAACATCTCCTTGGTCAGCGTCGTGCCCTTGCGTAGCGAGAGCAGCTCCAGCATCTGATATTCCTTGCCGGTGAGATGCACGCGCGAGCCGGTGACCTCGACGGTCTTCTGATCGAGATTGACGATGAGATCGCCCGTCGCGATGACCGATTGCGCGTGCCCCTTCGAACGCCGCACGATGGCGTGGATGCGGGCGACAAGTTCGTCCTTGTGGAAGGGCTTGGTCAGGTAATCGTCGGCGCCGAAGCCGAGCCCCTTGACCTTGTCCTCGATCGCCGCAAAGCCCGAAAGAATGAGGATCGGCGTCTTGACCTTGGCGACGCGCAGCGTGCGCAGCACCTCATAGCCGGACATGTCGGGCAGGTTCAGATCGAGCAGGATGATGTCGTAATCATAGAGCTTGCCGAGGTCGACCCCCTCTTCGCCGAGGTCCGTCGCATAGACGTTGAAATTCTCGGATTTCAGCATCAGCTCGATGCTTTGCGCGGTCGCGCTGTCGTCTTCAATCAATAAAACGCGCATGTTGGGTCCCCACCTTGCCCCGCCGGTCGCCCGCCGGCGCGCGAAATCATTCCAGAGTCTCGCCGCCAGGCGCGTTGTGGGCCCGGCCGTTAACCCTTCATTCCGAGTTTCGTAACCTTAACGGCCATTGGTTAATAAAAGCATTCCCGCCGCCCGACGACTTCAAATCCCATGCCGCCCGAATCGATTTCGGCCCGCGAGCGAAGAGATGGCGAACTGTCAGCGAACGCACTCTGCCCACGCAAGCTTGCGCGACGAAGAATTCCGCCTGTCCCCCGCAAAGTTTCGCCCCCAGACGGCGCGGCGCGCCGCCGTATCTGGCGACGTAGGGGCGAATCGGTCGGCGCAAGAGCGTTTACGCCAGAGAGGTAACGAATGGGCAACTTTACTGCTGCAAACTTTTGATGTCGGCCAAAACTCCGGATCAGCTCCGGAGGCGATTTCAGGCGTTTCGGGCGGGGGGCGCAACGGCGCGCCGCTGTGACGCGCGGCCGGCGCCGCTCATCCGCCGCCCATTGGGAGTTCAGAAATATGAAGCTGCAGGAAACGCTCATTCGCCTCAAGCGGTTTCAGGTCGAGGAAAAACGCCGCAGGGTCGCGCAGATCGAATCGATGGTCGCCGAATTCTCCAAGATCGCGCGCGAACTCGAACAGGAGGTTGCAATCGAGGAGCAGCGCGCCGGCATTTTCGACGCCTCCCATTTCGCTTATCCGACCTACGCCCGCGCCGCCCGCACCCGCCGCGACAATCTCAACCGCTCGGCGGCCGAATTGATGACCCAGCTCGACGACGCGCGCAGCCGGCTTGAGGATGCGCTCGACGATCTGACCAAGGCGCAAGGGTTCGACGCCCGCGACCCCGCCGCCGGAGATGACGGCGAACTCGCCATCGCCCAGGCGAAGCCGGGCTTGCGCCTGCGCGCCGCGCAGATCTGACCGGGCGGCGGCGAACGCGCCGGTCTCGCCGCCAAGCGCCGTTTCGATCCTTGCGCGCGGCCGGCCGCCGCGTGCGCCCGATGGCCGCGGCCCCGGTTGATTTCCGTTCCTGAAAATCCTGCGCCTTTCGCGAAACATGCGCTAAGACAGGCGCCGCAGCGCGGCTTTCCTGTCGGGAGCGTCATGAAACGAATCCTGGATTTTGTCTGGCCGGCGATCGGCTTCCTTGCGGTCGCCCTGTCCGTCTGGCTGCTTTACAAGGAGTTTCGCGGGCAACACATCGGGCCGGAAGTCTGGCGCGCGCTCAAGGCGATCCCACCCTCGCACTACGCTCTCGCCGCGGGCTCGACGCTGCTCGCCTACGCCGCGCTCGCCTGGTATGACCGGATCGCGCTGCGCCATCTCGGCGTCACCCATATTTCGTGGTTTTTCATCTCGCTTTGTTCGTTCACGACCTACGCCCTCGCGCATAACATCGGCGCATCCGTCGTCTCCGGCGGCATGGTGCGATATCGCGCGTATCATTCGAAAGGGCTGACGGCCGCGCAAGTCGCCGTGCTTGTGGCGCTCTGCTCGCTCACTTTCGGTCTCGGCACCATGCTGATGGGCGGCCTCGTCCTCGTCTTCGAGCCGCAGCAGCTGGCGCGGTTCAACGGCATCCTGCCGGACGCCGTGACCAATCCGGCGACGGCCTTCACGATCGGCGTCGTTCTGCTGGTTCTGGTCGCGATCTATATGATCGGCTCGATTTTCGGCTTCAAGCCGCTGATCATTCGCGGCTTCCGGCTGGAATATCCGAAGCCCGACATCGCCGTCCGGCAACTGCTGGCGGCGCCGCTCGAGCTCATCGGCGCGGCGGGCATCATCTATTTCGCCCTGCCGGAGGCCGGCAATCCCGGCTTTTTCGTCGTGCTCGCGGTGTTCATCGCCTCATTTTCGGCGGCGCTCGCCTCGAATGCGCCGGGCGGCCTCGGCGTCTTCGAGCTTCTCTTCATCAAGGCCATGCCGGCGACGCCGCAGGCCGAGGTGCTGACCGCGCTTCTTGTTTTCCGGCTGCTCTATCTCATCATTCCGCTGCTGTTCTCGCTGGTCATCGTCGTCCTGTTCGAGCGCAGCAAACTGAAGGAAGTGCTGCACCACGAGCATCCGGCCGCGGCCACCATCGAGGCCCCGCACGCTGAGATACGCCGACCGGCCGACGCTTCCTGAGCAGCTCACGCGCCCAAAAGGCCGCCAGAACCGCCCAACGCGTTCAGAACCGGATCTCTCCCGCTCCGTCAGTTGCAGACGCGGACGCGGCGATAGCCGATGACATTGCCATAGCCGTCCACGACGGGCTGGCGGGCGAAGCCGCAGGACGGATAGTAATAGGGGGCAGCTGCCGTGGCGGCCGCGGCGCCGAGCGCCAGTCCGACGGCGGCTCCGCCAACGCCCCAGCCCCAACCGCCGCCGCCCCAGCCCCACGGATGATAGCCCCAGGCGGAAGCGGGCGTCGAAGAAGCGGCGAGGCCAAGACCCAGCGTGGCGATGGCGAGGCTGGCGGCTATTGTCTTGCGAACAGTGCTCATGACCCTCTCTCCCTGCTTGCGCCGCGGCATTCAATGCAGCGGCGATGTCTGGAGGTTAGGTCCGCCCGGCGCGGCCGGCTGTGCGCCGATGCACGCGCGCGTTAACGAATGGTAAGTTTCGTCCTGGCGCCGGCCTCTCACGCAACCGGCGCTATTCCTCTCTAGGCCAGCGCGCCGTGGCAGTGCTTGAATTTCTTGCCTGAACCGCAGGGGCAGGGCTGGTTGCGGCCGACCTTGCCGTAAGCCGCCGCATCCGTCTCCCCCGCGTCTTGCGCCGGACGCGTCAGCGTCGCCGTCGATCCGGCTTCCTCGGCGCCGAAAGCGGGCGGTGAGGGATGAAGGGCGAGCATCGGCGCTGTGGCGAGCGGCCCTTCGAAAGAAGCGCCCGCATTTGCGGCCTGCAGAAATGCGCCAGGCGCGTTTTCCGGCGCCGGCGGCGGCTCGAAGGCGACCTCGACGCGCGAAAGCTGCGTCGTCGTCGCTTCGCGCAGCCGCGCGATCAGCTCGTCGAAAAGCTGAAAGGCCTCGGACTTATACTCGTTCAGCGGATCGCGCTGCGCCATGCCGCGCCAGCCGACGACCTGCCGCAGATGATCCAGCGTCAACAGGTGTTCGCGCCAAAGATGATCGAGCGCCTGCAGCACGATCTGCTTTTCGATATAGCGCGTGACCTCCGGCCCGTTCTTCTCCACACGCGAGGCATAGGCCGCGTCGGCGGACGTCTTCAGCCGATCGCGCATCTCCTCCTCGGTGATGCCCTCCTCCTTGGCCCAGTCGGCCAGCGGCAGGGCGATGTTGAACGCCGTTTCGACCGCATGCGAGAGCCCTTCGATGTCCCAGGCCTCGGGGTAGGCGTCGGGCGGAACATGTTTGGCGATGAGATCGTCGACGACGCCCTCGCGCATGTCGTCGATCATCTCTTCGAGCGAATCCTTGCGCCATCATCTCGCGGCGCTGCTCGAACACGACCTTGCGCTGGTCGTTCATGACGTTATCGTATTTCAGGATGTTCTTGCGCATGTCGAAGTTGCGCGCCTCGACCTTCTGCTGCGCCTTCTCCAGAGCCTTGTTTATCCAGGGATGGACGATCGCCTCGTCCTCCTTGAGGCCGAGCTTCACCAGCATTGATTCCATGCGGTCCGACCCGAAGATGCGCATCAGATCGTCTTTGAGCGACAGGAAAAATTTCGAGCGGCCGGGGTCGCCCTGACGGCCGGCGCGGCCGCGCAGCTGATTGTCGATGCGCCGGCTCTCGTGCCGCTCGGTGCCGATGATGTAGAGGCCGCCAGCGGCGATCGCCTTCGCCTTGAAATCTTCCACCTCGGCGCGGATTTCGGCTTCCTTGGCGTCGCGCTCGGGGCCTTCGGGCAGGCTCGCGCATTCCTGCGCGACGCGCATCTCGACATTGCCGCCGAGTTTGATGTCGGTGCCGCGGCCGGCCATGTTGGTGGCGATCGTGATCGCGCCCGGAACGCCGGCCTCCGCAACGATATAGGCTTCCTGCTCGTGGAAGCGCGCGTTCAGCACGGCGAAGAGTTTCGAGGGCTTGGCGGATCGCGCCGCCGCATAGAGCTTTTCGAGCGCGCGGGGTTCGTTGAAGTCGATCTGGTGGTAGCCCTGCGCCTTCATCGCCTCGGCGAGCTGCTCGGATTTTTCAATCGACGTGGTGCCGACCAGCATCGGCTGCAGTTTGGCGTTCGCCGCCTCGATCTCGCGGGTGACGGCGCGCAATTTTTCTTCCGCCGAGCGATAGACTTCGTCGTCCTCGTCGAAGCGCTCGACCGGCACGTTGGTCGGGATGTCGACGACTTCGAGCTTGTAGATTTCGGCGAATTCGTCCGCCTCGGTGGTCGCCGTTCCGGTCATGCCGGCGAGTTTGGAATAGAGCCTGAAATAGTTCTGGAAGGTGATCGAGGCGAGCGTCACATTCTCGGGCTGGACCTGCACATGCTCTTTGGCTTCGAGGGCCTGATGCAGCCCTTCCGAATAGCGCCGGCCCGGCATCATGCGGCCGGTGTATTCGTCGATGATCACGACCTCGCCGTTGCGCACGATATAGTCCTTGTCGCGCTGGAACAGCTTATGCGCGCGCAGGGCCTGATTGACGTGGTGGACGATGGTGACATTGGCCGCCTCATAGAGCGAGCCTTCCGTCAGGATCCCCACCTCGCGCAGCAGCTCCTCCATATGTTCGTTGCCGCGCTCGGTAAGGCTGGTCGAACGCTGCTTCTCGTCGAGATCGTAATCCTCGCGATCGAGGCGCGGCAGCACCTTGTCAATTGAATTATAGAGTTCCGACTTGTCGTCCGAGGCCCCTGAGATGATGAGGGGCGTGCGCGCCTCATCGATCAGGATCGAATTGACCTCGTCGACGATGGCGAAGGCATGGCCGCGCTGCACCATCTGCGACAGTTCATATTTCATATTGTCGCGGAGATAGTCGAAACCATATTCGTTGTTTGTGCCGTAGGTGATGTCGGCGGCGTAGGCGCGGCGGCGCTCGTCGTCCTCGACGCCATGCACGACGACGCCGGTCGACATGCCCAGAAACTTATAGATCGCGCTCATCCATTCCGCGTCGCGGCGGGCGAGATAATCATTGACGGTGACGACATGGACGCCCTTGCCGGCGAGGGCGTTGAGATAGGTGGCGAGGGTGGCGACGAGCGTCTTGCCTTCGCCGGTGCGCATTTCCGCGATGCCGCCCTCATGCAGCACCATGCCGCCGATCAGCTGGACGTCGAAGTGGCGCTGACCGAGCACGCGGCGCGAGGCCTCGCGCACCGTGGCGAATGCCGGAACAAGCAGATCGTCGAGCGTCTTGCCGCCGGCGAGTTCTGCGCGGAAGGCGGCCGTCTTGCCGGCGAGTTCGGCGTCGGTGAGCTTCCGCCATTCGGGCTCGAGCGCGTTGATCGCCGCGACTTTCGGCCGGTAGCTCTTCAGCCGCCGATCATTCGACGATCCGAAAATCTTCTTCGCGAGCGAACCCAGCATAATCAAAAAACCCTTTCCCTGCCGTCAAACGGCGTCATCGACCCGGCCGATCACGCGGTTTCAACCTCTATATAGTGGTCCCGCTCCGACCAAACTTGAAAAGCGTCGCGCTTTCTTGCGGCTCCGCTCCAGCCAACGCCGCTTCCCGCGCAGGCGCCGCTATCTTTAGCTAAAGTCTAAAATGACCCTGCTTAATCTTCGGAAACGACCCGCGAATCGCTCACGTCGCGCCACGGCCTGAGGCGATAAGCGCTGCAACACTTACATTTTACGACAATCTTTGCGACCGCGCGCATTAATGTGTCTGTCGCAAAGCTTCCCGCCGCGCCTCAAAAACTTCGCCCCTTCAGCTGTGGAGAGATAAGATTGCGCCCGGACCTTGTCAAACCCGTCGGTCCGTGCATGTTTCCGGTCCGCGCGCAATGGTCAGACCTGCCCCCTAAAGGTCTCGAGCGCGGCGCCAAGGCGATTTTTTTGTTTCCTTAAAAAGCCCGGAGCTCAACTGCATGTTCAAGAAGACATCCTCGCGCGCCCTGGCCGCAGGCCTCGCATCCGCCCTGGCGATCGGCGCGCCGTCGCTCCTGCTTGCGGACCCGGCGGCCGCCCCGGCATCGACCCAGGCGTCAAACAAAGTGCTCGCCACGGTCAACGGACAGACGATTACGGAGAAAGACCTGAAGATCGCGACCGAGGATCTGGGGCCGAGCCTGCCGCAGCAGATTCAAGGCAAGGCGCGCGAATCCTATATCCTCGACTTCCTGATCGACGGCGTCCTCGTCGCGCAGAAGGCGCAGGCCGAAAAACTCGACCAGACCCCGGAATTCGCCGACAAGCTCGCCTATTATCACGAAAAGCTTTTGATGGAGCTCAAGCTCGGCGAAGTGGCCAAGGCGGCCCTGACGGACGAGGCCCTGAAAAAGACCTATGACGACGCCGCCAAGGCGCAGAAGCCCGAAACCGAGATCCATGCGCGCCACATTCTCGTCGCCACCGACGCGGATGCGCAGGCGGTGATCAAGCGGATCAAGGGCGGCGAGGATTTCGCCAAGGTCGCCAAGGAGGTGTCGAAAGATACGGGCTCCGACGGCGGCGATCTCGGCTGGTTCACCAAGGACAAGATGGTGCCTGAATTCGCAGAAGCCGCTTTCAAGCTCGAGCCGGGAACCCTGTCCGAGCCGGTGAAGAGCCCGTTCGGCTGGCACGTCATCCAGGTCGAAGGCAAGCGTCAGAAGACTTTCCCGTCTTTCGACGAAGTGAAGGATCAGGTCAGCCGCTACGTCGTACAGAAAGCCCAGAGCGAGCTGGTGACCGATCTGCGCAAGACGGCGAAGATTGACCGCGCCGAACCCGCGGTCGATCCCGGCGCGCCTGGCGCCTCCCCCGACGCTCCGGAGGCTGCGCCCGCCGCGCCGGCTGATCAGAAGAAGAAGTAACCCGCGCCAGAAACGCGGCGCGCGAGCTTTTATGGGTTCGCGCGCCGCGTCTCGGCTGCGCGCTCGCCCACGTCCTGCGCGGGCCGGACGCCCTTTCCGGATCGATCCCGCCGTCCCGGCGCGCGACGGGCGGCTCCGCCATGAAAGCTTGCATCGAAGGATTCCACCCATGACCGCCCTGTCGCCGCTCGCGCCGCAATCCTATCCCGACCTGCCCGAAATCGAGGGCGTGCGCTTCGCCGCGGGAGAGGCGGGCATTCGCTACAAAGGCCGCACCGATGTGATGCTCGCCCTGTTCGACAAGGGGACCGAGGTCGCGGGCGTCTTCACGACGTCGAAATGCCCCTCGGCGCCGGTCGACTGGTGCCGCGAGCGGCTGCCCGGCGGCAAAGCGCGGGCGCTCGTCGTCAATTCGGGCAACGCCAACGCCTTCACCGGCAAGGCCGGCGCGCGGGCGGCCAAGCTCACGGCGGCCATCGCGGCGAAAGCCACGGGCGCGCCGCAGGCGGAGATTTTCCTCGCCTCGACGGGCGTGATCGGCGAACCGCTCGACGCCTCGAAATTCGACGGCCCGCTGCAAAAGCTGGCGGCGAAGGCGAAGCCCGGCGAGATGTTCGAGGCCGCCAAGGCGATCATGACGACCGACACCTATCCCAAGGTCGCGACCGTCGGCGTCGAAATCGACGGCGTCCCGGTGACGCTCTCCGGCATGGCGAAAGGCGCCGGCATGATCGCGCCCGACATGGCGACGATGCTCTCCTTCGTCTTCACCGACGCGCCGATCGCCGCGCCCGTCCTGCAGGCCCTGCTTTCGAAAAGCGTGCAGGGCTCCTTCAACGCCATCACCGTCGACAGCGACACCTCGACGTCCGATACGCTGCTTCTCTTCGCCACGGGGGCCGCGAGAAAACGCGGCGCGCCGGAAATCACCGCCGCCAATGATCGCCGTCTTGCGCCGTTCAAAGCCGCGCTCGACATTCTGCTGCTCGATCTCGCCCATCAGGTCGTCAAGGATGGCGAGGGCGCGCGCAAATTCGTCGAGATCACGGTTGTCGGCGCGGCCTCGAACGCCGCCGCCAAACGGATCGCCCTTTCGATCGCCAACTCGCCCCTCGTCAAGACCGCGATCGCCGGCGAGGACGCCAATTGGGGCCGCATCGTCATGGCCGTCGGAAAGTCCGGCGAAAAGGCCGACCGCGACCTTCTGGCGATCTGGTTCGGCGAAATCCGCGTCGCGAACAAGGGCCTGCGCGACCCGCGCTATGACGAGGCCGAAGTTTCCGAACTGATGAAAAAGCCGAAGATCGACATTTACGTCGAGATCGGCCTCGGCAATGGACAGGCGACCGTCTGGACCTGCGACCTCACCAAGGAATATGTCGAGATCAACGGCGATTACCGCTCGTGAGGCCTCCGCAAATGGAGAGGCGCGCCGCGTGAAGCTGCTGCTCGTCGTCGCCTGCGCCCTGATCGACGCGGATCGGCGCGTCCTGATCGCGCAGCGGCCCGAGGGCAAGACGCTCGCGGGGCTGTGGGAGTTTCCCGGCGGCAAGATCGACGCCGGCGAGCGGCCCGAAGCCGCCCTGATCCGGGAGCTGCGCGAAGAGCTTGGCATCGAAGTGAAGGAAGCCTGCCTCGCGCCCCTGACCTTCGCGAGCTTCGCCTATCCCGACTTTCACCTCATGATGCCGCTTTATGTCTGCCGGCGCTGGGACGGAACCGTCGCGGCGAAGGAGCATCAGGCGCTGAAATGGGTGTTTCCGAAGAAAATGCGGGACTATCCCATGCCGCCGGCCGACGCGCCATTGATCCCCGCGCTGATCGATCTTCTGGGGACATGAGGGCTTGGGAGCCTTGAGATTTCGAAACGACATGGCGCCGCGCGTGAATTTTCGCTAGACCAGTTTTCGGCGGGCGCCTGGCGAAGCGCCGCGCCGCCAGCTGGAAGATGCGGCGATCTGGCTCCGGCGATGCGGCCGGCGCGGCTTGTTCCCGCAGAGGGCTTACCGCTTGGTCCGTTTTGAAAATGTCGGCCTGCGCTACGGCATGGGCGCCGAAATCCTGAAAGACATCAGTTTTTCGATCGAGCCGCAGTCCTTCCAGTTCCTCACCGGCCCTTCCGGCGCCGGCAAGACCACGCTTTTGCGGCTCATCCTTTTGTCGCTGCAGCCGACGCGCGGCATGATCCGCCTGTTTGGCCGCGACGCGCTGACGCTCGACAAAAGCGCCATCACGGATCTGCGCCGCCGCATCGGCGTCGTGTTCCAGGATTTCCGCCTGCTCGACCATCTGACGACCTACGAGAATGTCGCCTTGCCGATGCGCGTGCGCGGCATGGACGAGGCGACCTATCGCGGCGAAGTCACCGAGCTTTTGCACTGGGTCGGGCTCGGCGAGCGCATGAACGTCCTGCCGCCCGTCCTCTCGGGCGGCGAAAAGCAGCGCGCCGTGATCGCCCGCGCCCTCATCGTCCGCCCGCAACTCCTGCTCGCCGACGAGCCGACTGGCAATGTCGATCCAAATCTCGCGCGCCGGCTCCTGCGCCTCTTCACCGAACTGCATAAATCGGGCACCTCGGTCGTCATCGCGACCCATGATCTCGCGCTGATGGACCAGTTCGACGGCGCCCGCCGCCTCGTCCTCGGCGATGGCCGCCTGCATATTTTCGAGTGAACCCGATGCCCCGCGCCCGCGTGAAAAAAGGCCAGCGATGAGCATAGTTTCGACGGCGGGACGCGTCGTTCAGGCGGCGGCGGAGGCTCTGAACCGAAGGCGCATCCGGCGCGAATTCCGGCGCGAGAAGGCGCTTGTGCCGGCGGCGTCCATCGCCGGCCGCGCGCTTGTCACCGTCGTCGCCATCATGACCTTTCTCGCCGCGCTCGCCGCCGGCGCCGCCATCCTCATCGCCGACGCTTCATCCTCCTGGCAGAGCGAGGTCGCGCGTGAAATGACCGTGCAGATCCGCCCGGCCAATGGACGCGATATCGGCGTCGACGCTGAAAAGGCCGCCGACATCGCCCGCAAGGCGCCCGGCGTCGCGCTGGCCCGGGCCTACACCAAGGCGGAATCCGAAGCCCTGCTGCAGCCCTGGTTAGGGCGGCAATCTCGATCTCTCCGAACTGCCGGTGCCACGCCTCGTCGTGATTCGCCTTGAACCCGGCGCCAGCGTCGACGCGGCGGCGCTTCGCCGCGCCATAGCGGAGGCCGTTCCGGGCGCGAGCCTCGACGATCACCAGCGCTGGCTCGAGCGCCTCGCCGTGATGGCGAAGACGGTCGTCGCCGTCGCCGCCGTCATTTTCGTGCTGGTCCTCGTCGCCATGATCCTCGCGGTGGCCTTCGCGACGCGCGGCGCCATGGCGGGAAATCGCGAGATAATCGAGGTGCTGCATTTCGTCGGCGCCGCCGATGATTACATCTCGCGGCAGTTCCAGCGCCATTTCTTCCAGCTTGGCCTTCGTGGCGGCGCGATCGGCGGCGGCGCGGCGATCCTGGTCTTCTACGCCGCCTCGACGCTCGCCGCCTGGGCCCGCGCGACGCCGGGCGGCGATCAGGTCGAGGCGCTGTTCGGCGGCTTTTCGCTCGGCCGCAACGTCTATGTCGCGATCCTGCTCATCACCGCCGGAATCGCGATCGTCACGGGGCTGGTTTCGCGCATCATCGTGTTCCGCCATCTGCGCGACTTGAGCTGAGGGGCGAATGGCGGATTTCGGAGCCGGGGAAATGATCTTCCGGCTTGAAGCGAGCTGAGCCCCGGCGTGCGTCCCGCTCCTTAGAACGAGCCGCCGGGCTCCGTCGCCGCGGAAGGCTTTTCGGCGATGGGGGGTTCGGAGCCCGTCGCCGCCCCGGCGTCCGCATCGCTCGCCTGGCTCGCCGCCGCCGTCGAAACGACGTGGGCTCTCGCCTCCTTCGTCCTGTGCGGAGCCTGCGCGGCGGCTTTCGCGCCATCCGCTTTGCCGGCGAGCGCGATCTTCGTCTTCGCCAGCTTCGCGGCCTGATGCGAACCAGCCTTGTCGTGATGTTTCGCGTCAAACGCATTCGGCTTCGGCGCGTCGATGGACGCGGTGGCGTCCTGCGCCGGCTCGGTTTGCCCGGCGGCGGCCTGCTGCTGCCCGGACTTGGCGCCATCCGGCGCGGCATCCGCTTTCCCGGCGAGCGCGATCCTCGACTTCGTCAGCTTGGCGGCTTTCTGCGAACCGGCCTTGTCGTGATGTTTCGCGTCGGCCGCATGAGGCTTTGGCGCCTCAATGGACGCGGTCGCATCCTGCGCCGGCTCCGTTTGCCCGGCGGTGGCCTGCTGCTGCCCGGACTTGGCGCCCTCCGGCGCGGCGTCCGCCTTCGCGGCGAGCGTGATATTCGTCTTCGCCAGCTTCGCGGCCTGCTGCGAACCGGCCTTGTCGTGATGTTTCGCGTCGGCCGCGTGCGACTTTGGCGCGTCGATCGAAGCAGTCGCATCCTGCGTCGGCTCCTTTTGCTCGGCGGCGGCCTGCTGCTGCCCGGACCTGGCGCCATCCGGCGCGGCGTCCGCCTTCGCCGGCGAGCGCGATCTTCGTCTTCGCCAGCTTCGCCGCCTTCTGCGAACCGGCCTTGTCGTGATGTTTCGCGTCGGCCGCATGCACTTTGCGCGTCGATCGACGCGGTCGCCTCCTGCGCCGGCTGCGTTTGCTCCGCCGCCGCCTGCTGCTGGCCAGCCGGCGCAGGATTCGTCGTCTGCGCCACGGGCTCAGCCGGCGGCGGCGCCATCGAAGCGGTCTGCGCAGCGCTTTGCGCCGCCACCTGCATCGCGGCTTGCGTCACCTCGACCTGCGCCGGCTGCACAGGGCTTTGCGCGGGGCTCTGGAGGAAGGCGAACACATTCGGCATCGCGTTCTGCGGCCGCGCCGGCGCGGGCGGCGGCGGTTCCGGCGCGAGCGGCGGCGAGACCGCCGTGCGCAGCGCGGACAGCATTTGCTTTTTCTTGGCCTGGTAATAATAGCCGCCGGCGAAAAGCGCGACGGCGCGATCCTCGTCGCCCTCCGCGATCCGGTAGGCGTTGGCGAGATAGGGAATGGCGTAAGTCATGTTGACGTAAGGGTCGAACAGATCGTTCGGCGCGCCGTTGAATCCCATCGACCGCGCGGTGCCATATTTGATCTGCATCAGGCCGTAGCAGTGATTATGAAAAACCTTCGGATCGTAGCGGCTCTCGCGCCGCAGGATGCGATGAACGAGGCTTTCCGGGACGCCGTGCTTCTGCGCCTGCAGCGCAATGAAATCATCATATGCGTGGGAGCGGTCGGCCGTTTCGGCGAAACTCGCCGAACAGCTCAGAGCCGCAATCGAAATTCCAAGCAGGATGCGCAGCATAAAGGTTCTCCCCTTGGCGGGGACGTTGCCGTCGCAGTGTGGCGGCAACGTGGCTGGCGGGGCAGGCGTTAACCTGGCGTAAAGCTTTTAGCGACGGGTGTCGCCAAAAGGTCACACCAGTCGCAGCAAAATATGCCGCTTGCGGCCGAGCGAGAGCTTGATCATGCCGTCCGCCGCGTCGCCCGGCTTGATAAGGGCGCGCTCGTCCGTGACGACATCGTCATTGACCTTGAGGCCGCCGCCCTTGATCTGCCGGCGCGCCTCGCTGGTCGAAGCCACAAGCCCCGCCTTGACGAAAGCGGCGAGGACGCCAAGCCCGTCCTCGACCTCCGCCGCGGCGATCTCGACTGCAGGCAGGCTTTCGGCCAAAGCGCCTTCCTCGAAGGTCTGCCGCGCCGCCTCGGCCGCGCCCTCGGCCGCCGCGCGGCCATGCACCATCGCGGTCGCCTCGGTCGCCAGCACCTTCTTGGCTTCGTTGATCTCCGCGCCGCCCAGCGCCTCCAGCTTCGCGATCTCGTCGAGCGGCAGTTCCGTGAAGAGCTTCAGGAACCTTCCGACGTCGCGATCCTCGCAATTGCGCCAGTATTGCCAATATTCGAACACCGGCAGCAGGCTTTCGTCGAGCCACACGGCGCCTTGCGCCGTCTTGCCCATCTTGGCGCCCGAGGCCGTCGTCAGCAGCGGCGTCGTCAGCGCATAGAGCTGCGCCGTCCCGAGCCGCCGGCCAAGATCAAGGCCGGTGACGATATTGCCCCACTGATCCGAGCCGCCCATCTGCAGAACGCAGCCAAAGCGCCGGTAAAGCTCCACGAAATCATAGGCCTGAAGGCACATATAATTGAATTCGAGGAACGACAGCTCGTGCTCGCGTTCGAGCCGGGCCTTGACCGAATCCATCGCCAGCATGCGGTTGACCGAGAAATGCCTGCCGATATCGCGCAGGAAATCGATGTAGTTGAGATGCGCCAGCCACTCGGCGTTGTCGGGCATGATGGCGTCTTTCGCGCTATCCCCGAAAGTCAGGAATTTCGAGAAGACGCGCTTGATGCCGTTCTTGTTGTCCTCGATCTGCTCCAGCGTCAGGATCTTGCGGCTCTCGTCCTTGCCGGAAGGATCGCCGACCCGCGTCGTGCCGCCGCCCATCAGCGCGATCGGCTTGCCGCCGGTCTTCTGCAGCCAGCGCAGCAGCATGATCTGCACGAGCGAGCCGACGTGCAGCGAGGCGGCGGTGCAGTCAAAGCCGATATAGGCGGTGAGGTCGCCCGTCTTCGCCCGATCGTCGAGCGCGGCGAAATCCGAGCATTGATGCACATAGCCGCGCGCGATCAGCGTCGCGAGAAAATCGGATTTGGGCGAAAAATCGTCTGACATCTGTATTGCTCGCGCGGCGCATCGAAAGAGCGCGAGGTTTAGGGGCAAGCGGCGACGAAGGCAATGATTAGAGCGCAGCGTTTACCTTGCCCGCAACTGCTCTTAGGATATCCAGTAAAGTCAGGCGGTCGCGGGCGCGCGCCGATACGGCTCCAAATTGGCGACGAACGGGATCACATGACCTCAACGACCGCCATCGGCCTTATGAGCGGCACCTCGATGGACGGGGTCGACGTGGCCCTGATCGAAACCGACGGCGAAAAAACCATCGCCTTTCGCGGCACGGGCTTCTTTCCCTATGAGGACGAGGACCGCGCGCTGCTCCGCGAGGCCATCGCCGACGCTGTGCGCCTTTCCGACCGCGCCGCCCGCCCCGGCGCGCTGGCCGCGGCCGAGACGATGATCACCGCCCGCCACACCTCTGCGGTACAGGCCTTTCTCGACAGCCACGGCCTCGACCCGCGAAAAAATCGGCGTCGTCGGCTTTCACGGCCAGACCGTGCTGCATCGGCCGGAGCGGCGCCTGACCATCCAGATCGGCGATGGCGCAGCCCTGGCGCAAACCCTTGGCGTCGACGTCGTCTATGATTTCCGCGCCGACGATATGGCGGCTGGCGGCCAGGGCGCGCCGCTGGTGCCGGTCTATCATGCCGCGCTCGCCGCTAGCGCCGGGTTCAGGGAGCCCGTCGTCGTGGTCAATATTGGCGGCGTCGCCAATATCACCTTCATCGCGCCGGGCGCCGAACCGATCGCCTGCGACGCCGGGCCGGGCAATGCGCTGATCGACGATCTGATGCTGGCGCGCACCGGCGCGGCGCTCGACCGCGACGGCGCCGCCGCGGCCGCCGGAACCGCGGATGAATCGGTGGTCGCCGGGCTGATGTCCTATCCCTTTTTCGCTTTGGCGGCGCCGAAATCGCTCGATCGCAATGCCTTCTCCGCCGCCGCGACCGCGCAGCTCTCGACAGAGGACGCGGCGGCGACGCTCACCGCCTTCACAGCGGCGGGACTCGCCCGCGCCATCGCCCATATGCCAAGCGAGCCGGCCGTCGCGATCATCTGCGGCGGCGGCGCCCGCAACCCGACCCTGATGTGCGAATTAAGCCGGCGGCTGCCCTGCCGGGTCAAGGACGCGAGCCGCCTTCGGCTGGTCCGTCGACGCCATGGAGGCGCAGGCCTTCGCCTATCTGGCGGTGCGGCGGCTGAAAAACCTTCCCATCACCTTCCCAATGACGACGGGGGTCGTAGCCCCCCTGACCGGCGGCGTCATCGCGCGACGACCTGAAGCCGACGGCGCCACGGAAATGATGTGATCGCAGCGCAAACTTGGCCTTCGTGCTCCGCGACGCAAGGAAACCCGATGCGCCTTCCGCTGATCCCTCCCGCCGAACTCACCCCCGAGCAGCGCGCCCTCTACAATGACATGTGCGAGGGCATCACCAAGAACTTCAAGGGGTTCGTCGCCGTTCGCAACGATGGCGCGCTGGTCGGGCCGTGGAACCCCTGGCTGCACGAGCCAGCCTTTGGCAAGCCTGTTTGGGAGCTTGTCAAGGCGCTCGCCGACAATCCTTCCCTGCCGAAACCCGTGCGCGAAGTGGCGATCCTCGTCACCGGCGCACATTTCAACTCGGCCTATGAGCTTTACGCGCATGTCTGCGTCGGCGAGCTGCGCGGCCTATCGGACGAAAAGCTCTCAACCATTGTCGCGGGCCAACGCCCTGGCGACCTCACCCGGCAGGAGGCGATCGCCTATGATTTCGCGAGCGCGCTGGTGAAGGGCGGCACGCTGCCGGAACTGACCTGGCGGACGGCGGTCGAGGCGTTCGGCCAGCATGGCGCCGCCGAACTCTCCTATCTCGTCGGGCTCTACTGCCTCGTCTCGGTGACGCTGAACACTTATGACGTGCCGGTCCCCGAGTTGAAAGGCTGAGTTCTAGCGCTTTTCGGCAGGCTCGCTGCGGGTCGGCGTCGGCAAGCGCGGCGGATTGCCGAGGCGCCGGTCGAGATAGATGCCGACCTCTTCGATCAGCGGCTCGACGCAGTTTTCGAAGAAATGATTGGCGCCGGGGATCACCGCGTGCTCGATCAATATGCCCTTTTGCGTCTTGAGCTTCTCGATGAGGCCCGTGACTTCCTTCAGCGGCGCGACGCGGTCCTGGTCGCCATGCACGAACAGGCCCGAGGAGGGGCAGGGCGCAAGGAAGGAGAAATCGAAGCGGTTGGCGGGCGGTGCGATCGAGATGAAGCCCTCGATCTCGGGCCGGCGCATCAGAAGCTGCATGCCGATCCAGGAGCCGAAGGAGATGCCGGCGATCCAGCAGGCGCGCGCTTCGGGGTTGATCGCCTGCGCCCAGTCGAGCGCGGCGGCGGCGTCCGACAGTTCGCCCTGGCCATGATCGAAGCCGCCCTGGCTGCGGCCGACGCCGCGGAAATTGAAACGCAGCACCGCAAAGCCGCGCTCGGCGAAGGCGTAGTAGAGATTGTAGACGATCTGGTTATTCATCGTCCCGCCGAATTGCGGGTGCGGATGCAGGATAATGGCGATCGGCGCGCCGCGCACCGTCGAGGGATGAAAACGGCCCTCGATGCGGCCGGCCGGGCCGTTGAACATGACTTCGGGCATCTTTACTCCATTATCAGCCGTCGAAACTCTAAAGCGCACGCCGGACCCCGGCTGCCGCCTTGACTTCCGAAACGGGCGCACCCTAAATAAAATTAGCTGCGTTGACCTGTCGACATCGAGCCTCGCGCGGCGGCCGGACGAAGCGCTTCAATCGTTTCGGACCGTCCGGAAAACTCTCCAGGGCAGACTTTCCGAGGTAAACTTCCCAACGGAAGCGCCTCCGCCGGCCTGCTGGCGACCGGAGCCTTCAATCCAATCGGCAGCGCCGACATTACGGGCCACTTTAACACGCCCGCCCCGAAGAATTGCAAGCACTTTGGTTGACGGGCGACATTCTATCCTTTTCCGACAAGGGCTTGAAGCCGTGCAGGCGTCCCGCGCCTATCTCGACCATAACGCCACGACGCCGCTGCATCCGGCGGCGCGCGAGGCGATGCTGGCCGCGCTCGCCGCGCCCGGCAACGCTTCCTCCGTTCACGCCGAAGGACGCGCCGCCCGTCTCGCCGTCGAATCCGCCCGCATCGAACTTGGCGCCTTCGTCGGCGCGCCGGCCAAGGCGATCACCTTCACTGCGGGCGGCACGGAGGCGCTCAATCTGGCGCTGACGCCGCATCTCGCCACGGGCGCGGGGAGCCCGCCCTTCGATTTGCTGCTGATCGGCGCCGGCGAACATATGGCCGTCATGTCCGGCCATCGCTTTCCCGCTGGCGCGGTCGAAACGGCTTCGTTCACGCCTGATGGCGTTCTCGACCTCGAAGCGCTCGAAGCGGCGATCGCCCGCAACGCAGGGCGACGGATCATGCTGGCGCTGCAGGCTGCCAATAACGAGACCGGCGTCATTCAGCCGGTGGCGGCCGCCGCGGCGCTCATCCACGCGTCGGGCGGTTTTGTCGTCTGCGACGCCGTGCAGGCCGCGGGCAAGACGGACTGCGACATTCTGCGCCTCGGGGCGGACGCGCTCGCCATCTCGGGGCATAAGTTCGGCGGACCGCAGGGCGTCGGCGCGCTTTGTTTCGCCGATCCGGTCACCCATATAAAGGAGGCGATCATTCGCGGCGGCGGCCAGGAACGCGGCGCGCGGGCCGGAACCGAGAATGTCGCCGCCATCGCCGGCATGGCCGGCGCGCTCCGCGCGGCGCGGGACAGGATTGAGCTTGAGCGGAAGCGTATCGGCGAATGGCGCGACCATCTCGAGGGCGAGGTCGCCAGCATCGCGCCGGACGTGGTTTTTTTCGGGAAAGAGCGCGCGCGGCTGGCGAATACGTCCTGTTTCGCGGTTCCGGGGATCGAGGCCCAGCTTTTGCTAATGATCCTCGATATAGAGGGCGTCGCGGTTTCTTCCGGTTCGGCCTGTTCGTCCGGGAAAGTCAAGCGCTCGCATGTTCTGGCCGCGATGGGCGTCGCGCCGGAGCTGGCCGGCGGCGCGATCAGGGTCAGCCTCGGCTGGAATTCGTCCGAAGAGGACTGCGCCCGGTTCGCGAAAGCCCTGAAAAAGGCGCTGCGGACAAGAAAAGGGAGGCCAGGAGGCGCTGCATTCGAAGCGGCGTAAGCGATTAAAGCTTTGAAGACGGCGCAGTTGGCCCGATATATGATTGCGTTCTGAACCGGCGGTCCTTGAAACCGGCTGGGTGAGGAGAAAACAGTATGGCAGCGGTCCAGGAGACCGTCGACCGCGTCAAGTCGGTCGACGTAAGCGAGTATAAGTACGGCTTCTTTTCCGACATCGAATCCGACAAGGCCCCAAAAGGTCTGAATGAGGACATTGTCAGATTCATTTCATCAAAAAAGAACGAACCGGACTGGCTGACGCAATGGCGTCTTGGCGCTTACCGCCGCTGGCTTACGATGCGCGAGCCGGAATGGGCGCGGGTCGAATATCCCAAAATCGACTATCAGGACCTTTACTATTATTCGGCGCCGAAGACCGCCGCAGGCCCGAAGTCGCTCGATGAGGTCGATCCCGAACTTTTGAAGGTTTACGCCAAGCTCGGCATTCCGCTCGGCGAGCAGGAGATTCTGGCCGGCGTCGCCCCTGAGCGCCGCGTCGCCGTCGACGCCGTGTTCGACTCGGTTTCGGTCGTCACGACTTTCAAGGAAGAGCTTGGCAAGGCCGGCGTCATCTTCTGCCCGATTTCCGAAGCCGTGCACACGCACCCGGAGCTCGTCCAGAAATATCTCGGCTCGGTCGTGCCGACGACGGACAATTATTACGCGACGCTGAACAGCGCGGTCTACTCGGACGGCTCCTTCGTCTATATCCCGCCGGGCGTGCGCTGCCCGATGGAGCTTTCGACCTATTTCCGCATCAACGAGCAGAATACCGGCCAGTTCGAGCGCACGCTGATCATCGCCGACAAGGGCTCCTACGTCTCCTATCTCGAAGGCTGCACGGCGCCGAAGCGCGACGAGAACCAGCTTCACGCCGCCGTCGTCGAACTCATCGCGCTCGAGGACGCCGAGATCAAATATTCGACCGTGCAGAACTGGTATCCGGGCGATTCGGAAGGCAAGGGCGGCATCTATAATTTCGTGACGAAGCGCGGCGACTGCCGCGGCGCCCGCTCGAAAATCTCATGGACGCAGGTCGAGACCGGCTCCTCGATCACCTGGAAATATCCGTCCTGCATCCTGCGCGGCGATGAATCGCGCGGCGAGTTCTACTCGATCGCCATTTCCAACGGCCGCCAGCAGGTCGATTCCGGCACCAAAATGATCCATCTCGGCAAGAACACGACGAGCCGGGTCATTTCGAAGGGCATCGCGGCGGGCCGCTCGCAAAACACCTATCGCGGGCTGATCTCGTCGCACCGCAAGGCGACCGGCGCGCGCAACTTTACCAATTGCGACTCGCTGCTGGTCGGCAATTCCTGCGGCGCCCACACCGTGCCCTATATCGAATCGCACAATCCCTCGACGCAGTTCGAGCATGAAGCGACGACGTCGAAAATCTCCGACGATCAGCTGTTCTACTGCATGCAGCGCGGACTTTCCGCCGAGGAGGCGACGGCGCTGATCGTCAATGGCTTCGTGCGCGACGTCCTGCAGCAATTGCCGATGGAATTCGCGGTTGAGGCGCAAAAGCTGATCGCCATTTCGCTCGAAGGCAGCGTCGGCTGACCCAACGGCCGCAGGGCCTGGACCAATTGGATTTTTAAGGATCGGATCTGATGCTCGAAGTGAAGAATCTGACCGTTTCGGTCGCCGGACGCACCATTCTCGACGACTTCAACCTCACCGTCGAGGACGGCGAGGTCGCGGCCATCATGGGGCCGAACGGCACCGGCAAGTCGACGCTCTCCTATGTGATCGCCGGACGCAAGGATTACACGGTTGAATCCGGCTCGATCCTTCTCGACGGCGTCGAACTCCTCGGGCTTGAGCCCGATGTTCGCGCCGCGCGCGGCGTCTTCCTCGCATTCCAGTATCCGCTCGAAATCCCGGGCGTCGCGACGATGACCTTCCTCAAGGCGGCGCTCAACGCGCAGCGCAAGCAGCGCGGCGAGTCTAGAGCTGACGACGCCGGAATTGATGAAGCGCGTCAAGGTCGCGGCCGAAAAGCTCGAAATCAAGCCGGACATGCTGAAGCGCGCCTTGAATGTCGGCTTCTCCGGCGGCGAAAAGAAGCGCATGGACATCCTGCAGATGGCGCTGCTTGAGCCGACCTTCGCGATCCTCGATGAAACCGATTCAGGCCTCGACATCGACGCGCTGCGGATCGTCGCCGGCGGCGTCAATGCGCTGCGCTCGCCGAAGCGCGGCTTTCTCATCATTACCCATTACCAGCGCCTGCTCGACTATATCGTGCCGGACACCGTGCATGTCATGGCGAAGGGCCGGATCGTCAAAACCGGCGGCGCGGATCTCGCGCTCGAACTCGAAAAGAGCGGTTATCGCGACTATGTCGGCGAGCAGGCGGCGGTGTGAGGGATACGGAAATGAACGCTCCAGTCGCAACCGCCCGCACGCCGGCCGAAACGGCGCTTTTTGAGACCTTCGACGCGGCGCTGGCGAGCCTTCCCGGCGGGGCTGGCGTCAGGCAATTGCGCGAAGCCGCGTTTGGCGCTTTCCGCGCGGCCGGCCTGCCGCATCGCCGCGTCGAGGCCTGGCATTATACCGATCTGCGCGCGCTGATGCGCGATGTTCCCCCGCTCGCGCCGCCGCCGTCTGTCGCCGCGATCGAAAGCCTGCGTCGCGAATTGACGGATGCGCATCCGGCGCGCCGCCTCGTCATCGTCGATGGCGTTTTCGTCGCCGAACTCTCCGATCCCATGCCGGCCGGCGTCACGGTGCGCTCGCTCGCCGCCGTGCTGGCGGAGGGACGCCCCGACCTCATCGCGCTGCTCGCGGCGCAGGATTTCGGCGGAACCGATACGATCGTCGCGCTCAACGCCGCGTTGATGCAGGATGGCGTCGTGATCGAGGTCAAGCCGGGCGCCGATGTCGCGGAGCCCATTCATCTCGTCTACGCCGCCGCGTCGAGCGCGCCTTCCGCTCGTTTCTCCCGTTCGGCGGTCGTCGTCGGCGCCGGCGCCTCCGTGCGCCTCGCCGAGGCGAGCCACGGCTTTTACGCAGGCCAGACCCATAATTGCCTCGTCGTCTCCGTCGGCGATGACGCCAAATTCGCCCATGCCGCCCTGCTGGCCGGCATGGCGCCGGGGAGCCTGCGCATCGAGAGCCTGATCGCCCATGTCGGCGCCCGCGCCAGGCTGCACAGCTTCGCGCTGATCGCCGGTGGCGGCGGCGTAGTGCGGCGGCAGATTTTCACGCGCTTCGAAGGCGCCGACGCGGAGGGCGTCATCGGCGGCGTCTCGTTGCTGCGCGGGCGCGAACATGCCGATACGACGCTGAATGTCGAACATCTCGCGACGGGATGCACGGCCCGCGAATTTTTCCGTTACATCCTCGACGAGGAGTCGACCGGCGTCTTCCAGGGCAAAATCACCGTCGCGAAGGACGCGCAAAAGACCGACGCGAAGATGTTGAGCAAGGCATTGCTTCTGACCGACGCTGTCGCGATGAACAACAAGCCGGAGCTTGAAATCTTCGCCGACGACGTCGCCTGCGGCCATGGCGCGACCTGCGGCGGCCTCAGCGAGGAACAGCTCTTCTACCTGCAGACGCGCGGTCTCCCCTACGCCGAGGCCGAGGCGCTGCTGCTTGAGGCTTTCGCCGCCGAGCTCGTGGACGAAATCGGCGACGAGGTCCTGGTCGCCCTCTTTCGCGCGGAAATCTCGCGCTGGCTGCTGGCGCGCGGGAGCAAGCCATGAACAAGCATATCGCCGCCCCGCCAGCCTTTGACGTCCTGCGCGTGCGGGAGGATTTTCCGATCCTCGCGACGGAGGTCTATGGCAAGCCGCTCGTCTATCTCGACAATGGCGCCTCCGCGCAAAAGCCGAAGGCCGTCGTCGAGCGCATGGTCGAGGCGACCTATCATGAATACGCCAACGTCCATCGCGGGCTGCATTTCCTCGCCAACGCCGCGACCGACGCCTTTGAGGCCGCACGGGAAAGCGTGCGCTCCTTCCTCAATGCGGAGAGCGTGAACGAGATCGTCTTCACCAAATCGGCGACAGAATCCATCAATCTCGTCGCCGCCACGTTCGGCGAGGCGTTCATCGAGCCGGGCGACGAGATCGTGCTCTCGATCATGGAGCACCACGCCAATATCGTGCCCTGGCATTTCCTGCGCGAGCGCAAGGGCGCCGTGCTGAAATGGGTCGATGTCGATGATGAAGGCGCGTTTTCGCTCGAGCGCTTCGAGGAGTCGCTGACGCCGAAGACCAAGATCGTCGCCATCACCCAGATGTCGAACGTGCTCGGCACGGTGACGCCGATCAAGGAGATCGTCCGCATCGCCCATGCGCATGGCGTTCCGGTGCTGGTCGACGGCTCGCAGGGCGCGGTGCATCTTCCTGTCGACGTGCGCGACCTCGACGTCGATTTTTACGTCATAACCGGCCACAAGCTCTACGGGCCGACCGGGATCGGCGCGCTCTATGGCAAGGCGAAATGGCTGGAGCAATTGCCGCCCTTCCTCGGCGGCGGCGAGATGATCAAGGAAGTCACGCAGGATCGCGTCACCTATAATGATCCGCCGCACCGCTTTGAGGCGGGCACGCCGCCGATCATTCAGGCGGTTGGACTTGGCGCCGCGCTGGATTACATGCAGCGCCTCGGTCGCGACCGCATCCACGCGCATGAAACGGCGCTCGGCGATTATGCGCATGAGCGGCTGTCGCAGATGAATTCGCTGCGCATCATAGGACAGGCCAAAGGGAAGGGGGCGATCATCTCATTTGAGATGAAAAACGCCCACGCCCATGACGTCGCGACCATCCTCGATCGCGCCGGAGTTGCGGTGCGCGCGGGCACCCATTGCGCGCAGCCGCTGCTCGCCCGCTTTGGCGTCACCTCGACATGCCGAGCCTCTTTCGCGCTCTACAACACCTTCGAGGAGGTGGACAAGCTCGCCGAAGCGCTGGTCAAGGCGGAGCGGATGTTCGCATGATTCCGACGAGTTGCGGCGTTTTAGGATCAGTTTATGCGGCGACGTGAGACGATGCGGAACATGAGCCCAAAAGGTCGCAGGCCTTTGGGTTGGATAATGCGATAGAGATGAAGGCTGAACACGATGGTCGATCAAGGAAATGGAGCTTTTTCTGATTCCGCCCAATCGGAAAAGGCTGAAGCGCAAGGAACGAGGAACGCCATGGCCGAAGCGCAGACCAGCGACGCCGCGGATATCATGCCGCACGAGCCGCAATGGATCTTCGACGGTTCGATCCCGCAAACGGACAGGGCGCGTTTCGTCGATGAGGCCGTAACCGCCTTCAAGACCGTGTTCGACCCAGAGATCCCTTGCGACATCTACGAACTGGGGCTGATCTACAAGGTTGAGTTCGAAGCCGACCGTCAGGTCAAGGTCGAAATGACGTTGACCGCGCCGGGCTGTCCGGTCGCGGGCGAGATCGCACGCTCCGTCGAGGCCGCGATCGGCTCCGTCAACGGAACATTGGGCGCGAAAGTCGACATCGTTTTCGAGCCGCCGTGGAGCCAGAGCCGCATGTCCGACGAGGCGCGCGTCGCCCTCGACATGTTCTAAGGGTTCGTCACTGTCGCGCGACGCCAGCCCCGGTTGTCGTCGCGCCAGTTGATCCGCCGCCCGCGCAGTTTGCGCTGACGACAAGGCGCCCGTCAACCGCCATCATAGGCGGCCTCGAGCGCGGCGATGTCGAGCTTGCTCATCTTGAGCATGGCTTCCATCGCGCGCTTCGCGCCCGCCGCGTCCGGACCGCCGATGAATTCGGGAAGGCGGGAGGGAACAAGCTGCCAGGACAGGCCGTAGCGATCCTTGAGCCAGCCGCAGCGGCTATATTGGCCGCCAGCGCCGAGCGCGGCCCACAAGGCGTCGAGTTCCGCCGGGGTTTGGCAATCCACCGACAGCGAGATCGCCTCGCTGAACTTGAAATATGGACCGCCGTTGAGCGCAAGGATCTGCACGCCGGCAAGTTCAAAACTCACCATCAGGACCGCGCCCGGCTTTCCCGCGTGCGCGACGTGAAGGATGCGCGAATCAGGAAACAGCGAAACGTAGAAATTCGCCGCCTCCTCGGCCTCATGGCCGAACCAGAGGCACGTGCGGATTTTCTGCGGCGTGATCATGGGTTCATTCCTAACGCGCGCCCTGCTCCCGGCTCAGGCCTCGGCCCGCGCCTTCAATTCGGCGAGACCGGCTTCGAATGCGCCGCCAACCATTTTGTCGGTGTTGATGAGAATGCTCATCAGTTTGCCGAAGAACGGCTGCGCCCCGCTCATCGCCCAAGTGACATCCGTGCTGACGTCCGCGCCGTTGGGGCGCGGCGCAAGAGTGAATTCAACGCGGTTGCGGCACTTCATCGGGCGATCCATGCGCAGCGCCATAACCACCTTCGCCGGGGCGACCGATTCGATGATCTCCGCCTCGCCGGCGCCGACTTTTCCGTTCCCCTCAAAAGTGTTGACCGCTCCGACGCCGCTGGCGGGGCCGCGATAGGCGAGCCTGATGTTCGGATCGGCCTTCACGAACGGGTTCCATGCGTTCATGACGCGAAGATCGTCGATCAGCGGAAAAATCCGCTCGGGGGGCGCGGCGATATGGATGGAGCGCGCAAACTGACACGTGTCGGGTTTGGTCGCGGCGTAAAGCAGCAGGGCGACAAGAGCCGCAAAGGCGATCGCGATGACTATGAACATGACGATGATCCTCGGCGAAACGGAATCGGCTCGATCGGGAGCGCGATGATTGGGCGAACTGCGCCCTCAGGCGGGCACGATCACGTTCCAGAGGACGCCGAAGCGGTCAGCCACCATGCCGAATCGCGGCGAAAAGAACGTCTTTCCCAGCGGCATTCGCACCGCGCCGCCCTCGGACAATGCTGCGAACACGCGGTCGGCGTCCGCCGGGTCCTTTGCGACGTAGGTCAGGGCGAAGCCTTGAAAGTCGGGCTTGCCCGAGCAATGACCGTCCGACCCCAACACGATGGCGTCGCCGATTTTCAGGCTCATATGCATGACTTTGCCCTCGGCGCCGGGAGGGATCATCCCCTCCGGACACGGATCGGGGCTGTCCTTGTAGCGCATCAGCATCTCCAGCTCGGCGCCGAAAACCTTCTGGTAGAAGCCGGCGGCCTCTTCGGCGCGGCCTTCGAAAAACAGGTAGGGTTGAATCGCCATGATTATTCCTCCCAATTTGGTGTTGAATCCGATTGGGTAAGTCGGCCGGTAGCAGCTGTGTTCAGAGGCCGGCGAGATATTCGGCGAGCTGGTCGAGCGTGCCGCCCCAGCCTTGTTTCATGCCGTCCATCGCAGCCGTGAAGGTCGCGCGCTCCTCGTTGGTCGCATTGATCGGCCGCCAGCTGATGGTCAGCTTCGTGCACTGTCCTTCGGGCTCCAGCGCGAAGACCGAGAACATTTCGAGCGGCCAGGTCGGACTCATCGGGTGGCGCGCAAGCCCGCCGTCCTCGTCGGAGAACGAACTGACCAGCGTAATCCGCGTCGGCTCCTCGATCTCCTGGTAGATGAACCGCCCCCACATCGCGCTGCCGTCGGGGGTCCTCAATCCGTAGAGATATCCGCCGCCCGGGCGGAAATCCATCTTCGCGGCGACGACGGGCAAGCCCTTCGGCCCCCACCATTTCGCCATGCGCTCCGGCTCCGTCAGGGCCTTCCAGAGCAGCGTGGGCGACGCATCGAAGCTGCGCGAGATGACGAACGGATCCAGCACATCGGCCGGGGTCGCGTTTTGGGACGACAGAGCCATGATAACCTCTCAAGGATTGGCGAGGGCGCTTGCGAGCCGCGCCAGATTGTCGAACGCGCCGGTCCAGCCATGCTTGTGCGAGGCGGCGGATTCGCGAGTGCCGAGGCCGGACTGGACGAAGATCATGTCGGTCTTGCCGTCCCGCTCGTTCAGCACGACCGTAATCTCCGTCGTCACGCGCGGCTCGAGATCGTTGCGCTCCCATTTGTGGGTGAAGACGAGGCGCGACGGCGGGTCGATCTCCAGATACTCGCCAGCGTGGATATATTCCTCGCCCTCCGGCGAGCGCATGCCGGAGCGCCACTTGCCGCCGATCCTCAGATCGGCCTCGGCGAAGAGGACGCGAAACCCCGCGGGGCAGATCCAGCGCATCAGATGCTCGGCCTCCGTCCATGCTTTCCAGACAAGGACGCGCGGCGCGTCAAAGCTGCGCTGGAGGATCAGCGTATGCCCGTTTCCGGGCTCGCCTGTCGCCCGGGCCAGCCCTTCCAGAATGCCCATCCATCCGGCCCTGACGCCGGCGTCGAGCGCCGCCCATTCCGGATCGCGCTCCTGCGTCAGCGTCAACGCCGTGCCGCCGGCTCCGTCCGGCTCGATGTCGACAGCGACGCGCGTCGAGCTTCCCTGCCGGTCGGTCCCAAGGGTGAAGACGATCCGGCTCGGACGGATGATTTCGAGATAGGCGCCAAAATGCGTCGCCAGCATTTCGCCGCGCTGCTCATGGACCGCGAAGCCGCCGCCGACGCGTGCGTCGATCTCGACATGTTTTGATACTCCGTCCGGCGTTGCAAACAGCCATGCGCCCAGCGAGTCCGGATCGAACCAGGCGTCAAACAGCCGTTCGCGCGAGGCGGCGAAGCCGCGCGAGACGATAAGGGGCGGCGCCAATTCGTCAGTTGCTTGGCGCATCGGGATCCCCCTTTTGCAATTCCTTGAGATAAGCGTCGAGCCGGTCGAAGCCGCTCTCCCAGAAGCGGCGGTAGGCATCCAGCCAACCCGCGATCTCGCGCATCGGCGCGGCCTCGAGCCGGCATGGACGCCATTGCGCGTTGCGTCCGCGGCTGATGAGGCCGGCGCGCTCCAGCACCTTGAGATGCTTCGAAATTGCCGGCTGGCTCATGGAAAACGGCGCGGCGAGCTCGCCGACGGCGGCCTCGCCCTGCGCCAGGCGTGCGAGAATCGCCCGCCGGGTCGGGTCCGCGAGCGCGGAAAACGTGGCGCTGAGGCGATCTTCCATGATTAACCTAATACTTATATAACTAATACGTTATATAGCGCCCGTGCACTCTCACGTCAAGCGCGGCGTGCGGAACTCCGATCATATTCCGGCGGCGGCGGGGCGCGGAACGCGATGCGTCAAAACGATCGAAGACAAAGGCCTCAATCGGGAATAGGAAAGCTTCCGTACCCCTGATGATACGGGGCTATTCCGCGAGGACGAGTTATGGACGCCGCGCAAACCGCAAGCCCCGGTGCGGACCACGCCGGGATCGAAAAGGCCATCGCCGCCTGCGTCGAGGATTTTTATGGCAAGGCCCGCAAGGATGCCCTGCTCGGCCCCGTGTTCAACACAGCCGTCGCCGACTGGGATGTGCATCTGCGCATCGTCGCCAATTTCTGGTCGCATGTCCTTCTGAAAACCGAGCGCTACAAGGGTTTTCCCTTTCCTGTGCATCTGCAGCTTCCGCTCCAGCCGGAGCATTTTCCGCGCTGGCTCGAACTCTTCGAGGAGAGCGCCAATAAATTCTTGCCGCCACCCTATGCCGAGGCCGCGATCGCGCGGGCGCAGCTCATGGCGCGCAGCTTTCTGGGCGGGATGTTTCCTTTCACCGATAAGGACGGCAAGCCCGCGCGGCGGCCGGGCTGAGTTCGCGCCTCAAGGCTTGGCGACCATCACATAGAGATTGGTCAACGGAATCACGGTGGCGAGGACGCCCCAGAAATACCAGCGCCGGTTCAGCCGCCAGTAGAGTTCCGGGATCACGCCGCCATTCGCGAAGCCATGGGCGAGCCGCTCCTGCCGGATCTGAACGGGGATCAGGATCGCGACCCAGATCAAGCCCGACGCCAGGAAGGCGCCCTGCGCCCAGACCAGCCAGAACGACGATCGCAGATCATATCCGGCGACGCTCGCCATGCCATAGCCGCCGGCGAGAATCAAAATCGCGCCGCCGAGCGTGAACGCCCAGTCCGTCAGGGTCACGAGCCGCTGCGCGAAGGCGATCACCGCCGCGTTTTGTGTGCGGTCGGCGAAAGCCTTCCACACGCCCGTGACGATGATATTGCCGAGAAAGATCACGATCCCCAGCATGTGGACGACCTTGAAGATGGTGTATGACGGCAAGGGAGCCTCCTCAGGCGGCAAAAGATTGTTTACGATGTATACTTAAATCGGTTTACAGCGTCAACAAAACGAGGCCGCCCGTGCCCCCGAAAACGAAGCCAACGCCCCCCGACGAGGATAAGGGCCTCAGGACGAGGCTGATTGCGGCCGCCCGGCTGCTGCTCGAACGCGACGGCCTCAATGCGGCGACGCTGCGGGCGACGGCGCGCGAGGCCGGCGTCTCGCACATGGCGCCCTACCGGCATTTCAAGGATAAGGATGAGCTTCTCGCCGCCGTCGCGGAGCAGGGCTTTCGCGCCATGACGCGGGCGATCGGCGCGGCGGCCGGCGAGCGGACGGAGCGCAACGCCGCGGGCGCCGCCTATGTCTCCTTCGCGCTGGAGAATCCAGCGCTCTACAGGCTGATGTTCAGCGCGGATCTTGCGCCGCGCGCGCGCTTTCCGGGTCTTGCGGCAGCCGGCGGGGAAGCCTTCGCGCACTGCATCGCCGCGAGCGGGCCCGAAACTGGCGTGGCGGGTGATCGCGAGGCGCCCCCGCGCGCGGCGGTGGCGCTCTGGTCGATCGTGCACGGCCTCGCCACCCTCATCCTCGACGGGCTTGTCGCGATGCCGCCCCGAGGTCCGGCGCGCGACGCCGAAATCGCGGCGATTTTGGGCGAAGCGCCTTAGCGAGCTGCAGTGTTGAACCGGGCGTCAGAGACGCCCGGCCGTTTTCGATGAGGGCGGGCAGTCGCTTCCAATCAGTAGCGGCGATGCGCCCGGCGCGCGGCGCCGGCGGCGCTGTGCGGCGTCCGCGGCCGGCCGACGACGGCCTCAGCCTGCGAAACGCTGATGCCCTTCGCGAGCCAGGTCTGGGGCGGCGTATCGGCAAAAAAGCCCGCGACGAAGAACGCGCCAAGGATGGCGGTCGCGCGGATCAGGCGAATGCTGGTCTTGCTCATGTCATTCCCTTTCAATCGATTCCGTCCCGTATTTCGCGGCGGCCCATCGCCGCCCGGAGCAGTTGGCGGGGCATGATCCGGGGCGGAAACGATCATGCGCCGCATCTCTCCAGCGTGGAACGCCTCAGTTGGCGTCCTGCACTGCATGTTCGGCCTCAAGCAGCTTCTGCTTGTCCGCGTCGGTTAGCACGGGCGGCGCGACTGAAATCGTCAGTTTGTCGATCTTCCCGGTGAAGGCGAACGGCACCTGATAGTCGGCATCGTCCACCGGCGTGCCGGTTTTCGAGCCGATGTCGAAGGTCTCGTCCCAGGGCAAAATGATCGGGATGGTCCGCTCCATGGTTTGCGTGGCGACGACCTTGCCATCGACCGACAGCGTGCCCGTACCCGGCCGGCCGAGGCCGCTGAGATTATTGAAGGCGAGCGTGGCGAAGCCGAGCCCGTCATACTTGAAGTCGTAAATGAGCGTGTGCTTGCCGGGGCTCAGCGTATCCGGCCCCTCCCATTTGACTCGCTTGAGGTCGAGCAGGTTCCAGGTGAAAACTGGCTTGCCCTTCAGGAGATAGAGGCCGTAGCCGCCGAAGCGGCCGCCCTGGCTTACAATGTTGCCGTCCGCACCGCCCTCCGGCGCCTCGATGTCAGCGGTGATGGTGTAGGAGGTGTTAAGCAGGTTCGGCGCCGTGGAGTACGGGATGCCGCTGATCGGTTCGCCCGAATAGGTGAACACCTTGCGGCCCGCGATCAGGCTGGGGCGCGGCACCACTAAGCGCGTCGCCACCGAGGCGTCGAGCGGCAGAACCTGATATTTGGCGAACTCGCCGAACATCTGGTCCGTCATTTCCCTGACCTTGTCCGGATTTTGCGCCGCGACGTCGGTGTATTGCGTCCAATCCTTGTCCTTGCGGACGTCGTAAAGCTCAAATTTGAAAGCAGTGGCGGGATCAAGGATGGTTTTGCCCAACACATCCCACGGCGCGCGCTTGGGCACGGCGCTCAGCATCCAGCCGTCATTGTAGAGACCCTGCACGCCAAACATCTCGAAATACTGGAGGTGGTGGGGCGAAGGCGCATCGGCGTTCGCCTTGTCGAAGCTATAGGCGAGGCTCACCCCTTCGATCGGCTTCTGCCCGATCCCGTCGACCGTGTCGGGCGCCGGGATGCCTGTCGCCTCGAGCAGGGTCGGCACGATGTCGATGACGTGGTGGAACTGCCAGCGGACGCCGCCTTTGTCGGTGATATGGCCAGGCCAGGAGACCGCCATGCCGTTGCGCGTTCCGCCGAAGAAGGACGGGATCTGCTTCGTCCATTTGTAGGGCGTGTCAAAGGCCCAGGCCCACGGCACGGCCATGTGGTTATATGTGTACTGGCTGCCCCAGGCGTCATAGAATTTCATCTGCGCGGCGACCGGCAGATCGACGCCGTTGAACGTCATGACTTCGCTCGGCGTGCCGTTCGGCGTTCCTTCGGCCGATGCGCCGTTATCGCCGCTGATATAGATGATCAGCGTGTCGTCGAGCTTGCCCAAGTCCTCGACCGCCTGGATGACGCGGCCGATCTCGTGGTCGGTATAGGCGAGATAGGCGGCGTAGACATTGGCCTGGCGGATGAAGAGCTTCTTTTCCTCGTCGTTGAGCGTATCCCAGTTTTTCAGCAGATTGTCCGGCCAGGGCGTGAGCTTCGCCTCCTGCGGGACCACGCCGAGCTTTTTCTGATTGGCGAAGATCTGGTCGCGCAGCGCGTTCCATCCCTTGTCGAAGAGATGCATGTCGCTGATCTTGTCGATCCATTCAGGCGTCGGCGAATGCGGCGCGTGCGTGCCGCCCGGCACGTAGTAGAGGAAGAACGGCATCGTCGAATCGATGTCGTTGAGCTGGTTCAGCCAGTGGATGGCGTCATCCGCCATCGCCGTCGTCAGGTTCCACTTTCCCTGCTGCCCGATATACGGGTAAATCGGCGTCGTGTTGCGGAAGAGGTTCGGCTCCCACTGGCTCGAGTTCGCCGCCAAGGAATCCGTAAAAATAATCAAAGCCCATGCCGGTCGGCCATTGGTCGAATGGCCCGGCCTGGCTTGCCTGGTAAGTCGGCGTGTTGTGCGCCTTGCCGAACCACGACGTGCGGTAGCCGTTCTCTCTGAGAATCCGCGCGATGGTCGCGCTGTCCTTGGGGATGAGGCTGTTGTAGCCGGGGAACCCGCTCGACTGCTCGGAAACGACGCCGAAGCCGACCGAGTGATGATTGCGGCCGGTGATCAGCGCGGCTCTCGTCGGCGAGCAGAGCGATGTCGTATGGAAATTGGTGTAGCGCAGGCCATTGGCGGCGATGCGGTCAAGCGCCGGCGTCGGAATGACGCCGCCGAAAGTCGAGGGCGCGGAAAAACCGACGTCGTCCGTCATGATCAAGAGGACGTTCGGCGCGCCCTTCGGCGGCACGACCCGCATCGGCCAATAGGGCTTCGACTGCGCCGCGTTGAGTTCGATCTGACCGCCGAACTTTTGCGGCGGCGGCGGCAGCACATGCCCGTCGATCGTCGTCGTCGCGTTCGGCGCGCCCGGCGTCCCGTTGATCTGTTGCGCGTCCGCTGCGGAAACAGCGGCCCCGAAAATCAGGCATGCAAGAAAAGCAATGCGCCGCCCGCGTGGGCCTGCGCCGTCAAATGGCTTTATAAACATCAAGCGTCCCCTCCCCGGATCGGAGCGCTCGTCTTTCGGCCGAGCGAATTCCAAAACGCGGTTTACGCCGCTTCTGTAACAGCATCGTTTCGGCTTGTCAGGCGGGCATCGAGCGATGCCTGCGGCCTTTATCGCAATAGGGCCGGCCCCGCCTTGATCCGATCGGCCAAGACTCAGCCCCCCATCACACAGGCACCCGCACCGTCGCCCTGAGGCCCCCCATCGGGCTGTCGCCGAGCGTGATGTTGCCGCCATGCGATCTGGCGATGTCGAGCGCGATCGCCAGGCCAAGCCCGGTGCCGCCGAGATCCTGATTGCGCGCCTCGTCGATGCGAAAAAAGGGCCGGAACACGTCCTCGCGCGAGGCCGGCGGGATGCCCGGCCCGTCGTCATCGACATGGACGGTCAAAAAGCGTTTGTCGCGCACCGCCTCGACCGCGACATGCCCGGCGTGGATCTGCGCATTGCCGATGAGATTGGAGAGGCAGCGCTTGAAGGCGTCCGGGCGCAGCGTGACGATCGGATCGCCCGAATAGGCGATCTTCACGTCAAAGCCCTCGCGCACGGCGTCGAAACGCAGCTCTTCGAGGAATTCGATCATGTCGATCTTGACGGCGCTCTCGCCGGCGGCGCCGCGCGCGAAGGCGAGATAGGCCTCCAGCATGCGCTGCATTTCGGCGACGTCCTTTTGCAGTTCCTCGGCCTCCTCGCTGTCGCCGATCAGCGCAAGCGAGAGCTTGAAGCGGGTCAGAACCGTGCGCAGGTCATGGCTGACGCCGTTCAGCATGGTGGTGCGCTGCTCGATGGCGCGCTCGATGCGGCGCTTCATCTCGATGAAAGCGAGGCCGGCCCGGCGCACCTCGCGCGCGCCGCGCGGCCTGAAATCGCGGTCGCGCCCCTTGCCGAACTCCTCCGCGGCGCCGGCTAGCGAAAGAATCGGCTTGATCTGGCTGCGCAGGAAAATCACGGCGACGACGATGAGGACGAAGGACGTGCCGACCATCCAGAGCAGGAAAATATAGGAATTCGAGGCGTAGGCGGCGCTGCGGTAGGCGACGACGCGCAGGATCGAATCATCGAGCAGGATGCGGATTTCGATGAAGTTCGACCGCCCGACCGTGTCGAGCCAGAACGGGCGGCTGATCTGACGCCGGATCTCGTTCGAGAGCGCCGCGTCGATGATCGGGAAGAAGGGTTTCGGCAGCACCGGCGGCAGCGGTCCCCGCGGCAGAAAATCGGCGTCGATCTTGAGCCGCTCCTGGGCGATTCGCGTCACCTCGTCGTCGCTGCCCGGGAAAGATTTGTGCAGATCGATGATCGCCGCGATGTCCTGCGTCAGCACCGTGGACAGACGGTTGGTGACGAGCTGCCAATGGCGCTCCATGAATACATAGGTCAGGACACATTGCAGGATGATCATCGGCGCGATGACGATCAGCGCCGAGCGGGCGTAGAGCCCCTCCGGCAGGATCAGGGTGATGCGCCGCCAGAGCCCGCGCAAAATCGCGCGGGGGCGCTCGATCGAACCGGCGAGGGTGATGCTCAACGCGCGGGTCCCGCAGAAGGCCTCGGCGCCGTTCCGCCGCGCTGGCGGCCTGGCTTGCCGCCGGAGGCGGCGAACGGCTGGGCGCTCTTCCTAGCACATTCGCCTTTCAGGATAAATCGACGGCCGCTCGTCGCGTCAACTCCGTCGGGAGCGAAATGCGAGCGGAAAAGCAGACCCACTTTTCCTCGTCCTGCTCTAGCGATCGACCAGCAGCCGATAGCCGGCCCCCCGCGCCGTCTGCAGATGCAGCGGATTGGCCGGATCGCGCTCGATCTTGCGGCGCAGACGGTTGACCTGGACATCGACCGTGCGTTCATTGCCGGCGACGCCAGAGCCAGCCAGAGCCTCGCGCGGGACGATGTCGCCGGCGTGCTCGGCAAGCAGCCGCAGCATTTCCCGCTCGCGGTCGGTGAGCCGGATCACCTCGTCGCGCTGGCGCAATTCGCCGCGATCAAGATCGAAGCAAAAATCGCCGAAGCGAACCTGCGTCACCGGCCCCGGCGCGGCGCGCGGCTTGGCGCGGCGCAGGATCGAGGCGATGCGCAGGGCAAGTTCGCGCGGCTCATAGGGCTTGCCGAGATAGTCGTCGACGCCGCTCTCGAAACCCGTCACGCGATCCTGCGCCTCGGTGCGCGCGGTCAGCATCAGGATGGGAACGCTGGCGAGATCGCTCGCATCCCGGCGCAGACGGCTGGCGAAATCGAAGCCGTTCTCGCCAGGCATCATCACATCGAGAACGATGAGGTCGAAGGCGAGGCTCTTCAGACAGGCGACCGCCTCGGCCGCGTCTCCCGCCGTGGTGACGCGATAGCCTTCTCTCGTCAGGACACGCGACAGCAGGGCGCGGATGCGGCGGTCGTCGTCGACGACGAGAAGATGCGCGGCGTCATCCGCCGGGGCGGCGGGTGCGCGCCCGGGATCAGGATCAAGGATCACTCTTCCATCTCGCGATGTGACTGGGCCAGTTCACGAATCGCGATATTCTAAAACGCGAAGCGGGCGGAAAAGTGGTTGCCTTTTCCCCTCGCCCGCTCTGGACGCGAGGAGCCAATCTGGAAATTCGCAGCTAACGCGGCTCTTCCCGAACGCGCCGGGCGCGATCGGGGGCAACCGCCGCCGCCACTTTTCCCCGCTCGCCCTCGTTGACGAGCGCAAGAAGAAATTCGCCCGCCCGCGCCCGGGATCCTTGCGGCAATCGCGCGAAAACGCGGGCGAAACGCTTCGACTGCACCCGCGCCACATCGAGCGCCAGCGCCTCGCCGTGCAGGGTCGGAAACAAGAGCCGCTGGCGACGATCGCTTTCGCCGGGGCGAGCGACGATATAGTTTCGATCGAGCAAATCCTTCAATACCCTATTGAGGCTTTGCTTCGTGATTCTCAGCATGTCGAGCAATTCGGCGATGGTGAGGCCGGGACGCTTGTTGACGAAGTGCAGCAACCGGTGATGCGCCCGGCCAAGGCCGAAATTTTCGAGCAGATGATCGGCGTCGCCGACAAGATCGCGATAAGCGAAGAACATCAGCTCGATCATTTCATAGTCAGGCGATTGCCCGTCATCGGCCCGCGTCGCCGCGTCGCCTGGAATGATCGGTTGCTTTTCGAGCGCATTACCCACGCCAAGGCCTTCACTCTCTGTTTTTCCGATATTTCAGCAAATTTTTTCAGCGGTCAAGACGAGCGCGAAGAACATTGCCGCGAGCGGCGCGGGCCGCGATGCGACATCACGATAAGTTACAGATAATTGCATTTTTTGCGAAACTGGTCTTTACATCGCTTGCCATGATGAACGAAGCTCCCGCTGGAAAGGGCGCTCGCGTGGCCGTTACGCGCCTCAATCCCGGCCGCGAACGCAGAGCATGAGGAATTGCAGTCAATGTCGGTTTTGCCTTTCGATCAGCGCGACGGCTTTATCTGGATCAACGGCGCCCTCGTCGCCTGGGCCGACGCCAAGCTTCATGTTCTCTCGCATGGCCTGCACTATGCTTCCGCCGTATTCGAGGGCGAGCGCGCCTATGGCGGGCGCATCTTCAAGTCGAGCGAACATTCCGAGCGGTTCAGAGCCTCGGCCGAGATACTCGATTTCACGATCCCCTATTCGGTCGCCGAACTCGACGCCATCAAGCATCAGGTCGTGGCCAAGAATAATTTCCAGAATTGCTATGTCCGCCCGATCGCCTGGCGCGGCAGCGAGATGATGGCCGTCGCGGCGCAGAATTCGACGGTCAACGTCGCGATCGCCGCCTGGGACTGGCCGAGCATGTTCGACATCGAGACAAAGATGAAGGGCATCAAGCTCGACATCGCCGAGTACCGGCGCCCCGATCCCGCTACCGCGCCAAGCCGCGCCAAGGCCGCCGGCCTCTACATGATCTGCACCATCTCCAAGCATCGCGCCGAGCGGCGCGGCTACGCCGACGCGATGATGCTCGACTGGCAGGGCCGAGTCGCCGAATGCACGGGCGCGAACATCTTCTTCGTGTCGAACGGCGCGCTGCATACGCCGATCGCCGACTGTTTCCTCGATGGCATCACGCGGCGGACGGTGATTGAGCTCGCCCGCCGGCGCGGCGTCGAGGTGATCGAGCGGCGCATCCTGCCGGAGGAGCTTGCGGGCTTTGAGGAATGCTTCATCTGCGGCACCGGCGCCGAGGTGACGCCGGTCGCCGAGATCGGCCCCTACCGCTTCACCCCAGCGGCGATCTCGCGCGCGCTGATCGACGATTATTCCGCCGAAGTGCAGCCGAAAAAGAAAGCCGCCTGAGCTGACGAGGACCGCGGCGGCTCCGGAAAGCCGCCGCAATGGCTCAGCCAGCCGTCGCCAGCATCACGATCCTGACGAGAACGAGACCGCCCGCCAGGACGAGGTAGAAGCGCAGCGCAATCATCCAGATTTTGCTCGCGCGCGACATTTGCGCCGGCCCAAGCTCCGAGAGCTTCGGCATCCGCCACATCTCGCGATTCCAGACTTTCGCCGCCTCGCTCTCGACCGGGCGCTTCAGCACGCCCGATGCCAGCGCCGCGACCAGCGCGAGCACGCTCCCGCCACTGAGGATCGCCAGAATCACCGTCTCATCGGTCTGGGCGGGGAACAGGACCGAGGCGGTCAGAATCACCGACAGCAACAACAAGACGACGATGACGGCGCCGGTGAACAGGTTCACCGCGCGGGAATTTGCCCAGGGACCGACGACCTGCCGGTCATTGCAGAGCAGCAGCAAAAACACCGTCGCGCTCGGCAAAAGCACGCCGGCCAGCGTCTGCACCGCATTGGTCAACAGGCCGAGCGGCGCGTTCGGCGTCAGCACCAGTCCGGCGGCGACGGCGACGAGGGCGCAATAAACCGCGTAAAAGCCCTTGGCGTCCGTCACTTTGCGATGCAGCGAGTGACGCAGCGAAAAGACGTCCCCGATGGCGTAGGCGGTGGCGAGCGACACCGCCGCCGCGCCGATCAGGCTCGCGTCGATGAGGCCGATGGCGAAGAGCACGCCGGCGATCCGGCCGGCATGGGCCTCAAGGCCAGCGGCGACGCCGGCGGCGTCGGTGAAATTGCCGAATTCGGGGCGGCCGGCGAAAGCGGCCGCGGTGAAAGCCATCATGGCGGCGGCGCCGATCACCACAAGGACGATGCCGAGCCACAGATCGATCCGCTCATAGCGCATGAAGCGGGGCGTGATGCGCTTGTCGATGACATAGCTCTGCTGGAAAAAGAGCTGCCATGGCGCGATGGTGGTTCCGACGATGGCGATCACCAGCAGCATGATGTCGCTCAGCTTGCCGCCAGCCGGAAACTGCGGCGCGAACAGGCCGCGCGCGATCTCGCCGAACGGCGGATGCACCATCACGAACACCGGCACGAGCACGAGGCTGCCGGCGACGAGGGCGAGCGCGAAGCGCTCGAAACGCCGGAAATCGCCCGTCGCGGCGGCCCCCATCACGGCGACCGCCGCCAGAACGACGCCGAGTTCCCGTGGCAGTCCGAGATAGCCAAGGCCCAAAGCGATGCCGATGAACTCGGTGACGATCGTCAGGCCGTTGAGGATGAACAGGTCGATGACGCTGAAGGCGCCCCAGAATTTGCCGAACCGCTCGAAGATCAGGCGCGCATGGCCGACGCCCGTCACGGCGCCGAGGCGCAGAACCATCTCCTGATTGACGTAGAGGACGGGGACGAGAAAAAGCAGCGTCCACAGCAGCGAGACGCCATAATTCTGGCCCGCCTGCGTATAGGTGCCGAAGGCGCCTGCGTCATTGTCGCCGACCATGACGATGAGGCCGGGGCCAAGGATGGCGAGGAAGGTCGAAAGCCGCCGCCGCCAGCCATGCCGCGGGCCAGTGTCATGGCGAAGGATCGTTCCGAACGCGCCCTCGATGTGGCCGACATGGGCGTCGTCGAGGACAGCGGTCTTGGCGGCGTCGTTTGAGACGTGGACGGTCATGATTGCCTCCTGGCCGCTGCGGGCGCGGAGGCGGGCCGCTCACGCGGCTGAAACGCTCCGACGCGCCCTGCGGCCGTCTTGATTGACTTGAATCGATGGATCGGGGCGCCCGCCGCAGCCTTCGCAAAGGACTTCGGCGGGCCTACTGGGGCCGTCTTTCATATCGAAACTCCTGGGATGCGAGGGATCGCGCGGCGGCGCGGGCGGAGCATCGCGGCGCGCGCCGCCGAGGTTCGGCGCGAGGGCGCAAGACGCTGGCTCCGCACAGGCGGCGCAATGGTCAAAACGACGTTTGGCAGCTTTTTCATGGCCCGCCTCCGATCCTGAGATTTATCCAGGACCGGACGGCGAGCGGGGCGGCGGCTTTCAGGCCGCTTCGGCGCTCACGCGGGATTCCGGCCCGCGGATGTTGCTATGTCGAGGGGCGATGGATCGCGACGCAGCGCCGCGGCCGAACAGCCCAAGCCTGTACTGCCCATGTCTCTTTCGATGATTGAGATTCGGGCGGGACGCGCCCGGCCGATCTATCGGAAATGATCTTGCGGCGGCGATCTGTCAACCCCAAAAAATCGCGCGTCACTTGCGCTGGTTAGCGATTCATATCAGTGAGGCTGGGTTGCGCGCATTCGCCGCGCGCAAGAGCCAAAGGTTCGCTCGTGTCATCGATCCAGAATTTCGACGCCGGCAGATTTCTCGATCTCGGCGTCAGCCTCGCCATCGCCTTCGTGCTGGCCGCGCTGATCGGCGCCGAACGCCAGTACCGGCAACGCAACGCCGGGCTTCGCACCAATGTGCTGGTCGCCGTCGGCGCCGCCGCCTTCGTGACGCTCGGCATGCGCGTCAACGGAGCCCCCGGCGCGACCCAGATCGCCGCCTATGTCGTCTCCGGCATCGGCTTTCTCGGCGCGGGCGTCATCATGAAAGAGGGCGCGCAGATTTCCGGCCTCAACACCGCCGCGACGCTGTGGTGCTCGGCCGCCGTCGGCGCCCTTTGCGGGGCCGGCCTCGCGGCGGAGGCGGGCGCGCTGACCCTCGCGATCCTCGCCGGCAATACGGCGTTGCGACCGCTGGTCAACGCTATCAACCGCGCCCCGATCGACGAGCACGCGTCGGAGGCGACCTATGAGCTGCATGTCGCGACGCAACCGGAGAACGTCGGCAAAGTGCGCGACCTCCTCACCGACGCGCTCGAACAGGCGAATTATCCGATCCGCGAAATCGAGGTGTTCCAGCGCGGCCCCGGCGTCAGCGAGATCGTCGCGACCCTGATCAGCGACGCCGTCGATCCGGCCGAGCTTGACGCGGTGGCCGGGCTCGTCGAGCAATCGCAAAATGTTTCCTACGCGAGCTGGTCTTCCAGCGCGCCCGAATAGTTGACGGTTGGAAGGACGAACGAATGCCGGAAACGCAAAAGACCGGGCGCGGCATGTCGAAAGGCCGCATGGAGGCCTTCACCGATGGCGTCGTCGCCATCATCATCACCATCATGGTGCTGGAGCTGAAGGTTCCAGCGGGCCATGATTTCGCGGCGCTCGCGGCGAGCCTGCCGGTGTTCCTCGCCTATGTGCTGAGCTACATCAACATCGGCCTCTACTGGAACAACCACCACCACCTGATGCAGGCGGTGGAGCGCGTCAATGGCCGCGCGCTGTGGGACAATCTGTTTCTTTTGTTCTGGCTGTCGCTCGCGCCCTTTGTGATCCGCTGGATGGACGAGAGCGATTTCTCCGCTTTGCCGACCGCCGCCTATGGCGTCGTCTTCGCGATGGCGGCGATCGGCTATTTCCGGCTGCAGGCGGAGATCATTCGCTGCAACGGCCCGGACTCCGTTCTTGCCGCTGCGATCGGCGACGATCGTAAAGGCAAGCTGTCGCTGACGCTGTATATTCTCGCCATTCCGCTCGCCTTCGCCTCGCCCTGGCTATCGATCGCAATCTATGTCGGCATCGCAGCCATGTGGTTCGTTCCCGACAAGCGGATCGAGCGACTGCACGAAGGATAGAGTTCGAGCGCTCAGGCCATCGCCGCGGCGCGGGCGTTTCTGCGAATGGCTTGCGGCGGCAGATTGAACGCGCGCAGAAAGGCGCGGCGCATCCGGTCGCGATCGGCGAAGCCGGTTTGGCGGGCGACGACGTCGATCGGATGGCGGCTTTGCTCCATCATCAGCCGCGCCGCCTCGACGCGGAGATTCTCGATCGCCTTGGCCGGCGACTGACCGGTTTCGGCGCGGAACGCCCGGCTGAACTGGCGCGGGCTGAGATGCGCCGCCTCGGCCAGTTCGCCGACCGTCAGCGGGGCCTCGAGATTGCGCCGCGCATAGGCCAGCGCGCTCTGGATGCGGTCGGATTTCGGCTCCAGCTCCAGCAGCGCCGAGAACTGCGACTGACCGCCCGCGCGGCGGTGGTAAAGCACCAGTTTCTTCGCGACCGCCCGAGCCGCTTCGGCGCCGAGATCGCTTTCGATCAGGGCCAATGCGAGGTCAATGCCCGCAGTCATGCCGGCCGACGTCCAGACCGGACCGTCGTTGACGAAGATCCGGTCCGCGTCCATCTTCACCTTGGGAAAGCGCGCCTGCATGTCGCGTGCGTAAAACCAGTGGGTCGTCGCGCGGCGGCCGTCGAGCAGGCCGGCCTCGGCGAGGACGAATGCGCCGGTGCAAATGGAAGCGACCCGCCGGCAGCGCTCCGGCGCCCGCCGCACGAAATTGATCAGTCCCGGCGTCGGGGGCTCAATCGTTGCGCTGCCGACGACGATCAGCGTGTCGTACTCGGCGTCGCCGAAGGGCTCCGTCTCCGCCCGCATGCCCGCCGAACTGGCGACGCCGCCGCCGCTCTCGGACAACAGATGAATGTCGTATTTCCGCTCGCCCGCGAGCATGTTCGCGGTTTCGAATGCCGACACGGCGGCGAAGCTCATCACCGAAAAGCAGGGAAAAACGATGAATCCTATGCGTTGCATGTCGCGCCTGCTTATGTCCTGAAACGCTGTATATATGACATTTGAGACGCCGCGCTTCAAGCCTATATCCATCTCCAGCGCACATCGACGCAATGGAGGAAGACTGATGAGCAAGAATGAAACGAAGGGGACAGCCCTGATCACCGGCGCATCCTCAGGGATCGGCGCGGTCTATGCGGACCGGCTCGCCAGGCGCGGCTTCGACCTCATCCTCGTCGCACGCAACAAAGCCCGGCTCGCCGCGCTCGCCGAGCGGCTGCGATCCGAAACGGGCCGCTCGGTCGCCACGATCGCCGCCGATCTCACCAACAAGGCGGATCTCGCCCTAGTCGAGGCAGCGCTGCGCGAAGACGCGCGCATCACCCTGCTGGTCAACAATGCCGGGACCGGCTCCGTCGCCCCGCTGCTCAGCGCCGACATCGACAGCATGGAGGACATGATCGCGCTCAATGTCAGCGCGCTCACCCGCCTCACCTATGCCGCGGCGCCGGGCTTCGTCGCCCGCGGCCATGGGACCATCGTCAATATCGCCTCGATCGTCGGGATCGCGCCGGAATCGATGAACGGCGTCTACGGCGCCACCAAGGCCTATGTCATCGCGTTCAGCCATTCGCTGCAGCATGAGCTGGCCGACAAGGGCGTCCGCATTCAGGCGGTCCTTCCAGGCGCGACGGCGACGGAGTTCTGGGATCTCGCCGGCATGCCGCACCAGAATTTGCCAAAGGCCATCGTGATGTCGGCGGAGGATATGGTCGACGCCGCGCTCGCCGGTCTCGATCAGGGCGAACGCATCTCGATCCCGGCCCTGCCGGACGGCGGCCAGTGGGACGCCTACGAGGCGGCCCGCCGCGCGATGGCGGGGAAGCTTTCGAACGCCGTTCCGGCCGCGCGCTACAGGGTCGCGCAAGCCCAGCACGCCTAGCGCGAACCGCAGCGGGATGAGGAAGCGGGAAACCGCCTCTCCTCGTCCCGTCGCAGGGATCTAAAGCGGCGACATTGATGATTCAGGGCCCCACGTAGCGGATCTTCACGCCTCTCGCATCAACGATCGGCACGCCCGCCGAAAGCCCGGGCTCGGCCGCCGAGCGCCCGACGACGAGCTGCGACTGCGCGCCCTCGCGCCCGCCGGCGACGGCGAGGAGGGCGGTGCGCTTGCGGCGGGAAAGAGCTTCCGCATCCGAAACGCTGGCGAAATCGTCCTGCGTGTGATGTGACCGCCCCGATCCGACGAAGACGCGCAGCCCCTCCGCCGTCATCACCGCATCGCCGTCCCGCAAAGTTTCGTCGTCCATCACATCAATCGCCATGGGCGCAACGGGATGGGTTTTCGCCTCAACAATTTTGTGGCCTCTATGCGCGAGCGCCACTTTCTTCTTATGATGTTCGACATGGGCGATGCGATGATGGACGAAATGCGGCGCCGGCCGGTAAATCGGCATTTCGGGTCGGGCGGGCTGGGCGGGCGGAAACAGGAAATCGAAGAAGCCGGCGGAAGCTGGGCTGGCCGGCATGGCTAGCAAGATGCACGCGACCGACGCGACGCCAAAGCGGCGAGCGCGTGGGGTCAAATCGAAATCGGACGCAGCCTTTTGCAACAATTTTTCGGGTATGTAATCCGAAGAAGCGGCGAAGCTCATGATGGTCGCCTTCGATAAGGCGTGTAAGCCCACGCCTGTTGCTTGAAATAAAGCCCCCGCGGGGGCGTCGAGCCAAAACGGCCCGCAGCTACAATAATCATAATATGATTGCAATCGGACGACGCTCGTCAACCAGAATCTTGACGCAGGAGTCTCTACGCCGCACGGCAACTTCAGGTTGTCATATCATCGACTTGTTGCGGCCGTGTTGAAGCTACAGAGCGCCGAACGCTGCTCAACCGTCGCGCCTAGCCTTCGAGCCCCAGCGCGGCCCTCACCTTGCGCGAATAACCGTAAATGTCTTCGCGCAACTGCAGGCGGCCTAAATCATCGACCTCGGCGGTGAAATATTCGATATGGATCGGCAAGGGCCGCGCGAGATAGACGTAGCGCTCCTTGCCGCCGATGAGCTTCATGAGGCGCTCCTCGCTCCAGCCAGGTCCAAGCACGGTCTGCGCGAAGCGGAACGGATCGTCGACGCGCACGCAGCCATGGCTGAAGGCGCGCTTGTCCTCCGCGAAGAGCGCGCGCATCGGCGTATCGTGCAGATAGACTGAATAGTCGTTCGGGAACATGAATTTGATGCGCCCGAGCGCGTTGCGCTCGCCAGGCGGCTGGCGCACCATCAGCTGGCCGTCGTGGTAGCTCGTCTCGTATCCATGGGCATGCAGATAGCCGAGGCGGCCGCCGCCTTTGGGCAGCAACTCCTTGCGAATGATCGACTGCGGCACGTTCCAGGATGGATTGACGATCAGAAATTGCATCCTGTTGGAAAACAACGGCGTCGGCGTCGCCTCCTTGCCGACGACGACGCGATTACGCTGCGTCACGACGCCGTTCTCGACGACGACGACCTCGTAATTGGGAATATTGACCTCGATCCGGCTGTCGCCCATGTCGCGCGGCATCCAGCGCCAGCGCTCCATATTGGCGATGATCTCAGCCTCGAGCTGTTGCGGGGCGCCGCCCGACAGAAGCGCGATGGTGCGGGCGGTCAGCTGACCAGACGGCGGCAGGCCGTTCGCCCTCTGGAAATCGGCGACCGCGCTGGCGACTTTGGTGTCATAGACGAGGCCCTGCCGAGGCCCGTCGATCTGTTCGTCGACGCTTAGCCGTGACCGGATCAGCGGCACGCGCGGATCGCGCATGCCGACCTTCAGGGCCGGTCCCGCGGGTATGGCCGGGCCGCCCGCCGCCGGCGCGCGCCGGTTGCGCAACTCGACGAGCTTTGCGCGCAGGGCCTGATAGCCCGTCTGCGGCGGGTTGAAGTTCTGCAGCGCTGCGCCGGCGCCAGACCCGGCGGATGAGACGATCGAAAGGATGACGGCGGGATCGGCCAAGGTCGGCCGCGCGCCGATCAGGCGCGAAATGGCCTGCGGATCGACGCGCGAGCCGCTGGCCTCGCGGCCATAGGCGACGACCGCCTCGCTCAGCGCGACGTCGGCGCTGGCGATCGCGTCGGGAGAGCCATCCTCCGCGAAGCGGATCGACGCTCCCTTGGGATTGAGCCCATCCTCGCCCGCGCGCTGGAGACGCTGCAGCGTCGAGGCGACTTCGAGGTCGGGCGCGCCGCCGTGCCACCACAAGGGCGCGAAATCGCGCGCCGCGTAATAGGCCGCGACGGCTTCATTCTCGCGGCGGCGCTCGGCGCCGGCGGGATGAGCCTTGTCATGTTCGGCCTGCGCGTCGAGTGCCGCCTTCACCGCCGCATTAAGCGGCGGCAGCGCTTGCGCTGCAGGGTCCGCCGACCGGCGCTGGCGGCGCGTCCGGCGTCGGCTGGGGGACCGATTGGCGCAGAACCGGTTTCCGGCGCGCCGTCCGGCGGAATCAGCGGCAGCTTGTCGATTTGCGCCAACGCAGCGAAATCAGCGGCGAGCGGCGCCGCAACGGTTTGAGCCTCAAGCGCGCGCGCGGGCGCCCCGCCGAAGGCGAGGGCCAGCGCCAAAGCGGACGCACTCCTCAAAAAGGCTTCACCGACCGGCAGGCGCATCGTCTCAACTGACCCCTTAAGCGATTCCCGATCAGGCATCGTCATCCCGCATATAGGAAGACGGACGCTGACTGACACTACAAAACAGAGTGAAGCTGTACGGTGCGGCGCCGCACGCGAAGCCCCGCCCGGAAAACGCCCGGCTCACGCCGCCGCCTCTTCGCCGCGCCCGGCGTCGGCCGGGATGCTTTCCTCCGCCTCGGCGTCGGACCCAAGACCATATTCCTTCATCTTGCGATAGAGCGTTGAGCGGCCAATGCCAAGCTTTCGCGCCATCGCCGACATGCGGCCGCGATAATGGACGAGCGCGAAGCGGATTGCCTCCGCCTCCAGCTCATTGAGCTTGCGCATGTCGCCGCCCTCGTCGAGTAGCGCGAGCGCATTCGGGTCAGCGATTTCGACTTGCGCCCGCTCGGGTTCCCGCGCCGGCGCAAGCGGTGCGCGCGCGGGCGCCGCCGGAATGCGCGCGTCGAATCCCGGGACCACCGCCGCGATCTGCGGAAATTCGGCGACGGTCAGCTCGTCGCCTTCGGCGAGGACGACGGCGCGAAACACGGCATTCTCCAATTGCCGCACATTGCCAGGCCAGTCATAGGCGCCAAGGAGGCTCAGCGCGCCGGCTGATGGCCCGCGCAGGCGCTTGCCCTCCAGCGCGGAAAAGCGGGCGCAGAAACGCCGCGCGAGGCCAGCGATGTCGCCCTGGCGGCGGCGCAGCGGCGGAATGGCGATCGGATGCACATTGAGGCGATAATAGAGATCCTCGCGGAAGCGGCCGGCCTTGACCCGTTCGAGCAGATCGTCCGTCGTCGCGGCGATCAGGCGAATATCGGCCCTGACTGCGCGTCCGCCCCCAGCGGGTTCGACCTCGCCCTGCTGCAGCGCGCGCAGGAGCTTCGCCTGCAGCTGCATCGGCAGGGCGCCGACATCGTCGAGAAAGAGCGCGCCGCCATGCGCCTCGGCGAATTTGCCGGGCTTGCGCTCGCCCGCATCCGTGCTTCTGTCCAGACCGAACAGCGCCGCTTCGATGGCGTCGGCGGGCAGGGCGCCGCAGGCGAGCGTCACGAAGGGACGCCCGCGCCGGTCGGAAGCGCCAAGGATCGCGCGCGCAAAGGCTTCCTTGCCGACGCCCGCCTCGCCCTCCAGCAGCACCGGAGCCGTGGATTTCGCGGCGCGCTCGCCAAGCCGGACGGCGCGCTCCATCTCCGGCGTCCGCCCGGCGATATCGGAAAATGACAAGGCGCCAAGCGCCTGCCGCCCAAGGCGAAGGGTTTCGGCCTCGAGCGCGGCGAGGCGCAGGGCGTTCTTGATCGCCGCCTGCAGCCGCTCCGCGCCATCGGGCTTCAGGACGAAATCCACCGCGCCGGCGCGCAGCGCGCAAACCGCCGCCTCAAGCGCGCCCTGCGTCGTCTGCACGATGACCGGAACGGCGAAAGCCGCGCCGCGCAGCCGGCCGAGCACGGCCATGCCGTCGAGACCGGGCATGACAAGATCGAGGATCATGAGATCGACGCGCGGGGCGAGCGGGTCCGCGAGCCGCTCCAGCGCAAGCGCGCCGCTCGCCGCCGTTTCCGCGCCGAAACCGAAGCGGTGAACCAGCACTTCGAGCAGGCGGCATTGCACGGGATCATCGTCGACAATGAGGATTTTCGGGGACATGAGGCCTCGCGCGACCCCGGCCCGGCGCTTGAACGACAAGCGCCGGAACCCGCCGGCCTGCAAATCAATCGGCGAGGCGAAGCGCCCCGACGCGGACATGCTGGCCGATTAGGGTAAATGAGGCGTTAACAAGAAAGCGGAGCATGGCCCGCAGGCCACGCTCCCTTCATGGACGCTCTTCGCGTCAGTTGCGTCAATCGCTGTCGACAGGACGCATTCCGCCGCGGCCTTTCAGGCTTTTCGGCGCGACATAGGTCGGCAGCGTCACCCGATAGACGAGGACGAGCGTGTCGACATTAGCGCCGGTTGCATCCTGATACGATTGGCCGACCATATGTCCCTGCTGCGTGATGAAATCATTGTCGCTCCCGACAAACAGAAAATAGTCGTTGGGGGCGTTGCGGTCGCCGACCGGGGCGACGGCGATGCTCTCCCACTTTTCGTAGAGGTCGTTGGCGTTGCTCGGCGCCCCGTTGTGCAGATTGAATTTATTCAGCTGCGCGTTGTCGTTGATGTCGAGGAATTTCTGATAGGCGGCCGGCGTGACGCCGCTGCTCAGCACGCCGAGCGGCGCGACGGACCCGCCGACAGCATCATAGGCGCCGCCAGCGATGTTGGTCGCCTTGGAGATGTCGATCAGATCGACGCTGCGATAGACCGAGCCGGGAGAACCGGCCGTAAAGCCGCCGTTGCTGTCGCGGGCCAGAACCAGAAACTGGTGATCGTTGAGCGCGAAAAGCTCGCTCTGCGCGGCGGTCAGCAGCTTCTTCTTGGTCGTCGTCTGATCCTGGAAGAGCGGGAGCTGAACGACATATTCTCCGACCAGTTTCGGCCCGCGTCCGCGCAAATCATAGGCGAGCAGCCGCGTGTTTCGGCGCGTTGTCTTGATATTGGCGGGATCGAGATCCTGAATGAGCGCGCTTTGCAGGAGAACGAACAGCGTCTTCCGGTCGGGACTCATGGCGAGACCCTCAAATCCCTGATTATTCTGCCGGCCGGAGACCGGATTGCCAGGATCGGGGTTATAGGTGACGCCGATTGGCGGGCTGTTGGCCGAGAAATTGTCGATCAACGCGCCAGAAGCGTCTTTTCGCTTGGGGATGAACGCTTCAGGCGGGCGAATGGCGTCGAGCAATTTGCCGTCCATCGCATAATGGTAGACGTAGGGGCCATATTCTTCGCTGATCCAGAGGGTGCCGTCGCCGGGGTGGACGACCGCCTCGTCGTCGACCGGGATATGGCCGTTCGATGCGAGCGGCAGCTCGGGAAGACGCGGCGTCGCAGGTTTGGTCGTCGCCGGGTCGAGGCCCGTGGTCTCGCCGCCGTTAAAGAGGATCGACGTGCGGTAATTCAGCAGCAACTGGTTCTGGTTGGCCGTGGCCGCGCCGTAGAACGGCTGCAAGTTGAACTCAAAGCGATGCAGCCGGCCGCGGAAATCGACCGTCCCTTGCGTATTCCAGCCGCGATCCGGCAGCGCGTAAAGCGCGCCGCTAAAGCTGCCATCGCGATTGCTCCGCCAGCTGTCGAGATCCAGCGCCATGCCTGAACCAAATCCGCCGAGCGTGTCGCCGAATTTGTCGACCGCGTTGGACGGAACGCGGGCGACGCCGACAAGCCCCTTGTTGACGAAAGCGGCGCCTTCGAAACTGACCGTTTGCGCAGCGGCGGCGCCGGCGAAAAGAACGAAAGCCAATGCCACGCCCGGCGTGCGGCGCCATGCGCGCGCGCGCCGCCGGCTCGTCTGGCGATAGACCGCCGCTTTCATGTTTGGTAATTTCATGAGATCCTCTTTGAGTTGGGGGGCTCGGAGTTCCGAGGGCTCGATTGGCGCCTCGGGGCGTCCGAAGGCGGATGTTCGCTCCTGCAATCTCTTAACGTCTCTCATATGTCAGCCATATTACGGGGCGCGGGCGGACTGGCCGGCGCATCGGCGCGCTTGCGCACAGGTTGATCTTGGCCAGCGCGTCCCGATATGAAAAGCTAAGCGGCTTTTCGCGCCATTCCTCGAACGATCAGGCTCTCTTCATGCTCCCGATGCGATCTCGCCGACGCCCCGACATTTTTCACGCCCCCGCCGAAGCGCGCGAGGCTCAGGCGGCCGCGGATCTGGGCGTCCTGCCGGAATGGAACCTCGCCGACCTTTACGCCGCCCCCGATGATCCCGCCTTCGCCGCGGACCTCGCCCGCGCCGCGGCCGACAGCGCGGCTTTCGCCAAAGATTTTCGCGGCAAGATCGCGACGCTCGCCGAGGACAAGACCGGCGCGGCGCTGGCTGAGGCCGTCGCCCGCTATGAGGCGCTCGATGAACTGCTCGGGCGCATCGGCTCCTACGCCGGGCTCGTCTATGCCGGCGACACCTCCGACCCCGCGCGCGGCAAATTCTACGGCGACACGCAGGAGAAGCTCACCGCCGCCACCTCCGATCTGCTGTTCTTCGAACTGGAGCTGAACCGGCTCGACGATGGGGCGCTCGCCGAGGCGCTGGCCGCCGGGCCGTTGGCGCATTACCGGCCGTGGATCGAGGACATCCGCAAGGGCAAGCCCTACCAGCTTGACGACCGGCTGGAGCAATTGTTCCACGAAAAATCGACGACCGCCTACAGCGCCTGGAACCGCCTGTTCGACGAGACCATCACCGCGCTGCGCTTCGAGGTCGATGGGCAGCCGCTCGCCATCGAGCCCGTGCTGAACCTGTTGCAGGACCCCAAGGAAGAGACGCGCGAAAAAGCCGCGAAGGCGCTTGGCGCGGTGTTCAAGGACAATTTGCGCCAGTTCACGCTGATCACCAACACGCTGGCCAAGGACAAGGAAATTTCCGATCGCTGGCGCGGCTTCAAGGATGTCGCCGATTCGCGCCATCTCTCCAACCGCGTCGAGCGTGAGGTCGTCGATGCGCTGGCGAGCGCCGTACGCGCCGCCTATCCGCGCCTGACGCACCGCTACTACAGGCTCAAGGCCAAATGGTTCGGCAAGCCGGCGCTGAAATTCTGGGACCGCAACGCGCCGCTGCCCGACGTGCCGACCAAAATCTACAGCTGGGCGGACGCCCGCAGCGCGGTGCTCGGCGCCTATGGCGATTTTTCGCCGAAAATGGCCGGCATCGCCGGGCGCTTCTTCGACGAGCGCTGGATCGACGCGCAGGTACGGCCCGGCAAGAGCCCCGGCGCCTTCGCGCATCCGACCGTGCCGTCAGCGCATCCTTATGTGCTGCTGAACTATCAGGGCAAGCCGCGCGACGTGATGACTCTCGCCCATGAACTCGGCCATGGCGTGCATCAGGTGCTCGCCGCCCATAATGGCGCGCTGATGGCGCCGACGCCCCTGACGCTCGCCGAGACGGCCTCGGTGTTTGGCGAGATGCTGACTTTTCGTGCTTTGCTCGCGCGCGCCGATACGGTCGCCGAACGCCGCGCCATGCTGGCCTCGAAGGTCGAGGACATGCTGAATACGGTGGTGCGGCAGATCGCCTTCTATTCCTTCGAGCGCCGCGTCCACACCGAGCGCCGCAACGGCGAACTCACCGCCGAGCAGATTTGCGATTTCTGGATGAGCGAGCAGAGCGAGAGCCTTGGCCCCTCGATCGAACTCACAGAGGACTACAGGGCCTATTGGGCCTATATCCCGCATTTCATCCATTCGCCCTTCTATGTCTACGCCTACGCCTTCGGCGATTGCCTCGTGAATTCGCTCTATGGCGTCTATCAGAACGCGCGCGAAGGCTTCGCCGAACGCTATTTCGCGCTGCTCTCGGCGGGCGGCGCAAAGCCTTATGGCGAACTGCTTGCGCCCTTTGGCCTCGATGCGCGCGATCCTGCCTTCTGGCAGATCGGGCTTGGCATGATCGAAGGCCTCATCGGCGAGCTGGAGGCGCTGGAGGGCCAGAGTTGAGCGCTGGGCCTAAGCACGCCGCGCCCTGTCGATGTCGGGAGTGCGGTAGTGCGCCTCCGAAATCTCGCCGAGCGTCGAATGCCGCAACTCATGAGGCTGTAGCCCGTAGAATTTCTGGAAGCTCATGATCAGCGGACGCCATTTGTTGGGATCAATCCGGTTCGGCTCCCCGTTCATGAGAATCGCATCATCGAGATGCACGCGCTGGATGCGCAGTTCGAAAGTTAAGAAACGCCCGCGCAACGCATCGTCGTCCTCGGCCATGCCATGCGCGTTCTCGACCACGGCTTCGAGCTGCACCGGACATTCGAGCGCACGCGGCGGAGCGATCGTTTCCGAGGCGATCGGCGTCAGACCGGCGATCTCGAATTTCTCGCGCTCATGGCGATAGCCGCGCGCGAGCTTGCCCTCCGGCGGCGGGTTTGAGCCGGTCGTCCGGGCCAGTCGATCGACAGCGGCGACGTTATCGACCGAGGGGAGATTGAGTACGCACGCGCCGCTGCGGCGCATATTCTGCGGGGTCTTCGATCCCGCGGCGAGGCCGAGAACGCAGCGCCATCCAAGCCAGAACGCCGAGGACATCGGCGCGAGATTGACGGAGCCGTCCTCGTTCATGGTGCTGATCAACACCACCGGCGTTCCGAAATACAAAATTGCTGGTTCGCGCGTAACGAGCATCGCAGCGGCTCCTCTAAACTCATGGTTTATTCACCTCGGCGAGGGTAGGCGCGAAGGACGCCGCGAGCACTCCGGTTCTTGCTCCCACATTGGATGCGACGTTTCGTTTTTTGCTTTCCCGGACGATCTCGTTCACAAGTCCCGGCAAGCTTTTCAAGAACGAGTTGCGCCCGCCCATGTCCTGGCTTTATCTCGCAATCGCCATCGTCTCCGAGGTCGTCGCCACTTCGGCGCTGAAATCGACCGAGGGCTTCACGCGCCTCGCGCCGTCGCTCATCGTCGCCGCGGGCTATGCGGTCGCCTTCTTCTCCCTCTCGCTGACCCTGAACGACATTCCAGTCGGCGTCGCCTATGCGGTATGGTCGGGCGCCGGCATCGCGCTCGTCTCCGTCATCGCCTTCGTTTTCTACAATCAGACGCTCGGCGCGGGCGAACTCGCGGGCATGGGCTTCATCGTTTTCGGGGTTGTGCTGCTCAATCTGTTTTCGAAAGCGCCGCACTGAGGCCTGTGCGAGGCGCTGGAGCAAATCCCTGCGTCTCGGCGCTGAAAGCAAAGTTTCAACGACCCGGACATTTTGCGCGCTTCGCCGGTGCGAGCGTAACTTTTCCTACGCTCGCCCGAACTCATGTATGGCGCCGACCTCCCAGCGACATTCCGCGGGTCGACGTCAGCCGCTTGACGGCTCATTCAGATACATGGGGTCTATGATGAAAATCCGCACTCTTGTTCCACTCTCTTTGGCTGGCGCCATCATGTTTGCGCCTGTCGCCTTCGCCGCGGGCCTCGACGGCCTTCAATACGAAAAAGAAATGACGATGACGATGAAAAGCGGCAAAACCGTCACCGTCAAGATCGGGAAGATGGACGGCCACACGATGGCGATCATCCCCGCGGACGAGTTGAATGAGCTGTTGATGCGGGCCGAAGGCCACAGCATGGCGACCGACGACTGAAAACAGGCAGGAAGCCGTGATGACGCCATCGGCGAGAGCGCGATTCGGCATTGGTCGAATCGCGTCATGATCTATGCGCGGCGCATCGCCGGATTCACGCCGATGCCGAAAACTCGTCAAACGCCGCCAGCGCATTGGCCGCGTACATCAGCGACGGGCCGCCGCCCATATAGACCGCCATGCCCAGCATTTCCTCCAGCTCGATCTTGGTCACGCCAAGCTTGACGAGAGTCTGGACGTGGAAGCCGATGCAGGCATCGCATCGCGCAGCGACCCCAAGGGCGAGCGCGATCAGCTCCTTGGTTTTCTTGTCGAGCGCGCCGTCCTGCGTCGCCGCGCGCGCCAGATCGCCAAAGCCCTTCATCACTTCGGGGAGGTCGGCGCGCAGGGTCGCGAGGTTTTTTGAAACCCCAGAGGTTAGCTCGCGGTATCCCGCGGCGGAGAGAGTCATAATCGCAATGCTCCGAGAGATTATTTTTGCGGGTTGGAACAGGTGTTGAGGCCAACCAGGCGATAGGCCGGGCAAAAGCGAAACACGCCCGTCGCCAGCGGGACGACGCCGATCCACCCCCATAGACCGATCACGCCACTCAAGGCGCCCGCGATCAGGGCGAGACCAAGCACGATGCGCGCGATCCGGTCGATTGTTCCGACATTGGCTTCCATGGCGAATCCTCCTTCGACGACGGCCTCAGCGCCATCCTTTGCCTATATAGGGCTAGACATTATATAAATCAATATAATATATTATGACATATTGAAAGGATGCCATGGATCAGATGACCCCGCCCGTCGACATCGAGGGGATACGGGCCGCCGCCGGCGCCGCGACCGCCTTGCTGCGCGTCCTCGCCAATGAGGACCGCCTTTTGCTGCTGTGTCAGATGACCGCCGGCGAGAAATCGGTCGGCGAACTCGAGGCGCTGCTCGATATCCGCCAGCCGACGCTCTCCCAGCAATTGGGCGTGCTGCGAAACGAGGGGCTCGTGACGACGCGCCGCGAGGGCAAGCGCATCTATTACGCCATCGCCGATCCGCGCGTGCGCGCCGTGCTGGAAGTGCTCTACGGGCTCTATTGCGCGAGGGCGTGAGGCGCGCCGGCCGGGGCCGCTGCTCTTGGGCGCCCGGTTTGCCTCATCGCCAGCGGTCGATTACGAATGGACAGGTCCATTTATAGACAAGTCTGATTTTCAAGTCGGCGGCATTTTAACGACGGAAGCATCGTCATGGCGGAAGACACTTCTTCAATCGTCGAGATAAACCTTTCACCTTTCAGCGTTTCCAACCAATTCTCGATCCACCCGCTGCTGGTCGTTCCGATCATTTTCGGCTTGATCTTCGTCATCATTATGCTCTTGTTTGTGAGCGTCCCGCTCGCCATCGCCCTCGGCGCCGTCGCGCTCGCGGCGATCATCGTAAACTTCATCATCACGGCGCGGCGCCGATTGAGCGCCTCGACGACCGGCCGCAAGACCGACTTCATCCCGGCCGAGCAATTGGACCAGCGGCCTCCGGCATTCGACCGCACGTTCGGCGAAATCATCCGGATGGTCGACGGATTCCGGTCGGCTGTTGAGGCGAACGCCACGCCGCGGAGCGCCGCCGGCATGTCGAAGCGAACCCATGCCGCCATTTACAACGTGCTTGGAGTCCTCATCGTCGTGATCGGGCTGCCGCTGATTTTTGCGCTCCATCTGGGCGGCGCGCTGATCGGCCCGGCGGTCATTCTCGTCGTCGGCGCGATGTACGCCATGTTCACGCGCGCGCGGCGCGTGTTGCAGCAGAGCGCCGAAGCGGCGCAATTGGGCGATTCGCGGCCGCCGATCCTGTTTCTGCGTTCGTTTCAGGACGACAGGTACAAGCTGAAGGAACGCGTGCGCGTCGCTGGCGTGCCGATCAATCAGCCGCTTCGCATGGAGGAGGCGTTGGCGGTGCGCTTTCGCGACTTCGGGCCATTCCTGGCGGTCGGAGAGCCGGGCGAGGGACTGCCGCAACTGGGTGCGGCGCGCGCCTATCTTTCGGACGATCAGTGGCAGGCGGCGGTGCTGAACTGGATCAGGCAATCGCGGCTCATCGCGATGCTGTGCGGTCCGACCCAGTGGATCCATTGGGAAATGCAGAACATCATCCGGTTTCAGCGGCTCGACCGCGTGCTGTTGCTGCTGCCGCCCGGCCGCAAGCCGGGCTCGGCGACGGGGCGCAAGCGGCAGGAGCGATGGGACAATATCGTTCGCTCGCTCGAACAGACGCCCTACGCATCGACGCTGCGGCAGCTTCAGATCGACGACATCCTGCTGGTCCAGTTCCGGCCGGATGGCCGCGTGCGCGTATTTCGCAGCGCCAGCGATCTGGTTCAGGATTACGAACTTGCACTGACGCTCGCGATCTATACGGCGCTGACGGAGCCCGGCGCCGCCGAGGCGCTGGCGGCCAGCGAACCCGCCGCGCCGCTGACCCTGTCGCAAGACGATGCAGGCGATGCAACCAGGGCGGCGGCGCCGCGAGACAATTGGCTCGCCGCCAAATTCGCGCTATCGGGGCTTGTCGGCGGCGTCATCGCGAGCGGCGTGGCGGCGGCGACGGCGGGAATCGATCGCTGGCTGATGACCTCGATCCGAAGCACGATTTTCGCCGCCGCCGTCACGGCGGCTGCGGCATTCTTCTACAACAAGGGCGGACGGTTTCTCGGTTGGCTGTTTGGCTGCGTCGCGGCGGCGTATTTCTTGGCCTCCACCGCCGGATATTTCATTTCGACATCGCTTCCGCGCTACGCCTTGAGAAACGGCTTTGTCCAAACCGGCTTCGTCATCACCTGGCTGCTCATTCCGATCTGCGTCTTCGCCGCCCTGGCGTTGCGCTTCAGGAATTTCCGCCACGGCCAGGTGTGGTTTGCCGCGCTCGCGGCGGGACTTCTGATCGGCGTGCTGGCGCCGTTCGGCTTCTCGGCCCGCGATGGCCAGGCGCTCGCAGCGCTGCGATTCTCGGCGGCGCCATGGACGCTGCTTGCCGCATGCATCGGATATGGCTTCTCGGTGCGCGATGATCCCTGGTAGCGACGCTCAAGACAACTTCAGCATCGCAACCGGGCTCGTCGCCTTCTATCTGACGAATCCCAGAATATCCTTCACCGCCGCCATATTGTCGCGCGCGATCGCCTTGGCGCGCAGGCTCCCGTCGGCGAGCACGCCATCAATATAGGCGACGTCGTCTTTCAACCGCTTCATCTCGGCCCCGATCGGGCCGATTTTCGCAACGGCGAGTTCGACGAGCGCCGCCTTGAAGGCCGAAAAATTACCGCCCCCAAACGCGCTCAACACCTCCGCCCGCGTCTCGCCATTCAGCGCCGCATAGATGCCGACGAGATTCTCCGCCTCGGGCCGGTTGGCCAGCCCTTCGATCTCGGAGGGCAGAGGCTCGGGATCGGTCTTCGCCTTGCGCACCTTTTGCGCGATCGTGTCGGCGTCGTCCGAAAGATTGATGCGCGAATAATCGGATGGGTCCGATTTCGACATTTTCTTCGCGCCGTCGCGCAGACTCATGACGCGGGTCGCGGGTCCCTGAATCAGCGGCTCCGGCAGCGGGAAAAAGGCGTCGCCATGGCCCAGCGCCGCGATCGATTCGGCAAAGTCCAGATTGAACTTCTGCGCGACGTCCCGCGTCAGTTCGAGATGCTGCTTCTGGTCCTCGCCGACCGGCACATGCGTCGCGCGATAGAGCAGGATGTCGGCCGCCATCAGGCAGGGATAGGCATAGAGCCCGACGGAGGCGTTCTCGCGGTCCTTGCCGGCCTTTTCCTTGAACTGCGTCATGCGGTTCAGCCAGCCCATGCGGGCGACGCAATTGAACACCCAGGCGAGTTCGGCGTGCTCGGCGACTTGGCTCTGGTTGAAAATGATGTGCTGCTTCGGATCGACGCCCGACGCGATGAAGGCCGCCGTCACCTCGCGGATGCTCGCCTTCAGTTCAAGCGGGTTCTGCGGCACGGTGATCGCGTGCAGATCGACGACGCAATAGATGCAGTCATGCGTGCGCTGCAGCTCGACGAATTTGACGATCGCGCCGAGATAATTCCCAAGGTGCAGGTTTCCCGTCGGCTGTACGCCCGAGAAAACCCGCTCGACGAATTGCGCCATGTTCTAACGAGGCTCCTTGCGATCGACATTGCCGGCGGCGAACGGCTATCGCAAGGATTGCGGCGCAAGGCAAGCGGCGGGCGCCCGTCGACCGCCGAGACGAACGGCGCTAACGCGCGCGGCGGGCGCTTCGGCTTACGCCGCCGCGGCTTGCGCGGCCACCTTGTCGAGGAAGCTTCTGATTGCGCTGGCGATCTCTCGCGCATGGGTTTCGAGAGCGAAATGGCCGGCATCGAAAAAGCGCACTTCGGCATCCGGATTGTCGCGCCGGAACGCCTCCGCGCCGGCCGGCAGGAAGAGGGGATCGTTCTTGCCCCAGACCGCGAGGAATGGCGGACGCCGTTCGCGGAAATAGGCCTGGAACTTCGGATAGAGCGCGACATTGCTGGCGTAATCGAGGAAGAGATCGAGCTGGATCTGGTCATTGCCGGGCCGCGCCAGCAAGGCGGAGTCGAGCGAATAGGATTCCGGCGCGATGAGGCTCTCGTCGGCGACGCCGTGGAGATATTGCCACTTTGTCGTCTCAGGCGTCAGAAAGGCGCGCAACGCCTCGCGATTCGCTGCGCTCGGCTCCCGCCAATAGGCCTGGATCGGATTCCAGCCCTCGCTCAGCCCCTCCTCATAGGCGTTGCCGTTCTGCGAGATGATCGCGGTCACGCGCTCAGGTCGCGCCAGCGCGAGGCGGAAGCCGACCGGCGCGCCGTAGTCGAAGACATAGATCGCATAACGCGTAAGGCCTACAGCGTCGGTGAAGCCCTCAATGACTCTGGGCGAGATTGTCGAATGAATAACGGAACGCGGCTGGGGATGCCGTGAAGCCGAAGCCCGGCAGGTCCGGCGCGACGATGTGGAAGCGATCCGCGAGTAGCGGAATGAGGTCGCGGAACATATGCGAGGAGGTCGGAAAACCGTGCAGCAACAGCAGGGTCGGGTGGCGGGGATCGCCCGCCTCGCGGTAGAAAAGCTGATGGCCGTCGACGGAAGCGGTGCGGTAGTGAACCATGGCGGACTTCCTTTGAAAGGCGCGCGCTTTGCGCTGGCGCGCTAACCTGTAACCTCGTAGCTTGGAGGTTAGCATGACGCAATAACCTGTCAACTACATATTCGATGGTTAGCATGCACGCGCCCGCCGCACGGCGAAACCTGGATAAAATCATGACCCGTCCGCCAAAAGACCGGCCCGACCCGTTTTTCATCGGCGACCATCTCGCGCTGGATTTTCTCAACACACTCACGGGCGATGGAACCGAATGGCTGACGAACGGCGCCGATCTCGTCGACTGGCTGGAGAAGGCCGGCGCGATCGATCGCGCGGCGGCTGCAAAATTCCGCAACGCTAGCGATCGCAAGCGCCTCGACGCGACTGCGGCCCGCGCGCGCGCGCTGCGCGACTGGCTGCGCGGATTTCTGCGCAAACACGCGGGGGAGCGGGCAGGTTCGAAGCTCCCCACCGATCTCGCGCCGCTGAACGCGCTTCTCGCCGAGGAGGACAGCTATGCGAAGATTCGCCCGCACGCGCAGGCGGACGGCCACAGCCATTTAAGCCGTCGAGCGCGTCTCGCGCTGGAGCGGCCCCGAGCAGTTGTTGCAACCCGTCGCCGCCGCCATAGCGGATCTCATCTGCAACGAGGATCTGACGCTGGTGCGCGGCTGCGAGGGGCATGCCTGCATCCTGATGTTTCTCGACCGCACCAAATCGCATGCGCGGCGCTGGTGCAGCATGGCCGTCTGCGGCAATCGCGCCAAGGCCGCCGCGCACCGCGAGAGAGCGCGCGGCGCGGCGCGAAAGCCAGCGTGAAGGCGGGGCGGTTCAATCCATAGCAAGCCGCGCCTTCAGGCGCGGAGCCACGAAGTCGAGGAAAGCGCGCAGCTTCAGCGGCAGGCGTCCGCGCTCTGGACGGACGAGGCTGACAGGCCAGGCCGCCGGCTCGAAGGACTCGATCGCGAGGCGAAGCGCGCCGGTCCGCACCGCCTCCGCGACCTGGTAGGACAGCACGCGCGTGACGCCGAAGCCGGCGATGGCGGCGTCAATTGCCGCTTCGGCGGTGTTGACGACCAGCCGGCACTGAATCCGAACCGATTTCGCCGCTTGACCGATCCCGAAATCCCACGCGTCGCCAGAGGAGAGGGCGTCGAAAGCGATGCAGTCATGCGTCGCGAGTTCTTCCGGGCTTTGAGGCGCGCCGCGCGCCGCGAAATAGGCGGGACTCGCGCAAATGACGCGGCGGATTGCGCCTAGGCGCGCCGCGATGAGGCTGCTGTCCGGCAGGTCGCCGATGCGGACCGCGAGATCGATATGATCTTCGAGGAGATGCGCGACGCGATCGGCCTGCGCGAGCCTGACGCTGACCTCCGGATAGGAGTTCAGGAACGCGGTTACGACGGGGAGCAGGTGCAGGCGGCCGAAGACGATCGGCGCTGTCACGATCAACTCGCCGCGCGGCGCGCTATATTCGCCGGCGGCGGCCCGCTCCGCCTCTTCGACCTCCTCAAGGATGCGCCGGCAGGCCTCGACATAAGACCGCCCGGCGTCGGTCAGATCGAGACGACGTGTCGAGCGCGCCAGCAGCCGCGCATTCAGATGCGTCTCAAGATCGGAAATTTTGCGGCTGACGGTCGAAAGCGGCAGCCCGAGACGGCGCCCCGCCCCGGAAAGGCTACCCGCCTCGACGACTTCCAGCAGGATCGACATGGCCTCGAAGCGATCCATACAGCCTTCCATAAATCAGGAGAATGGGTGCCACACATAGCACCTAATCACAGCATGCAGAATAATCCATCTTTCCGTGGCAGGCCGCTTTGGCTGGTGAAGAGGAAAATCCCATGTCACGCATCGCAACCCCCGCTACGATTGAAGACGCCCCGGCCGCCTCGCAGCCGCTCCTTGAGGCGGTCAAGAAGCAGCTTGGCGTCACGCCCAATATGTTCCGGCTGATTTCCAACAGCCCCGCCGCGCTCGAAGCCTATCTCGGCCTCTCGGGCGGCCTCGCCAAGGGCGTGCTGCCGGCGCAGACGCGCGAGCGCATCGCCCTCGCCATCGCCGAATTCAATGGCTGCGGCTATTGTCTCGCCGCCCATTCCTATCTCGGCAAAAACCTCGCAAAGCTGGACGAGGCGGAGATCGCCGCCAATCGCGGCGGCGGCTCCAATGACGCGAAAGCGGACGCGGCCGTGCGTTTCGCCGTCAAGGTCGCGCGCGAGCGCGGCCATGTCGCAGACTGAGGATTTCGAGGCCGTGAAGCGCGCGGGATATGACGACGCGCAAATCGTCGAGATCGTCCTCCATGTCGCGCTCAATACATGGACCAATTACCTCAACGAAGTCGGCAAGACCGAGATCGACTTTCCCGCCGCAGCCGCCCTTAACAAGGCGGCCTGAACGCGAAAACACAATAATTTGGCGCATGGCGTCGAAGGAGGGGTCATGGAACAGGAAGCCCATTCCAGCGACGTCGCCTTCACGCCATCCGTCAAGGCGGCGCAGACGACCAGGGGATCGCGCGCGGCCTATGCGCGGGTCGAGGCCAATGGCGCCTGGGAAACCCGCATCACGCCTGATCTCGCCGCCTTCATCGCGGCGCAGACCAGCGTTTTCCTCGCCACCGCGAACAACGAGGGCCAACCCTATATCCAGCATCGCGGCGGGCCGCCGGGCTTCCTGCGCGTGCTGGACGACAAAACCATCGCCTTCGCCGATTTCGCCGGAAACCGGCAATACATCACGCTCGGCAATCTCGCCGACAATCCGAAGGCGCATCTTTTTCTGATCGATTACGCGAGCAGGCGCCGCATCAAGATCTGGGGCGAGGCGCGCATCGTCGAGAGCGACCCGCTGCTGATGGCGGATCTCATGCCGAAAGGCTACAAGGCGCGTCCGGAGCGCGTGATTCTTTTCACGGTTTCGGCCTGGGACGCCAATTGCCCGCAGCATATTCCGCAGCGGCTCGAAGCCGCCGACGTTCGCGCGGCGCTGCTCGAGCGCGATAGGCGGATCGAAGCGCTGGAAGCACAGATCGAGCAGCTCCGCGCGGCGCAGAAGACAGCGCCATGACGGCGGCCCTTAAAGAATAAACCGGCTCAGATCCGCGTTGCGCGCGAGATCGCCGATGTTCTTCTCGACGAAGGCCGCGTCGATGACGATGGTCTCGCCGAAGCGGTCGGTCGCAGTGAAGCTCACTTCATCGAGCACGCGCTCCATCACCGTCTGCAGCCGCCGCGCGCCGATATTCTCGACCGAGGAATTGACCTGCACGGCGATCCGCGCCAGCGCGTTGATGGCGTCCGGCGTAAACGAAAGCTCGACGCCCTCGGTGCGCAGCAGCGCCTCATATTGCTTGATGAGGCTGACTTCCGTATCCGTCAGGATGCGGCGGAAATCATCCTCGGTCAGCGGCGAAAGCTCGACCCTGATCGGCAGGCGCCCCTGCAATTCGGGCAACAGGTCCGAGGGCTTCGAGACATGGAAGGCGCCCGAGGCGATGAACAAAATATGGTCGGTCTTGACGACGCCATGCTTGGTCGGAACGCTCGTGCCCTCGATCAGCGGCAGCAGATCGCGCTGCACGCCCTCGCGCGAGACATCGGCGCCGCCGCGCCCCTCGCGCACGCAGATCTTGTCGATCTCGTCGAGGAACACGATGCCATTATTCTCGACCTCATGGATCGCCTCGCGCACGACCTGATCCTGATCGACCAGCTTGTCGCTCTCCTCGGTGATCAGCGGCGCCGTCGCCTCCTTCACCGTGGTGCGGCGCGGCTTGGCGTTCTTGCCCATCGCCTTGCCGAAGAGATCGCCGATCGAGATGGCGCCGATCTGCGAGCCAGGCATATTGGGCAGTTCGAACATTGGCATCCCGCCACCGCCGCTGTGCGCCAGCTCGATCTCGATGTCTTTATCGTCGAGTTCGCCGGCGCGCAGCTTCTTGCGGAAGCTGTCGCGGGTCTGCGGCGAGGCGCCGGCGCCGACGAGAGCGTCGAGAAGGCGGTCCTCCGCCGCAAGCTCCGCCCGCGCGCGCACGAGCTTTCGTTTGTCGTCGCGGATCATCCCGATCGCCGTCTCGACGAGATCGCGCACGATCTGCTCGACGTCGCGGCCGACATAACCGACCTCGGTGAATTTGGTCGCCTCGACCTTCAGGAAGGGCGCGCCGGCGAGCTTGGCGAGGCGTCGCGAAATCTCGGTCTTGCCGCAACCGGTCGGGCCGATCATCAATATGTTCTTCGGCAGCACCTCGTCGCGCATGGAGCCTTCGAGCCGCAGGCGGCGCCAGCGGTTGCGCAGGGCGATGGCGACGGCGCGCTTGGCGTCATGCTGACCGACGATGAAACGGTCGAGCTCGGAAACGATCTCGCGGGGAGAAAAATCGGTCATTTGGAAAAACCGGTCATGTGGTCTTCGATGTGAGAGGATGGGGGAGGCGCCGGGTCAGAGATTCAGGCAAAAGACGCAGAGCCGCATGGCGCAGGGGCCGCCAGAAGGCGCTGATCGCCAGCACGAAAACGCCGAGCGCGAGCAGCGTCGCGGGCGTCGCCTGCTCCTGGATCCCCGAGCGCTGGATCAGCGCGCCGAAGGCGAAGCCGGCATAGGCCAGAGCCGAAACGAGAAACGCCCGCCGGTCGATGATGATGGCGACGATCCCAAGCCCGAAAAATATTGCGAGTATGCCGAGGGCGCGCGGCGCATCGAGATCGGAGACGCCGCCGAGAAAGCCGAACATGAGCGGCTGCACGATCAGAGGCGCCGCCAGAAGATGCAGCCAGAACGCGATGTCCGTCTTGCGCGTCAGACGCTCGGGGTCGGCCGTGTCGTAGCGCATCGCCAGGAGGAAGACGGCGACGCCGCAGGCGATCACCAGCGCGCTGCGCAGGTGGAGCGGAAGGTCGGGCGCGAGCGTCACTGAAAGGGCGATGACGGCGGCGCAGGCCGTCGCGGCGCCGGCGGCGATCGTGATCGGAACTCTGAAGCGCCAATAGTGCAGGGCGGCGAGGCCCATGGCGCCGAGGGCGCCTGACGCGATCATCCAGCCTTGTGCATCCTGAAGAAAAGCGAGGGCGTCCTCAGGCAACCAGCTCGGCCGCCCCGCTGGAAATGCGGTTTCGATCGCGAAAGTCGCGGCCGCGAAAGCCGCGCCGACGAAAGCAAGCACGAGCGCGATGCTCGGCAGCGCCATGCGGCGCTTGCGGGTGAAAAACTCGGCGAGGAGCCAGGATAGCGCCGCGGTGGCGGCCCACATTGAGGCCGTGCCGAAACTCGTCTGCACGAACCAGGCGATCGAGCCAAGGAACAGCCCGATGCCGAGCGTGACGAAAATATCGCCGAAGCCGCCGATGAAGCGCAGCTTCTCGTCGTCCTGCCGATCCTCGTTGACGGCGTCGGAGAATTGAGAGGCTTCGAGCGCGCGCAGGTGGGTCGCCTGCTCGACCGAGAGAATGCCCTCAGCGACGGCGCGATCGAGGGTCTGCTCCGAGATCGTCAAGGAATGCTTTCCACGACGACGTTGCGATTGGTGTAGACGCAAATCTCGGACGCGATCTCCAGCGAGCGGCGCGCAATCGCCTCGGCGTCGAGATCGGTCGGCAGCAATGCGCGGGCGGCGGCGAGCGCATAATTGCCGCCCGAGCCGATGCCCATCACCGAGCCGCGCTCCGTCGCCTCCGGCTCCAGAACGTCGCCCGTGCCGGTGAGGACCAGCGCGACCTGCTTGTCGGCGACGAGCATCATCGCCTCGAGGCGGCGCAGATAGCGGTCGGTGCGCCAGTCTTTCGCGAGTTCGACGCAGGCGCGGAGTAACTGGCCGGGATATTGGTCGAGCTTGGCCTCAAGCCGCTCGAACAGCGTGAAGGCGTCGGCGGTGGCGCCGGCGAAGCCGCCAATGACCTCGCCCTTGGCGAGCCGGCGCACTTTTTTCGCGTTACCCTTGACGATGGTTTGACCGATCGACACCTGACCGTCGCCGCCGATCACCGTGCGGCCGTCTTTCTTGACCAGAATGATGGTCGTCGCATGCCAGGATTGCGGGCCGGACGGGGAATTTTCCATGAATTGCGATTTCCGTGAAGGCGCGCGCGCCCGGCCGCTCGATGTCCATCCATCTATGGGTTCGCCGGAGCCGATGCAAGGGAGGCCCGCGCGGCGCACGCCCTAGCGCGCCGGCAGATCCGGACGAACCCAGGCGTCTCGCCATCAATGGAGGCGCGCCGCGCGCCAGACAACGCCTGACAAAAACTGCATTGATCCGCATCAAATGCGCGCGATGTTTTTCGTTCCCATGAATGCGTCTGGAATCATTCGCATTTTTTACCTGCGCTAAATAGTAACAGGGGGCCAATACTTGACGAACGCAGCGCGCCTCTTATAGGCATTTCGTGCGATTATTCAAAATCCACGTGTGCGGCCGAACTCGTCGTCTCTGATCTTTGAGGACTATTCGCCTATGTCCGAAGCGCAAACCTCAGCGGCTCCTGCTCGCATCGGCTCCGGCGCCGCCCGCAATCATGTCTCGATCGAGGGCGTGACCCTCGCCCTCGACGAAATCATCAATCCGGAATTTCTCGCCCCCGACCGCGTCGCGGCGCTGCGCGAGTCCTTCCGCGCCGCCAAGCCCGTCCCCCACGTCGTCATGGACGGCCTGTTCGCGCCCGCGCTTCTTGACCTTGTCTACGCCGATTTCGACCGCCTCAACTGGGGCGACTGGCGGCGTTACGACTCAGCCAGGGAGTTCAAGCGCGGATCCGCGCCAAAGACATGGCTCGGCGACGCCAGCAATCTCTATTACGGCTCCATCCATTCCGGCCGCTTCGTCGATTTTCTGGAGCGCATCTCGGGCATCGAGGGCCTCATCACCGATCCCGAACTCTACGCCGGCGGCCTGCACGACATCCCGACCGGCGGCAAATTCGCCATGCACATCGATTTCAACCAGCACTCGGTGACCCATCTCGACAACCGGCTGGTGTTCATCACCTATCTCAACAAGAACTGGCGCTCAGAATACGGCGGCGCGCTGGAGCTTTGGGACATGGACGAGGACAAGTTCGCCGGCGAGGTCGTGCCCGAATTCGGCCGCTCGATTCTCTACTATCACTCGCCGAAAAGCCTGCATGGCCACCCAAGGCCTATTTCCGAACCAAATGGCCGTCCGCGCCGCTCCGCCGCCGCCTATTTCTACTCGAACGGGCGCCCCGACGGCGACGGCTCGGGCTTCCTGACGACGCAGTTTCCCAAAACCGCGCAACCGGTCGAGCGTGAAAAACTGGGCAATGCAATCAAATATTTCCTGCCGCCCGCCCTCGTCGACGGGGTGCGCAAGGTGAAGTCGCTGCTGCGCTGAACCGGCGCGCGTCCGCCCGCAGCCTATTCGCGCCGGCGCGAAATCGGGATCGATCCTTCGGGCGCGAACAGTTCTTCGGGCTGGAGTCGCAGCGCGATTTCGTTTAGTCGGACATCGCTCCAGCGTCGCCAGCCTTCCCATGGCGGCGCCGCGATTCGAATCCAGGCCCTCTCCGCATCAAGGATCATCTCTTGTCCGCTTTTCACCGCAGGCTTCTGTGCTGCGCTCTTTTGGCGCTGACGCCGGCCGCGCTTCCGGTCCTTGGCGCCCCGCTGGAATCCGAGATCCAGTTCACCACCCTCGTCGTCGAGCCCCTTGTCTCGCCGCGTCCCTTCGCGGGCGCGGATGGCCGAACGCATCTCGCCTACGAGCTTTCGCTCGTCAATGAGACAAAACTTGTCGCGCGCATAGACGCCATCGCCGCCGTCGACCCCGCGTCGGGCGCGACGCTGGCCGAATGGAAGGGCGATGCTCTGGGCTCGATTTTCCGCATCAATGGCGGCGAGCCGGGCGTGACCCTCGCCCCGTCGCACTCCGCCTACGCCTTCCTCGATGTCGCGCTGCCGGCGGGCGCGCCGATTCCGAAGGTGCTGCGGCACAAAATCTCGGTGACACGCTTCATGCAGGCGCCGGGCGACGAGCACAAGACCGCGCCGCTCGATCCCAAATACAACCTGCCGGACAGCATCGCCTTCGAGGGCGCGGACGTTGCCATAGACGAAAAGAAGGCCGTGGTCATCGCACCGCCGCTGCGGGGTCCGCGCTGGGTGGCGTTCAATGGCTGCTGCGCCGACATCTCCTCCCACCGCGGCGCGTTGATGGCCTTCAACGGCAAGGCCTTGATCGCCGAGCGCTTCGCCATCGATTTCATCCAGCTCGACCCGGCCGACCGCCTGTTTAACGGCCCCCTCGCGGAGGTCGCGAGCTATCCCGGATTCGGCGTTCCGGTTTACGCCGTCGCCGATGCAACCGTCGTCGAGGCGTCGGACGGCGCACCCGAAGCCACCCCCGGCATCCCGCACGTCATCACCCTCGACACCGCCGCCGGCAATCATATCGTGCTCGATCTCGGCGGCGGCAATTTCGCCCTCTACGCGCATCTGAAGACGCGGCTCCGTCGCCGTCCATCCCGGCGATCATGTCAAGACCGGCGATGTGATCGGCCATCTCGGCAGCAGCGGCAACAGCGATGCGCCGCATCTGCACTTCCATGTCATGGACGGTCCCTCGGCGCTGGCCTCGAGCGGGCTCCCTTATGAGTTCAAGGCGTTTCGCGGCGCGGGAAGGGTCGAGCCGGACGACGCCCTTTTCGCCAAGGGCGGGCCGGCTGCGATCGACGCCGGCTGGTTCGCGGGTCCGCACAAGGATGAGCTTCCCCTGAACAATGAAGTGGTCGATTTCCCCGACGGTCGATGACGCGCGCGGATCGGTCCTTCGCTCGGATAGACAGCCGCCGGACCGCCAATTAAGCTCGGCCGCGAATCATCCCGCCCCGCCTCCTGCGAGCATCCCATGACCCTGAAATCAGCCTTCGCGAGCCTCGCCGCCTGCGCCCTTCTGGTCACGCCCGCCCTCGCGCAGGACAAGCCGCAGGGCGCGCCCGCCGCGTCGGTGACCATCGAGCAGATTCAGGTGGCTTTCATCGGCTCCGGCGCGATTGGCGGCGGAACGCTGAAATTTCGCGGCAAATCCTATCCGATCAACGTTGGCGGCCTTGGCGTCGGCGGCATCGGCGCCTCGCGCCTCACCGCCACCGGAGCCGTCTACGGGTTGAAGAATCTCGCCGATTTCGCCGGCGTCTACGGCCAGGTCCGCGCCGGCTGGGCGATCGGCGACCAGAGCGGCGGCACGCTGTGGCTCAGCAACGCCAAGGGCGTCTCCATGCGCCTCAAGACCCAGCGCGAGGGGCTGCAGCTCTCGCTCGGCGCCGACGGCGTCGTGATCGGCTTCAAATAGCGATCAACGTCCGGCCGGCGACCTTCGGCTCAATTGAACGCATTGCGCAAGGCTTCAGGTCGAGGCGGTCCCGATCGATCGCAAGATCGATTGATGAAGCCTGAAAACGGGCCTATTCTCGCTTGCCGGGGAATCCCGCGTGGGAGTTAAGTCCCCGGGTTCGAATAGCTGGCAGCGAGAACCGGCATGCGCTCGCCCGTCGAAGCCGTCCTGCTCAGGGTGTTCGTTGGCGAGAGCGATCGCTTTCACGGCCGCCCCCTCGCCGAGGCGATCGTCCTGAAAGCGCTGGAGCTTAAGATGGCCGGCGCAACCGTTTTGCCTGGCCCGAAGGGCTTTGGCCACGCGCGCCGCATTCACTCGGAAATCAATGTGGACGCCGCGCCGCGCTCGCCAATGGTCGTCGAGATCATCGACGCCAGGGCAAAAATCGACGCCTTCCTTCCGGCGGTGGATGAAATGGTCGAGACCGGCCTCGTCACGCTCGAAATCGTTCAGGCGCGTTACTTCGCATCGGCTAGACCGCCGACGCCGCGTTAAAGCGGGGTACAAGCGTCAGGGAGGACACGCCCATGGATCTGCCGCACGACGCCGTCCTGCTGCGCATCTTCACCAGCGTCTCGGATCGCTATGGCGTCGAGCCGCTCTACGACGCCATCGTGGCCAAGGCGCGCGACATGAAGCTCGCCGGCGCGACCGTCCTGCGCGGCTCCCTCGGCTTTGGTCAATCGGCCAGGCTGCACCAGCCGCATCTGTCGCTGCTGCGCGAGGATGCGCCCGTCGTCATCGAAATCGTCGACGCCGAAGACAAGATCGACGCCTTCCTTCCTTTCCTCGACGAAATGATGGAAAGCGGTCTCGTCACGCTCGAGAAAGCGAAGGTTTTGCAGTACGGGCGCCACCGCGCGGGACTGACGCAGCGGATCAAGGAACATTTCCTCGGACGCCACCCCCACTGATCGGCCAAAGCGCAATCAATCGGGCTCGTCGAGGCCCAAGCAGCGACTTGAGCAGCTACTTGCGCTCCTTGCGGCCGCCGTCGGGCTGAATGATCTGCGTGCCCGTCTCGTCTGGCACGAAATCGAGCTGCACTTCAAATGTGCGGTCGCAGCCCGCCACCGTCCATGTCTCCCACCACGGACGCATGGCGTCGTCAGGGCCGGGATCAGGCTTTGGCGGATCCCCGAGGCCAAAAGCTTCAAACCGCGTGTCCTTTACGATGAAATTCTTGCAATCCGTGTCGACAAGGCCCGCGCCGAGGATGGCGTAGGTCTGCGCGTCCCCCTGCAAGACGAGATCGGCGTGGGTTGTTCCCGGAAAGCCGACGACTGTTTTGACTTTTCCGCCCTTCGCCGCCTGAAAATAGATGTTTAGCACGGCATCGGCGCCGCACCCCGTGACGGGGATCGCCTCTTTCCAGGCGCCGGCGTTGGGGCGCCCGTTTCCGCCATAAGAGATCGGCTGCAGAACCGACACATCCATGCCATCGGACTTCAGCGCCGGGCAGCGCTGGAACATCGCCCCGGGGATGCTGGCGAGAGCCTTGTCGATCAGCCCCTTATGGAAATCGGAGGCGACGAATTTTTTCAGCAGGTCGGCATCTATCGGCCTGCGCGCGGCAATCCACCGGCGCCAGCATCAGCGCAAACAAGGGCGCGAGCCAGGCAACGGCGCGCTTCATAATGGCATCCCCATTGGAGGCAGAAAACGGTTCCGCTAGCCAATCGCCCCCCGACTTGCTAGAGCAGCGGCAAGTTTACACAGAGTCTCCAATGCGCGCCGCCACCATATCCCGCAAGACCAAAGAGACGGAGATCGACGTCGCCGTCGATCTCGACGGGACCGGCGCGGCCAAAATCTCGACCGGCATCGGCTTTTACGACCATATGCTGGAGCAGCTCGCCCGCCATTCCCTGATCGACATCGCCATTTCCGCCAAGGGCGATCTCCACATCGACCAGCATCACACGGTTGAAGACGTCGGCATCGCGCTCGGGCAGGCGGTGCGTCAGGCGCTCGGCGATCGCGCCGGCATCGCCCGCTACGCCGACGCGCTTTTGCCGATGGACGAGACGCTGACCCGCGTCGCCATCGATGTCTCGGGGCGGCCGTTTCTCGTGTTCCGGACCGAGTTTCCGCGCCAGAAAATCGGCGAATTCGATACCGAGCTGGTGCGCGAATTCTTCCAGGCCTTCGCCATGAACGCCGGGATCACGCTGCATGTCGAGACTTTATATGGCGTCAACGCGCACCATATCTCGGAAAGCTGCTTCAAGGGCCTCGCCCGCGCGCTGCGCCTTGCGATTGCGCTCGATCCGCGCCAGAACGGCGCCATTCCCTCCACCAAGGGATCGCTCGGCTAGCCCTCGCCGGGCCGCCTTCGACAGGAGCACCCATGGCCGTCTATTCGGTCCATCTGCCGGGCGCGCCCGGACAAAAGCCCAACGCCAGTGACGCCGCCTTCGTGCGCGAGGGCTTTTGCTGGCCGGCCTTTGTCTTCGGCCCGTTCTGGCTCCTCGGGCGCCGGCTCTGGCTTTCCGCCGCGCTGTGGTTCGCCGCGTTCTTCATCCTTTCGGGTCTCGCCGGCGCCGGGCTCCTGTCCTCCGGCGCCAGCCTGCTGCTGATAGGCCTCATGCAGATTTTCATCGGCGTCGAGGCCGAAAGGCTGATCGAGAAGCAGCTCTGGCGGCAGGGCTATGATCTCGCCGAAATCATCGCCGCCCCGCATCTCGAAGAAGCGGAAATGACCTTTTTCCGCCGGCTCGGCGCGGAGGCCGCGGCGCCCGCCCGCGCCGCGCTGAATCGCCCGCCGCCGCCGCCGGCTGGCCTCACGGCCGTGATCGGCAGCCTGCCGGCGCCCGGGGCCTGAGCGGAAACCTTGAATGCGAGCCGCTGAAATGAACGTCGCCATCGTCGATTACGGGTCGGGCAATCTGCACTCGGCCCACAAGGCCTTCGAGCGCGCCGCGCGCGAGGCGGGGCTCGCCTGCGCAATCGCCGTGACGCCGGACCCCAAGATCGTGGCGGCGGCGGATCATATCGTGCTGCCGGGCGTCGGCGCCTTCGCCGATTGCAAACAGGGCCTCGAAGCCGTGCCCGGCATGGTCGAGGCCATGCGCGAAGCCGTGCTCGGCAAGGGCCGCCCGTTCCTTGGCATTTGCGTCGGCATGCAGCTTCTGGCGACGCGCGGGCTGGAGCATGGCGAAACGCCCGGCCTCGGCTGGATCGCCGGCGAGGTCGACGCGATCCAGCCGGACGATCCCGCTCTGCGCATCCCGCACATGGGCTGGAACACGCTCGATCCCGTCCGCGATCATCCCGTGCTGAAAGACATTCCGACCGGCCCGAAGGGCCTGCACGCCTATTTCGTGCATTCCTATGTGTTCAGGCCGCGGGATCCCGGCGCCGTCATCGCCAGCGCGGATTACGGCGGCGCCTTCGCCGCGCTGATCGGGCGCGACAATATCATCGGCGCGCAGTTCCACCCCGAAAAGAGCCAGACGCTCGGGCTGGCGCTGATCGCCAATTTCTTAAGGTGGCGTCCATGATCCTTTATCCCGCGATCGACCTCAAGGAGGGCCATTGCGTTCGCCTCGAACAGGGCGACATGGAGAAGGCGACGGTCTTCTCCGCCGAGCCCCCCGCGCAGGCTGAAGCCTTCGCGCGGCAGGGCTTCGAATGGCTGCATGTCGTCGATCTCGACGGCGCCTTCGCCGGCAAGCCGATGAACGCAGGCGCGGTCGAGGACATTCTCCGCGCCGTCAAAATCCCGGTCCAGCTCGGCGGCGGCATCCGCGACCTCGAAACCGTCGAGCGCTGGCTCGAAAAGGACGTCGCGCGGATCATCATCGGCACCGCCGCGGTGCGCGATCCGGCGCTGGTGCGCGAGGCGGCGCGCCGCCATCCCGGCCGCGTCGCGGTCGGCATCGACGCGCGGGACGGGCGCGTCGCCGTCGAGGGCTGGGCCAAGAGTTCGGAAATCAAGGCGCTCGAACTTGGCCTGCGCTTCGAGGACGCCGGCGTCGCCGCCATCATCTATACCGACATCGCCCGCGACGGGATTTTGCAGGGCCTCAATATCGAGGCGACGCTCGCCCTCGCCGGCGCGCTCGAAATCCCCGTCATCGCCTCGGGCGGCCTCGCCTCGCTCGAAGACGTCGAGCGGCTGCTGCGACCGGACTGCGCGAGGCTCAACGGCGCCATCACCGGCCGCGCGCTCTATGACGGTCGGCTCGATCCGGCCGAGGCGCTGGCGCTGATCCGCAAGGCGAAGGCGCCAGCGTGAAAACCGAGGAAATTATCAAGATAGCCATCTCGCGCGCCGGAATTGTAAAGGTTCGCAACGCGCTGGCGTCGCTTTTATGGCTGTCCCTGATCTGCCTGCCGATCGCGTCCGGCGTCGCCTATCTTTTTCGCGACGACCCTATACTCAAATATGGCTTCGCCATTGTCGCCGCCGCGCCAATCCTCGCCGCGATAATTGCCTATTTTCTGTTTCTGTTCCGCGATCCAAATCGGTTACAGTCAGAAGAGTTCGTGCTTCGCCACCATGCTCAGCAAAGCATTCAGACAAAAGGCGGAGCGCCGGAAATCATAGAAAACAAGCCGCCGCTTTTGAGCATTGAGCCGAAGTCGCTGGAGGACGATCAATGAAGCGCCGAACATATCTGCTCGTATTTCGGGAAAACGATCAGACCAAAATCGACCTGCCCAAAGAACTTGAGAGCGCGATCGAATTTGGCGACGTACTTTTTCGTTTCGATTACAATGTGGCCTTTGTGCAGTCTAAGCAAAATGTGCAGGCGTTGACGGAACGTTTGCGCAAGACCCAGTTAGGGGACGCCTATTTCTTCTTGGCTGATGTCACCGATACGAGCCGCGCCGGAAACATGGTTCCTTCTTTTTGGGACATGATCCGCGATCCTAGCAAGTTGGTCGCCGCATCCTGAATGCTTAAATCCCGCATCATCCCCTGCCTCGACGTCAAGGACGGGCGCGTCGTCAAAGGCGTCAATTTCGTCGATCTGCGCGACGCCGGCGATCCGGTCGAATGCGCCATCGCCTATGACGCAGCCGGCGCCGACGAACTCTGCTTCCTCGACATCACGGCAAGTTCCGACGACCGCCCGATCCTGCTCGACGTCGTCCGCCGTACGGCCGAGGCCTGTTTCATGCCGCTCACCGTCGGCGGCGGCGTGCGCACACTCGAAGACATCCGCGCGCTGCTGCTCGCCGGGGCCGACAAGGCCTCGATCATGACCGCCGCCGTGCAAAACCGCGATTTCGTGCGGCAGGCGGCGGAAAAATTCGGCAGCCAGTGCATCGTCGTGGCGATCGACGCCAAGCAGACCGCGCCCGGCAAATGGGAGATCTTCACCCATGGCGGCCGCACGCCCACCGGCCTCGACGTCGTCGAATACGCAAAGGAAGTCGTCGCCCTCGGGGCCGGCGAGATCCTGCTCACCTCGATGGACCGCGACGGCGCGCGGACGGGCTTCGACATCGCCCTGACCCGCGCCGTGACCAGCGCCGTCAGCGTGCCGGTGATCGCGTCCGGCGGCGTCGGCGAATTGAAGCATCTCGTCGAAGGCGTCCGGGATGGCGGCGCGACCGCCGTCCTCGCCGCGTCGATCTTTCACTTCGGCGAATTCACCATCGCCGAGGCGAAAAACTATATGGCGAAATCCGGATTGCGGATGCGGCTGGATGGAATAGGATAAAATTACCGCGGATGCTGGAAAACCGGATGAAGCCAGTTCAGCCTCGACGATCTCGCCGCCATCATTTCCGCGCGCGGAAATTCGACGGCCGCGGCCTCCTACACCAAATCGCTGCTTGACGGGGGCCCCGCCCGCTGCGCCAAAAAATTCGGCGAGGAGGCGGTCGAGTTCGTCATCGCCACGGTTGAAGGCGATCCAGACGCGATCGTCAGCGAAAGCGCCGACGTCCTCTATCATCTGCTCGTCGCGCTGCATCTGCGCGGCGTCCCTTTGAGCGATGTGCTGCGCGAACTGGAGCGCCGCACGCGCCAGTCCGGCCATCAGGAAAAAGCCTCCCGCCAGGGCGCGCTCGGCTGATGGCCGCGCTGGACATCGAGACGTTGCGGCGCCATGGCGTCCCGGAGCGCGCATTCCGCGCCGGAGCCTCGGAGGATTCGCGGATGGATGAGCGCATCGCCCGAGCCGCCGACGCCCTCTCGCCCTATCATCGCTTCAGCCGCGCCGAATGGGCGGCGTTGCGCGCCGACACCCCGCTCACTTTGACGATGGAGGATCTGTCGCGGCTGAAATCGCTGAACGATCCGATCTCGCTCGAAGAGGTCGTGGCGATCTACCTGCCGCTGTCGCGCCTGCTCGCCCTCTATGTCGCGGCGACGCAGGGTCTCTATAAGGCGACCCAGCGCTTTCTCGGCGCCGAGGGCGGCAAGACGCCCTATATCATCGGCGTCGCCGGCTCTGTGTCGGCCGGCAAATCGACGCTCTCGCGCGTCATGCAGGCGCTGCTCTCGCGCTGGCCAAATACACCCAAGGTCGAGCTTGTCACCACGGACGGCTTCCTGCTGCCGAACGCCGTGCTCGAAAGCGAGGGCCTCATGGCCAAGAAGGGCTTTCCCGAGAGCTACGACGGCACCGCGTTGCTGCGCTTCCTGTCCGACGTCAAGGCCGGCCAGCGCCATGTCCGCGCGCCGGTCTATTCGCATCTCACCTATGACGTGCTGCCCGGCGAGAGCATCGTCGTCGATCGCCCCGACATTCTCATCGTCGAGGGCCTCAACGTGCTTTTGCCCAATCGCCCGCCGAAAGACGGCCGGGGCCTGCCTTTCGTCTCGGATTTCTTCGATTTCTCAATCTATCTGCACGCCGCCGAGGAAGATCTCGAACGCTGGTTCATCGGCCGTTTCATGCGGCTGCGGGAGACCTCGTTTCGCGATCCGCAATCCTATTTCAGCAAATACGCCGATCTCAGCGCGGCCGACGCCGAAGCCGTCGCGCGCGACATCTGGACCCGCATCAATCTCGCCAATCTGCGCGAAAACCTGCTGCCGACGCGGGCGCGGGCGAGCCTGATCCTGACCAAGGGCTCCGGCCACGCGATTGAGGAAGTCGAGCTGCGGAAGCTTTAGAGAATCGCCTCAATGCCTTTTTTGTCGGCAAGGGCGAGAAGCTTAAGGGACGGACCGCTCGGCCGCACTCCCACCGCGCGTCCCACTTACTAACAACAATGTGCTCACATCGAGCGCCAAAGCGAAGGTCGCCTGGCCCATGTGCGAGTTCTCGCGGACACGTTTGATCGCTTCGGGTGCAAGCGCCTCCACCGGCGTCAAGAACTGAGATCGAAGCGCCGCATGGCGGCTTTTTCGATCACGCCAACGTCGTAAAGGTCCTCTGCAGCCTCGTGAAGCGATCGGAGCGCGTCGCTCCGGTAGCGCTTCGTATTGGGTTGTCATGTCTTTAATTCTCTCCGATCCATTTTTGATGCTCAGCTCCTCAAGCTTCTCGTCGGTCGCTTCTCCAATTCGGCTGAGCCGCACCTTTCCAGATAAGTTAGCCAGCTCACGAATTTCGGTCAGATTGGCCTTGCCCGCTTTTTGGGAAGGATGTGCGGAAAAATTGCAACCTCGCCCCATTTATAGCAATGATAATCGACTCTGGCGACCCTTTCGCCGCGCCACGATCTCCTCTCGAAATCCTTTGCTTTATCAGACGGCCGCCAGCTTGGCATCGATCAGGCCTCTCTCGGCTCCTTCCTTCCCGCAGCAACGACGCTAATCCGTCGTATGTACTGTCATGCTAATGGCTCGTCCGAAACCCCGTCACTATTAGCTTCGACGCTGAAATGCCTTTGTTTCTGAGTGACGAGGGTCCTTGATGGCAACTACGGCTCGTCGACCGCACCAAGGTCATGGACCAACGGGCTCAATTATTGGTCAAGCGAGGCGGCATCTGGCTCTGATAGATCTATTATGATTTTGAGGGTGCGAAAGCCGCGGCCAACCCAGCAAATCGGCGCCTTGATTTGGAAACAGGCGTCTCTACGCTGTTGCAAGGCACCGCCTGTGAGATACACCAAATACACGCAATTACATTTCAAGAGTTCGCGCTTACGCTCGGTTACAAGTCGACGACGAAAGTCGGCGTTCCCGTCTGGCGGAAGGGACGGCGGAATGGAGCGTCACAGGCACCGTGGGTTTTTCGGCCTCGCAAGCCTTCCAGACAACGGATACGAAATCATTTCAGGCCACCATCAAGGTTCCGGTTCCGGCCAATTCGGTTTACAAGGCCCGCATCGTCGGCCAGCAACTGAATGCGACGATTCCCTTCGTCTCCAGTGGCGTGGCGACGTACAAATCCGGAGCAAAGGCAAGGCTTGTGGACGTCCCGGGCGTCTATGAAGGCACCGACACCGGCGACTTTAAAGTCGAGATCATCTGCGTGAGCCAGCCCAGCGGCTGCACCGCCGCTCCCAAGACGATGCAGTTGCAGCGGAGCGCGACCGGCGTACTCCTCGTCCCTCGCTCCTAGGAGCGAGCCGGGAGCTTTCGCCGGCCCTTCCCCGCCTGCCGACACGAAGACCGCGATCAGCCGATCACGGTCTTGCGTTCAGAAAATCGACCCTCATCCGCCTCGCACCCCCTCGGCGCGGTCCGTTGCCGTCTTGACCTCGCCGCAACTCTAGGCACAAGTCCGCTTCGGTCCTGACGACCCGCGTGGAGGTCGCGGCCCGGAGGAAATGCAAAAATGCTCAAAACGCCCCTTTCCGCCACAGCCTTCATCGCAGCCGCCGTCGCCAGCCTCGCCGCCATGGCCGCGACGCCCGCCCTCGCGCTGACTGTCACGCGCTCGGCCGAGGTCGCCGCGCCGCCCGCCAAGGTGTGGGCGGTGATCGGCGAATTCTGCGGCATCGCCGACTGGCATCCGGCGATCGAGAAATGCGAGCTTTCGAAGAAGGGCGACAAGGAAATCCGCACCCTGAGCCTCAAGGGCGGCGGCACGCTCGTCGAGGAGCTGGTTTCGCGCGGCAATGACCGTTACAATTATACTTATGCGATCGTCGAAGGCCCGCTGCCGGTCGAGAATTATAAATCAACCATCTCGGTGCGGCCTTCCGGCGCCGGCTCCAAAGTGATCTGGGCGGGCGAGTTCAAGGCCAAGGGCGCCGATGACGCCAAGGCCCAGGCGGCCATCGCCGGCGTTTATGAAGCCGGCCTCAAAGGCATCGCCGACAAGGCGAAATAGCAATATAGACTGGAGCGCAATGCCGGGGGAGTTCCCCTCTCCGCTCTTCCTCATCGCGCTCCAGCGCCAGGGTTCGCTATTCCAATGACTCTCGAAGCTCCGGCCACGGCCGCCGAGGTCGCGGCCAGCGTCGCAGAGGCGGCGAATGCGCGCACGCCGCTCTCGATCAACGGCCTCGGCTCCAAGGCGCGGCTCGGCGCCCCGTGGAACGCCGCGCGGCGCCTCGATCTTTCCGCCCTCTCCGGCGTCACCCTCTATGAACCGGAGGAGCTCGTGCTGTCGGCGCTCGCCGGCACGCCCATCGAAACCATCGCGGCGCTGCTCGCCGCGCATGGCCAGGAGCTCGCGTTCGAGCCGATGTCCTTCGGCCCGCTTTATGGGACCGGGGCCGGCTCGCTTGGCGGCTGCCTCATGGCCAATCTCTCCGGGCCGCGCCGCGTCAAGGCCGGCGCCGCGCGCGATCACATCCTCGGCGTCAAGGGCGTCAATGGCCGCGGCGAAGCCTTCAAGGCGGGCGGGACCGTCGTCAAGAACGTCACCGGCTACGATCTCTCGCGCGGCCTCGCCGGCTCGTTTGGAACCCTCGCGGTCCTGACCGAACTCACCTTCAAGGTGCTGCCGCGCGCCGAGACCGCCGCCACGCTCGCTCTACCCGGCCTTGCCCCCAAACAGGCGATCGAGGCCCTTTGCGCCGCCATGGGCGCGCCCGTCGATGTCTCCGGCGCGGCGCATCTGCCGCCTTTCGCGGCGCGGCCGCTCGGCTTTTCCGGCTTCGGCGACGCTGCTGCGGCTCGAAGGCTTCACCCCTTCGGTCAACGAGCGTTTCGACCGGCTCGCCGCGCTCCTGAAGCCCTACGCCGACGCCGAGCGGCTCGACGGCGAGGCTTCGGCGACGCTCTGGCGCGCGATCCGCGACGTCGCCCCGCTCGCGGCCCCGCCTGAAAAAATCGTCTGGAAAATCTCGGTTGCGCCCACCGCCGGACCGGCGCTCGCCGCCACCGTCGCCAAGGTCTATCCCGGCGAAGCCCTGTTCGACTGGTCGGGCGGCCTCGTCTGGCTCGCGCTCGAACCCGATTGCGCGCCCGACGCCGGCGCCGAACTTATCCGCGGCGCCATCGCCGTGCAGAATGGCGGTCATGCGACCCTTGTGCGCGCGCCGGACGACATCCGCGCCGCCGCGCGCGTGTTCCAGCCGCAACCGCCGGCCCTGCGCGCCCTGTCGCAGCGCCTCAAGGCGGAATTCGATCCCTTCGGCATTCTGGAGCCGGGGCGGATGCAGGCGGAGAACTAGGATGCAGACGCATTTCTCGCTCGCCCAGCTCGCCGATCCGGTCCTCGCCGAATCCGAGGCGATCCTGCGCAAATGCGTGCATTGCGGCTTTTGCACCGCGACCTGCCCGACCTTCGTCCTGCTCGGCGATGAACTCGACAGCCCGCGCGGGCGCATCTACCTCATCAAGGAGATGCTCGAAAACGGCCGTCCCGCCGACGCCGAGACGGTCCTGCACGTCGACCGCTGCCTCTCCTGCCTTTCCTGCATGACGACCTGCCCCTCCGGCGTCAATTACATGCATCTCGTCGATGCGGCGCGGGTGCGCATCGAGAAAACCTACCGGCGCCCGATCGGCGACCGCGCCGTGCGGATGCTGCTCGGCCTCGTGCTGCCCTTCCCGTGGCGCTTCCGCTTCGCGCTGCGCACCGCCGCGCTGGCGGCGCCGCTGATCCCGTTCCTCTCGCGCTCGGGGCAAACGGGCGAGCGCCTCGCCGCCATGCTGCGCCTCACCCCGATCCGGCTGCCCTGGGGCTCTTCCTACAAGCCGGGGACAGTCCGACCCGACGTGCGGCCCGTGGCGCGCGTCGCCCTCCTCGGCGGCTGCGCGCAAAAAGTGCTTCGTCCCGCGATCAATGACGCAGCGATCCGCCTCCTGACGCGGCTCGGCGTCGAGGTCGTGCTGCCGAAAGGGGAAGGCTGCTGCGGCGCGCTGGTGCATCATCTCGGCGAAGAGCATGAAGCCCTGAAACAGGCGCGCCGCGAGATCGACGTCTGGACCGCCGAGATCGAGCGCGGCGGCCTCGACGCCATCATCATCACCGCGTCGGGCTGCGGCACGATGATCAAGGATTACGGCTTCCTGTTCCGCAATGACCCCGCCTATGCCGGAAAGGCCGCGCGGGTCGCGGCGCTCGCCAGGGACATCACCGAATTTCTCGGAACGCTCGCGCCGCCAGAGCCGGAGCATAAGCCCGGCCTGACTCTCGCCTATCATTCCGCCTGCTCGATGCAGCACGGCCAGAAGATCACGGAGCTGCCCAAGGAGCTGCTGAGAAAGGCGGGCTTTACGGTGCGCGACGTGCCCGAAGGCCATCTTTGCTGCGGCTCGGCCGGCACCTACAATATCCTGCAGCCGGAGATCGCGACGACGCTGCGCGACCGCAAGGTCGAAAATATCCTCAAAACCGCGCCGGACGGCGTCGCGACCGGCAATATCGGCTGCATCACGCAGATCGCCCGCGGCCTCGACCTGCCCATCCTGCACACCGTCGAATGGCTCGATTACGCTTATGGCGGACCGAAGCCCGGCGGGCTCGCATGAGCGAGGCCAAAAGCAGTCCTCTAAAGCCTGCGCCACATGCGATCAGCCTCAAAGAGGCGACGCGCGCATGGGCGCAAGTCGCCCTCACCAGCTTCGGCGGTCCGGCCGGGCAGATCGCCATCATGCATCGCCTCCTCGTCGAGGAAAAGCGCTGGATCGGCGAGGCGCGTTTCCTGCAAGCGCTGAACTTCTGCATGCTGCTGCCTGGGCCCGAGGCGCAGCAGCTTGCGACTTATCTTGGCTGGCTTCTGCATGGCGTCCCCGGCGGCCTGATCGCGGGCGTGCTCTTCATTCTGCCCGGCGCCGTCGCGATCATGGGCCTTGAGCCTCATCTACGCCGCCTTCGGCCATGTCGGGCTGGTGCAGGGCCTGTTCTTCGGCCTCAAGGCGGCCGTTCTCGCCATCGTCGTCGACGCGCTTTCTGCGCATCGGCCGGCGCGCCCTCAAATCGACGCCGATGCGGGCGCTGGCGGGGGCCGCCTTTGTCGGGATTTTCTTCCTCGATTTGCCTTTTCCGCTCATCATCCTCGGCGCGGGCTGTTTCGGCTATCTCGCCGCGCGGCTGGGATATGGCCTCGGGACGACAGGCGCGACCGGGCGTTTTCGAGCCGGCCTCGGCGCTCGGCGAAGAAACCCCGGACCACGCAAGGGCCTCGCTCCCCCGCGCGCTCAAAACCGCCGCCGATCTGGCTGACGCTCTGGCTCGCCCCGGTCGCGCTGCTTTTCCTGCTGCGCGGGCCGGACGACGTCTTCACGCAGATCGCGGCGTTTTTCTCGAAAATGGCCCTGGTCGGCTTCGGCGGCGCCTATGGCGTCCTGACCTATGTGGCGCAGACCGCCGTCGAAACCTATCACTGGCTGACGCCGGGCCAGATGCTCGATGGTCTCGGCATGGCCGAGACGACGCCTGGCCCCCTGCTCATCGTGCTGCAATTCGTCGGCTTCCTCGGCGGCTTCCATGAGCCCGGCGGCCTGCCGCCGCTGCTCGCCGGCGCGCTCGCCGGGCTTTTGGCGACCTGGGTCACCTTCGCGCCCTGTTTCCTATGGATCTTCCTCGGCGGCCCCTATGTCGAGAAGCTGCGCGGAAACAGGGCGCTCGCCGAGGCGCTCACCGCCATCACGGCGGCGGTCGCCGGCGTCATCCTCAATCTGGCCGTCTGGTTCGCGCTGCACACGCTGTTTCACGAGGTCGCGCGCGTCGATTTCGCCGGGCTCCGGCTGCAAGTGCCGGCGCTCCGCTCGCTCGATATCGCGGCGCTCGGTCTCACGCTGGCGGCGGCGTTCCTGATCTTCCGCGCCAGGGCCGGCGCCCTCACAACGCTCGCCGCCTGCGCGAGCGCCGGCATAGCGCTGCATTTCCTTGGCGTCGGATAGAGCGCGCTACTCGGCCGCCACGGCCGGGCGCGGAACATAAGCCAGCCAGAGCGCTTTTTCGCCAAGGCTATCGACGAAAGCCTGATGCGCGGCAAGCTCCTCCTCGGTGAGCCGCGGCGCTAGCGGCGCGGGCCGCTGCGTCAGCAAGGCCCCGGCCCCTTTCGTCGTCGCCCCCGCGCCGCCGAAAACCAGCGCCGCCTGCCGTCCGCCGCACAGCTCGGCGTAAACTTCGGCCAGAATTTCGGCGTCGAGCAAAGCGCCATGCTTCGTGCGCCGCGACGAATCGATGCCAAAGCGCGCGCAGAGCGCGTCGAGGCTGTTCGAGGCGCCGGGAAACTTCCGCCGCGCCAGGGCGAGCGTATCGATGACGCGATCGCTCCCGATCGGCTCTTTATCGAGCCGGGCCAGTTCGGCGTTGATGAAACGCATGTCGAATTCGGCGTTATGCGCGACGATTTTCGCGTCGCCGAGAAATTCAATGAGATCGGCGCAGATGGCGGAAAACAGCGGCTTCCCGGTAAGAAATTCAAGCGATAGCCCATGCACGCGGAAAGCTTCTTCCGGCATGTCGCGTTCGGGATCGAGATAGACATGGAAGCTCTGGCCCGTCGGAATGGCGTTCAACAGCTCGACGCCGCCGATCTCGACGATGCGGTGCCCGCTCGCCGGATCAAGGCCCGTCGTTTCCGTATCAAGAATGATCTCACGCATCTAAAGCTCTCTAAAAAAGCCCTCCTGGTGAGGAGCGCCTGCAAGGCGCGTCTCGAACCACGAGGGCGACACGCGCCAAATTCGCCCTTGCACGCACCCGCGAGCGCTCCCTCGCACTTCGAGACGCAGGCTTCGCCTGCTCCTCACCATGAGGGAGCTGGAGCGCTTGAAACCGATTACGGCCGCGCCCGGCCCGTCGCCCCCGCCAGCGCGCGCAGAACGCCATGCACCTGCCGCTCGGCGTCCTCGACGCTCTTGCTCGAATCGATGACGAATTGCGCCCGCCGCCGCTTTTCCGAATCGGGCATCTGCTTCGACATGATGACCGCAAGCCATTCCGCCGTCATGCCCGGCCGCTGGAAAACGCGCTTCTTTTGCACAGCTTCCGGCGCGGAGACGACGACCGTCGCGTCGCATTCGCGGTCGGCGCCGCTTTCGAACAGCAGCGGCACGTCGAGCACCACGAGTTTTTCGCCCCGCTGCGCCGCCGCGCGCACGAAGGCCGCCCGATCCGCGCGCACCAGCGGATGAATGATCGCCTCAAGCCGCGCCATTTCCTGCGGGTCATGGCGAACCCGCGCGGCGAGCTGCGCGCGATCGACGGTTCCGTCATGCGTCACGCCGGGAAAGGCGCGCTCGACGAGCGGCGCCGCCGCGCCCGCGTAAAGCGCGTGAACAGTGGCGTCGGAATCATGCACGGGAACGCCAGCCTTGCGAAACAGCGCGGAGGTCGTCGATTTCCCCATGCCTATGGAGCCGGTCAGTCCAAGAACGAACATCAGATGCTTTTCAAAACATCGGCCTCGACGAGGCGGCGCAGTTCCGGCGTCACGCCCGGCCGCGCGCCAAACCAGCGCTCGAACCCCGGCGCCGCCTGATGCAGCAGCATGCCAATGCCGGAGACCGCGCGCAGACCGCGCCCGCGCGCCTGATGCAGCAGCGCCGTCTCCAGCGGAAAATAGACGATGTCATTGACCGCCGCGCCCGCCTGCAAAGGCGAAAGATCAATATCGAGCGCGGGCTGACCCTTCATGCCAAGCGAGGTGGCGTTGACGAGAAGGCTGGCGTCCTTGAGCACGGCTGGCAGCGACGCCCAGTCCGCCGCTTCGACGCCTGCGCCCTCCTCCACGGCGAGGCTTTCCGCCCGCGCTCTGGTCCGGTTGACGACGACGACTTTTTTTCCGCGATGGCGCAGCGCATGGACGATCGCCCGCGCGGCGCCGCCGGCGCCAAGAACGACCGCCGGCGCCCTCAACCACATCCCAGCCTGGCTCCTCCTCGTCGAGCGCGGCGAGAAAGCCCGCGACATCGGTGTTGTCGCCGCAGAGGACGCCGTCCTCCAGCCACAACGTATTGACCGCGCCAAGGCTCGCGGCGGTCGGGGTCACTTTGCCGCAGACCTCGAAGGCCGTCTGCTTGTGGGGAATGGTGACATTGGCGCCGACGAAACCATTCGCCGCGAGATCATGGACGAAGCCCGCGAAATCCGGCGGCGCCACCGCAACCGCTTCATAAGACCCCGCAAGCCCAAGCTGGCGCAGCCAGAACCCGTGAATGATCGGCGAACGCGAATGCGCGATCGGCCAGCCGACGACGCAGGCCCTGCGCATAATTTCAAGATCGGAACTCAAGAGAGGACACTCCCTTCCTCGCGCAAAAATTCAAGCAGCGGCGGCAGCGGCAGGCCGAGAATGACGGAATGTTCGCCCTCGATGCGCTCGAACAGATGAACGCCGAGCCCTTCGAGCTGATAGGCGCCGACGCTGCCAAGAATCGCCGCGCCCGCCGCATCGAGATAGGCAGCGATGAAAGCCGCCGACAACGCCCGCACCGTCAGCCGCGCGACGGGCGCGGCCTCGAACTGCACCCTGCCGCCGCGCGCGACGCAGATCGCCGAATGGAGTTCGTGCGTCTTGCCCGACAAGGCGGCGAGCTGCGCCGCCGCCTCCGCGCGGCCGGCGGGTTTGGTGAAAAGCCTGTCGCCCAGCGCCAGCGTCTGATCAGCGCCGAGGACAAGGCGCTCCGGCTCCCGCGCGGAAACCGCCAGCGCCTTCTTCCAGGCGAGTTCGCGGGCGATCGCCGCGCCGCCGGCGCCGACTTCCCGCAGCGGCGCCTCCAGGGCGCGCTCGTCGATCATGGCGTCGCACGCATCGAAGGGAATTCCCGCCGCCGCCAGCAGCGCGCGCCGCGCGGCGCTTTTCGAGGCGAGGAGAAGCGGCGCGGCGCCGCGCCAGAGCGCGCTCATGTCGCGGAAATGAATTTCAGCTTGTGCAGCTTGTGCAGATCGATGATCGCCGCGGCGGTCTCCTCGATGGAGCGCCGCGTCACGTCGATCGTCGGCCAGCCGCGATCCGCGAATAATTTGCGCGACTGCGCGACCTCGTCGGCGACGGTGCGCTGGTCGACATAGGGCGAACCGGGATCGCCGTTGAGGGAGGCCAGCCGGTTCTGGCGAATATGGACGATGCGCTCGGGCGAGGCGAGAAGCCCGACGACAAGCGGATTGCGCAGGGAATCGAGCGATTTCGGCAGCGGCGTATTGGGCACGAAAGGCAGATTGGCGGTTTTCACGCCGCGATTGGCGAGATAGATGCTCGTTGGCGTCTTCGACGTGCGGCTCACGCCCATAAGCACGACATCTGCCGCCTCATAGGTCTCCGAATGCTGGCCGTCGTCATGCATCATGGTGAAGTTCAGCGCGTCGATGCGGCGGAAATAATCGGCGTTCAAACTGTGCTGCGCGCCCGGCCGCGGCGTCGCGGCGACGCCGATATAGGATTCGAACAAGTTCATGATCGGCGCGAGAACCGAGAGGCAGGGCGCGCCGAACCGCGCGCAGGCGTCGGCAAGCCGATGCGCAAGCTGCGGATCGACCAGCGTGAACAGGACCATGCCCGGTGCCGCCTCAATCGCGGTGATCGCCTTGTCGATCGCGGCGGCGTTGCGCGCCATCGGATAGACATGCTCCTGGCAGCAGACGCCCTCATATTGCGCAACGACGGCGCGGCTGGCGGCGATCAGCGTTTCCCCGGTCGCATCGGAGACGAGATGCAGGTTGATGTGATGGCGCGACACGCTTCGTCTCCCCAAAACGGCTTCGCTTTTTCGATCCGGCGAATTGCTGAGGATAATGGTGGATAAGAGCCGCTGAAAGGGCAATTGCAATCGAAAACTGTGCGGCTCCCCGGAAAAGCCTCAACAGCCATCGGGCGGGGGACGCCCGCGACGGTCCTGCCTGTGGACGCCGGCCTGACGCGCCGAAACCTGTTCACGACGTCCCGCGCAGGAAACGCCAGCCCGCCGCAATCATTAACAAATTCTTAACATTCATGCGACGCCGCGGAGGCGGTGACTTCCGAGGATAACTCCAGCTATGCTAAACCGCGTGTGGACAATCCTGCGCGGGCCTTTTCGGCCCCCCAATATGAATAAGAAGAAGTTAAGAAAGAGATTCTTAAAATTGTTTAGGAAAGTCCCGTTTTGACCGATCCCTCCTCCCCGAAGCCTTTCCTGCGCGTCCTTGACGGCGAGGCGCTGTCGCCGCCTCCCGTCTGGCTGATGCGTCAGGCCGGGCGCTATCTGCCCGAATATCGCGAGATCCGCGCCAAATTTCCGACTTTCCTTGATTTCTGCTACGCGCCCAAAGTCGCCGCCGAGGCGACGCTACAGCCGATCCGGCGTTTCGGCTTCGACGCCGCAATCCTCTTCAGCGACATTCTCGTCGTGCCGGACGCCCTCGGCCAGAAGGTGACTTTCGAGGTCAATGAAGGGCCAAGGCTGGAGCCGATCGCGTCAGCGCAGGATTTCGCGAGAATCAGCGAAACCATCGATCTGGCGCGGCTTTCCCCCGTCTTCGAGACGATCGAGCGGGTCAAGGCCGACCTTCCCGCCGAGACGGCGCTGATCGGCTTTTGCGGCGCGCCATGGACGGTCGCAAGCTATATGATCGCCGGACGCGGCACGCCGGATCAAGGCCCCGCGCGCCTCTTCGCCTATCGCGAGCCGGAGCTGTTTCAGCGCCTGATCGACGGGCTCGTTTCAGCCTCCATCGATTATCTGGCGCGGCAGATCGAGTCAGGCGTCGAGGCGGTGCAGATTTTCGACAGCTGGGCGGGCGTTCTGCCGGCGGGCGAATATGAACGCTGGTGCCTGACCCCGATCAGACAGATCGTCGCCGGCCTCAGGGCGCGCCACAGCAGCGCGAAAGTGATCGGCTTTCCGAAGGGAATTGGCCCGCGCCTGAATGATTTCGCGGCATGGACGGGCGTCGACGCGCTCGGCCTCGACAGCGCCGTCGATCCGCTCTGGGCGGCGCAACATCTCGTCAGCGCCAGGGCGCTGCAAGGCAATCTCGATCCGCTGGCGCTGCTCGCCGGCGGCGACGCGCTCGAGGCCGGCGTCGCGCGCATTCTGAAAGCCTTCGCGGGACGGCCGCATATCTTCAATCTCGGCCATGGCGTCCCGCAGCAGACGCCGCTCGTCCATGTCGAGGCCCTGGTCAGGCTGGTGCGGGAGCGCGGCGCGTCATGAGCGCATTCTATCTCTCGATCAAGGCCGTGCATATTATCGCTGTCATCGCCTGGATGGCCGGCCTGCTCTATCTGCCGCGCCTGTTCGTCTATCATGCCGGCGCCGCGCCCGGCTCCGACCTCGCCGCGACCTTCGAGATCATGGAGCGCCGGCTGCTGCGCGTCATCATGGGGCCGGCCATGATCGTGACCTGGATCGCCGGCCTGACGCTCGCCTTCGAGGGCGATTTCCTCCGCGCCGGCTGGTTGCATGGCAAGCTCGCTCTGGTTATTCTGATGACCGGCCTGCACGGCTATTTCAGCGCGACCCAGAAAAAATTAGCCGCCGGGACCAACCGGAAAAGCGCGCGTTTCTTTCGCATCCTCAATGAAGCGCCGACGGTCCTGCTGATCGCCATCGTCTTTCTGGTCGTGATCAAGCCGTTTTGAAGCGGAACGAAAGGCCGTCGAACACATTTGCTTGTCAAAATGGGGAAATTGATTTATCGAGAAGTTTCCTCCTGCGGGTCTGTTGGCTGCACGTATCGGCTTCCGCGCGGCGTCGAATTCCTCCCACCTGAATTTGCCACCTGATTTGGGGTCAACCCGCCTGTTCATTCAGGATTTGGCTGCGCCATAGCCTTCCTGCATCCGCGCGAAATGTATCCGCGCTATTTTCCAAGGACGTCATCCCCATGCGGGAAATAAAGTTACAAGACTTGAAGCTCAAGTCGCCCACCGAATTGCTTGGTTTCGCTGAAGAACACGAAGTCGAAAACGCTTCGATCATGCGCAAACAGGAGCTGATGTTTGCGATTTTGAAGCAACTCGCCAGCCGCGAGATCGAAATCGTCGGCGAGGGCGTCATCGAGGTTCTTCAGGACGGCTTCGGCTTTCTGCGCTCGCCCGACGCGAATTATCTCGCCGGTCCCGACGACATCTATGTCTCGCCCTCGCAGATCCGCCGTTTTGGACTGCGCACCGGCGACACCGTCGAGGGCCTGATCCGCAGCCCGAAGGAAGGCGAGCGCTATTTCGCGCTGCTGAAGGTCAATACGATCAATTTCGAGGACCCGGAGAAAATTCGCCACAAGGTCCATTTCGACAATCTGACGCCGCTCTATCCCGATGAGCGCCTGAAGCTCGAAGTCGATGATCCGACCCGCAAGGATCTATCCGCCCGCGTCATCGACATCGTCGCGCCGATCGGCAAGGGCCAGCGCGCCCTGATCGTCGCGCCCCCCCGCACAGGCAAGACGGTGCTGTTGCAGAATATCGCGCAATCCGTCACCGCCAATCATCCCGAATGCTATCTGATCGTGCTGCTGATCGACGAGCGCCCGGAAGAAGTCACCGACATGCAGCGTTCCGTGCATGGCGAGGTCGTTTCCTCGACCTTCGACGAGCCGGCCGTGCGCCATGTGCAGGTCGCCGAAATGGTCATCGAAAAGGCCAAGCGCCTCGTCGAACATGGCCGCGACGTCGTGATCCTTCTGGATTCGATTACAAGACTTGGCCGCGCCTATAACACCGTCGTGCCATCCTCCGGCAAGGTGCTGACCGGCGGCGTCGACGCCAACGCCCTGCAGCGGCCGAAGCGCTTCTTCGGCGCCGCCCGCAATATCGAGGAAGGCGGCTCGCTGACGATCATCGCGACCGCCCTGATCGATACCGGTTCGCGCATGGACGAAGTCATTTTCGAAGAGTTCAAGGGCACCGGCAATTCGGAAATCATTCTCGACCGCAAGGTCGCCGACAAGCGCACCTTCCCGGCCATCGACATCACCCGCTCCGGCACCCGCAAGGAAGAACTCCTCGTGCCGCCGGACATCCTGAAAAAGATGTATGTCCTGCGCCGCATCCTCAATCCGATGGGCACCATAGACGGGATTGAATTCCTCCTCGGCAAGCTGCGCGAAACGCCGAAAGGCAACGCCAGTTTCTTCGAGGCGATGAACACGTAAGGAAACAAGGCGAAACGCGGCAACACCCCCTCATCCTGAGGAAGGCGCGTAGCGCCTGTCTCGAAGGGCGAGGGGGCTGCCTTACGTGCGTCCATGGCCCGGCTTGACCCGGCCATCCAAACGGAGATCGTCGGCGACTGGCTGCCCGGGTCATCCCCGGACTTGAGTGGGGGACCGGGCATGACGCCGCGAATGCGACGCCTCACGGAACCGGCCACAACGGCCAGGCCATTCCATTCATCGCATGGCCGACCCGAGCGCATCGCGATTTTGAAGTCAAGGATCGCAGACCGCCTACGGCGGCGGCGCTGTGCGCCGTCCTTGAGTTCAAAATCGCGATGCGCTGTCCTGCCGCCAAGCGCTGAATGAATCTTTCCGCGCTCGCGCGCAACGAAAATTTACCCTTTGCTCAGCCGTTGTGGGTGATGACGCCGTCATCCTCCCGCCATGGCCGCGTTTGGGGCTGGTCGGTCTATTCGTTTCGGCGCGAACCCTTTATGCTCTGCGGATCGCTCGGGCGAGCCGCCACCGGCCCGGCTGCATGCGAAGCCGCGCAATAGAGAGAACGCCTTCTGCTTCTCTGCATTGAAATCCCGTCGCCCCGCGCCCGGTCCAGGCGGCTGCGCCGCGTCCCGGCGGCGCGTTCGCTCTCTCCGGCACGGAGTCCAGACCCTGGGGCTTTTCACCGATGAATGATCTCTACGCGCTCGCCACGCAGCCATCGAGCTGGCTCGCGCTCGCCTCGCTGATCGCGATGGAGATCGTGCTTGGCATCGACAATCTCGTCTTCATTGCAATTCTGTCGTCGAAGCTGCCCGAACATCAGCGCTCGAATGCGCGTCGCGTCGGCATCGGGCTTTCGCTGATCCTGCGCATCGCGCTGCTTTTCACCATCAGCTCGATCATCAAATTGACCAGGCCGGTGCTGATCATCAATGACTTCCAGTTCTCCGCGCGCGATCTGATCCTGATGGCCGGCGGCCTGTTTCTGGTCTGGAAAGCGACCAATGAAATCCATGAGGCCGTCGATCCGAACGAGCGCAAGGCATGAAAAGGAAAAACGCCCGGCGGGGTTCGCCTCCGCGATCTTCCAGATTCTCGCGCTCGACATCGTCTTCTCGATCGACAGCATCATCACCGCCGTCGGCATGACCGAGCATCTGCCGATCATGATCATCTCCGTGGTGGCGGCCGTGCTCGCCATGCTGCTTGCCGCCGATCCGCTCGCCAATTTCATCCATCGCAACCCGACCATCGTCATGCTCGCGCTGGGGTTTCTTCTGCTGATCGGCGCGACGCTGATCGCCGAGGGGTTCGGCTTCCATTTCCCCAAGGCCTATATCTATTCGGCGATGGCTTTCTCCGGCCTCGTCGAGGGTCTCAATATTCTGGCGCGCAGGCGCGGCCCGAGGGCATGACCGGCGATCCCGGGCAGGCCGGAGCCATCGCCGATGTCGTGATGCCAGTCGCGCTCGACACGGCCTATTCCTACGCCGTGCCGCCGGGCATGACGCTTGAGGCGGGCGCCTTCGTCGAGGCGCCGCTCGGGGCCCGCATGGCGCTTGGCGTCGTCTGGGAGGTTCGCCCCGCCGCGCCGGGCGCGAGCAATCTCAAATCCATTCGATCCCGGCTCGACGCCGCGCCGCTGAACCAGCATTTGCGCGATTTCATCGACTGGGTGGCGCGCTGGAGCATGTCGGCGCGGGGCATGGTTTTGCGCATGGCCATTCGCGCGGCGTTTCAGGGCGCGCCCGAAACCCCTCGGATCGGCGTAAGGCTTGCGGAAGCCGCGCCCGCCCGCATGACGCCCGCGCGGCAACGCGTATTGGCTGCGGCGGAAGGCGGCGCGCCTCTCGGCAAGGCGGCGCTCGCCAAGGCCGCCAATTGCTCGGCGAGCGTCATCGACGGGCTGATCCGCGAGGGCGCGCTGGAACTCGCCGCGATGCCCGAGCCGGTCGCGCCGAAAAACGATCCGCGTTTCAACGCGCCAATTCTCTCGCCCAGCCAGGCCGAGGCGGCGGCGGCGCTCCAGGACAGCGTCCGCGCGGGCGCCTTTTCCGTCACCCTGCTCGAAGGCGTCACTGGCTCCGGCAAGACCGAGGTCTATCTTGAGGCGATCGCGGCGGCGCTGGAGAACCAGCGCCAGACCCTCGTCCTGATGCCGGAAATCGCGCTCACCGCGCAATTCGTCGAGCGCTTCAAGGCCCGCTTCGGCGCGGCGCCGGCCGAATGGCATTCCGGCGTCAGCGCCCGCAACCGCGCCCGCATCTGGAGCGCTGTCGCGGCGGGCGAGGCGCAAATCGTCATCGGCGCGCGCTCGGCGCTGTTCCTGCCCTTCAAAACGCTCGGCCTCATCATCGTCGATGAGGAGCATGACGGCGCCTATAAGCAGGAGGATGGCGTCATCTACCACGCCCGCGACATGGCCGTCGTGCGCGCGCGGCTCGAAGGCGCGGCGGCCCTGCTCGTCTCCGCGACGCCCTCGCTGGAGACGCGCGTCAACGCCGAATCCGGCCGCTACAGGCGCCTCATCCTCGACGGGCGCTTCGAGGGCCGCGCCATGCCGACGATCGAGGCGGTGGACATGCGCCTCGCCGCCCCGCCCCGGGGCAAATGGCTCTCGCCCCGGCTTGTCGCCGCGCTGACCGAAACGCTGGGGCGGCGCGAGCAGGCCCTGCTCTATCTCAACCGGCGCGGCTATGCGCCGCTGACGCTCTGCCGCGCCTGCGGCCATCGTTTTCAGTGCCCGAACTGCACCGCCTGGCTGGTCGAGCATCGCTTCCGCAAAGTGCTCGCCTGCCATCATTGCGGCCATGTCGAGCGCCGGCCTGACCTCTGCCCCAATTGCGAGGCCGCCGATTCGCTGATGGCCTGCGGCCCCGGCATCGAGCGCCTTGCGGAAGAAGCCGCCGCGCTCTTCCCCGACGCCCGCATCATGACGCTCTCCTCCGACATGCCGGGCGGCGCCGAGCGGCTGCGCGCCGAATTCGAGGCCGTCGCGCGCGGCGAATGGGACATCATCATCGGCACGCAAATGGTGGCGAAGGGGCATAATTTCCCGCTGCTCTCCCTCGTCGGCGTGATCGACGCCGATATCGGCCTGACCTCCGGCGATCCGCGCGCGGCCGAACGCACCTTCCAGCTTCTGCAGCAGGTCACCGGACGCGCCGGGCGCTTCGGCACGTCGGGCCGCGCGCTGGTGCAGAGTTTTCAGCCCGAACATCCGGTGATGCGCGCGCTTCTCTCCGGCGACGCCGAGCGCTTTTATAAAGAAGAGACCGCGCAGCGCGCCCGCGCCGGCCTGCCGCCTTTCGGGCGCCTCGCCGCACTGATCATATCGGGCGATGATTCCGCCTCGGCGGAGGTTTTCGCGCGCGCGCTGGCGCGGGCGGCCTATGAGCTTCCGCCCTCGCCGCTCTGGAGCCTCGCGCCCGCCGGCGGCCTGCCCGGCGAAAACGACCTCGCGTTGCTGGGGCCGGCCGAAGCCCCGATCGCGATCATCCGCGGGCGGCATCGCTTCCGCCTGCTTGTCCGCGCGCCCCGCACGGCGGACCTGCAAGGCTTTGTCAGGGCGATGCTCGCCGCCGGGCCAAAGCAGCGCGGCGGCATAAGGGTCGCAATCGACATCGACCCGCAGAGTTTTTTGTGAGGGGCCCGTGCTAGGCTCCCGAACGCTACAATGGGTCAGCCTCCGTGCAATAGAAGCCGACATTATCGGCACTCGAACAGTGCGAGCCTTCATCTTTACCTGCTACCTGGTTCTTCCAGCTTGCGGTTGTGAGACTGGGGACCAGTCCGACGATCGACCAGCTAAGCTCTTTCGACTAACGGCGAAAGGAAGATCTCGCTGCCCGTTTGAGCTTGGCTGCTGTTCGTGAAGGGCGATGCGGCTCGCATTCCTCGGGTCGAGACGGACCGACATCATGCGCGCGACAAGGCCTGCACCAGACGCTCAAACGACCAAATTGAAGAAACAGCCGTCGCGATGTTTTAGTGGTTGATCGCTCGTCGCAAAGTCCTATGACCGAATCATCGAGGCGAGCGAACGTCTATTCGCGTCGTAATCGCGGATATTGGCGCTTGAAGCCTTCAGTCTGGTTGGCGCCTTCAGTGGCTTGTCGAGCGCGGCGTCGAGATGTATCGCGAGCAGCCGGCGGCTCCCTGCGGAGATTAAAGAGCTCATCCCGAAATCCCGTGGGCGAAAGTGGCGGGCATCGGCAATGTGTTGCGCCATGACTACGAAAGCCAGTGGCTGCGCCGTTACGTGGAAGCTGGCGCAGGACCTTCTCGCGGCATCGGAAAAATTCGCCGCAAGGAACTGGCGGTCGAATTGGGTCGTAAAGGGCAGCGGCAATAAGCGCTCAAGAAAATTGTGTACAATATAATTTAAGCAAAATTTTGATCCGAAAATCCGTGACGAACGTCTCTCTCTGAGGTGCGACATCGAGGCGCTGTCTCGAACAATGCGGCCAGGCGCAAGACCCCACGTATTCTTTAGATTACCTCAGCGGCACAATTTAATCGCGCTACGAGCTTAGATCGTTGAACGCCCAATCCCTACGCCGGCTGCAGCCTCTGGATCAGCCCGTCGAGCTGCTCCAGCGTCTTATAGGCCACCCGCAACTCGCCGCGCTCGCCGGTGCCGACGATCGTCACCTTCAGCCCGAGTCCGACCGTGAGCGAGGTCTCCAGCGAGCGCGTGTTGACGTCCTTTTCCTTCGCCTTATGCGAGGGCTTCGCCTTGCCGCCCTCGGCGTCGCCCTGCAAAATCCCCTCGACATCGCGCACGGAAAGGCCCTGCGCCGCGATCTTCACCGCCAGCGCGTCGGGATCCGGCGCGGAAAGCAGCGCCCGCGCGTGGCCCGCCGAAATATGCCCCTCGGCCAGCATCCGCCGCGTGAGGTCGGGCAGTTTCAAAAGCCGCAGGGAGTTCGCCACATGGCTGCGGCTCTTGCCGATGACCTTGGCGACGTCGCCATGCGAATATTTGAATTCCGTGCCGAGGCGCTCATAGCCATTGGCCTCCTCCAGCGGATTTAGATCGGCGCGCTGGACGTTCTCGATGATCGCAAGCTCCAGCGCCTGCCTGTCGTCGGCCTCGACGACGATGATCGGCACCTCATGCAGGCCGGCCCGCTGCGCCGCGCGCCAGCGCCGCTCGCCCGCGATGATCTCATAGGCGTCGGCAAGGCCGGGCGCCGGGCGGGCCAGGATGGGCTGCAGAATGCCCTTCTCCTTCACCGAATCGGCGAGTTCCTCGAGATCGATCTCGTCAAAAGTCTTGCGCGGATTGCGCGGGTTTGGCCGCATAAATTCGATCGGAACTTTCTTTTGGCCCTTTCGACGGCGTGCTCACGGCATCTGCGCTGTCGCCGATCAGGGCGGCGAGGCCGCGTCCAAGGCGCGGGCGCGCCTCCTCGGTCGATTTTGGTGCGCTCATGAATTTTCGCTTTCTCAATTCGCGGCGGCGCGGAAGGCCCGCTCGCGCTGGATCAGCTCCGACGCGAGTTTCAGATAGGCCTGACTGCCGCTGCATTTCAGATCGTAAAGAAGGACCGGCTTGCCATGGGAGGGCGCCTCGGAGACGCGAACATTGCGCGGAATGACGGTCTCATAAACCTTGTCGCCCATGAAGCCGCGCACATCGGCGACGACCTGCGAGGCGAGGCTGTTGCGCGAATCGAACATGGTGAGCACGATGCCATGGATGGTCAGCCCGGCGTTCAGATTGGTGCGCACCTGATCCACCGTCGCCAGCAGTTGCGAGAGGCCTTCGAGCGCGAAAAATTCGCATTGCAGCGGCACGAGGATGCTATCGGCCGCCGTCATGGCGTTCATGGTGAGAAGGTTCAGCGAGGGCGGGCAATCAATCAGCACATAGGTGAAGCGCTCCGCCTCCGGGGTGTCGCGCTGTTCCTGGCTGAACGCCCGCATCGCCTCGCGCAGGCAAAACGCACGATCCTTGCGGCCGGCGATTTCAAGTTCGACGCCGAGCAGATCGAGCGTCGCCGGGGCGATTGAGAGCCGGGGCACGATTGTCGCCTGAATGACGGCGCGGATCGGCTGCGTCCCGACCATGACGTCATAGGTCGAGAGCTTGCGATCGCGCCGCTCGATGCCAAGGCCGGTCGAGGCGTTGCCCTGCGGATCGAGATCGATGATCAGCACATGCTCGCCGATGGCGGCCAGCGCTGTGCCGAGATTTATCGCCGTGGTTGTTTTTCCCACGCCGCCTTTTTGATTCGCGAGCACGATCACGCGCAGTCCCGCGCTGGGCGCCGCGGGGGTCGGCGGGAGGGGCGGCGCGGGATCAGGCTCTTGCCCGGTTTTCGCGCGCGCTTTCAGGAAAGGAGCCGACATCTGGCCTATTTACCTGTAAAAACAAGAGGATAGCATATTTTTGCGGGCGCAGGCCAAAAACGTCCAGGCTAGCCGGCATCGGTACGGCGCCTGACGACGAGAATATGCGCTGAAGGCGACGTCCGGCTCGGCAGACTTGTAATTGAAAATCTATCGGTCAGGCGCGAATCGGTCAATTCCGCTTCGGCCTGTTCTCCCTTGGAAAACACGCCTGTCGCGCCTTTTTCGATCAGTTTTCCCGCATAATCGAGGAGGACCGGCAGGGGCGCGAGGGCGCGGGCGCTGATCGCCTCGATCGGCGCGTCGAGTTCGGGCAGGATCGTTTCGATGCGGCCGCAGTGAATAATGGCCGCGGCGCCTGTTTCACGTGAAACACCCCGCAGGAATGCGCATTTTCGCTGGTCGGATTCGATAAGGTGGACGGACGCCCTCGGATCGTCAGCATAGCGGATGGCGGTGACGAGGCCTGGGAATCCGGCGCCGGAGCCAAGATCGAGCCAGCAGCGCGCGTCAGGCGCGGCGTCGGACACCTGAAGCGAGTCAGCGAAATGGCGGATCCAGATCGAATCGAGCGTGGCGGGTCCGACGAGATTGATGGTGCGCTGCCATTTGCGCAGCAGCGCTTCATAAATCCGGAGACGCTCCAGCGTCGCTTTCGGCAATTGCGCGAGAAGCGGATGCGGGGCCGGGAGGCGCGCCGCTTTGGTTTCCGTCGCGGCTCAACGCGCCTCGGCCGGGCTGGGGACCGGGATTTTCTCGTCCGCGCGCCGGACTCGCGAGGCGAGCAGCGTCATGGCGGCCGGCGTCATGCCCTCGATGCGGCTGGCCTGCGCCATGCTGCGCGGACGGATCATTTCAAGCTTGGTGCGGATCTCGCTCGATAGGCCGGGAACAAGCCGATAATCCAGCGCATCGGGGATGGTCAGAGCCTCATCGCGGCGGGCCGCCTCGATGTCCTTCGCCTGACGGTCGAGATAGACCGCATATTTGGCGTCGATTTCGATCTGGGCAGCGATTTTTGGCTCGATCGCGCCAAGTTCCGGCCAGATCGCTTTCAACGAGTCAATCGTCGCGTCGGGCAGGGAGAGCAGATCAAAGGCGCTTCGGCGCAGGCCGTCCTGATTGATCTTGAGGCCATGGCGCGCCGCCGCATTGGGGGTCAGGCTGAAACGCTGCAGCAGGGCGCGGGCGTCGTCGAGCGCCGCCGCCTTGGCGGCGAAGGCGGCCCGGCGCTCGGCTCCGACGCAGCCGATCCCGACGCCAAGGCCTGTCAGCCGCTGGTCGGCGTTGTCGGCGCGCAGCGACAGGCGATATTCGGCGCGCGACGTGAACATGCGATAGGGTTCGGTGACGCCGCGTGTGACGAGATCGTCGATCATGACGCCGAGATAGGCGTCCGAGCGCTCGAAAACGACAGGCGCCGCGCCGCCGGCCAGCGCGGCGGCGTTGAGGCCGGCGACGAGTCCTTGCGCCGCGGCCTCCTCATAGCCGGTTGTGCCATTGATCTGCCCGGCGAGGAAGAGCCCCGGCAGGCGTTTGGCCTCAAGGCTTGTCTGAAGCTCGCGCGGATCGATGAAATCATACTCGATTGCGTAGCCCGGCTGTAAGATCGCGACCTTTTCGAGCCCCGGAATGGTGGCGAGGAAGCGCTGCTGGATGTCCTCGGGCAGGGAGGTCGAGATTCCGTTCGGATAGATGGTGCGGTCGTCGAGGCCTTCCGGCTCCAGAAAGATCTGGTGCGACTGCCGCTCGCCGAAGCGCACGACCTTATCTTCGATCGAGGGGCAATAGCGCGGGCCGCGCCCTGCGATCGCGCCGGAATAGACCGGCGATTGCCCGATATTGTCGCGGATAAGGGTGTGGGTCTCGGCCGTCGTCCCCGTTATGAAGCAGTCGACCTGGGGGTTTTGGATCGATTCGGTCAAAAACGAGAAAGGCTCGGGCTCGGCGTCGGCGCTTTGCCGTTCGAGCCCGCTCCAGTCGATGGTGTCGCCATCGAGCCGCGGCGGCGTGCCGGTCTTGAGCCGGCCCATGCGAAAACCCAGCGCCTCAAGGGTGTCGCCGAGCCGGATCGCGGGCGCCTCGCCGATCCGTCCGGCGGGAACGGTCGTCGCGCCGCGATGGATCAGGCCGCGCAGAAAGGTTCCGGTGGTGAGGATGACGGCGGCGCAGGCGAAGGCGCGCCCGTCGCTGGTGACAAGCCCTGCGACGCGGCCGTCCTTGACGGACAGATCGGCAGCCTCGCCTTCGAGAAGCGTAAGGTCGGCGGTGGACCGGATTGCGGCCTGCATGGCCTCGCGGTAGAGGCGGCGGTCGGCCTGCGCGCGCGGACCCCGGACGGCGGGGCCCTTGGCGCGGTTGAGGACGCGAAACTGGATGCCGGCGGCGTCGGCGACGCGCCCCATCAGGCCGTCGAGCGCGTCGATTTCCCGGACGAGATGGCCTTTGCCGAGTCCGCCGATGGCCGGATTGCAGGACATGGCGCCAATCGTGGCGGCCGAATGGGTGAGCAAGGCCGCGCGGACGCCCATGCGCGCGGCTGCGGCCGCGGCCTCGCAGCCGGCATGGCCGCCGCCGACCACGATGACGTCAAACGCGTACATCGTCTCGAACTCCACCGGGTTTCATTGGGGGTGTTTCACGTGAAACAGGGTCAGGGTGTTTCACGTGAAACACCCCCGTTGCCTTTTAGCGCATGCGGCGGATTTTTTCCAGCGCGGCTTCAAGGGGGTGTTTCACGTGAAACACCCTGGCCGAGGCGGAGGCTGCCGGGACGCCGGGCGACCAAACCGGCTGGCGCGCGCACTTTCGATCTTGGGGGGTGTTTCACGTGAAACACCCTGGCCGGGGCGGAGGCTGCCGGGACGCCGGGGGAACAAACCGGCCGGCGTGCACTCGCCGACTTGGGGGTGTTTCACGTGAAACACCCCCCGTCTTCCCGGCGGCTATTTGCCGATGCAGAAACGTGAAAAGATGTCGCCGAGAATGTCCTCGACATCAATGCGCCCGATCAGCCGCTCAAGCGCGAACAGGGCGCCGCGCAGATCCTCTGCCAGAATCTCGACCGGCGCGCCCGGCTCGGCTTCGACGCGCGCGAGGGCTTCGGCCGCCATGGCGAATGCCTTGCGGTGGCGTTCGCGGGTGATCAGGCCCGCATGCCCCGCCCCGCTTGCCGAAAATGCGAAATCTGTCAGATCTTTCAAAAGGATATCTAAATTTTGGCCAGTTTCGGCGCTGATCGAAAGCGCATGGGCCGCGAGTTCGGGCTCGGCTGGCGCAACATCGCATTTTGTCAAGATGCGCCAGACGGGGCCGGTCCCCAATCTTACATCCGGCTCCTCGGGCCGGCCGGCCTCGCTGAGCCAAAGAACGAGATCGGCATTGCGCGCTTTCTCCACGGCGCGTCCGATGCCGGCCAGTTCGATCATATCCGCGCTCTCGCGCAGCCCGGCCGTGTCGATCAGCGTCGCCGCGCAACCGCCAAGATCAAGATGGACCTCGATCGCATCGCGCGTCGTTCCGGCGATCTGCGAGACGATGGCGACGTCGCGGCGGGCCAAGGCGTTCATCAGCGTCGATTTGCCGGCGTTTGGCGGCCCGGCGATCACGATCGTGATGCCGTCGCGGATGCGCTCGCCCGCCCCGGCCGCCGCAAGCTCGGCCTTGAGGGAGGCAAGCACGGGCGCAACCAGCGCGGCGACGCGGCGGCTGAGCGCCTGCGGCACATCGCCTTCGTCCGGAAAATCGATCTCCGCCTCGACCAGCGCGGCGGCCTCGAGCAGAGCGGCGCGCCAGCGCTCGGCCGCGCGGCTGAGGCTGCCCTGCATCTGCCGCAAGGCCTGGCGGCGCTGCCATTCGGTCTCGGCCTCGATCAGATCGCCCAACCCCTCGACCTCGACGAGATCGAGCTTGCTGTTCAGAAGCGCGCGGCGCGTGAATTCGCCGGGTTCGGCCGCGCGGGTCGCAGGAAATGCGCCGAGTGTCTGAATCAGGCGGTGTGCGACGGCGCGCCCGCCATGGATGTGGAATTCGGCGCAATCCTCGCCCGTAAAACTGCGCGGCGCGGGGAAGAAAAGGACAAGCCCGGAATCGATCGCCTCGCCGCTCTCGGGATCTTTCAATGTGGCGAGCGTCGCCACGCGGGGCTCGGGCAGGCGTCCCGCCACACTCTTTATAATATAGGGCGTTGCGGGGCCGGAAAGGCGCAGCACCGCGAGAGCGGCGCGGCCCGCGCCGGAGCCGATCGCGAAGATGGTGTCTGGCGCATCGCTGATGGCTCGGTCTCCTCAATGGGCTGGTCTCGATGATGCTACGATGCCTGCCGCCGCCCGACACATCAAGCCTTCGGAGCGTAATGTAATATGTTTATATAATAAAAGGCTCACAGGGCGCTTAGATCGACAGCGGTCAGTGGCGGGGCGCCGATCCTGGTCCAGGACCCCAGGCGCGCGCGGCCAGATTATCATAGGCGCGGGCGCTGCGGCGCTCGACTTGTGCGCCTGCGGCACAAGCTTCAACAATGTGCTGTATCAGAGTGACGCGAAGACGGGCGATTAATCCGGCCCGAGATTCGCCATTCCAAAGCAGCGCTCGCCGCATGATATAGGCTCGGCTACATCGGGGAGGCTACCTATGCCAGAGCTCGGTGATGTGACGGCGCCGCCAAGAGCGAAACAGGCCGAGTCAAAACGGGAGGAAGCCAAATCGTCGTTGGAAAGGACCGCTATGGATTCCGCTGATCGGTTTTTGCTCAAACACCAGGAACTGGAACAAATCGCGCTAGAGCGGGATGAGGCTTGTCTGAATCGATTTGGGATTCCCGAATCGGCCTGGGTCTGATTCAAGCTTCGTGCTGGGTCGGAGGCCGGCATGGAATGACACGACCTTTATCGATGGATTTGCGTAACCGAGCGATGGCGCGGCTTGCGGAAGGCGAGAGCGTCCGCGCGGTGGCTGCGGCCTTGCGCGTCAGCGCGTCGAGCGTGGTGAAGTGGTCGCAACGGCTGCGCCGGACGGGCAGCGCTGCGCCGGGTCGGATCGGTGGTTATGCGCCCCCGAAGATTGCCGGCGGACATCGGGATTGGCTGCTGGAGCGCACCCGTGCGGAGGCCTTCACGCTGCGGGGCCTTGTGGTGGAGTTGGCCGAACGCGGTCTGAAGGTTGATTATCGGACAGTTTGGACGTTCGTGCACCGCGAAGGGCTCAGCTTCAAAAAAAACCGTGCTGGCCAGCGAGCAGGATCGGCCGGACGTGGCTCGCAAGCGCGCTCGGTGGAAGGCCTATCAGAACCGGATTGATCCGCGCCGACTGGTGTTCATCGACGAAACCTGGGCCAAAACCAACATGGCCCCATTACGGGGCTGGGCTCCGAAAGGGCGGCGGTTGCAGGCCAAGGTCCCGTTCGGCCACTGGAAGACCCTGACGTTCCTGGCCGCTCTGCGTCATGACCGCATCGAGGCGCCCTGGGTCTTCGACGGCCCGATCAACGGCGCCGCCTTCACGACCTATGTCGAGCGGGTTCTCGTCCCAACCCTGACCCCGCACGACATCGTGGTGATGGACAACCTCGGCAGTCACAAGAGCCAGGCGGTGCGGCGAGCCATCCGCGCCGCCGGAGCTCAACTGTTGTTCCTGCCGCCCTATAGCCCCGATCTCAACCCGATCGAGCAAGTCTTCGCCAAGCTGAAACACCTGCTCCGAAAAGCCGCCGAACGCTCCCTCGAAGCGACTTGGAAGCGCATCGGATCCCTGCTCGACGAGTTCCAACCCACCGAATGCGCAAATTATCTGACCAACTCAGGATACGCTTCAGTCTAGAGTCATCATGCTCTAGCGACCTTGCAGGTGGCGCGGCTTCTCATGGTGTCCGGCGCCCGAGCCGAAGTGGTGCATGAGGGAAGCGCAATGGTGGCTCTTGGCCTGGGCGCCGAGCACGCCGAGCTACGCTCTGGCTACGCATCACTCGCTATCACAGTTGGCGCCGGCATCAATACGATCACGCGAATGGCCGCGGTCGGCCCGCTGGGCGTCAATCACCGATTGGATCAGGCGGTTCGCGGTCTTGCTCGACGCGTTCAAAAAAACGGGCTGACCCCGGCCGCCGTCGTCGCCGAACTCGCCAGTCTTGAACGGAACACGCCAAAGCATCCTCCCTGGCTGGTCGCCATGGCGGTCGGGGTGGCTTGCGCCGCATTCGGCCGATTATTTGGCGTCGACTGGCAAGCATTTCTTCCTGTCATCGTCGCCGTCGCTGGCGGGCAGGCCATTCGCCATGGCCTGCTGCAGCGTGGGGCCAATGTATTCGTGACCAGCGCCATAGTCGCATTCCTGTCGTCATGCTTTTGTGGGCTGACGGCCAAATGGAGCGGCAGCGCGACGATTGACTCGGCAATGGTCGCCTCGGTCCTGCTGTTGGTCCCGGGCGTTCCCGCGCTCAATTCGCAGTCAGACATTATGGAAGGGCATCCAACTCTGGGAACCGCACGGGCGGTTTCGGTCGTCATGATCTTGATGTTTATCGCCATTGGCGTCTTGAACGCCCGCGCAGTTTTGGGGATAGGTCCGTGACCATCGACTACCTGCACCTGCTACACCAGACCCTCTTCGGCGCTCTGGCCGCCAGCGGTTTCGGCATTCTGTTCAATTTCGGCTGGCGCGAACTGCTGTGGTGCGCCGGCAGCGGCGCCGTGGCGCTCACAACCCGCACGCTTGCGCAGGACGCGGGCTGGAGTTTGGAAGCCGCCTCCTTCGTCGCCGCCGCGACGGTTGGATCGAGTGGGCGTTTGCTGCGCTCGCATTTGGGTATGGCCAGCAACGCCCTGGCGGTCTGCGGTTGCATCCCCATGGTGCCCGGCAGTTTTGCGACCCACGCGATTTTCGGCCTGTTCGCGCTCACAGCCCCAAGCGCGGAAAATGCGACGCTGATGATGACGACGACCGTGGAAATGCTGCGTGTCGCATTCACGATCGGCGCCATCGGAGCCGGACTGTCAATGACCACACATATCCTGCGGACCCGAGATTTCTGAGGGAAAGAAAAGAGGGGCCATGACGATTCTTGTCGCCTCCGCGGGATAATTTATGCGAGCGATCATTGGCCGGATGCGGACGCAGTTGGAGCCCTCTTCGTGAGCCGGAGCGGCGCCATGCGGCGGCGCCGTCACACTAAATGGAAATTGAGCGAAAGGCGAGGGGGAGCGCGAGCTGTGTCGAAGCTTCGCGAAGACCTCCTCCTTGCGCCTGCCCATGGTCGAGGCGCCGCGCGCGCTGCAGAAATCAGCGCGTCAACGGGCGATTAATTTGGCCCATTGTCGGCAATGCGCCAATTTCGCCGCGGCGCCGGTTTTGCTCGACCTCTTTTGACTGTTCGACTGCGTTGTCCCGGGCTAGGCTCCCGCGAGCGCCGGGAGAGAGCCTGAACATGGCCAATGAACTGAAAGACGCCGCGAGCCCGTACCTGCTGCAGCATGCGGATAATCCCGTGCATTGGCGCCAGTGGGGCGCGGCGGCGCTCCGCGAGGCGCAGGCCGCGGGCAAGCCGATCCTGCTCTCGGTCGGCTATGCGGCCTGCCACTGGTGCCATGTAATGGCGCATGAAAGCTTCGAGGACGAGGCGACGGCGGCCGTGATGAACGAGCTCTTCGTCAACATCAAGGTCGATCGCGAGGAGCGCCCCGATATCGACCATATCTATATGTCGGCGCTGCATAGTTTCGGCGAACGCGGCGGCTGGCCGATGACGATGTTCCTGACGCCGGACGGCGAGCCATTCTGGGGCGGCACCTATTTTCCCAAGGAGGCGCTCTACGGCCGCCCGACCTTCGTCAGCGTGTTGAACGCGGTGGCGCAGGCCTATCGCGCCGAGCCGGAACGCATCGCCAAAAATGTCGCGGCCGTTCGCGCGCGGCTGGCGAAGGCCGATGCGGCGGGCGGCGATGCGACGGCGATTTCGCTACAGCTCGCCGACGAGATCGCGCCGCATCTGTTGCAGGCGATGGATCCGGTCGATGGCGGCCTCAAGGGCGCACCGAAATTTCCCAACACGCCGATCCTCGAATTCCTGCAACGCGCCGGCGCGCGGCTGGGCGATGAATCCTACAACAACGCCGCGGTGCTGACTCTGCAACATATGTCGGAGGGCGGCATCTATGATCATCTTGGCGGCGGCTATGCGCGCTATTCGACGGACGACCGCTGGCTCGCGCCGCATTTTGAAAAAATGCTCTACGACAATGCGCAGATCCTCGAATGTCTGGCGCTGGCGCATCATGAGACCGGCGATGAATTGTTTCGCACGCGGGCTGTGGAGACGGTTGGCTGGATCGAGCGCGAGATGACGGCGCCGGGCGGCGCCTTCTGCGCCAGTCTCGACGCCGACAGCGAGGGCGTCGAGGGCAAATTCTACGTCTGGACCTGGGATGAGCTTGTCGCGATTCTCGGCCATGAGGATGCGCGGTTCCTCGGCAAATTCTACAACGCCTCGCCGATCGGCAACTGGACCGAGGCGCATTATCCGGGCGCCGTCACCATTTTGAACCGGCTGGAATTGGCGCGCCCGACGGCCGAGGAGGAGGCGCGGTTGGCGCCGCTGCGGCGCAAGCTGTTTGACGTGCGGGCGAAGCGCATTCGCCCCGGCCTCGACGACAAGATCATGGCCGACTGGAACGGCTTGATGATCGCCGCGCTGGTCAATGCCGCAACGTTGCTTCGCGAGCCGCGCTGGATCGGCCTTGCGGCCAAGGCCTATGATTTCATCGTCTCCACGTTGCAATATGCCGACGCTGACGGGCGCATGCGCCTCGCCCATAGCTGGCGCGCGGGCGTGCTGGTGAAGCCGGGGCTGGCGCTCGATCATGCGGCGATGATGCGCGCGGCGCTGGCGCTGCATGAGGCGCGCAACCTGCCGGGGCTCGGCGCGTCGCGCGATTATCTTGCCGACGCAATCCGCTGGGCCGATGCGCTGGAGAGCTGGCATGTCGATCCGCGCACGGGGCTGCTCTGCATGTCCGCGAGCGATGCCGGCGATGTCATCCTGCGCCTCGCGCCGACGGCGGACGACGCCATTCCCAACGCGCATCCTGTCTATCTTTCGGCGCTGGTGCGGCTTGCAGGGTTGACGGGCGAAGCGCGGTTGCTGGCGCGGGCGGATGCGCTGTTTACGGCGCTCGCGGCCTTGGTGCGGGCGAATCCGATTGGCCATGCGGGCGTTTTCAACGCGCTCGATTTCCGCTTGCGGGCGAAGGAGATCGTGACCGCGGGGTCCGCGCGTGGGCCGCTTTATGAGGCCGCGCTGGCGGCGCCTTTCAGCACCCGCATCGTCATTGATCTCGACCGGCCGCGAGAATTTGCCGGAAGGGGCATCCGGCCCATGCGCAGGCGGCGCTGGCCGGGGAGGGCGCGGCGGCTTTCGTCTGCTCGGACGGCGCGTGCTCGCTGCCTGTGCGGGATGTTGAGGAGTTGCGGGCGCTGATCGCGGCGGAGTAGGAACGTTCGCCGGCGCGCGGATCTTACCTGAGGCAGTCCCGCCTCGATCTCCGATATTATATATGATAAGCATAATATTTAGCGGTTCGCCATATGACTTGAGCGACGAGCGCCTCATGCCGATCAATCCGGAGAAGCATAAAATTCGAGCGTCCGCGGACAGCTAAAGGCAAGCCTCCTCTGCCATGCTCGTGCAGAGAGCGTTGTTGGAGTAATGGCATGCCGGCGAAAGCGAAAAGACGCAGGGCGCAGCTCCAAAAGGCGGAGGGCGAACGAGCGGCGGAAAGCGCCGCCGGAAACGGCGGCGGCGCGCAATATTTCGCCGGGCCGCTGCAGGCGCGCGATCCGGCTCCTCGCTATCCCGCCTGTGACGACCGCACGGCGGAGCGATGCGCCGAGATCGCCGACCTCAAGGCGCGGGAGGCCTCGTTCCGGCTTCTCTTCGACGGCAACCCCATTCCGACGGCGCTGTGCGAACCGGGCAGCTATGGCTTTCTCGCTGTCAATGACGCGGCGGCGGCGCTCTGGGGCCATTCGCGCGAGGCCCTGCTGGGGATGAGCCTTTATGAAGTCGCTCCGCGCGAGGATTGGGATGAGATGCGCCAGCGCGCGCAACAGGGCCCCGTCCGCGCCGTCGAGGAGCGCATGGGACGCCAGTTGCGGGCGGACGGAACCCTGATCGACGTCGTGTTTTATTGGCGCGCGCTGACCTTCCGCGAGCGCGCAGCCGAACTCGTGACCTTCCTCGACGTCACCGAGAAACGCCGCGCCGAACGCCGTCTCGCCCATATGGCCTGTCACGACGATCTGACCGGCCTGCCGAACCGCGCCTTCTTCCGCAAAAGCCTCGACGCGGCGCTATCGCGGCTCAATCCGGCGGCGGGCCATCCAGCCGCCGGAAACGCCGGAGTCTTCTATCTCGATCTCGATCAGTTCAAGGCCGTCATCGATACGCTGGGCCATGCGGCGGGCGATGCGCTATTGCGCGCCGTGGCCGAGCGCCTGCGCGCCGGCCTGCGCCCGACCGACGTACTCGCCCGCTTTGGCGGCGATGAATTCGCCGTCCTGCGCAGCGGCCTCAGGGGACCGGACGAGGCGAGCGCGCTCGCCTCCTGTCTCGGCGATCTGGTGGCGCGACCCGTTCCTCATCGACGGGCAGGTCGTCGAGATCGCGACCAGCATCGGCGTCGCCATGGCGCCCGGCGACGGCGTCACTTCGGATCTGTTGCTGAAAAACGCCGACATGGCGCTCTACCGCGCCAAGGAGGAGGGACGCCGCGCCTTCCGCTTTTTCGAGCCCGGGATGGACGCCCGCGCCCGCGCCCGGCGCCTGCTTGAAATCGATCTGCGGCGCGCGCTGCCGGCCGGCCAGTTCGAACTCTATTACCAGCCGCTGGTCTCCCTGAAGACGGGCGCGATCACCGGTTTCGAGGCCCTGTTGCGCTGGCATCATCCTTCGCGCGGCATGGTGCCGCCGGCCGAATTCATTCCCCTCGCCGAGGAGATCGGCCTCATCGCGCCGCTCGGCGAATGGGTGCTGCGCCAGGCCTGTGCGGAGGCGGCGCGCTGGCCGGGCGATCTCAAGATCGCGGTCAATCTGTCCCCGGTTCAGTTCCGCACCGGCAACCTCACCCATTCGATCCTGACGGCGCTGGCCAGTTCCGGCCTGCCCGCCTCGCGGCTGGAGGTCGAGATCACAGAGACCATCCTGCTCGCCGAGAGCGAGGCCAATCTCACCCTCCTGCATCGTCTGCGCGCGCTTGGCGTCAGCGTTTCGATGGATGATTTCGGCACCGGCTATTCGAGCCTTTCCTATCTGCGCGCCTTTCCTTTCGACAAGCTGAAGATCGATCGCTCCTTCGTCAGCGATCTCGCCGCTGGCGGCGGCTGCATGGCGATCGTGCGCGCGGTGACGTCGCTTGGCCTCAGCCTCGGCATTTCGACGACAGCCGAGGGCGTCGAGACGAGCGAACAGCTCGAATGGCTGCGCAATGAGGGCTGCACCGAAATGCAGGGCTATTATTTCAGCCCGCCAGTGCCGGCGAGCAAGATCCTGCCGATGCTGAAGGCAAATGAGAGCGCCGATCCGCGCTTCGCCCCGGCGATACGGCATTGATGACGATGACGCCATCGGGCGTCGAAGCGCCGCTGTGCCTTACGGTCAGTTCCACTCGTATGCGGTTAAGTCTGGAAAAGATCGGCCAACGGATTAACTCATCGACCCTTGTACCGAGAATCCCAGCCAGACGTCCAATTCGCGGGAGAACCGCCGGGTGGTCAGACCCGACGGTTCCTTTCGTTTCGGCCCCGCAATCTTCAGCCGAGCGCGGGACGGGCTATCAAGCGCTCTGATTGAATCAGAATTTGCGCCTTCGTCAAGCTCGGCTTTCTTTAGGGAAAGAACGACGATGACCGAAAACGTTCAGGTTTCTTGCATCCGAAAACGCGACCACAAAGACCCTCATGAGCGGATCGAAGGACTCGGGGGAGTGCACCTTGGAAAACGATGGTATCAGCCAGAGGCTGATATTATAGCCGAACTTGAAAAGCCTGATGCAAGCCGAAGATGGAACTATTATACGAGCGTTAACGGCCACTCAGTGTGGATTATTATTGCTTATCATAACGGCAAAAAGTACCTAAAGACGCAGCCAGATAAATACGCGCCAGACAATCTTCTTAATTTGGAAGATTGCCCGTAATTCTTGCACTGGGGGCATTGGCTCTTTGCCAATGCCCCCAGACTGCTTCTGCTAATTTTGCTGCGCCGCGTAGTAGCGCGGCGCGGGCCGCACGGCGACGACTGGCGGCCCGCCTCATCTGTGAAGACCCGAGCCGACGCGTCCCGCGCGGGGGGCGCTATTTCGTCTTCGGCCATAGTCGATCGGGGTGCCCGCGCCTGCCGGCTTGTGCTATTTCACACGGCTACGGCGAAGCTTCTGCGACATTCTTGCGGAGCGCGGCGCTTAAACCGCCCGCGCTGCGTTACGCGCTAGGTTCGATGCGCTGGAGACCCCGCCCGAAGGCGTCCGGTTTCTTGCCTCGCCGCGAATTCCGGCCTAAAAACCAGCGCGCGACGGGTTCGATTGCAAAAAGTTGAAGACCCCGGCGAGATCGCCGTCCAGAACAAGATAGTCGGCTTAAAAATATAACCGGCGGACGGGTCAGTCCGAACCACGGCCGGATCAAAACAATATCCACGTTCGCAAAACCGAAGTCATGCCAGCGAGGCCCGCGCCGCAATCGGACGGGTCGCGCTTTCGGGCAGGCGGTTCATCAGATTTGAGGATCAGCGCATGAAGGTGCTTCTCACAGGTCATTTGGGATATATCGGCACGGTCATGGCGCCGTTTCTTCGCGCCGCGGGTCACGAGGTCACAGGCTATGACGTCGACCTCTATCAGCGCTGCACTTACGACGCTGGCGGCGTGATAAAGCCTTTCCCCGGCATCGCGAAGGATACGCGCGACGCGCTCGTCAAAGATCTCGAAGGCTTCGACGCCGTGATCCAACTCGCGGCGCTCTCCAACGACCCGCTCGGCAATCTCAATTCCGATCTCACCGACGCCATCAATCATCGCGCCAGCGTGCGGCTGGCCGAGGCCGCGAAAGCGGCCGGCGTCGGCCGCTTCCTGTTTGCGTCCTCCTGCAGCAATTACGGCCGCGCCGGCGAGGGCACGATCGACGAGACCGGCGCGCTCAATCCGGTCACGGCTTACGGCGAGTTGAAAGTCGCCTCCGAGCACGACATTTCGCCGCTTGCGGATGAAAGCTTCTGCCCGGTCTACCTGCGTCCGGCGACGGCTTACGGCCTCTCGCCGCGCATGCGTTTCGACATTGTGCTCAACAATCTCGTCGCCTGGGCCGTCACGAAAGGGCTGATCTATCTGAAGTCCGATGGCACGCCCTGGCGCCCAATCGTCCACATCGAGGATATTTCCCGCGCGTTTTTGGCCGCGCTGGAGGCGCCGCGTGAAAAAGTCTTCAATCAGGCCTTCAACGTCGGACATTCGAGCCAGAATTACCGCATCCGCGATCTCGCCCAGATCGTCTCCGAGGTGGTGCCCAACTGCCGCGTCGAATATGCCGACGACGCCGGGCCCGACACGCGCTCCTACCGTGTGAGCTTCGAGAAGATTGCGACCACGCTTCCGGCTTTCAAGCCGCAATGGGATGCGCGCAAGGGCGCCGAACAGCTCTATGAGGCCTACCGCAACTCGGGGCTGACGCTCGACGAGTTCGAGGGGCCGCGTTACCAGCGCATCGCGCATATCCGCAAGCTGATCGCGGATGGCGTCATCGACTCGGAGTTGCGCTACACCAATGTCGCAGCCGCGCAGGCATAGAGGCTGCGCAGCGGCGCGATCGAGTCCAACAGTGTGGAGCGGGGTGCGAGCGGAGAAGCGGCCCCGCTTTTCCTGATCGCGCTCCGGGAAACGCCCGCTTCGCAGCGTCGGGGCGCTCAGGCCGAAAGGAAGATCCGGTGATTTTTACAGAGACCAAGCTGAAAGGCGCTTTCATCATCGACCTGGAGCGCCGGGAAGATTTGCGCGGGTTTTTCGCGCGCGCCTTTTGCCAGCATGAATTTGCGGCGCATGGGTTGAAGCCGACGATCGCGCAGGCCAATGTCGCCTCCAATTTCAAGAAGGGAACCCTGCGCGGCATGCATTTCCAGTTTCCGCCGGCGGCGGAAAGCAAGCTGGTTCGCTGCACGCGGGGCGCGATCCTCGACATCATCGTCGATCTGCGGCCGGAGAGCGAAACCTATCTGCAGCATGTGGCGGTTGAGCTGAATGAGGACAACCAGCGCGCCCTCTACGTGCCCGAGCGTTTCGCGCATGGCTATCAGGCTTTGCGCGACAATACCGATACAAGCTATCAGGTCGGCGAGTTCTACACGCCGGAGGCCGAGGGAGGCCTGTTGCACGACGATCCGCGCCTCGGGCTCGAATGGCCGCTGCCGATTAGCGTCATTTCGGAAAAGGATCAGAAATTTGCGCTGCTCGACGCCGTTGAACCCGAGCTGAAACGCAAAATGTCAGCGTAGGCGATCCGCACGGCTCCGCGCGAGTTTGTCAAAACGAATAACGCCGCCGTTTCCGGCGGCGTTATGTTATGCGCCCCTTGGCTCCCGCTTCACGCCGTTTGCAGAAGCCGCGCCTCGAGCCAGGTTTCGTCGCAGAAATGCCGGTACTGTTCGGTGCGAAGGCGATCGGCGAGACGGCCCGCCGGCAACTCCACATCCTCATAGGTGAGGGCGGCGTCCTGGGCGACGTCGCGGATGAGCTTGCAGCCCTCGACGAGACCTTCCGGCAAATAATGCCGGCCGTTCATCTCGTCGACATTGGCCGCCTCGCCATAGGTCATGTACATGCCATATTCGTCGAGGATTTCGCCCGCCTTCAGATCCCTCTTGGCGACGGCGGCGACTTCGACCACCGGACCTTCGATCGGCGGCGCCACGCTGTCGCGGAAAATTGCGACGCGGGCGATTGAGTTCGGCACCTCCATATGCGGCAGATGATAGGGCACGAAGAAGGAATAGAGCGGGCCTTCGCCCATGTGGTAGAGATTGAGATATTCGCGCTGCTTGGGATCCTGATGCTCCGCGAGCACGAAGATCTTGGTCAGCGGCGTGCCGACGACATAGTCGATGATGCCGCCATATTCGCGCAACTCGTCAATGTCGTAGATCTTGCCGATCTGCATGATGTCGCCGCGATATTCGAGGCCGCGCGACATGCCGCGCTGGCGCACCTTGAACCCTGTTGCGTTGGCGACGATGGTCTCCTCGAAATTGGTCTTGGAGCCGTCGGCGAAGCTCGTCACCATCGCGGGATTCTGGCCCCAGCGCTCGGCGTAGCCCTTTTGCGTCGTCGGGTTGCGGTAGCGGTCCTGCAATCCCTTGACATTGCCGATCACGCGCGGGGTGAGGCCAAGGCCCTTGACCCAGCGATAGAGATTGACCTGGATGCCCGGCTCGTCGCCGTCGCAGGCCGAGAGGATGACGCCGTGTTTTTTGGCGTAGACCTGCAGAATGGGGCCGATCGTGGCGTCGAGCTCGGCGTTCATCAGCACGACATCCTTGCCATGCTTGAAGGCGTCGAGGACGACATGGGCGCCGAACTCGACCGAGCCGGTGATTTCGACGATGACGTCGATATGTTCGGAGCGCGTGAGCAGCATCGCATCGGCGCAGGCGACCGGCTTGCCGGCGCGGATCGCCGCGTCGAGAGCGGCCTGGGTCTCGGCGATCGCCGCTTCAAGCCCGGCGTATTGAAACACCTTCACCGCCCGCTCCGGATGACGGTTGGAGACGGCGGCGACCCGCATCCCCGGCGTCGAATGCGCGATCTGGTTGACGAGACCCTGGGTCATGAAGCCGGCCCCGACGATGCCGACGCGGATCGGCCGGCCGTCGGCTTCGCGCTGCTGGAGAGCGGTGTCGACTAAAATCATCTAAGTTCCCCTTATGGCTTCAGGAAAGGCGCCGCGCGGCGGACGGCGGCGGCCTCGAAATTGACGCGAATGAATTTATGGTTGGACCCAACTATAGACCGCCTGATTTTCGCCGCAATTGGTTTCGGCCCGGCGCTTAATGTTTCAGCCCGCCGCGCCCGCCTTGACGCGCCACGGCATGTTTCCCTTTTCGACCATGTCCTCGAGCACCTGGCGGTCGCGCATGGTGTCCATCGCGCGCCAGAAGCCCTCGTAACGATAGGCCATCAGCGCCCCGGTCTCGATCAGCCGATTGAAGGGCTGATGCACCAGCTCGTCACCCTCGCAGATGTAATCGAAAATCTCCTTGCGGAAGATGAAATAGCCGCCGTTGATCCAGGTGTCGGACTGTTCGCTCGTGCGGAACCCGCGCACCGCGCCGGCGGGATCGAGTTCGGCGAGATGGAAGGTGAAAGGCGGATGGACGGCGATGAAGCAACCGATCTTGCCGCTTTTCTTGAAGGCCTCGATCATCTCGGGCAGAGGGGCGTCGCAGAGGCCATCGCTGTAGTTGGCGAGGAAGATTTCTTCGCCTTCGACGAGATGTTTCACCGCGACGAGCCGCTCGCCGATGTTGCGCCAGACGCCAGTGTCGATCAGCGCGACGCGCCATTCGGGCGGTTGTTCGCCGAGAATTTCGATTTTCTTGCCGTAGCCGGACACAACGCAGTCGCGGTAGGCCGATTGCTTCGCCTCGAGGAAATATTCCTTGATCACATTGGCCTTGAAGCCGAGACAGAGGACGAAATCATTGTGCCCGTACTGGCTGTAATATTCCATGATATGCACCAGGATCGGCTGGTGTCCGACCGGGATCATCGGCTTCGGGACATTCTCGGAATATTCCCGGATACGCGTGCCGAGTCCGCCGCAAAATAAAACAACCTTCATCCGTAGCCCCCTCGCATGAACTCGTTTGGATCAGCCCGTTCGCATCGGCGCCGCCAGGCCATTTCGGCCCTCTACCCTTTTGTGAAGCTGACATCGGGAACAAGAATTGAATTGCCGGACATGGCTTCACCGCCACTGTAACGAATGACGAGTGATGTCTAATCATCATTAAAAAAGATCAGGGCTACAGTAACGCAAAGAACTTTCGCCCTGGCGGCGTTATGCAGATGGGAGAGTTTTCGATACAGTAGTTCTATAATTGCGCAAGACTTGGTCGTGGCGACGTGTGACGGAGCACACCCACTCGCGCGAGAAAAAGCGCAGACCACTTGCCGCCGGTATCCCACTCCAAGCTATGGGAGCCGATCGCGTGTATAGGTATTGAAGGGCTCGATCCAAAATCATCGGGCGTGGAAATAGTTTGATCCGATTGAATCACGTCTGATCCACAAGAATGCTAACGCCTCTGACTCCGCAGCGCGTTCTTCTCGACCAAATCATCCATTCCGCCGGACAGCGATCCCGGGTCGAGACTAATAACCAATAGCTCACGGCTGCGCCGCGCAGGATTTCGCAGGCATCGGTTGGAAGATGTGGCGAAACATGCGCAAACAGCGCATCCGTCAACCAAAATGGTCCCGATTCATCGCGGCTTCCTTTCGGGGCCGTGAATCACGTCGCGTTCGTCACGCCAAGCAATTTAAGGCTTTCGATGCTCTTTTTGCCCGAGCCCCGCGTCGTCGGCCGCGCGGCGGGCGATCGCGGACCAGTCGAGGCCGCTTTCGCCATTGGCCAACGCGGCGAGGAAGCGGTCGCGCACGATGGCGGCGAAAGGCAGCGGAACTTCGAGCGTTTCCGCCGCCTGCTGCAGCAGCCGATTGTCCTTGAGGCCAAGCGGCATTTTAAAGCCCGGCGGCGCGAATTTATCTTCAAGGATGAGCGCGCCATAGGTTTTATAGACCGGCGCGGCGAATAGCGTTTCGGTCAGGAGCTCGATGCACCTTCGCCGTCTCGACGCCGCCCTTGGCAGTGAGGGCGAAGGCTTCGGCGAGGCTTTCGATCACGCAGGTGATGAGGAAATTTCCGGTCAGCTTGACGAGATTGGCCTGCGCCGGCCGCTCGCCCATGACGAAAATGCGCTGGCCCATGGCGTCCAGCGCAGGGCGGATCTTCTCGACAAGCGCCGGCTCGCCCGCCGCCGCGATGAAGAGCTTCGCGTCGGCCGCTGCGTCGGGCCGGCCGAAGACGGGGGCGGCCGCGTAGGTCTGGCCCAGCGCGGCATGCGCCTGCGTGAGGCGCTCCGACAGCGCGACCGAGATGGTGCTCATCGAGACATGCGTCGCCCCGCGCGCCAGCCCTTCGATGAGGCCGTTCTCGCCAAGCGTCACGGCTTCCGCCGCGGCGTCGTCGGCGAGCATGGTGATGGCGATTTCGGCGTCTCTGGCGGCTGCGGCGGGGCTCGGCGCGATGGCGGCGCCGAGCGCATGGAGCGCCTGCGCTGGCCCTTCGCTCCTGTTCCAGACGATGAGTTGGTGGCCGGCTTTGAGCAGATTGCGCGCCATCGCCGCGCCCATGGCGCCGAGGCCGAGGAATGCGATTTTCATGGCGATCTCCCTCATCTTTCCGGGCGTTTCACAGCGTGAGCGCGCCCTCGATGCATGTGACGGTCTCGCCGCCGATCCAGATGTCCGATCCCGACTGCCGGACATGAATCCGCCCCGCGCGCCCGAGCGCCGCGCCCTGGCTCGCGACATAGTTTGGCGGCGCGAGCTTCGCGCCGATCAGCCATTGCGCGAGGCTGGCGTTGAGGCTCCCGGTGACGGGATCTTCCGGCACGCCGATGTCCGGCGCAAAGCCGCGCACCTCGAATTGCGCCTCGGTCCCATCGACCGCCGGATCCCAGGGCGCGACGACGCCAAGATGGAGGCCCGCCATGGCCGCGAAATCAGGTTTCAGCGCCAGCGCCTCGGCGCGCGTCCCCAGGAGCGCAGCGACCCATCCCGGGCCATTGTCGACCCATTGCGCGGCGCGGATCGCCTCGGGCGCGACGCGCAGGCTCTGGATGATTTGCGCCAGCACAGTGGGCTCGACGGGACCCGAGCGGCGCAGTGGCGGGGCGGCGAAAGCGAGGCGCGCTCCCTCGCGCCGGATCTTGACGAGGCCCGCGCCGCACTCCTGGACGATCTCGGCGCTGCGCGGCCAGCCGCCGCTTGCGAGCCAGACATGGCAGGAGCCGAGCGTCGGATGGCCGGCGAAGGGCAATTCGGCGCCGGGCGTGAAAATGCGGACGCGATAATCCGCCCCGGCCGTCGTCGGCGCCAGAAGGAAGGTCGTCTCGCTGAGATTGGTCCAATTGGCGAAAGCGGCCATTTTTTCATCGCTCAATCCATCCGCGCCGATCACGACGGCGAGGGGATTGCCCTTGAGCGGCTCGGCGGTGAAGACATCGACTTGCTGAAAGGCGAATTGCGCCATCGGTCACCTCTTGATGCTTTAAGCCTTCGACCCGCTTCAGGATTTCGTCGAAGGGGTCTCTTTGGCGTTCGCTTCCCGCGCGCGGCGCGCCTCATAGGCCTTGAGATGGACATAGGCGATGCGCAGGATGGAGCTATTGTCCGCCCCGGCGGATTTGCGTCGCAGCAGGTCGCCGACGACGTGATCGGCCTCGACCGGGCCGCCGCGCTCGATGTCGCGCAGCATGGAGGCGACGAATTCCGATCCCGGCTGCGTCAGCATGGTCCGCGCGAATTTCAGCGCGGGCTCGCGCGGCGCGAAGCCGGCCTCGGCCGCGATCGCCGCGCATTCATCATAAAGCGCGAGGGCGAGATCGGCGCCGCCCGCCGCCTCGATGTCGCCGACGGCGGCGCGCATCAGGCAGGTGAGGGACGCGGCGGCGGCGATGAACGCCCATTTCTCCCACATCTCCTGCGCGATTTTTCCCGAGCGGCGCGCATCGAAACCGGCGCCCAGCAGGGCCGCGTCCAGCGCTTCTGCCTGCGCCGCCTGCGCGCTCTCCCGCGCGCCATAGGCGAAATTGGCGAAATTGCTGAAATGCAGGATGCGGCCTGCGTCGTCGAGCGCCGTCGAGACCGCGCAAAGCCCGCCAAGGACGGCGCCCGCGCCAAAGCGCTGATCGAGCGCGTCGAGATGGCGCATGCCGTTGAGGAGCGGCAGGATCAGTGTGTCGGACCCGATGGCCGGGGCGAAGGATTTAATCGCGCCGTCGAGGTCATAGGCCTTGCAGCTCAAAATGATGAGGTCGAAGGCTTCGCGCAGGTCCGGCGCTTCGATCAGCGGCGGGCGCGGCAGATCAATGTCGCCTAACGGGCTTTTGACGATCAGCCCGGTCGCGGCGAGCTGCGCCGCGCGCCTCGGCCGCACGAGAAAGGTGACGTCGCGGCCGGCCTGCAGCAGGCGGGCGCCGAAATAACCGCCGATCGCGCCGGCGCCGACAACGAGAATGCGCATGGGCGATCCTTTCGAGCAGAGTTTCCGAGGGTGGGCGTCTTGTAGAACGCTGGCGGCCGGGGAACAATCTGGAGGCGCCACCCGCTTCATCAATTGTTATGGAGCAACATGTTTCAGCGCGTGAGTTTTTGCGGCTATCAGGCGATTGCATCGGCGCCTGATCACGAATCTATCAGCCTGATTATTTTGGCGGCGTCGGCGAACCGCCTGCGATCAGCGCAAAATCCCGCCATGCCCGCTCTATATTGCTGAATCGACTTCCCTTTCAGGAGAAGAGCCAAGCCTTCCCGAAATTGGCGCCGCGCTTGCTACAGTGGATTTGGAAGGCGGCTAGGGTTCCGATCGCGTTGGCGATGCTGGTCCGAGAGCTGCAATCCAGCTGGGAGAAATCGGCTGGAGGCACGGCGGGATAAAAGCCCGGGAGACCAAACGACGTCAGGGATTGGCGTCAATGGTCTCGCCAATCCCCTTTTTGTGGAGGATTGGATGTTGCCTGCAAAGAAGCTCGCCTCGAAACTCGCTTCCCTTGGCCTTTCCCTTGGTCTTGGCGCCGCTCTCGCGTTCGGAGCCGGCGACGCCGCCTTCGCCGCGCCGAAGAAGGATTTCAAGCTCGCCTGGTCGATCTATGTCGGCTGGATGCCGTGGCAATGGGCCAATGACAATGGCATCGTCAAGAAATGGGCCGATAAATACGGCATCAAGATCGATGTCGTGCAGTTCAACGATTATGTCGAATCGATCAATCAATACACCGCCGGCGCCTTTGACGCGCTGACCGTCACCAACATGGATACGGTCGCGGTGCCCGCCGTCGGCGGCGTCGAATTCGACCGCCGTGATCGTCGGCGACTTCTCAAACGGCAATGACGCCGTGATCCTGAAGGACAAGACCGAGCTTGCCGCCATCAAGGGCCAGAAGGTCAATCTCGTCCAGTTCTCCGTCTCGCATTATCTGCTCGACCGCGCGCTGGCCTCGATCGGCCTGCTCGAAAAGGACGTCACCGTCGTCAACACCTCCGACGCCGATATGGCGGCGGCCTTCGCGACGCCCGAAGTCACGGCGGTGGCGACCTGGAACCCGATCACCTCCGAGATCCTGCAGCGCAAGGACGCGCATAATGTCTTCAACTCCAGCCAGATCCCAGGCGAAATCATGGATCTCGCCGTCGCCAACACCAAGACGCTCGCCGACAACCCCGATTTCGGCAAGGCGCTGGCCGGCATCTGGTATGAGACCATGTCGATCCTGAGCGCGAACACGCCCGCGGGCGAGGCCGCGCGCGCGGCCATGGGCAAGGCGTCGGGAACGGATCTCGCGGGCTTCGAGTCGCAGCTGAAGACGACGCGCATGTTCTACACGCCGGCCGACGCCGTCGCCTTCACGAAGAGCCCGGCGCTGCCGAAGACGATGAAGCTCGTCAACGATTTCCTGTTCGCGCATGGCCTCCTTGGCGACAACGCCAAAAACGCCGACGTGATCGGGATCTCATTCCCCGACGGCTCGACCATCGGCGATCCGGCCAAGATCGGCCTGCGCTTCGTCACCACCTACATGGATTCCGCCGCGACGGCGCAGAAATAAAGGCGCGACGGCGATGCGCATCCTCACCTATCGGCCAGACAAGCGGGCGAGTCTCCTCCTGCCCGCGATTCCCTTCATTCTGCTGATCGCCCTTTATTCCTTCGGGTCGATCCTGCGGCATGCGGGCAATCCCGATGACAAGCTGCTGCCGGGCCTCGCGAGCCTCGCGGATGCGGTGCGGCGCGTCGCCATCGAGCCGGACAAGCGCACCGGCGGAATCATCCTCTGGTCCGACACGGCGGCGAGCCTCACGCGGCTCGGCGCCGGCATCCTGTTCGCGACGCTGATCAGCCTTGTCCTCGGGCTGACCGTCGGCCTGTTGCCTTATCTGCGCGTCCTGCTATCGCCCTTCATCGCGGTGCTGTCGATGATACCGCCGCTCGCGGTGCTGCCGATCCTGTTCATCGTGTTCGGCCTCGGCGAGGCGTCAAAGATCGTTCTGATCGTGATCGGCATCGCGCCCTTCATGACTCGCGACCTCGCGTTGCGCGTCGCCGAGATTCCGGCCGAGCAATTGATCAAGGCGCAGACGCTCGGCGCGACGACCTGGCAGATCATGCTGCGCGTCGTCGCGCCGCAGATGATGCCGCGCCTGATCGACTCCGTGCGGCTGTCGCTCGGCGCCGCATGGCTCTATCTCATCGCCTCGGAGGCGATCGCCGCCGAGAGCGGGCTTGGCTACCGCATCTTCCTGATGCGCCGCTATCTGGCGATGGACGTCATCCTGCCCTATGTGGCCTGGATCACGCTTCTCGCCTTCCTTTCCGACTATCTGCTGAAGGCGCTGCAAGGGCGGCTCTACCCCTGGTTCGCGGGAGCGCGCGTAACATGACGACCATCAGCTTTCAAAACGTCTGGAAGGAATACGACGGCAAGGTCGTGCTCGAAAAGCTGTCGCTTGAGATCGCCCCGCACGCCTTCGTCGCCCTTGTTGGGCCCTCGGGCTGCGGCAAGACCACCTTCCTGCGCATGTTGCTCAGCGAGGAGACGCCGACGCGCGGGCGCATCCTCGTCGATGGCGCGCCGCTGCCGCGCGAGCCGACGGTCGAACGCGGCGTGGTGTTTCAGCGCTATTCGGTGTTTCCGCATCTGACTGTTCTGCAGAACGTCATCCTCGGCAAGGAATTCGCCGGCTCGAAATTCCTTGGCGCGCTGTTTGGCAAGGCGCGCCGCAAGGCGACCGAGGAGGCGGCGGCGCTGCTCGACGAGGTTGGCCTCTCCGCCGCCACGGACAAATATCCGGCGCAGCTTTCGGGCGGCATGCAGCAACGTCTCGCCCTCGCGCAGGCGCTGATCACGAAAGCCGAAAATTCTGCTGCTGGACGAGCCCTTCGGCGCGCTCGATCCCGGCATAAAGGCCGACATTCACGAGCTGATGTTGCGGCTCTGGAAAGAGTGCGGCATGACGGTCGTCATGGTGACGCATGATCTCAGCGAGGCGTTTCGCCTCGGCACGCGCGTCCTGACTTTCGAGCGCAAGGAAAACAGCGTGCTCGAGCCGGACCGCTTCGGCGCGACGGTGACGCGCGATCTCGACGTCTGGCCGCCGAAACTCGCGCCCTGGTACGCCGGCGCGCCGCGCAAGGGCAAGATGAATAGCTGAGACGCCTAACTGAATTAGCGATCCTCGCCGGGACGACCCGGCGCGAGCCTTTGATTGAAGTCAGGACGGCCTGACGCTGGTCAGAAAGGATATGGCCATGAGCGATCTGGACGCATCGACCCCCGAGGCGCATCGGGCGCGATATATGGAGCTGAAACGCAATGCCTCGGCGCGAGCGCATGCGCCCCGGACGACGGCGCCATCCACGCTGCGCGCGCTCGCCGCCGCCGAGATCCTGCATGAGGAAACGATCCCCGGCGGCTGGTACTGGACGACGCGCATCGCGCGCGGACAGAGGCTGCGCATCGTCAATCCCGGCGGGCGCGCCAGCGCCTCGACGCTGATCTGGAACGCCGACGATCCAAGCGAGCGCTACAACGCTGGCGACACCGTGAAGATCCAGTGGAACGCGCGGCTCGGCAAGGGCGATGTGCTGTTTTCCGAAATGGGGCGCGTGCTCGCCGCCATCGTCGAGGACTCGGGCGCGGGCCATGACGCGCTGGTTGGCGGCAGCACAAGTGCGAGCAACGAAAAGCGCTACGGCGCCGCGCCGTTGCGCAATGCGCGCGACAATTTCTGCCTCGCCGCCGCCAAGCTCGGCCTGACGCGGCGCGATGTCATGCCCTGCATCACCTTCTTCGCGCCGGTGCAAACGGATGCTGACGGCGTCCTCGCGTGGCGCGGCGCGGTCGCGCCCGGCGCCTTCATCGAGCTGCGCGCGGAGATGAACCTTCTCGTTGCGCTGTCGAACAGCCCGCACCCGTACGACCCCCATCCCGACTACGCGCCCGGTCCCGTAGAGGCGACGCTATGGCGCGGCCTGCCTGTCGAGGCGACTGATCTTTGCCGCACCGTGAGCGAAGAAGCGATGCGCGGCTTCGACAACACCGATGCGTTGTTTGGCGCGTGAACCGGTGAAAGGGGAACAATCATGACGAATGAAACGACTTCCGCCGACCCGTGCGCGCGCCATTTTCGACGAAATGGTTCCGGCGCGCGCGCCATGGTCCGGCTTTCTGCGCAAGGGCCAGATTCTGCGCATCGTCGATCTCGAAGGCCAGCAGGCGGTCGATGCGCTATTCTACCGCGCCGATCATTTCGAGGAGCGCTACAGCGCGCAGGATACGTTGCGCGAGCAGAAATCTGCCTATATCGGCATCGGCTCGAAGCTGCTCTCCAACGAGGGCAATGCTGATGTTGACCGTCGTTGGCGACAGTTGCGGGCTGCACGACACCTCCGCCGGCGCCTGCAGCTGCGAAAGCAATACGGTGCGCTTTGGCCATCACACCAGATACATGCATGCGTGCCGGGAGAATTTCGCGCTTGAAATCGGCAAATATGGCATGGGCAAGCGCGATCTCGTCAGCAACATCAATTTTTTCATGAATGTGCCGATCGAGCCTTCCGGCGAACTCGCTATCGTCGATGGCGTCTCGGCGCCGGGCGGCTATGTCGATCTCAAGGCCGAGATGGATGTGCTCTGCCTGTTCTCCAACTGCCCGCAGGTCAATAATCCGTGCAACGGCTTCAATCCGACGCCGATCCGCGTGATGATCTTTGACGCGACCGGCGAGTAGGCGCCGATGTTCAGCAAAGTTCTCATCGCCAATCGCGGCGAAATCGCGGGTCGCGTCATCCGCACCCTGCGCAAGATGGGCGTCGCCTCGGTCGCGGTCTATTCCGACGCCGACCGCTTCTCGCCGACGGTGCTCGCCGCCGACGAGAGCGTGCGGCTCGGGCCGGCGCCGCCGGCGCAAAGCTATCTCGATATCGAGGCGGTCATCGCGGCGTGCAGGCAGACCGGCGCGCAGGCCGTGCATCCGGGCTATGGTTTCCTGAGCGAGAATCCCGGCTTCGCCGAGCGCCTTGCGGCGGAGGGGATCAAATTCATCGGGCCGCGGCCGGAGCATATGCGCGCCTTCGGCCTGAAGCACACCGCGCGCGAACTCGCCGCGCGCGCGAAGGCGCCGCTGTTGCCGGGCAGCGACCTGATCGAAGCGGCCGGCGCAGCGCTGAAGGAAGCGCGGCGCATCGGCTATCCCGTCATGCTGAAGAGCACGGCGGGCGGCGGCGGCATCGGCATGCAGCTCTGTCAATGGTGATGAAGAGCTTGCGGCGCGTTTTGACAGCGTGCGCCGGCTTGGCGCCAACAATTTCGGCGACAACCGCGTCTATCTCGAAAAATTCGTCGCCCGCGCGCGCCATGTCGAGGTGCAGATATTCGGCGACGGCAAGGGCGGCGTCGTCGCTCTCGGCGAGCGCGATTGTTCGCTGCAGCGGCGCAACCAGAAGGTCATCGAGGAGACGCCGGCCCCAGGTCTCACCGACGAGAATCGCGCGGCGCTGCGCGAGGCCGCGATCTCGCTCGGCAAGACCGTCGCCTATGAATCGGCCGGCACGGTTGAATTCGTCTACGACGCCGACGAGCAGAAATTCTACTTCCTTGAAGTCAACACGCGCCTGCAAGTCGAGCATTGCGTCACCGAAGAGATCTTCGGCGTCGATCTTGTCGAATGGATGGTGCGTCAGGCGGCCGGCGAATTTCACGCTGCCTGCGCAGGAAAGCCTCAAGTCGAAAGGCGCGGCCATAGAGGCGCGCATCTATGCCGAAGATCCCTCGAAGGACTTTCGGCCGAGCACGGGGCTGCTGACCAGCGTGAAATTCGCCGAAGGCGTGCGGATTGACGGCTGGATCGAGACGGGCGTTGAAGTGACGCCCTATTATGATCCGCTGCTCGCCAAGGTCATCGCCTATGGCGACACGCGCGAGGCGGCGATCCTAGAATCTCTCGGAGGCTTTGCGGGCAAGCGAAATCTGGGGCATCGAGAGCAACCTCGCCTATCTCGCGGCGGTGCTCAATCTTGAGCCTTTCCGTCGCGGCGAGATGATCACCAGGACGCTCAGTGAGTTCGCCTTCACGCCGCGCACGATCGACGTTCTTTCCGGCGGCACGCTGTCTTCGGTGCAGGACTGGCCGGGGCGGCTTGGCTACTGGAATGTCGGCGTGCCGCCGAGCGGGCCGATGGATGATCGCCACTTTCGCCTCGCCAATCGGATCGTCGGCAATCCCGAAGGCGCCGCCGGACTGGAACTGACGCTGCGCGGGCCGACGCTGCGCTTCAATCTCGATACGGTGATCGCGCTGACCGGCGCCCGCATGAGCGCGACGCTGGATGGCGCGCCGGCGCCCTATGATCAGCCGATCAGCGTCGCGCGGGGGCAAACGCTGACGCTTGGCGCGATCGAGGGTCACGGCAACCGCACCTATCTCGCTATCCGCAACGGCGTCGACGCACCGCTTTATCTCGGCTCCAGGGCGACCTTCGCGCTGGGGAAATTCGGCGGCCATGCGGCGGGGCCGCTGCGCACGGGCGACGTGCTCCGCATCGCCGAAGACGGCGCGATCGCGGCGCCGCAGGCCGTGGACGAGCCGCCCGCCGAGCTGACCGATGACTGGATGATCGACGTCATCTACGGCCCGCATGGCGCGCCGGATTTCTTCACCGACGCGGATATCGACGAGCTGTTCTCGACGGCTTACGAGGTTCATTACAACAGCGCCCGCACGGGCGTGCGGCTGATCGGGCCGAAGCCGCGCTGGGCGCGCGCCGATGGCGGCGAGGCGGGGCTGCATCCGTCCAACATCCATGACAACGCCTACGCCATAGGCGCGCTGGATTTCACCGGCGACATGCCGATCATCCTCGCGCCCGACGGCCCGAGCCTCGGCGGTTTTGTCTGTCCGATGGTCATCGTCAAGAGCGATCTCTGGAAGATCGGCCAATTGCGCGCCGGCGACAGGATCCGCTTTCGTCCGGCGCCGCAAATTTCGGCCAGTGGCGTCGCCACGCGCGAGCGCGGCGATCCCGTGCTTCATCGCGACGATGGCGGCGAGGTCGCGGTATGCTATCGCCGCGCAGGCGACGCCTATCTCCTCGTCGAATTCGGCCCGCTCGCGCTCGATCTTGGCCTGCGCATGCGCGTCCACCTGTTGCATCAGGCGCTGATCGAGGCCGATCTCGCGGGCGTCATTGATCTGACGCCTGGCATAAGATCGTTGCAGATTCATTTCGACGATAGCGTGCTGGCGCAGGCGCGGCTGCTCGACGAGGTCATCCGGCTCGAAAAAAATCTGCCGCCAGTCGACGAGGTGGAGATCGAAAGCCGCATCGTGCATCTGCCTTTGTCCTGGAACGACGAGCAGGCCGAACTGGCGATGCGCAAATATCAGGAGCTGGTGCGCCCCGACGCGCCCTGGTGTCCGTCCAACATCGAGTTCATCCGGCGCATCAACGGGCTCGATTTAATCGATGACGTTCGCGACATCGTCTTCAACGCCAGCTATCTCGTCATGGGGCTTGGCGATGTCTATCTCGGCGCGCCGGTGGCGACGCCTATCGATCCGCGCCATCGACTCGTCACCACCAAATATAATCCGGCGCGGACCTGGACGCCGGAGAATGCTGTTGGCATCGGCGGCGCCTATCTTTGCGTCTATGGCATGGAGGGGCCGGGCGGCTATCAACTCGTCGGGCGCACGATCCAGATGTGGAACAGTTGGCGCACGACCGGCGCCTTCGAGAAAGGCAAGCCGTGGCTGTTGCGCTTCTTCGATCAGATCCGCTTCTATCCCGTCAGCGGCGCCGAGCTGATCGAGGCGCGCGCGGCCTTCCCGCATGGGCGCTATCCGCTGAAGATCGAGCCGGCGACCTTCAGCCTCCGGCAATATAACGCCTTCCTCGCCGACAATTCCGAGGCGATCGGCAAGGCGCAGGCGCGCCAGCGCGCGGCCTTCGAGGCCGAGCGGCGCCGCTGGGCCGAGCAGGGCCTCAATCTCTTCGTCGCGGATGACGCCGTCGAGGATGCGCCCGACGCGGCGCTGCCGGACGGCGCCGTCGCCGTCGAGGCGCCGATGCCGGGCAATGTCTGGAAGATCGAGGCGGCGCCGGGCGAGCAAGTCGCGGCGGGCCAGACGCTGGTGATCCTTGAGTCGATGAAAATGGAGATTGCGATTCCGGCTCCGGCGGCCGGGCGCATCGTCGAAATATGCTGCCAGTCGGGACGGCCGGTGCAAAACGGCCAGCGCCTCGCGGTGATAGCGGTCGAGGACCCCTCATGATCCCTGAGATGCTGCAAATCGAAACGCTGCGACAAGGCTACCGCGAGGGCCGGTTCACGCCCCAGGACATTGCGCTCGAGGTGCTGCGCCGGATCGACGCCTATGATGATCCGGCGGTGTGGATTTCGCGCGCGGGGGAGCATGAAATTCTCCAGCGCGCGCGCGAACTCGGCGAGGGCGGCGCGGCGATGGAAAGCTTGCCGCTCTATGGCGTGCCCTTCGCCGTCAAGGACAATATCGATGTCGTGCGGATGGAGACGACGGCGGCCTGTCCCGGCTTTCGCCTACACGCCGGAGCGAAGCGCGACTGGTCGTCGGCAAGCTGCTCGCGGCCGGCGCGATCCTGATCGGCAAGACCAATCTCGACCAGTTCGCAACCGGGCTCAACGGCACGCGCTCGCCCTATGGCGCGCCGCGCTGCGTGTTCGATCGCCGCTACATATCGGGCGGATCGAGTTCGGGATCGGCTGTCGCCGTCGCCGCCGGGCTCGTCTCCTTTTCGCTTGGCACGGATACTGCGGGGTCGGGGCGCGTCCCGGCGGCCTTCAACAATATCGTCGGCCTCAAGCCGACGAAGGGCCTGATCAGCGCCGCCGGAGTCGTCCCGGCCTGCCGATCGCTTGATTGCGTCAGCATCTTCGCCGCCTCCTGCGCAGACGCCGTAAGGGTCGCCGCCGTCGCCGAGGGCTTTGACGCGGAGGATCCCTATTCCCGCGCTGGCGAAAGGGTCAGCCTGCCGCTGGAGCGCTTCCGCTTCGGCGTGCTGAAGCTCGACGATCGCGAGTTCTTCGGCGATCTTGAAGCGGCCGCGCTCTATGGCGCCGCCATCGAAAGGCTGAGCGCGCAAGGCGGCGTTCCGGTCGAATTTGACTACGCGCCATTCCGTGAGGCGGCTGCGCTTTTATATGATGGCCCTTTCGTGGCCGAGCGGCTCGCGGCAATCGAGGAGTTCTTCCACGCTAAACCCGAAGCGATGGACCGCCATGTGCGGCAAATCATCGGCAAGGGGCTGACGCTGTCGGCGGCGGACGCCTACCGGGGCGAACAGAGGCTGCGCGAGATCGCGCGCGCGGCGGCCCGCCAATGGGAGCGGTTCGATCTCATGCTTCTACCCACCGCCCCGGCGATCTTCACTGTCGACCAGATCGCCGAAGACCCGATCGGCAACAACAGCCGGCTTGGGCTCTACACCAATTTCGTCAATCTGCTCGATTACGCGGCGATCGCCGTTCCCGCCGGCTTTCGCGCGGCGAGCAAGCTTCCCTTTGGCGTCACGCTGATCGGCCCCGCCTTTTCGGATTTCGATCTCGCGGTTATCGCCGACCGGCTGCATCGGGCGTTGGGCGAGGGCGTCGGCCGCGCGGTGGCGCCGGCGGCCGAGCCGCCGGCTACAGGGACGCCGCGCATGGCCGATGGGCGCATCGTCTTCGCGGTCGCGGGCGCGCATTTATCCGGGCTGCCGCTCAATTGCGAGCTGACAGCGCTTGGCGGCGTCCTCGTCGAAACGACGAAGACGGCGCCGCCCTACCGGCTGGTCGCGCTCAAAGGCACGACCCCGCCAAAGCCCGGTCTTGCACATAGGCCGGGCTTTGTGGGGCCGGGCATCGAGGTCGAGCTCTGGTCGCTGAGCGAGCGCGACTTCGGCCGCTTCGTCGCCGGCGTTCCGGCGCCGATGGGGATCGGCAAGGTCCGGCTCGCGAGCGGCGCGACCGTTCCCGGGTTTTTCTGCGAGGCCTTCGCGCTTGAGGGGGGCGAAGACATCACCGCATATGGCGGCTGGCGCGCCTGGCTCGCGCGCGAAATCCTGACGCTGGCGCGATCAATTGCGGAGCGTCGCGGGCGCCTTCGCCGGCCGTTGCCACGGCATATGCGGCGCGTGCAATTCCCTGCTTTCAACCGGCCACACCCGCTGGATGATGCCATAGAGAAACGCAGTGGTGAGACCAAACAGCAGCATGCCGTTCAACGCCTCAAGCGCGCCCATGAGCTTCCAGTGCGGTGAGAGAGAAGTGTTGTCGTGGCCGTAGGTCGTCATTGCATTGAGCGAATAGAGCATCGCCAGCTTGTGGTCGGGCAGGGCGCCGAGGGCGACGAAGGCCATGGCCCATGTGCCCGCCTCGATGGCGTGGAGCAGGGTCGCCGAAAGCGTCGCCGCGCCGACCACGAGCACGAACAGGATAAGGAAATGGCGGCGGTTCGTGACGCGCTGCAGCGTGTTAAGGATGCCCGCGTTGATGAAGCCAAGGCCGACAACGTGAAAGACGACGTTCACCACGATCAGCGGCAGGCTCCAGAGCCAGTTGGCGTTCCAGGCATATGCATCTTCCACGGTCTATATCCCTCTTGACGCGCGACAGCATTTGAGATGCTGGTTGCGCCATGATCATAGTGATTTCAAGGCGGCCAGATTTGGCGACATATGCAGGAGGACGCCGCGCGCGCGGCGCATCCGAGGCGCCGATGCCGCCTGAGGCCAGTCCTTCCGGGGCCGGCCCCGCTCGCGCCGCCGCCGCGAAGCGGTTTGCGATCGGCTTCGCGCTCGCCCTGATCGCGGGCTGGGTCGACGCCATTGGCTTCCTTGAGGTTGGCCAGCTTTATCTGTCGTTCATGAGCGGCAACACGACCCAGCTTGGCCTCGCCATCGCGGCCGGCGCCGACTTGCGAATCCTGCGCGCGAGCGGCGTCATCGGTTCGTTTTTCTTCGGCGCTTTCGCCGGAACGCTGCTCGCCGATGCGGCGGGGCGGTTTCGCCTGCCGCTCGTGCTGGCCGCTGAATTCGCGCTTGTTTGCGCGGCCATCGCGTTGACGGCGCTGCGGCCGGGCTTCGCCGCCTTGCTGCCGATCACCATCGCCATGGGCATGCAGAACGCGCTGCGCCAGCAGGTCGGGCGCGCCGATGTCGGCAAGACCTTCGTCACGGGCGCCCTGTTCAGCGCCGGCCAGTCGCTGGCGCGGGCGCTCACCGGCAAGGCGCCGCGCGCGGAATGGCTGGCCTTTCTGGCGACCTGGGTCGCCTTCATGCTTGGCGCGGCGGGCGGCGCTTATGCGCTGCACCGCACGAGCTTTGCGGCGACCCTCTACGCCACAGCGGCCGCGCTCGCCCTTCTCGCGGCGGCGGCGATGCCCGCGCGGGACGCCGGAGTTCAGGCGACAAAAGCGGGCTGAGGAAAAGCGGAGGCCGGTTTTCCGCCGACCTCCCGCGACATGCTCAAAGAACCGGGTAAACGGGCTTGTAGACGAGCTCCGCGAGATGCCTGGCGATGTCGGCTGGACGCTCCGCGCGGGCGAAGCCGTGATCGAAAATATATTCGGCGATGCGCGTTGCGGTATGCAGCGAGGCGGCGAGCATGTTGCTTTGCGGCGGGTAGATGAGGCCGGTCGCCAGCGCCGCGTCGCTGACCTGTTCGGCGACGGCCTTGGCGGCGATGATGAACATCTCCTCCGTGATGCGCTTCGCCTCCGTCGCCAGCGCGGCCATGCCCATCGCCGGGAAGATATAGACATTATTGCCTTGCCCGGGGACGAAGGTCTTGCCGCCGAGATGGACTGGAGGAAACGGGCTGCCGCTGGCGAAAATCGCGCGCCCGTCCGACCATCTATAGGCTTCCTCGGCCGTGCATTCCGAGCGCGAGGTCGGGTTGGAGTAGGGAAAGATGATGGGGCGCTGGTTAATCCGCGCCATCGCCTCGATGACCTGTTGATTGAACAGTTTCGGCACGGTGCTGACGCCGATGATGGCCGTCGGCCGGATCGCCTCGATCGCCGCGACGAAGGAGGCGGCGGGCGGCGCGTCATGCGCGAAGGGCCGCTGGAAATCGGCGAGATCCTTGCGGCTCGAGATGATCAGTCCGTTGACGTCGTAAAGCCAGGTTTTCTGCCGCGCGGCCTCGAGCGTCATGCCTTCGAGGACGAGAGCCTGTGCGATCAGCTCGGCGATGCCGGTCGCCGCCGAGCCGCCGCCGAGAAAGAGGAAGCGCTGGTCGGCGAGCTTTTGCCCCGAGATGCGCAGCGCGCCGAACATGCCGGCGAGCGCGACGGCGGCGGTGCCCTGGATGTCGTCATTATAGGTGCAGATGCGGTCCTTGTAGCGGGCGAGGATCGGCACGGCGTTGATATTGGCGAAATCCTCCCATTGCAGACAGCACTTGGGGTAGAGATCCTGCACGGCGGTCACGAATTCATCGATGAAGGAATCATAGTCGGCGCCCCGCACGCGCGGCTGGCGCAGGCCAAGGTAAAGCGGGTCTTCAAGCAACTCGTGGTTGTTGGTTCCGACATCAAGCGTGATCGGCAGGGTGAGATGCGGCGGCACGCCGGCGCAGGCGGTGTAGAGCGCGAGCTTGCCGACCGGAATGCCCATGCCGCCGACGCCGAGATCGCCGAGGCCGAGAATGCGTTCGCCATCGGTGACGACAATGAAGCGCACGTCTTTCTGCGGCCAGTTGCCGAGGATTTCGCGAAGCCGCCCGCGCGCGCTGATCGGCAGATACATGCCGCGCGTCGAACGGAAGAAATGATCGAATTTCTGGCAGGCCTCGCCGACGGTCGGCGTATAGACCAGCGGCATGAAGGTCGCCGGGATCCGACATCAGGACGGCGAAATAGAGCGTCTCGTTGCGAGCCTGAAGATCGGACAGGAACAGATATTTCTGCAGGTCCGAGTCAAGCGCGTCGAGCTGGGCGTGCACCCGCGCCGCCTGCGTCTCGATCGTGTCGGCGGCCGGCGGCAGAAAGCCTTCAAGCCCGTGCGCGCGGCGCTCGTCAAGGGTGAAGGCGCTGCCGCGATTGAGCTGCGGATCGCGCAGAAGGGCGAGGCCGGTGGGGCGGGAATCTTCCATCATGCGCGTTTCCTGTGGCGGGGTTTTGCGGGCGGGGCGGGCGGAGACCGGGATCAATGCATGGGACCACGACATTTTGTCCGGACCCATCTCGAAAGCGCAATATCAGAAAGTGACGTGAAGATCCCGCCGCGCCGTTTGGAATCCGCGGCGCGGCCGGGCGGTGCCTGCGACAAATCGACACCAAATGATAGCCCGCCCCCGCCTTTTGCCGGGAGGCCCATTTCCCGGGCGCTTGCGACGCCGAGACCGCTTCGCCCGAGCGGATGAAATCCGGCGCCGCAGCCGGGCTTCCTTTTCGCCGCCGCTCGTTTTTGGAGGACGACGCCGAACGAGGCGGCTTCGCCGGCTGACGCGCCACGGCGTTTGATGGTATAGGGATAGTCCCATACGATAAGCAGCCGCGTCGTCGGGTCCTGGACCCATCGAAGGATCCAAGGCGCGGCGCGCGTGCAGTTCCACTTTTTGGAAGAAGGCCAAGATGATCCGGGATCAGCCTCGCACCGCGGATGAACGGTTTTGGGCGATTTCGCCGCATTTGCCGATGGTCCAGGCGGGAGATTGATCGGCGGATGCTTGAACGCGGGACGACGAAAATGTTCCGCCGCCGCTGAGGCCGCTCGACGGCGCCAAGTGAGGGATAAGCGAAATCATGTTGCGCAGAATAGTACTCGGGTTTGGCGCTAACGCATTCGGGCAGCTCGTCAATATCGTCATCCAGCTATTTTCGTTGCCCCTATTTCTACTGTACTGGGACACGGCCACCTACGGTACATGGCTGATGATATCAGCGGCGCCGAGTTACGTGTCGATGGCCGATGTCGGCATGGTGCAGGCGGCCAGCAACAACATGACGATGGCGATGGGGCGCTCCGATGTCGTGGAGGCCAACCGGATTTTTCAAAGCGCGCAACTGTTCATGATCGTCGTCTGCGCTTCGCTCGCGGTTGTCGTAACGCCGCTGCTGCTCTGGGGCCCGATGCCCGACTTTATTACCGCGAACGAGCGGATCGCGCTGGCGGCGCTCTTTTTCGATGTATTGTTCGCCATGTTCGCCGGCCTTTCCGAGGCTGTCTTCAAAGCGACGGGCCGTTTCGGGCTCGGCCTGATGTTGCTCAACCTGACCCGCCTCGCGGAATGGGGCGGCTTCATGTTGGGTCTGTTTTTGTTCCGCACTTTCGCGGGCGTCGCGATTGTGGGCCTTCTGGCTCGCCTGACGGGAATCGCGTGCAACATGTATGTCGCTCAAAGAGGCGAATACGGCCTCAATTGGGGCATCAGCCAGGCCACCAAGGCCGAAATCATGGTCACTATCCGGCCGGCTGTTTCGTTTATGGCGTTTCCCCTGGCGAACGCGCTCAGTTTTTCGGGGGTGACCCTGCTGGTGGGGGCGCTCCTTGGGCCCGCCGCGGTTGCAATTTTCAATACCTACCGGACCATATCGCGAATCGCCGTCCAGTTGACCGGGATGTTCAGCCTCGCGCTATGGCCCGAGTTCGGCCGGTTGTTTGGACAGGGCGGGCCGAAAGCCGTCGAGTCCCTGTTTCGCAAGTCCGCCTGGCTTGGCTTGGCGCAGTCGGTGGGCTTGAGCTTCGTGCTCTATTTCATCTCGCCGTGGCTGTTGAATTTGTGGACCCACGGCCGAATCGAGTTTTTCCCGGTATTGATGATGTGGATGCTTGCCTATGCAACAATAGGCGGCGTCTGGCATGTGCCGCGCGTGCTGCTGCTTTCGACCAACCAGCACGTCGACCTCGCCGGCTGGTCCATCGCGGCCGGCGTTCTCGCCGTGTTGCTCACATGGCTGTTCGCCACCGCCATGCAGGTCAATGGCGTCGGGGTGGCCATGCTGATATCGGAGGCCTTCATCGCCGCGATCTGCGTCTATCTCGCGCATCGCACCTTCGTCGACGCTTGAGGCTGGCGCATCGTGGCGCAAGCCTCCAATCGCGATCGAAAAGGGCGCTGCGATCGAGCGCGGCACGCGTTGCGGTCTCGACGAAGTGATTCTAATGGCGTGGCGAAACTGGTAAGTTAAGGCCCCACCTGGGGTTGATCGCGAGCCTCGTCTGAAAGCGCAGCTTCATCGAATACGAGAGGAGTTCCGTCATGTCACGCGTGGTCCGCTTCAACGAGGCAGGTCCTCCGGAGGTGCTTCGCCTCGTCGACCTTGACATTCCGAGTCCGGGCAAGGGCGAGCTGCGCATCCGCGTCAAGGCGATCGGCCTCAATCGCGCCGAGGCGATGTTCCGCTCAGGTCAATATCTCGAACAGCCGAAGTTCCCGGCCGGCCTTGGCTACGAGGCCGCGGGCGAGATCGACGCGGTCGGCGAAGGCGTCGAGGGCTTCGCCGTCGGCGAAGCCGTCAGCACCATACCCGCCTTCTCGATGAACCAATACGGCGTCTACGGCGAACTCGTTCTGGCGCCGGCGCACGCTGTGGTCAAACACCCGGCGAACCTCTCCTTCGTCGAGGCGGCGGCGTCGTGGATGATGTATCTCACCGCCTATGGCGCGCTGATCGAGATCGCCAAACTCGCGGCGGCCGATTTCGTGCTGATTCCCGCCGCTTCCAGCAGCGTCGGCATCGCGGCCCTCCAGATCGCCAATATGGTCGGCGCGACGCCCATCGCCCTGACGCGGGGCGCCGCCAAGCGCGCGCGTCTGCTTGAACTCGGCGCGGCGCATGTCATCGCGACGGAAGAACAGGATCTTGTCGCCGAAACGCAGCGGATCACAGGCGGCCACGGCGCGCGCGTCGTATTCGATCCGGTTGGCGGCCCGACGCTGGCGAAGCTTGCTTCCGCGACGGCGCGGCTCGGAATTATTTTCCAGTATGGCGCTCTGAGCCCGGAGCCGACGCCGTTGCCGCTGTTCGAGCTGCTGGCCAAATTGCTCACCATCCGCGGCTATGTGCTGTTCGAGGTGACGGGTGATCCGGCGCGATTGAGCGCCGGCAAGCGCTTCGTCGTGGACGGCCTCGCCAAAGGCGCGCTGAAGCCCATCGTTGCGAAGACCTTCCCGCTCGCCGAAATCGTCGAGGCGCATCGCTATATGGAATCCAACGAGCAGATCGGCAAGATCGTCGTTACGGTATGATGCGCGCGGGAGCGGGTTCTTCGTTCGGGTTCGGCAGGCCCTCGCGCAGCCTTGCGCCGAAGGCTTCCTCGCTCGAGCCCCATCTTGATGCGGTCCGAAACGGCGGCGCGATCGATGAGTTCGCGCAGCGGGATCGAGGTGTCGACGAGGCCGTGCTCATAGGCGAAGGAGGGCAGGAAGCCGTTGAGCAGGACGCGCCAGTCGAGTGGAAATTCCGGCGAGAGCGTGCGCAGCATCAGAAAGATGCTCGTCGTACAATTGGCCGTCAACGTGTTGTAGAATTGCGGATGGGCGGCGAGATCATTCGCCTCGCGCACATATTGCAGCAGCAGCGCGCGCGCCGCCTGCGGCGAGGCCTTTAAACGGTAGAGGCGGACGTCCTCGTTCTGGGCCTTGCGCAGGAACAGAAAGTCGCGCTCGTCGGCGGCGAGAAAGACGAGCTCATATCGTTTGAAAAAGCCGGCGAACGCCGAGAAGGCGTCGCCGCGACGCTTGCGGATCTCGATCGAGAACATGAGGTGGCGGCCGTCGCTGAAATCAAAACTCACCATCGAATGGGCGATCAGCGGCCCCATGAAATAGACGAGGTAGAAATCGGCCGATTTTACCTGTGCGAGATCATAACTGCGCGTCTCCCAGTTCTCCGTGTAGTCGGTCGCCGAGGTCCAAGAGAAATTGCGCACGTTTTTCAATCGAAGCTCGTCGCCCTCGACGACGCCGGTGACGCCATGGGCGACGTCGGCGGCGAATTCGCGATCATTGCTCGGCAGGATCGTCGCCCACCAGGCGAGAAGCGCGGCGAAGGCCAGCGCATAGGCGAGGCCCCCAAAGCGAAGGCGCCGGAAGAACAGGCCGGCGAGCGCAAGTGCGGCCAATGCGCAAAAACCCGCGATGACGGCCGCGCGCGGGCCCTCCGACAGCGGCAACTGGAACCATAGCGCGAAGCCGCCCCAGATCGCCGAGCAGAGGCCAAGGATGGACAGGACGACGATGATGAGTCCCCGCGCGATGCGGCGGAGGCGTGTGGATGGCATTTCGGGACTTCTCCGGCTCGGGCCGCGACCTTCGGACCCCGGTCGATAGCAGCCGCGGGGCGCCCGGAAAAGCGGGCTGCGTCCTCGCCTCGCCAGATCGAAGCCCAGCTGGTAGAAAATGGCATGGGGATTCGTCGCGGACGGATCGGGCCCGCCGGCTCCCGAGCGGGCGGGGTAGAAAAAGGACAATGCTTTGACGGATCATGCCGCGCCACATCATGTCGTCGTCGTCGGAGCCGGATTCGGCGGCCTTCAGGTCGTCATGGGTCTCGCCGGCGCGCCCGTCGCCATTACGGTCGTCGACCGGCGCAATCATCATCTGTTCCAGCCCCTGCTCTATCAGGTCGCGACGACGACGCTTTCGACCTCCGAGATCGCCTGGCCGGTGCGGCAGCTTCTGCACAAACGGAAAGACACTGAGACGCTGCTCGCGGCGGTCTCCGGCATCGATCCCGAGGCCCGCAAGGTGCTGCTCGAGGACGGCGGCTCGATCCCCTACGATACTCTGGTTCTGGCGACGGGCGCGCGGCACGCCTATTTCGGCCATGACGAATGGGAGCCCTTCGCCCCCGGCCTCAAGACGCTGGAGGATGCGACCACCATTCGCCGGCGCATCCTGCTCGCCTTCGAGCGCGCCGAGCGCGAACCCGATCCCGTCCGCCAGAAGGCGCTGCTCACCTTTGTCATCATCGGCGGCGGCGCTACCGGCGTCGAGCTGGCCGGGACCATCGCCGAGTTGGCGCATGAAAATCTGCGCGAGGATTTCCGGCATATCGACACCCGGACCGCGCGCGTCGTGCTGATCGAGGCCGGCCCGCGCATCCTGCCCGCCTTCAAGCCGGAGCTTTCGGCCTATGCGCAGACGGCGCTGGAAAAGCTCGGCGTCGAGGTGAAGCTCGGCCAGCCGGTGTCGGAATGCGACGCAGATGGCGTCATATTCGGCGGCGAGCGACTCGCGGCGCGCACCATTCTCTGGGCGGCGGGCGTGCAGGCCTCGCGCGCGGCGCTCTGGCTCGATGCGCCGGCCGATCGGGTCGGGCGCGTTTTCGTCGAGCCGGATCTGACGATTCCGGGCCACCCCAATATTTTCGCCATTGGCGACACGATCTCGATCAACGGGCCGGATGGCGAGCCCGTTCCCGGCATCGCTCCGGCCGCCAAGCAGGAAGGCGCTTATGTGGCCAATGTCATCAAGGCGCGCCTTGCCGGAAAGCCGGCGCCCGCCCCCTTCGTCTACAAGCATGTCGGGAGCCTCGCCACGATCGGCAAACGCGCGGCGATCGCCGATTTCGGTTGGATCAAGGTGCGCGGCCAGCTCGCCTGGTGGCTCTGGGGCATCGTCCATATCTACTTCCTGATTGGGCTGCGCAACCGGCTCGCCGTCGCCTTGAGCTGGCTCTGGATCTATTCGAGCGGCCACCGCAGCGCCCGGCTGATCACCCAGGGCAAGCAATGGGCGGGGGAGAAATAGCTGGATGGCTCCGTGCGCCGGGCATGACGCGAAAAAATAATGCCAAAATATCGCCGCCACGCAGAAAGACATTGAGGCCGCATTAAAAATGTATGTTGCGATCTTAACAGCTGTTTTGCTTCTGAGTTCTTTGGCAGGCGCACAGTCGGCGTGCTTATCTTATTCTGGTAAGACAACGTTGCTCGGAAAAATTTCGGTAAAGGTGTTTCCCGGGCCGCCAAACTATGAAAGCGTAAGCAAGGGCGATTCAGCCGAGCATGATTTATTCGTGACCTTATCGAGGCCCGCCTGCGTCGACGCCGATGCCGACGATGTCGGGGGTGTCAACGTTGCTGTTGCAGAAGCGTCCGAGTTCCAACTGACGGCGAACAGCCACCTATATAAAGAGATCGATCGGATGGTTGGACATGTAGCGGTGATTTCAGGGACGCTTTTTGGCGCTGCGACCGGTCATCATCACACGCCTGTCTTGATGTTCGTGGAGTCGGCGGACCTGCGCGAGTAACAGCCGCCGGTTTCAATTGTGTTTCCCATTCCCCTGGCGTAACGCTGCGCTGATTGCCGGGCGCCGTCTGATTGCGGCGCGCCGGATCTGCGAGACGGAGCCGCGCGTGGCCAATTTAGAAAAGCCGGGACTGATCGAATACCCTTCCGGAACGGGCTCCGGCGCGCCGCGCACCGCGGAGCGAACGCTGGAGGAAGCGATCGGCGCGCAAATCCGCCTGCATCGCAAGCGGCTCGACATCACCGGCGGCGAGCTGGCCGCGGCGGCGGGGCTTTCGACGGGCATGCTGTCCAAGATCGAAAACGGCCAGATCTCGCCCTCGCTCTCGACGCTGCAATCGCTGGCGCGGGCGCTCAATCAGCCGCTGTCGTCCTTTTTCACGCCTTTCGAGGAGCGCCACGACTGCTCTTTCGTCAAGGCCGGGAGCGGCGTCAGCATCGAGCGGCGTGGCACCAAGGCCGGGCATCATTATCAGCTGCTTGGCCATTCGCTCAGCGCAGACATCGTCGTCGAGCCGTTCCTGATCACCCTTTCCGAAGAGGCGCGGCCCTATACCTCGTTTCAGCATGCCGGCGTCGAACTGATCCATATGCTGACCGGGAAGGTGCTGTACCGCCACGCCGACAGAAGCTATCCGCTGGAGCCGGGCGACACGCTGTTTTTCGACGCGGCGGCGCCGCATGGGCCGGAGGAGCTGATCGAGCTTCCGATGACCTATCTTTCAATCATCATCTACCCGCGCGAATAGTCTTCCCCGAGATCGCCGGCGACCCCGCCCGGTCAACCGCCTGCCCGCGCGCGGCTGACGGAATTGGCTCTTGCGGAATTTTGGCGTTGTATGGCTGAAGGCTGGCCCTGCCCCTGTCGGCACGGGGGCGGCGCTTGGCTCACGACGTTTTCATCAGTTACACCATCGCCGACAAGGCGGTGGCGGAGGCGGTCTGCCACCGGCTGGAGGAAGCGGGGATGCGCTGCTGGATCGCCCCGCGCGATGTCGGCTTTGGCGACTGGGGCGCCGCGATCGTCGATGCGATCAGCGAGGCCAAGCCAGCAGCGTCGAATCCGTCGCGTTTTCGCCGGGCGGGCGGACGCTGGCCTCGGGTAGCCTCGACAATGCCGTCATGCTTTGGGACGTCTCGAATGTAAACGCCGCGACGAAGTGAGCCCCGGCGCCCGGGACTGGGCCGGCCTGCTTGAAACCGGTCCGCGCGGCAATTTTTGTGATTATCTCTGGAAGTGCGATACGGACCCCGGCCGGGGGCATCTCAGTCGATTCCCGGACCAATGGCGGAGGCTTTGATGGGAGACGTTCGCGTCATTTGCGCAATCGGACAGCGCGGGCAGCTCGGCCTTAATGGCGTCCTGCCCTGGGAGGGCAATCCCGGGCGCGAATACAAGGCCGACGTCGCGCGATTTTTTCATCTGACCAAGGGCCATGTGCTGATCGCCGGCCCGCGCACCATCGCCTCCATTCCGGACTGGGCGCGGCCCGACCTCACGCTCGTCGTCGTGCGCACCGGCGATGAGCCGAAAGCGGTGCTGGAGCGATTCGCCGACCGCGTCGTCTATATCGGCGGCGGCCCGCCGGTCTGGAAGGCGTTTGCGCCCTTCGTCAATCATTGGGACGTGACGCGGCTGCCTTACGATGGCGAAGCCGACCGCTATTTCGATCCGGCCTGGCTCCACGGCGAATTTAGCGCGGGGTCGTAAGCCCGGCGAGCGACATGATCGCGCGCAGCGCCAGGGCGACCACGCCGAGCGCGCCGACGCTCATAGCCCAGATCAACGCCAGCCAGCCGATGCGGCGGAGCCAGAGCTTCGCGCCGCCGTCCGCCGTCGTCAATGATAGCCCTCGCCGACCTTCACCTTGCCGCGGAAGACGTAATAGGACCACGCGGTGTAGGTGAGGATGATGGGCACGATGAAGAGCGCGCCGACGAGGGCGAAGCCGAGGCTCTGCGGCGGCCCGGCGGCGGCGCGGATCGAGACGTCGGGCGGAATGATGTTCGGCCACATGCTGATGCCAAGCCCGCTATAGCCGAGGAACAGCAGCGCGAGGGCGAGCACGAAGGGCAACGCCTCCATGCCGCGCTTGAGGCCCTCGAGTATGCCCCACGCCGCCGCGAGCACGAGGATCGGCACCGGCGCGAAAAAGAAAAAGTCTGGCAGCGTGAACCAGCGATGCGCGACGGCGCTATGGGCGAGCGGCGTCCAGATGCTGACGATGGCGATCACGCCGAGGAGGGTCAGCGTGATCGGCCGCGCGAGTTCTCTCATGCGCCGCTGCAGATCGCCTTCCGTTTTCATGATGAGCCAGGTGCTGCCGAGCAGCGCATAGGCGACAAGAAGGCCAAGCCCCGTAAAGATGCTGAAGGGCGTCAGCCAGTCGAAGGCGCCGCCGGAATAGGAGGGGCCTTCGACCTTGAAGCCGTTGATCACGGCGCCGAGCGCGACGCCCTGGAAGAAGGTGGCGATATAGGAGCCCCAGGCGAAGGCGTGTCCCCAGAACCATTTATGCTCTTCGTCCGCCTTGAAGCGGAATTCGAAGGCGACGCCGCGCCAGATCAGCCCGGCGAGCATCAGGATCAGCGGCAGGTAGAGCGCGCTGAGCAGGAAGGAATAGGCGATCGGGAAGGCCGCGAGCAGGCCGGCGCCGCCCAGGACGAGCCAGGTCTCATTGCCGTCCCAGACGGGAGCGACCGTGTTTACCATGCAATCGCGGTCGCGATCATCCTTGACGAAGGGGAACAGGATGCCGATGCCGAGATCGAAGCCATCCATGATGACATACATCATGAGGCCGAAGGCGATGATGACGGCCCAGATGATCGGAAGATCGATGCCCATCGGTCAGTCTCCTTAGATCGCGGGGTCAGCGTCGGGCGCGGCCGAGAGCGGACGCGAGGGGCGCGCGTTGAGCGGCGCGTCGCCGCTGAGGTCGATCTCTCGACGCGGCTGTTCCGGCCCATGATCCGTCGGTCCGACGGCGACGAGTTTCAGAATGTAGAAAACGCCGGTGCCGAAGACGATGAAATACATTGCGACGAAAACGCCGAGCGAGATTGTGAGCGCCAGCGCCGAGTGGTTGGAGACGGCGTCGCTGGTGCGCATGACGCCATAAACGACCCAGGGCTGGCGGCCCATTTCCGTCGTGAACCATCCCGCGAGGATGGCGAGGATGCCGGATGGCCCCATCGCAAGGGCGAAACGCAGGAACAGGCGCGAATCATAGAGGTCGCCGCGCAAACGGAGCCAGAGGCTCCACAGGCCGAGGGCGAGCATCAGGAAGGCGAGCCCGACCATGATCCGGAAGGTCCAGAACACCACCGTCGAATCGGGCCGGTCGTTGGCCGGGAAATCGGCGAGGCCGCGAAACTGTCCGTCCCATGTGTGGGTCAGGATGACGCTGCCGAGATGGGGAATCTCGATGGCGTATTTGGTCGTCTCGGTCGCCATGTCGGGCCAGCCGAACAGGATCAGCGGCACGGCTTCGCCGGGCTTGTTGCGCCAGTGGCCCTCGATCGCGGCGATTTTCTCGGGCTGATATTGCAGCGTGTTGAGGCCGTGCTGGTCGCCGGCTTCAATCTGGATTGGCGCGACGATGACCGCCATCCACATCGCCATGGAGAGCATGGTGCGCACGCGGGCGGTGTTGTTGCCGCGCAGAAGGTGCCAGGCGCCGGAGGCGCCGACGAAAAGGGCGGTCGCGAGATAGGCGGCGAGCGTCATATGGACGAGGCGATAGGGAAAGGACGGGTTGAAGATGACCGCCAGCCAGTCGACGGGAATGACGCGCCCGCCCTCGATCGTGAAGCCCGCCGGGGTCTGCATCCAGCTGTTCGAGGCTAAGATCCAGGTCGCCGATACCAGCGTGCCGAGGGCCACCATCAGGGTTGCGAAGAAATGCAGGGCCGGCCCGACCTTGTTCCAGCCGAACAGGGCGACGCCCAGAAAGCCGGCTTCGAGAAAGAAGGCGGTTAGTACCTCATAGGCGAGCAGCGGGCCGGTGATGCCGCCGCCGACATAGGAGAAATAGCTCCAGTTGGTGCCGAACTGATAGGCCATGACGAGGCCCGAGACGACGCCCATGGCGAAGGTCACGGCGAAGATCTTGACCCAGAAATGGTAAAGATCGCGGTAGACCCTGTTCTTTTTCCAGAGCCACAACCCCTCCAGCACGGCGAGGTAGCTTGCGAGCCCGATGGTGATGGCCGGGAAGATGATATGAAAGGAGACGGTGAAGGCGAACTGGATGCGGGCGAGATCGAGTGCGCTGATGCCAGGCATTGCAAATCGCTTTCGTTCGAATGAACCGTCCGATGGGGCCTGCGGGCCTGAGCGGAAGCGTTTCGCCTCAAAGCGGAGGCCTATGCCGCCGCCATATACAACATTTCTCGTGCGGCGGCATCAGATCAAAACGGACCCTTCGTTCCATCCCGGGCGCCTTCGGGGCGCGGCGCACCGGTTTGGGGGCGTCGAGGACGCGCGATGCGGCGATTTGCGGCGGGAGTCGGCCTCCCCGAAACGGATTGCCGGAACTTTCATCGAAGCGCGCGGCGGCGTCGCGCCAAATTCACCGGGCATGGGCGCTTCGCCGCTTCGTCGCGCCGGCAAGCGATGATATGAGCGGCCTGAGGCGGCGCCTTTCGCGAAGGCGTCACGCTTGCGATTGAATATGCGCGCGCTCGAACAAAGCCGCGGGAGCCCAATGAAAACCATCGCCCTCGATCTCGACGATACGCTTGTCGACACCATCGCCGCGCTGCTCGACTGGATCGAGGAAAGCCGCGGCTATCGCGTCGACGAGGCGCGGCTCGCGACCTATCAGCTCGGCGCTGACGAGAAGCAGACGACCGAGATCGTAAACGGGTTTTATGACGCCCAAGCGCATCAGACGATCGCCCCCATGCCGGGCGCCCTCGACGCCTGCCGCGGCCTGAAGGACGCCGGATTCAACCTCGTCATCGTCACCGCCCGCAAACCGGAGGCGGCGGCGGTGACCAATGCGCTGGTCGAGCGCCATTTTCCCGGCGTCTTCGCCGCCGTGCATTCGGTCGGACACCATCCGGACAAGGTGAGGGCGCTGCGCGCAGTTGGCGCGCGGTTGCTGATCGACGATAACGCAAGGCAGATCAAGCGCGCCGCCGACGCCGGCGTTCCCACCATCCTGTTCGGCCATCTGCCCTGGAACCGAGACTTCGACTGGCCGCGCCGCGCGCGGGCCTGGACGGATGTCGTCGCCATGTCGGCGGCTTTTTGAGCTGTCTTGCCGGCGCGGCGGGGAAGGATATTCTTCTTGTTTCCGCTCGATTGGTTGGGTCGGGCGCGCCGGCCGCCGGCGGATCCTCCCGAAGGTGAACGCGATCGCTGAAGCTCGCTCGAACCCCGCCGCAACGGCCTGGCGCTGGCTGCTGGGCGCCTACCGGAGCCGCCGCGTCGAGCTTCGCCTCGCGGTGCGGGTCACCGTCGCGACCCTGCTGACCTATGCGCTGTCGCTTGTCCTCAACGTGCCGCAGGTCTTGTGGACGGTGCTGACCGCCGTCGTGATGTCGCAACTGAGCCTTGGCAAGTCGGTCAAGACGGCGATCGATTATTTTCTCGGCACGGTCGGCGGCGCGGCCTATAGCGGGCTCATCTCCGCCGTTCTGCCGCACCGGAGCGAACTCGAATTCCTCGTTCTGCTCGCCGTCACCATCGCACCGCTCGCCTTTCTGGGCGCCATCTGGCCGCGCCTCAGCGTCGCGCCCTTCACCGCCGTTATGGTCCTGCTGGCGCCGGCGATCACCCACGCGACGCCGCTCGAATCGGCTTTCTTCCGGGTCGTCGAGGTGGGGCTCGGCGGACTGACCGCGCTGTTCGTCTCTTTCGTGGTGCTGCCGTCGCGCGCGCAAAATCTTGGCGTCGAGGCCGCGGCGAATATGCTGCGGCTGATGGCGGCGGCGTTGCGGCAGCTTCTCGCTGGCTGCGCCGAGCCGCTCGACGTCGCGGCGCTTCACAGGATTCAGAGCGGCCTCGGCCCGGCCCTGACCCGCTTTGAAACAATCGCCGATGAGGCGCGGCGCGAGCGCGTGCCTTACTTGCGTGCGGAGACCGACCTGAAGCCGCTGCTGCGCACGCTGCTGCGCCTGCGCCATGATCTTGTCATTATCGGGCGCGCGGCCGCGGAGCCGCTGCACGATGGCTTGCGCAAACGGCTCTACCCTTCAATCAGGGAAATCGCCGAGAGCGCCGCCGCCTTCGCCGAAGCGAGCGCGGCGGCGCTGCCGTCAGGTCCGCCGCCCAGGCTCGCCGCCGTCGAAAACGCCATTGCCGAATTTGACGCCGAAATCGCCGAAATGCGCGCCGAGGGCCTAACCCGTAATCTCTCGGGCGACGCCATTGAGCGTCTGTTTGGCCTTGGCTTCGCCTTCGACCAGCTGCGTCAGGATCTGCGCGAACTCTCGCGCTGGATGATTGAGCGTTCGCAGGAGCGCGGCGCAGGGTGAGCCGGGCCGCAAACGCCGCCATCAACCGCTCGTCGTTTCAGCAGTTCGCGAGGCTCCGCCAGACGTGAAGCGGCCCCCAAATAAAAGGAGCGGCGAAATCCCGCCGCTCCAGCCTGGAATTTGTGAAAGAATCAGGCGGCGAGGTCGAAACGATCGAGGTTCATCACCTTGTTCCACGCCGCCACGAAGTCTTTCGCAAACTTCTCCTTCGAATCGGCGCAGGCATAGACTTCCGCGAGAGCGCGAAGCTGCGCGTGCGATCCGAAGATCAGGTCGGCGCGGGTCGCGGTCCATTTGACTTCGCCCGTCTTCCGGTCGCGCGCCTCATACACCCCTTCGGAGCCCGCGGAGGGCCGCCATTCAGCGCCCATGTCGAGCAGGTTGACGAAGAAGTCGTTCGTCAGCGTTCCCGGCGTCCGGGTCAAGACGCCATGCGTGGATCCTCCTGCGTTCGCGCCCAAAACGCGCAGGCCGCCGACGAGAGCCGTCATCTCGGGCGCCGTCAGCGTGAGCAATTGCGCGCGATCCACGAGCAGTTCCTCGGCTTTAAGGTGATGAGCGCCGCGCAGATAGTTGCGGAACCCGTCGGCGGTCGGTTCGAGCGGCGCGAAAGAGGCGACGTCGGTTTGTTCCTGCGATGCGTCCGAGCGGCCCGGCGCGAAGGCAACCTTCACCTCCTGCCCGGCATCCTTCGCGGCTTTCTCGATCGCGGCGCCGCCGCCAAGAACGATCAGGTCGGCAAGCGAGACCTTCTTGCCTCCCGTTTGTGAAGCGTTGAACGCGGTCTGGATCGCTTCGAGCGTCTGCAGCACCTTCGCCAGCTGCGCCGGCTGGTTGACGTCCCAATCCTTCTGCGGCGCGAGACGAATGCGGGCGCCGTTCGCGCCGCCGCGCTTGTCGCCGCCGCGAAACGTCGAGGCCGACGCCCAGGCGGTCGAGACAAGCTCAGACACCGAGAGATCCGAGGCGAGGATCTTCGCCTTCAGATCGGCGATGTCGCCGTCGCCGATCAGCGGATGATCAACCGCCGGGATCGGATCCTGCCAGATCAGGGTCTCCTCGGGAACGAGCGGGCCGAGGTAGCGCACGATCGGACCCATGTCGCGATGCGTGAGTTTGAACCACGCCCTTGCGAAGGCATCCGCGAACGCATCGGGATTTTCGAAAAAGCGCCGCGAAATCTTTTCGTAGGCCGGGTCGAACCGCAAGGCGAGGTCCGTCGTCAGCAGGGACGGCGCGTGACGCTTCGACGGGTCGTGCGCGTCCGGCACCGTATCGGCGCCGGCGCCGTTCTTCGGCTTCCACTGATACGCGCCGGCCGGGCTCTGGGTCAGCTCCCATTCGTAGCCGAACAGGTTCCAGAAGAAATTGCTGCTCCACCGCGTCGGCGTCGAGGTCCAGATGACTTCGAGGCCGCTGGTGATCGCGTCAGCGCCCGCGCCTGTGCCGAAGCTGTTCTTCCAGCCGAGGCCCTGCGCCTCGATGCTGGCCCCTTCCGGCTCCGGGCCCACATTTGTCGCGGCGGCGGCGCCGTGGGTCTTGCCGAACGTGTGGCCGCCGGCGATCAGCGCGACCGTCTCCTCGTCATTCATCGCCATGCGGAGGAAGGTTTCGCGAATGTCCCTCGCCGCGGCGACGGGATCGGGCTTGCCGTTCGGTCCTTCCGGGTTCACGTAAATCAGGCCCATCTGAACAGCGCCGAGAGGGTTCTGAAGGTCGCGGTCGCCGGAGTAGCGCTCGTCCTCGAGCCATTTGCCTTCGGGCCCCCAGTAGATGTCCTCATCGGGCTCCCAGCTATCCTCGCGGCCGCCGCCGAACCCGAATGTCTTGAAGCCCATCGAACTCGAGGGCGACATTGCCCGTGAGAACCATGAGGTCGGCCCATGAGATTTTCCGGCCGTATTTCTGCTTGATCGGCCACAGAAGCCGGCGCGCCTTGTCGAGGTTCGCGTTATCCGGCCAGCTATTCAGCGGCGCGAAGCGCTGCTGGCCGCGTCCGGCGCCGCCGCGGCCGTCGCCGATGCGGTATGTGCCCGCCGCGTGCCACGCCATCCGGATGAACAGCCCCCCGTAGTGGCCAAAATCGGCCGGCCACCACTCCTGCGAATCCGTCATGAGGCCATGAAGATCCTTGATCACGGCATCGAGGTCGAGGCTCTTGAATTCCTTGGCGTAGTCGAACGCCTCGCCCATCGGATCGGACAGGCTGGAATGCTGGTGGAGAACCCGAAGGTTCAGCTGGTTCGGCCACCAGTCGCTGTTCGCGAAGGTCCGAAGCGTGTCGGCCTTCTCTGAACTGGCGCCTCCTGCGCCGCCCGCGACAGGGCACTTGCTTTCACTGGTCGTCATGTTCTCTCCGATCGTGTTCCGCTTATTCCCGCCCGCGCATAAAGTTGGTCAATCCTGAAGACTTATTGGGCCTCAATGGCCCGCGTTGCATCGCACCCCGGCCTCACGCCGCGCCGGTCGATATGGACCAAGGTGATGAATACCTCTCCGCTTTGGGCGAGCACTGACAAAACGCAAAGTGCGCGCGCCAGTCCGCCCTCGGTTTGGCGCAAGGCTGGCCAGATGATCGACGCCTCAACCAGCGCGCCGCGTCGAGCCGCGCGCAAACAAGACCTCCGCGTTCAACTCACAATGCAACGCGGCGGAGGCTAGAGAGGTTCGCGGCCGTCGTCGATGCGTTTATCTCGATCATCCTCATTGTCGGGAACAATGATCGGCCGATGAGGCTTGAACGCCGCTCAATCGGGTTGACCGCGCATGGCTGTCGAGGGTACCGATCTGGCGGCGGTTACGGGCGGCGCTGCGCCGGCGCGGGAGGCGTTCATGCTGAAACTCGGGATTATCCTGGCGTTGGTTGCTCACACCGGCGTTGGCGCCTCGCCGCGCGTTCAGGCGCGGGCGCTTCAGTCCGAACCGTTGAAGGTCCAGTTCTTCGCGCCCGAGCCCGCGCCGCCGCCGCCCGGCGTCGACGCCGGCGAATGGGACGATGAGGCGCCGCCGCGGCCGGCGCGCGTCTGTCAGAAGATGTGCGCCAATGATTTCAGCCCCTGCGATCCGATCTATTTCAAGACGGAGGACGGCCGCTGCGACGGTTTGGACATCAACCGCTGATACGGCGCCTGCGATCCTCGGCGAAGGGCCGCTGTTTCAGCCGGCCTTGAGCCGCGCCATTTCCGTCGCCCCGTCCATCTTGCCGATCGCGGCGAGCCGGTCTTTCAGGGACGCGAGGTCGAGCCGCTCGATGTCGAGGTTGGCGAATGCCGTGGCGCGCGCGACGAGACGCCGGTAGGCGTCCATGAAGGCCGCGCTCTTTTCGGCATCCGTTCCAGTGATGGCGGCCGGATCGGGAACGCCCCAATGCGCGACGAGCGGATGGCCAGGCCAATAGGGACATGCTTCCCCCGCCGCCGAATCGCAAACCGTCACGATGAAATCCATCTTGGGCGCGTCGGGGGTGCTGAATTCTTCCCAGCTCTTCGAGCGAAGTCTGGCGGTGTCATAGCCAAGCTCTTTGAGCAAGGCGATCGCTGTCGGGTGCGGTTCGCCTCTTGGATGGCTGCCGGCCGAAAACGCCCTGATGCGCCCGGCGCCTTCCCTGTTGAGAATCGCCTCCGCCATGATCGATCGCGCGGAGTTTCCCGTGCAAATCACGAGAACATTATAGGTCTTGCTCGACATATCGGCCTCGCGTTTGACGGGAAAAGGTTTGACGTCAAATCCCGGCATGGCGGGATCGCACGTCATGGCGGAGGCGTCGCAGCAGTCCTCCAGAAGGAAAGCCGCGAGTTTGACCGCGAGATCCTTGTTGGCGGCGTAGATGATGGAGCGGCCCTCGCGCCGTGAATGAACAAGCCCGGCCCGTTGCAGGATCGAGAGGTGGTTCGAGAGCGTATTCTGCGGGATCGCGAGCAGGCGAGCGATATCCCCCGCCGCCAGCCCGTAAGGCAGGTAGCGGACGAGGAGGCGGACCAATTCCAGCCGCGATGGCTGGGCCAGCGCCGCCAAAATCTCCACGGCGTCCTTGACCTCGAGGCGCACCGGCGCCGGCTTCAGAAGGGCTAGTCTTTTCAATTCTCTACCTCGCCTCGCAACGCGAAACCGGTCTCAGGCCGGCGCCTTGTCGCCGATCTCGTCTATGCGCTCTTGCAGCGATATCATGTCGAGAACTCCTGACGGGCAGGCTTGTGAATATCGAAATTCGGTTGGACAGCATTCGCAATGCGTCGGCGAACGCGAGGCGCCGCTCGATCTCGCCTCCTTGCGTCGCCGCCGGGTCAGGCATGCCCCAATGCGCGGTCATCGGTTGCCCCGGCCAGCTGGGGCAATCTTCGCTGGCGGCATCGTCGCAAAGCGTGAAGACGAAATCGAGAGGCGGCGCTTCCGGCCCGTCGAATTCATCCCAGGACTTCGACCGCAACCCGTCAACATCGAAATCGAGCTTCCGGAGAAGCTCGATGGCGTAGGGGTGCGGGCGCCCCTTCGGATGCGAGCCCGCGCTATAGGCTTTGAAGCGTCCCTGGCCCAGATGGTTCAGGAGCGCCTCGGCGATGATGGATCGCGCCGCGTTGCCCGTGCAAAGGAAAAGAACATTGTAGGTCTTTTCCGTCATGGCGACCTCCCTCTATTCGCAGCGGTTTCGCCGGGGATCGCCTAGGAGAGGGAATCCAGAGTTCGCCGCGCGAGCGTCGCCGTCTCCGCGGGCAGGGGGATGTAGCCGAGCGCCGAGGCGAATGTCTGGCCTGTCGTCAGACCCCAGTTCACCCAGTCCTTCAGCGCGTCCGCTGTCTTTTGATCCGCGTATTTCTTGTGGAGGAGCAGCCAGCTGAAAGTGGTGATTGGATAGGCCGCGTCTCCCGGCGGGTCGGCGGTGAAAAAATTTTCCGACGCCGCCAGCGCCGCCCGTCCGCCCTCCTCGGTCGGCGCAACGAAACGGCCGGCCTTGTTCTCGAGGGTCGCCATCTGAAGCCCGAGGCGTTTCGCGAAGCCGTACTCGACATAACCGATCGAGCCCTCGCTGATTTTGATCTTCGATGAGACGCCTTCATTGCCCCGGCCGTCCATGGCGGCCGCGGGCCAGTCAATATCATATCCCGCACCCGACCCGCTCGCATGCCAGCCGGAGCCGATCACGACGAGATGGCGGGTGAAGGCGGCGGTCGTGCCGCTGCTGTCCTGCCGGACCACCACGGCGATGTCCCTTTTTGGCAGCGCCAAACCTGGGTTGGCTCTCTGGATCGCGGGGTCGTTCCATTGCGTGATCTTGCCGCTGAAAATGCCGGAATAGACATCGCGCGGCAGCCTGAGCGCGCCTTTGAGCCCGGGAAGATTATAGGCCAACACGATCATGCCGGCGGTCACAGGAACCGGAATGGCTCCGTTCCTGGCGCCGGCGAGCACGACATCGCCCGGCAAAACATCGGTGGCGCCGAAGTCGATCGATCCCGCAGTGAATCGGGTGACGCCCTCGCCGCTCCCGACCGCGTCGTAGATCAGCGAAACCTGCGCGTGATCGCGCTGATAGTCTTCGATCCATTTCCGGTAGAGCGGCGCCGAAAATGTGGACCCGGCGCCATGCAGGGTCACGATATTTTCGGCGCCGCGGCCCAAAGCCGGAACGCCCCAGGCGACGAGCGCGGCCCCGCCCGCTGCAACCGAGTTCTGAAGAGCCATTCGACGCGTGATCATTTTGATCTCTCCGATACGGTAAGTATGAAATCTATAATTCCACATACGTGGATATAACGATTTTATTCGCCTGGCAAATGAAATGCGCTGGCGATGCGGGCCCATAAGTTGCTATCATAATAAAAGTAACTGAAGCGGGGCTTTGAAGACGCCGCGGCGGAATCCCGGAGCGCCGAGAACGGCGACGGCGCGCGGCGCAGCCAGAGCCTGCTCCGGTGTTGAAGCGTATCGCTGCGACCGCTCCGCCGCGATGATGCCTTCAGTCAGCCTCGGGAGATGCCCATGGCCTATGAAATCAAAGTGAATGGCGCCGAACGGACCGCGGATGTCGATGGCGATACGCCGCTGCTCTGGGTTCTGCGCGATGTTTTCGGCATGACAGGGACAAAATTCGGCTGCGCGGCGGGCCTTTGCGGCGCCTGCACGGTGCATCAGGATGGCGTCCCCATCCGATCCTGCCTGACGACAATCGAGAGCGTCGGCGTATCGTCGATCACCACGATAGAGGCGATCGGCGATACGCCCCATGGCGCGAAGATCCAGAAGGCCTGGATCGATCTCGAGGTTCCGCAATGTGGCTATTGCCAGTCGGGCCAGATCATGTCGGCGAGCGCACTTCTCGCAGGCAATCCGCATCCAAGCGACAGCGATATCGACGACGCCATGTCCGGCAATATCTGCCGCTGCGGAACCTATGTCCGCATCCGCGACGCGATCAAGCGCGCCGCCGACGACGGCCAGCCCAGGCAGGGAGACTGAGCCATGCTGATCGATCAACTGACCAACAGTGCGGAAGGGGCCGCGACCGCCAGCGCGTCCGGCGCCTATTCGCGCCGGGATTTCCTGAAAGTCGGCGCCGCGGCTGGCGGCGGCCTTCTCCTCTCATTCAGCCTTCGCAGCTCGTCTGGCGGCGCCTTCGCGGCTGAGGCGCAGGCGTTCGAGCCGAACGCTTATGTGCGCATCGGGCGCGATGGCAAGGTGACGCTCGCCGTCGCGCAAGTGGAGATGGGCCAGGGCACGTTCACCTCGATGCCGATGCTGATCGCGGAGGAGCTCGAAGTCGATCTCGCCAATGTGGCGCTGGAGCAGGCGCCGCCAAGCGACAAGCTTTACGCCAATCCGCTGATCGGTTTCCAGGTCACCGGCGGCTCGACCTCGGTGCGCGCCTTCTGGACGCCCCTGCGCGAGGCGGGCGCCGCCGCGCGAATGTTGCTGATCAGGGCCGCCGCCGAGACATGGGGCGTCGAGGCGAACGGCCTCAGCGCGGTGAAGGGCGAAGTCGTCGACGGCGCCTCGGGCCGGAAGCTCGCCTATGGCGCGCTCGCCGACAAGGCGGCGACCTATCCGGTCCCCGACACGATCGCGCTGAAGAACCCGAAGGATTTCAGGCTCATCGGAACGCCAGCAAAGCGCCTCGACACGCCGTCCAAGGTCAATGGTTCGGCCAAATTCGGCATAGACGTGCTGTTGCCCGGCCTCAAATTCGCGGCGGTCGCGGCGAGCCCTGTGTTCGGCGGCAAGCTCAAAAGCGTCGATGACAGCAAGGCGATGGCGGTGAAGGGCGTGCGCCAGATCGTCAGGCTCGATGACGCCGTCGCCGTGATCGCCGATCATAACGGCGCCGCGCGCAAGGGGCTCGCCGCTCTCGCGATCGCGTGGGACGAAGGGGCGAACGCGCATTTTTCCAGTGACGATCTCGTCGCCGGGCTGAGCGAGGCCGCCAGGACGGATGGCGTCGTCGCCATAAAACAGGGCGATGTCGCCAGGGCGATCGAGGCGGCGGCCCACAGGATCGAGGCGGTCTATCAGCAGCCGCTGCTCGCCCATGCCGCGATGGAGCCGATGAACTGCACTGTCTGGGTGCGCAAGGACGGCTGCGACATCTGGGTCGGGACGCAAGTGATCTCGCGCGCGCAGGCGACAGCGGCGAAAGTGACGGGCCTGCCGCTGGAGCAGGTGAAGGTGCACAACCACCTTATCGGCGGCGGCTTCGGGCGGCGCCTCGACGTGGATGGAGTGACCCTCGCCGTGCGCATCGCCAGGGAGGTCGACGGCCCGGTCAAAGTGGTATGGTCGCGCGAGGAAGACATCCAGCACGACGTTTACAGGCCCTATTATTACGACGTGCTGGCGGCCGGCCTCGACGCCGGCGGCGCGCCGGTCGGCTTCAGTCATCGCGTCGTCGGCTCCTCGATCCTCGCGCGCTGGGCTCCGCCCGCCTTCAAGAATGGCCTCGATTCCGACGCCGTCGACGGCGCTTCGGGCCCCTATGGCTTCCCCAATCTTCTGATCGATTACGTCCGGCATGAGCCGCCGGCGGGCATGACGACCGGATGGTGGCGCGGCGTCGGCATGACGCATAATGCTTTCATGGTGGAGGGCTTCGTCGACGAGTTGGCCGCTGCCGCGAAAAAAGACCCCGTCGAATATCGCCGGGCGCTGCTCGAAAAGGCGCCCCGCGCGCGCGCCGTGCTCGACCTCGCCGCCGAAAAGGCCGGTTGGGGCTCGCCGCTGCCGGAGGGAAGCGGGCGCGGCGTCTCGCTGATCTTCGGCTTTGGCAGCTATCTCGCGCAGATCGCCGAAGTCGCCGTCGACAAGGACGGATCGGTTCGCGTACTGCGCGTCGTGCAAGCCCTCGACTGCGGGCGACAGGTCAATCCCGATACGTTGCAGGCGCAGATGCAGGGCGGCGCCATCTTCGGCATCACCGCGGCGCTCTATGGCGACATCACGCTCAAGAACGGCCGCGTCGAGCAGGGCAATTTTGACACCTATCAATTGCTCCGGATCAATGAGGCTCCCAAAATGGAAGTCTATATCGTTGATAGCCAGGAGGCGCCGGGCGGCGCGGGCGAGCCGGGGACCGCGGGAATTGCCCCTGCGGTCGTCAATGCGATTTTCGCCGCTACAGGCAAGCGACTGCGGAAATTGCCGATCGATGCGAATGCGCTGAAATCGGCTTAAACCGCGTGTGTATGTTAACTCGCGGGGTAAATCTGGCGCCCCCGCCAATCGGTCCCGTGGCCAAACGGCCGGTGGGGACGCCGGAAGAGATGATCGTGCGCCGCAAAAGCTTCGAAAACATGGAATGCCCCATCGCCCGCAGCCTCGAACGGGTTGGCGAGTGGTGGAGCATTCTCATCCTGCGCGATGCGCTGAAGGGGATCTCCCGCTTCGACGCTTTTGAGGCCAGTCTCAAGATTGCGCCCAACATGTTGACCCGGCGGCTCAACGCCCTCGTTGAGGACGGCCTTCTCGAGCGCCGCCTCTATAGCGAGCGGCCGCAGCGCCATGAATATATTCCGACGGCGCGCGGCCATGATTTTCTGCCGGTTCTCGTCGCCCTCGCCGCCTTCGGCAATCGCCACTTCGCGCCGGACGGCGAGAAGGTTCAGATCGTCGATCTGGAGACCGGCGGCGCCGTCGATGCGGCCTATGTCGATCGCGCCACCGGCGAAGTTCTGACAGGGTCGCGGTTGGGGTTCGCTCCCGTCCCCGAGGCGCTTGCGACGGCGCCCGAACATTGCGCCAAACTTCAGGTCGCCTGATGGCGCCGCGATCGATTCCGATAGTTCCGAGCAGGAGGCGGGCGGAAAACTAGGCCGACTTTTCCACGCGAGTCGGCGTCAGGCCTCTTTTGATGGCGCCTGCCTGGTTTGCTTGTCCCGCTCGTCGAGATCCCAACGCATCGTCACGCCGGCATGGGCCACGGATGGCGCTGACTCCCCCCACAGCCTGCGTCTGCCGAATCCCGAGCAAATGAGGAGGCCGGTGAAAATCCCCGGCCCGCTCGAATAAATTCGCCAGCCGCCTTCGAGCCCGATCGTTCCGGCCTTGACGCGATCCCACTGCGCGCTGGCGCTGTCGCGATCGGGAAAGGCGGCGTCGGAGCTGCTGAAAAACGCGTTGCGCTGACGCGGCAGCGCCTGTGGCATGTTGTCACAGACGGAGACTGGATTGACGAGGACCAGCGCGTCGAACAGCGCGCCGCGACTCCCGAGCGCCGACATGGCTTCGGCGTAGCGCAGATGCGCGTGCGTATACATGAGGCCGATTTCGCGGCCGAAGAAGGACGCCGATTCAGCGCGCCGGAAAATCATCTGCGGACCGCCCCGATAGGCGACCGGCCGGTCCATCAGCCGCGCGCCGTCGGGGAAGATGAGATATTCGCGGATGAGCTCCAGATGATGACGCGTCTGCTCCGGCGTGAACAATCCGCCGATGATTGAACGCGTCATCGGTAGCAGCGAGTAGCTGAGGCCCGTCCGCGCATCGCTCGGGTGCAGCAGCAATTCGGAGACGCCGCCGTCCGGCGCGAAAGATCGCATAACCCGCGACGGTCTCGTCGCGCATGAGATGGGCGTTGAAATCGGCCCGCATGGCGTCGGCGAGCGCGCCGAATTCAAGGGCCTCATCCATGCGGCCGGCCTTTTGATAGATTTTGGCGGCCCGCCGCAATTGTTGGAACAACAGGGCCACTGTCCAGCTGCTGACCATCCTGTCGCGCATCAGGGGGTCAACAGGCTGCAGCGAATCGTTCCAGTCGCCCTCGCCATAGCGGATGAGATGCGTGCCGGGGATGAAACGCGCACGCACCGCCTCGATCAGCCTGGCGACATGCGTGGCGATGCTGCCCTTGTGGGGGGTGCGCTCGAGATCGTCGGCGCGCCAGGCGACCGGCTCGTCGAGGAAAGCGAAATCGCCGGTCGTCTCGATGTAATCGTTCAGCGCCTTCAGCGGCCAGACGATGACGTCGCCATGGCTGACGCGATCCTGAATGATCGCGTAGGGGTCGAGCATGAACCATTGCGGCCAGTCGCCGCTTGACTCATATTGCTGGGCGAAGACGAGGCGCAGGATCTCCTTGACCGGCGCGTCATGTTCGAGCGCAAGCAGGAATTCGACGGGCCCCTGGCAGACGTCGCGCACGCCCCAGGCGGCGCCGGTATATTGCTCAAGACCGTGCGGAACGGTGAGGTGGATCATCGCATTTTGCGCGAGCCACGGGAACAGCGCATCGAGCGCGGGGCGCCGTCGATGCGAAGGCCGCGCGTGATCTTGCGCCAGAAGCGCCGCGCCGGCGCGAGCAGCTCTTCTTCAGTGATGGGGCGCGAGAATTTCATCGCCAGCGCATCGGCCTCGGCGGCGCTGGTCATTGAGCCGACGACGGCGAAAGAAAAGTCGTGTGTCGGCGTTGTTTTGATTGCGGCATAGGCGCCGCCGCGAAAGCTGCCGTCGGCGTAGAGAAGCTCATCGCCGCCGATCGCCTCGATCGCATCCGGCGTGCTGCTGACGAGATGATAGACGGCTTGCGGGTAGCGCTGGCCCCAGAGCCAGTCCGGGTCGGGACGGAACGAAAATCTCCTGGCGGCGGCGTCGACTTCGATGCGGCTTTCGTGATCGAGCTCGCGCTCGCCCAGAGTCAGATGGCCGAAGATAAGAAATCGGCAGGCCTCGCCTTCCACGGCGATGCGCCATTGCATCGCGGATCATCGCCTGATGCGACCGCCGAGATCGTGATCCGCCGACCATCAAGCGAATAGATCCAGCGGCAGTCGGAAAGGCCGATCTCGAAGACGGACGGGATGGCGAGAAGGCGCCAGCCTTCGCCAAGGTCGACAAGGATACGAAGGCCACTCGCGCGCGTGACATTATAGGGATCGCGTGAGACGGAGAACAGCTTGTGGAACGAGGTGTTGCCGATGGTGAGTTGCGCCGCGAAAACGCCGTGCATCCAGGCCGTGGCGCAGAGCGTCGCCTCGTCCGGCAGCATGGCCGCGCCCGAACGCAGGATCGCGCCATGGCGGCGCGTTGCGATGCGCTCCTTGTCGCGCAGGACGACATGCCGGTTATGCGCCGCGTCGGGCGCGAAGAAAGAGAAAAGGACGCCGTTGGCCCGTTCTTCAAGCGTCCGCGCGGGATAGAGCGCTGCGATCTCGTCCGCATCCAGCGGCGCGGCCTGGGCGGCTGGAGCGGATTGAACGAGGCTGCGAACGGGCGCGGCGATCATGATCGCGGGTGTGGGCGGATTGCGCCATGCCTCGGCGTCGACGCGGGCGAGATCTGCTGCGCTCGAAGCATTTGCATGATCTCCGTCATAAAGTCCGAAGAAACGCCAGGCCGCGCGGCCACTGGTCGCGAGCGCGTGTGGTTTTGACTGGATGGCGACGCAGGCCATTTCATGTTGCAGCCGCGCGTTGGGGAGCGCCGCGCCGAATGGAAAGCGAAAAGCGCCGTCATCGCGAAAGGCGGGACCGAAGAGTTGCTTGCCGTCGGTTGCGTAGCCCGCGGCGCCGTTGAGGCAGCCGTGCATCGCGAAGGGATGGCGCCCATCCTGCGCCTGGTTCTGGCGGCTCATGACGACCGGCCCGCAGCGCGGATGCGGCGCGATGAAATGATCGATATATTGCGAGACGTAAGCCTCGTTGTTCATCAGAAAGCCGCGCCCGCCGAGGCCGATGTCCTGAATCAGAACAGCGTCCATCGCGCGCGGGTCGCCCCGATTTTCGATCTCGACGCGCCAGATCCAGGCGGGGCAATCCGGCTCAAGGAAAAGCGCGACGCGATGGCGGACGCCAAGAGATTCGCCAGTCCATATGAAGCAATCAGGGCCTGCGGCCGAATTCAACGTCGGCGCCGGGTCCGACGATCTCGACGGGCGCCTCGCCTTCGATGCGCAGATAGATGCGCTGGATGGACCCGTCGATTGGAGAGCCGAGGAGTTGATTGATGAGGATGGCGCCGCCTTGACGGCGATGCTCGATTGAAAAGATGCAGCCATTTGGCAGCGCCCGAATGGCGAGGCCGGCGCCGCTCTCGATCCGGCTGAGGCCGAGGCTGTCATCGCGCGGCGTCGTCCAGATGCGCAGCTTGAGGCCCATGATTTATGTTCCGTCCCCAACGCGCGGCCGAATCGCGGCGCCCGCAACATAAAATATAATCGCGCCGCCGCAAAACGGCTGGATTGGGATTGACGAAGTCCTTGCCGCCGACGCACGGGCGCGCTCTACTCGTCGTCGGCGGCCTGCCTCGCCAACAAACAGCCTCAGCCTCGATGGAAGGGTTTGCGATGTCAGATCATGTTTATAAAGTTGTCGAGCTTGTCGGCTCATCGCCTTCGTCCATTGAAGACGCCATCAAGGGGGCGATCGAGCGTGCGAGCAAGACGATCAGGAACATTCGCTGGTTCGAGGTGATCGAGACGCGCGGACATGTCGAGGACGGAAAGGTGCACCATTTCCAGGTCAAGCTGAAAGTCGGGTTTACGCTCGACCCCGCGTGACGACCGCGCTTCGCGTCAAGTCGTCAGCGCTTCCTCGATCGCCGCGACGACTTCCGGCGCATCGGGGACGGTGCGCGATCCAAACACGCCCTTGATCGCGCCATCCTTGCCGATCAGATATTTGTGGAAGTTCCATTTCGGCGCGGCGTCGGCGCCGCGTTCGCTCAAAGCCCAGCGATAGAATGGATGCGCGCCCTCGCCGACGACAACCTCTTTCGAGGCGAGCGGGAAATCTACCTTGTAGTTGAGCGTGCAGAATTGCTTGATCTGCGCTTCCGTTCCCGGCTCCTGCTTGCCGAAATCATTGGCGGGAACGCCGAGCACGACGAGGCCGGAATCGCGATATTTCCGGTAGAGCGCTTCGAGCGCCTCATATTGCGGGGTGAGGCCGCAGGCGGAGGCGGTGTTGACGATCAGAACCGCCTTGCCTTTGAAGGAGGATAGCGGCAGGTCGTCGCCGTCGATGGTCTTGAAGGAATAGTCGTGGGCGCTCATGGGGGCTCCTTTTCCGCGGGTGGCGCCGCAGCCTGTTGCTACTCGAATGTGATGCGCATGGGCGAGGCGTAGACTCTTGCGCCATCCTTTTCGGACGCGACAAAATATATCTGTCTGAAGCCATGCGGGCCGTTTTCCGGCGCGACATCGATGAAGCCCGAAACATCGCGCGGCAGCGGCGCGTCGGCGATGCGTTCGAGGCCAAGAAAAAGATCGGCGCCGCCGAGCCGCTGTTCGACCCGTCGCTGCGCCAGCAGCTCCGCCCCGCTCGTCGCCAGCGCGAAGGTCGGGCATTCGGCGAAGGGGCTCGGCTTTGAAGGGTCGCCAACCTTGACATATCCGCCGATGGTTCCCGCGACGCTGATCGTGCAGCCTTCAAGCGCATCGAGTTCGATCTCGATCGAATCGACGTCGCCGAAGGTCTCGGAGCGAAAGCCGATCTCGCCCGGGCCCGCGCGCCAGATGGTCTCTTCCTTGTGCTCCAGACCGAGGGCATTGAAAGATACAATGGCGGCGTTGCGGATCGTGATGCGTCCCTGCCAGATGGCCGCGCGATAGCGATCGCGGATGCGTGCGCCGCCCCATCTGAGGCGGATGCGGCGCGCCGAGAGGCCCGCCTCTTCCGCCAGATCCCGGCGCCAGAATTCGCCGGCGTGATCGAAGGCCGCGATCGTCTCGAAGCCCGCTGCGCCGAGAAAGCGATAATCGAGACGCGCCGCGCCCGCGTGCGAAAAAGCCTCGCCCTGCCAGCGCTCGCCGCACGAGACCAGCGCGACGCTGCGCTCGCCCGTGGTCGCGAAGGTTTTGCGCGCGCGCAGCGCCTTGCCGATCGTTGCGCGGTCGAGCCTGTCGGCGATGATGCCGGTGAGGCCGCCGCGCACGCCGAAACACGGCGGCGCCGGGGACGCCGCCGCCGCAGCGCCCGCGATGCTCGTCGCTCGCGGCGGAAGCGCCAAGGTGATAGCCGCGCGCGACGAGACTCCTGCAGCATCCAGGGAAACTGGCCCCAGGTCGAGCCGACCTCGATCAGCCGTTCGAGTTCGGGATGGTGCCATGAAAGATTGGCGCGCCGCCCGCCGACATGCGGGATGAGGAGATGGCCTTCCGGGTCATGGGCGTAGGTCGCGTAGAGTTCGTCGAGCGGCCAGGCGCCGGGCGTGATCTCGTTCGAGCCCATATCCTCGCTCCATTCGAAGGAGCGCGCGTTTTCGCCCTCGCGCCCCACGGGAAACAAAGGCTCGCCGTCGCCGAGGAAGACGACGTTATGGTCGCCGCCCGCGCAGGAATTGCCGCACCATTCGGTGCCGGGATAGCAGACGAAATCGCCGTCGACGCTGATCGCCCGCACATTGGCGACGGCTGCGCGCCAGCGGGCGGCGGTGATCTGGAAATCATTGGCCGTGTAGCCGAGCACGTCGAGGCCGGCGACGTCGCGGCCATAGGTGAGATTGTAGACGGTGTCGTTTGTGCCGATCGTATCGTCCGAATGGACATGCAGATCGCCGTAGAAAATGCGATCGACCGGGGCGGCGGGATCAATGGCGACGAAGGTCTTGTCCGGCGCGACGGCGCTCTCACCGGCCACGCGGGCGCCAATTGTGAGTTCGCCCGGCGCCTCGGTCGGGATGTCGTCGACGCGCAGGATCGCCCAGCCCTCGGCGGAAAGTTCGGCTTCCCGGGAATAGACGAGAGCGACGCCAAGCGTCGCGGCGAGTTCGATCCTTGCGCCATGGTTCCAGCACGTATTGCCCCAGACGTCTTCGAGGCGGACGCGCACCGGCAGCGCGGCGCCGGGACGCACGAGGCGCGGCGCCGTCACGATGAGATGATGAGGATCATTGGGGACGATCTGCAGCACGATGTCGCCTGGAACGGGGGCGAAGCGCGACGTGCCGACGGGATCGACATAGAAGCGGAATTTGAAATCCTTTTCGACGAAGGTCTGCGCCCGCGTTCCGGCCCCGCCGAAGCGGCGGTCGCCCAGCCGGATGACGATATGATCGCCGGGATTGAGATAGCCATCGACGATGTCGACGATGATGGCTTTCTGGAACGGCCGCTCGTGGCCCTTCTGATCGAAGCGGCAGAGCAGGCTCTTTACCGTCGCAGGCTCCTGCCCCGGCAGCAGCGGGCCGGCGCGATATTCCGCCGAGACGTAATTTTCGCCGGCGGGATTCGTGGTCTGGAACAACGCCCAGTCGGAATAGAATTTGAAGGTCGCCTTGATCCAGGCGCCGTCGGCGAGGCCGGAGGCGCCGACCTCGTAATCAAGCACCAGCTCAAGCCAGTCGCCGGCTGCGATCTCGCTGATTTCGCAGCGCGCCGCGCCAAGAAACGGCATCGCCTTTGTCGCTTCGTAATAGCCTTCCGGCGCGACATAGGCGCCTGGCGGGGGACGGCGCGGGGGATTATCTGTCATATCTCGAAATCAACCAGTTCGCCGTTTTCTTCGAGCTTCGCCCGGATGTCCGAGGCAAGCCGCCATGTGCGCGGATCGGCGCGCAGGTGCGGGCGCTCGGGCGTCACGAAAGTTCCCTGCACCCGCGCGGGCGAGCCGGCGAGCACGATGATGCGGTCGGCGAGGTAAATCGCCTCGTCAATGTCATGGGTGACGAAGAGGATCGTCTTGCCGGTCCGCTCGCCAGAGCGAGAGAAGCTCGTCCTGCAGAGCGGCGCGGGTGATGGCGTCGAGCGCGCCGAACGGCTCGTCCATCAGGAGCAGGTCCGGCTCGACGGCGAGCGCGCGGGCGAGGCCGACGCGCTGGCGCTGGCCGCCCGAGATCTGATGCGGCCAGCGCGCGCTTTGGGCGGAAAGATTGACGAGTTCGAGCGCGGCTTTGACGCGCGCGTCGATCTCGCCATGCGACAGGCCAAGGCCTTCGAGGCCGAAGGCGACATTGCCGGAAACGCGCCGCCACGGCAGCAGCTTGGCGTCCTGGAAGACGAGCGCCATGCTGCGGCGGCCGCGCTGATGCGGGATATCGACCCGCACGCGTCCCGCGCTCGGCGTAACGAGGTCCATGAGAACGCGCAGCAGGGTCGATTTGCCGGCGCCGGAGGGTCCGACAATGACGACGAATTCGCCGCTTGCGAGACTGAGATCGAGGCCTTCGAGAATTTGCGTGCGTTCGGTCCCGCGCCCGTAGGCGAGGCCGATGCCGGAAAGTTCCGCTATGACTGCCATGCGGTCAGCCTCCGCCGGACGGCGAGGAATGCGATGTCGGTGATGGCGTAAAGCAGCGCCATGGTCAGCATATAGACCACGACGAGATCGGTGGCGAGGAGGCTCGCCGCCTGCATCATGCGGGCGCCGATGCCCGGAACGCCGAAGAGTTCGGCGGCGACGACCGACATCCAGGCTTGCCCCAGCCCAGTGCGGAATCCGGCCAGAATGCCGGGCGTCGCGCCGGGCAGGGCGATCTTAGTGAGGCGGCCGAAAAAGCCGCCGTGGCCGAAGGCGCGCGCGACTTCCATGAGATCGCGGTCGATCGCCTGCACCGCGCCGAAAGCGGCGAAGAAATTGATCCAGAAGACGGCGATGGCGATGATGAAGGCGGCGGCGGCCGACGTGAGGCCGAACCAGAGAATGGCGAAGGGCACCCAGGCGAGGCCCGGGATGGGTCGCAGGATGCGCACGACGCCGGAGAGAAAGGCGTCGAACCAGATCGATACGCCGCAGATGACGCCGAAAGCGACGCCAAGCGCGGAACCGATCGCGACGCCGGCGAGATAGTGCGAAAGGCTGTTCTGGACGGCGGCGGTCCAATAGCCGCCGCGGATTTCGCCAAGCCACGCCGCCGGGATCTGGCTCGGCAGCGGGATCAGCGCCGACAGCGAGGGGTTCAGCCGCGCCGCAAGCTCCCAGCCGCCGAGAAACAGCGCGACGCCGAGCGCGGCGAGCGCGTGCGAGCGCAAAACGCCCGGCTGCAGAAAGGGCCGTCGCGTCCGCGCGTCGGCGGGCGGCGCCGTCACGGCCCCCGCCCCGGAAGCGCCGGGAAAGGTCTCGGCATCCGGCGACGGAACTGCGTTTCGTTCAGCCGCGAAACGCTCCGCCGTCATTTGGCGACGCGGTTATAGAAATCGAGATCGATGAGATCGGCGACCGGCGTCGCGGTCTTCACCGTGCCGAGCTTCACTTCGAAGTCCTGCAGTCGCGCCACTGAATCGACGATGCGCGCGGGATCGGCGACGAAGCTCGCGCTGGAGCCGGCGAGCGCGCGGTCGATCTGCGCCTCGGTCAATATGCCGGCGCCGAGCGCTTTCAGGATGAAGGGCGCCGCCTGTTCGGGATGGGTCTTGATCAGCTCCGTCGCGCGCAGGTGCAGGCGCAAAAGCTTCTCGCCGATTTCGGCGCCCTTGGCGCTTCCAAGCTGGTAGATCGCGAGAACGGACCCCGGCTGGTCGGGCATGAATTGATGTCCGGTCACGAGCACTTTCGATTGCGGCAGGCGGTCGCGCACGACGGTGAGGGCCGGCTCGCGCAGAACCGCGGCGTCGACGGATCCGGCGAGGAATGCCTGCTGCGCGGCGTCGATGTCGAGGCCGGCGATGTCGACGCTTTGCGGATCGATCCCGTTTTCGACCTGAAGCCAATAGCGCAGCAAAGTGTCGGGGACGGAGCCTTGCGGCTGCGCCGCGATCTTCGGCTTGCGGCTCTGGCTCTCCGTGAATTTCGCGATCGCCGTCTTGAAATCGACGCCGTCGGCGGCGGCGAGCAGAGGACCGCGCGCGACGAGCTGCAATTCTTCGATCGCCCCGGCCGCCACGACCTTGACGTCGACGCCCTTTGCGCGGGCGACGAGCAGAGGCAGCACGCCGGCGAGATAGGCGTCGAGCTGGCCGGCGGCGAGCGCCTGGATGGCCTGCGTGCCGGCCTGGAAGCGGACCAGCTGCAGGTCAAGCCCCTCCGCCTTGGCCCATCCCTCGCCGTCGATGACGAAAAGCTGGGCCGAGCCAAGCACCGGAATATAGCCGATCCTGACTGTGGTTTGCGCGGCGGCGGGCGCAGCAGCGAGAAGAAGAGAGGCGATGAGGACGAGGCTCAGCTCGAGCACGCGCGCCAGCCTGTCAAAACGCATTGAATCGCCGCCTTTTTTCATGACTTCATCACAGCGCAGATAGCGTTAGAATATCGAATGAGTCAACTTCGCGCCGCCTGGCTGGACGTCTCGCGCTGGGGCCGGCGGCGCCATGAACGCGGGGCCGCGAGGGTCAGGGATCTCCTCCCGCGATATGCGGCCGATCTCGGCGCCTCGCGCCGGCCTCAGGCGGCGCTGACCTTCATGCCGTCCGACACATTGGCCGGCGGGCTGAGGATGATCCGGTCTCCATCCTTAAGGCCGGATCGCACGTCGACATTGGCGCCATTATCGACGTCGATCTCGATCTTGCGCAATTCGACCTTGCCGTCGGAAACGACGGCGACGCGCAGCCCGTCCTGATTGAAGATCACCGCCGTCGAGGGGATGGTGACGACCGGATTCGGCCGGCGCACCTGCAGATGGATGACGCTGTAGAGTCCGGCGGCCAGCGCGCCGTCCTTGTTGTCGACGTCAACCTCCATCAGCAGCGTGCGCGTCGCGGCGGAAAGAGCCTCCGCGTTGCGCGCGACGCGCCCCGCGAAGGTGCGGCCCGGCAACTCGGAGACCGTGATCGTCGCCTGATCGCCATCCTTGATGCCGAAGGACGCGGCCTGCGGCACGAAGACCTGCACGCGTAACTCGTCGGTCCGCGCCATCGAGAACAAGGGCGTTCCGCTTGCGGCGTCAGCCGTGACGAGACTGCCGACGTCGATGAGGCGGCTGGTCACGACGCCGTCGAAGGGCGCAGTGATCCTCTCGAAATCGGTAAGCTGCTGTAGCCGGTCGACCGCGGCCTGCTGCGCAACGACATTGGCTTTGGCGACCGCGACGGCGGCCTGACGCGCCGCCAGCGTCAACCGGTCTGTGTCGCCCTGCTGTGCGCTCGACCATCCTTGCGCGACGAGGCGCGCCGTGCGCTGGTCGGTGACGCGGCCAAGATCGGCGTTGGCTTCCGCCTGCTGCACGGCGGCCTGAAACTGGACCAGCTGTCCCTTGGCCTGCTCAAGTTGCTGATCGAGATCGGGCGCGGCGATGGTGGCGAGCACGTCGCCTTTCTTCAGCCTCGTTCCAATGTCGGCGTTGCGGATCTTGATATAGCCCGTGGCGCGCGCGTTGAGGGTCGCGCTGTCGAACGCCGTCATGTTGCCGGTCAATTCGATGGTGCGCGGGTTGCTGTCCGTTTTAGCGACGATGGTCCGGACGGAAGGCGTCGCGGTCTGGCGCGCCTGCATCACCGCATCCGCGTCGGCGTCGCGCATCACTTTCGTCCAGAGGCCGAAGCCGACGAGCCCGCCGACGATGGCGAGAGCGGCGAGTCCAAGCAGGCGCGCAATGACCCGCCGCTTGCGCTCCCCGGGCCTTGGCCCGTGCGGCGGCTCCTCGCGCTCCGCGGGCGCCTTTGCGCTGGGCGCGTCGAAGCCGGGATCTGGAGACATGCTGTTCATGACGGCGATCCTTGGTGTGTCAGGCCCTCGGGGATCTGGCGCTTGGGCGCTTTGGCGACGATGCGCTCGAACCGGCCGATGATGGAATAGAGGAACGGCACGAAGAGAAGCGTCGTCATGGTGCCGATCGCGACGCCGCCGATGACCGAGCGGGCCAGCACGGCGTTCTGCTCGCCGCCCGGCTCGCCGATCGCCATCGGGATCATGCCGACGATCATCGCCGCGGCGGTCATCAGAACCGGCCGCAATCGCGTGACGCCGGCCGAGAGCGCGGCGTCGAAAGCGCTCATGCCAGCCTCGCGCTGCTCGCGTGCGAAGGTGACGAGAAGGATCGAATTCGCCGAGGCGACGCCGATCGCCATGATGGCGCCCATCAGCGAGGGCACGCTCATGGTCGTGCCGGTGACGAACAGCAAGAGCAGAATGCCGGCGCCGGCGCCTGGCAGCGCGAGGATCACGGCGAGCGGATCGAGAAAGCTCTGATAGTTTATGACCATCAGCATATAAACGAACACCGCCGCGAAGAGGAGGCCGAGCCCGAGATTGCCGAAGGCCGACTGCATGCTCTCGATCTGCCCGCGAATGACGATGTGATTGCCGGGCGTCAGCTGCGTCGCGACTTCCGCTGTGACCTTTTGCAGATCGGCCGCGATGGAGCCGAGATCGCGATCCTGCACGCTGCCGTAAACATCGTAGACCGCCTGGATGTTCGAGTGATTGTAGACCGATTGCACGCCGACCCGCTGCGCGGTCGCGAGATTGCCGAGCATGGTCGGAATCGGCGTGCCGTTCGGATCCACCGCGCTCGCGAGCGGCGTGTTTTCGAGCTGATTCTTTGTGGCGATGCGATATTCGGGCGTCTGCACGGGCATGAAGTAGGGGATGCCGCTTTTGGGATCGGTCCAGAAATTGGGCGTGACCTGCTCCGACGAGCTGAGGCTGATGTTGAGATTGTTGGCGACGTCCTGCATGTTGAGGCCAAGCTGCTGCGCGCGCGTCCGGTCAACCGTGTAATAGAGTTCGGGCGCATTAAGCTCCTGCTGGATGTGCGCGTCGACAAGGCCGGGAATTTTGCTCATCTTCTCCTGCAGCAGGGCGGCGAGCCGTTTGTTGTTCGCGCGATCGCGTCCCTGCAGCTGCACGTCGATCTGGGTCGGCACGCCGAAATTCAGCACCTGGGTGACGAGATCGGCGGGCTGGAAATAAAACAGGACGTCGGGAAAAGCCACATTCAGTTCGGCCCGCATTTTTTTGATGATCGCGGCGGTGCGCTCGTGACCTTCGGCGAGTTCGATCTGGATGACGCCATCATTGACGCCGATGGCGCTGCCATCCGTGAAGGCGAGATTATAAAGCCGTTGCGGCAGGCCGATATTGTCGAGAACGAGCTTCAAATCCTTGGGCGCGACGATCGTCCGGATCTTGTCCTCGATCTCTTGAAAGATTTGTTCGGTGCGCTCGACGCGCGTGCGCGCCGGCGCCCTGACATGCAGCTGAATGAGGCCGGCGTCGACGCCCGGAAAGAAATCCGAGCCGACGTTGAACGCCAGCGCGCCGGCGCCGGCGACGACGCAGAGTGCGACCGCGGGGGTCAGGAATTTGCGCCGCAGGATGCCGGCGAGAAGCCAGGCGTAAAAGCCGCGGAAGCGGTCGAACCGCCGGTTGAATCCATTATGGAAGCGCGCCAGCCAGTCGGTCGCCTCGCCGTGCCGCTCATGCTCCTTGCGGATCAAAAGCCCGATCATGATCGGCGTCAGCGTGCGCGAGATGCCATAGGAGGCGAGCATGGCGAACACGACGGCCATGGCGAGCGGCGTGAACAGATAGCGCGCCGCGCCTTGCAGAAAAAAGACGGAAACGAAGACGCAGCAGATGGCGAGCGTCGAGATCAGGGTCGGCACGGCGATGCCGGCGGCGCCTTCGAGAACGGCCTGGTCGAAATCCATGCCCTCTTCAAGCAGGCGGTGCGTGTTCTCGATGGTGACGGTCGAATCGTCGACGAGAATGCCAACGGCCAGCGCGAGACCGCCGAGAGTCATTGTGTTGATGGTCTGGCCAAGCGCCGAGAGCACTGCCACCGAGGTCAGGATCGAGAGCGGAATCGACACCATGACGACGAGGGTGGAGCGCCAGGAGCCGAGGAAGATCAGGATCATCAGCGCGGTCAGCGCGGCGGCGATCGCACCTTCATGCAGCACGCTGTCAATGGCGTTCTGTACGAAAATCGACTGATCGAACAGGAGCTTGATGTTCATGCCGGGCGGCGCGGCCCTCTCGATCTCGGGCAGCGCCGCCTTGACGCGATTGACGACGTCGAGCGTCGAGGCGCTGCCGTTTTTGATGATGGTCAGGAGAACCGATCTCTTGCCCTCGGCGCGCACGATGTTTTGCTGCACCGCCCAGCCGTCACGCACATGCGCGACGTCGGATAGAAAGATGGTGGCGCCGCCGGCTTTCTTGATCGGGATTCGGTTCAGCGCATCGATCGAGGGCGCCGAGGCGTTGACCTTAACGATGAACTGCTGGTCGCCGAGCTTGGCGTCGCCCGATGGCAGCGTCAGGCTCTCCGCATTGACCGCGCTGAGCACCTCGGATGGCGAAATGCCGCGCGCGCGCATCGCGTCGGGATCTAGATCGACCATGATCTGGCGGTATTTGCCGCCATAGGGCGTCGGCAGGGTGATGCCGGGAATCGGCGCCAGCGCCTGGCGTATCTGATAGATGCCGTAATCATAAAGCTGCTGCTCGTTGAGCTGGTCCGAACTCAGGCTCAACTGAAGGACCGGGACGGAGGATGCGTTGAACTGCACGACGACCGGCGGCTGGATGCCCGGCGGCATGATGGCGCGGATCGAATTGGTGGCGGCGACGATCTGGGCGATGGCGAGATCGATGTTCACGCCCGGCTGGAAATAGATCTTCTGGACCGAGATGCCCGAAAGCGTCTGGCTTTCGATGTTGCGCACGTCGCTCACGTTGGAGCTGATCGTGTACTCGCTATAGGTCGTGACCCGCGCCTCCATTTCGTCGGGAGTCAGGCCGGTGTATTGCCAGATGACCGTGGCGACGGGAATATTGATATTGGGAAAAATATCCTTGGGAGTCGTGAAGATCGCCGTTCCGCCGAGGAAAAGCATCATCAGCGCCAGCACGTAAAACGTGTGACGATACCGCAGCGCGAAACCGACTATGCCCATCGTCAACTCCAGGAACGTCCTTGACGTACTGTACCATACAGTACATATCAAGTGCATTATGCAAGTCTCACCAGCATGTGAATGAAGACCGGGCGCCCCCAATAACGATTTTGCCGCCAGCGCCCCGCCGAGCAAGCGGCTCGCGGCTCGCCGCGCCGCTTTCCTGTCCGCAGCGCGGGAGGTTTTTCAGCAAAAAGGCTACGCGGAAGCAACGCTCGACGACGTCATCGCGCGCTCGGGCGGCTCGCGGCAGACGCTCTATTCCTTGTTCGGCGGCAAGCAGGGGCTGTTCGAGGCGCTGGTTACCGAGACGTGCTGGAGCATTTTTGGCAAGCTGACGCCGGAGCGGCTGGCCTCGCAATCGCCCGATCTGGTGCTGACGGAGGTCGGCGTCCGCTACCTTGAGATCGTGCTGTCGCCGCAGGTTCTAAGCCTGACGCGGCTCGTCGTCGCCGAGGCGTCGCGGATTCCCGAAATCGCCGAAACCTATTGGCGACTGGGCCCAGGCCGCAGTCGCGCGTTTCTGACCGAGTTTTTCGAGCGCCAGATCGCGCGCGGCTTGCTCGAGATCGCGGACAGCCGCAAGGGCGCGGACCACTTCCTCGAGATGCTGTCCGGGACGATCCGGTTCCAGTGTCTGACCGGCGTGCGCCAGCCGCCGGACGGCGCCGAAATCCGCGAGATCGTCGCTTGCGCCGTCGCGCAGTTCCTCCATGGATGCGTCAAAGGCCAAGGGGCAGCGGCAGCCTCCGATAAAATGGAGCCCCCGGCTTCGGCTTGACCGCCGGCCGCTTGTGAAAGCGCCGAACCGCAGGCTAAAAGCGCAGGCTGGCTCAACTGGGCCATTGAGGCGCGCGCGGGCGCATCCGACACCGAAGGAACTATTAGATGTACGTTAAGAAGGGACTCACCCTCGCCGACGCCAAGGCGATCGCCGCGGCCGCGGAAGCCGAAGCTCTGAAAAATGGCTGGCGCGTGACGATCTCCATCGTCGATGACGGCGGCAATCTGCTTTATCTGCAGCGTCTCGATGAGGCGCCGGTCGGCTCCATTGTGGTGGCGCAGGAAAAAGCGCGCACCGCCTTCCTGTTCAAGCGGACCACCAAAAGCATCGAAGAGGCCGTCGTCGGCGGGCGCACGGTGATGCTGACGCTTCCCGGCGCGACGCCGATCGAAGGCGGCCTGCCCTTGCTGCACGAGGGCCGCGTCGTCGGCGCCATCGGCGTGTCGGGCGTGCAGTCGTCGCAGGATGCGCAAATCGCGCAGGCCGGCGTCGATGTCGCCGCCGCTTTAAAATAGAGAGACATGTGCCGACCTGGCCTGCGCTGATCGTCGACCATCCGCAAACCGCCATCACGATCGCGGCGATCGCGCTCGCTCTCGCCTCCATGTTCGTGCTGACCATGCGGCGGGGGCCGACGTGGCGGCTCGCCGGGCGCATCGGGCCTCTTCCTCGCGTTGAGCGCCGTCCTCTTCAGCCACGGAATCGAGCCCTATCAGCAGCGCCCGCCCGAGGAGAGCGTCGCGCGCCAGTTCGGCATCCTCTCCGTTGAAATTCTATGGTGGGTCGCGCTCGCGCGCGTTCTTGTCGGCGTCGTCGACGCGTTTGTGATCTTCGAGCGCCGGCCGAATGAAAGCCGCCTGTTTCAGCAGCTGATCGCGGGCCTCATCTATCTCGGCGTGGCGCTTGCGATCATTGGCGACGACTTCAACGTGCCGATCGGCGCGCTGTTTGCGACCTCCGGCGCCGTCGCCATCATCGCCGGCCTCGCCCTGCAGAGCACGCTGGCGGATGTGTTCTCCGGCATCGCAATCAGTCTCGGGCGATCCTATCACATCGGCGACTGGATCATCATCGACAGCGGCGTCGAGGGGCGCATCATCGAGGCCAACTGGCAGGCCGTGCATCTTCTGACGGGGAGCCACGACGTCGCCATCGTGCCCAATAGCGTGCTGGCCAAGGCCAAGCTCGTCAATGTCAGCACGCCGGAAGAGGCGCATGTGGCGACGACGCTGATCCAGCTCGAGCCCACGATGTCGCCGGGGAATTTCGTCGAATTATCGCGGCAGGCGCTGGCGAGCTGCAATTTCATCCTGCACGAGCCGCCCCCGACGGTCGCCGTAAAGTCGCTCAGCGCCACGGCGATCGAATTGGCGTTGAGTTATCGGATCCCCAACAGATCGATCGGGGACGATGCCCGCAATGAAGTGTTCGACCGCGTTTACCGCCACGTCACCGCGAGCGGATTGAAGTTCGCGCATGCGGCTGGAGCGCTCCATCCCGCGCTCGCGACGGGCGGCGACGGCGGTTCCATCCCGCAGAGCGCGCCCGAGAGAATGCTCGAGAAGCTGTCGCTGTTCTCTTCGCTCGCCGCCGAACACAAGGCGGTCCTCGCCGGCAAGATGAAGCGCCGGGCCTTCGCTCCCGGCGAACTCGTGATCGCGCGCGGCGTCGTGGCGGAAACTCTCGCCATCGTGCAGTCAGGCGCGCTCGCCCTCTATCAAATCCGCGACGGGAGCGAGCGTGAACTCGTGCGCCTTGGTCCCGGCGACTATTTCGGCGAAGGCGGCCTGCTGCTCGGCGAACCCCAGCATGGCTCCATCCGGGCGCTGACCAATGCGGCGATCTACGAGATATGCGCCGACGATCTTCGCCAGATCCTCGTCGAACGGCCGGGCCTCGCCGATGCGCTTGGACATGCGCTCGCCGCGCGTCACGCATTGCTGGAGGCCGACGCCGACGCGCCGTCCGGCCGGGCCGATCATTCCGCGCGGCGGCTGACCGACCGCATCAGGCAATTGTTTCAGGTCGATACCTGATCTTCGCGCCGCCGCTGGATCAGGAATTGCCCGCGGCGACCGGCTCCCGAAACCTGACGATCTGATGGTTGTTGGCGGCGTCGACGATTTCGACATTGACGAGCTTGCCGGCGTCCTCGTCGATATAGACTTCGCGCGGCTTCTGAATGAGATGATCGAGGCCCTTGAGGGCGATCTCGAAAATATCGTCTTTCGGATCATAGACGACGCCATAGAGCGGCAGCCAGGTCGACTGGATCTGGTCGCCGAGCTTCAGGGAGGCGATTTCGATTTCCGCCTGAGCGTCCTTCAGGCCTTTCGATACGCCATTGAAGAACGCGCTCCATTCCGACTTTTCGAGTTTTCTCGTGGTCATGACGGCCTTCCCAGTTGCGGTGATCGCTGCGATCGTTGTTTTGGAGCGCTTTCCGGAGACGCGATGCTAGCTGCAAAAACCAACCTAAGCTAATAAATGCGCGCAAGGGAACATTGGTTTCGTTTTTGCCGGACTTGATCCGGCGGCGAACGCCCCGGCGCCTTCGATGTAGAGGCACCGGAATGAGGCTCCGCTGCCGCTGCGCTAGGGCAGCGTGTGCGTGAGCGCGAAAGCCGCACTCGCGCCAATGACTTTGGCGGCGCCCTTCCCCGCGTCCTGGAGCAGATAGACGTGGTAATCGAGGCCCGGCGCAAGTTCGGCCGGATAGGCCAAGGCCTCGCCGCAAGGCGGGGATTGCCCTGCGCCCGGAGTCTTGAGCCAATTGCCGACCACATTGGCGTTGTCCTTGGTCATCTGACCGACCGGCGTTCCATCCGCGAAGATGCCGATCCAGCTATTTGCGACGGTCGCTCTCGGTTGCGTGCAATAGTGCACGATAAAATTCGCGCCCTCACGCACCTCGAGCTTTGCCCCGTTATCGGGAGCCCCGACGATTTCGACGCCTGGCGCGTCGGGTCGAATTTGGGCCGGCGCGAGCACATTGATCGCAATTGGCGCGCGATGCGGCGGCTCCGAGCCCCGCCGCAGCCACGCGCCATAGAAGCCTGGCGCGAATTTGCCGGTCGGGATGGTCGCGACGCCATCGTCGTCAAAACCGTAGCGAACCGAATTTTTTGACGGCGCGCGATTGAGCGGTTCGATATTGACGAAAACGTCGTCGTCGTCGCCCTTCTGCGGCCCCAATAGCCGCAGCGCCTCTCCCTGATCCACGGCGGCGGGCGTGGCGGGCTGACCGAAACTATCGGCGCTGCCGCCGCGCGTCGCGGCGCTCAGATCCACCTGTAGATCCGATCCGATCTGCGATGGCGCGAAAACGCTGTTCAGCGGGGTGGCGAACTCGTCAAAACGACCGAGACTGGGCGTCCCGAGCGCGCTTTCCACCGTGCGTAGCACGCCGTAACCGTCGTAATGATCCTGAACCACCGCGCCCTTTTGCAACAGGCCGGGCGAATCCAACGACGACCGTCGGCGCGAGATTATCGGGCCATCCCCAGCCCGCGGCCTCGTCCCACGTGATGATGAGCAGCGAGCGCGAATTGCGCCATGCGGCGGACGACAGCAGCGGCGCGAAGGTTGAACGCAGAAACTTGTCCTGGATCGACAGCGAGAAGGGCATGTCGAAATTGATCGAACCACGCGCCTTCGCCGTCCCAATAACCGTCTGCGGCGATCCAGGCGAATCGCGGCAAGCTGTTCGTTGTGATCGCCGCTTCGAAATCCTTCAAGTCGCGCAAAGCCGCCACGCAACGGGGCGCATTCGCGATCACGTCCTTGAAATGGGCGAAAGGCTCGTCGTCGGGCGCGAAATTGCCTTGACCGCTCGGATCGACGGCAAGATTGCACGGCGTCTTCATGTTCTGCACATAGGCGCGCCAGCTTACGCCGTGCGAGTCGAGCAAATCTCCAAGGTGGGTTACGGGGAGATTGTAGTCGGGATAGTACACCGGTCCGAATTTATACGTGTCGCCGGCGACGATGGCGACGTAGTTTTGGTCGCTCGGGTGATAGGTTCCCCACATATTCGTGAGTGTCACGCCCTCTGCGGCCAACCCGGCCAGAAACGGCATGTTGGAGTCTATGCTCAGCGCGCGCCTGCGTTGATGGACCACGTCATGCTGCCCCGTGTTCTCCATCATCACCAGGAAAACATGATCGAGGGGAGGAATGAGGGATTGCGGCGGCTCCAACCGCGTGCGCGCCAGCGCGCCGACATCGCCGCTGAGCGTCAAAGAAACATTATCCGCGTAGGCGTTCTGAAACGAGGTGAAGCCGCTGATGAACTCAACCGTCACGACAATCTTGCGCGTTCGCGGCGGCACGCGGCCAGTTGCCTGCCGGGCGACGAGCGCGGTGACATTTTTGCGCGCCTTGGCGTCGACGTCTGCGAGCGCGACGGGATCGCCGGTCGCATGTCCCGTCGCGTCCAGAAACACGGCCGTCAGAGTCGCGCGTTCAGGACGATTGCGCCAGCCGCCAAGCCACGCCGAGAGATTATAATCGAGCGCGCGACGATCAATCGCGTCATGCGCGGCGCTGACGTCGATGCCTTGCTCCATCGCCGTGTCGGCGCCGGGCGCGGCGAACAATGCGTGTCCCGCCGATGCCGCATGAGGCGTGACCGGCGTCTCGCCAAAACTGTTGAAAGCCGCGTAGCACACGACGCTCGCCGCGCCGCGCAGCACGCGCCAGCCGGGAACGGGTGTGGATGCCGTCCAGTCTTGCGTGCAGCGATGCGCTTCGGCGTCGCCGTTGACGAGAAGGTTGGGCGTCGTTTCGGCGCATGCCGCGTCGAGCGCAACAGTCGCGGCCGCAAGAGTTGCTGCGAGAATGACCGGCAATCGAAGCTTCAGTTTGCGCAAGACGAACTCCTGAGACTTTCCCGCTCCAACTCGCTTTGCGACGCCACTGGAGGGAGGATGATCGCCGCTTTTCGCGCGAAGGACCGGTAACCGCCGGAGATTACGGGTTCGTGACAGGAGAATGGGCTGTGGACATTCTCTCGGGTCGTCGAAGCATTCTCCGGAGACGGCGCTTGTTGATGCAAAACGCGTTGCCTTTGAAATCCGGAAAATGGAGCCGCGGCGCGCCTTCATCGAACAATCCATCGGCGAATAATTCATCGCCGCCGCAGCTGTTTGTTTTGCCGCAAGGTTTTGTCCAGAGACCGGCGCTTCTTGGGGTTATGCGCTATGGTTGGTGCGCCTCGCGCGTAAATCATAGGTGGGCACAGGATTTCGGCCGATGAAAGCCATGGTTTTTGAAGGCGTGGGCGAGCCGCTCGCCCTCAGGGAACTCGCGACGCCGCGCCCGGACGCGCATCAGGTGCTGATCGAGGTGCGCGCCTGCGCGGTGTGCCGCACTGACCTTCACATTATCGATGGGGAATTGGCGCGGCCAAAGCTGCCGCTGATCCTCGGCCATGAGATCGTCGGCGTCGTAGTGGCCCACGGCGAGAAAGTCACGCGCTTCCGGCCGGGCGAGCGCGTCGGCGTGCCCTGGCTCGGCTGGACCTGCGGCGTCTGCGAATTTTGCCGTTCGGGGCGGGAAAATCTTTGCGACAAGGCGCGCTTCACCGGCTACGACATCGACGGCGGATTCGCGCAATATACCGTCGCCGACGAGCGTTTCTGCTTCCCGCTTCCGGCGCTTTACGCCGACGCCGAGGCGGCGCCGCTGCTTTGCGCCGGCCTCATCGGCTATCGATCCCTGCGCCTTGCCGGCGAGGGGCGCCGCCTCGGCATTTACGGCTTCGGCGCCGCCGCGCATATCATCGCGCAGGTCGCAAAGCACCTTGGCTGGGAGATTTACGCCTTCACGCGGCCGGGCGATATTGCGGCGCAGGCCTTCGCGCGCGAATGCGGGGCCGCATGGACCGGCGATTCCCTGACGGCTCCGCCGCGGCCGCTCGACGCGGCGCTGATTTTCGCTCCCGTCGGCGCGCTCGTCCCCGCCGCCCTGCATGCGCTGGCCAAAGGCGGAACCGTCGTGTGCGGGGGCATCCACATGAGCGACATTCCGGCCTTTCCCTATGCCGACCTCTGGGAGGAGCGCATGATTCGTTCGGTCGCCAATCTGACGCGGCGCGACGCCGAGGAGTTTTTGGCTCTCGCGCCGCAAATTCCGGTGCGGACGCGGCCGATCGCCTGTCCGCTGGAGCGCGCCAATGAGGCGCTGGCCGATTTGCGCTTCGGGCGCATTTCCGGCGCCGCCGTGCTGATCCCGCCAGCGATCTCGGGCTGAGCGGAACGATGGATCACTCCGTCCTCGCCAGCCTCATTCGCTTCGTCCTTTCCAATTTCACCGCGATTTTATTCGTCGCGGCGCTCGTCTGCGCCGCTTTCGAGAAGCCCCGGCCGACGGCGGAGGGCGCGCTCGCCTGGCTTCTGCTTTTGCCGATTGGCGTCGGCGGCCTTTGGGCGGCGTTCTTCCATATTGCCTATCCCGAGGCGGCCGCGCGCTTTATCGGCTGGGCGGACAGCCCCTTCCAATATGAGGTTGGCGTGGCCGATCTCGCCCTTGGCGTCGCCGGCTGCGCCGCTTTCCGCGCGAGTTTCGGCTTTAGAGCCGCCGCCGTGCTCGTCAACGCGGTCTTTCTTCTGGGCGCCGCCGTTGGCCATGTCCGCCAGATGATCGCGGCGGGAAATTTCGCGCCCGGCAACGCCGGCCCCGTCTTCTATCTCGACATCATCCTGCCGGTCCTGACGATGGGGCTGCTCTTGGCGTCGTGGAGAAACCACAAAACAGCTAGCCTCTGACCGCGTCCGCCTCCGCGCCGTCAAAAATTTCATCGCGCGCGCCGGCGAGATGGCCGGTCTCACCCCAGCTCAGCAAGATCCATCGGCCATCGCGCCGCTCGATCCAGTTGAGCGCGGCGTTGAGCAGGCGGAAGTCGCGCTTGCCTTCGAGGCTCTGACCGGTCGTCAGCCGGTGCGCGATGTCGAGCACGCCGCCATGCGTCACGATCAGCAGCGTTTCGCCACGATGCGTATCGGCGAGGCTCGCAAAAGCGGCCTCGATGCGCGCTGAAAAGGCCCTGAGGCTTTCGCCTTCGCCTGGCGGGGGATCGTCCGGATGGCGCGCGTGGAAACGGGCGTATTCGGCCGGGTAGCGCGCCTGCGCCTCGGCGCGCGTCAGGCCCTGAAACCCGCCAAGATGGCGCTCCCTGAGGCTTTGCGTCCGCCGCACATTGAGGCCGAGCCGCGCGCCGGCGGCGGCGGCGGTCTCGACCGCGCGCGAAAGGTCGCTACTATAGAGCGCGTCGAAACTTTTCGTCGCGAGGCGCGCCGCCGCCGCCTGCGCCTGCGCGCGTCCGATCTCGTTCAGCGGAACGTCGATATGACCCTGCAGGCGGGTTTCCGCGTTCCAGGCCGTTTCCCCATGCCGGACGAGGCAAAATCTGGTCGGCATCAAAACACCGTCTGATCGCTGGAGCTGAAGCTTGTATATAACCTGATTTCTAACGCGGAGCCATCATTCCAGTGAAAGCGCCGCGCCAATTGCCTGCGGTTGCTCCGGCACGACCGGGAAGGTCTGCTCCCAGCCGCCGCCGAGCGCCTTGTAGAGCTGGATCAGGCTGGTCGAGACGCGGGTCGTGCTTTGCGCAAGCTGCTGCTGCGACGCCAGCAGGGTGCGCTGCGCATCGAGCACGGTGATGAAATCGGCGACGCCATTGGCGTATCTCACGCGCGAAAGGGCGAGCGCCTCGCGCGAGTGACCGACTTCGGCCTTGAGGCTGTCGCGCCGGCGTTGCTCCGAGGTGAAGGCGTTGAGCGCATTGACGACGTCGTGCCAGGCCTGGAGCACGGTCTTGTGGTAATTGATCGCCGCCTCCTGTTGCTGGTCGGCGCGCAGGTCGAGAGTCGATTTCAGCCGGCCGCCCTCGAAAATCGGCAGCGAGACGCTGGGTCCGAACTGATATTGCAGCGAACTGCCCTGCCACAGATTCTTGAGGGTCAGGGCGTTGAGTTCAATATTGCCGTTCAACTTGACGCTTGGATAGAAATTCGCGACCGCGACGCCGACATCGGCGGTCGCCGCATGCAGCTGCGCCTCCGCCGCCCGAATGTCGGGGCGCCGGCGGGCGAGATCCGAGGGCACGCCGAGCGGCGCGCGCGGCGGCGTCGGCGGCATTGGCTTTTCGCGTCCGAGTTCGCCCTTCAGCGCCCCCGGCCCCTCGTCGAGGATCAGGGCGATCGCGTTGATGTCGACATCGGCCTGATTTTCGAGGCTCGGCAGCTCTGCGCGGATGCTTTCGACCAGCGCGGCCGCGTTTTCAACGTCAAGGCCGCTCGTCAGGCCTTTTGCGGCGCGGGTCCGGGTCAACTCCAAAATCGCGGTGGCGCTTTTCAGGTTCTCGTTGAGGATCGCGACCTGCGCCTGCGCGCCGCGCAAGTCGACATAGTCGCGCGCGAGTTCCGCCAGCGCCGAAACGAGAAGGTCGCGGCGCTGATATTCGGAGGCCTCGACTTGCGCCTGCGCCGATTCGATCTGGCGGCGGACGTGGCCCCAGATGTCGAGTTCCCACGATGCGTCGAAGCCGGTCTGCCAGACGCTGATCGGCGGCACGCTCAGACTGGATCCAGCGAGGCTCAAGATGCCGTTCTTGCTGTAGAGTTCGCGCTGGTACGAGGCGTTGCCGTTGATGCCCGGCAGGGCCGCCGAGGCGGCGACGCCGCGTTGGGCGCGGCTCTCGCCAAGACGCACCGTCGCCGTCAACACGTCGAGATTTGAATCCGCGACGCGTCCGGCGAGCGAAGTCAGCGTCGGGTCGTGGAAGGTCTTCCACCAGGCCGCCTCGCCCGGCGCGCTTTCGACATAAGGGCCCGCCGCGGCGCGCGTCTCGTCGCTTTGCGGCTGCGCCTTGCCGAAAAAGGATGTGCGCGGCAGCAGCGGATCGGGCGGCGCGAAATCCGGCCCGACCGAATAGCAGCCGCTTGTCAGCAAGGCGCAGAGCGTCGCCGCAAGTCCAGTGCCGCGTCTCTTAATCATGACGATCCTGCATGAGGGCTCGGGGAGCGGCTTCAGCTTCGCTTCGCCGACCTAATCCGCGATCCAGGCGAAAATTATGACGGAGGCGCGCGCGCTTTCCGAGCGATATGCTATCTGTCATATCAATGAGCTCCGCCCGGGCCGCCGGCGGCCTTTTTGTTGGTCAGGAAGAAGCAGAAGGGCACGACGCAGAAGGCGACGATGCCCGCGTAAAGGAAGACGTCGGAATAGGCGAGGATCTGAGCCTGCGTGCGGAAGGCGAGATAGACCTTGCCGACCGCGACGTCATGCGCGGCGCCGACGGCGTGGCCCATCGCGGCCAGCGTCCTTTGTGTGCTCGCGATCAATTCGTTGAAGGGTTGATGGAAGGGCGTCGCCCATTTTGACAGCTGCGCCTGACGCACCTGTGTCCGCTCGGTGATCATCGCCGTCGCGAGGGAAATCCCAATCGAGCCGAAGACGTTGCGGAACATCGTGAACAGCGCGGTTCGCGTCGCCGTTGAGGCGGCGTGGCAATGTAATGAAGGCGATGGTGCTGATCGGCACAAAAAGGAACGCGAGTCCTAAAGTCTGCGCCGTGCGCATCGAAACCAGCGTGGCAAAATCAATGTTCGGCGAAAGGTGGCTCGAATAGAAGAATGCCGCGCCCATGACGAAAAAACCGAAGGCGATGATGAGGCGGGTCTGAACGAAGCGCATCAGCATGCCGACAATCGGAATGAAAGCGATGATCGCGAGCCCTCCCGGCGAGAGGATGAGGCCCGACCATGTCGCGTCGTAACTGATCACTGTTTGCGCGAATTGCGGAATGATGACGGAGCCCGCGTAAAGGACGCCGCCGACGGCGGAGATGCAGACGCACGCCATCGAGAAATTGCGGTCCTTGAAGACGTCGAGATTGACGATCGGATGTTTTGCGGCCTTCAGCCAGATGATTCCGCCAATGATGCCCAAGGCGGCGAGCGCCGCCATCACCTGCGTGAAGGAGGAGGCGAACCAGTCTTCGTCCTCGCCCCGGTCGAGCATCACCTGCAGGCAGCCAAGGCCGAGCGTGATGAAGCCCAGGCCGATGAAGTCGATGTGTTTCGACGCTTTTTGCAGCCATGGCGGATCTTCGACCAGAACGAAGATCAGGAAGGTTGCAATGATGCCGACAGGGATATTGGCGAAGAAGATCCAGCGCCAGTTGTAGGTGTCGGTGATCACCCCGCCGAGGGTCGGCCCGAGCACGGGCGCGACGATCGTCGCGATCGCTGTCACGCCGAAGGCCGCGCTGCGCTTTTCCGGCGGAAACGTGTCGAGGATGATCGCCTGCTGGTTCGGCTGCATGCCGCCGCCGAAAAAGCCCTGCAGCAGCCGGAAGACGACGAGTTGCGGCAGGCTGTCGGCGATGCCGCACAGAAACGAGCATACGGTGAACATTGCGATGCAGATCATGAAATAGCGCTTGCGGCCGATCACGGCGCTGAGCCAGCCCGAGATCGTCAGCACGATGGCGTTGGCGACGAGATAGGAGGTCAGCGCCCAGGTCGCTTCGTCATTGCTGGCCGATAGACTGCCGGCGATATGCGGCAGCGCGACATTGACGATCGTCGTGTCGAGGATCTCCATGAAGGCCGCCAGCGTGACGACCACGGCGATGGCCCAGGGATTGGCCGAAGGCCGCCAATGGGCATGCGCATCCGGCTGCGTCATTTCAGCTTCACCGTCGGCACGGCCGAAATGCCGAGCGGTAGCGGCAGGGCGGGGTCGAGGCCGCTGTCGATCGTTATCTTGACGGGCACGCGCTGCACGATCTTGATGAAGTTTCCGGTGGCGTTCTCTGGCGGAAAGGCCGTGAATTTCGAGCCGGAGCCGAGCTGGATGCTGTCGACATGGCCCTTCAGCTTGAGGCTCGGATAGGCGTCGACGACAATACCGACAGGCTGGCCGGGGCGAATCCGGTCGAGCTGGGTCTCTTTGAAATTGGCCGTCACCCAGACATCGGGCGAAACGATGGAGAAGATTTGCTGGCCGGGGGTCACGTAATTGCCGACCTCGACATTGCGCTTGGTGATCCAGCCGTCCTGCGGGGCGCGGACGACGGTCCATTCGAGGTTGAGATTGGCCTGATCCAGCTTCGCCTGCGCCTGCTCGACCTGGCCTTTCAACTGGGAGACCTCGGTGTCTGCCTGCCCAATGCGCTGCGGCGCCGGCTCGGCGACCGCCACCTGCGCCTGGGCGAGAGCCACTTGCGCCTGCGCCTGGCGCAGCGCGGCGGTCGCCGCGTCGACCTCCTGTTGCGTGGTCGCTGGTTTTGGGAGGCTGCGCTGGCGCTGATAATCGGCCTCGGCCCGGGCCGCGGCCGCCTGCGCCGAAGCGAGCTGCGCCTTGGCCTGATCGAGTTGCGCCGGAAAGTTCTTGCGCGCGATTTCGGCGCCGAGCTTCAGGCCAGCGAGTTGCGCTTTGGCGAGGTCCAGCGTCCCCTGCGCGGAATCGCGCTCCTGAATATATTGCCGCGGATCAATATGGATCAGCGCTTCGCCCTTGTGCACGAATTGATTGTCGTTGACGTCAAGCGAGACCACGAGGCCCGACACCTGCGGCGCAATCGTCACTGCGCGCCCGTCCGTGTAGGCGTCGTCGGTGGACTGGATGTCGCGCGTAGAGAGATAGAGATAGCCGCCGCCTGCGATCGAGCCCGCCGCGATGAGCAGGCCGACGAGCAGAAGCGAGCGCTTCTTTTTGGGCGCGGGCGCTTCTTCTTCCGTCGGGGCCTCCTCCGGCTGCGCGCGCTCATCCGCGGGCGTCCCGGCGATCTCGTGTTCCGGCGCCGTGTCGTCCCGCTCGCGCAGTTCGGTCTCGGTTTGCTGATCCATCCTGTAATCCGCTCGACTGTCGTTGGCGCCTGCGACAAACCGACTCAGTCGGGGCTTGCGCGCCGACCTTATTTCGGTGCATAGATAGTAACCGAACTGTTCGGTACGGTTACATGGGATCGCTCGCGAGTCAATAATGCAGTGTCAGGCAAGCCCGGTGCCGCGCGGCGAAAAGCGCCGCGACCAGATCGCCGCCGTCGCGGAGAGCGTGTTTCTGGAGCGCGGATATGCCGAAACGACGATGCAGCTCATCGCCGAGCGCGCCTGCGCCTCGAAGGAAACTCTTTACCGGCATTTTGGCTGCAAGGAGGCGCTGTTTTCCGAAGTCGTGCGACGTCGCTCGGCGATGATGATGGGCAGTGAGGACGGCGAATTGTCGGGCGCGCCGAAAAAAGTGTTGCTCGATCTTGCGCTCAGCATGCTGAGTTTTCTCGGGGGGCCGGATTCAATCTGTCTCTACCGTGTGGTGGTGGCCGAGGCGCCGCGCGAGCCGGAACTCGGTCGAATCTTCTATGAACAGGGACCCGGGCGGGTCATCGCCCGGCTTTCGGATTACCTGCGGCAGGCCGCCGAGCGCGGCGCGTTGCGCCTCGCAGATCCAGACGTCGCGGCTAAGCTATTTATGGGCGCCGTCGTTGCGAACATCCAAATCTTGCGGCTTGTGACGAAGGCCACTTTCTCCAAGGCGGAGCTGCTCGCCCATGCCAATGAGGCCGTCGGCCTGTTTCTGGCCCGCTACGGCGTCTGACCTGGCGCGCCGACGATGATCGCATGCAGGAACGCCGGACCATGCGCGCCGCGCACGAGAGCGCCCTCGATATCCGCCGTGCCGCTCGCTCCGGTGATGAGGTTGACGTTGCGCGGGACAGGCGCGCCTTTTTCGGCGTCTGCGTAATCTTCAAGATGCGCCAGGATGCGCGCGCTCTCGATGATGCAGACATGATGCAGCGTCAGGAATGACAAGAGCGTCGGCGAATTCCGGGCCCGAATGAAAGACAAGGGTCCCCGTTTCGGCGATGGCCCAGCGCGCCCGCGCGACCGCAAGCGTCTCGTCGCCGCCGGTCGGGGGGCGTATCTCAAAAGCGCCCCAGTCGAGCCGTTGCAGCTCCGGATCCGGCTGCAGTGCGAGGACGGGATCGAGGCTGTGGATGCGGCAGTATCGCCGCACTGCGCCCGGCGCGTCCTCGAGCCGATTGACGCGATCGACGCTGGCGCCGACGACCCTGTCGGAGACGAGCCGCGCGGCGAAGGCCTCGGTGAGATCGGCGCCGGGGATTTGCGGGCGGCTCTCGATCGATTCCCGCGCCAGCGCCTCGGCGGCGGCGCCGATCGTCCGAGGCTTCCGCTCGCCGGGCAAAGCGCGCCGGATCGCGGCCAGCATGTCAGCGCGCGCGTTCATTAGTCCTGCTTCCGGCGGGTCGCCTGATATTGCTCGAAAAAGCTTTGCGCCGCGGGCTTGGGAAAGTCGCGATGCCGCGTCCAGCCTTCAGCCAGTGGCAGCTTGTCGATCCAGCCGCCTTTGGCGAGGAGGCGGATCGCCCGGATGGCGAGGCGCGTTCCCAATCGGTACAGGCTTGGGTGAGCGGCGGCGAAGGCCCAGAGCCCCATCATGCCGCGCTGCGTTCGCGGCTCGAGACCCTGCGCCCAGCTTTTGTCGCGCCAGCCGCGCAGCATGGCGGGTAGCGGTATAGCGACCGGGCAGACCTCCTGACAGCGCCCGTTCAGCGTGCAGGCGTGGGGGAGCTCGCGGGATTTTTCGAGGCCGTCGAGAACCGGCGTCAGCACCGCGCCCATCGGGCCGGGATAGACGCCGCCATAGGCATGGCCGCCGATCTCATTGTAGACGACGCAGTGATTCATGCAGGCGCCGCAGCGCAGGCAACGAAGCATCTCGCCGAGTCCCTCGGTCAGCATGCGCGTGCGGCCATTGTCGACCAGCACGATATGGAAGGCCTCCGGCCCGTCGCGATCGCCGGCCCGCTTCGGGCCGCAATGGAAGGTCGTATATTGGGTGATATCGGCGCCGGTCGCCGAGCGCACCAGCAACCGCAGCAGGATGAAGGCGTGCGTGAGGCTCGGCACGAGCTTCTCGATGCCCGCCGTGACGATGTGCACGCGCGGGATCGTCGTCGTCAGCTCGGCGTTGCCCTCATTGGTCACGGTGCAGATGGCGCCACTGTCGGCGATGAGGAAATTCGCGCCGCTGATGCCGACGTCGGCGCCGAGGAAGCCAGGGCGCAACTGCCGCCGCGCGCTCGCCACCATGCCGATGATGTCGTCGCTGTTCTGGGGCGTGTGATGATGCGCGCGAAACAGCGCTGCGATATTCTCGCGGGTGTGGTGCAGCGCCGGCCAGATGATATGCGAGGGCCGGTCGTTGGAGAGCTGCACGATATGTTCGGCGAGATCGGTTTCGACGCGGGTGAAGCCGGCGGCGTCCAGCGCATGGGGCAGGCCGATCTCTTCGCCGAGCATTGATTTCGAGCGGGTGATCGTCTGCGCGCCCGCCTCGCGGCAGATGCGCAGGACGATCTCGCAAGCCTCGCCCGCGCTCGCCGCATAATGCACGATCGCGCCTGAGCTTTGCGCATTGCGCTCGAACTCAAGGATATAATGATCGAGGTTTTCGATCACGTGATCCTTGATGCGGCGGCCAAGATCGCGCGCCTCGGAAAAGCCCGGCCACGCGGCGACGGCGGCCTCGCGCTTGGCGCGTGCGGTCCGCGTCGTGCGGTCGATCGCGAGCTTCAGATTGGCGTCGGCGAGGGCAGCGCTCGCGCGGGTCTTGAAAGTGTCGACGATCGCGTCGTCGGTTGGCGCCGGCATGGTTCAGGGTTCCTCCCCGATGGCGGGACCGTCGCCCATGCCGGCGAGGATTTCGGCGACATGGAAAACGCGAATGCGCGAGCCGCGCCGGTGCAGTTTTCCCGCCATGTTCATGAGGCAGCCGAGATCGCCGCCAAGCAATATATCGGCTTTCGTCGCTTCGATGCGCTCGGCTTTCTCGTCCACGATGGCGTTGGAGATCGCTGGGTATTTAACGCAGAAGGTTCCGCCAAAGCCGCAGCAGGCCTCGCCGTCCGGCAGCGGCGTCAACGTAAGGCCCGCGACTTCGGCGAGGAGCGCGCGGGGCTGGCGCTGAACGCCAAGTTCGCGCAGTCCCGAGCAGCTGTCATGATAGGTCGCGCGCGCGGCAAGCGCGATGCCCTGCGGACGGAAGCCGAGGACATCGACAAGGAAGCTGGTCAGTTCATAGCCTTTCGCGGCGAGCGCTTCCGCGCGGCGCAGCCACGCCGGATCATCGGCGAAAAGCTCCGGGTAATGCAGCTTGATCATGCCCATGCAGGAGCCCGACGGCGCGACCACATAGTCATAGGCTTCGAACGCCTTGATGACGTTTCGCGCGATTGCCGCCGCGTCGCCGCGATCGCCCGAATTATAGGCCGGCTGGCCGCAGCAGGTCTGCTGCGGCGGGGCCTCCACCTCGCAGCCGGCGCGCTGCAGCAACGTAAGCGCGGCGAAAGCGGTGCGAGGCCGGATAAGATCGGCGAGACAGGTGACGAAAAGTCCAACCTTGGGACGCGCGTTGACCATTTTGTAGACTCATCCGCGCCCACTGGTTTCAGGAATGCGGAATCATCCAGGGCATCACATATTGCTGCAGCAGGACGAGAACGCCGAGCAACAGGGTCAGCGCAATGCTATGCTTGAATGTGCGGGCGAAGACCACGCCCTCCTTCCCCTTCAGATCCGTCACCGTGGCGCCGGTCGAGATGTTCTGCGGCGAGATCATCTTGCCCATCACGCCGCCCGAGGAATTGGTCGCCGCAAAAAGCACGGGATTGAGATTGAGCTGATTGGCCGCCACCACCTGCAGATTGCCGAACAGGGCGTTGCCCGACGTGTCGCTGCCCGAGAGGAACACCGCGATCCAGCCAAGGAACGGCGAGACCAGCGGGAAAAGAAGCCCCGTCGAGGCGACGCCAAGGCCAAGCGTGTAGTTCATCCCCGAGTAGTTCATCAGATAAGCGAGGCCGACGATGAAACATACGGTCAGGATCGCCAGCCGGCTCTGTCGCCAGGTGGCCCAGATGCACTTAAAGAACTGAGCGGGGCCTACGCCAACCAGCGCAGACGTGATGATCGTTGAGAGCAGGATCGCGGTGCCCGTCGCCAGCGGCTGGAACACCCAGTTCGCGGCGTAGGGCTTGTCCTTATAAAGAGTGATCGCAATCTCGTTGTGGAGGCCGGGCCAGGGGATGGTCTGCTGGCCGTTCGAAAAGACTTTGAAGTGAGTCCATAAAATCACCACCACCGAGACGATGAGCCAGGGCAGCCATCCCTGCCAAGGGGACATCTGGCTTCCATGCGCTTTCGGGGCGAGATCGGCGCCGCCCGCCTGAACCGTGCGCAGCGAAACGCAAAACTCCGGGTCGGGCGCGGGCTTCCAGACGCGCAGGAACCCGAGCGTCGCGATCAATGCTGTGAGAGACGAGAGCACGTCGGTCAGCGCGTAGTCGAGAAAGTTCGAGGAGACGAACTGCCCAAGCGCGAAGCTGCCGCCGGCGACCGCGAGCACGGGCCACAGGGCGCGGACCGAGCGCGTCCCGCCATAGATCGTCATGACGTAGAAAGGCAGCAGCATGGCGATGAAGGGCAGTTGCCGCCCGACCATGGCGCCGAGAGTCACCGGGGAGAGGCCGGTGACCTGGCCGAGCACGGTGATCGGCACGCCGAGGGCGCCGAAGGCGACCGGCGCGGTGTTGAAAATCAGCGTGAAGGTCAGAGCCTCGAGGGCCGGAAAGCCGACGAGGATTAGAAGGGCGCTGGTGATCGCGACCGGCGTGCCGAAGCCGGAGATGCCTTCCAGCAGGCAGCCGAAACAGAAGCCGATCACCACCAGCACGATGCGGCGGTCGTTCGGCAAATGGTTCAGGACCCAATCCCGGAAAGCGTCGAAGCGCCCGGACGCGACGGCTATGTTGTAGAGCAACAGCGCGTTGAAGACGATCCACATCACTGGCCACAATGCGAATACGACGCCGGCGGCGACGCTGTTGAGCGCGAGGGCGGGCGGGAAGCGCCAGACCAGCACGGCGATGGCGAGGGCGACGAGAAGGCCGGCGAGAGAGGCCGCCCAGGCGGGGCGGCGCAACACGCCGAGCATCACCAGGACAACCACGATGGGCGCGGCGGCCACGACGAACGACAAGGCGAGATTGTCGGCGACGGGCGTCAGCAATTGGTGGAACATATTTCCTCCCGATTTATACTTTTGGCGGTCTTTTTATTCGGTGCGCGTGATATTTCGGCGCGCACGCAGTCGTGCATTCGGCGGCCGGGCGGAGCGGGACGTCGGCGGGCGCTTGAGACCCATTGTCGCCAGCCTTGCTAAAAACGAAGAGGGGAAACGCCGGCAGCGCGTGCGATCCGGGCCTCGGCTCGAGGCGAAGAGGCGCCAATCCGCGGAACGGGCAGAATCGGACGGCCCGGCGAGGGGGGGCGATGCTATGGGGCTCAGAAAAGGATCAAGGCGCCGGCGCATCGCTGTTCCTCTCCGCGGGGGCGGGGTTTGATCCCGCGCCATTTTCATTTTCGCCGGCCAAACAAGCGTCAGCCAGGCGATAGACGCCCCTGCCCGCAATTGCGGCTAATGGTCGAGTTCGCGCGCGACAACGCCGCGCGTTCGCCAAAGCAACTTGGGCTACGCCGCAATAGATTGGGAAAGCTTGCATTATCCGGAGCACGGGAAAATTTTCAGCTAACAAGAAGCTATCCAATGCGGACTTGTTTGACAAGGCGGCCGCGCCGCCTTTCATGGGCCTTTCGACCGGCGCGATTTTCGGCCGCGCGGCCGGATGGGTGGTCCCTCTCGCCATTCATATTGATCTTGCCCCGGACGGGGCGGCTCGGATAGAAACTGACAGAATAAATCCGAGATTTATCATAAATAACATGTATATCATGTTAAATCAGGACAGCGAATGTGCAGCGCGTTGACCCGACAGATTTCCCCGGCCCCGGACTGTTGAGCGCCGAGCAGTGGCGGCAGATCAACGCCCTCGCGACGGCGCTTAGCCCGCGTCAGGCGCTATGGCTCAGCGGCTATTTCGCCGGACTCGAAAGCGCGCGAACAGGAACCGAAGTCGCGCTTCTTGACGCGCCCGCCGCCTCCGCGCCGCCGGCCGATGCGGCGCCGGCGGCTGCGCGGACCCGAACCTTGACCATCCTTTACGGGACCGAGACGGGCAACGCCGCCGGACTTGCGCGCGCCGCCGCAGAACAGGCGCAGAGACTCTCGGCCTTGACGCCACTGTGGCCGACATGGGCGAATATAAAGCGCGCAGCCTCAAGGAGGAGCAGGACGTCCTCATCATCGCCAGCACTTATGGTGAAGGCGACCCGCCGCAGCCGGCGAAGGCGTTCTTCGAATTCGTCGAGGGCCGCAAGGCGCCATCGCTCGCCGGCCTGCGCTTCGCCGTTCTGGCCCTCGGCAATTCCACTTATGAAAAATTCTGCGAAGCGGGCAAGCGGCTCGACCGCCGCTTCGAGGAGCTGGGCGCCGCCCGCCTCTTGCCGCGCGTCGATTGCGATGTCGATTACGACGATCCCGCGGGCGCCTGGATCGCCGCCGCGCTGGCGTTGCTCGCGAAGGATCGCGGCGAGTCGGCGGCGCGCGCCGCCGCCCCCGCCGCCAAGACCAAGCCGGCCGCTTTCGACAAGCGCAACCCGTTTCCGGCGACGATCATCGACAATATCGCGCTCACCGGGCGCGGCTCCAGCAAGGAGACGCGCCATATTGAGATTTCGCTTCTTGGGTCGGGCCTGACCTTCGAGCCGGGCGATGCGCTCGGCGTCGCGCCGCGCAACGATCCGGTTCTCGTCGCAATGATCCTCGCCAGTCTCGGGCTTGACGGCGCGGCGCCGCTGGCGCTGAAAGAGAGCGAGACGCCTTTGGCGCAGGCCCTTGAGGAACGCTTCGAGATTACGGCATTGACGCCGCGTTTCCTTGAGCACTGGGCCGAAGTCACGGGCGCCGCCGCGCTGAAGAACCTGATCGGCGACGAGAGCGCGGAGGCCCGCGCCGCCTATTTCCGCGCGCATCATATCGTCGATGTCCTCCGGGCGTTTCCGGCGACCGGCCTTGCCCCCGAGACCTTCGTTTCGGGATTACGGCCGCTGCAGCCGCGCCTTTATTCGATCGCGTCGAGCCTTGCCGCCAATCCCGGCGAGGCGCATCTCACCATCTCGACGGTGCGCTACCAGCTGCATGGCGAGGCGCGCGCTGGCGTCGCCTCCGGCTTTTTCGCCGATCGCTGCCTACCGGACGCGGTGGCCCCGGTCTATATCCAGTCCAATCCGCATTTCCGGCTGCCCGCCGACGATGTTCCGATCATCATGATCGGCGCCGGCACCGGAGTTGCGCCCTATCGCGCCTTCGTGCAGGAGCGCGAGGCGCGCGGCGCCGAGGGCCGTTCCTGGCTCTTCTTCGGCGAGCGCAATTTCCGCACGGATTTCCTGTATCAAACCGAGTGGCAAGCCTATTTGAAGGACGAGGTTCTGACGCGGATGGATGTCGCCTTTTCCCGCGATCGGACGCAAAAGGCCTATGTGCAGCACAGGCTCGTCGAGCGCGGCCGCGAGGTCTTCGCCTGGCTCGAGTCGGGCGCCCATATCTATGTCTGCGGCGACGCCGCGCGGCTCGCGCCGGACGTGCATGAGGCGCTGATCGGCATCGTCGCGGCGCATGGCGGGCGGGTGCGGGACGATGCGGAAGAATATGTGCGCGCCCTTGAGCGCGACCATCGCTACCAGCGCGATGTCTATTGAGGATCGTTTGAGATGACGAAGAGCCTGCAAGGCCCCGACCGCAGCCGCGATCTCTCGCAACCCCTCGGCAAGCTCGGCCCCGACGAGGCGATGAAGGTGCGCAGCGACTATCTGCGCGGCGCCATCAATGAAGGGCTGCTTGACGCATTGACCGGCGCGGTTACCGGCGAAGACAGCGCCAAGCTGATGAAGTTTCATGGCGTCTATGTGCAGGACGATCGCGACCTGCGCGACGAACGCCGCCGGCAGAAGCTGGAGCCCGCCTATTCCTTTCTGATCCGGCTGCGCCTGCCGGGCGGCGTCTGCACTGCGTCGCAATGGCTGAAGCTCGACGAGTTGGCCCGCGCCTATGGCAATGGATCGCTGCGCGTGACGACGCGGCAGACCTTCCAGTTCCATTGGGTGGTCAAGACCGACCTCAAGGACACGATCCGCGGTCTGCACGAGGCGCTGATCGACACGATCGCGGCCTGCGGCGACGTCGTGCGTGGCGTCATGGCCTCGGTCAATCCGTCCCTCTCGGCGCTCCATGCCGAAGTCTATGACGCGGCGCGGCGCCTCAGCGATCACGCGCTGCCCAAAACGCGCGCCTATCACGAGATCTGGTACGGCGAGGAGCGCGTGGCTTCGTCCGAACCGGAGGAGCCCTTCCTCGGCAAGCAATATCTGCCGCGCAAGTTCAAGATCGGCTTCGTCATTCCGCCGAACAACGACATCGACGTCTATACGCAGGATCTTGGCTTCATCGCCATCGTTTCGGGCGGCAAGCTGCAGGGCTATAACGTCACCATCGGCGGCGGCATGGGGCGCTCCGATTCCGCGCCCGAGACTTATCCGCGGCTTGGCGACGTCATCGGCTTCATCCCGAAGGACAAGCTGCTGGCGACGGCGGACGCGGTGATCGGCGTCCAGCGCGATCATGGCGACCGCACCGTGCGCGCCCATGCGCAATTCAAATACACGATCGACGATCTCGGGCTTGACTGGGTCAAGGGCGAGATCGAGAGGCGTCTTGGCTTTGCGCTCAAGCCCGCGCGCCCGTTCAAATTCACCAGCAATGGCGATGCCTATGGCTGGGCGACGGGCGAGGATGGCCGCCATCATTTCACGCTGTTCGTCGAGAATGGCCGCATCGTCAACCGCGTTGGGCTCGCGTTGCTCGACGGGCTGCGCGCCATCGCCGAAGTCCACAAGGGGACGTTCCGCCTGACGCCCAACCAGAATGTCGTCATCGCCGACATTCCGGCGCGCGGCAAGGCGAAGATCGCCGCGCTGCTGAAAGAATATGGCCTTGATCATCGCAACGACCAGAGTCTCCTGCGTCTTAACTCCATGGCGTGCGTCGCGCTGCCGACCTGCGGCCTCGCCATGGCGGAAAGCGAGCGCTATCTGCCCTCGCTGGTGACGAAGATCGAGGCGATCCTCAATGAGAACGGCCTCGAAAAAGAACCGATCACCATTCGCATGACGGGCTGCCCCAATGGCTGCGCGCGTCCTTACGTCGCCGAGATCGCGCTGACCGGCCGCGCGCCGGGAAAATATAATCTCTATATTGGCGGCGGCTTTCATGGCCAGCGTCTCAACAGCCTGTATCGCGCCAACATTGGCGAGGAGGCGATCCTGAGCGCAATCGCGGAGATCGCCGCGCATTACGCGCGCGACAGAAAACCCGGCGAGCATTTCGGCGACTTCGCCATCCGCGCCGGCTATCTCGAGCAGGCCGCCCTCGAGGACGCCTCAAAGTTCGAGATCTGACGCCTCGGCTTCTGCGCGCGCGATGCCTGCGGCCCTGAACCCATCTCGCCGAAGTCACCCGGCTGGCGCGGACAACGATGGCTCTTAGCGCGTGCTTCGACGCCATCTCCGCCGACGATGCGCGCGTGCTCATCCTCGGCACGCTGCCCGGCGCTGAAATCGCTGCGGCGCCAGCAATATTACGCTTACAAGCACAACAGCTTCTGGCGCATCATGGGCGAACTCATCGGCGCCGCTCCCGAGCTTGCCTATGAAGATCGCCTGAGCCTCATGAAAGCGCGCGGCCTCGCGCTTTGGGATGTCTGCGCCTTTGCGGAGCGCGCCGGCAGCCTCGACTCCAATATCCGCTCTCCGGCGCCGAATGATTTTCCTTCATTCTTCAAGAGACATCCGCGCATCGAACTGATCTGCTTCAACGGCCAGCCCGCCGAAAAGCTGTTTCGCCGCAATGTTCCGGCCGGCTCGCCCACCATTCGCAAGATTGTGCTGCCGTCGACGAGTCCGGCCCATGCGCGGATGCGGTTCGAGGAAAAACTTGCGCTATGGCGCGCGGCGCTGGGGACCTTCATCGATTAAGCGCGGCGCCCCAGCGGCCCGCCGGTACGCAACGCACGGATTCTCCCGTCGCTGCGATCGCGCGGGAGCCCAAACCGCCGCGTGATCCGGCGAAGGCTGGCGCGCCGGGGCTCGCCCCTTCAGATTCCCGCGCCGTCGTGGAAATCCTCGTTGCGCACCTGCGCCTGCGAGATCGTGCTGCCGGGCGGCACGCTGCGCGTCAGCCAGACATTGCCGCCGATCGAGGAGCCGCGGCCGATGGTGACGCGGCCGAGGATGGTCGCGCCGGCGTAGACGACGACGTCGTCCTCGACGACAGGGTGGCGCGCGCCGCCCTTGACGAGCGCGCCATGCTCGTCGGTCGGAAACCGCTTGGCCCCGAGCGTCACGGCCTGATACAGGCGCACGTTGCGGCCGATGATGGTGGTCTCGCCGATGACGACGCCGGTGCCGTGGTCGATGAAGAAGCGTTCGCCGATCTCGGCGCCTGGATGAATGTCGATCCCCGTCGCCGAATGCGCGATCTCGGTGATCATGCGCGCCAGCAGCGGCGCGCCGAGCTTGTAAAGAATATGCGCCAGCCGTTGATGGATGATCGCGGTGACGCCAGGATAGCAAATCAGCACTTCGTCGATGCTGCGCGCCGCCGGATCGCCGTCGAAAGCCGCGCGGATATCGGTGTCGAGAAGGGCGCGCACGCTCGGCAATTGCTTGGCGAAAGCGGAGACGACGCTGGCGGCGCGATCGGTTTCCGGCTCGATCAGATCCGCGATGCCCGAGGTGAACTCGAATTCGAGGCGCACCTGCTTCAACAGTTCGGTCAGCGTGACGTTGAGCGTGTGCCCGACATAAAAATCGACGCCCTCGCCGCTGATCTCGCAGAGGCCAAGCCGGTTCGGGAACAGGGCGGCGCTGAGACCCTCTATGATTCCGATCAGCGCCTTGCGGGACGGCAGTTTGACTGGCCCGGCGCGCTTCTCATGCGCCTCGATGCGCAGACGGCGCAAATCGGTGACAATTGCCTCGATGTTCCAATGATGCGCGGCGTCCGCGCCGGGCTTCCTGATCTTTGGGTTCATGTGCGGCCTTCTCCGATGCGCCGTCGGCCAAATGGATGAGCCGCTATTTAGGCGAAATAGCCAATATAGTCGATGGAATAAACTGGCGCGCGTCCAGCCGCGCGGTTTTTTCAGCCGAGCCGGTCGGCGCGGCGCAGCTCCGGAAAGAGGAGCGCCCAGAGAGCGACGACAACCAACGTCCCGACCCCGCCGAATATAGCGGCGCCGGCGGCGCCCAGAAAGACGGCGACGACGCTCGATTCGAAGTCGCCGAGCTGGTTCGAAGCGCCGATAAAGACGGAATTGATCGCGCTGACGCGTCCGCGCATCCCTTCCGGGGTTCCGAGCTGAACCATGGTCTGGCGCAGCACCATGCTGATCATGTCGAAGCCGCCGAGCGCGATCATCGCCGCCAGCGACAGCGGGAACGAGCGCGACAATGCGAAGACGATGGTCGCGGCGCCATAGGCGGCGACCGCGCAAAGCATGATCGCGCCGATGTCGCGGCGCAGCGGATGGCGCGCGAGAACGAGCCCGACGATCAAGGCGCCGATGGCCGGCCCGCTGCGCAGCAGGCCTAACCCCGTCGGTCCCACGGCGAGAATGTCGCGCGCAAAAATCGGCAGCAGGGCAGTGACGCCGCCAAACAGCACGGCGAAAAGATCGAGCGAGATCGCGCCGAGAAGAAATCGATTGGCGCGCAAATAGGAAAATCCGGCGAGAAGGCCCAACTCGCCTGGCGGCTCGCCGGCCGCTTTACGCGCGGGCCTAGCGTTGACGCGCGCCATCAGAAGCGCCGCGCCGCCATTCAGCGCGGCGGCGAGGAAAAACAGGGCCGCGCCGTTCCAGGCTACGAGCATTCCGCCCAGCGCCGGTCCGGCGATCATGGCCAGCCGCAGCGTGGATGTCGCAACCGAAACGGCGCGCGGAAAATCGTCGAGGGAGACGACGGCGGGCAGGAGCGCCGCGAGCGAGGGCTGCGCAAAGGCCCGGGCGCCGCCGAGCGCGAAGACGATGGCGTAGATCGCCCAGACCTTCGGCGCCGCGCTGAAAATTACGGGCAAAAGAGCGATCGAGATGCAGGCCTGAACGGCGACGCTCACGATCACGACGTGGCGTCGATCGAAGCGGTCGGCGGCGTGGCCGGTCGCGAGGACGAGCAGGATCGCGGGCAGAAACTGCGCGAGGCCGACGAGGCCAAGGCTCAACGGGCTGCCGGTCAGCACATAGACATACCAGCCGATGGCGACATTCTGCATCTGCTGGGAGAACGCCATCGCCATGCGCGCGCCGACGAAAAACTGGAGGTTCGTCTGCAGCAGCAGGGGCGTTTCAACTGGCGGCGGCGGCGCCAGAGGGTTCGTCATTTCGGCTCCTCAACGCTGTGACGGAACCTGAACGCCGCGACGGAACCTGGCTTCGTCCGCCGCGGATTTCCATCATCGCGCAAACGCGGGCCGCTGGTCGCCCCGGCATGGGACGCGCAAAAAAACAGGCATGACCGCCCTGCGCTCGGCGATCATGCCCGTCCGGACTGGACCGGGCGCTCTCTCGTCGCCCGGGCGGATCTCAATCCGTCAATTAATGCGCGCTGCTCGCGGTTCGGCCCCAATCGAGCAATTTGCCCGTGGCGCCGGTGATGGAACTCACAGCCGTATCGACAAAAGCTAGCGCGCCATTCGTCTGCGCGGGGGGCTGCGCCGCCGCCGTGGGCTGCGCCGCGGCGGCGGGCGCCGCGGCCTGCGCGTCCGCAGTCGCGGGCTTCGCGTGGCTGGCGGCGGCGGTAACCGGCGCGGGCTTCGCAGCGACAGCTGTCTTGCTTGTCGCGGCCGCGACAGCGTCTGCCGCAGTCGTGGCGGGGTGCGGCGTCTTCAGATGGGCGGTTTTCGCCGCCTTGGTCGCGGCGTCCTTCGCAGCGGCGTCCTTGACCAGCGCCGCCTTGGCCGGGAGTTCCTTTCTCAGCGCCTCTTGCGGCGGAACTTTTGTCGCCGGCGGCTCAGGTTTCACGAGGGTTCCGTCCGGACGCACGGCCGCGGTTTTCACCTTCCTCGCCCCGTCGATCGCCGCCTTGACGGAGGGCGCGGCCAGTAATTGCGCCTTGCCGGGCGGCGGCGGGGCGAGAATGCTCGCGGTCGCCATTTCGCTCGGCGCCGGAGGCACGGGGGGAAGCGTTGCGACGGCTTGGGCCGTGGGGGCCTCAGCCGAGGCCGGAGGAACTTCCGTGGTAGCCGTTTGAGCGGGCGCGGCCTCGCTTGGAGCGGCCGGCTCGCTGAACGAGATGACTCGCGGCCCGGCGTCGGCCGCCGGCGCCGCTCCGTCCGGCGTTGCCGACGCTTGCTGAACGGGGGCTTGCTGCGCGGAATCGGCCGCGCCCGGCGTCGTTGGCGACGTGGACGCGGTTTCGGCTGCGAACGGCGCCAGGATTGCGGGTTTTGACGCTTCCGGCGCGATCAGGCTGGAGCCGTCGTGCCGGAATGAGGTCGCGGTCATGCCGGCGACGCCAGCGAGCACGAGCGCCGCCATGAGGTAGATCGGACGGCGCGACCTCTTGTCTTCTTCGTCGAGAGCCGCGCTGCCGGATACGGCTGCGTCGTCGAAAAGCATGAAATTGTCCGATGGCGCGCCTGCGCCCGGGTAGAATGCGGCGTCAGTGGCCGCCGAGAGCAGAGCCGCCGGATGTTGAAGCATATCGTCGCCGTCCCGGCCGTCCAGCGAAAGGGCGGAAAAGGCGGACGGCGGCGCATTGGCGTCGGCGCGCGTGCTGCGCAGATCGAGACGCGCCCACGGCGGCGCCTCCTGCAATTCAGCCTGTCCCGACGCGAGCGCGCCCGGCCGCGTGGCGCCGAGCAGCGCCGCTTCGATGGCGGCGAAATCGCCCCGTATCAGGGGCTCCTGCGCGGGAGCCTCTTCCGCGGCCCGGTCAAACGAATCGTCCTCGGCCGCGGCCTCATGGCCGGCCGTGCTCTCGCTCGGATGGTCCGCATGGCGAAAAAGGCCGGCGAGCGCCTCGTCCAAATCGACATGCGCCGCGTCGGAGTCCCCGACACGCGCTTCGTTCGCGTCGATCCCGTTCAGCGGTCGCCATGTCCTCACAGACTCGCTCATGTTCTGACCCCTTACTAGTGCCGCTCGGCGGAACGCCAGGCCCCGCGACAGCTAAAGCTGCGCCATAATGGTTAATTTCTATTAGGAGATGGCAATTGTGGCTGATCTTTGCTGTCCGTAAGACTAAAAAAAGCGACTGACGCAGAGGCGCAATTTCGCGTCGGCGCCAAGGCTAGACGAGCCGGTTAAAAAATTGCCGAAGATTTTCGGTGAGGGCGGGGCTATAGATCAACGTGCTTAACGCCGTTTGAAAGTTCCGGCGAGACTGGGGGCGCGAATGTCGACGCTCGACGCGCGGCGCGATCAGATGTACCCGAGGCTTGAGCCGGGCGAAATCGAACGGCTGCGCCGCTTCGGCGAACCGCGCCGGTTCTCCACGGGCGAACATCTTTTCGCGGCCGGGATGCTGGCGCCCGGCATGTTCGTCATTCTTCGCGGCGCCGTCTCTATCACCGCGCCGACCTTCGGTCACGCGGTTCTGATGGCGGAGGCCGGGCCCGGCGCTTTCATCGCGGAGGTCGGCCAATTGTCCGGCCGTCCGTCTTTCGTCAACGCGGTCGCCGGGGGCGACGTCGAGGCGTTGCTGATCGGAGCGGACAATCTGCGCTCGCTGGTGATCGCCGAGGCCGAGCTTGGCGAGCGCATCATGCGGGCGTTGATCCTGCGCCGCGTCGCCTTGATCGAGAACGGCGCTGGCGGCCCGGTGCTGATCGGACCGCCGGACAGCTCCGACGTCGTCCGGCTCGAAGGATTTCTGGCGCGTAACGGATACCCGCATCAGCTTTGCGATCCCGACGAAGACGTCGAGGCGCGAGAGATTGTCGCGCGCTACGCCCCCGCTCCCGCCGATCTGCCGCTGGCGGTCTGCCCCAATGGAGCGGTGCTCAAAAATCCGAGCGAGGTCGAACTGGCGCGTTGCCTTGGCATGGTGCGGGCGGATGATCCGCACCGGACCTATGACGTCGCCATTGTCGGCGCCGGGCCGGCTGGACTCGCCACCGCGGTTTACGCAGCCTCCGAAGGCTTGTCCGTGATCGTCCTTGATGCGAGCGCTTTCGGCGGGCAGGCTGGCGCCAGCGCCCGGATTGAAAATTACCTCGGCTTTCCGACCGGCATTTCGGGCCGCGCCCTCGCTGGGCGGGCGTTCACGCAGGCCCAGAAATTCGGCGCCGAGACGGCGATCCCGGTCGAGGTCGTCAAGCTCGATTGTGCGGCCGATCCGTTGGCGCTCGGCCTTGCCGACGGGCGCAACCTCAAGGCGCGGGCCGTCGTCGTGGCGTCCGGCGCGCGCTATCGGCGACCCGACATTCCGGAGCTCGGGCGATTCGAGGGCAATGGCGTCTGGTATTGGGCCTCCCCCATCGAGGCGCGGATGTGCCGCGACGAGGAGATCGTCCTTGTCGGCGGCGGCAATTCGGCCGGCCAGGCGGCGGTCTATCTGTCCGGCTTCGCCGCCAAGGTCTGGATGCTGGTGCGCCGCGACGCCCTCGCCGCGACGATGTCGCGCTATCTCATCGACCGCATAGAGGCTACGGCGAATATCGTGGTCCTTCCCCGGACAGGGGTCGTCGCGCTGCGCGGCTCGCCCGAGGGGCGGCTCGCCGGCGTCGCATGGCGCGATCTCGGCTCGGGCGTCGAGACTGAAAAGCCAATCCGCAACCTGTTCCTTTTCGTCGGCGCCGATCCCGCCACCGACTGGCTGCGCGATTGCGGCGTCGCGCTCGACGACAAAGGCTTCGTCCGCACTGGCATCGAGGTCGGGCGCTGCGGCCGGGGCGCAAAAGCCGTACCCGCGTTGCCGCTGCAATGCAGCGTTCCCGGCGTCTTCGCCGTCGGCGACGTGCGCGCCGGTTCGGTCAAAAGGGTTGGCGGCGCCATCGGCGAAGGGGCGGCCGTCGTCGCACAGTTGCATTTGTTCCTGTCGGGCGCGCAAGGCAGCGTGGCGTGATAGGGCTTGAGCTTGCGCGGCCTTTCGGCCGAAGGAGCAAGCCAGAATATCAACCCAGGGATCGACAATGGTGAAACATCTAAAATTATGGGTCGTCGTCGCCGATGGCGAACATGCGCGCGTCCTCGCGCCGCGCGAGGATGGTGCGCTCTTGACGCAGGAGCGCATCGATTCGAAGAGCGCGCATCTGCGCTCTTCGGACCTTGGTTCCGACCAGCCGGGCCGCGTTCACGAGAGCGCCACGGTCGCGCTCCATGCCAACCAGCCGCGCACCGACCCGCATGACGCCGCCAAGGAGCGCTTCGCCAAGGATCTGGGAGCGTGGCTCCTGCAATCCTCGCGGCAGGGCGCTTTCGATGAGCTGGTGCTTGTCGCGCCGAGCCACATCCTGACCGATCTGCGCGAAAGCCTTGACAATCAGGCGTCCGAGAAGCTCCGCGGCGCGCTCGCCAAGGATCTGACCAAGGTTCCAGATCACGAATTGCAGCCGCATCTCGCCGAATGGGTGCTGCCCGCACGCCGGGTGCAGTAGCGCTCTGCGCTGCCGCGCTTCGGGCGCCTGAACCGGTGGTCGCGCGCGGCCGGACATCTTGGCGGACACGGCCGTCGAAATCGGATAGATTGCGCGTATGCCGTCGAGCATACGCCCCCTCCCAAGCAGGCGCCCGGAACCGTTTTCCGGTAGCCTGTTCGCCGCCTGCAGCGATGACGCCGAACAGCAGGCCGCTTTGCTGCGCGGGTGGAACCAGTCCTACACTCAGATCTCGCGTGGCAAGTTCTTCGGCTCCGTCGCCGAGATTCAGCTCGGGGGCGGCCGGCTGTTTCGCGAATTTACAGGCCGATCGCTGCACCAGAACGGCGTCCTGCCGCAGGAATACATCGCCATAGGCCTTCCGCTTCAGATGGAGGGGCCTGCGATCTTCTGCGGGATGCAGGACGATCCGGGAGCCATGCATGTCTTTTCCGGAAGCAACGGATTTGATTTTTACTCGCCGGGGGAACTGATGATGGCGGGCATGGTCGTGCCTCGCCGGGCCCTAACGAACCTGCTGCCGGACTGCGAAAACGACCTCATTATGGCGACATTCAACAGCGCCCATCTCGCGCAGGCCGAAGCGACGGCCGCGGGCGCGGTCAAGGAATTCATCAACGGCGTATTGGAAATTTCCGAGTCGGCCCCGCATCTTCTTGGCAACGAGGCGATAATGACGACCCTCTACCAGGGCATGATGTCCAATCTGGCGGCGCTCGTCGTCGAAAGCTCCGGACTGAAGCCCGACAGATCGGGGCTCGCCCGCCGCTGCGCCATAGTCGCCAAAGCCAAGGACGCGGTCCTCAGCCGGCCGGATCGTCCGATCTGCATTGCAGAACTGTGTCGGATCGTCGGCGTGAGCCGTCGGACGCTTCAATACTGCTTTCAGGACGTGCTTGACCTCAGCCCGGCGGCGTTTCTTCGGGCCGTGCGCCTCAACCGGGTCCGGCGCATGCTTCGGGACGCCCCGTCGGTAACGGAAGCTGCTGCGTTCTGGGGGTTCTGGCACTTCGGTCATTTCGCGAGGGACTACGCCGCAATGTTCGGCGAACTTCCGTCACAGACCCATCGGCGGCTCCGCAAAAAACCGTCCGGCGTCTGAAGCGCCGCGTCGGACACTAGCGCGAGCACGGGCGCGTTGCCGAAAATGGCGAACGCCCGGCCAGGAACCAAGGGCCGCCGCGGCCGTGATCCAGATCGTCAAGCTTAGGCAGATCGTTGGCAGATTCGCGCGTTTGCCGAAAATGGATAGCGCCGGCGCCGGGATTATTGATGCTGAGTGGGCGTTAGCGGCCTATTGTTCGAAGGCCGATCGCGCCAATGCGGCGCGACGCAAAAAAGATACGCCGCGATCAAGCGGCGCCCGCCGGGCGGCCAGCGCCGAACCGGCGGCGGAGGCGACGCTACGATGATGCGCAAATTCACCCGGACTCCTTCTGCCCGTGACTGAGCTCCAGCCTCCACGCGGAGGCTTCGGCCCGGCCCGACCGGATTCGCGCGCACCATCGACGCTCGATCAATAAGGAGGGAATTGTCATGGAAATAGGCGCGGAAGAGCATCACGGACACCACGTCGGCGTCGTCACCCACCACGAGCTGAAACAGAGTTTGTCGACGCTGCAATTGTGGGCGATCGCGGTCGGCCTCGTCATCTCCGGTGAATATTTTGGATGGAGCTACGGCTGGGCCAGCGCCGGCACGCTGGGTTTCACCGTCACGGCCCTGTTCATCGCCGCGATGTATACGACGTTCATCTTCAGCTTCACCGAATTGACGACGTCCATTCCCCATGCGGGCGGCCCCTTCGCCTATGCGCGCCACGCCTTCGGCCCCAATGGCGGCTATTTCGCGGGCGCCGCCACGCTGATCGAATTCGTGTTCGCGCCGCCCGCCATCGCGCTCGCCGTCGGCGCCTATCTCAACGTCCAGTTTCCCTCGCTCGATCCGAAGGTCGCCGCCCTGGGCGCCTACGTCATTTTCATGGGGCTGAACATCATCGGCGTCGAGATCGCGGCGACCTTCGAACTCATTGTCACAGTGCTGGCGATTTTCGAACTGCTCGTCTTTATGGGCGTCGTCAGCCCCGGATTCTCGATCGCCAATTTCGTCAAGGGCGGCTGGTCCGGGCAGGATAACTTCAGCATGGCGGCCTTCTCCGGCATGTTCGCGGCGATCCCATTCGCTATTTGGTTCTTCCTCGCCATCGAGGGCGTCGCCATGGCGGCGGAGGAGGCGAAGGATCCCAAACGCTCGATCCCCATCGCCTACATCACCGGCATATTGACGCTGCTCTTTCTGGCTATCGGCGTAATGCTGTTTGCGGGCGCCGCCGGCGACTGGACGAAGCTCTCGAACATCAATGATCCGCTGCCGCAGGCGATGAAATTCATCGTCGGCGAAAAGAGCGGCTGGCTGCACATGCTCGTTGCGCTCGGCCTGTTTGGCCTCATCGCATCGTTCCACGGCATCATCATCGGCTATTCCCGCCAGATCTTCGCGCTGGCGCGGGCGGGTTATCTGCCGGCCGTGCTGGCGCGGATCCACCCGCGCTTCAAGACGCCTTATGTTGCGATCCTCGCCGGCGGCGCGGTCGGCATCCTCGCCATCTTCAGCGACGATCTGATCGTGATCGGCGGTCAGCCATTGACGGCGAATATCGTCACCATGTCGGTGTTTGGAGCCATATTGATGTATATCATCAGCATGGCCGCCCTGTTCAGGCTGCGCCAGTCGGAGCCCAATATGAGCCGGCCGTTCCGCGCGCCGTTCTACCCGTTCTTTCCCGCTTTCGCCCTGTTCGCGGCGGTGATAGCAATGATTGCGATGATCTATTTCAACTTCCTCATCTTTGTGATCTTCGTCGTCATGCTCGCGCTCGGCTATGGTTATTTCCTCACCACCGAGAGACGGCGCGAGGCCGCTCCTCTCGACGATCTGATCGAGTCGACCGAGGAACTGAAGACGGAGACGCTCTGAACCCGCGCGACGAGGAGACGTCATGGCCCATGCGCATACTATAGGGGGGCGGAGTTACCGCTTCCCCGATTTGAAGACGCTGCTCGCCAAGGCGAGCCCCGCGCGCTCCGGCGATTCGCTCGCCGGGCTCGCCGCGGAGGATGATTCCGAGCGGGTCGCGGCGCAGATGGCGCTCGCGGACGCGCCGCTGAAGATCTTTCTCAATGAAGCGCTGGTCCCTTATGAGCAGGACGAGGTGACGCGGCTGATCGTCGACGAGCATGACGCCGGCGCCTTCGCCCCCGTCAGCGCCCTCACCGTCGGCGATTTTCGCAACTGGCTGCTGGGGCCTGAGGCCGACGAGGCGGCGCTGACGAGGCTCGCTCCCGGCCTGACGCCGGAAATGGTCGCCGCCGTCTCCAAGCTGATGCGCGTGCAGGATCTTATCCTCGTCGCTCGTAAATGCCGGGTCGTGACCCGTTTTCGCAATACAATCGGCCTTGCCGGGCGCCTCTCGACGCGGCTGCAGCCCAATCATCCGACCGACGATCCGACCGGCATCGCCGCCAGCATTCTCGACGGCCTGCTCTATGGCAGCGGCGATGCGGTGATCGGCATCAACCCGGCGACCGACAGCGTGCCGGCGGTGAGCGCGCTGCTGCGGATGCTTGACGACGTGATCCATACCTATGAAATTCCGACGCAAGCCTGCGTGTTGACCCATGTCACGACCTCGATCGAGGCGATCAACCGCGGCGTGCCTGTCGATCTCGTGTTCCAGTCGATCGCGGGCACGGAAGCGGCCAACCGCAGCTTCGGCATCGATCTGTCCGTGCTGGCCGAGGGCCGCGCGGCGGCGCTGGCGCTGAAACGCGGAACAGTCGGCGACAACGTCATGTATTTCGAGACCGGGCAGGGCTCGGCGCTTTCGGCCAATGCGCATCACGGCGTCGACCAGCAGACCTGCGAGGCGCGCGCCTACGCCGTGGCGCGCAAATTCCATCCGCTGCTGGTCAATACGGTCGTCGGCTTCATCGGGCCCGAATATCTCTACAACGGCAAGCAGATCATCCGCGCCGGGCTTGAGGATCATTTCTGCGGCAAGCTGCTCGGCCTGCCGATGGGCTGCGACATCTGCTACACCAACCATGCCGAGGCCGATCAGGACGACATGGACATGCTGCTCACCCTGCTGCCCGCCGCGGGCTGCAATTTCATCATGGGCATTCCTGGTTCCGACGACGTCATGCTGAACTATCAGACGACGTCCTTCCATGATGCGCTCTACGCGCGCGAGGTGCTTGGCCTCGGCATGGCGCCCGAATTCGAGGCCTGGCTCGTGCGCGCCGGCGTGTTCGAGGGCGCCGACCACATTCATCCGCGCGAGCAGCTGTCGTCGGTGTTTCGCCCGGCGCTGGCGCGCATCGCGTAAGCCTGAAGGATCATCATGGGCAAGCTCGTCGTCGCCAACCCTTGGGAGAGTCTGCGCCGCTTCACCCAGGCGCGCATCGCGCTCGGCCGCGCCGGCGTCAGCATCCCGACTGGGCCGTCGCTCGATTTCCAGTTCGCCCATGCGCGCGCGCGCGACGCCGTGCATCTGCCGATGGATCGCGCCGGCATTTTCGCGCGGCTCGAAGCCGCCGGCTATCCGGTGATCGAGTTGCACAGCGCCGCCGCCGATCGCACGACCTACTCTGCAGCGCCCCGACCTCGGCCGCCGCCTCGATGAGGCCTCGCGCAAAAAACTCGACGAGTTCGCAGCGGAGGGCGCGCGCGGCTTCGACATCGCCTTCGTCGTCGCCGATGGCCTTTCCGCCTTCGCCGTCAACGAGCATGCGCTGTCGATGCTCGAAGCCGTGCGCCCGATGCTCAATGAGGCTGGATTGCGCATGGCGCCGGTCGCCCTCGTCGAGCAGGGCCGCGTCGCGATCGGCGACGAGATCGGCGCGGCGCTCGGCGCGGAAATCGTGGTCATTCTGATCGGCGAGCGGCCGGGGCTCAGCGCGCCCGACAGTCTCGGCCTCTATCTCACCTTCGCGCCGCGCGTCGGCCTGACGGATGAGGCGCGCAATTGCATCTCCAATGTTCGCCCGGAAGGTCAGAGCTTTGCCGCCGCCGCGCACCGGCTGATGTATCTGGTGCGCGAGGCGCGCCGGCGCAAATTGAGCGGCGTCGATCTCAAGGACGAGTCGGAGACGCCCGCGCTGCCCGCCGAGACGCCCGTCTCGCAAGGCAATTTCCTCGTCAATGGCGCGACGCCGCACGCTTGAACGAGGCCCGTCCCGAATAATACAAGACGATCAAGACGATGCGGCGCAAGCTCGCGCCGAGCGGCGCGTCCGCGGGCGTTGAAATTTAGTCGCAGTGATCATGTTCGCGATCGCTATGGCGTTTCGCACGCCGCCTGATTAGACAATGAACGATCGGGTTGGGCCGGGAATGGATGATCGCGCGAACATTAAGAGCGACCGCTTGGGGTTTGCGGGGCGGATCGCGCGCGCGCTCGGGCCTGGCCTCGTCACGGGCGCGGCCGACGACGACCCCAGCGGGATCGCGACCTACAGCCAGGTCGGGGCCCAATTCGGCTATCAGCTGTCGTGGATCCTGCTGTTCAGCTATCCCTTGATGGCGGTGACGCAGGCGATCGCCGCCCGCATCGGCTGCGTCACGGGACGCGGCATCGCGCAAAACCTGCGGCGTCATTATCCGCGCTGGCTGCTTCGCATCGTGGTGATGCTCCTCCTCCTCGCCAATGTCGCCAATCTCGGCGCCGACCTCGGCGCCATGGGGTCGGCCGTGCAGTTGCTCGTCGGCGGCCCCGCGCTCGTCTACACGGCCATCCTCGCCGGCGTCTGCGTCCTGCTTCAAATCTTCATGAGCTACCCCAGATACGCGTCCGTTCTCAAATGGCTGACGCTGTCGCTGTTTTCCTATGTCGTCGTCGTCATCGCCGTCGACGTCCCCTGGGGCGAGGCGCTGAAGAACATCTTCGTGCCGTCCGTCAGATTCGATTCCGTGCACGCCATGGCGGTTGTCGCGGTTCTCGGCACGACCATCAGCCCCTATCTCTTCTTCTGGCAGGCGGGTCAGGAGGTCGAGGAGCAGGTGCGCCGCGCGACGCTGCCGCTCTATGTCACGCCGGGCGAGGGCCGGCGCCGAGCTGGAGCGCATGGGCATCGACACCTGGGTCGGCATGGGCATCTCCAACCTCATCTCGCTGTTCATCATCATAGCCACGGCGGCGACGCTGCACGCCCACGGCGTGACGGACATCCAGAGTTCCGCGCAGGCGGCGGAGGCGCTGCGTCCGATCGCTGGCGTTTTCACCTTCTTTCTGTTCGCCCTGGGCATCATCGGCACGGGCCTTCTGGCCATTCCGGTGCTTGCCGGATCGGCCGCCTACGCCGTCTGCGAGACCTTCAACTGGGTCGAGGGCCTCGACCACAAGCTCAAGGACGCGCGCGCCTTCTATGGCGTCATCGCGGCGGCGACGCTGATTGGCCTCGCGCTCAACTTCGTCGGCGTCGATCCGATCAAGGCGCTCTACTGGAGCGCGGTTCTGAACGGCGTTCTCGCCGCGCCGATGATGGCGGCGATGCTGCTGATCGCGACCAATCGAAAGATCATGGCGGAGTTCGTGCTGCCGTGGCCGATGAAGGTTGGCGGCGCCTTCGCGGCGCTCGTCATGGCGGTCGCAAGCATCGCCTTCATCGTGCTCTCCCTTTAAAGCGATCCGGCGTTTGCAGCTCGCGCGTCGGATTTCTCCGGCTCCCGCGCGGGGCCGAGCCGCAACGCGCGCTCTTTCAGCGAAGTCATAGATCGGCGCGCCGCCGAGCAGCGTCGCCAGCGCCATCGCCGTGAAACACGCCGCGAGCATCGGCAGAAGCTCGATCGAGTTTCCGGTCATTTCGGTTACGAGGATCATGCCGGTCAGCGGCGCGCGCACCACCGCCGAGAACAAAGCCGCCATGCCGACGACGGCGAACAGGATCGCATGGACATTGGGGGCGCTCGCGTCCGGATAGAACAGCGCGCCGAAGAAAAAGCCCATCTGCGCGCCAAGCAGCAGCAGCGGCGCGAACAGGCCGCCGGGCGTGCCCGCCGCATAGGAGCCGCAGCTCAGGAACAGCCTGATGATGAAGAGCAACGGCAGCAGGACGAAGGGCGGCGCGCCATGGAGAAGACTTTGCGTCATGGCGTCGCCGCCGCCGACGAGCCCCGGCGCGAACCACGCCAGCGCGCCGACGGCCGCGCCGACGAGACCCGGCGCGCAGCTCGACGGGAACGCGCTTCAGACTATCGGCGATGTCGAGCGCGTCGAGCAGCACGCGATTATAGATCGCGCCGAGCACGCCGGCGAAAAGCCCGAGGCCAAGGCAAAGCAGATTGTCGCCGGCGCTGGGATAGGGCAGGTGCGGTATCGCGAAATCGGGCGCGGCGCCGGTGAAGAGGCGCGCCACGACGATGGCGCTCATTGAGGCCCCGAGCGCCGCGATGGCGTTGCGCGTCTCAAACCGGCGCAGCAGCTCCTCAAGCACGAAAGCCGCCCCTGCGAAGGGCGCGTTGAAGGCGGCGGCGAGTCCCGCGCCCGCGCCCGCCGCGAGCAAGGCCTGCCGGTCCGGCCAGTCGCGCCGCGCGCCGACGAAATAGGCGATGGTCGCGCCCATCTGCACGCAGGGCCCCTCGCGGCCGAGCGCGAGGCCGGAGCCGATGGCCAGAAGGCCGCCGAAGAATTTGATCGGGACGAGCGAGAAGGGCGCCGGCGGCATTTGCGCGGCGAGCACCGATTCGACATGGGGAATGCCGCTGCCGGCCGCCTCGGGCGAGAAGCGCCGCACCATGAAGGCGCTGAGCGCCGTCGCCGCGGCGGCGCAGCCGGCTATCAGAAGAAAGCCCTTCAGCGGGTCGGCGCCCCACATTGCGGGCAGGGCGAGGCGGAACTGGTCGGCGGCCTCGAGCGCGACGCGGAACAGCCCGCAGACCAGCCCGGCGCAGGCGCCGCCGATGATGGAGAGAATCGCCAGCGTGAAAAGCCCGGAACGGGTTGGGTCGGTCTGCATGCGCTGGCGCTCGCGTGGAAGGCGCCGCAAGCTACGCTTTATTGGGCGGGGATCAAACCTTGGCGACCGGAGTCGATCCCGGATGCCGCGCATGAAACATCGCCGACGTGAAAATCAAGCTTGAGTGCGGTGCTGGTTGACAAATATCAATATCCGTCTAAAGTTATCATAACCCTTCATCGCTGCTAACTCGCCCCAAGCGGAGGCGGATATGAATAGCTCGCTGATTGCGCTTTATTTAACGGTCGCCGGCCTATTCTTTGTTCTTGGAAAGGCGACAAACAAGCCGGAAGAAAGAAAAGCTATCTTGGCCGCCCTGGCGGCCTTGTTGTGGCCATTTACCGTTTTCGCCGTAGCGGTTTGTGTGCTTTACGAAAAACAGAAAGGCGCCGTTTCCAGACCACGCGAAGGCGTTATCGCCTTCACCCGCCGTGGGGAATCGGATCGCCGCTTCAGCGTTGCTGAAAATCCAATCCGCAGCGGGGACTGAATGCGCGGCCCCAATGGATGCGTGCAAGAAGACGGGCGCTCCTGAAACGAAGCGGTCGTCGAAGGCTTGTCGGCCCGGGTGTCTCCGAAAGCCGGATTGTCGCGGCCGGAATTCTGCTCTGATGATCCTGACGTGAAGAGCGAATTAACGCGGCGGCGCCGCGCGGATGAATTCATCGGCGTCTGACCGCGGGCGATCGATGACAATCCGCATGATCCAGCGCGGCGCGGAACAGCCCGGACGGGCAGGCGCCGCCGATGATGGAGACAATCGCCAGCGTGAATTGGCCGGAACGGGGGGCAGACGTGGTTATGCGCGCTCGCGTGGAAGGCGCCGCAAGCTACGCTTTATTGGGCGGGGTTCCAAATCCTCGGGCGCGCAGTGGTTCAGATTGAGTTCTACTCGTGAAACGAGACCAAGGCGAGAGCCGGCTCATTCCGCCCCCGTTTCAGATCGCCCGCATTCCACCGGGCGCGGAATTGGCAGGTATTAGGTCGGAACAACCGTAGCGAAGTGTCTGTTCGATCTCCCATCCTATTTGCCGGACTGAGGCATAATCAGCCCCGTATTCGGGGACGAAGCTCTGAACACCGTTGTTGAAAACCCAGGCACCTGGGTCGGTGGCCGACATATCGGCAAAAGCCTGCGCCGGCACGTTGTCTTGCGGCTCATGCTGTTTCCCGACATGGCCGCCGCCACGAAAGTGACGGTAAAAATGGATGAGATTTTTTCGGGAAAACCTGCGGCGCTGTGGATCGCGAAGTACTGGCTTTTCCCACCATTTCGAAAATGATGCCGGAGGAAGATTGAGTGGCGGACCTTGATCCTTAAGTGCTTGGTAGACAAAGCCGTCTGAACCCGCGCGCATCATTACAAGCGGCGTTTCCGTCGCCAGATTCTTCGGGTTGAGAGGCGCTGCGCTGTCAATGAATTGCATGTCTGATTTTCTGCCTAACAGGGTTAGGAGAGACGGACTGCGTTTTCCGCCTTCATGAACAAAGACGTAGACTATGGCCGCGATGCCCGCCGCCTCGTATCCATGACCTTCATCGAAGGCTGCGCCAGCTCGAACCAGACGGCGAAACGTCTCAGCAAAATCTTTTTCAAGCTCCTGGCTCTGTCGAGCAACACGCATTATTTCCTCAAAATGTACATCATAAGGGGCATTATTATATACTAAATCATATACTAAGAAAGCTCGGCAAGATCGCCTTGCGTGAAGGCGCGCCAATGGGATGACTTACAAGGAAACAGGAACTGGCAATGACGTTTACCGCCACTGCGTACCGCATCCTAATCGCTTCACCGTCTGACCTGACGGAGGAACGGGAAGCGGCCGGCACGGCGATTAACGATTGGAACGCGCAACATGCGGCGGTGGAGGGAGTCGTTCTTCTTCCGGTCAAATGGGAAACCCACGCCCGCCCGGAATCCGGTGTTCGTCCACAAGGGGCGATCAACGCGCAAATCGTTCAAGCCTGCGACATCCTGATTGGTTTGTTCTGGACGAAGTTGGGCACCGGCACCGGCGTCGCCAAGTCTGGCACCGTCGAGGAGATTAATCAGTTTGTGGAGCGGCAGAAAACCAGCTCTCCTCTATTTTTCAAAACGGCCGATAGACCCCAATCGGATTGACTTAAAACAGCACCGCAAACTGAAGACCTTTAAGGACGGAACCTACGATCAGGCGCTTGTCGGATCGTTCGATAGCGTGGATGGGCTGCGCTCGACACTATTGCGCGACCTCACGAGCCAGATTCGCACCATGACAGCAAGGCGGCCAAAGGTGCGGCGTTCAAAGTTGGACGTGGCGAAACAACTCACTGAAATGATCGGTTTGCAGAAGCAGCTGAACATTACCCGGGCAGAATTCCGAACCTATTGGGACCAATTCGTTGGTATTCGCCGTACCAAGGCGCAGATCACAGACCCGATTAAGTCAACGGGCAAAGGGCCGAACGGGCATCGGATCGGCTACACGGCAGAAGGCGACAAGGTCGAGTGGATTCCAAGCGACGAGGAGCCGGGGGAGGAATGGCCGATGATTTTACGGAGAGGCGACAAAGCAATACTAGCCACTTACAACGAATTTTGGGCCAAGGTGTGGTGGAATAGGCACCAGAATTGGCTATACGAGCTGAAATCGGGAAAGGCTGTTCTGTCCGAAGGACAAAAGGAAATACTTGAAACGGCAAAAAAAGCGGCGCGGCGTATCGAGCGCAAATACGGCAGAAAAAACCTCGGCTGGAACGATTTTGAGTGGGGGCTACTCAGCGGGCGAATGTCGGCCTTGTCTTGGGTGCTTGGATCGGAGTGGGAAGAGTCGCTTGATACTTAGAAGCCTTTCTCCGTGGATATTTTGCAGCTAATTTTAGCGCCAAAATAGTCATGGCAGATCAAATGGTTCTTTGCTGCGTACGGATCTGAGTTCCAGAAAATAACAGCGGTTAGGTCCGCTCATGGCGCAACGGCGATCTGAGGCTCAGACACTATCCGAAAGCGGCGCGATCAAGCCCGCAGCCGGTACCCCGTGCGGAAAATCCACGTCACGACGCCGAGGCACAAAACCAGAAAAACAAGCGTCATGGCGAGGCTGACGCCGACGGCGACGTCCGAATTGCCAAAAAAGCTCCAGCGAAATCCGTTCACGAGATAGACGACCGGATTGACCAGCGTGACATTGCGCCAGAAGGGGGGGAGCATGTCGATCGAATAGAATGTCCCGCCAAGAAAAGTCAGCGGCGTCACGATGAGCAGCGGCACAAGCTGCAGCTTCTCGAAACCGTCGGCCCAGATGCCGATGATGAAGCCGAGCAGGCTGAAGGCGACAGAGGTGAGGATCAGAAAACCCGCCATCCAGAACGGATGGACGATCTCGAAGGGGACGAACAGGCGCGCGGTGACGAGAATGATGATGCCGATGATGATCGATTTGCTGGCGGCGGCGCCGACATAACCGCAGACCAGTTCAAACGGCGAGGCGGGCGCCGAAAGGATCTCGTAGATCGTGCCGGCGAAGCGCGGGAAATAAATGCCGAAGGAAGCGTTGGCGACGCTGATCGTCAACAGCGAAAGCATGGTGAGGCCGGGCACGATGAAGGCGCCATAGCTGACGCCGCCGATCGTCGCCATATGCGACCCGACGGCGCCGCCGAAGACGATGAAATAAAGCGATGTCGAGATCACCGGCGAGATCACGCTCTGCAGCAGCGTGCGCCACATGCGCCCCATCTCGAACAGATAAATCGCGCGGATGGCGTAAAGATTCATGGCTGCTTCCTGACGAGGTCGACGAAGATTTCTTCAAGCGATCTTTGCTTGGTGTCGAGATCCTTGAAGTCGATCTCCAGTTCGGCGAGGCGGCGCAGCAAGGGCGCGATGCCGCTCTCGCCATCCTCGCGCGCGAAGGTGTAGACGAGTTCGCCGCCATCCGCCGCGAGTTCCAGATTGAAGGCCAAGAGTTCGTCGGGGATGCGCTCCAGCCTTTGGCGCAGGGCGAGCGTCAGGCGCTTCTCGCCGAGCTTGTGCATCAAGGTCTTCTTGTCCTCGACGAGGATGATTTCGCCCTTGCGGATGACGCCGACGCGGTCGGCCATTTCCTCGGCTTCCTCGATGTAATGAGTGGTCAGGATGATGGTGACGCCGGTCTCGCGCAGCGCGCGCACCATGTCCCACATGTCGCGGCGCAGCTCGACGTCGACGCCGGCTGTGGGCTCGTCGAGGAAGAGGATGCGCGGCTCGTGCGACAGCGCCTTGGCGATCATCAGGCGGCGTTTCATGCCGCCCGAGAGGGTCATGATCCTGTTGTCCTTCTTGTCCCACAGCGAGAGATCGCGCAGCAGCTTTTCGATGAAGGCGGCGTTGGGCGGCTTGCCGAAAAGGCCGCGGCTGAAGCGCACGCTGTCGAGGACGCCGGTGAAGGCGTCGGTGGCCAATTCCTGCGGCACGAGGCCGATCTTCTGGCGCGCCGCGCGATAGTCGCGGATGATGTCATGGCCGTCGGCGCGGACGGTTCCGCTCGTCGGGTTGACGATGCCGCAGACGATGCTGATCAGCGTCGTCTTGCCCGCGCCATTGGGGCCGAGCAGGGCGAAGATCTCGCCCCGGCGGAATATCGAGGTTGATCGTCTTCAGCGCCTCGAAGCCGGATGCGTAGACCTTGGTCAGATTGGATATTTCGATGATCGGACTCAAAAACGCCGCCTCGCCTGATGGGGAGACCGCACAATATCGCGATCCCGGAATGGAACAAAAGCCTCGAAAGGCACTATGATGATGGCGGTCGTATGGGAGGCTTCGCCATGACGGACGAGAAAAAGGAACGCACCTATTCGGACGAGGAAATCGAGGCAAGGCTGAAGCAGGACCTGCCGCATTGGCGCCTTGAGGACGGCTGGATCCGCCGGAAATACAGGACGCATAGCTGGAAGGGCACGCTGATGGTGATCAATGCGGTCGGCCATTTGGCCGAGGCCGCCTGGCACCATCCTGACATCACCGCCTCTTACGCCTGGGTCGAGGTGCGGCTCAAGAACCACAATGCGCGCGGGATCACCGACAAGGATTTCGAACTCGCCAAAAAAATCGAGGAGGTCGTGTCCTGGCGGCCGGGCGCGGAAGGCGGCGCGCTCGAGGGCACGCCGGAGAAGGATCCGCGCTTCGCCTATGTGCGCTACGACGACTGATCTTACGCGCCGCCGAGGGGGTCTTGTCCGATCGGACGCGAATTAGAGGGGGTGTTTCACGTGAAACACCCCCCTTAGGCCGGATAAAACAGCTCGCCCTTGCCGAGAACGGCCGTGTCGCCGCCGAAACGGCGCAGGGTTTTGTCCAGAAGTTCGGCGGCGCCTTTGCTGTCCGCCCGCAACAGCCGGGCGAACACGCCGGCGAAGACGAGGTTGTGCGCGCCGCAATCGATGAAGGTTGGCGATAGCGTTGCGGCGGAGCCGAGCACGATCGTGCCGCGCCGCATCAGATAGCCGGGCAGGCGCCCGGCGCCGCCAAGAACGATCAGCGTGCCGGCGATGATGCGGCTGCCGGCGTAATCGCCGACGGCGCCCTCGACCACGATCGTACCGCGGCGAAGGCGGTCGCCTGTTCGATTCCCCGCCGAACCGCGCACGATGATGAGGCCGCCGGTGACGCCCTCCATCTCGCCGTCGAGCGGGGCGCCGAGAAAGTCCCCGGCCGAGCCCTTGATTTCAAGCCGCCCGCCGGAGAGGCCGGTCCCGGCGAAGGGGCCGGCGTCGCCATGGATGGTGAGGCGCCCGCCGCTCATGTCGTGACCGGCGGCGTGGCCGACGGCCCCCTCGACGATGATCTCGCCGCTCTTGAGTCCGGCGCCGAGATTGTCGAAACGCGACGAGCCGCCTTCGAAGCGGATCGACCCGGCCTCGCCCGTCTTGACGTTGAAGACGTCGCCGACGGTGCGCGTCTCGCGCGTCGTCTGCAATTCGATGGCGGCGAGTTCGGCCGCCGATTTGCCCTCGACGAGATGCGGCGCGAGCGGCGAAAGATCGAGCCGCTGATCGGGCTCCTGTTTCAGCGTGAGGACAAGGGTCACGGCAGGAGATCCTTCAAGTGGAAGTGGAAGGGGCCGAGCTTGCCGCCGTAATTGCCGGCGCCGACGCGCAGCGCGCCGTCCTTCGGACCGAGCTTGATGATCGCCGCGAGCCCGACGCGCATCGCCTCGGCGACCGCGCTCTCGGTCAGGCCGTCGATGACGATTTCGAGCACCGCGCCGACGTCGGCGTCGAGGATGCTTTTGGTTACGCCGCGCAGCGTCGGGCAATAGGCGTCATTGGTCGAGGCCGGCACGCCGGCGTATTTCGAGCCGACCTTCGAGCCCGACCGGACGATGCCGCCAGGGAAAGGCATGATCGCGCTCTCGACGCCGTGCATCGCCTCGATCGCGGCTTCCGCAGCGTTCATTGTGGTGGCGAAGCTCGTCCCCATGATGAGGAGATTGCCGCCGCCGACGGCTTTCTTGGTGAGGCCCGTCGTCGCTTCGCAGAGGAACTCGCCGTCCATGACGGGGATGCGCCAGAAGTGGCGGTCCAGAAACTTTTTCGAGATCTGCCAGCCATCGCCGAAATAACGCAGCGAATCGCCGATCGCCAGCCTGTCGGGGCTTGCAAGATCGCCGAAGACGGCCGAGCCCGGCGAGGTCAGCACGCATTGGCCGGCGCGATTGACGAGCTGCGTCTGCAGCATGTCGGTCGACATGGAAAGCAGCAGCACGCGGACGCCGGGCCGCCCGTCCGGGGTGTTTTCCGGCGCGACTTCATGATCGATGCCAGCTTCGACGCCGCAGCCGATGACCGAGGTGGCGAAGCCGGTCATCGTCGTCGCCGCCTGGCGCGCCCATTTCAGATTGGGCGCGGTGATGATGATCGCCGTGCCGCGCATCGGAAACGCCTCGGCGAACGTATCGTCGATGCGCACCCCATTCTTGATTATTTCGCGCATGCGACCTCCTTGAACGGATCCTTGCGCGGCAGGATATGAGCCGGCACCGCGAACATGTTGTGCGAGACGCCATAGTTCTGTTCGTAATAGGCGCCGAGGCGGCGGTTGATCGCCTTGTCGTATTCGGGGCTGACCTTCAGCGCCCTGCCCCAGCGATAATGGCTGATGGTTCCGTCGCGCACGACGAGATCGCCGTCCTTGAAGACGAGATGCGCGCGCCGGAACATTTTCGCGAAATCGGCATTCGGCGAATAGACGGCGACGTCGGCGACCGATCCTTCGCCGAGCTGGCCGCGATCCGTGAAGCCGAACAGTTTCGCCGGCGCCGCGCGCGTCATCGTCGCGATTTCGCCGTAGCTATATTCGCGCGTGATCGAGGGCAGGGTCGTGTAGGCGAGAACGTCCTGCGGAATGCGCGACAGCGCCTCGGCGCGGCGCTCACGGCTCATCAGCAGCGCGAAGACGTCCGGATAGGTCGTGAAGGGCGCGCCATTCGGGTGGTCGGTGGTGAAGAAAATGCGCGACGGATCATTGACGAGCAGGAACAGCTCCAGCCCGCACGCCCATTGGATGGCGTTGATGAAGTCGCCTTCCTTGTAGAGATAGGGCACGATGCCGAAGCCATTGGCGTCGCCGTCGTTGATCACCGATTTTTTCGGCTTGGCGCTGCCCGTCGCGCCGAACTGGCGGAGCGTGTCGGCCGAAATCGTGACCGTCTGCCCGAACATCACCTGACCGATGTCGATGGTGACGTTCGGCGCCGAGTTGACTTTCGCGGCGAGCGTCGCGGCGGCCGAGGAAAAGCCGTGCTCGCCCTCCGAGCCATAGCCATAGAATTGCATATGGGCGAGATGCAGCGGCAGGCCGCGCGCGGCGTCGATGGTCGCGATCGCGGTCGCGACATTGCCGGGAACGCCGAGATTGTTGGCGTGCAGATGCAGCGGATGCGGAACCTTGAGATCGACCAGCGCCTGTTGCAGGCCCTCGACGATCTTGCGCGAGGTGATGTCGCCGTAGAAGGGAACTTCATCGTCGAGGCTGAAGGTCCGCGCATTATATTTGAAGGCCTCGGCGCCGCCGGCGTTGATGCATTTGAGGCCGAGGCTGTGGGTCGCGGCGAGAGTCGCGGCGACGTAATCGGCGATCGCCGCGCGGCTTTCGCCCTCGCGCAGGAGGCTCAGCAGAAAATCATCATTGCCGAGGATGGTCAGCGTCGCCTTGTCGATGATCGGTATGCTGGAAAGTTCGAGATGCGCCTGCAACGCCTGATGCGGCGCGACGGCGGGCTCGACGACGGTCGTGAAGCCCATGCCGGCGTAGATCACGCCGGTTTCATAGGTCGACCATTTCGCCGTGGCGAGCGGCAGCTGCGGCGCCGTGCGGGAGCGATGCAGTTCGGGCAGCAGCAGCCGCGCCGTGTTCACATTGCCGCCGGCGATATGCGAATGAATGTCGATCGCGCCGGCCATGACGATCTTGCCGGCGACGTCATGCGTCTTGTCCGGCAGGCGACCCTGCGGCGCGGCGACGATATGCCCGTCCTCGATCCAGAGATCGCCGATCTCATCGCGGTCGTTATAGGGGTCGATGATCCGGCCGCCCTTCAGAAGCGTCAGCATTCAGGCGTCTCCACCGATGTGTTGGGCGATATTGGCGATGATCGATGCGGCGGAGGCGAGGCCGTCCGGCTGCGCCGCTTCGCGCGCGACGATGGCGCCGACCTCGCGTGCGTAATCCGCGCCGTCGTAATCGACGCCGGGGCGTCCGATCTCGATGCGCACTTCGGGTTCGGCGGCGAATTGCGTGCCCTTGGCGACCAGCGCGACGAGGGGGATTTTCCGCTTCCAGCCGGGCGCCGACTCGCTATAGGCCGAGATCCAGAGCGCGGCGTCGGCCTCGCCGCTCTCGACCAGCCGGTCGGCGGAAAAGCGCCAGGTGTCGTGCTCGGGATAGCCGCGTCCGAACGAGGTGCGCACCGGAAAGCCGGTCGACCAGCCCGACGCCTGCACCACGCCGGCGGCGTCGTCGGCGGCGCCGAGCGGCAGGCTGGAAAAGCGCGTCGTCTTGTTGAGGTCGAGGATCAGGCCGGTCGCCATTTCGATCGAGAGCCGGTCGAGCTTGCGCGGCCCCCAGACGAGGACGCCATAATGCGCCTTGTTGAGGATCGCCGCGATCTCGTCGAGGCTGGCGCGTCGCCTCTTCGCTGGCGGCGATCGGCCGGCCGGCGACGCGGGCGCGCAGCGAGGCTAGCGTATCCTGCAGATTGGCGGTCTCCAGCGCCTTGAAGGCGACGCCCTCGATCGGGCTCGCCTTCGGCGGCGCGATCCAGATGAACTGTCTTGGTTCAAGTTCGAGCTGGTACGGCGGGACCGCGCCCGGCTTGAGGCGCTGGATCAGCTCGGGCCAGATTTCCGTCAGATCGTCGCCGATGAAGACCAGCACATCGGCATGGAGGCGCGCGACGGCGGGCGTCGTCATCATCGCGCCGGCCTGACGCAGCACGTCGAGATCGGTGAAGATCTCGTTCGAACGCATGTGGTCATAGGCGCCGCGAAGGCGCTCGGCGAGGAGGATCGCGGCGCTGGCGCCTGCAACGTCTGTTCCAAGTCCAGCGACGACGGGCAGCCGCGCGCGGGACAGGATCTCCGCCGCCCGCGCGACCGCCGCTTCGAGCGAAGCCGGCTTCCCGTCTATCCGGGCGTCAACCATGATTCCTCCTTGAGCGCGCGCGGCGCGGTCCGGCCAGCCGGCCGGCCCCGCCTCAAATTTCGTTCCCTCTTAGAGCATAGCGATTCCAAATTGAATGCTCTTGCCTGCGTTCGCATGATTTATTTCGCGCGCAGCGCGCGGCGGCGGCAGTTGACGCCGGCGCCCGATATATGCTTTTAAAATTTTTGGACGTTCTCCCGGAAATCGATCTCGCAGCGACCCTCCCCGCCGAGCCGGGAGGGGTCGGAGGAAGGCTTCATGCTTCAACACGCCGCAACAACCGCGAATTCTGGCGTTTTCATGCGGCCTGTGGGCTACGGCCCCGCGACTTTGAGCCGCGGCTCCGACGCCCTTTACGCCTATAAGGGCCGGCCGCGTCCGCCCGAACCGGCGAAGGCGCCCGCCCCCGCGCCCAAGGATGGCGCGGCTCCGGCGCCAAAGCCCGCCGAAACGCCAAAGCCGGCCGAAAAGTCAAAAGACGGCAAATAAGGCCTCGGGCGCGGGGTCTCCTGCGCACGCCAGCGAGAATTTGCCGGGAAAATCTCGGGGATCTTCACGAGTATCTTTAATGGAATCGCCGCCGGGGTTGCCGCCGCCGCCGATGAGCGCCATTTTGCGTCAAGGAAAACCCGTCGTCCGGGCGCGGCCTTCGCTCGCCGTGGCGGGCGCGGTTCGCGGAACTTCCCATGCATGTCATCGAAATCGATTTTCGCGAGCCCGTCGAGGCGGCCTTTACGCTTAAGCGTCTGCCGTTCCTGACCTTTCTCGACAGCGCGATGGCCGATGACAGGCTTGGCCGCTATAGTTTCATCGCCGCCGATCCCTTCGCGACAATTCAGGGCAGGGAGCCGGATGCGGGATGGGTCCAGCGCCTGAAATCGATCTTCGCCGAATATGCGACGCCAAATGCGCCCGGCCTGCCGCCGTTTCAGGGCGGCGCGGCGGGGCTGTTTTCCTATGAGCTTGGCCGCAGCCTTGAGCGCCTGCCGGAACCCGCCCGCGACGATCTCGCCTTTCCCGATCTTTCGCTCGGGCTTTACGACGTCGTCGTCGCCTTCGAACTCTGTAGAGCGGCGCGGCTTCATCCTCTCGACGGGATTGCCCGAAATGGAGCCGGCGGCGCGCGCGCGGCGGGCGGTCGAGCGCGGCGAATGGTTCGCGGCGCAGCTCGAAAAGGCGCCCGAGGCCGCGCCCGCCGGGCCAATCTCGGTCGAGGGCTGGACCAGCAATTTTTCGCGGGCGGGCTATGAGCGGGCGGTCGCGACCGTGATCGAACGCATTCTCGCCGGCGACATCTTCCAGGCCAATCTGGCGCAGCGCTTCGAGGCGCCGACGCCGCCGGATTTCGATCATTTCGGGTTTTACCGCCGGCTGCGCCGGGTCAATCCGGCGCCCTTCGCGGCTTACCTCGATCATTCGAATTTCGTCCTCGCCTCCGCCTCGCCCGAGCGTTTCCTGCGCGTCGAGGGCGTGCGCGTCGAGACGCGGCCGATCAAGGGCACAAGGCCGCGCTTCGACGATGCGCTGGTCGACATGCTGCAGACCAAGGCGCTCGGCGAAAGCCGCAAGGATCGCGCCGAGAACGTCATGATCGTGGACCTTCTGCGCAACGATCTGTCCCGTGTGTGCATCCCCGGTTCGGTCAGGGCGCCGCAGCTTTGCGAGCTCGAAACTTACGCGAGCGTGCATCACCTCGTCTCGACCGTCGTCGGGCAGCTGCGCGAGGGGCTTGGCCCCGTCGATCTGCTCGCCGCGGCCTTTCCCGGCGGCTCGATCACCGGCGCGCCGAAGCTGCGCGCGATGGAGATCATCACCGAGCTTGAGGGCCATGCGCGCGGGCCCTATTGCGGCGCGATCGGCTATATCGGCTTCAACGGCACGATGGACCTCAATATCGTCATCCGCACCGCGAGCTTTCGCGGCGGCTCCTGCGTGGTGCAGGCGGGCGGCGGCATCGTCACCGCCTCCGACCCGGCGTCCGAATATATCGAGACGCTCGACAAGGCGCGGCGCATTTTCGAGGCCTTCGGCGCAGAGGATTTCGCGAATTGGGAGTTCGCGCAATGATCCTCGTCGTCGACAATTATGATTCCTTCGTCCATACGGCGGCGGGCTATTTGTCCGAGCTTGGCGAGACGCCGGTCGTGATCCGCAACGACGCCGCCCTGCCCGACGAGGCGCCCGAGGCGATCGTGATCTCGCCCGGCCCCTGCACGCCGAATGAAGCCGGCATGTCGATGCAGCTCGTGCGCGATTATTCCGGCCGCGTCCCGATCCTCGGCATCTGTCTCGGCCACCAGGCGATCGGGCAGGTCTTCGGCGGGCAGGTGACGCGGGCGCGGCGGCCGATGCATGGCGAGGCCTCGCTGGTGCGCCATTCAGGCGCGGGCATCCTGCGCGGCCTGCCCGATCCGCTCACCGTCGGGCGCTATCATTCGCTGATCGTGCGGCTCGACGATGAGCCGGGCCCGCTGGAGGCGACGGCCTGGTCGCCCGAGGGCGAGATCATGGCGCTGCAGCACCGCACGCATCCGACTTTCGGCGTGCAGTTCCACCCCGAATCGATCCTGACCGAGCGCGGCCATCAGCTGCTGGCGAATTTCCTCGGGCTGATCGAGGGGCGGCAGGGGCGCGCCGCGCGGGCCGAGGCGCTGCGGTAAACCCTTCGGCCATTGGCGTTCCGCCGAACCGTTCTGTATAAGCATCGAAAAACGCGGGCAGGAGTAGACGTGAAATGACCTTGATGCTCGCGAGCGTCACGAACCTTGCCGAAGCGGAACTGGCGCTTTCGGGCGGCGTCGACATCATCGACCTCAAAGATCCCGCCAAAGGCGCGCTTGGCGCCCTCAGCGCTGGCGCGGTGGCGGAGATCGTCGCCATGATCGCCCGGCGCAAGCCCGTCAGCGCGGCCGCCGGGGATCATTTCGCCTCAGCCGCCGCCGCCGTTGCCGCCGTGCGCGAGCTAGCGGCGACAGGCGTCGATTTCGTCAAGGTCGGCCTCGCCTCGAACGCCTCCGGCGAAGCTGCGATCCGCGCGCTGAAGGACGCCGCCGCAGGCGTCAAGCTCGTCGGCGTGCTGTTCGCCGACCGCGCCCCGGATTTCGGCCTGTTGCAGCTGATGGCGGATGCCGGCTTCAACGGCGCGATGCTCGATACGTTCGTCAAGGGCGAGGGCCGGCTGCTCGACCATAAGGACGTCGCGGCGCTGGCGGCTTTCGTCGATCGTTGCCGCGAACTTGGCCTTGCCCCCGGCCTCGCCGGCTCGCTGGAGGCGCCGGACGCGCCGCGCCTGTTGCCGCTGCGCCCGCATTATCTCGGCTTTCGCGGCGCGCTTTGCAAAGGGTCGCAGAGGAAGGCCGCGCTCGACGCCGAGGCGCTGGCGATGATCCGCGATCTCATCCCGAACGTCAGCGATCCGCAAGGCGCGGGCGACGGCGCCGGCGTCGACTGGCGCCTGCTCGGACGCGGCTTCGTGCCGGTGAGCGAGGTCACGGAGACCGACCGCATCTTCGTGCATGATTTCGTCATGCCCTGCTCCATCGGCGCCTATGAGTTCGAGCGGCATAAGCTGCAGGACGTGCGCTACAATATCGACGTCGACGTCGCCCGCACGCGGCTGCATTCCGACGACATGCGCGATATTTTCTCCTATGACCTCGTCATCGACGCCATCAAGATCATCACCGGGCGCGGCCATATCGAGCTGGTCGAGACGCTGGTGCGCGAAATCGCCGATTCGGTGCTGCGCCATCCGGCCGTGATCAGCGTCAGCGTACGCGCCGAAAAGCTCGACGTCATCCGCGGCGCCGTCGGCGTCGAGATCAGGCGCGAACGCGCCAAGGAGCTGGCCGCGCTGGAGCGGCCGTTTCAGCCCGTCGCCGCGGAGCCCGTCGCGCCGAAGCTGAGGGGAACGAGAAGTCATTGAGCCTTCTTGTCGCCAAGCTCGGCGGCAGCCTCGCCGATTCCGTCCTGCGCGACGCCTGGCTCGCGGCTTTCGAGGCCGCGCGCAACCCGCTGATCCTCGTTCCGGGCGGCGGTCCCTTCGCCGATGACGTTCGCCGCGCGCAGACGCGAAGAGGGCTTTGACGATGCCGAGGCGCATCGCCGCGCGCTCATCGCCATGGAGCGCTACGGCGCCGTTCTCGCCGAATATTCAAGCCGCTTCGTTCTCGCCGCCTCGCGCGCGGAAATCGACGCGGCGCTCGCAGATGGCCGGATCGCGGTTTGGCTCCCCACCGCGATGGCGCTCGCCGCGCCCGAAATTCCCGCCTCCTGGGACGCGACGTCCGATACGCTCGCGGCCTGGCTCGCGCGGGCCTGCGGCGCGAGCGATCTGCTGCTGGTCAAATCCTGCGATGTCGCCGCGCCCGTCTGCCTGCGCGCGCTGGCGGCGGCAAGGGTCATCGATCCGCTGTTTCCGCATTTCGCCGCGTTGAGCGGGGCGCGAATCCATATCGCCGGACCCGCCGCATTGCCTTTCGCCAAAGCGCTTTTGCAAAACGGAGGCGTTCCCGGCGCCGTCGCGGCGGCGATGAAAACCGCACGCCTCGCGTCTGTTTGAGGATCGCGAAAGAGTCTCAATCTTTTTCTGCTTTGCGCTCGTCGCGGCTGGCGAGGCAGCCTGACCGGCTTTCCGAAAGCGGACGAGGCGCCCGAGCGCTTTATTTGCCAGGACGGGGGAAAGCGGCCATTCGCGCCCGACAGCCGCATGGCGTCCGCCGGCCAAAAGGGAATGATTTGGCAGGCAGGTGATCGTCGCGCTATGCGGGGGGCTTCCCACCCCCCACCAACTCAGTTGGTTCGCGTAACCTCGACAAGATTGTCCGAGAAAGACGGAGCATGGCCCATGTCCGTGAAAGCCGAGGAGCTGACGCTGTTGACGGTGCCCTCGTTGAGCTGCCGCCAATAGCCGAGCGTCGCGACGACGACTCCCGGATTGACGTCACCCGTGACGCGGGCGACGCCCTTAAAGGCGCCGCGATCGTTGGCGACCTGAACGCGGTCCCCATCGACGATGGCGCGCCGGTCCGCATCGACCCTGTTGATCAAAATGAACTGTTCGCCTTGGCCCTTAATCTTGTGGTCCATGTTGGCGTAGCATGAATTCAGAAATCCGTGGCTCTTCGGCGAGACGATGTTGAGCGGATACCTTTTTGCGAGTTCGGGATCGTTCGCATGCGACTCTCGCGCGCCCACGTAGTCCGGCAATGGGTCCAAATCCTCGCCGGGTTGGAAACCTTCGTACATCTGCCGGAATGGACCGGCGACGAAATTTTTGGCGCCATCGATCCGGAACTCGCATTTGCCGGAGGCCGTCGGGAAATTGCCTTCCCGATGCGGCGCGCGGTCGTCGGGGGTTCCAACCTTGAGCCGCGCAAAACCGTGCTGACGCAAATAGGCAAGGTCGATGCCTTCGCAGGCGGGCGACGACCAATCCACATAGTGCTCAAGGCACTCCGAATCCGTCCATTTGAAGTTCTGCTCCTCGAAATCCCATCCGGGCCGCGAGGCGGCGGAAGATCTCATTATTCGGGATCGCCTCGCCGGGCGAGTCCGCGCATTTCGCGTTATAGGTGAGGTAGAGGTGGCCCCATGACAGGATCATATCCTCCATTTCCGCCCCCATGGACGCAGGCAGAATAATATCGGCGTAGGATGCCGTATCCGAGATGAAGTGTTCGGCGGAGACCAGAAAGAGATCGTCCCGCATCAAGCCCTGAACGATCTTGTCGGTCTCCGGCGCCTGTGTGACCGGATTCGAATTCCAGCACATCATCGACATGATCGGCGGGTCGAGAGCGAGTTCGCCAGTCAGCGCGCGGCCGATCTGCAGGTTGTTGACCACACGGGTTCCCGCAGGGATCAGGTCAGGCCGGCAGATCACGTCGAACCTGTAGGGGTGCTCCCAGACGGAGAACTGGGTTGCGCCGCCGCCGACATGGCGCCACGCGCCCGTCAGCGCCGGGATACAGGCGACGGCGCGGATGGTTTGGCCGCCGCCAAAATGACGTTCGAGCGCGACGCCCATCCGAATGGCGGCCGGTTGCGCGGTCGCGAGTTCGTAAGCAAGCTTGCGGATGTCGGCCGCCGGCACGCCGGTAATCGCCTCGGCCCATTCCGGCGTGCGGGTGCGCGCACGCTGCTTCAGGTCCTCAAAGCCCTTTGTGTAATTATCGACATAATCCTGATCAACCAGACCCTCTTCGATGATCGAATTGATCAGCGCCATCGCCAACGCCCCATCGGTCCCGGGCCTGGGGCAAATGTGCCAGTCCGCGCTCTTGGCGGTGCGCGAGGAATAGGCGTCGATAACGACGACCTTGGCGCCCGCCTTCTGGGCGTCGCGAACGATGGCCCAGTGATGCAGGTTGGTGCTGACGCTGTTGCACGCCCAGATGACGATATATTTTGAATGGATGTAGCTCTCGGGGTCGAGGCCGGCTGTCGGGCCAACGGTCAGCAGCCAGGCCGTGCAGGAGCCCTCGCCACAGAAGGTCCGCTCGCAGACGGTCGCCCCTAAGCGGTTGAAGAAGGCGTCGCCTCCATTCAAGCCATGCACAAGCCCCTGATGCCCGAGATAGCTGTAGGGGATGATCGCCTGCGGGCCGTGGTCGGCGATAATCGCCTTCCATCGCGTTACGATCTCGTCGAGCGCTTCGTCCCAGCTTATGCGCTCGAATTGCCTGGATCCTTTCGGCCCAACACGACGAAGCGGGTAAAGAACCCGGTCGGGGTGATAGTGCCGCACCTCGTAATCCTTGAGTTTCACGCAGAGGCCGCCACGCGTCATCGGATGATCCGGGTTGCCCGTCACGCCCTGCAGGACGCCGCCGCTGACCTCGAATATCATCGAACATGTGTCAGGGCAGTCATGCGGACAGCCGCCAAAGAACGTTTCCGACTTCGTAAGCTCGCTCATATGCGCCTCCCCTGCGTTGCCGTGCTTTCGGGACCGGTGTCATGGAGACATGTCTTCGCGCACGCTTTGGCTGATAAACATCTTGAAAATTGGCTTGGCGTAAGAGCCAATTGTGACATGTTTCATGGTGCCAAGGCGCGGCTCGCCCGGCGACGGCGTCTGGCGGGGCGCGCGCGAGAACGGAGAGTAAACGCGAATGGAGCTGACGCTCTCTTTGGACCAGAAGACTGAAAAATCGCTCCAGACGCAGATCTTCGAGCAGGTCCGGCAGATGATTCTGAACGGACAGCTGAAGGCCGGAATGACCTTGACGCCGAGCCGGATCCTGGCCGAGCGACTCGACGTCTCCCGCAATACGGTGACGAACGCCTATGATCGACTGGCCGGCGAAGGCTATGTCAGGACGCGCGGGACCGCAGGCGTCTATGTGTCGGCCATCCCGCCCGACGACCTGCTTCTCATCCAGAACGGGGGCCTCGCGCAGAACAACGGGCCAATACTGGCGGCGTCGAGCGAGCCTCTTCTTTGCTTTGCGGGTTCGCCTGGCGGCGGCGCCCAACGGCCAGCCTATGATTTCTGGGTGGGCCGCTCCGATCCAACGGCGTTCCCGCTTCTGACCTGGCGGCGCATCGTGACCCGATTGCTTTCGAAGGGCACCTCTTACCTCACCGATTATTGCGATCCCGCCGGACTTCCGGAGTTGCGGGAAGCCATCGCCCACCACCTCGGCAGAGCCCGCGGCATGGCTGTCGCGCACGACCAGATCATCGTCACCGCGGGCGGACAGGATGCCTTAAATCTGGTTTTGAGCCTCCTGCGGTCGCATACCCGCCAGCTCTGCATTGAAAATCCATGCTACCTCGGCGCGTCGATGCTCTTCAACGGCACGACGCTTCCCTTGCATCCCGTGCCCGTCGATGAAGAAGGCATACAAACGGAACGTCTTCCGACTGCGCGCGGGAATCTGCTCTACGTTACGCCCTCCCACCAGTTTCCGACGGGCGTGGTGATGAGCTTGAGCCGTCGTCTCGCGCTTCTCCGATGGGCCGACGAAACCGACAGTTTCATCATCGAGGACGATTACGACAGCGACTTCCGATATGACGGACCACCGCTGACGGCCCTGGCCGGCCTCGATCGCGGGCGGCGCGTTTTTTATGTCGGCACCTTTTCGAAATCCGTGGGGGCGGGTCTGCGCATCGGTTTCGCCGCATTGCCGCGTATAAAATGGGATGAGGCGAGATTGCTCAAGGCGCGAATGAGCAACGGCCAATCCTGGCTTGAGCAGAGCGCGCTCTCGTTTTTCATCAACGAGGGGCATTTTGACCGACATTTGCGGAAGTTGCGACAGATCTACATGTCGCGGCGGGACTGCCTCGTCGCATCACTCAACGCCAACTTCAAAGAACCGAAGATTTCGGGAACCGAAAGCGGACTGCATCTCGTCTGGCAGCTTCCGCAAGATTTCCCCAGAGCGCGGGAGATACAGCTCAGGGCGCGTGAAATTGGCGTGGGCGTTTACGCGCTATCGAGCGGCGCGGCGTTCGATTTCGATGACGCGCCAAACGACGACATGCTTGTTTTTGGCTATTCATCCCTCGACGTGGCGAAAATCCAAACCGCCGTGACGGCGCTCCGTCAGCTATCTATCCTAAAATAAAGCCTCAGCTTCACGGGCCGCGGATATGCGAGTTTTTCCGACGCCTGACGACGTCCGAAACGCTTCACGCCGGGCCTATTTCTCCGGAAAGACCACGATCTTGCGGTAGAGGCGCCAGGTCGCGTGGCCGAGGACCGGCACGGCGACCAGCAGGCCGAGAAACGCCGGCGCTGATGCGACCAGAAGCAGGATGAACACCATCGCGGCCCAGCCGAGCATCGGGCCCGGGCTCGCCGCAACAGCCCGCAAGCTGGTGATCATCGCGGTGACGAAATCGACATCCCGGTCGAGCAACAGGGGAACCGATACGATGGTCAAGGAAAAGGTCGTGAACAGGATCGCGGCTCCGATCAAGTTGCCAACCAGCAGGAACAGCAGGCCGTCCGGGGTGGTCGTCACCATGGTGAAGAACTCGGCCTGAGACGAAAACGACCGCAACCCGAAGAACAGCGCCACCAGCATCTGCGCCGCATATATCCAGGCCATGAAGATGAAGAGCGTCACGAACGCCATCCACCCCAGTTCCTGGCCGCCATGAGAGGCGATCGTTCCAAGCACGGCGCGCCAGGAAGGGCGCGCGCCCGCTTCGCGCAACCGGCTGACGGCGTAAAGTCCAATGGCTGCGAACGGGCCGATCATCGCGAATCCGATGATTAACGGATACAGCAAATAGGTGAGGCCAAACGCATGGGCGCAGGCTGCGATCGCGGCGCCCCCGAGAGCAAAGACCGCGCCGAAGACGAGGCCAAAGCCAGGCGCGCTTTGGAAATCGCGCAAACCTTGCGCAAACGCCTCGGCCATATCTTCAATGGAGATCGAGCGGACGACCGGATCCCAGCTCTGGGCCGCGCCGCGTCCCGTGTTGGCTACGTCGATTGAAAGTCGCTCGCTCATGGCGTGTTCCGCAGCATGATAGCGATGAAGCGGCATTACGCCGCATGACGAGGTTGCCGCTTTTTACTGATTTTGGCAATGCTCAAATTGCCCGAAACCCGAAAATCATTCCGCTCCAGTGACACGCGCGGGACAAGCTGAATGCCGCAAACGCGGCCAAGCCGCCGCTGGGCGCTCGGTTTGTCGGGGCCGAAGCGGACCGGAAATCCTACATTCCTCAAAACGGCCGCGCCGGGCGAACCATGCTGGGGAGCGCGGGAGGACGGAGAGTGGGGCACTCCGATCTCCAGGCGATGACGCTCTAATCCACGAACGCGATCTAATGGCTCATGCTGTTGACGGCCTGAAACATGGCGTCGAGCTTGCCGTTTTCAGCTGCGAACCGTAACGGAATGCAGCGTCCCACGACGACCTCGGCGATATCCGGTTGGCTGGAAAGAATCTGCATCGCCTCGGCGATGAAGTCCTCCAGCGGCATCGCGTTGGGATCGCTCGCCTGTTGCTCGCCCATGAGATGCGTCTGGACATAGGGCGGCGCGATTTCGATTACCTCGACCGCCGTGCCGCGCAGCTGATGGCGCAGCGACATCGAGTAGGAGTGGATCGCCGCCTTGGTGGCCGAATAGGTCGGCGTCGCCGCCATCGGCACGAAAGCCAGGCCGGATGAGACCGTCAGAATTGCGGCGCGCGGCTGCGCTCGTAAATGCGGCAGCAAAGCCGCCGTCAGCCGTATCGGTCCCAACAGATTTGTGTTGATCGTCTGCTCGGCGATGTCGAGATAGCCGGGCGCCGTTGCGATGTCCTCAGGCTGCATGACGCCGGCATTGTTGATGAGAACATTGAGGCTCGGGTAACGCGCGGCGACCTCTTTGGCGAATGCCGCCACGCCGGCCTTGTCGCCAATGTCGAGTTGGAGCGACTGCATGCCCGGATTGGCGGCCGTGACTTCGTCCAATGCCCCCTGCCGCCGGCCCGAGATGATCACCTGATTGCCGAGCTTGTGAAAGGATTCAGCGAGGCCGCGCCCGATCCCCGAAGCGCCGCCCGTGATCAAAATGGTGTTGCCCGTGACGTTCATCCTGTTTCACCCCGCATCCTGTTTCTCCCGATTGGTGAAACCCGAGATAATCCCTATACTCCCCAAATGAAAGAAGGCACCGAAAAGTTCTATACTTACCTGATAGAGAGCGTGCGATGAAGAAGTTTACGGCGGAGCAAATCGAGACGGCGCAAAGGCAAATTGCGCAAACGCCGCCGGAGGAGGTCGATCCGCGGGTCGAGACCCTGGTCAACGAGCTTATCGGCCGTGTCGCCGATAAATGGACGATGCTCATCCTTGAAATCCTCGCCGAAAAGGGCGAGACGCGGTTCACGCGGCTCAGTGAATTTGTTGGCGGGATCAGCCAGAAAATGCTCACGCAGACGCTTCGCCAGATGGAGCGCGACGGGTTGGTGACAAGAACCGTGCATCCGGTCGTTCCGCCCAGGGTGGAATATAAGCTGACCGATTTGGGGACGAGTTCTGGCGCCGCATTCTGTGGCGTTTGGGTTTGGGCTGCCGAAAACCTCGGCCGCGTGGACGAGGCGCGCCGCGCGTTCGATCGCAAGGCCGCGAAATCCTGAGAGGTCCGGCGACGAAGACGCGATGAATGATTTTGCTTCTTTTCGCGTGTATAGGCTGCGTCTTTATCATCCGTGCCCGGCGCGGCGCCACGACAGGCTGATCCCGACATGAGCGAGCGCCTTCTTTTCGTCACCGGCCATCTCGCTTTTCCGCGCCTTGAACGGCTGCTGCGCTCGCTGGGCGAGACGCCGTTCGGCTGGGAGATCTGCAATATCGGCGTCAAGGTCGCCGCCTTGATGACCGAGGCGATCCTGCTGCGCCGCCTGCCGCGACCGTTGGACGTTGATCGCGTGATCTTGCCCGGCCGCTTTCGCGGCAATCTCGATACGCTGACGCATGAGCTTGGCGTTCCCGTCGTGCGCGGACCCGACGAAATCAGCGATCTTCCCGTCTATCTCGGGCGCGGCGGCGCGGCGCCCGATCTATCCCGCTTCGACATCCGCATCTTCGCCGAGATCGTCGACGCCTCCGCGCTGCCTATTGAGGCGCTGCTGGCGCGGGCCGAGATTTTGCGCGGGAAGGGCGCCGATGTGATCGACCTCGGCTGCCTGCCTGACACGCCCTTTCCGCATCTCGAAGATTCCGTGCGCGCGCTGAAAGCGGCGGGCCTCAAGGTCAGCGTCGATTCCTTCAATCATGAGGAACTGCGGCGCGGCGCGCTGGCGGGCGCGGATTTTCTGCTGAGCCTTGATGAGGGAACGCTCGACATCGCCGCCGACACGGGGACGATTCCGATCCTCGTCGGATCGCCGGTGCATGAACTCGACTCGCTCGTGCGCGCGGCCGAGGCGGCGACGCGACGCGGGCTCCCCTTCATCATCGATCCGATCCTCGATCCCATTCACTTCGGCTTCGCCGCCTCGCTCGTGCGCTACGCCGAGGCGCGCCGGCGCCTGCCCGAGGCCGAGATGATGATGGGTACGGGCAATCTCACGGAGCTGACCGAAGCCGATTCCGGCGGCCTCACCGCCGCGCTGATCGGAATCTGCTCCGAGCTGAAAATCCGCAACGTGCTGACTGTGCAGGTGAGCCCGCATACGCGGCGAACGCTTGAGGAGCATGACGCCGCGCGCCGCCTGATGTTCGCCGCGCAGGCCGATGGCGCATTGCCCAAGGGCTATGGCGCGGGGCTTTTGCAATTGCACGACAAGGCGCCCTATCCTTCGACGCCGGAAGAGATCGCCGAGATGGCGGGGGCTGTGCGCGATCTGAATTATCGCATTCTGACGGCGGCGGATGGCATCCATGTCTTCAATCGCGACGGCCATCATATCGCGGGCGACGCTTTTTCGCTGTTTCCGAAACTTGGCGTCGAGGCCGATGGCGCGCATGGCTTCTATCTCGGTGCGGAACTCGCCAAGGCCGAGATCGCGTTTGCGCTCGGCAAGCGCTACGCCCAGGATGAAGGGCTGAACTGGGGCGTCGGCGCGGACCAGCCCGAAGAAGAGCGCGACCGCCTGCGCGCGGCCGGACACACGCTGCGGCCGAAAGAGAAAAACGCCAATGATCCGTGAAGTCGTCGTCACCACGATCAATGAGCGGGGCGACCCGCATATCGCGCCGCTTGGCATCATCGAGGCGCGCGGCGGCTGGATCATCGCGCCGTTCCGGCCCTCGACGACGCTGGATAATCTCGTCAGCGTCCCCTTCGCGGTGGTGAATTATATCGACGATGCGCGCGTCTTTGCCGGGCTCGTCACCGGACGGCGCGACTGGCCGCTGGAGCTTGGCGCCAGCGGCTGGCCGCCGCGCCTGACAGCCGCGCTCGCCCATGCCGAGCTGCGCGTCGTCGAGGTCGAGGAACACAAGGAGCGGCCGCGCTTCCATTGCAGGATCGAGCGCTCGCAAACTCATGCGCCTTTTCAGGGGCTGAACCGCGCGGCCAACGCCGTGCTCGAAGGCGCGATCCTGATCACGCGGCTCCGGCTTCTGCCACGCGAAAAGATCGACGCGGAGATCGCCTACCTCAAGATTGCGATCGACAAGACGGCCGGGCCGGCCGAGCGCGAGGCGTGGGACTGGCTGATCGAGGCGCGGGACAAGTTCTATGATTTGAAATGATGCGCGGCGACGAGCGCGACGGCGGCGGCGGCGGCGCAGTCGGCGGCTTTGGCGCGCGCGGACGGCAGCGCCTCGATCAGATCGTCGAAGGCGATGAAGCGGCGCCCGATACGCACCGCTAGCCGAGCGATCTCGCCGCGTCCGACCCCGGCGCCAACGATCGGCGCGTTAGCAGCGATCAGCCCGCGCGAGAGGACGAGAGCGGCGGCGTCGGCGATCTCGCGCAATTGCGCCTCGGCGAAGAATTGCGCGAGCCGCGTCCAGCCGGCCTCACCAGCGTCCTCGGCGTCGCGGCCGATCATGCGTGCGAGCCGGGCCATGGAGGCGCCGACCGTCTTCTCGCGGCCGTCGGCCGTGTCCATCATGTCGGCGCCCTCCGGCAATTGTCCGAGGATGCGATGGACGTCGGCCATGTCGGCGACCCATTCATTCATCAGCGTCGTCCATTGCCCGCCGAAAGGAACGTGTTTCGGGCCCGCCATAAGGAAGGTGCGCACGAGGCCGGTGTAGACGAGTTCGCCATGGGCGAGACGCCCGGCGTCGTCATAGCCGCAGCTCGCCGGAAGGCCTTTGGCGACGGGGATGATGTCGGTTGTCGTCGAGCCCATGTCGATGAACAGCGCCTCGCTTGCCCGCGCGCCGACCAGCGCGGCGCTGGCGTGCCAGTTGACTGAACCGATGTCTTTTGCGTGCTCGCGCGCCGAAGCGCCTTCGACGAAGCCGGCGCGGGCGGCGTAGAACAGCGCCTTGCCGGGGGTGAGCAGGCGTTCGGCGATCGCCGCGACGCCGGCGACGCCTTCCGCGCGGCTTGTGAAGGCGTCGGAGAGTTCGCCGGTCATGGTGACGGCGTTGAGATCGGCGCGGCCGATTTGTTCAGCCGCCTCGGCGAAGGCGCGGTCGAGTTCATTGAGGCCGAGCCATAGCGGGCAGGCGATCTGCGCGGCGGCGACGATGATTCCGTTCTCGACCCGCGCGGCCTTGAGATGCGCGCCGCCAATGTCCCAGCCGATGATATGTTGCATGTTGGTCGTCTGTCTGGCGTGTGAAGAGCGTGTCTGGCATATCATCTGGCGCGGCGACAGGGGAGCTTGAATGGACGTCATTCCGGTGATCGACCTTAAAGGCGGCGCGGTGGTGCGGGCGCGTTTTGGCCGGCGCGAGACCTATGCGCCAATCGAGACGCCGCTCGCTGCGACCAGCGCGCCTCTCGACATCGTCGCGGGCCTGCTGGCGCTCTATCCCTTTCGCACGATCTACGCCGCCGATCTCGACGCCATCGAGCGGCGCGGCGATCATGGCGCGGTCTTGCGCGCGCTCGGCGAGGCTTTCCCGGCGGTGACCTTCTGGGTCGATGCGGGCGTCACGGAGGTGGATGCCGCGCGTTCCTGGCTGGCGCAACATGAGCGGGATGCGCTCGTCCTCGGCAGCGAGTCCTTGAAAGACGCAGCGACGCTCGCGGCGCTGCGCGGCGAAGAACACGTGGTTCTCTCGCTCGATTTCGCCGGCGAGCGTTTTCTGGGGGATCCGGCCATTCTGGCGGCGCCGCGGCTCTGGCCGGCGCGGGCGATCGTCATGACGCTCGGCCGGGTCGGGGCCGATGCGGGGCCGGATTTCGAGCGCCTCGCCTCATTGCGGCGGCCGGACGGCGCGGCGCTTTACGCGGCCGGGGGCGTACGCGGGCCGGATGATCTCGCGGCGCTGGCGCGGGCCGGGGTCAAGGGCGCGCTCGTCGCCTCCGCGCTGCATGACGGGCGGTTGACCGGCGCGGACGTCAAAGCCGCGGCGGCGTGAATCCGCGCAAAAAAAGGGGGCCGAAGCCCCCTTTGATCTGTCTTTCCGTGCGGACGCTTAGTTCGGCGCGAAGGGGTGCTTCGCGGTATTGCGCTGGGCGACGACGGTCTGCGGGGTCGGCTCGCCGTTGATGGCGCGCGCGATCGCTTCCTTGGTCGCCTGATAGTTATAATCCTGGATCTTCTGGTCGTCCTTGGCTTCCCAATGGATGAAGACGCCGACGGAGATGAAGATGTCGTCAGCTTCGGCGATCGGGATGATGCCATCAGCGACGCTGTCGGCGACGGCCTTGGCGACGCCGCGCTGCGCCGGTCCGAACATCTGGACGGCCTGCGTGGCGTTCTTGATCGTCACCTTGTTGAAAAGGACGGTCGCCGGCTTGACGAGAAGGTTCGGCGCCACAACCGCGAGCAGGGTGGTGAAGCCGTCCTTGTTATTCGTGAGCGCATTGGCGAAGGCCGCCTCGGCGGCGCTGCCGCGCGGTCCGATCAGGAGGTCGATATGAGCGACTTCGTTTCCTTCGCCGACGAGCGATTTGCCGACAAGCAGTTTATTGATCTTGGTCACGTAGCAGGTCCTCCCATGAGAAAAAATCTTCGCAGACAACTATCGACGAAGCTGACGGAGTTGAAGGTTCGATCCTTGTTGGCAGCGCCCATCTTTTCGCCGGGCCGGTTAGCCGGATAGAAGCGGCACTGGTCCGCTCGCGCGCACTCAACCATTATTGCCGCGCTGGATCAAGATACGAGTTAGGTGATCGGCGAACAGCGTTGCGACGGTGAGGTCGGCGCTGGTTCCCGGGTTGAGCCCGTCCGCCTTCAGGCGGCGGTCGAAATCGAGCAGATCGGCGAGGCCGTCCGCCGCTTCGTCCTTTGACATAAAACTGTCGCGAACGCCAGCCGCCGCCGTCTGGAGCGCCTCGGCGGCTGCGGCGCCGTGCTTGCGCGCGACATGGCTGTCGGGAAATGCGGCGAGATAGGCGAGATCGACGCAAACCGCCGGCCAGGGCGCGAGCCAGCCCCGGCCGGCGGCCCTGTCCAGCGATTCGAAGCCGAGGCCGAACACGTCGGCGTAATCGCTCGCATATTGATAGGCTATGCGGTCGCGCCCGGCGGCCTCGCGCATCGCCCCGATGAGGGTGGCTTCCGCGCCCTCGCGCACGTCGTGGCGCGCGGCGGCGCCGAGTCCCGCCGGATTGGCGAGGACGATGGCCGCAAAGGCGGCCTCGGCGTCCGCGCGGGTGAGGCCGGCGAGCGTGGCTTTGAGCGATTGGCGCAAATCGCCGCCGAGCGCACCCGCGGCCTCGGCCGCGGCGGCGAGCGGCGCGCAGAGGAGAACAATGCCGAGATTGGTGTTTTGCCCGACGCTGGCCGAGGTCGCCTCCACGGCGCCGAAAATGCGGGCGCCGACTTTTGCGCCATGTTGGCAGAGAGGCCGCGCGGCGACTTCCGCGCTGCGCAGGAAATGATCGACCGTCATGCCGTGTCCGTCGGCGAAGACATGGACATTGCCGGGTTTGGGCGCGTCCAGTTCGCCGCGGCAGGCGGCGATGAAGGCGTCCGTGATGGCGCTTTGCGGGATGGGGTTCATTCCGCGGATACGGCGGCGGCCATCGCGCCCTTTGCCGGTGCGCCGATGCGCGCCAGAAAATCGCGCGCGAGCCGGTCCGCGATTGAAAAGGGCGCCACTTTCTGCAGGCCGCGCCAGCCCGGCATGCTGTTGACCTCGAGGATCAACGGGGCGCCGCTCGCGTCGTAGATCATGTCGACGCCGGCGAAATCCGCGCCAGCGGCTGCGGCGGCGCGAAGCGCCAGGTCGACCATCGAAGGGGTGGGGTCGAGCCATTCCGGCCGCGCGCCGAGTTTGACATTGGTGATCCAATGCGCCGAGCGGCGCGTCATCGCCGCGATGACTTCGCCGCCCGAGACGAAGAAGCGCATGTCGGCGTAGCCATTGTCCTCGCGCCCGACAAAGCGCTGCAGATAATAGGCGCCCGAAACCTCCCAGAGTTCAGGCAGATCCTCCTCGCGCGCGATGAGTTTGAGGCCGAACCCCTGCGCGCCGAAGAGCGGCTTCAGCACGAGCGGGCCTCGCGCGGCCTCGCGCCGGACGATTTTGCGCGCCGCTTCAAGCGATTGCACGGTCCAGGTTGGCGGCGTCGGCAGGCCGGCGCGGGCGAGGGCGAAACTGGTCGCCGCCTTGTCGACGCAGATTTCGACGGCGCGGGCCGAATTGACGACAGGGACGCCGATGCCGGCGAGCCCGTGCAGCACGTCGAGGCGCAGCGTCACCGCCTCGAATGTGCCGGAGCCGATGGCGCGCACAAAAACGGCGTCGGGCAGATCGGCGCCGAAGCCAGGCATGAGGAGGCCGCTCGGGCGGGTGGTGTCGAAGGCGCAATTGGCGAGGCGGATCGGCGTCGCGATCGCGCCCGCGCGGGAAAAGGCCGCGCGAAGATCCCGCGCGTGCCAGTCGTAAAGATCGACCGCGAGGGCGATTTTCGGCGCGGCCATTCGGCTTCGCCTATCCGAAGCAGGCGTCGAGCAGGGCGTCGTCGATCTTTCCGGCGCGGAACGTCTCGCCCGTCTCGACCGCCGTCACGATCGCCTGCGCCGGGCTGAACAGCATCGGGTCGATCGCGTAGAAATCGCCCTTGCAGGCCTTGAAGATTTCCGCGAAGGGCCGGCCGTAATCGCGCGACGAGCTGCTCGGCAATTGCTCCGCCAAAGCTTTGGCGTCGTCCGCGGGGCCGGTGACGAAGAGATGCGTCAGCCCGGCGTAGATGATCGCGTCATTGGTGCGGCCCATCGCCTCGACGAAATTGGGGTGGGGCGGCGACAGCGGCGCGGCGCCGAGGCCGTCGACGATGCGCTCCAGCGGAAATTTCAGCTCATGCGCCTTGTGCAGCGCGACTTCGAGCACGCGCGCGACGACCTGGACGCTGCCGGCGAGGCTCTGCGTCGGCGCGAAGATGAAGGCGACGTTCTCGGGCTTGACGCCGCAGGCCGCGGCGACCTTGTCGGTGATTTCCGGCGGCGGCGCGCGGTCGCCCTCGAGGACGAGCGTCGCCCGGTGGGCGCGATCATGATAGCCGAGATCATGGAACAGCGGCTCTTTCTGCGCGAGCGCGCGCGCCGGTCCCGAGCCAAGCGCGAAGAAGGAGCCCTTGCCCTCGCCATGCGACAGCGCCCAGCCGGCATATTGGCTGGCGAGGCAGGCGATCACCGGATCGGTGGTGCGTACGGATATCTCGAATGGCCATCTGGGATTGGAGCCGGTCGGGCTGAGTTGTACGGTCCCGAGGCCGCCGAGGCAGATTTCGGCGATGCGCAAGCCCGCCTCGATGCCGCCGCGCGCGCCCTTGCCGGCGTCGATGATGGTTTCGCCCCGCGCGCCCTTCGAGACGGAAACGCGCAGTTTCGCCGCGTCGGCGATGAGGCGGTCAACGAGATGTCCCGTCAGCGTATTGATGCTCAGCGCCGTCTCGCTCAATGTCTCGCTCCCCGTAATTGTCGATGCTGTCCAGAAGACAGGCGGTCCGTTCCGCGACGCGCGCGCGCGCGTCGGCAGGGTCCGCAGCGCAGGCTTTAATGGTACAGAGCGGATCATACAAGCGCAGGGCGCCGCCCGGGCTCGGCCGGTCCGCCGTCCACTCCGGCCAGTCGAAGGCGGGTAAGGCGCCGATTTCCCGCCGCGCATAGACGATTTGCGTCGCCGCCGCGCCGGTAAATTCAAGCGGGGCGGAGGGCGAAATGCCGCGGCAGGCGTCGACATGAGCCTGAAAAAGGAGGCCGTCGCGATCCTCGAAAATATCGAGGGTTGCGCCGGGGCGCGGATTGATCTCGATGAGGACGAAAGCCTCGCCCGCGACGAGAAAATCGAAACTGTTGAGGCCGACGAGGCCGGCGGCGGCGGCGAGGGTATTTGGCGGCTTGCCGTCAGCCGCGCCTCCATGCGCGCGGGCAGACCGGCGGGGCGGACGCAGCCGCCGAAGCGGAAAGGCTCCTGCGGCGTCGGCGACGCCCATTGCCGGCTGGAGCCGAGCGCCTGCGCCGCCGTTCCATCGCAAAGGCAGAGGATCGAGACCGGTTCGCCCGGCGCGACGCGCTGGAAATAGATGTTTTCGCCCGCCAGCGCGCCAGGCGTCGGCCGGGGCGACATGGGAGCCGCCCGCGCCGCCGACGCTTTTGACCAGCCAGCCCGCGGCGTCGGGCGGCGGCGTGAAGCTGATTTCGGGATGGGGAACGCGCAGGGATCGGCAGAGTTCGTCGAGGAGGCGGGGGTCTTTCACGCGGCGCACGACATCGGCGGGATTGCCTATCAGGGGCCAGCGGCTGGCGACTTCATCCAATAGGTCAGTACGATCTTCGAAGCCAGTACCATAGGCGAGGCCGATCGGCTCGCGTCCCTCCGCCAGCTGATCCAGCGCCGCGATCAGCGATTGAGCGTCAAATCCCGTGTCGGGATCGCCGGCGCGACAGTTCGCGGCGCAAAGGTCGCGCGTGTCCGAATCGTCGAAGAAATCCGCGACGAGGGGCGCGTATCCGGCGCGGCGCGCGGCTGCGGCGAAGGCGCGGCCGGAGGCGCTCGCGATCAGGACCGCGGCGCCGCTCCGGGGCGTTTTTGTCTCAGACAAGCTCCCGCGCCAGCACGAAGGCGTCGCGGAAATCGAGGCAGAGCGGCTTGTTTGAGGCGGCCATGCGCTGGAACAGGCCGGATTCGGTCTTGTATTTGATGTCGCCGATGGCGAGCGGCCCGATGCCAAGCGCGCCGCCCTCGAGTTCCGCGCCCTTGTCATGCAGGGCGAGGCCCTCGATGCCGGCTGGCGGCACGGCGTTGACGTCGGCGGCGACGAGAAGGGATTTCGCCGCGACGAGGCATCTGTTTGGGGAGGACCTGCACGCCGGCGGCGGCGGCGCAGAGGATGACCTCGACGCCGGCGAGCGCCGCGACCTTCTTTTCTTCAGAGCTGGTGTCGAGGGCGATGACGTCGACGTTGAAGCGCCGCTTGATGTCCTCGGCCTTTTCCTGCACGCGCTCCGGTCCGTCATGCCCGGCCAGAGTCACATTCGCGCCCTCAAGCGCCGCGATGACGGCGGCGGCGTAGCCGACGACGCCGGTCGCGCCAAAGATCAGGATCTTGGTCTTGGCGAGGCTCTTGTCCTTTTTCTTTTTCAGCAGCTTCTCGACGCAGGCGACCATGGCGGCGGCTGTCGTGAAGGAGCCCGCCGGATCGGCGAAGGCGGAAATCTCGAAGGGCTTCAGAAGCGTCGCGCGGAAGCGCTCCATCATGTCGAGGGCGAGGCCAGCGTCCTTGCCGCCGATGAACACGCCGGTGCGGACGGCGTCCTTCGGCGAACGCGAAAACATCGCGTCCTGGACCAACGGGGTGATGTCGTCGAGCGTCACGAAAATATAGGGCGTGATCGAATCATAGCCGGCGTCGAGCGCCATATTCACGTCGAACGGGCTCATGTGCTTGAGCGGACTGAACATGTGCAGAATATTCTTGGCCACGCATTTCTCCCTTAATTAATGAGCCGCCCGACTATCGAGCTGCGGACGTGTGGCCCTTGACCAGCGCGCCGCGATTTAGTCCCTTGCAGATCGCGATGTCCACTCCAAGAGCCGCGGCTTCGCCGCGCATCAGTTCGCGAAGGCGTTGCGCCTCGCCCTCGTCGGCGGCGAAGGCGAAGCCGGTCGGTCCCCAGGAGGATTGCCCGATTCCCTTGGCGCCATGACGCCGAAGGGCGCCGAGCATTTCGGCCACCGCGGCGCTAGTTTGCGCAGCGCCACCTTGCGCGGGCGCGAAATAGGCGCCGACGATCTCCTGAATTCGTTCGATCGCGCCGCCGAAGGATTCGAGGTCGGCTTCCGCGAGGGCGGGCAGCGCCTTGATCAGCACCAGCCGGCAGATTTCGGCGGCGCCGGCGGCGTCGAACGGCCCGAGCGCGGCGAAAGATTCCGTCTCCTGCGCGCCATGCAGGCCCTTGAGGCGCGAATCGAGCACGAGCAGGACGCGCCAGGCGGCGGGGAATTCGAGGCGCGCGATGACCGGAGGCGTCACGGTTCCCTCCGCCCGGCCGCCATCGACGATGACGCCGCCGCGCTCGAAGAGACCCGCGCCGATGCCGGAGCGCTGGCTGCGTTGAAGCGCGAGCGCATCCGCCGGCACGTCGGGCGCGAGGCCTTCGAGCAGCCGCAGGGCGCTGGCGAGCGCCAGGGCGAGCTGCGTTCCCGAGCCAAGGCCGACGTGATCGGGGATCGCTTCGTGAATGGTGACGCCATAGGTCCCCGCGAGGCCAAGGCGCTGCGTCAGGGTTTCGAGATAGGCCGCCGCGCGCCGGGCCTCGGCGCCTTCGACGAAAGGCGCGGGCGCGCGCGCGATGGAAAGGCGCGTGACGGGATGGTCGATCGCGAGCCCGATGCTGCCGAAACGCCGGCCGAGCCCGCCATTGAGGTCGAGAAACCCGAGGTGAAGCCGGGCGGGGGCGATCGCGGTGACGCTTTCAAACATGAAGTTTCTTTCGCCGGAATCTTTGGCGACCTGCGTCAAGGCCATCCGCGCGGTTGCGACCGGAGCGGCGCAGGCGGCGCATCGGCCGGCGCGCTCCAGGGTGAGGAGGTTTTCATACTGACGGCGGGTGAATAGTTCAAGGACCGGTCGGAGAAAGCTCTATCCATCGAGTTCGGGATAGTGACGGAAAATGCCGCTTTCGTTGAAGGGAATGCGCCGGTCGCTCGCCAGATAGGCGCGAATGCGGGGACGCTGCGCCACAGCCGCGTGCAACGCCGCCGCCAGCGGCGCCGCTTTGAGCGCGCGTTTCATGCTCAAGGGAAACGCATAGGCGAGGCCGTCGATGAGCTGGAACAGCGAGAGGTCGGCGTAGCTCACCCGCGCGCCGACGAGGTGGCGGCTTCCCCTCGGGTTGCGCGCAAGGATCGCCTCGAACCAGGCCAGGAATTTTGGTATCCGCTCTTCGCGAAAGGCTTTAGCGACGCGCAGCGCCTCCGGCTTCTGGTCTTCATAATAGAGGGAGCCGCTGACCGGGTGGTGCACGTCATGCGCCTCGGAGACGGCGTCGGCGATGGTCAGCTGGATCTGATGCGTCCACAGCCGCCCGGCCTCATCGCGCGGCGCAAGGCCGAGGCGTCGCCCGAGATGGAAAAGGATCGCGGCCGTCTGCCCGATCAGCGCGTCGCCATCCTTGAGGAAGGGCGGCGCAAAGGGCGGGCGCAAAATCTCCTCGCCCTCCAGCAACGCCAGCATGGACTCCATCCCTTTGGGCTTGCGGGCGACGTCGACATAATCGGCGCCGGCCTCTTCAAGGGCGAGCCGGACGAATTCGCCGCGGCCCTGGATGCCCGGCCAATAGTAAAGCTCATAGGCCATGCGCAGCTCCTCTTTTGGGTTCTCGTCCGAACGCTCCGCTAACCCGGATGTCCGTCAAATCCCGGATGATTCAGTGATTTAGATCAATGCCGCGGGGCGGATTCGGTTCTTATCGCGCCGCGCCGTCACGACCGTCGCCAGCGGTTGTGATCGCCCACATTTTTTCGTCAATTCTTCGTCTTCCGACGCTGTTGCGTGACCCTATGACAACTGCCGCGACAATCCCACGACGCGAGGGGAGCGCGGCGTCGCTGTCGGCGAAACGCCGGGATCGCAGCCTTGCCTCGCAAACAGAATTGTGAAACGCCTTTCATTGGCGCAAGGTAGACGCTTAAGAATGATAAGCCGGCGCCCGGATCGGGACGCCGAATCAGGGAGGGAAACGCCAATGGCGGCGCAGAGTTATGAATCCATCCAGCAAAACCCCAAATACCGCGAGCTTGTGCGGCAGCGTTCGGTCCTCGGCTGGACGCTGGCGGCGATTACGCTGATCATCTATTTCGGGTTCATTCTTCTCATCGCCTATGCGCCGAAGTTTCTTGGCACGCCCATTGGCTCCGGCGTCATGACCATCGGCATTCCGATCGGCCTCGCGGTGATCGTGTCGGCCTTCGTTCTCGTCGGCATCTATGTTGTCCGCGCCAACGCGACCTATGACAGCCTTACCCGCGATATCGTCGAGGAGTCCCGTTGATGCGCCGTCTCGTCACTCTACTCGCAATCGTTCTTCTCGCCGCAATTCCCGTGCATCGCCCGCGCGGCGGGAGCAGTCGAGGGCGGCGCGCAACAGGCGACCAACTGGCACGCCATCTTGATGTTTGTCCTGTTCGTATGCCTGACGCTTGGCATCACCTATTGGGCGGCCAAACGGACGAAATCGGCGGCGCAGTTCTATTCGGCCGGCGGCGGCATCACCGGATTCCAGAACGGCATCGCGATCGCCGGCGACTATATGTCGGCCGCCTCGTTCCTCGGCATCTCCGGCCTCGTCTATCTTTCCGGCTTTGACGGGTTGATCTATTCGGTCGGCTTTCTCGTCGGCTGGCCGATCGTCACCTTCCTGATCGCCGAGCCGCTGCGCAACCTCGGCAAATACACTTTCGCCGACGTCGCCTCGTTTCGCCTCGGCCAGACGCCGATTCGCATCCTCTCGGCCTGCGGCTCGCTCGTCACCGTGTCCTTCTATCTGATCGCCCAGATGGTCGGCGCCGGCAAGCTGATCCAGATCCTGTTCGGGCTCGACTACTGGATGGCTGTGGTCATCGTCGGCATACTGATGATCATTTACGTCACTTTCGGCGGCATGCTCGCGACCACATGGGTGCAGATCATCAAGGCCGTCCTTTTGCTGTCCGGCGCGACCTTCATGGCTCTGGCGGTGTTGTGGAGATTTGGCTTCAACCCGGAAGCGCTTTTCGCCAAGGCGGTTGAGGTCCATCCGAAGCATCTCGCCATCATGGCGCCCGGCACGCTCGTCTCCAATCCGATCTCCGCGATCTCTCTGGGATTGGCGCTGATCTTCGGCACGGCCGGGCTGCCGCATATCCTCATGCGCTTCTTCACCGTGGCCGACGCCAAGGCCGCGCGCAAATCGGTGTTCGTCGCCACCGGCTTCATCGGCTATTTCTATATCCTCACCTTCATCATCGGCTTCGGCGCCATCTGCCTCGTTTCGACCAACCCGCAGTTCCTCGACGCTGCGATCGCCGCAACCAAAGGACCGATCGCGGCGATTAAGGGCGGCTCGAACATGGCGGCGATCCATCTTGCTGACGCCGTCGGCGGCGATCTCTTCCTCGGCTTCATTTCCGCCGTCGCATTCGCCACCATCCTCGCCGTCGTCTCGGGGCTGGCGCTCGCCGGCGCGTCGGCGATCAGCCATGATCTCTACGCCAATGTCTTCCGCCGCGGCCGCGTCAATGAACTCGAGGAGATGCGGGTGTCGAAGATCGCCACCGTCCTCCTTGGCGTCCTCGCTATCTATCTCGGCATCGTATTCGAAAAACAGAACGTCGCCTTCATGGTCGGCCTCGCCTTCTGCATCGCCGCCTCGTGCAATTTTCCGGTTCTGCTGCTGTCGATCTACTGGCGCGGCCTGACCACGCGGGGCGCCTTCATCGGCGGATTCCTCGGCCTCATCTCGGCTGTGGTCATGGTCGTGCTTTCGCCGGCGGTGTGGGAGGTGACGCTCGGCAATCCGAAGGGATCGGCGCCCGTTCCCTTACGAGAATCCGGCGCTGTTCTCGATGGCGATCGCCTTCATCGGCATCTGGCTGTTCTCCCTGCTCGACCACAGCGCGCGCGGCGCCGAGGATCAAGCCGGCTTCGACGCGCAATTCGTGCGCTGCCAGACCGGCATCGGCGCGACCAAGGCGTCGGCGCACTGAGGCGGGATGCGAAAAAACGGAACCCGGTTTTTCGCGTCGATCCTGATCTCCTCTCAATTTTCAGATCACGCTTCATGCTTTTGGATGGAAACATCCAAAAGCATCGTGATCTGAGGGGGCGGCCCGCTCCGGCGAGACGGAGTGGCCCGAGCAACGATGCCAAATGCATTCGACGAGAACAACCCGCCCTTCGATCGTCTCACGCCCGAGGAGATCAAGCGGGTCCGCCGCACCGTCGACATCGGCTATTTCCGCCCCGGCGAATCCATCATCGCCGAGGGCGCCGCGGCGGAGGCGCTCTACGTCGTCATCAAGGGCGCGGTCGAAGAGCGCGTCGGCGACGAAACCATCGCTCTTCTTGGCCGGAAGGATTGCTTCGACGCCCGCGCGCTCGTCCAGGGCCAGAGCGCACACACATTCCGCGCGCGCGAAGAGACCCTATGCTACATCCTGCCGCGCAAGGCCGCGCTCGACCTCATCAACGACAATCCGCGCTTCGGCGCGTTTTTCTACCTCGAAATCTCGCATAAGCTCGCGGCGATCGCGCGCGATGAGGAGGATCGAACCGCCGGCGCGACGATGCGCGCGCGGGTGTCGGAGATTAGCCTCCGTCTGGCCGCCTACATCGACGCCGGCGATACGATAGAGACCGCTGGACATCGCATGCGTGAGGTCAATACCGACGCGCTCTTCGTGCGCGACGGCGACCGCATCGGCGTCATCACCGGCATAAATCTTTCGAAGGCCGTCATATTGAACCGGATGCCAATCACCGCGCCGGTGAAGCCGCTAACCCATTTCGACGTGGTTTCCGTCGCGGCCGACGATTTCGTCTACGCCGCGCTGATCGTGATGACCAAGACCAACAAGCGCCGGGTCGCGGTGCGCAACGGCGAGACCTACGTCGGCTTCCTCGAAGACGTCGAGTTGATCAGTTTCGTCACCGGCAACGCTCAGCTGGTGGCGAGCCGGATCGACCGCGCCTGCACGCTCGGCGACCTTTCGATCGCCGCCCGCGAGATCGGCGGCCAGGTGCGGCTGCTGCGCCGTCAGGGCGTAAAGGTCGAGGCCGTCGCCGAGATCGTCTCGAACTTGAACCGCCGTCTTATCGGGCGCACCTTCGACCTGCTGGCGCCGCCGGAGATCCGCGGCGGCTGCCTCATCGTGATGGGCAGCGAGGGCCGCGGCGAGCAGACGGTGCGCACCGACCAGGACAACGCTCTGATCCTCGACGCCCCCGTCGACGCGGCTCTGCTCGAAAAATTCCGAGTGGCGTTCACTGCGGCGCTCGACGACTTCGGCTTCGCACACTGCATCGGCGACGTCATGGTGCGCAATCCATTATGGTCGAGGCCGCTCGACGACTATCTCGCCGATTTCCGTCGCTGGGCGCAGCTACCCGACGAGAACGCGCATCTCAATGTCGCGATCTTCTACGACGCGGTCGCTGTCTCCGGCGACGCCGCACTGCTCGCGAGGGCGAAGCAAGAATTGATCGAGGCGACGCGCGATAACAACGCCTATCTCGCCCATTTCGCGCGCGCCGTCGAGACGTTTCCGACGCCGATCGGTTTCTTTAACAACCTGCTGACGATTGATGGACGGGGCGATGCCGTCGATCTGAAGAAGGGAGGGATTTTCCCCATCGTGCATGGCGTTCGCACGCTCGCGATCGAGCGCGGTCTGCTCGAAACATCGACGGCGGCGCGCATTCAGAAGCTCGTCGATCTCGGCGCGCTGAGCCGCGATTTCGGCCACGAACTCACGCAGGCGCTTTATTTCCTGATGACCCTGCGGCTCGATGCGCAACTTGCCGCGGCCAGCGCGCTGGTGCGTCCGGCCGAGCTTTCGAGCATGCAGCGCGATCTGCTGCGCGACGCGTTCCGCGTCGTGAAGCAGTTCCGCGACGTCATCCGCAACCACTTCAATCTGGGCCGGTTCTAACCATGATCCCACGCACTCTGAAGCGACTGGTGCACAGGGCTAGCCTAAAGGATCCGGCCTACCGGTTTTTGTTCGCGCCCGGGCCGCCTGGCGAGGCTGTCGCCATCGATTGCGAGACAACAGGGCTCGACTGGCGCCGCGACGACATCTGCAGCATCGCCGCGATCCGCATCAAGGGCGACCGCATCCTGACCAGCGAGCGCTTCGAGGCCGTGGTGCGGCCGCGGGCTGCGATGCGCGCCGAGTCCATCAAGGTGCACCTTCTGCGCGAGTCCGACGTCGAAATCGGCGCGGCGATCGAGACTGTGATCCCGCGTTTTCTCGCGTTTATCGGCGGCCGGCCGTTGGTCGGATATTATCTCGAGTTCGACGTCGGCATGGTCAATAAATATCTGCGCGGGTTTCTCGGCATCGAACTGCCGAATCCGATGATCGAAGTATCGAAGCTTTATTTCGAACGGAAATACGGCGACGCGCCGCCAAGATCTGTGATCGACCTGTCGTTCCGCGCGATTTTGAACGATCTCGATCTGCCCGCGCTGGATCAGCACGACGCGTTCAACGACGCGCTGATGACCGGGATGATGTATCTGAAACTGCGCGATCTGAAAGAGCGCGGCGTCCGCATCGCGAGGTTGCGCGATGTTGAGGAGCCGCAGACGACCCCCGCTTGAGGGGATTACAGGTTCCCCGGCCCCATTTTGCGCGCGCCGCAAGCCGTGGCGCGAGGCTACTTGAAATTTGCAGCGGTCATGCTCTAAAGGCTCTTCTCAGGATTGCCTGCATCATGAGGTCCCATGTCTTCTTCCCGTCTTTTTTGCGCAGCCGTTCTGGCCGGGCTCGCGACGCCGCTCGCGCAGCCGGCGCCTCTCGCCGCCGCCGAGGTCACGACGCCAAGCGGCCTGCGCATCAATGATGCGGTCGAAGGCAAGGGCGCGCCGGCGCAGCCCGGGCAGACCGTGACGGTCCACTACACCGGCTGGCTCTATGTCGACGGTAAAAAAGGCGCCAAATTCGACAGTTCGCGCGATCATGGCCAGCCTTTCGCCTTCGCCCTCGGCAATGGCGACGTCATCAAGGGATGGGACGAGGGCGTCGCCGGCATGAAGCCGGGCGGCAAGCGCACGCTGATCATTCCGCCCGAACTCGGCTATGGCGCGCGCGGCGCCGGCGGCGTCATTCCGCCGAACGCGACGCTGATCTTCGACGTCGAGCTTCTCGGCGCGAAATAGCAGCGGCTCCGGCGCGGCTTGCCGCCTGCGGGATCGCAACTTGGGCGTTGCCACGCGCCATTTTTATGTGATGCTGGAACAGGCGGGCGCGCGGGGCCGGCGGGTTGCGCGCGCACGTCGCCATTTCGGCCTTACGCCGATTTGCGCAGCTTGAATCCGGGATCAAATCATGGTCGATGCGCCGAACGCTTCGCTGAAGTCTAAAATCCGTCACGAAGCCGAAAAATTTTTCGCCTATTTCATCTATCTCTGGATCCTGTTCGGTCTTTTCTCCCTGCATAAGGCGATCATCTTCCAGCCCGGGCATCTCGTCCCAAGACTTGGCTTTGCCTGCTTCAATGCGCTGATCATGGCCAAAGTCATGCTGCTCGCCGACGATTTTCGCGTTGGCGCGCGCTTTCATTTCGATCGCCTGATCTTCTCCATCCTGTTCAAGGCGGCGAGTTTTTCTTTCGTCATGGTGCTTTTCGACATTGTCGAGGAAGTCGTTCTCGGCCATTTCCATGGCAAGGATGTCGCCCAGAGCCTCGACGAACTTGGCGGCGGCAGCCTGACCGTGATCATTTCGATCGGCGTCATCATGTTTTTCGTCCTGATTCCGTTCTTCGCGTTCACGGAGATCGACCGCGTCACCGGACAGGACAAGCTCGTCAGGGTGCTTCTGACGCGAAAGCGCAAGGCCTGAGCGCGGGCCGGGCGGGCGCGCGCCGCGCCGTTTCAGAAGGCGGCAAGAGTAATTTCAAATGGTTTTAAACTGCGCCCGGACGAGTTTGTCTTTGTAGAGTCAATCTAGACTGCGATAATTCGTTGTGTGGCGGCGGCCGATGCGATATTTATAGGTGGCTTTACTCCCTGGAGCATATTCCGATCAGATTGAATCAATCTGATCGATAAGAATATGCTCACGCATTTGAATTTGGAGCGATTTCTTTTCGACCGAATGATCCAATCGGTCGGAAAGCGCTCTAAAGCCTGAACGGCGTCAAGTTTCCGGTGCCCGATGATCGTATGCTCGTGCAATGTCGTGTCCGATACGATGATTAGAGCGGCGCTCACCCCGGCGCATGGCAAGCCTCGCCCGCGGACGCCCAGCGCCGTCTACAAATGTCTCGGATGCGTCCCGTGTTGCGGACGATGCGCCGTCACGGTGCGCGAGATCATCGACGAGACGCTTGGCGCGCCTGAACGCCCGCTCCCGCCCGTGCCGTCCGGCGACCGGTCCCGCGAAGGAAGTCGCCTCACGCCTTTTGAGATGGCGTCGGTTCTCGCCGCCAGCGTTTAAGTCTTCGGTCATCGCCGCTTCCTTGCGGTCGCAGCGTGAATCAAATCGCTTGAGGCCTGCGCCAACTGCCAATAATCTAATAGACTAGCCGTCGTCGCGCCCATCGATTCGACGGCGTCGCTTTCGGCTTCGCGTCTGATCCAGGCCGCTACTTCAGGAGTTCGCCGCAATGAAGGGTGACGACAGGGTAATCGACTATCTCAATCGGAGCCTGCGCAGCGAGCTGACGGCGATCAATCAATATTGGCTTCATTTCCGCATCCTCGACAATTGGGGCTTCAAGGAACTCGCCAAGAAATGGCGCGAGGAGTTGATCGAGGAAATGCAGCACGCCGACAAAATCACGGCGCGCATCCTGTTCCTTGAAGGCTTCCCCAATCTGCAGGTGCTCGACCCGCTGCGTATCGGACAGACCGTCGAGGAGATCCTGTCCTGCGATCTCGCCGCGGAACTCGCCGCCCGCGCGCTCTATACGGAGGCGGCGGAATACGCGATCACCGTGCATGACCGCGTGACGAAAGAGCTATACGACGAGCTTCTTATAGATGAGGAGCATCATATTGATTTCCTCGAAACCCAGCAGGAGCTGATCCGTCAGGTCGGCGTGCAGCTTTACAGCCAGAAGCATATTGGCGGGCTGAAGGATTGACGGGATCGAACGCGGCCCGCGCCCTCGCCGCGTTCGACGGGTCCGGCGTTTGACCGGCTGAGAGCTGGAGCATATTCCGATCAGATTGAATCAATCTGATCGATAAGAATATGCTCAAGCATTTGAATTTGGAACGATTTCTTTTCGACCGAATGATCCATTCGGTCGGAAAGCGCTCTAATGCCCCTTCATGCCAGGCCCCGCGCTGACGCGGTCGGCGATGGCCAGAAGCAGCATGGTGACGGCGAAAACGAGCAATATGCCGACCACCCAGGCGAGCTTTTGCGGGTCGGCGTGGTTGGCGATGTCCATGAACCATTCGAGAACCTGAACCGCCGTGATCGCGACGAGCGAGCCGAGCAGCTTCTGCTTCAATCCGGCGAAGCCGATGCGCATCAGCCCGTCCGGCCAGTCCGGATGCTCGGCGGCGTTGACCGGCCGCACAAAATTCTCATAGGAGGAGCAGATCACGATCAGGATCAGATTGGCGATCAGCGTCAGATCGATCAGGCTTAATATGCTGACGATCATCTCATTGGACTCGGCGTTCTTGAGATGCAGCACGAATGTAAACAGCCCGATGCCGAAATCGATAGAGCAGACCGATCAGCGCGGCGATGAGGCCGAACAGAAAAGGCGCCATCAGCCACCGGCTGCTGAAGAAAAGCCCCTCGATGGCGCGTTCGATCACATTCATGTTCGTCTCCCGCCGCCCTGGATCACGAAGGTGATCGATTGGAATATTTGGAGCGGCATGCGAGCGAAAAAGCGCGCCGCGCTCCTCCGCATCCATATCTTGATGCCATGGATCGGCGTGGTTTCGCAACGGCGCGGCCGCGCCTCAGGCGGCGCGCAGCTGCGCGACCCGCACGGGCGCCGGCGGGTGCGAATAGTAAAATAGCACATAGAGCCGGTCCGGCGTCAGCGTCGACAGATTGTCGCGCGAGAGCCGCGTCAGGGCGCTGATCATCGCCTCCCTGCCGACCATGACCCGCGCGAAATCATCGGCCTCGAATTCGGCCCGGCGCGACAGCCAGTTGGTCAGCGGCGCGGCGAGATGCAGGATCGGCCCGAGCGCGATCGTGACGATGATGAGGACGACGCCAGGATCGTCCGGCAAGCCGAACTGGCTGGCGAGGCCGCCGGCGGAAAAGGCCCAGCGCAGCGCGGCGAACATGATGAACATGAAGGCCGCCGACTGCGCCAGCCGCTGTCCGATATGGCCGAGTTTGAAATGGCCAAGCTCATGCGCGAGGATTGAAAGGATCTCATCCTCGCTGTGCTTTTCGAGCAGCGTGTCGAAGAAGACGATGCGCTTCGCGCGGCCGAAGCCGGAGAAATAGGCGTTGCCGTGACTGGATCGCTTCGAGGCGTCCATCACGAAGAGGCCGTTCGATTCGAAGCCGCATCTGTTCAGCAGCGCCTCGATGCGGCTTTTCATGCCGCCTTCCGGCAGCGGCGTGAATTTATTGAAGAGCGGCGCGATCCACATCGGGTAGATCACGGTGAGTGCGACGATGATCGCGACGCAGGCCGCCCAGCCGAGCAGCCACCAAAGGCGCGGCATCGCCGCGAGCAGCCAGAACAGCCCGTAAAGCAGGGGCGCGCCGAAGAGCAATTGCAGCGCGAGGCCCTTCACGCGATCGAGCGCGAAGGTCAATGGCGTCGCGCGGTTGAAGCCGAATTTGGCCTCGAGTCCAAAAGTTTTGGCGATCGAGAAGGGCAGATGCAGCATCGCGCCGACGGCGCCAACGGCCAGCACCAGCGCGACGCTTCGGCTCAGGCCCGCCGGGACGAGCGCGGCGATGGCGGCATAGAGCGGGGCGAGCAGCAGGGTCAGCCAGAGGACGCCGAGGATCGTATCGAAGACCGTCTCCGTCAGCCCGAAGCGGAGGTTCGCCAGCGTATAATCGGCGGCGCGCTGATGTTCTTCGAGCGTGACGGAGGCGCGAAAATCGGCCGGCACGGCGTCGCGTTTGGCGGCGACGCAGGCGGCCTGGCGGCGCTTCAGATAAAGGTCGAAAGCGCCGGAGGCGAGGATCGCGGCGATGATGAAGGCGGCGATGAGGTGCAAGTTTCAGGATCCCGCTTTATCCGGCGCGGACATCTCGCCCCGCAGCGATGGCTGGACCGCGCCCGGCCCGCGGCGGACCAGAGCGGGATAAGAAACGGTTTTTCGCGTCAAACCCCGCGCTTTTCCCAACAATCGATCGCTTTTCACGCCTTTGGATGTTTCCATCCAAACGCATCGTGATCTATCGCGCTGCGCTGTTCATATTGGGGCGGGACGGCGCCGAGCCCTTCGGGCGCAGCCTGACGACGACGTCGATCCTGGCGATTTCATAGCCTTCAGGCGGCGTGATGCTTTCGGCGAAGGCTGCCCTGTCGAGCGAGATGTCGCAAACGGCGCCGGTATCCTCGAAGTAGAAATGCGAATGGTCGCTGGTGTTGGTGTCGAAGATGGTCTTGCCGCCCTCGATGGGGAGGCTGCGCACCAGCCCGACCTCGGCGAACAGGTTGAGGACATTATAGACGGTCGCGAGCGAAGCCGGCATGCGCGCCGCCTCTGCCTCGCGGGCGAGCGCATCGGCGGTCAGATGGCGGTCGCCCTGCCCGAACAGGATCCGGGCCAGGCCAAGCCGCTGCCGCGTCGCGCGCAGGCCAAAGCGCTCGAGCAGGGGGCGCGCCTTGAAGCCCGGGGATCCCGCGATCCGCACGGGGGCGTTTTCGTTGAAACCATACATGACGCGCCGCGCTTCCCTGCTCCGCTGAAAACTTGCTTTTCGACGGACGCAGTTTGAAATCAATTTTCCACCGCGCACAATGAAAAAATTCATTGCTGGAATACTTCTAACTTGCCGCCGGCCTCATTCGGTGGCCGGCCATGCTCAACGCCGAAGCGCCGTGAGCCGCCGATCCGACCGGCGCCTTGCGTCAAAGGCAGATCCTGCCAGCAAAAAAATCGTACCGGCCCGCAAATGTTCACGCCATAAGATGCCCGCGATGCGGACCTGAGCAATTCTGATGTTGGGATTTTGGCGGCGACCGACGATCGAGGCGATGCTGGAGGCGATCCGCCCATGCGGGGTCGCATTGCGCGATGGGGTTTCGCCGGAAGCTCTGCTGCGCAAGCAGACGCCATGGGACGGCGGCTGGACCCGCGCGATGATCGAAAAACGCGGATTTGAAATGCTGCTGGTCGCGATGGGCGATGATCCCTACGATTATGAAGCGGGCAAGCCTCTCGATCCCTACAGCGACGACGTCTGGCATTTCGATGTCGAGTTCATCGAAGACCATGGCGCCTATCGGACCATCGTCGAGCGCTTTCGCCGCATGACCGCGGGCGATCTGGTCTTCGATCAAGTCGCGGACTATGTCGATGTGGAGGGCGAGGTCGCCTGGGTCGAGTTGACCAGCGCCGGCAGGGTCGAACGGATCAATCTTGTCGTCAACAACGACTGGACCGACGGGGCGATATTTTCCGAAATGCAGCGTCGGCTCGCCGCGACGGGTTCGCTGCGGCGTTTCGCGGAGCAGGGCCTCGGCCAGGATTGCCTCATCGTCTGCCAGACGCCCGAAAAGTTGAAGGCGTTGAACCGCGCCACCGGCCTCAGCTTTCGCGTCATGAAATGACGCCTGCGTTCACGCCAGCCCAATCGGCCTTTGCCTGGCGATGCGCCCGCCATGGTCGATATGCAGCTCGAACGCGCGACCTTTGGCGTCGCGGGCGCGCAGTTCGAAATATCTTGGCTTGCGATGCGGTTCGCCGAGCGGCGTAAAGCCCGCCTCATCGGCGGCGCGCAGCGCAATCAGCGGGTCAGCCAGCTCATGATGCGGCGGTTCGGCGTGCTCGATGTCGACTGTCGCCTCGCCTTCACGGGCGATGGCGCGAACCTTGACCTCGGTCGGCCATTTCTCGCCAGCGATGCGGACGCGATCGCCTTTTTTGAGCGCGAACCGCTTCGCGCCTGCCGGGCCGAGGTCGGCAAGCACAGCGCCTCCGGCGGTCGTGAGAACGAAGCGATGCGCGAATATCTCCGTCACGGCGCCGGAATATTCGACAGTGGGATGAAGCGGCATCAGGGGCTCCCTTGGGATTTCCTCTTGCGGATCGCTGCCTTGGCCGCCGTTCGGGCGGCGTCAGGACGGGTTTTTCGCGTCGCCGACGAGCCTCGGCTTGTCGCTGTAGAGGCTCGGGAACAGACGCTTCAAATTCTCGACCTTCGGCAGGTCATTATAGACTATATAGGGATTGCCGGGATGCAGCGTCAGATAATTCTGGTGGTAGCCTTCCGCCGGATAGAAGCCCTTCAGCGGCCTGACCTCCGTCGCGATCGGCTGGCTGAACGCGCCGGAATGGTCGAGCTGCTCGATATAGGATTTCGCCAGCGCCATCTGGCTCTCGCTGGTCGTGAAGATGGCGGAGCGATATTGCGTTCCCGTATCGGGGCCCTGGCCGCCCTGCTGCGTCGGATCATGCGCGACCGAAAAGAAGATGCGCAGCAACTGGCCGGTCGACACCACGCGCGGATCATAGGTGATCTCGACCGATTCCGCGTGACCGGTGCGCCCGGAGCTGACGGTTTCGTATTGCGCCGTGTCCGCGGCGCCGCCGGCATAGCCGGACACCGCCGATTCGACGCCCTTCACATGCTGAAACACGCCCTGCACGCCCCAGAAACAGCCGCCGGAGACGACAAGGGTCTGCATCCCTGTTTCGGCGGGATCTTGCGCCGGCGGCGGGACGAGCTTTGCGGTTTCGGCGCCGGCGCGGCCGGCGAAGGCGACAGCCAGAGCGACGAGGGCGCCCATGGCGATGAGGCGGAGGCGCGCGGGCGCGGTCTTTTCGGATGCGGTCATGGCGGCGGATCCTTTGTTCATGCGGGCCCGCCGCGCGGGACGAAGCGCAGGGCGGCGGAATTCATGCAGTAGCGCAGGCCCGTCGGCTTCGGGCCGTCGTCGAAGACATGGCCAAGATGGGCGTCGCAGCGGGCGCAGGAGACGGCGGTGCGCGTGAAGCCGAAGCTGCGGTCCGTGCTATCCGTCACATTGATTTTGGCGATCGGCTGCCAGAAGCTTGGCCAGCCGGTGCCGGACTCGAATTTCGTCTGCGAGTCGAACAGCGCCGTATCGCAGCAGATGCAGCGGTAGAGGCCGGACGCGTGCTGGTTCCACAGGGCGCCGGTGAAGGCGCGCTCGGTGCCGGCCCTGCGCGTGACCTCGAAGGCCTCAGGCGACAGTTGCGCGCGCCAATCGGCTTCGCTCCTGACGATCTTGGGCATGGATTTCGCGCCGAGGCTCGCGCCCGGAGGAACTGAATTCTTCGATTAGGACATCCCCGGCCGTGGCGGCGCGCGCGGGAGCGAGGCCGGCGGCGAGGCACAGCGCGGAGCCGGCCGCCGAAACGAGCAAGCGCCGTCGCCCGGCATCCGTGCTCTTGGCAATGGGTCGCGAATTAAGCCTTGTCATAGGGCTCACCTCTCCGGCCCCTGGGCCGGCGTTGCGGAACGATCGTCGGGGGCGGCCGCGACCAGCGACGCGGCGCAGGTCCGGAAACGATCTCCTGCGCATATATTCGTCGCGCGGCCGGGCGACGTTACGCCATCACGGAATGTTGAAATCAGCATGCGCGTTCGATCCCCGATTCGCCCCGGCTTCGGACAACGGATCGGGATCGTGGGGCGCTGAAATCAGCGCTGCAAGGATTTGCCGAGCGGGCGCGCGGGCTCTGGCGGCGGCGCAATTTCGGCGTGGCTTCGGCCCGACGCCGCGGGTCCGGCGCGGCGAAGGCGGCCGGGTTCTTAAAAAGCGCCGCCGGCTTTTGCCGGCAGCGCAGGGTCGGCGCAGATTATTGCTTGGTTACCGAGTGGAATGCGCTCTGGGCGGATTCGCCGATTTCCTTCGCCTGCGTCTGGAGCGCGGCGAGCTGGGCCTTGGCGTATTCCCCCTGCAGGGCGAGGACTTCCTGGAGATCCTTGGCGTGCAGCAACTTCTGGGCGAGATCGAAAGCCGCGTTGACATTGCTTTCGGCGAAGGAGATCGCCTTGGTCACGGCTTCCTTGGCGCCGCTCGGCAGCGCTTCAGCCGAACCGGTCGCCTTCTGGGCGGCGCCGATAAAGCCGAGGAAAGCCTCGCGGGCGCGCTCGAAATTCTTTTCGGCGAGATCGCGAATCTGGGGGGGAGTTGTGTCGGGATCTGCTGTGGGATGTCGACCATGATAATTCTCCTGCAGCTGGGCGTTTCGTCAGTCCCGGCGCGGGGCGAGCGAAAGGCTGGGATGCAATGCGTTCGGGATTTCCGGGCTTGTCGGACCTAAAACAGGCGGCGGACCTGGGCGGGCCGATTACATGAGGAGGTTGGCGGACCGCTCCGATCAACAAGCTTCAAACCGGATTTCCAACGCGATGCGCCTTATATTCACAGAAAAAGAGGCGCGACGCCACTCGTTTTCGGTTTCTGCTGTGTTTTAGCTGCGTTCCTTTGGTCTTTATCCCTCTATCCTTAACCGGTTTTGCGCTTTCATAATAAAAGCTTCTTTTGGGGCGGCGAAATCCGCACGTTTGTTCCGTGTCAATGGCGGCGGGCGCGGGCGCCCTAGCTTTGGTCCGGCCCTCCGATTGAAGCTTTGGCCGGCGCGCAAGCATCTCGCTTTCCCCGGCTGGTCGCGCTACGCCATCGCGATCGTCGGTTGCCGATAGTCGAATGCTTCGGTCAATTGGCGGCGGCTGGTTTGTTGGGAAAGGAACGCTTCATGCTCTTCGTCCTCTCGGTGCTGAAGAAATTCACGGTGGCGGCCAGCGACGGCAGGATCGGAACAGTCGATGATTTTCTGTTCGACGATCAAAGCTGGAAAGTGCGGTGGCTCGTCGTCGACACGGGCGCCTGGTTGCCCGGACGCAAGGTTCTCGTCCATGCCTCGGCGATCGGCGAGCCGGACGCCGCGCGTCAGGAACTGCCGGTCAAGCTGACCAAAGCGGAGGTCGAGGGCGGCCCCGATCTTTTCGAACATCAGCCGGTCTCGCGCCAGCTGGAGTCGCATCTTTACGACTATTACGGGTGGGATCCGTCCTGGGGCGCCACGGCCTTCGGCGCGATCGCTTCGCCGCTGTCGCTGCCGCCATTGATCGGCGAGGGGCCGGAGCCGGCCGAAAATGGGGCGGAAACCGCCGAGGGCGAGGGCGAGCGCGATCCGCATCTGCGCAGCGCCCTGGAAATCGAGGGATATCATATTCAGGCGAGCGACGGCGAGATCGGGCATCTTGAGAGCCTCGTCGCAGATAACGGCAGCTGGGACATCCGCTATCTCGGCGTCGCCACCAGCAACTGGTGGGGCGGACAGCATGTCCTCGTCGCGCCTTTCGCGGTTAAGGAGATCGACTGGGCCGATCGCCACATCCAGCTCGACATCACACGCGAGCAGGTCAAGACCAGCCCGCCCTGCGATTCGGTCGAAATGGTGGACGAATCCTATGAACGCCTGCTGCACGGCCACTATGGCTGGCCGGGCTACTGGTATTACCCGAAGTAGAACGCGCCTATGCGCGCCGTCGCCGCTGTATCCCCGGCGACGGCGCTTGCAACGCCGCCCGGCGAAACTGCGGCGCCCGCCTTCTCCCATCCCTGATCTGTTAATTGGCCCGTTTATTGTGCGGCGCCGAAGAGCATAGTTGCGCAAATGTCGCAGCCCTGAAGGGTTTGACTTTCGAGCCTCACATTCCGTTGACAGTGCATAAACCCCGATGAAAAAGTGATGTGTATAGACGTATGGATATACACATTTGAAGCCGAGCTTCGAACTGGAACAAGAGTTGCCGGTCTGCAACAGTCAATAGAAATCAACATCTGTGCGGACGAATTGTCGAAATAAAAAGAACAGGCAGCTTGTGAAACTAACAAACAAACACCGGAATGGATGGGGAGAGTGATGACACACCGCATAGGAAAGACCAGCGGCCGCCGGCGCGGCGCTTATATGGCGACGGCAGGCGCCCTCGCCATGCTCATGATCGGATCGGTCGCCGCGCGCGCCGACGTGACCGACGAACTGCTCGATCAGCTCAAGACCAAGGGCGTTCTGACCAAGGCAGAATACGCCAAGCTGAAGGCCCGTCATGCAGCCGAAGTCGCGGCGAAGCCCGCGCCCGCCGCACACGGCGCCCCCGGCACGGATCGCTACGTCACCGCTCTCGACAAGGGCATCGGCGTCCGCATTCCCGGCAAGACCCTCGTCACCAAGGAAGGCGTCACCTCCGTCGGCGACGTCGACGTCAAGCTGACCGGCGCGCTGGTCTTCTTCGGCGCCGAGGAGTTCAAGAGCAAATTCTCGGGGTCCGCAGGCTATCTCGGACAGTATGGGGTTCCGAACGGCGGCTACAATCCCTACGGCTCTTACGGCGGCTACTCCGCCTACGGCCCCTATGCCCGCAACTACGGCATTCTCGGCGGCTTCTACAATGGCGGCTACAACAATTCGAACGCCATTCGCTCCGGCCTGCTCCCAAGCAATCTTGTCCTCAGCATTGCGACCAATCAGCTCGGCTATGACATCGGCTTCACGGCTGGCGCCTATTTCGGCGGCAACAACGTCGATCCCGGCGCGGCCAACGCCAATGGCGGCGGTTCGCCGATCGGCCTCGGCACGCCCGGCATCGATCTTCGTCAGGTTTTCGGCACGATCGGCACGCCCGAATGGGGCACCGTCAAGATCGGTCGCGACCTTGGCCTCTTCGGCGGCGAGGCAATCCTGAACGACTTCACCCTGTTCGGCGTCGGCACGCCGTCCGGCAACGCCGCGCCCGGCAACACCAGCCTTGGCCGCATCGGACTTGGCTATATCTACGCGGACTGGATCCCGCAGATCACCTATTCGACGCCGACATGGAATGGCTTCACCCTGTCGCTCGCCATGATGACGCCGCTTGACGCCATCAACACCACGGGCGACGTCCGGCATGGCGGCTATGATTACCCTGCCGGGGTCTGCTATGCGCCTTACGCCGGCTTCTCCTCGGGCACGATGACGGGGCATGACCAGCCGCAGTTCCAGGGCAAGCTGAAATATGTCGGTCAGTTCACGCCTGACACGAAACTGACCGCATGGGTTGACGGCATCACGCAGCTTCAGCGGGCCAACTATGGCGACGCCGTCGTCGCCAACTACAACTATGTGGCGGGCGCCTTCAATTACGCTACGCCCGGCACCAATGTCCGGTCGACCGGCGTCGATGGCGGCGTGCGGCTCGATTGGGGCGGCTTCAGCGCCGTCGGTTACGGCTACTGGGGTTCCGCGCTCGGCACGACCGGCCTCTTCTACGCCGCGATCAGCCCGAACGGTCAGGCCCGCAACTCGTCTGGCTGGTACGGCGAAGCCGAATACACCTTCTGGGATCGCTGGACGATTGGCGGCAGCTACGGACAGAGCTTCCTCACGGCCAACAGCTACGACTGGACGCAGGTCTATTCGCCTTACCTCCTGAAGTCGAACTCCTCCGCGATCGGCTTCACCCGTTACAAGCTGACCGATTGGGTGGCGTTCCAGGCCGAGTTCATCAACACGAAGTCGATCAACCAGTCTGGCGGCTCCGCGACGACCAACGCGATTGTCGCCGGCACGACCTTCTTCTTCTAGGAGCCTTTGGCTCTTGCGGGCCCTTGGCCCGCAAGGACGCCAAACCCAACGACGCCGCCCCGTCTTCGACGCGGGCGGCGTTTTTTTGTTTGATCGGGTGCAAGAGGCCGAGCCGAGTGGGCGGGAAGACGGAGCTCGCAATCATGCGACGCGCGCGAATTCACGCGCGGGCAAGGCAGAATCATTTTCACCGCCGTCGCGGGCGGGCTCGACGGGCTGTCCGAGCCGGCGGCTTCGGCTGCTCGTTACCTCGGCGAAGGCCGCCGGGCACGACGAAGAAAGCCGTGAATGATCAAGAAAAAGGCCGACCCGCGTCTTCGCGAATCGGCCTTTGAATTGAAACGCAGGTTCGACTGCTTGCGCGCCGGGGCTTTATTCGCTCCGGCGCCCCTCGCAATGGGCGCGGCTCAGAAGAAGCCGAGCGGCTTGTTGCTATAGCTGACCAGCATGTTCTTGGTCTGCTGATAATGATCGAGCATCATCTTGTGGTTTTCGCGGCCGATGCCGGATTTCTTGTAGCCGCCGAACGCCGCATGGGCCGGATAGAGGTGGTAGCAATTGGTCCATACCCGTCCGGCCTTGATGGCGCGGCCGAACCGGTAGGCGCGCGTGCCGTTGCGGGTCCATACGCCGGAGCCGAGGCCGTAGATCGTGTCATTGGCGAGTTGAAGCGCCTCGGCGTCGGTCTTGAAGGTGGTGACAGCCAGCACCGGGCCGAAGATTTCCTCCTGGAAGACACGCATCTTGTTGTTGCCCTCGAGGACCGTCGGCTGCACGTAGAAGCCGCCCGCAAGGTCAGGTCCAAGATCGGGCCTGCCGCCGCCGGCCAGCACCTTTGCGCCTTCCTGACGGCCGATGTCGAGATAGGACAGGATCTTTTCCATCTGGTCGTTCGAGGCCTGCGCGCCGATCATAGTCGAGGGATCGAGCGGATTGCCCTGCTTGATCGCCTTGACGCGCTTGATGGCGCGCTCCATGAAGCGGTCGTAGATGCTCTCCTGCACCAGCGCGCGGGACGGGCAGGTGCACACCTCGCCCTGGTTCAGCGCGAACATGGCGAAGCCTTCGAGCGCCTTGTCGAAGAAATCATCGTCTTCGTCAGCGACGTCGGCGAAGAAGATGTTGGGCGACTTGCCGCCGAGTTCGACCGTCGATGGAATAATGTTTTCCGAGGCATATTGCATGATGAGGCGCCCCGTCGTCGTTTCGCCGGTGAAGGCGACCTTGGCGATGCGCGGGCTCTGCGCCAGCGGCTTGCCGCATTCGACGCCAAACCCGTTGACGACATTCAGTACGCCGGGCGGCAGCAGGTCGCCGATGACGTCCATCAGCACCATGATGCTCATAGGCGTCTGCTCGGCCGGCTTCAGGACGATGCAATTGCCGGCGGCGAGCGCCGGGGCGATCTTCCAAACGGCCATCAGCAGCGGGAAGTTCCACGGGATGATCTGTGCGACGACGCCGAGCGGCTCATGGAAATGATAGGCGATGGTGTCGTGATCGATTTCGCTGATGCCGCCTTCCTGGGCGCGCAGCACGCCGGCGAAATAGCGGAAGTGATCGACCGCGAGCGGCAGATCGGCGTTCTTGGTCTCGCGGATTGGCTTGCCGTTGTCGATGGTCTCGACCATCGCCAGAACGTCGAGCTTCTGCTCGATGCGGTCGGCGATGCGCAGAAGCACCAGCGAACGTTCGGCCGGCGAGGCGTTGCCCCAGGCGTCTTTCGCGGCATGGGCGGCGTCGAGGGCGAGTTCAACGTCTTCTGCGGTCGAACGCGCGATCGTGCAAACGACATTGCCGTCGATCGGCGAGATGTTCTGGAAGGTCTGTCCCTTGACGGAAGGGACCCACTTCCCGCCGATGAAATTGTCGTAATGCGGCCGTATGGCGATCTCGCCCTTCAGGTCGGCCAGAAGCTTCTCAACCATGTCGTCCTCCTTGGCGGCTATTCTTTCTTCGCCCGGCTTCATCGCATATTTCGGGGCGGAGGAAAAAAGATTTCCGCGATGTTGAATTGAATTTGACTTTTGTTGGATCGCGACCAATGCGTCGCGGCCTGGCGCGCCATGGAACGAATGGCGGGCGCATTCGTTCCTATAGATTTCGGCGTGCAACCGATTTGATCTCGCGCACGCGGCGGCCCTTGGCCGTCGACGCGGATCTTTGTCAATGCGAACCGGCGGGCGATTCGATATTAAGATGGCGGTCGCCGGTCGCTTTGGCCGGGAAGTGAAGTCGCTTAAAGTTTATTTGCCCGCAAGACGCCGGAAGGCTTGGATTGCCGGCATGTTTTGATGGAGCTTCCAATGAAAATAGTCGGCGCTTTTCTCGTGGCAGCCGCGGTCTGCGCGCCTTCCGTGGTTTTCGCCCAGACGCATCGCTACCCAGCGCCGGCGCCGGGTTATGATCCCTACGACCCCTGCGAACCCGGCGATTCCGCGCAGTCGCAGGATCGCGCCGCCTATGATTGCTCGGGCACGCGCGGCCGCATGGGTCTCGGCGCCAGCCCGTTTCATCCGGAAGGGCCGGGCAACGTGACGATCGTAAGGTAATCAGCCGCGCCGGGCGTCAGCGCCTGCGAATGCCCGGCTCGAAAGATGGCCTGCGGCGCGTGGAAGCCGGATCAGGCGCCTCGCTTGAATTGAAAAGCTTGACCGGCGGGAGTGGGGCGCGGCGCGGCAATGTCCACACCGCCGCGGGGTGAAAATCGCTTCCGGTCCAGGAGAGGGAGCTGACTTTTATCGTGTCCGCATCGATGTCTATGAGGGAAAATCCCGCCGGCGTAGCCCGCGTGCGCAGCGACAGCGTGCCGGCTCCGACGGCGTAAGCGCGTTCGTGGCTGCTCGCCTTGCCGCCTTCGTGGCCGCCTGCTTCGGCGCCGGACACGGAAAGGGCGAAGGGATCATGCACATGGCCCGTGAGAATAAGGTCGACGCCGGCTTCGGCGAGGATGCGGGCCGCCTCGGCGCCATGATGGACGCCGCCCGTGACAGTGGCGTCGACCGGCTCGATCAACGGGTGGTGGCAGACCATGACCTTCAGCGCTCTGGTGGCGATGCGCATTTCCGCGGCTGCAGTTCTGACAGCGGCGAGATCGATCGCGCCTTTCGACCAATCGGCGCGGAGCTGGACGCCGCGCGCCGTATTGAGGCAGCGAACGGTGAGGCCCGGCAGATAGGCGGCGCTCTTTTCCGGCCGGCCGACGAAAGCGCGATAGAGCTTGAAAGGCGCGGCGAGCCGGAGGGTCAGGCTCCAATAGGGAACATCATGATTGCCGGGCGTCGAAATTTGCGGCTGGGGCAGGCGATCGAGCCATGCGCGCGCGGCCGCGAATTCCTCCGCTCGCCCATTGGCGGTGAGGTCGCCCGAAATGATGGTGAGATCCGGCGCGAACGCCTGCACGGCTCCGATCGCGGCCTCGACGGCGTCGACGTTCTCGCAACCGAAATGAATATCGCTCAAATGGACGAGTCTAATCTTCACCTTCACTCAAATCTTCGCCGCCGCGGTCCCGCTTGGTCCAACGACCGGCTTTGGCGCTGGCGCAACGGCGCGAACGAATACTGATTTTCGCTCATGTCGCAACATATCACAGTCTTGTTTCGTTGATATAATGAAAGGGGCGCGCCGCCGTCCGAGGTCAAGTCCGCCGCTCCGGCGATTTTCCGGTCTCTGAGCCGCCCTGTGAATTGTTGTCGGCGGCCTTCACCCGCGCCGCCTGAAATGGCAAGTCGATGCAGCCGGATGAAAGAACAGCGCCCACCAGACAAGGACGGGCTGAAGCGCCAGCCTTGGACCGTGACGCCACCAGCTGTCGGGCAGCCCCGCGACATGGACGCCTTCGAACGCGTGCTTGATATTGGCGGGAAAGATGCAAATCGCGTAGAGCGCCAGCGTGAGCGCGCCGATTTGAGCGTGCGCGTCGCATTCCCGGCCACGCCTACTCCGCCGCCTCGGCCGTGGCGTAGGCCGCCGCTGTGCGCGCCTGCTCGGCTTTCGCCCATTGCCGCACGGCGCTGTCGTCGATCCCGAGTTCACGCAGGACAGCCGCGGCGATGTCGAGGCCGGGCGGCGCGCCGCCGTCGATGATGGCGGTGAGGCCGGCCTCCGCGAAGGCGTCGCGTTCGTCCGCGCCGCTGACGGCGACGAAGCGCTTGAGGCGTGGATAGGCGCGCGACGCGATCGGGGTCAGTTCGCGCGATACGTCTATATCGGGCGTTGTGATGATCGCGATCTTGCGGTCGTGCAGGGCGAGCGGCTCCCAGATGCGCGGATCGGCGGCGTTGCCGAAGACGACCGTGTAGCCGTCGGCGTTGGCCTCCGCGAAAGTTTTCTGATCTTTTTCGATTGCCGCATAGTCGATTTCGAATTCGCCCAGGGCGTCGGCGATGGTGCGTCCGACCGGTCCCATGCCGATGATCAGCACCGGAGCGGCGAGTTCGCGCCGGATCAATTCGCGCTCGTCCTCCGCCCTGCGCCGAGCCCGCATCCGGCCTGCGATTCGGCGGCCCGCCTTGGCCAGGGCGGGCGTCAACGCGAGACTCAGCGCGACGGCGGAAATGATGATCGCGGCGGCCGTATCGCCGAGGAGGCGCCGCATCGCCGGCAGACTGAGGATCACGAAAGCGAACTCAGAACCCTGCGCCAGCAGGAAGCCAAGCTGCATCGAGCCGGGGACCGACCAGCGGAAGATCAGGCTTGAGGCGGCGTTGGTCGCGATCTTGACGGCGATGAACAGGATGGCGACTGCGATCATCGCCGCCCAGTGCTGGGCGAGCGAGGAGAGATCGAGCGAGAGGCCGACCGAAATGAAGAAGAAGCTGAGCAGGAGGTTGCGGAACGGCTTGGTTTCGGCCTGGATGACCGGCCGGTAGGGCGTCTCGGCGATGATCATGCCGCCGAGGAATCCCCCGAGAGTCAACGACAGTCCGATGGAGCCCGTGGCCCAGCTGGCGGCGAGCGCGACGAGGAGCGCGCTCGCTGTGAACACCTCGGCATTGTCGGTGCGGGCGATGAGGTCGAACAGCGGACGCACGAAAAGGCGGGCCAGCGCAAAGGCGACGCCGAAGGCCGCCACCGCCTTGACGACGGCCATGGCGAGTTGCGGACCCATCGCGCCGCCGTCGCCATTCAGCGCATTGACGATGATGAGGAGGAAGATGGCGGCGACGTCCTGAAAGATCAAAATGGCGGTTGCCGTCATGCCGACCGGGCAATTCTGCTGGCGCCGCTCGGCGAGCAGGCCGGCGACGACCGCCGTCGAGGAGAGCGCCAGCGTCGCGCCGACGAGGAAGGCCGGCAGCGGCGCGAGGCCGGCGAACAGAGCCAGGACGCCAAGGCCAAGGGCGCCAAGGACGACCTGTACGGGTCCGAAGCCGAAAATGTCGCGCGCTTGCTCGCGGATGTGACTGATCGAAAAATGCAGGCCGATTTCGAACAGCAGGAAGACGACGCCAAGCTCCGCCAGAAGGGCGACGGACGAACTGGATTGGAACAAATCGAGGCCGCTCGCCTGGAGAATGACGCCGAGCGCCAGATAGCCGACGATAGGGCTGAGCCGCGCCGCCCTGCACGCAATGGCGGCGACGACGCCGAACAGCAGCAGCAGGACGACCGGCTCCAGCGCGTCGAGAATGGTGTCGGCGTGCGTCATGACGATCGGCCTCGCCGCGTTTCGTGGACGCGGCGGATTTGGGGTTTGCTGTCGAGCCTGGCGTTCAAAAATCCTCTCCTGACGCAAGCGACGAGGCGGTGGGTGGCCGCGGCGTCGCGAGCATGGCCCAGTCCCGGGCGGGCCAAGAATATCCGCATCGAAGCATTTTCGCGGCTGCGATGCGAGGAGAAGATGCCGCGTCCCGATGACAAATCCGTGGCGGCGCCAGCCCGTCGCAGGCACGGCGGGTCATGCGGGACGGGAAACTTGGCGAAGCGCCTGAACTTCGCGCCGCCCCTGGGCCTGTCCGGTCCGTACGCTCAGTCTCTCAATTTGCTGAAGACGTAATCCTGGTCCTTTTGCTGCAGGTGGCAGGCGTAGCAGGCGCTCGCGGGTCCATTGATCGGAACCTCGCGATCCGTCTTGCTGTCGCCGAAAAAATTGTCGAAGCCCCAGCCGCCGGTGGCGGCGTATCTGGCGGCGTTTTTCTCCATCACGCCGAGCCAGCGTCGCGCGCCCGGAACCAGCGAGCCGTCTTTTTCCTGCAGCTCAAGAAGATCGAAGACGATGATGGACCCGTCGGGAAAGGCGCCGGCGCGATAGCCCGCGACGGCCGCATCATTCGCATAAATATTGTGAAGTCCGCCAATCGAGGCCGCGCGCGGATGTTCCTGCGTCGCGACCTGCGATTTTACATGGCGCCAGGTTCGATACCCTTCCGGGTAGGGCACGGCCTGGGCGTCCGGCGCCGTGATCTCATCGGCCGCCGGAAGGCGGGAGCCCGAGAAGAAGACCAGCGCGCCTATCCACGTCGCCATCATCAGCGTCGTCCTCATCCGCCCCACCCTCTCTTTCGCCGCTGTAAACATCGAATGGCTTCTAGCCGATTGGAGGACGGGCATGCTTCGGCTATGATCGAACTATGAAGGAAGGTCCGAACATATCCTTCGTCGCGGCGCTGGTCGGGGTTCCCGCCCGCGCCAACATGCTCTGCGCGCTGATGGACGGACGCGCGCTGACCGCGTCGGAGCTTGCGCAGGAGGCCGGGGTCACCGCGCAGACGGCGAGTTCCCATCTCGCCAAGCTGATGTCGGGCGGATTGCTGAGCGAAGAGAAGCAGGGGCGCAGCCGCTATTACCGGATCAGCGGCGCGGACGTCGCGCATTTGCTCGAGGATCTGATGGGAATCGCCGCCCGGGCGGGCCATCTGCGCGCGCGGACCGGCCCCCGCGATCCGGAATTGCGCCGCGCCCGCCTCTGCTACGATCATCTCGCCGGAGAATTGGGCGTTGCCTTGTTCGACCGCCTGACGGAAAGCGGATTGATTCAAAATGGCGCGGAGGGTTTGCGCCTCACGCCGGCGGGCCGTCGCGCGCTGGAAGATTTCGGCCTCGACCTCGCCGGGTTGCAGCAGGGCCGCCGGCCGCTCTGCCGCGCCTGTCTCGACTGGAGCGAGCGGCGCAGCCACCTTGGCGGCGCGGTCGGCAATGCGCTCCTTCGAACAATTCATGCGCCGGCATTGGCTGCGACACGAGAAACCGGGCCGCGTTCTGCGCTTGTCCCCGGCCGGAGAACGGGCGTTCCGGGCGTTTTTCTCCGATCCTGTCGGATGATCGCGGCGAAGAGGGACGCCGACGGCGCCGCGTCGCTGTTCTTGCCTCGCTGTCCTGGCGCCGCGCCGGTCAGGCCGCGGCGTCTTCGCCCATCGGCAGATCGATCAGGAATCTTGCGCCGGGCGGCGCAGCCACGGCCCCGCTCGCCTCTGGCGCGGCCTCCGCCAGCGTCAGGGAGCCGCCATGCGCGCGAATGAGATCGGAGGCGATGACGAGGCCAAGACCGGTCCCGCCGGCGCGGTCCGAGGTGAAAAACGCCGCGAATAGTTTCGACCGCGCGGCGAGGGGAACGCCGGGCCCCGTATCAGACACTTCGATCACCATGCGGGCGCCGCCCCCGGCGCCTTTTTTCGCTTTTTCGGGGGGGATGACAACCTGCCGCGCGCTGATGCGGACCTGCGCTGGCCAGCCGGGCGCGGGGCCAGCGCTCCGCAACGCTTCCGCGCCATTGCGGATCAGATTGACGAGGACGCGGAACATCTGCTCGGCGTCGGCGACGATTTCGACCTCGTCCGCCACGTCGTCGACGATCTCGACAGCGCAGCCGGGCTGCAGCGCAACGCTTTCGGCCGCCTCTTCGACGAGAGGCCGCAACGCGAACCGGCGCAGCTTCGGCGGCTCGTCGATGGCGCGGCCATAGGTCATAGTCGCCTGACAGAAGCGGATGGCGCGGTCGAGCGTCGCGACAAGTTTCGGCGCCAGCCGCTGGGCGAGCGGATCGGTGACATTGGCGAGGCGATCCGAAAGCAGCTGCGCGGAGGCGAGCATGTTGCGCATGTCGTGATTGATCTTGGCCACCGCGAGGCCGAGCGCCGCGAGATGCTTCTTCTGATTGAGCTCGCGGACGAGCGACTCCTGCATGATGGCGAGCGCGGTCTCGGCCTGGCCGATCTCATGGTTGCGGCCGGACGGCGTGATGATGCGCGCGGCGTTTTCGGGATCGGCCCCGAATTGCGTGATATTGGTGGTGAGCCGGCGCACCGGCCGCAGCACCATTACATTCGCGGCGATCGTGGCCAGGGTCGCGACGATCGCCGACATGATCAGCGTCATCGCCAGAATGCGCTGCGAATAGGACGCCATGCCGTGCTTCAGCGGCGCTTCGTCCATGGTGATGGCGACGGCTTCGCCGCCCATCGGCGCTTCGCCGAGGATCGTGATGACGCGGCCCGGCGGGGCCAGCATGGTCTCGATCGCGTGCGCCATGGAGACGCCGAGCGTCGGCTTGCGCAGGTCGTAAACGGCGTCGACAGCGGGCGGCAGTTCGGACGAGGCGAGGATCCGCTTCGTGCCGCGCGTGTCGAGAACGATGACGCGCGCGCCGACGCTGTCCAGAAGCTGGCGCGAAAGCGCGGGCGGGACCATCGCGCTTGGCGCCGCCTCCAGCACGAGCGCGGCGGTGTAGGCGGCGGCGAGCCGGTTCTTCAGCCAGTTTTCGCGATAGACGGAGATCGATGGAAGATAGATCATCGTCGCGGCGACCATGACGAAGGCGATATTCAGCAGGAGGACTCGTTTGGCGAGGCCGAACCCGAAGCGGCGGCGGGGGCTTTTCGCAAGGCCGGGCGCGACCGCATTCGCGTCGCCGGGCGCGCCGAGCGCGTCCGGTTGGGCGTTGGGAGGCATCGCGAAATCGCTCATCGAACCGCCTGTTTCATCCGCCGCGAGAGGCGGACCGGCCGCCGGACAATCCAAACTCTCCACCGCGGCCGCCCCTCGCGGGCGATCCACCGCGGCTTCGACCAAAGGCCCGCGCGCAAGCGCATCCCCTTCGATATGGAGCGCGGTGGGGGGATGATCAACTCCCCGGCTGAAGCTCCGATCCTCCTGCGGCCTGAATTTCGCCGATCGCGAGGAAAATGGCGTTTCGCGCGCGCCGCCGGAAAGGCGCATATTTGGCTTGCGATCTGGCCTTATTTGAGGGAGGGGGCGAAAACGCCGGGCGCGACGTTGCGGCGAAAGCCATGACGATTGGCTTGGTTGCGGTGGAAAGCCGCAACGAGCGGGTTCAAGCGGTTATTCTGGCGACATCGCATCTGGGATCTGACATGAATGTCGCGAATCCGGGGCTGAGACAAGCGTCGCGCAACGCGCCGCCGGCGCCGGCGGGAAACTTGCAAGCACCCGTCACGCCGCACTTTTTGCGGCGAAACGGTTTTGCGGCGCTCGAAAAAGTTCCATCCGGCGGCTGCTTCAAGAATTTCGGCAACCATGCTATAAGCTTTAGCTTAAGGCTTTCGATCGGGCATCCTTTTGGGAGTATGACATGCATATCGCAATGGTCGGATCAGGATATGTCGGGCTGGTGTCCGGCGCGTGCCTCGCCGACTTCGGACATAATGTCGTTTGCATCGACTCCGACATTAAGAAGATCGAGTCGCTGCAGGCCGGCAAAATGCCGATTTTCGAGCCGGGGCTCGCCGATCTGGTCGCCAATAACGTGCGCCAGAAGAGGCTCTCCTTCTCGACCGATCTCGCCGCCAGCGTGCGCAAGGCGGAGGCCGTCTTCATCGCGGTCGGAACGCCGTCCCGGCGCGGCGACGGCCACGCCGATCTCTCTTATGTCTATCAGGTCGCGCGCGACATCGCGCCGGCTCTCGACGGCTTTACGGTGGTCGTCACCAAATCGACGGTTCCCGTCGGCACCGGCGACGAGGTCGAGCGCATCATTCGCGAGGCCCGCCCGGACGCCGAATTCGCCGTCGTCTCCAACCCGGAGTTTCTGCGCGAAGGCGCGGCGATCGACGATTTCAAGCGCCCCGACCGCATCGTCATCGGCTTTGACGACGAACGCGCCCAACCGGTCATGCAGGAGGTTTACCGCCCGCTCTATCTGAACCGCGCGCCGTTCCTGTTCACCAGCCGCCGCAGCTCGGAACTGACGAAATACGCCGCCAATGCGTTTCTGGCGACGAAGATCACCTTCATCAACGAAATCGCTGATCTCTGCGAGCGCGTCGGCGCCAATGTGCAGGATGTCGCGCGCGGCATCGGCCTCGATAACCGCATTGGCGCGAAGTTTCTCCATGCGGGACCGGGCTATGGCGGCTCCTGTTTTCCCAAGGACACGCAGGCGCTGATCAAGACCGCGCAGGACAATGGCGCGCCGATCCGCATCGTCGAAACGGTTCTGGCCGTCAACGACCAGCGCAAACGCGCCATGGCGCGCAAGGTCTTCACCGCTCTCGGCGGATCGGTGCGCGGCAAGACCATCGCCGTGCTCGGCCTCACCTTCAAGCCGAACACCGACGACATGCGCGATTCGCCGGCGATCTCGATCATCACGGCGCTGCAGGACGGCGGCGCGCGCATCAACGCTTTCGATCCCGAGGGCATGGATCAGGCTCGTCTCGTCCTCGACGACCTCACCTTCTTCTATGATCCCTATTCCTGCTGCGAAAAGGCCGACGCCCTCGTCATCGTCACGGAATGGGACGAATTCCGCGCCCTCGACCTCGAGCGCATCAAGACGCTGCTGACGGCGCCTGTCATGATCGATCTGCGCAATATTTACGATCCGGCGGAAATGGCGAAGAAGGAATTCCAGTATTCGGGGGTCGGGCGCGGCTGATCGCCACGCCCCGGCGACATCCCGGGCGTCGGGCGCGGCGCCCTATGTTCCGCGCGGCTTCGCCCGCGTCGTTGGCGCGGCGCTTGCGGGATCGTCGGGCCAGAGATGGCGCGGGTAGCGCCCTTTCATTTCCGACCGCACCGCCGTCCATGACCCGCGCCAGAAACCTGGCAGATCGCTGCGTGATCTGGATCGGGCGGGAAGCCGGCGAAAGCAGTTCCAGCGTCAATGCGATCCGGCCGCGCGCCAGCGCCGGATGGTGCGAGAGCCCGTAAAGCTCCTGTACACGCACAGACAGCGTCGGACCGCCTTCCGCCGCATAGTCGAGCGCGATGCGCGATCCGGCCGGGGTCTCGAAATGCGTTGGCGCCTCGGCTTCGACGCGCCGCTGCATCTCGAAAGGCAGCAGCGCCTTCAGCGCCGTCTCGACGTCCTCGGGCGTAATGGCGGCGAGGCTGATGCGGCCCTCGATGAAGGGCGCGAGCCACGCGCTGGCGCTCGCCGCCAGCGCCCTGTCGGAAAGATCGGGCCAGGCGTCGTCGGGCTCGGCGCGGCGCAGAAAGGCGACGCGGTCGCGCCATTGCGCCAGCGCCTTCGTGAAGGGCAGCCGGGCGATCCCGCCGCCGTCGGGCTCCAGCGCCGCGATTCCTTCGGCGAGCGCGCGGGCGGAGTTCTGGCCCCGGTGGAACCGGCAGGTTTTGCTCGCTGAGGATGATGGCGCCGAGGCGGCGCGATTTACGCGCGCGCAAGGCGGCGCGCTGCCTGTCGAAAAAGACTTCCTCGATGCTTGCGATCTCATCGCCCGCGACGCTTTCGAGATCGGCCTCGCTGAGCGCGGCCGCCGCGATGATGCGCGCGGCGCCGGCGCGGCCGGAAATTTCCGCGATCGCCAGAAAGGGCGCGCGCGCCAGACTTGCGTGCGGCTCCAGCATGGCCGCCCGGCCGTTGGCCATGAGGAACTCTCCCGCCGCGCCGCGCGCTTTCGCGATTTTGTCGGGAAAGGCGAGCGCGACGAGCGGCCCGCAGTCGATCGCGTCCGTCGGGGCGGGTTTTTCGCCGCCGGCTCTTTGCGCGAAAGTTCGCGCCAGCCGGCGCGCGTCCTCCGCTCGGGGCGAACGCTCGCGCCGGAAGCGCTCGAGGCGCTCGGCGAGGTCGGGCGAATTGCCGCCAAGGCCGCGCTCGACGAGAAGGGTGGCGACTTCGGCGGCTTCCGCGCCGGCGCCCCCGGCCGCCGCGGCGACCATCATTTTGGCGAGGCGCGGCGGCAGCGCGAGGCGGGCGATCGCCGCGCCTTCGGCGGTGAGCGCGCCGTCCATATCAATCGCGCCGATCTCGCGGAGCAGCGTGCGCGCCTCCTTGAGGGCGGGCAGGGGCGGCGGATCGAGCCATCTGAGGGTCAGGGGATCGCGCACGCCCCAGGCGGCGAGATCGAGGACGAGGCCGGAGAGGTCCGCCGCCACGATTTCAGGCGGCGCGAAAGCCTCCAGCGCGCCAGACGCCGCCGCCTCCCAGAGACGATAGCAGACGCCTGGCTGCGTGCGGCCCGCGCGCCCGCGGCGCTGATCGGCCGCGGCTTTCGAGACCCGCACGGTCTCCAGCGAGGTGAGGCCGCGATCGGGCTCGAAGCGCGGCGCGCGGGTCAGTCCGCAATCAATGACGATGCGCACGCCCTCGATGGTCAGCGAGGTCTCGGCGATCGAGGTCGCCAGCACGATCTTGCGCGCCGGCTCCCGGACCGGGGCGATGGCGCGGTCCTGCGCCGCCCGGTCGATCGCCGAATAGAGTGGCGCGATCTCTATTTTGGCATCGCTGATCCGTTCGGCGAGAAGCGCGGCGGTGCGTTTGATCTCGCCCTGGCCCGGGAGAAAGGCGAGAATCGAGCCCTTCTCCTCGGCGAGCGCGCGTAGCGCCGCCGTCGCAACGGCGGCCTCGACGCGCTCGCCCGGCTTGCGGCCAAGATATTGCGTCTCGATCGGGAAGGCGCGGCCCTCGCTGACGATGACCGGCGCATCGTCGAGCAGCTTCGCCACCCGCGCGCCATCGAGCGTGGCCGACATGACGAGTAGGCGCAGATCCTCGCGCAAAACCGAAGCGGCGTCGAGGCAGAGCGCAAGCGAGAGGTCGGCGTCGAGCGAGCGCTCGTGAAACTCGTCGAAGATCACCAGAGGCGACGCCGGAAAGGCCGGGATCGCTCTGAATCATCCGCGCAAAGACGCCCTCGGTCACGATTTCGACGCGGGTTTTCGGCGAGACGAGCGTTTGCGCGCGAACCCTGAGGCCGATGGTCTCGCCGACGCGCTCGCCGAGGCTCGCGGCCATCCGCTGCGCAGCCGCCCGCGCGGCGATGCGGCGCGGCTCGAGCATGATGATTTTCTGGGCCTTCGCCCAGCTTTCGTTCATGAGGACGAGGGGAACACGCGTGGTTTTGCCGGCGCCAGGCGGGGCGACGAGGACCGCCCTTGGCCGCGCGGAGAGCGTCCCGCGCAATTCGTCGAGGACGGCATCGATCGGAAGGGGCGGCTCAAAGCTCTGCATGGCGGTGGTGATGGCAGGTCGGCGGCGGGCGGACAAGAGCGCGGTTTTGGCGGTCCCGGCGTGGCCGGCCCTCGGGAGAGGCAGACGCCGCATTTCGCGCCTTGGCCGGGATCGAGCGCGCCCGGCGGCGCGAGCGCTGTGGCGGCGTTGTCACGGCTGCCGGAAATTGCGCAACCCCCAGCTATCAACAGATTCTGATTAAGCCTATTTTAACCACGACGTTCCGCGGCTGCGTTTTCAGGAATGACGCGCGCGTCGTGCGAAGGACATTTGAATGGCGCAGCCAATAGCGCAGGAAACCAGTTCGCCGGCAGCCGGGCGCCTCGCTGTCTGCGAACCGCTTGGTCATCAGAAGAGCGCGGTCGCCGCCCTCGCCCTCGGCTCCCTCGGCGTCGTATTCGGCGACATCGGCACCAGCCCGCTCTACGCCCTGCGCGAGTTGCTGCATCACATCAAGGACGGCGGCGTCACCGATGGCGGCGTCATCGGCACCGTATCCCTGCTTCTCTGGGCCCTGTTCTTCACCGTCACCGCCAAATATGTCCTGTTCCTGATGCGCGCGGGCAACAAGGGCGAGGGCGGGATATTGTCGTTGATGGCGCTGGCCCAGACCGCGCTCGGCCATCGCACCGCTTTGGTGTTTTTCCTCGGCGTCGCCGGCGCCGCGCTGTTTTCCGGCGACGCCATGATCACGCCGGCGATCTCTGTGCTGTCGGCGCTCGAAGGCCTCGAACTGCTGACGCCGGTCTTTACGCCCTACATTCTGCCGGCGACCATCGTGATCCTGATTTCCCTGTTCTGGGCGCAGAGCCACGGCACCGCCCGCGTCGCCTCGCTGTTCGGTCCGATCATGGCCGTGTTTTTTCTCGCCATTGGCGTCCTTGGCGCGATGCACATTCATGATTCGCCGCGCATCCTTCTCGCCTTCGATCCGATCTATGGCCTGCAATTCCTGTTCGGCCACGGCCTTGTCGGCTTCGCCGTGCTGGGCTCGGTATTCCTCTCCGTGACCGGGGCCGAGGCGCTCTACGCGGATATGGGTCATTTCGGCCGGCTTCCGATCCAGGCGGCGTGGCTCCTTTTCGTGCTGCCCGCCCTGATGCTGAACTATCTCGGCCAGGGCGCGCTGGTGCTGTCCGATCCGGCGGCGGTCGAAAATCCGTTCTTCCTGATGGCGCCGCAATGGGCGCTGCTGCCGCTGGTCGTGCTGTCGACGGTCGCCACCGTGATCGCGAGCCAGGCGGTCATCACCGGGGCTTTCTCGATCGCCCGGCAGGCGATCCAGCTCGGCCTCTTGCCGCGCATGCTGATCCTGCACACTTCGGAGACGCAGGAAGGCCAGATTTACATCCCGCGCGTCAATCGCCTGCTGCTGATCGGCGTGCTTTTGCTGGTCGCGCTGTTCAAGAATTCGAGCGCGCTCGCCTCGGCCTATGGCATCGCGGTGACGGGCACGATGGTGGTGACGACAGCGCTCGCCTTCGTCGTCGTGTGGAAACTCTGGCATTGGCCGCTCTGGCTCAGCCTCGCCTTCATTTCCTGTTTCCTCGTCGTCGACCTCTCCTTCCTCGCCGCCAATCTGTTGAAAATCGTCGATGGCGGCTGGGTGCCGCTGCTGCTCGCCACCTGCGCGATGGTCGTGATGTGGACCTGGGTGCGCGGCACCGAACTGCTCGCTCGCAAGACGCAGCGCGATTCGATTTCGATGCGGGACCTCATCCGCATGCTTGAGAAGTCAAAGCCGATCCGGGTCGCCGGCACGGCGGTCTATCTCACCACATCGCCCGAGGTCGCGCCGTCCGCCTTCATGCATAATCTCAAACATAACAAGGTGATGCATGATCGCGTCATCCTGATGTCGGTGAAGACCGAGGACACGCCGCGCGTGCCGCAGGCGAAGCGCTTCGACATCGCCAAACTGTCGGATGATTTCACCAGCATCGTTCTGCATTACGGCTATATGGAGAGCCCGCGCATTCCGGCGGCGCTGGCGAGCCTGCGCAAGGCGGGCCTCAAGTTCGACATTATGACGACCTCTTTCTTCGTCGGGCGGCGCAAGGTGAAGCCGGCGCAGAATTCCGGCATGCCGCGCTGGCAGGACAAGCTGTTCATCGCGCTATTCGCGCAATCGGCCAATCCGACCGATTATTTCTCGATCCCCTCCGACCGCGTCGTCGAGCTTGGCGAGCAGCTGACGATTTGAATCGCGCCCGCCGCCGCGCCAGATGTGAAAATGCGTTGGAAATGACCGGCGCCAGCCGTGCGCGACGCGGTCGGCTTTGCTAGCGTGCGGCCATGACTGAGCGCGACGCCGATCCGCCCCTCCGCCTCGAACCCGCCGACGCCGCTAACGACGGCGGCGCGGTTCGGCGCGAATCCGATCCCGCTGCTCAGGCCAAAGTCTCGCCGATGATCGCGCAATATCGCGACATCAAGGCGGCCAATCCCGGCTCGCTGCTGTTCTACCGGATGGGCGATTTCTACGAATTGTTCTTCGAAGACGCCGAGATCGCCGCCAAGGCGCTCGGGATTGTCCTCACCAAGCGCGGCAAGCATCAGGGCGACGACATTCCGATGTGCGGCGTGCCAGTCGAACGCGCGCAGGATTATTTGCACCGGCTGATCGGCCTTGGCCATCGCGTCGCCGTCTGCGAGCAGGTCGAGGACCCGGCCGAGGCCCGCAAGCGCGGCGGCAAATCCGTGGTGCGCCGCGAGGTGACGCGGCTCGTGACGCCCGGCACGATCACCGAAGATTCTCTGCTTGAACCCGCCCGCGCCAACAGGCTGCTCGCCATCGCCCGCGCGGCGCAATCCGACGGCGCCCCGACTTACGGCCTCGCGGCTCTCGACATTTCGACGGGCGAGTTCACCGTCAGCGAGGCGTCCGAGGCCGCGCTCGAAGCCGAAATCGCGCGCATCGAGCCGGCCGAGATCGTCGCGCCCGACGCCCTGATGGATGCGCCCGGCTTCACCCGCGCCTGCGCCGCGGTGCGGGCGCCGCTGACGCCGCTCGGGCGGCAATCGGGCGAGGGCGCGTCCGCCGAGCGGCGCATCCGCGATTATTTCGGGCTGGCGACGCTCGACGGCCTCGGCGGCCTCTCACGGGCGGAGATCGCCGCCGCCGCCGCCGCGCTATTCTATATTGAGCGCACGCAATTTTCCGCGCGCCCGGCGCTCGGCCTGCCGACGCGGCTTGGCCGCGACGCCCATATGGCGATCGACGCCGCCACGCGCGTGAATCTCGAATTGACGCGCACCCTTTCCGGCGCCCGCGCCGGCTCGCTGATCGACGCGATCGACCGGACCGTTACGGCGGCGGGCGGGCGCCTGCTCGCCGAGCGGCTCGCCGCGCCGCTGACCGGCGTCGCCGACATCGCGCGGCGGCATGACGCGATTGCGTTTTTCATCGACGAGGCCGCCCTTCGGCGCGCGGCGCGGATGACGCTGAAGGCGGCGCCGGATTTGACCCGCGCCCTCTCGCGCCTCGCGCTCGATCGCGGCGGCCCGCGCGACCTCGCGGCTGTGCGGGACGGCCTTATCGCAGCCGCCGCGCTTGGCGGCGCGCTTGGCCGGGCCTCGGAGCCGCCCGAGGAATTGCGCGCGGCGGGCGCAGCCGCCGGCGGTGTCGACGCCGCGGTCGCCGCCCGGCTCGGCGAGGCGCTGGCCGACAGCCTGCCCTTGCAGCGCCGCGACGGCGGTTTCGTGCGGCAGGGTTTCGATGCCGGCCTAGACGAATCCCGCGCGCTGCGCGATGAAACGCGCACGGTGGTCGCAGCCCTGCAGGCGCGCTATTGCGAGCTGGCCGAAACGCGCCAGCTCAAACTGAAGCATAATAACTTCCTCGGCTATTTTCTTGAGGTTCCGCAGGCGCAGGGCGAGAAGCTGCTGCGGGCGCCTTTCGATGCGACTTTCATTCATCGCCAGACCATGGCCGGAGCGATGCGCTTCTCGACCGCCGATCTCGCCGAGCTGGAGGTCAGGATTTCCTCCGCCGCCGATGAGGCGCTGGGCCGCGAACAGGCGATTTTCGTCGGAGCTTGCGGGCCTCGTGCTGGCGCGGGAGGCGGACATCAGGCGCACTGCGGAGGCGCTAGCGACGATCGATGTCGCGGCCGGCCTCGCTGAACTCGCGGCGGACGCCGACTGGACGCGGCCCGAGGTCGACGCTTCGCTGGCCTTCGCCATCGAGGCCGGCCGCCATCCTGTCGTCGAGGCGGCGCTGCGGCGCGAAGGGCAGGCCTTTGTCGCCAATGATTGCGCGCTTTCCGGCGTCAAGGGGAAGGGCGGCCGGATCGCGATCGTCACCGGGCCGAATATGGCCGGCAAATCAACCTATCTGAGGCAAAATGCGCTGATCGCGGTGCTGGCGCAAATGGGCTCCTTCGTGCCGGCGCGGCGCGCCCATATCGGCGTCGTCGACCGGCTGTTTTCGCGCGTCGGCGCGGCCGACGATCTTGCGCGCGGGCGCTCGACCTTCATGGTCGAAATGGTCGAAACCGCCGCGATCCTCAATTCCGCGCGGGAAAAATCGCTGGTTATTCTGGACGAGATCGGCCGCGGCACCGCGACTTTCGACGGCCTTTCCATCGCCTGGGCGGTGATGGAGCATCTGCATGAGAAAAATCGCAGCCGGGCGCTGTTCGCCACTCATTTTCATGAATTGACGCAGCTCGCCAAGCGGCTTGACCGGATCGACAATCTGACCGTCAGGGTCACCGACTGGAACGGCGATGTCGTGTTCCTGCATGAAATCATCGCCGGCGCCGCCGACCAGTCCTATGGCGTGCAGGTGGCGAAACTCGCCGGGTTGCCGGCGCCGGTCGTCGCGCGGGCGAAGCATCTGCTGGCGGAGTTCGAAGCTGCCGACAGATTGAGCCGCAGCGATCGTCTGGTCGCAGATCTGCCCTTGTTTTCAGCCCCAAACGCCGCGGATCGCGTTTCAGAGCCGGCCGCGCCCTCCGCGCCGGCGCAAGCGCGCGATCCGCTTGGCGAAGCGCTCGACGCCATCGATCCAGATGAATTATCGCCGCGCCGCGCGATGGAGGAACTCTATCGCCTGAAGCGAATCCGCGCGGGACAAAATTGATTTGCCGGCGCATTGCCAAGCGGGCCATTAAATCGTACGAAATTTAAATTCCGCACCTGAAGCGCATCGTCTGTTAACGCCATTTCATCTATTTTAACGAAAGGCGTCGTAGGCAGGATGCGGACGTGATGACCGTTCCGGGGGACTCTTCCATGCTCGAAGACGACGTCATGCCGCGGGTCGACCAGCAATTCTGCTTCGCCCTTTATTCCACTTTGCATGCCGCTCAAAAGATCTATGCGCCGTTGCTCACGGCGATTGGCCTGACCTATCCGCAATATCTCGTCATGCTGGTTTTGTGGGAGGCCGACGATGTGACAGTCAAGGCCATCGGCGAGCGGCTTCATTTGGATTCCGGCACCCTGACGCCGCTGCTGAAGCGGCTGGAGGCGAGCGGGCTGGTCGCGCGCGCGCGCGACCCGAAGGACGAACGGCAGGTGCGCATCAAGCTGACTGAAAAAGGCCGCGACATGCGCCGGCTCGCAAGGCCTATCCCGGAGCAGCTGGCGCGCGCGATGGGGCGTTCGCCGGACGATCTCAAAGCCGTGCGCAAGGAGCTGCGCCGCATCCGCAACGCCCTTCTCGGCAGAAAGCCCGAGAAGAGCGACAAGTCGGAGAAGTTGGAAAAACAGGACAAGCAGGAAAAGCCCGAGAGGCTCGACAAGATTGAGAGACCTACGATGCAACGGATCGGCTCGTTCTAGCTGTTCGCCCCGTGATTATCGCGATGGGGGAATGATTTTAAGCGTTGAAGATCCCGGCTTTGCGGCATAAGCGGCGAGACCGTCCCAAACCCGGCCGGCGCGACCTTCCGGCGAGACAAACATCTCGCGTTGGCGTCGCCTCTCCGTGAGTTCGAGACGGACTCAGGTCAGAACTTCACGTTCGTCGCAACATAGAACGAACGCCCCATTCCGGGGACGGGGACGCCCCAAGGTATAGCCGACCCCGACATGGTCGCGCCTTGACCAAGATAGGCCCCGCCCAAGGGCAGCGAATAAAATGTGTTGAGAACATTCTCGACGCCAAAGTCGACGCGAATGTTCTGCCATTCCAAGCTGCTGCGCAGGTTCAACAGGGCGTAAGCGCCCGTCTTGACCTCGTCCCTGACCTGGGACACGGCCGTTTTCGCGCCGACGAATTGCGTTTCGATCGTGTTCGTCCAGCCGGCGATCCTTTGTTCAAGCGCCAATTTCGCGTTGATCGGCATCATATTGTACAGATTGTCGCCGGTTGTGGTGTTGTTTCCATTGACGTAGCCCAACACGCCCTTCGCCGTGAAAGCGCCCAACGGCGTGTCATTCGCAAGGAGCATGCGCGCGGAACTGTCGACGCCGAAAAGGCGCGCGCTCTGATTGACGAATTGTAGATAGACAAAGCCCTGCTTCGCGGTCAGGCTTTTGATAACGGCGGCGGACGCCCCGCAGACATAAGTCGGGCAACGCTGGACATCGATATAGTTGGAGATGTCTGTGTAATAGGGCGTGACTTGCACCTGGACATCGCCGCTGGCGCTATGCCAATCTGCTGTCACGCTTGCAGTATGGGCGACTTCCGGCTTCAGGTTCAGGTTGCCGATATAGTAATTCCCGTCTCCAAACCAGCCAATCATCTCCATCGCCATCGCGCTGTTTGACCAGGCGTAGCGTTCGTAAAGGTTTGGTGAACGGCTCTTTTGCGAAAAGCCAACGGAATAGGTCTGCGTGACGTCCGGCGTGTATGTCGTCAGGGCCGTCAGATCCAAATTCTCGTCGGTGCGGCTGCGGTCAGAGTTGTTGAACCGCGTCGCCGGATACAAAGGAGCGGAATTGTACATGGCGTTATTATAGCCTTGCACCGGCCCCGTATTCATCAGGACCGTGTCGCTGCGGACGCCAAGTTGAGACACCCATTGCGAATTCCAGCGCGCCTCCCATTCGCCAAAAACATCGATGCGGTCCCGCCGTCCATTATTGATGTTCCAGAACGTATTCGGCGCCATTCCCCCCATTGTGTAGCCGGCCGGAAGAACGGAGGGCGACGGTGGCCACCATTCATTGTAGAGGTAGTTTTGATATTCACCGCCGACCCTGAGGATGTGCTGGTCCGTAACATTGACAGTGGCCTTAAGTTTGGCGCCGGTATTTTCAGCCTTTGTGTCCATCGGCATGCCCGGCGCGAGGATCGACGTCGGGCTGCCATAGTAAAATTGCTTGTCGGGGCCGAAGTTCATCTCATGTCGAATTGATTGATGATAGAGCTGGCCGTCGAGAACGCCCCAATCATATTTGCCCGCGTAGCGAAGATTGGCCTGGATGCTGTCGTTTCCGGTCATGTCCATGCGTTGATTTGGATATAATTGATACGGGATATTCTGGAGGCCCAGATCAAATTGGAGGAGATGATTCTCGTGCCGCAGGGCGAAGGCGAGGTCGTGATTTTGCGCCTGGTAAGCCGTCGAGCCGACTTCGCTTCCGCCCAGCCAGGGTATTGAGGAGGTAACGTAGGGGATCGAGGAATAGGCTGGTCCCGCGGCCTTGAAATTCCCGCCGGCCTTATAGTTTCCGGACTGCGCGTACGATCCATTGTAGGTTACGCTGAAATCGCTGGTGGCGGCGGTCGCCGAAAGATTTCCGCCGAACGCATTGCCATTGCTGCGATAGTAAGACGCCGATTTCGCCTTTCGCGACATATCCTTGACCCAGCGCCGCGAACACGGGCGGCGGCGGATTGACCAGAATTGCGCCGCCAACGCTATCGCCGCCGACGCTCACCGGAACAATTCCGGAGAAGACGCGAATATCGCCCACGTGCGACGGGTCGATGTAGGAGAGGGGCGGGTTCATGTGGTTGGCGCAGGCAGCCAATATATTCATGCCGCCGACCTCGATATGCAGCCGGTCGTCGGCAAGACCATCCAGCACGGGAAGGCCGGACACGCCGCCCGCGCTATAGACCGCGGCGCCAGGCACGTCGCTGAGCAAGGCTTGCAGTGTCGCTGGTCGTCGCGCGCTCTGGGGCGAGATCCTGGAGCGTCGTCGACGCGCCGGCGGGCGAACTGGTCGCCCCATTCGGAGCGAAGACGATGACCGGCGGCAGATTGATCGCGCCGCTGTCTGGCGCCGCGGTTTGGCCAAAGGCCGATGATGCGCATCCGCTTGCCGCTATCGCGGCGAGCATAGAGGTTGACAACAGCGCGCGCCCGAGGGCGCTGCCTCGATGACAGGAAATTCTCATGACATAGCTCCACAGGCCGGGGCCTACGCGGCGCTCAGCAGCCTTGCGAGGATGGAGAGGAGGCTGTTCGCCGCGCGAATGCAGCGGCGTGTTCGGCAAGCGAAAGGCGAGCGCCTGTTGCTGTGACGAATGACAGAGTCCTCGGGAAAAGTGAAAAGCCAGACCTAAAAGTCCGGTTGTGCGTTCAGAAACTCTGGGGTGGTCCGCGCGCGGAGAATCCGAATTTCGATCCGGCGCGCCCCGCGATTTCGGACGTTGAAGCCCAGGCGACGCATAAGGCGACGCGAGCGCAGGAAGCGGCGCCTGTGGCGCCGCCGGCCGCAATGGCGCAGACGCAAGCCGCGCAACCGAGGATGCAGCACAGGCCGTGCAGATGCGCCTCGCCGCGCGGTTTTGAGTTGGGATTGGCCTGTCCGCAGATGACCGCGCCCGCGGGCGCAAACAAATTCGGCGCGGCGACCAAGACGGCCGGCTGCAACACCAACGCAAAAAATGCGATGATGCTGATTGCAACTCGCTTCGCCGCCGAGAGTTGGTAAGATTGGCCCATTCAGGTTCATCGCCGCGTCGCCCCGCCATTGCAAGCGCGTTTGATCCGTGGGCGTCAACGCTTTGGTATTTCTCCGAGCACTGTTCCCGTCTCGCAACACTTGCTGCGGCCGAGAAATTTGCCCGACCGTCGGTATCGTTCTAGTAGCTTATGTCGTTGAGAAACGGCGAGCCGTGCGAGCTACACTATTTTCCGCTTTCCGCGGTGTCTTGTTTGAATAAATCCAGATGAATCCCGATCTAAACTGTTGGAATTCGATCACGTTCATGATTTTGGATCGATTCGATCCAAAATCATCGTGATCTAAAGATCGAAAGATCAAAGATCATCGCGATCCAAGACTGCCCTACCGCCGCTGCAGCATGCGCGAGACGACCTTCGAGGTGTAATCCACCATCGGCACGATGCGCGCGTAATTCAGCCGCGTCGGCCCGATGACGCCGAGCACGCCGACGATGCGCTGCTGCTCATCATGGAAGGGCGCGGCGATCATCGACGAGCCGGACAGCGAAAACAGCTTGTTCTCGGAGCCGATGAAGATGCGCACGCCCTCGCCCCCGTCGGCGCGGTTGAGGAGTTCGATCACGTCCTTTTTAGTCTCGAGATCGGCGAACAGCAGGCGGATCCGTTCGAGATCCTCGATCGCGGTCAGATCCTGCAGGAGATTGCCCTGGCCCCTGACGATCAACTGCTGGACGCCGCCGGAGTTGTCGGCCCAGCAGGCGAGGCCCGCGTCAATCAGCCGTGCGGTCAATTCCCCAAGCTCGCTCTCGGCAGCCTGATGTGAAGCCTCGATCTCGGCTTTCAGCTCGGAGAGGGTGCGGCCGCGAATGCGGGCGTTCAGGAAATTTCCGGCCTCGATCAAGGCCGAGGCCGGCAGCCAGGACGCGATATGCAGAATGCGGTTCTCGACCGATCCATCCTCCGAAACGAGGATCGCCAGTGCGCGCTCCGGCTCGATCCGCACGAATTCGATCTGCTTCAGACGGGCGTTTTCCTTGGTCGTCACCACGACGCCGGCGCCGCGCGTCAGCCCCGACAGCATGCTCATGGCGTCGGCAAGCACCCCTTCGAGCGGCTGTTCCTGCGCCGCAACCCTGACCTGCGCCTCGATCTGCTCGCGTTCGCCCGGACCGATGTCGCCAAGCTCCAGCATGGCGTCGACGAAAAATCGCAGGCCAAGCTCGGTCGGCAGCCGCCCTGCGCTGGTATGGGGCGCATAGATGAGGCCCAGCTCTTCCAGATCCTGCATCACATTGCGCACGGAGGCGGGCGACAGCGCCATCGGCAGCAGCCGCGCCACATGGCGCGAGCCGACCGCTTCGCCATTGGCGAGATAGGAATCGACGATCTGACGGAAGATTTCCCGAGAGCGCTCGTTGAGGCTCGTCAGGCTGCCGCCGGGTGGGCGCGAGGGATCTTTGGGATGGTCCAAAGGGAGTGACATGCGGGGAGGATGGCCGCTGGCCGCCGCGGATGCAAGAGGCGCTTGCGCGCGCGGGGCGCCGGGATGCGTCAGGCCCGCGAAAGCTTGTCCCGCTTCAATCCGTTGAAGACCCGCGCGGGGCGGCTTCGACCATTGGTCGGCGATCCCGCGCCGCGATGGTCGCTGCCAAGGACAGCCGCCGATCGGCGATGGCGGTCAAGCGGGGCACGAATGGCGACGCCCTGGAGTTGCCACGGCCGGCGCGCGTCGCCGGCGCTATATTGCGAGCGTTTGAATGAGCGTGCAAAAATCCGCGGAAAACGTCCCCGTCCGAGGTCCAGGCGAAATCCGCGACAAGGCGCTCCTCCAGACCGCGATCGCGGAGGCCTTCGCCTTCCTCAACGCCGGCGAGCCGCGCAAGGCGATCGCTCATCTCGCGCAATATGCCGACCTCGCCGCCCCAAGCGACATCGCCTGCTACATATTCGGCCTCGTCTGCTTTAACGGGGAGGATCCGCGCAATGCGTTGACGTGGTTCGACCGCGCGCTCCTTCTGCGGCCGGCCTATCCCGAAGCGCTCGGGGGCCGCGCGATCGTTCTGCAGCGCCTTGGCCAGCCACAGGACGCGCTCGAAGCGTTTCAGGCTCTTCTCGAACTGCAGCCGGACGATGCGGACACGCTGTTCAGCATCGGCGTCATCCTGCAGAGTCTCGGGCGCATGCGGGACGCGCTCGCAGCCTATGAGAATGCGCTGCGCGGCAGGCCGGATCATTGCGAGGCGCTGACCAATCGCGGCGCCCTGCTCGAACGCTTCGGCCGATTCGAGGAGTTGCTCGCCTGTTTCGAGTTGATCGTCGCGCTGCGGCCCGGAGATTGTGGCGCGTTGTTCAACAAGGGCTCCGTGCTGCAAAAGCTCGGCCGTAACGAAGACGCGCTCGCCGCCTATGAGGCGGCCGCGCGGCTGGGTCCGATCGACGCAGAGACCGAGCTCAATCGCGGCAATGTGCTGCAAAAACTTGGACGCCTTGAAGAAGCGCTGATCTGCTACGATCGATCGTCGCTCTGCCGCGATGGCTATCCTCAGGCGCTCTACAACAAGGGCATCGCGCTGCAGGCGCTCGGCCGACCGACCGAAGCCCTCGACGCCTATGATTCCGCGCTCGCCCTCGATCCGCGCTATTGCGAGGCGGTCTGCAACCGCGGCAATGTTCTGCACGACCTGGGCCGCCTTGACGACGCCTTCGCAGCTTACGCCGACGCCCTAAAGATCAGGCCGGGATTTGCGCCCGCGCTGACCAATCGCGCCAATATATTCCTGCAATGGGGCCGCGCCGATGAGGCGCTGCGCTGCTGCGATGAAGCGCTGCGCCATGACGCCCGCCATCCGCAGGCGCTCGGAATGCGCGGCGCGGCCTTGCAGCGGTTGGGGCGGCTGGAAGAAGCCCTCGCCTCCCTCAATCGCGCCGTGGAGCTGAACGCAATGGGGCCCGAGGTCTGGCTCAATCGCGGCAATGTCCTGCAGGAGCTGGACAGGCTGCCGGACGCGATCGCTTCCTATCAAGAAGCCTTGCGCATACGCTCCAACTATCCCGAGGCCTTGTCGGGCCTTGGCGTCGCGCTGAAGGAATCCGGCGAGATCGATCAGGCGCTCGTCTGCTTCAATCAGGCTCTGGCGCAAAAGCCCGCATTCGCCGATGCGCGGAACAATCGCGCTGGCGCGTTGCTCCTGAAAGGCCTGTTGAGACGGGGCTTTGAGGATTTCGAAAGTCGCTGGGAGCGTTCCAACGCACCGCCGAAAGCGGTCGTCGCGACAGCGGCGAGCTGGACCGGCGAGGAGCTGAAAGGCCGCCGCATCCTTGTCTTCGATGAGCAGGGTCTGGGCGACCTCATCCAGTTTTCCCGTTACCTTTCGCCTTTGACGGAAGCCGGCGCCGAGGTCACGTTGCTGTGCCGGAAAAGCATGCAGCGGCTGCTGCGCACATTGCCGGCCAGCGTGCGCTTTGTCGAGACCCTGGAGCCTGGCGCCAGCTTCGATTTTGAAAGCGCATTGCTCAGTCTGCCGCGCGGCTTCAGGACGACGCTCGAGACAATACCGGCGCTGACGCCCTACCTTCATCCAGAGCTTGGCGCCGCCGCCAAATGGGCCGCGCGGATCGGCGCCAACGGATTTCGCATCGGCGTCTGCTGGCGCGGCAACGCCACCATCAACCTGAAGAGAAGCATTCCACTCAGCGCCTTCGGCGCCGTCGCGGCGATCGGGGGCGTGCGCCTCATTAGCCTCGTCAAGGATCAGGCGGCGGTCGATATCGTGACGCCGAATGGTCCATTTACAATCGAAAGCCTCGGCGCGGATTTCGACGCCGGTCCTGATTCATTCATCGACTGCGCGGCGGCGATGGCGGGGCTCGATCTCATCATCACGTCGGACACAGCGATCGCCCACCTCGCCGGCGCTCTCGGCCGGCCCGTCTTCGTCGCCCTGAAGCACGCGCCGGACTGGCGCTGGCTGCTCGAGCGCGCCGACTCGCCCTGGTATCCGACAATGCGGCTGTTCCGCCAGCCGAGCCGGGACGCGTGGGGCCCCGTGTTCGACGCCATCGCGGCCGAGGTCGAAGCGCGCATTGGCGCAAGCGCGCGAGGCGGCGGCGCCGACGCGGGATCAGCCGCGGCGCATTCGACCACGCCTGCCCGGCGCGACGAGGCGGCGCTGATCGCGATTCCCGGCGCGATTGGCGAGCTCATCGACAAGATCACAATTCTGGAGATCAAGGAGAGCCGGGTTAGCGAACCCGCGAAGCTCCGCAACATACGCTACGAGTTGGCGTTGCTACGCAAAATGAAAGCCGAAGCCGGTCTTTCGGGCGCGAAGCTCGAGCAAATGGAGGCCGAACTCAAGCGCGCCAACGAAATCCTCTGGAATGTCGAGGACGCTTTGCGGCGCTGCGAGGCGCGACGTCAATTCGACGCGGAGTTCGTCTCGTTCGCGCGGCTCGTCTACACCTCCAACGACCAACGCGCCGCGCTTAAAAAGCGGATCAATCTCCTGTTCAATTCAGCCATTGTCGAGGAGAAATCCTACGCCAGCGCATCGTGAATTCACGGCGGCGTTTTCTCAAAATAATGCGGTAGGCAAGATGGCGCCCAAAGCTTTCTCGATTGTCCGTCCCGTCGCCGCTGTTCGTCGCGGCGGCGCCCTTCGCTTTCCTCTCTGCGCGCCTGGAGCATATCCCGACGCGATTGAAACGATCTGATCGTGAATATGCTCGAGCTTTTGAGGCCGCGCCGATTTCTCGTTGACCGAAGGATCGACCCGGTCGGTGAGCGCGCTCGCTTTGGAGCCTCAACAGGTTGTCCTCGGAAGGGTCGACCTGCTGATTGGCGTCCCGGCAAGAATGCCGCCGCGAGGTCGATGCCAGTTGCCGTCATGACGCCAGCAGGGAGGCGCCTTGGCTCGCTGGTCCGAGTGCCGGTAGGCTCCGGCGGAGGCCCATTCCCGAACGGCGGTCTGGAACTCGGGTTTCGAAGTTCCGCTCTCTTGCGTTCATGGGGTTGTCGAGGTCGAAAACTGAACCTGCTGCACTTTGGCTAAAATCGCGTTGAGGTCTGACTGCAGCCCCCAGTTCCACGAATGCAGCGCGGCGTCCTTCGTCGGCGCGTTGGGTTGAACCACCAGCGTGACTCCGGAGCCGCCGCGGTCCACGATTATGAAGCCGAAGCGCTGCGCCGCGGCCGCAATCGCTTTTCCCTCGGGGGTCAGCAACTTGAGCGAGGCGATCGAAACGGATGGTGGCAGCGCGAGACGGCCGCCCATCGGAACAACGCCGGAATAGGGCGGTTGAGAGGTCGTGGCGTCTCGGTCGAAGGCGTAGGCTGGATAGGCGATCTTCGGCGTCAGGAGCTTCGCCGGGGCCGTAATTGCGATAGCGTGAGTGACGCCGTTCGTAATCTCGTCGTCCCAGATTTGACCGGCATAGGTTGGCAACATTGACGCCGTGTTTCCATTTTGCCATCCATCGCCCGAGCTCGACGGATTCGTGACGGAATAGGTCAGCGCGACGACCTGTCCCGTACTCAGAACGATGGTTGAATATGTCTCGACAATCTTCCCGTTCGGTTGAAGGACGTGACGGTGTCCGTCGGAGCCTGGCGCCGGGGCCATATTGGACGCAAAGTAGAAGGATCCCGCCACATAAGGGCAGCTGACCGGCTTGTTGTAGGACGATGGCAGAGCCCAGGAGGTGGCGGACGTCGAGGAATAGACATTCCCGGCATAGGGAAAACAGGACTTCGACGAGCCCAGAATCTCTTTTTCGATCGCGGCGGAATTGCCCGTTCGCGCCCATCTGCCAATATAAACATTATACCAAGCTAACGAATTATAGAGAAGTGGCGCCAGCGGGTCTGTGCTCTTTGCGGCGTAGAAAGGATGTGTGTAGGCGTTTGCGCTGTCCCAGGTATCCAGCCCGGCGACCACGCCTCGGGCGGCGGCGTAACCGCTGAATTTCGCAGTGGACGGGATTGGCGCGTTCCAGGCCGATGTGGAGGTGAAATATCGCGGCGCGGCGCAAGCGCCGCCAGAAAGAGCCAGTGCGATTATCACGGCGCTGGCGCGCCGGCTCCAGCCCGGGCGAGCCGCGAAATTACGGGCTCCGATTCCCTGATTTCTAGACATTTTCCTGTCCTTCCTCAGAAAGAATTCGTTTTCGGATTAAAAGCTCGCCGGAAAAAATCTCATTGAGGTAACGCAAGAGAATTATGATTTATAGATATGCCTCACTTGCGCCTGCCTTGCGCGAACTGCCGCTGGCGCGCTTGCCAACGGCCGGGATGAATCGTCGGTGGGGGAGGAAGGGCTGTGGAAAAAGAAGGACTTGGACATCGCGACGTTAACGCGCGGCGCCAACGCCCGCGGGCCCATCTCCGGCTCGTGCGGTGCAGGCTGCGCGATCTTGCCGCGCGCCTTGTCGGGGCCTATTC
>CAVYFP010000022.1:0-211677 GCA_963767805.1 uncultured Alphaproteobacteria bacterium | reverse complement strand
CGAGCCGGCGCGGCATGGGCGTCAATGTCGACGAGGCGCATGTGAATGTCGGCGATGCGCGCGGGGTCGCTCGCGTGTTCGGCCTCCCGCGTCAGCGAAGCCCGTTCGACATCGGCGTCGAGCACGAAGTCGATGAGGCTCTGCGCGCCGCCCGGCGCCTCCTGTTCGACGCGGCCGAGGCGCATCTTGGCGCGGATAGGTGATCATCCCCAATTCCGGCTGAAGTTCGCCCCGATCATGTGGAACGGCGTGGTTTTGCCGGCGCCCTTGCGGCCGACGAAGCCGATGCGGCGTTATGCGGCAAAGCGGCGCTCGCCTTGTCGAACAGGACCCGTGGCCCAAGCCGCAGCACGATATCGTTGATATGAAGCATGTAGGCTTGTCGCCCGGCTGCTGCTGCATTGCAAGAGTTGCATTGCGAAAGTGGGCCAGCGCCGCCTTGATTTCGTTCGAATGGTTTTGATTTCGCTTAATGCGCAGGCGGGCGAAGACGCTTAAATTCACCACTGCGGCGCTTTGCCGCCAGGACAAAGCTTCATCGCGGCCTTGTCTTGAGCTGCCGCAACCGTTAGAATAATTCTAAGCCCGGTTACTTCCTGCGAAATTCAGCCGGAAGCGCTTGGGCTATTTTCGTCAACAATAGCATTCTGGTGCTGGAAACGAACAGGAGAGTCGAAATGGCGTCGCTTGCGGGCAGCAAAACCGAAACCAATCTGAAGGACGCCTTCGCCGGCAAATCGCAGGCGAACCGTCGCTATCTGTATTTCGCTCAAAAAGCGGATGTCGAAGGCTATAATGACGTCGCGGCGGTGTTCCGCTCGACCGCTGAAGGCGAAACCGGCCATGCGCATGGCCATCTCGAATTCCTTGAAGAAGTTGGCGATCCGGCCACCGGCCTGCCGATTGGCGAGACCTCGCTGAACCTTGGGGCCGCCGTCGCCGGCGAGACGCATGAATATACGGATATGTATCCGGGCATGGCGCGCACGGCGCGCGAAGAAGGCTTCGGCGAAATCGCCGACTGGTTCGAAACGCTGGCCAAGGCCGAGCGCTCGCACGCCGGCCGCTTCCAGAAAGCTCTCGACGAGCTGAAGAAGTAAGACGCCCCAAACACGGGACACGCGTTCGCTTTCGGCGCAGCTCTTTTTGCGCCGGCGGCAAACGCGTTTCCGGTTTTTTCAGCCATCCCGACGGTCAATCCAGATCCTTTCCGGGCAATCCAGAAAAACGTGAGAGCGATATGAGCGAAGGCGGTTTGGCGGCGCCCTCCCGGCACCCACTGGATTGGCGGAATCCCGATTTCTACGACGAGGCGAAGCTCGACGCGGAGTTGCGCCGCATCTTCGACATTTGCCACGGCTGCCGCCGTTGCTTCAATTTATGCGATTCCTTTCCGCGCCTGTTCGATCTCGTCGACGCCGCGCCGACGGGCGAACTGGACAGCGTCGAGAGCAAGGATTTCAAGCCCATCGTCGACGCATGCACGCTCTGCGACATGTGCTACATGACGAAATGCCCCTATGTGCCGCCGCATGAGTTCAATCTCGATTTTCCGCATCTGATGCTGCGCTATCGCGCCGTCGAGGCGAAAAAGGGCGAGGTGAAATTCGCCGATCGCGAGCTGGCGAAAACCGATCGCAACGGGACGCTCGCGGCCTATGTCGCGCCGCTCGCCAATTATGCGACCGATTGCGCGCACAAGACTGCGCGTGCGGTCCTCGAAAAGACGGCGGGGCTCGACCAGCGCGCATTTCTGCCCCCCTATCAATCGAAGAGTTTCGCCGACCGCCAGAAAGCTGCGCCGCCCGTGGTCAATCGGGACGCTCCGGCCTTCGGCCGCAAGGCGGTGATCTACGCGACCTGCTACGCGAACTATAATGAACCCGCGATCGGCCTGGCGGCGAGCGCAGTGCTGGCGCAAAACGGCGTCGAGACGGAGGTGGTCTACCCGCATTGCTGCGGCATGCCGATGCTGGAGCAGGGCGCTATCGCCGAAGTCGCCGCGGCGGCGAAGACGGTCGCTGCGGCGATGAAGCCGTGGATCGACAAGGGTTACGACGTCATTGCGCTGGTGCCGTCCTGCGCCCTGATGCTGAAGACCGAATGGCCGCTGATCCTGCCCGAGGACGAGGATGTCGAGCGCCTTTCCAAAGCGGCCTATGACATCAGCGAATATATCGTCGCCATCGGGCGCAAGGAGGGGCTTGCGCCCGGCCTCGGCGCGCTCGAACAAAGCGGCGTCGCGCTGCATATCTCCTGTCACTCGCGCGCGCAGAATATGGGACAAAAGGCGCGCGAGCTTTTGAAGTTCATCCCCGGCGTCGACCTCAAGGTGATCGAGCGTTGCTCGGGCCATGGCGGCGCGTGGGGCTGCAAGACCGGAAATTTCGAGATCGCTCTCAAGGTCGGCGCGCCGGTCGCGCGGCAGGCGGCCGATAGCGGCAAGGCGATCGTGACCTCGGAATGTCCGCTCGCCGGCCACCATATCGCGCAGGGCATGGCCGTGCTCGGCGAAGGCGACAAGGCGGGCAAGGCCGCGCCGGAGCTGGTGGTCCATCCGATCGAGCTGATCGCGAGAGCCTACGGCCTCAAGGCGTAGCGGCGCGCCCTGACCCTTATTTGCGTGAAGCGGAGCGGACCATGGTTGACAGGCATAATCTGACGGCGGCCGACATCCTGCCCATGGCGGAATATGGCAAGATCCGCGCGGAGAGCCGCCGAAAGATCTCTGCGGGCAAGCAGAACCGCCGCGTCGAGGTCGGGCCTTTCGTGACATTCTATTTTGAAAGTTACGAGACGATGTGGCTGCAGGTCCATGAGATGGTGTTCATCGAAAAGGGCGGCCCCGAGCAGGTTCCCGACGAGATCGCCGCCTATAATCCGCTCGTTCCGAAGGGCGGCGAACTCGTTGCGACCTTCATGATCGAGATCGACGATCCGGTTCGCCGCGCCGCCGTGCTCGCCACGCTCGGGGGCATCGAGAATACGGCCTTCATCGCGATTGGCGGCGACCGTATTTTCGCTCGCGCCGAAGCAGATCAGGATCGCACCCGCGAAGACGGCAAGGCCTCTTCCGTCCAGTTCGTCCATTTTGATTTTTCGCCCGCCCAGATCGCGGCGTTTCGCGCGCCCGGCGCCGAGGTCGTGATTGGCTTCGCGCATCCGCGCTACGGCCATATGACCGTGCTGCCGGAAAATGTCCGCGCGGAGCTCGCCGCCGACTTCGATTAAGCCGCGCTTCCATCGGCAGGCGTGCAGCCTGACCATAGGCGCTGGCTATGTCTTCGATCTATACAAGCGATTAGATTCATTATCCGCCATGTCCTAGAACAGGCTGTCAGCTGTATTTGCTGTATTGGCTTTGTGAAGGAAATTATAGATGGCTGGAATTGGTGAAAAGATCCCGAACTTCTCTGTCACCGGCGTCAAGCCGGGCTTCGAAAATCACGTCGAAAAGGGCGAGAGCGCGTTCGAGACGCTGACAGAGGCGAGTTTTCCGGGAAAATGGAAGATCATATTCTTCTATCCGAAGGATTTTACCTTTGTCTGCCCGACCGAGATCGCCGAATTCGCCCGGCTCAATAGCGAATTCGCCGATCGCGACGCTGTCGTCATCGGCGGCTCGACGGACAATGAATTCGTCAAGCTGGCCTGGCGGCGCGACCACAAGGATCTCGCCAAGCTGCCGATCTGGCAGTTCGCCGACACCAATGGCTCGTTGACCGATGGTCTCGGCGTTCGCTCTCCGGACGGCGTCGCCTATCGCTACACTTTCGTCGTCGATCCGGACAATGCGATCCAGCATATCTATGCGACGAACCTCAATGTCGGCCGCGCGCCGAAGGATACGTTGCGCGTGCTCGACGCCTTGCAGACCGACGAGCTCTGCCCCTGCAACCGAGAAGTCGGCGGCGACGTCCTGGAGGCGGCGTAGGCTCATGTCGATCGAACAGCTGAAGTCGCAATTGCCCGATTTCGCCAAGGACGTTCGGCTGAACCTTGGCGCCATCGCCAATGACGACAGCCTCGGCGAGCAGACCAAATATGGCCTGCTTCTGGCCTGCGCGATCGCGACCCGCAATTCCGAGGTCGCGGCCGCGTTCGACGCCGAGGCGACGCAGCGTCTGACCCCCGAAGCGCGCGACGCCGCGCGTTCGGCGGCGGCGATCATGGCGATGAACAATGTCTATTACCGCTTCGTGCATCTCGCCTCGAACGCGGCCTATCGGACATTGCCGGCGAAGCTCCGCATGTCGGTGATCGGCGCGCATGGCGTGTCGAAAGTCGATTTCGAACTGTGGTCGCTCGCCGTCTCCGCCATCAATGGCTGCGGCGCCTGCATCGACGCGCATGAGAAAGTGCTCGCCGAGGCCGGGGTGTCGCAGGAGGCGATCCAGACGGCGGTTCGTTTCGCGGCGATCATCCAGTCGGTCGCAGTCGCGATCGAGGCCGCGCGGCTCCCCGTGCTGGCCTGAACGAGGCGGGCTCCGCGCTATCTCTCCACGCGATCAAGCCAGAGGCTTCGTAAGAGCCTCCGGCACGCTTTCGCGGATCACCCGGGCCAGCGCCTCGATGGCCGGACGGCGCGGGCTGGTCGGGCGCGAAATCAGCCGGATCAGCCTGGAAGTATGCTTGCCCCGCAAGGGCCGCGCGGTGAGGGCGCCCGGCAGTCGCGGATCCTCGATCAGCGCGAGGCCCGGCATCAAAGTCATTCCATAGCCCGCCGCGGCCATGTGAAGCAGCGTCTGCAGGCTGGTCGCGCGCATGTCGGCGAGGTCGTCATCGCCGCGTCGCGGGTGCTGGCAGAGTTCGAGCGCCTGATCGCGCAGGCAATGGCCGTCGGCGAGCAGCAGCAGCTGGTTCGGATCGATTGCGCCCGCATCGACGACGGCCTGCGCCGCGAGCGGATGGTCCTCCGGAAGTATGAGGAAAAACGGCTCCTCGAAGAGGGGCGTGATTTCGAGCGCGTCCGTCTCTGGATCGGAGGCGATGAGGGCGGCGTCGAGTTCACCCTCGACGACCGGCCCGATCAGCCGCGCCGTCATGTCTTCGACGAGAGAAAGCGGCGTTTTTGGCATGGCCGTGCGGGCCAGTGGCAGCGCGAAAGGCATCAGATAGGGCGCGAGCGTCGGAATGACGCCAAGGCGCAGCGGCCCAAGCATCGGATCGCGGCTGGCTCTCGCGCAGGCGAGCAGTTCGTCGGCGGCGGCGACCGCATGGCGGGCATGATCGAGAATGAGGTCGCCGGCGGCGGTCGTCGTCAGCGATTTCCCGACCCGCTCGAATATGGCGACGCCAAGTTCCTCCTCAAGCTTCAGGATCTGCCCGCTCAGCGTCGGTTGACTGACGTGACAGGCGGCGGCGGCGCGGCCGAAATGCTTGAGGTCGGCGACTTTGATGATGTAGCGGAGGTCGCGCAGGTTCATGACGGACCGAATATCAATGCCGATCCGGGCGCGCAACCGGAATGCCGCCAGAGCCGCCGAGGCGTAAGCGTCGCATCGTCTTGCCGGGGGGCGCGCGCGCCTCTATAAGCGGGCTGCTCCAGCCCACCTTGCCGCAAGGAACATAGCGCCCATGGCGATCCAACGCACATTCTCCATCCTGAAGCCCGACGCCACGCGGCGCAACCTCACCGGCGCGATCAACGCCCTGATCGAGAAGGCCGGCCTGCGTATCGTCGCGCAAAAGCGCGTCCAGATCACGCGCGCGCAGGCGGAGACTTTTTACGCGGTGCATAAGGAGCGTCCCTTCTTCGGCGAGCTCGTCGAGACGATGATCGGCGGCCCGGTGGTGGTGCAGGTGCTTGAAGGCGAAGACGCGATCAAGGCCTATCGCGACGTTCTTGGCGCGACCGATCCGGCCAAAGCCGCGCCGGGCACAATCCGCAAGGAATTCGCGCTCTCCGTTGGCGAAAACTCCGCCCATGGCTCCGACGCGCCCGAGACCGCCGAAATCGAGATCGCGCAATGGTTCGCGGGCAACGAGATTGTCGGCTGAGAACTTTATTTATAGCTTTAATTAACGGCTATATCTATATGGAATAGCGTATGAATATAGCTACGGGCTTGTTCTACGCCTCAAGCCGGCGCAACTCGGCCGCGCTGCGGCCGATCCTGCGCCGCAGCAGCGTGCGCAGGGTCACGCCGTCGACATAGCCAACCTCGACGGCGATCTCGTCGACGCTGGCGCGCGTGGTCTGCAAAAGATGCGTCGCGCGCTCGACGCGCAAATCCTGAAAATAGGACAGCGGCGATTTGCCGAGAACGCTGCGCAGCCGCCGCGCCAGTGTGCGCTCGCTCGCGCCGACGGCGAGCGCCGCCGCCTTCAGCGAAAATCCGTTGGCGAGCTGGCTTCGCGCCCAGCGTTCGAAGCGTTCGACCACCGGATCGCTATGCATGAGGTGGTTTGGAATGATGAAGGCGGCCTGCGAGGGCCGCGGATCAGCCACCAGATATTTCGCCGTGACGGCCGCGAGCGCGGGGCTTGAGCGGCGTATCAGGCAAAGCGCGAGGTCGAGATGGCCCAGCGCCGCGCCGGCCGTCACGGCCTTGTCCGTCTCCACCAGCATGCGCGTCTCATCGAGCTTGACGCGCGGATAGCGCGCGCGAAACAGGGGCGCGAGCCACCAGCTTGTCGTCGCCGGCAGGCCGTCGAGGAGCCGGGCTTCCGCGAGAACGAATGTGGCGGTGCAGGCCGCGGCGATCAGGGCGCCCTCGCGCGCCCAATCGCCGAGAAGATGGCAGGCGTCCGCGACATCCCTGCGCTCCAGCGCGGCCGGCAGCGTCTCCGGCGTCTTCGCCCCGAGCGCGGGGACGATGGCGATGTCCGGCCGCGGCAGATCCTTCCAATTCTTGACAGGTACAGTCAGGCCCTGGGCGGTCTTCACTTGTTTGCGAATGCCGACGATGTTGACCGAAAATTGCGGTGCTATGCCAGCGGCTTGCCCGAGTTCGTTCGCCGCGGCGAGAGCGTCGAGCAGCGTCGCCAACCCCGTGTCGAATAATCCGTCAAGCGCCAGAACGTGGATGAGCATGGCTGGAATGATAATGATATTGGCAGTCTTGCCAAGTCACAAAGCGTCGGCCCTGAGCTAGAAAGCGCGTGTCCCGTCAACCGCCAAATATGCGAGGGTAAATGGTCAAGTTAGCTTTGTTCGTTCGTCTGAAAGCCAAGCCAGGCAAGGCGGACGCGTTGCAGAAGTTTCTGGAAGGCGGCCTTGCGCTGGCCAATGCCGAAACCGAAACCCCGGTCTGGTTCGCTCTGCGTTTCGACGCGCAAACCTTTGGCATTTTCGACGCTTTCGCCGGCGAGCATGGCCGCGATGCGCATCTCAACGGACCGATCGCCGCGGCCTTGATGGCGCATGCCGACGAATTGCTGTCGGAGCCGCCAAGCATCGAAAAAGTGGATCTGCTCGCTGTCAAACTTCCGGGGTAGCCCGGCGGTCAGTGAGGCGAGGAGCCGGATGCGGAAACGCTAGAGGCCATTTTCCGCATCCGGCCCGCAACGCGCGATCTACCGGCCCTCGTCGCCGAGCAGACGATCGAGGATGCTTTCCTCAAGCCGCGCCAGTTCGGGCGAGCCGCGCCGGCGCGGACGCGGCAGATCGACGGCGAGGTCGAGCGTGATGCGGCCGGCCTCGATCATGAGCACGCGGTCGGCCAGCGTCAGCGCCTCCATCACGTCATGGGTGACGAGAATGGCGGTGAAGCGGTCGCGCAGCCAGATTTCCTCAAGCAGCCGCTGCATCTCGATGCGGGTCAGGGCGTCGAGCGCGCCGAGCGGCTCGTCGAGCGCGAGCAGGCGCGGCCGGCTGATAAGGGCGCGGGCCAGCGCCACGCGCTGTTTCTGGCCGCCTGACAGAACGGATGGCCACTCGTCCGCCCGGGCGGCGAGGCCGACGGCGTCGAGCGCCTCGATCACCCGCCCTCTGGTCTGGGGCGCGCTTTCAACGGAGCCGAGGCCAATTTCGACATTGGCCAGGATGCGCGCCCAGGGCAGCAGGCGCGGCTCCTGAAACATGACGCGCACCAGCGTTTGGGAGGCGTGCGTCGCATGCGCGCCGCCGAAACGCAGGCGTCCCTCGCTCGGTTCGTCGAGGCCGGCGATCAATCGCAGCAGGGTGCTCTTGCCGCAGCCGCTGCGGCCGACGATGGCGACGAACTGCCCGGCGGGCACGTCGAGGTCGAGGTTGCGCAGGATCTTCGCCGCGCCGAATGAGCGCGAAAGCCCGCGAATGGCGAGGGATGCGCCAGCGTCGGCCTCGGGCTCGAAAGTCAGGTCGGCAAGCTTCACGCAGGCTCCTCAGCGTTGATAGGCGGGATTCCAGGACAAAGTCGTCCGCTCGATGAAGCGGGCCGTCGAATCGGCCAGCTTGCCCAGGGCCGCGTAAATGAGGATCGAGAAGACGACGATGTCCGTCTGCAGGAACTCGCGCGCCTGCATCGCCATATAGCCAATGCCCGATTGCGCGGCGATGGTCTCTGCGACGATGAGGGTCAGCCACATGATGCCGAGCGCGTAGCGCAGGCCAACGAGGATCGAGGGCAGCGCGCCGGGAAAAATGACGCGGGTCAGCAGGTCGCGCGGCGTGAGGCCATAGCTGCGCGCCATCTCGACAAGTTGAGGATCGACATTACGTATGCCGTGCAATGTATTGATATATACCGGGAAAAAAACGCCGAGCGCAACAAGGAACAGCTTCGCGCCCTCGTCGATGCCGAACCATAAGATGACGAGCGGGATCAGCGCCAGATGGGGAATGTTGCGCGCCATCTGCAGGGTCGTGTCGGTCAGTTTCTCGGAAAGGTCCGACAGGCCGTTGGCGAAGCCGAATATGAAGCCGATCCCGCCGCCGACGACCAGTCCCGCCATGGCGCGCAGGAAGCTGATCCAGACGTTCTGCGCCAGCGCGCCGGTGATTGCGAGCCGCCATCCGGCGAGGGCCACCGCGGCGGGCGAGGGCAGGATATTATTCGCCAGAAGCCCGAATGACGAACTCGCCTGCCAGACGATGAGCAGCAGGGTCGGCAAGACCCAATTGATGAGGCCGATCCGGCGGAGCTTTTCGAAGAGCTCGCCGGCGCGCCGGGCCGGAGCCGGTGCGCTCGCGGGCGCCAGCGCCGAGGGCGTATTGCTCATCTGATCCGAGCCTTCCAGAAGTTTTGACCGCGGAGGGCGAACCCGCCGGCGATCCTGTCAAACAATTAGTTCGCCCCATCGGGAGCCGCGTCGGCGGCGTCACGAAAGCCCCCATGTTTCGAGAGATGACCCGGCTTACGCCCGGGACTCCTCCCCAGATGAACGTTGGAAGTCAGAAGTAGACTTGGCGTCCATTTCCAGACTATGTCGCGAACGGCGATCGGCTTCGGGATCAGGCCCAGCTTGAAGAAGCGGTCGGCCGAGGCCTGCTGATTGGCGATGATGTCGTCGTTCAGCGGAACGACGGCGAGGCTGGCCCGTTGCTCCGCCTTGAGCAGCGCCTCGAGATCGACTCCGCTCGCGTCATGGATCGCCTGCGACAGATCCGCGCGATGGATCGCGCGCCCAATCGAGTTCCTTCGCGAGGAGGTCGACGAGCTGCGTCAACCGCGCCGGATCGTCCTGCGCGAAGCTCTTCGCGGCGAGGAAATACTGATACGGCTTTTCGGCGTCGGTATTGAACGAGATGACGCGCGCGCCGCCCTTTTCGGCGACGGCGAGATAGGGATCCCAGACCGCCCAGGCGTCGATGTCGCCGCGGGCGAAAGCAGCCACCGCGTCGGCCGGCGGCAGATAGATCACCTTGACGTCGCCGAGGGAGAGGCCGGCCTTTTCCAGCGCGGCGACCGTGCTGTTATGCGCGCTCGAGGCTTTCGCCAGACCGATCGTCTTGCCCTTGAGGTCGGCGACTGCATGGATCAGGCGAATCGGGGTGGACGACGATGCCCTCGATCAAATTGGCGGGCAGGGCGGCGACGTAAACGATTTTCGCCCCGGCCGCCTGCGCGAAGATCGGAGGCGCGTCGCCGGTAAAGCCGAAATCGACATTGCCGGTCGCGATGGCCTCAAGGATCGGCGGCCCGAACTGGAACTCCACCCATTTGACGCCGATATTCTGCGCCTTGAAGGCGGTCTCCAGCGTCTGGCGCTGTTTGACGGCGAAAAGAATGCCGGCCGCCTTTTGATACCCGATGCGGATTTCCTTGAGTTCGGCGGCGCGCGCCAGGGGCGGCCATACGCCGGCGATGGCGCCGCCCAAGGCTGCGCCTAGCCCGGCGCTCAGAAAATCTCTGCGATTCATTGCGAGGTGTCCTTGACCTTGCCCGAGGATTTCAAGCGCGCGGACCGGAGCTCGCGGCGGCGGTCGGAAGCCATCCTTCGTAAGTCGATAGATTTTGTCAAGCTGTAACGAGGAGACGCTTCGCCGCGATTACGCTTCGGGCACGCGCAGCGCGGGCGGCGCGTCCGTCGGATCATCGGAAAACACCCGGTTTCCCTCGATGCGCAGCCGCCCCGAAGCGAGGCGTTCAAGCGCGGCCGGATAAATGAGATGCTCCTGCTCCAGCACCCGCGCGGCCAGCGTATCGGGAGTGTCGCCGTCCAGCACCGCCACGGCGGCCTGCGCGACGATCGGGCCTTCGTCCATGGCGGGAACGACGAAATGGGCCGTGCAGCCATGGATCTTGACGCCATCGGCCAGCGCCCGCTCATGCGTGTCAAGGCCGCGATAGGCTGGCAGCAGGGCCGGGTGGATGTTCAGCATCCGGCCCCGCCATTGGCCAATGAACCAAGGCGTCAGCAGCCGCATGAAGCCGGCAAGGCAGATGATCTCGATGCGGTGCAGTTCGAGCAGCGCCTGCATCGAGCGCTCGAACTCCTCCCGCCCGGCGTAGATTTTATGATCCACAGCGGCGCAGGCGACGCCATTGGCGCGCGCGAAGGCGAGGCCCGCCGCCTCGGGCCGGTTCGACAGCACGAGGGCGATTTCGGCCGGAAAACTCGGAACCCGCGCGCGCTCGACAAGCGCCTGCATATTGGAGCCGCGCCCGGAGATGAGGACGGCGGTGCGTTTGCGCCGGGTACCGGTCTGCATCGTCAAAGCGCGAGCCGGCCGGTGAAGGCGACGCGTTCGCCTGATCCCTCGACGATGCGGCCGAGCGCCGCCGGCGCCTCGCCCGCCGCGCGGAGCCTGTCTGCGACTGCCGCGGAATCTTCCGCGCTGACGACCAAAATCATGCCGATGCCGCAATTGAAGGTGCGCAGCATTTCCGTCTCGCTGATCCCGCCCGCGGCGGCGAGCCAGCCGAATACAGGCGGAAGGGAAATCGCCGAAAGGTCGATCTCGGCGCGAACGCCGGGGGGCAGGACGCGCGGAATATTGTCGGGGAAGCCGCCGCCGGTGATATGGGCGAGCGCCTTGATCCCGTCCGCCCGGATCCCATCCCGCGCGGCGAGGGCGGCGAGGATGGATTTCACATAGATGCGGGTCGGCGTCAGTAGGGCCTCGCCGAGCGTCCGCCCGGGCGCGAAGGGTGCCGGCGCGGAATAATCGATCTCCTTGTCCGCGACGATCCGGCGGATCAGCGAGAAGCCGTTGGAATGCGCGCCAGAGGAGGGCAGGCCGATGAGCGCGTCGCCTGGCCGGATGCCAGCTTTCGGCAGCAGCGCGCCGCGCTCGACCGCGCCGACGGAAAAACCGGCGAGATCATAATCGGCGCCGGCGTAAAGGCCGGGCATTTCGGCGGTCTCGCCGCCGATCAGCGCCGCGCCGGCCTCAAGGCAGCCAGCCGCGATGCCCTTGACGACGGCGGCGGCGGTCGCGCCGTCGAGTTTGCCGCTGGCGTAATAATCGAGAAAGAACAAAGGCTCCGCGCCCTGGACGATGAGATCGTTGACGCACATGGCGACGAGGTCGATGCCGATCGTGTCGTGAATGCCGGTCTCGATGGCGATGCGGACCTTGGTGCCGACGCCGTCATTGGCCGCGACGAGGATCGGATCGATGAAGCCCGCGGCCTTGAGGTCGAAGAGGCCGCCGAAGCCGCCGATCTCGGCGTCGGCCCCGCGCCGGCGGGTCGCCCTGACGAGCGGCTTGATGGTCTCGACCAGCGCATTGCCGGCGTCGATGTCGACGCCCGCGTCGGCGTAGGTGAGGGGAGGCTTTTGCGTCATCTGGCGTCCTGCGAGGATGGTGGAGAGGGCTAGCGGCTCCCGCGCGGCAAAGCAAGATCGGGCGGCGTCGCAGCGCGGCCCCCCTGCGGCGAATGCCGGGTTCGCGTCGGTCCGGCGCCCGGCGCCAGCTGGAGCCGTCTTCAGTCGCGGACCGCGCGAATGTTCAGGCCGGCACCCGGGACAGTTATGTCATGCGTCATCATCAGCTCGCCGCCATAGCCATCCGTCGACGCGCCGGTCAGCGGGCCCGAGGGCCAGAGTTCGATCGCCCAGGCGCCGCCGCGCTGAAGCAGGTCGATCACGGGGTCGAAGAGGTCAAGCGACATAGCGAGAACGATGTAGATCTGGGCCGGATCGCTTGTTCCAGTCGGATGCCACAAATAGGACACTGGCGGATTCTGGCCGCGATAGAAGTCGATGCGTCCGACGAATTGCTGCGCCTTGTCGAACAGAATTTGCGCCGCGATTCCATGCGCGACAGACGCCCAGACCTCAACCGAATAGCGATCGAATGTTTTCTGCATTGGCTGCTTCCTCGCGGCGCGCCGCTTCAGTCAATATGGCCGGCGCAGCGTGTCAGGTTTCCCGGCGCATTTAAAGCGCTTCCGCAACCTGGGAAGGTCGGGATGTCGTTCTCGACGCGCTCCACAGCGCCGCTGATGCGCCGCTAACCCCGCCGACGAGAAAATATCTCGACGCAAATCCGGGCATTCGCGCCCCACGTTGGGATCTGGCCGTTCCACATGCTAGTTTGGCAAATACAACGCTCTGGGGCGCCCTCGCTGCGAAAAAAGAAATGAATATCTCGCTGTTCGGCAGCCTGCCCAATCTCATTTCGCTCGGGCGCCTGCTGCTGGTCCCCGCCATCATCGCGCTCATCGCCGCGCAGCGCTGGCGGGAAGCTTTTGTCTGTTTCATCATCGCCGGCGCGTCCGATGCGCTGGATGGCTGGCTCGCCAAGACCTTCAACCTGCGCACGCAGCTTGGCTCCTATCTCGATCCGCTCGCCGACAAGGCGCTGCTCGTCTCGATCTATGTCGCGCTGGCGATCGTCGGCGCCATCCCCGCGACCATCGCCATCATCGTCGTCGCGCGCGACTTCATGATCGTCGGCGCCTTCATGGTGTCGTGGTTTCTCGACCGGCCGCTCGAAGTCAGGCCGCTTATCATTTCTAAAATCAATACATTGGGGCAGATCCTGTTCGCGGCGCTCGTCCTCGGCGTCGAAGGCTTCGGCCTCGCCAAGGGCGCCTGGTTCCAGATTTCGCTCTATCTGGTCGCGGGCCTCGCGCTCGCTTCGCTCGCCGCCTATTTCAACCGATGGTTCCGGCACATGAGCGCGTGATCGATTCCGATAATTCCTTACAGCAGCCCAGCGGTTCCGATGGGCCGCGGGCGGAAAAGGGGCGGACGGAGCGAAGCTCCCACTTTTCCGCATCCGGCGCAGGCTTCGTGTTAGAAGCGGCCGACCACGACATGGAAAGGCGATCGATGCGGCTCGAATGGCAAATCGGCTTCTGGATCGGCGCCCTTCTTCTTCTGATCCTGCTGCTGTGGCTGTTCAGCGGCGTGCTGCTGCCTTTCGCCGCGGCGATGGCGCTCGCCTATCTGCTCAATCCCGTCGCTGACCGGCTGGAGCGCCTCGGCGTCGGCCGGCTCGGCGCGACGCTGCTCATCATGACCGCCTTCGTCGTCGTCCTCGCCCTGATCATGATCCTGATCATGCCGGCGTTCTGGCGCCAGCTCGTGAGCTTCCTCCAGGCCTTGCCCGCCAATGTTGTCAAACTCGAGGACGTCCTGACGGATTTCAGCACGCGCCTCGCCAGCGATCACGGCGCAACCCTTCTGGAGCGGATCGGGCTCGGCAAGGCGGCTTCGGCCGATCTGCGCAATTCGACGAGCGAATTGGTCAATCAGGCGGCGCAATGGGCCGGCGCCTTCGTCAAGTCGATCTGGAGCAGCGGCGCCGCGCTGATCAGCCTGATTTCCCTTCTGGTGCTGACCCCGGTCGTCACCTTCTACATGCTGCTCGACTGGGAGAGGATGGTCGCGACCGTCGACAGTCTCGTGCCGCTGCGCCATCGCGGGACGGTGCGCGAACTGGCGCGGGAGATCGACGCCGCGATGGCCGGTTTCCTGCGCGGCCAGTCCCTCGTCTGCCTTTTCCTCGGCGTCTGGTATGGCGTCGGGCTATCGCTGATCGGTCTCAATTTCGGACTTCTGATCGGCCTCTCGGCCGGATTCCTGAGCTTCATTCCCTATGTCGGCTCGCTGACGGCGCTGGTCCTCTCGGCCATCGTCGCCATTGTGCAGGGCTGGCCGGAATGGCGCCTTCTCGCCATGGCGCTCGGCGTCGTCGTCGCCGGCCAGTTTCTCGAGGGCAATGTGCTGTCGCCGAAGCTCGTCGGCGGCTCGGTCGGCCTGCATCCGGTCTGGCTGATCTTCGCCCTGCTGGCGTTCGGCTCGCTGTTTGGCTTCACCGGCCTCATTGTCGCCGTTCCGCTCGCCGCCGCCGTCGGCGTCATCCTGCGTTTCGCCGTGAAGCGCTACCGCGAAAGCAAGCTCTATACGCAGTTAGATGCGCCGGCCTCGAAAATCCTGATCGAGTCCTCGGCGATCAGCGCCAGGGAGCGCGGCTGAGATGGCCGGGTCGCCGTCCGGCGGCGGGGAAGCGAAAGACGCCGGGGATCACGCGGCCGCTCGCCAATTGACCCTCGATCTGCCCTTCGCGACGGGCCTCGGCCGCGAGGATTTTTTCGTCTCGGCTTCCAATGAAAAAGCCTATGCGATGATCGAGCGCTGGCCCGCCTGGCCCGATCCGGTGCTCCTGCTTCTCGGCCCGGCGGGCTCGGGCAAAACCCATCTTGGCGCGATCTGGGCCGCGATGGCGGGCGCCGACATCCGCCAGGCCTCGTCACTGGCGGGCGCCGACATCGAGGCGCTGGCGCGCCGACCTCTGCTGCTTGAGAATGCGGAAGCGGCGGCGGGCGTCGAGACCGAACTCTTCCATCTCCTCAACGTGACGCGCGAGCGTGGCGGCTTCCTCGTCCTCACCGCAACGCGTCCGCCAGACGCCTGGGGTCTCGCCACCGCCGATCTCCTGTCGCGGCTGCGCCTTGCGCCTTCGGTCGAGATCGGCGCGCCCGACGACGCCTTGATGCGGGCCGTCCTCGTCAAGCTTCTGATCGACCGCCAGCTTGTCGTCGACATTCGCGTCGTCGAGCACGCGGCTTTGCGCCTCGATCGATCGCTCGAAGCCGCGCGCCAGTTCGTCGATGCGCTCGACCGGGAGGCGCTTTCGCGGCAAAGCCGGATCACGCGGCGGATGGCCGTTGACGTTTTGCGCGCCCTGTCGAGCGCGGACGATGCGGAAGGGCCGGACGAGGGGGATCAGGAGCCGGATTGAGGAAAAAACGGGAGACAGCTTTTCGCTGCGCCCGCGGCGTTCGAACGCAGGCGAATCGATCAGGTTAGGACAGATTTAGAGCCTTTGCGTCCTATGGGCCGACGTAGCGGATCTTGTTTCCGCGCGGGTCGGTGATGATCTCGCCGGCGGCCGTCGAACCCTCCGCGACCGAGCGTCCGGCGACAAGCGTGATCTGCGCGCCCGAGCCGCTCGCGCCCGAATCAATGAAGAGCAGGGCGCTGCGCTGCGTTTTTGACAGGCCCTTGATGTCGGACAGTCTGGCGAAATCATCGTCATTGTGATGCGAACCGGCCGAGCCCGTGAACACGCGGATGCCGTCCGCCGTCATCACGACGTCGCCGTTCCTCAGGCTCTCGTCATCCATCAGGCCGACGATTGGCGCGGCGTGCGGCCCTTTGGCCGGGTGGAGTTTCGCGACGAGATTCTTCGGACGATGGATGACGACTCTTTTCTTATGCGGCTGAGGCTGCGGCGCATATTGCGGGGCAGGCTGGACCGGATGCAGGGGTGCGAAGAGGAAGTCGAAAAAGCCGGCGTTCGCCGCGCTGAAGGGAACGCTGATTGCGAAACAGGCGACCGCCGCGAAACCGGCCGCGCGCACGCATTTCGGCAATGAAAATCCGACTCTTCTCATGAAAACTCCCCGGGGTGTCCCGCTCGACCCGCAAATTGCACGCGCCGGCTCTGCCCACGAGCCGTCGCCAATATCATAAAGCCTAAGCTTGGAACGAACGGCTTGCATGTGACTTGTCGCACCTGGCCGCAGCAACGTTCAGGCCTTCGTAACGTTCCGGCTGGCGCAAGGTTCCAACCTGTCGTGAAAATTGGCCGTATCGGGATTCGCCTTATTCAGATTTGCCGCGCCAGCCGTTCGAATTCGGCCCGCACGAGGACGGCGCCGTAGATTCGTTCGAGCCGGCGCACGGTGAAGTGGCCGCGCGCCAGCGTCTGGAAATGATCGACGAAGACGTAATTGATCGCCGCGCCGCTGGCGGCGCCAATGAGCGGCACGCTTTGCGCGGCGAATTTTTGCGAAACGACGATGCCGAAGCGCGCGCTGACCTGGGCGATGAAGCGAACCAGCAGCGGAGACGCCTGTTCGGTCAGCCCGCGATCGAGCAAATGGCGGGCGGCTTCGCTCACTGATTTTGCGAGCAGGCCGCGCAGCACGAAATAGCCGGTCTCCAGCGCGCCGCCGCGCTCGATCGAGTTCGCCGCGCCCAAGTCCGCCGTTCGATTGCCGCCGAGGGCGAACACCTCGAGGCAGGCGAGCGCGACATCGGGATCGCCCATATCCTCGCCTTCGCCCTTCGCGATGTCGGCGATCGAGCGCAGCATCACCGTCGTGGTGAAGGGAAGTTCTATCGGAAGTCCAGCGAGGCCGAAGGCGCCGCCCGCGGCGCCCGCCATGGCTGCGACCGATTTATGCAGTCCGCGCCGGTCGCGGGCGGAGCGCTCGCCGAGGCTCGCGAGGGCGAGGCCCATCGCGCCGCGCAGCGCCCTTTCAGCCGCCTTGTTGACCGTTTCCGCGATCGGCGCCGGAACCATCAGGCCGACGAAGCCGATCTGGCGGCCGAGCGCCGCCGTCAGCCGCATGGCGAGGCTTTCCCTGTTCAATTCGCCGATCGAGCGGCGCAGGGCGGCCTCGTCGTCGGGGGACAGCGCGGGCAGGACCGCTACTATGTTCCTGGCCGCCGCTCGGACGGAGCCTTCGGACACGCCGTTCGGGTCGTCATTCATCGGGCTCGACACCTGATCCTCGTTAACAATGTTTTAATGTGGCGCCGGCGTGGAACAAGCTTGAAGTTGACGCGTTAATAAGGCGGAGTTAACGAATTAGAAACGATTTGGGCAAGATTTGGTTCACCTCAGCCTCCACTCCAAGACAAATAATGCGCGCCCCGCGTTGTGCAAGGGGATAACGTCCGGCGCATTTGAGCAAAGTTTCCGTAACATCAGGCTGGGTTTGCGGAAGAATAGATTAAGCAAAGGCTTGCTTTTGTCGCGCTGTGGCGCGGTAACGATAAAATCCGAGCATCGTGTTTAGGCGCGCGAGAATGCGCCGCTGCGAAAACATGCGACACGATGTTGGAGGCGCGGAAATGATCGATTGGATGGCGAAGTCAAGGCAGGCGGCAAAGCTGGTTTCATCGGCCGCGGTCGCGTTTCTGCTGCTGTCCCAGGCGCATGCGTCGCCTTTGCCTCCCGCTTCCTTCGAGCCCGTTGGCGAAGTCACCAGAGTTCCCTTCGGCTGGGCTGATTTCTGCCGCCGCTATCAGGGCGAATGCGACGCCGGCCCGATGCAGCCGCTCGACATCGTCGCCGCGGCGAAAACGATGAAGGAACTCCAGCGCGTCAACAGATGGGTCAATTCGCATATCCAGCCGATCACGGACATGGAGCATCAGGGCGTCATCAGCCAATGGGATTACCCGACTGACGGAAAGGGCGATTGCGATGAATTCGCCCTGCTGAAACGCAAGATCCTTCTGGAGGAAGGCTTTCCGCGCCAGGCGCTGCTGATGACGATCGTCAAGGCTGGCAATGAAGGGCATGCGATCCTGACCGTCAAGACGACCGCCGGCGATTACATTCTCGACAATCTGACTGACGAGATGAAGCTCTGGGACCGCACCGGCTATCGCTTCGTCAAACGTCAGGCGCAGGGCGACCAGAATGTGTGGCTGCAGATCGGCGAACCGACCCCCGCGCCTGAATACACGTCCCGTCCCTGAGCGGTTGCTGGCCCTTGCCCCGGATCCGGATTGCAATGAGTTTGGATTTTGGTCGATCCAAACGCATTCGGGCGGCGGGTCGCAAAAGTTCAGGCTGGAATATCGGCTGAATATTGCGGCCGGACAGCCCCATTTCCCTTCAAAACGTCATCTTGACGCCGCCATAGAGCGAGACAGGTTGCAAGGGCGTAACCGTACGCGCGCTTGTGTACGCCAGCCCCGTGGCGATCTGGGTGTTGCTCGTCGTGTCGAAGAACGCGCCATAGGTGGCGTTGCGATTGTTGAACAGATTGTTGACCAGCCCAAAAATCTGGATGTTGTCGGTCAACTGGTAGGACGCGTGGAGATTGGTCGTCCAGTAGAGCGGCAGTTGGGGATTCAGGTTGGAATTGTCGCCAATGTAATATTGGCTCCCGACTACAAGGACGTCCACGCCCGCCTTGAATTTCGACGTGAAGGCGTATTCGCCGCCAAATTTCAGGGTGTTGCGCGGAATTCCAGGGATGTGATCGCCGGGCGTCACCAGCACATCGCCGTTGGCGTCGGCGTAGGGATTGTTCGGCGAGGCGAGTTGGCCAGTGAAGCGATAGGTCGCGTCGACCAGCGCGTAGCCGATATAGGCGCTGAGGTCGCCTTTCTGAAATTCCAGCGACGCCTCGACGCCCTGCCGCTGCGTCGCTGGCACATTGGCGTAATAGCCCTGTCCCGTGATCGTGCTCGCCAGCGAGACGATGTCATTGGTGCTCAGCGTGTGAAACAGGCCGGCCTTCCAGGTTACCTTGCCGTCGTCGAGCACCGTGCTTGAGCCGCGCAAGCCGGCCTCGATCGTGTGCGAGACGACCTGGTTCAGCGGGGGATCGGAAACCAGCGAATTCGCCAGCAGGCAGGGGTGGAGCTTGTCGGCGCAATCGAGTTCGAGCGGCGTCGGCGCGCGATTGGCTTCCGAATAGCCGCCATAGGCCGAAATCCACGGTGCGATCTGATAGGTGAGGCCGACGACCGGATTGATGCGATCGAAATTATTGGCGGATGTCAGCTCGGGCGCGAAGCCGCCGCTGGCGTCCTGCGTGTTGATGTTGGCGATGTTGAGTCGCGCCCCGGCCGTCGCCGCGAATTCCGGCGTGATGTTGAACGTGTCGAGCGCGAAAAGCCCGTAATAGGTCGTCGTGCCGGTGAGATAGGTGGGAACATAGCCGATGTCGCCGGCCGTGCGGATGACGTCCCCGGATCCCGCAAACGTGCCGTCTGGGAAGACAAGCAGATTATGCTCGATATTGCCGAGCGTGCTGTTGGAGCTGAAGCTGAAGTTGCTGTGATCAAGGCTGCCGCCGATCACGAAGTAATTGTCGTGATCGAAGATTTTCTCCTTGTCGGTCGCCTGCAGCGTCATGCCGGCCGATGTCGAGTTGACGACCGTGCGGTCGATCGTGCCATAGACCGCGCTTGAAGAGAAGGGAATGGGATTGCCGTTCTTGTCGAGGATGACGAAGGCGCCGCCACTCGTCACGGTCGGGAAACTGTCGCTCGACAGGCAGAGAAAGCCGGAATAGCCCGCCGGATCCGCGTTGTCGGCGCAGTTCTGGATGTCTGGAATCATTTCCGTCCGAATGTTTCTGCTGAAACTGGCGAAGGTAGAAATTGCTGCCGATCTGCCAGTTCTTGTTGACGTCGAATTTGCCGGTGAGGGCGAGCGACCCGGCCTCGTTCTCCGTCGACTGCGGATTGGTGTAGATGCTCGAGAGGCTCTGGCTCAGGAGATTGATCGGCGTTGGGCCGACGACGCCAAGATTGCTGGTCGCCCCGCTGGCGATGACATGCACCTCCGCGTCCGGCGTGCGGTAGCCAAGGTCGCCATAGGCGCGCACCAGCGTCGAAGGCGAGGAATAGCGCCAGCCGCCGTCATGCGCCGCGTCGGTGGTGATGTAGATGCTGTAATTATCGACCTGCTTGCCATATTGGAAATAGCCGGAGACGCGGCCATAGGAGCCGCCGAGAATTTGCGCCTCCGTGCCTTGCCAGTTGAAGCCGTTCTTCATCTCGATGCTGATCGCGCCGCCGAGCGCGTTGAGGCCGAAGATCGGGTTGGCGGTAAAGACGTCCGTGCGTGCGATCGCCTGCGGCGGGATCAGATCCCAGTTGACCGTGTCGCCAAACGGCTCGTTGATGCGCATGCCGTTCTGATAGACGGCGAGCCCCTGCGGCGTGCCCTGCTGCGGCGAGGCGTAGAAGCCGCGATACTGCAATTCCTGCGAAAACGGATTGCCGGTGATGTCGTCGACGAACACGCCGGGGACGCGTTGCTGCAGCGTGTCGGTGATGTTGGGCGAACGCGTGCGCTCGATCTCCTGCGGCGTCACCGTCTGCACCATGCTTGGAAAGCTGTTGACGTCCTGACCGCCGGCCCCCGCCAGCGGCGACGTGGAGATCACGTCCACCTCGGGAAGCGCGACCACGTTTGAATCGGCGGATTGCGCCAAGGCCCCGGTCAGACCCAATGGCCCGAGCCCCGCGGCCAATATCAGGCTTTTCGATACGCCGAATTTCCGCCGCACGCCCGTCTCCCCCTCGATCGCCAGCGCCGGTCGCCAGTCAGCAAAGCTCGGAGAACGTTAGATTTTGGTTCCGATCGTCACAAGCATTTTGCGGCTTGAGGTTACAGGAATGCCAATATCTGTTGCCGAAATACTCCACTCTTGGGAAGTATTCACTTTTTGGCGTGGAAAAATCCACGATCTATACGGGAGACAATAGCGCAGAACGTTTCATCGCGAAGGTGGGGGGCTCCGCTGTCGCGATGTTCAGCCGGCGCGGTTCGACTCAGCGAGGTCGCTGTCGTCCGAGGTCTGCTTGGCCGGCTTCAGTTTGACCGGCCGCAACAGAAACATCGGCACATGGTCGCCCATTCCGACGACGGGCGATTCTTCGTCGCGACGGCTATCGTGGCGGTTCTCTTGGCGGCTGGGCTGGGCGCCATCGCGCCGGGGATCTTGCGGGGTCTCCTGGCGCCTGGGCCTGCGCTCCCGTTCGGGCGCCGGCGGCGCGGGCTCCGCCAGGGCGCGGTTTTCTTCGCGCGGGCGCGGGTTGTCCGCTCTGTCCCTGCGCCGCGACCGCCGCGGTTCGCCGGAGTCCGCTTCGACAGATCTAGCTTCGTCAGGCCTCGCCTCGATGCGCTCCGCTTCGCCGCGATGGGGCGTGGCGCGCCGGGACGAACCGCGCTCGCGATGGGAAGGCCCTTCCGCCTGGTCCTCTTCCGTGAGTTCGGCGATGGTTTCGCCGCCGATCCAGTCGATCTTGCGGGCGATCAGCTTTTCGATTTCTGCGATATGCTTCTGGTCGGCGCGGGTGACGATGGAGATGGCGACGCCGCTCTTGCCGGCGCGCCCCGTTCGGCCGATGCGGTGGACGTAATCCTCGGCATGGGTCGGCACGTCGAAATTAAAGACGTGGCTGACGTCGGGAATGTCGAGACCGCGCGCGGCGACGTCCGAACAGACGATCAAGGCGACCTCGCCGGATTTGAAGGCGTCGAGCGAGGCCGTTCGGGCGCGCTGATCGAGATCCCCATGTAGGGCGCCGGCGTTGAAGCCGTGCTTTTGCAGGGATTTGTGCAGCATCGCGACGTCGCGCTTGCGATTGCAGAAGATGATCGCGTTCTTGAAGTCCGCGGCGTCGCGGATGAGCCTGCGCAGGGTTTCGCGCTTGGCTGGTCCCTGCGCCGAGGCGACGAGTCCCTGCGTGATCGTTGTTGCAGTGGAAGCCGCGCGGGCGACCTCGATCCGCACCGGATTATGCAGAAACGTCTCGGTGAGGCGGGTGATTTCGGGCGGCATGGTGGCGGAGAAGAACAGGGTCTGCCGGGTGAAAGGCACCAGCTTGCAGATGCGCTCGATGTCCGGGATGAAGCCCATGTCGAGCATGCGGTCGGCTTCGTCGATGACGAGAATCTCGATCGCGGTGAGCAGAAGCTTGCCGCGCTCGGCGAAATCCAGCAGGCGGCCGGGCGTTGCGATCAGCACGTCGGCGCCGCGCATGATCTTGGTTTCCTGATCGCCGAAGGAGACGCCGCCGATGAGCAGCGCGACATTGAGCTTGTGATTGACGCCATAGCGGGCGAAGCTCTCCTCGACCTGCGCGGCGAGTTCGCGCGTCGGCTCCAGAATGAGGGTGCGGGGCATGCGCGCGCGCGCGCGGCCCTGCTCCAGCCGCGAGAGCATCGGCAGCGTGAAGGCGGCGGTCTTGCCCGTGCCCGTCTGCGCGATCCCCAGCACGTCGCGGCCGGAAAGAGCATAGGGGATGGCCTGGGCTTGAATTGGCGTCGGCGTCGTGTAGCCGGAAGCTGTGACTGCTTGCAGCACCTTCTCGCTGAGGCCGAGATCGTTAAAAGTCATTTAGTTCCTGAAACGGGCTTGCTGGTCAATGAAATGAGCCTGAAACCCGCCAGCAAGGAGGAAAGTTTTAGGCTGAGAGCCGGCAATTCGGGTTGGCCGCCGAAAGCGATGGACTGGCGACCTATGGACTGACGCGCGAAGCGCCAAGCCGCTATATCCGACAGATGCGGCTACGCCATACGACAACTGTTCAAGCGTTGTCTATCAATACTCTTGCCTCAAAACCTTGCTCGAAGCAATAAAATTACAGGTGCGCCCTCCGCGCAACGCGCGGGGGCGATCTTTTTTCCGCGCGAAATCATCTGTGCGCGGGTTCCGCCGCGGCTCAATTGACGGCGAGACGCGCGTTTTGTCTTGCTGGCGGCGTCATCAGTTTCATCAGTCCGAAGATGACGAGCAGCGTCGTCAGATAGGCGAGCGCCTGCAGTTGGGTCGGACGGTCCGTATAGCCAAGAAGCGTATGCAGAACGCGCCCGGGCAGGCTGGTGACCGGCAGCAGCATCGAGGTGTTCCACAGCGTCTGGCTGAAGCTCGTCGCGATGTCGGCCTGCTCCAGAAAGGCGATGCATTGCGCCGCCATGCCCGCGGCCATGAAGGCGATGAGGAGACTTGTGACCCGGAAGAGGTGACGCGGCGGGATGATCAGTAGACCGCTATAGGTCAAACCGCAGACGCAGACTCCCAGAAGCAACCCAAGCGCGCCGCCGAAGAAAAGGCTCAGCCCCGAATCATGGCTGGCGATCACCACACCATAGAGGAACAGGACGACTTCCGATCCTTCGCGCAAAATGGCGATGCCGACGACGATCGAAAGCGCCATCAGCGAGCGCGATCCCTCGCTGACCTCGCCGCCGACGCGGCGCAATTCGGCGCTGAGTTCGCGGCCATGCTTGGCCATCCAGACATTGTGCCAGGTCAGCATGATCACGGCGAGGCCGAGGATCGCGGCGTTGAAGAGTTCCTGTCCGACGCCCTCGAAGGCGTTCGACAGAAGGCCGGCGAAGGCGGCCACAAGCCCGGCGCCGAAAAGGCCCGCCGCGACGCCGCCCCATATGTAAGGCGTGCGCCCCGGCATCGTTTTGGTGACGGCGAGGACGATGCCGACGATCAGGCCGGCTTCGATCACTTCGCGCAGAACGATGATGAGAGCGCCGATCACTCCGAACTCCTTCGCGCCGCATGGCGCCAAAACAAAAAATCGAGACCGGCGTCTTTTGATGGTCGCCGTGCGGATCGCGCATTTAACGCGTTGCTGAGAAACGCAAGGCTATACCAGACCCGGGCCTCTATCAATCACGCAGCGCTTTTTTAGAATGAATACAAAGCGCTGTATGACGAGAGCGCCGCGCGGCCCTCATTTCGGCCTCGCTTCGCCGTCGCGTTCGCGCAGCGCGGCCCAGAACCTTCGCCGGTCGGAGCGGCGTAGCACGTCGAAGGGAATTGCGCGATTGATCAGGCCGGCGCCAAGCAGGCGTACGAGATCGCCGGCGCTGGAGACGGGAACGCCGTCGACGGCGAGCAGGATGTCGCCGGTGAGCAGGCCGGCATGGTCGGCGGGGCTCCCCGGCTCGACCGAGCTGATGACTGCGCCGCGCGTCTGCTCCAGTCCCAGCCGAAGCGCGATCCGCCGCGGCAGCGTGATGGTGCCGGCGCCAACGCCAAGACAGGCGCGCCGGACCCGGCCATGGGCGATGAGTTCGCCGAGCACGAAACGCGCGGTGTTCGAGGCAACCGCGAAACAGATGCCCTGCGCGCCGCCGATGATCGCGGTGTTGATGCCGACCACCTCGCCATTCGAGGCGACCAGAGGGCCGCCGGAATTGCCGGGATTGAGCGCCGCGTCGGTCTGGATCACGTCGTCGATCATGCGGCCATTGGTCGAGCGCAGCGAGCGTCCAAGCGCCGAGACGACGCCGGCCGTGACGGTCGAATCGAAGCCGAGCGGATTGCCGATCGCGATGGCGATCTCGCCGGGCTTCAGGCGCTTTGAATCGCCGAGCGTCGCGGCGGGAAGGCTCGCGCTCTCGTCGATCCGCACCAGCGCGAGATCGGTGTCGGGATCATCGCCAAGGACGCGCCCCGAGAAGCTGCGGCCGTCGAGCGTTGCGACATCGGCCCGCCGCGCGCCCTGCACGACATGGCTATTGGTCAGGATCAGGCCGTCCGGCGAGACGATGACGCCGGAGCCCGATCCGCCCCGGCCGCCGTCGCCGCGCCTGATGTCGAGGCGAACGACGCTCGGGCCGACGCGATCGACCGCGCGGGTCACGATGCGCGAATAGGAATTGAGCAACGCCTCGTCGCCACGCGCCTCGTCTGGCGCGAAAGCGGCTGAGGCGCCGGATAGGCCGCTGTCAGTCTCGTCAAGAACGAAAGTTGGAAAAGACTCCATCATTTGCGAAAATCCTCAATGCTCCCGCAGATATGGGGACGGATTTACGCAGAGGAAGGGGCGCGATGGATAGCGGCAGATTGGGCTAGAATTTCAGTTTGAAATTTAGACCGCGTCTTGTTTCAGCCAATCGGTAGGCTCGACAAGATCGAGTTCTCGCAGGCGGCGTGGGCCGCCTCCATGCATCTCGCTTTGCGGATAGTCCAATTCCCAGAACTTTCCAGTTTCTTTGTGCCGGTAAAGTTTGCGCCAACCACCGGCAATCGGATTAATCGCGATTTCCGTCAGACTTGCCCGGAGCAAGTCCGTGATCCGAGGTGCGTCACCTTCGGCGACCATCTTGCCGTCGCGCCAAACCCAAGCGTCGTGCAATTCAATCATGTACAGTTAGGCTGCCGCCTTTTTGCAGGATCCGAGGCTGGCACGGAGATCGAGGGGAGCACGAGTGTTTGTCTGCTGGGGGACTATCACAGTAAGACACCACCGGCCTCAATAACCGGGGCTGGCGATCAGGCGCGCCGCGCTGGTCGATTTGGCGAGAATGATGTTGTCGAGAAACTGCCGCGCGCTATTGGCCCAGGTGAAGGTCAACGCATGGGCGCGCGCTTTTTCGCGCGGAATGTCGAGCGCCTGCAGGCAGGCGGCGCGCAAATCCTCGTCAAGGACGCCGGCGCCGCTGTCGCCGATGACGTCGAGCGGTCCCGCGACCGGCAGGGCGGCGACGGGCAGGCCGCAGGCGAGCGCTTCGAGCAGCACCATGCCGAACGTGTCGGTGCGGCTCGGAAACACGAACACGTCCGAGGAGGCGTAATAGACGGCGAGGGCTTCGCTGTTCTTCGAGCCGACGAAATGGGCGTCGGGATAGGCGGTTTCCAGCGCGCGGCGCGAGGGGCCGTCGCCGACGATCACTTTCGATCCGGGCAGGTCGAGCGCCAGAAAGCTCTCGACATTCTTCTCGGGCGCGAGGCGCCCGGCGTAAAGGAAAATCGGTCGCGGCAGGTCGACGGTCGAGGCTTTGGACGGCGCAAAGGTGCTGTGATCGACGCCGCGCGACCAGTGCATCAGCCGCTGGAAGCCGCGGCTCTGCAGATCATTGGCGATCGAGGAGGTCGAGACCATGACGCCGGAGCCGGCGTTGTGGAAGCGGCGCAGCACCCCGTAGGTGATCGATTCAGGCAGCCGCGTCCGCGCCGCGATATATTCTGGAAATCGCGTGTGATAGCTCGTCGTGAACGGGCGCTTCGCCCTGAGGCAATAGCGCCGCGCGGCGAAGCCCACGGGGCCTTCGGTGGCGATGTGGATATGGTCGATCTGGGCGCCTTCCAGCCGCTTGCGGACGGCGCCGGCGGTGGCGAGGGCGAGCTTGATTTCGCCATAGGTCGGCAAGGGGATCGAGGCGAAGCCCTGCGGCGTCAGAAACTCGATTTCAGCGCCGAACTCGCGCAGCGCCTTGGCGACGGATTCGAGCGAACGGACGACTCCGTTGACCTGCGGCTTCCAGGCGTCTGTCGCGATCAGGATGCGCATCAGGCGACCGCTCGCGGCGCCGTTCGCTGATCCGCCAGGGCGGCGGCCTCCCGCTCGGCGGCGGTGCTCTGCCAGCGCAGGATCTCAAGCCGCCCGTCCGGATGTTCCGCGATCGCCGTGCAGGATTCGACGAAATCGCCGGTGTTTACATACATGATTCCGTCCATGTCCCGGATCGCGGCGTGGTGAATATGGCCGCAGACGACGCCGTCAGCTTGATGGCGCCGGGCCGCCTCGGTCAAGGCCAGTTCAAAAGCGCCGATGAAACTCACCGCGTTTTTGACCTTGAGCTTGGCCCAGGCGGAAAGCGACCAGTAGGAAAAACCGAACGAACGCCGTATTTTATTGAACCAGAGATTGGCCCAGAGCGCAAAATCATAAGCGCCGTCGCCGAGAAAAGCCAGCCAGCGCGCATGTTTCACGACGACGTCGAACTGGTCGCCGTGAATGATCAGCAGGCGTTTTCCGTCGGCGGTCGTGTGGAAGGCGTGATCGACGACTTCGACGCCGCCGAACAAATGCCCGACGAAGTCGCGCGCGAATTCATCGTGATTGCCCGGCACATAGACCATTCTGACGCCTTTGCGCACCCGCCGCAGCAGCTTCTGCACGACGTCATTATGTGATTGCGGCCAGTACCAGCCGCTCTTCAGCCGCCAGCCGTCGATGATGTCGCCGACGAGATAGATGGTGTCGGCGTCGTGAAACTTCAGAAAGTCGAGAAGCAGGTCCGCCTGACATCCTCTGGTGCCGAGATGGATGTCGGACAGAAACAGCGTGCGATAGTGGGTCGGCTCTGAATTGTGGCTCACCGGCGCGGGCCTCGGGCTGATCTCGTCAAAAAAGCGGTGTCTTTCTTAAGAGCAGATTCTCATAAAGCTTGCATGACGGCTCCCCCGCCGGAGCAAACAATCGTTCGATATTTCAAACGAAATCGGCTATTTTTCCCAACGCTGGACAAGGGCCGCGCGACGCCAAATCGCGCGGCGCGGGCGTCCGGCGTGACGAACGGGCGGAATATGGGCATCGAGGGACGCGACAAGGTCAAGGTTCTGGAGGCGGGGGCGCTTGCGCTCTCCGGCCAGCTCGGCAAGACCGTGCAAAGGCTGCGCAAGGCCTATAACCTCTCCCTGTCCGAACTCTCCGAACAGTCGGGCGTCGCCAAATCGATCATTAGCCAGATCGAGCGCAACGAGACCAATCCGACGCTCGCCACCATCTGGCGGCTGGCGCAGGCGCTCGACGTTTCGATCGATCGCGTGCTGCAGGGCGCCGACGACGAGCCTTTTCTCGAAAAATCATCGCGCGGCGACACCCCGCTCCTCGTCTCCGACGATGGCAAGTGCCGGCTCTCGATCATCGGCTGGATCAAGACGGTCGAATGGCTGCAATGGTATGAATTTTCCGCCGATCCCGGCGGCGTCCTCGAATTGGAGGCGCATCAGCGCGGATCGGTCGAGAGCCTTTCGGTCAGCGAGGGCGAACTCGAGATCGAGGTCGCCGGCGCCGTCGATCGCGCCAGGGCGGGCGAGACCTTGCGCTATCGCTGCGACCGGCCGCACATCATCCGCAATGTTTCGCAAAAGCCCGCGAGCGCGATGATGGTCTGCATCCTGAAGGCGGCGGCGATGGAGTGAGGCCGGCCGCTCGCAAAATCCCGGGGGCCGGATCCTCAAAGCCAGTCGAGGCCGCGCCGGACAGGACGGCGCTCGAACTTTCGATTCTCGCCGGCCTGCTGTTCCTGCCCAACGGCCTGCATCTGCCATATTTCCCGGTCTGGCTGTCGGCGCGCGGTTTAAGCGACGGCGAGATCGCCGCGGCGCTGGCGACGCCGCTCGTCCTGCGCGTCGTCGCGACGCCGCTCATCGCCGCATTCGCAGACCGGCGCGGCATTGGCGTCGCGCTCAGCTTCGCGGCGACCGCTCTGCTGCTTGGCTATTGCGGCTTGCGCTTCGCGCAAGGCTTCGCGCCGATCTTCGCCGGCGCGCTCATCGTCGCTTTGGCGATGGGCGCGATGCCGGCGCTCGCCGACGCGCTGACCCTCACCGAAATCCGCCGCGCCGAACTCGCCGGGCGCCCGCACATCGCCTATGGGCACATCAGGGTCTGGACCTCGATCGGCGTGCTTTCGATGATGCTGGCTTCGGGCCGCATCGTCGCCGCCTTTCCGGGCGCGCGCATCATTGTCGCCCTCGCGCTGCTATCCCTGTTTTCGGTCGCCGTCGCGCTTTTCGCAGCGTTCAGGATGAATCTGCGCCATGCCTATCCTCTGGGCGGCGCGCGCGGCGGCCTCACAGCGGACGCCGCGCGGCTGCGGCTCGCCATCGTCGGCATTTGCGCGGCCGCGCTGATCCAGGCGAGCCACGCCGAAGTCTATGCCTTCGCCACGATCCACTGGCGCGCGGAGGGATTTTCGCCCGATCGCATCAGCGCCGCCTGGGCGATCGGCGTCGCCTCGGAAAGCGTGCTCTTTCTCGTCGCCGCGCGCTATTTCAGGTCGGAGCGCAACGCCATCGCGTTCCTGGTGCTCGGCGCCGCGGGCGCATTCGTCCGCTGGATCGCCATGAGCTTCGATCCGGGGGCGGACACCGTTATCGCGCTGCAGACGCTGCATGGCTTGAGCTTTGGCGCGACGACCTGCGGCAGCGTGCTTCTGCTTGGCGGCCTCGCTTCGCCGACGCATCGCGCGCGCATGCAGGGCTGGCTGGCGGCGGCCGGCGCGCTCAGCCTCGCCGCCGCGACCTTCGCCAGCGGGCGCCTGACCAGCCTCTTCGGCGAGCGCGTCTATCTCGCCATGGCGGCGCTGGCTCTCGCCGGCGCGCTCGCCGCGCTGCTTGCGGGCTGGCTGAAGCAGCGGCTGCCGGCGGCGGCTTAGCGCTACTCCGCCGCGGCCGAACGTCCGGCTTCGCCCTGGGGCGGATAAAGCGCGAAATCCGCCTCCGCCTCGCCCTTGCGATGATCGCGCGCGATCAGCGTGTACATCGCCGGCGTGACGAACAGCGTGAACAGCGTGCCGATGCTCATGCCGAATGCGATGACGATGCCGATGGCGAAGCGGCTGCGCGCGCCGGCGCCCTCGGCGACGATCAGCGGGATCATGCCGACGACCATCGCCGCCGTGGTCATCAGGATCGGCCGCAACCGGACCGCCGCTGCGTGCTCGATCGCCTCGCGGCGATTCATGCCCTCGTCCGTTTGCATGCGGTTGGCGAATTCGACCATCAGAATGCCGTGCTTGGAGATGAGGCCGATCAGCGTCACGAGGCCGATCTGCGAATAGATGTTCATGCTCGCCATGCCGACGACGCCGAGAATGTTCAAGGGCAGGAGCGCGCCGAACATCGAGGTCGGCAGCGCGATCAGAATGATCAGCGGATCGCGATAGCTTTCGAACTGCGCCGCGAGGACGAGGAAAATCACCACAAGCGCGAACAGGAAGGTCAGCAGCAGCGTGTTGCCTTCCTGAACATATTGCCGGCTCTCGCCCTGATAATCGATGGTGAAGCCTTCGGGCAGAAACTCCTTCGCCTTCTGCTGCAGGAAGGCGAGGGCCTCGCCCATCGTGTGGCCGGGGAAGGGCACCGCCTGCAGCGTCGCCGAATTGAGCTGCTGGAAGGTCGGCAGGCCGTTCGGCTGCACGCTGTGCGAGACGTCGGCCACCGTCGCCAGCGAGACGAGATTGCCCGCCGCCGTGCGCACCTGATAGCGGGTCAGCCAGTCGGGCGTCAGGCGGAAATCGCGCGGGGCCTGCGCGATGACGTGATAGCTGCGCCCGTTCATGGTGAACTGATTGACGTAATTGCCGCCGAGCATGGTCGCCAGCGAGGAGCCGATCTCCTGCATGTTGAGGCCAAGCCGATTGGCCTTGTCGGCGTCGATCTTGACCTCGATCTGCGGCAGATCGAATTTCAGATCGCTGTCGGAAAAGATGAAGAGGCCGCTTTCGCGCGCCGCCGCCTCGATCTTCGCCATCACATCGGCGATTTCCTTATAATCGCCGATGCTGCGCACCACGAACTGGATCGGCGGACCGCCGGTCGAGCCGGGCAGCGCCGGCGGCGAAAAGGCGATGATCTGCGCGCCTGTCACGGCCGAGAGCATCGGCTGCAGATCGGTCATGATCTGTTTCTGGTTGCGTTTGCGATCGGCCCAGTTTCTCAGGAGCAGGCCGCCAAAGCCCTGATGCACGCCGCCGGAGCCGTTGATCAGGAAGGTATGTTCCTTTTCCGGGATCTTGTCCGAGGAGATCTGCACCTGCGCCGTCGCTTTTTCGAGATAGTCGAGATTGGCGTATTGCGGCGACTTGACCAGCGCGAAGATCACGCCCTGATCCTCCTCGGGCGCAAGTTCCGTCGGCGTCGTGATGAACAACAACGCGGTCAGGCCGAGAACGCCGCAAAGGATCAGGACGGTCAGGGCGCGAAAATTCAGGGTCTTGTGCAGCCGGCTCTGATAGGCGCGCCGCAGCGCGTCGAAAATCCGGTCGAGCAGCGCCGGAAAGCCCCTGGCGTCCGGCGCTGGCGGCTTGAGCAGCAGCGAGCACATCATCGGCGACAATGTCAGCGCGACGATGCCCGAGACGACGACGGCGCCGGCGAGGGTGAAGGCGAATTCGCGAAACAGCGCGCCGGTCAATCCCGAGACGAAGCCGATCGGCGCATAGACGCAGGCGAGCGTGATCGTCATCGAAATGACCGGGCCGGTGATCTCGCGCGCGCCCTGCAGCGCGGCGTCCTTCGGCGTCATGCCCTCCTCGATGTGCCGGTAGATGTTCTCGACGACGACGATGGCGTCGTCGACGACGAGGCCGATGGCGAGCACGAGGGCGAGCAGGGTCAGAAGATTGATCGAATAGCCGAGCGCCAGCAGAATGATCATCACGCCGACGAGCGATAGCGGAATGGTGACGATAGGAATGATCGTCGCGCGGAAACTGCCGAGGAACAGGAAGATCACCACGATGACGACGACCGCGGCTTCCGCCAGCGTCTTCTCCACCTCGTCGATCGAGGCGCGGATGAACTCCGTCGCGTCATAGGCGATCGCGGCGTCGAGCCCGACGGGAAGCTGGGATTTCAGTTCCGGAAAGGCCTCGCGCACGCGGTTGATGACGTCGAGCGGATTGGCGGTCGGGGTCGAATAGATGCCGACGAACACCGCCTTCAACCCGTCGAAGACGGAGGAGGAATCGACGGATTCGGGCCCGAGCTCGATTGTGGAGATTTCGCCGAGCCGCGTCAGCGCATCGCCGCGCGCCGACACCACCAGTTCGCCAAACGCCCGCGCCGAATCGAGCGAGGTCTGCGCGTTGATGCTGGTCTGGACGAAGTCGCCCTTTATCTGACCGGCCGCCGCGGTGAAATTATTCGCCATCAACGCCAGCCTGACGTCATTTGGCGTGACGCCGCGCGCGGCCATCCTGTTCGGATCGAGCCAGACACGCATTGCGAATGTCTGGCCGCCGAGAATCTGGGCGTTGGCGACGCCGTCGATCGTCTGCAGCCTCGGCTGCACGACGCGGGTCAGATAGTCGGTGATCTGCGAGGGCGTCATCACCTTCGAGTTGAAGGACATGTATAAAAGCGCGGTGGAGTTGCCGGTCTGCTTGACGACGACGGGATCGAGCGCCTCGCGCGGCAGCAGGTATTTGACCTGGTTGACCTTCGAGAGGACGTCGGCGACGGCGCGGTCGGCGTTGGCGTTGAGCAGCAGGTTGAGGGTGATCGTCGAGGCGTTCTGCTGCGAGCTCGAAACCAGCGTGTCGATGCCCTCGGCGCTCGCCACCGCCTGCGCGATCGGCGTCGTGATATAGCCCTTTACGACGTCCGCGTTGGCGCCGGGATAGCTGGTGGTGATGGTGATCGTCGTCGAGGAGAGCTCCGGGAACTGGCGCACCTGCAGTTTGAAGGCGCATTGCAGCCCGACCAGCAGGATCAGCAGACTGACGACGCTGGCCAGCACCGGCCGGCGTATGAAAATATCGGTGAAAGACATTTTCATTCCTTCGGCCGGACGGCGGCGGGCGTAAGCGCCGCATTGGGATCGATGCGCACGCGCGCGTTCTGCTGCAGCTTCAATTGCCCTTCGGTTACGACTTTTTCGCCGGCCTTGACGCCATCGAGAACGGCGACGCGATCCTCGCGAATTTCGCCGGTGTGCACGAAGCGGCGTTCGAGCTTCATCGGGACGTCGTCGCTCACCGTCGCGGCCTGCGCGCCGCCGCTCGGCGGCTCGGCCGGGACGACGACGAAGACATTGTCGCCGTAGAGCGAATAGTTGATCGCCGTGCGGGGCACGGTGACGACTTTCTGCGCCGCGCCTGCGTTGACGTTCACATTTGCGAACATGCCCGGCAGGAGCTGCTTTTCCTTGTTGTCGAACTGGCCGCGCACCAGCACGTTGCGGCTGTCCGCCGAGATGCGCGAGTCGATTGTCGCGATCACGCCGCGAAAGCTTTTGCCCGGATAGGCGTCCACCGTCACGTCGATCGTCTGGCCGGGCTTCAAAACGTCGAGCGATTTCTCGGGCACGGGAAAATCGACATAGATCGGATCAAGCTGCTGCAGCGTGATGAGGCTCGTTCCCGGCGAGACATATTGCCCGAGGTCGATCTTGCGGATGCCGAGGCGGCCGGCAAAGGGCGCGGCGAGCTGCTTTTGCGCGATGGTGGCGCGCACTTTCTCCACCGCAGCGGCGGCCGAATCGCGCGCGGCTTCCGCCGAATCGAAATTGGCTTTGGTGGTGTTGCCGGTGTTGGTCAGCTCGCGCTGGCGCTGCAGCGCCAGATCGGCGTTCTTCAGAACGGCGAGATTGTTCTTGAGGTCGGCCTGCTCGACGAAATTATCGATCTCGAACAGCGGCGTTCCCTTTGCGACGTCCTGACCCGACTCGACCTTGACGGCGACCAGAGAGCCGCCGATTTGCGGCGCGACGTCAATTCCCTGCACGGCGCGGAAGCTGCCGATGGCTGGCAGGCGCGGCGTCCAGGTCTCCTCGGTCGCCGGCGCAACCGCAACCGTCGCCGGCGGCGGCGCCGCCTGCGCGATGAACTGCTTGATCATCTGCGGCTTGACGATGAACTGGAAATAGCCGAGCCCGCCGCCAAGGGCGGCTAGCAGCAGGAGGACGGCGACGAAAATAATGCTGCGCTTCAAGGAGTCACCCAGACTGTTTCAGGCGCACACCGCGCGCACGGATGGTGTTGACATGGCGAACGTTCGTTGCGGGCACAAGATCCTTCACCCCGCCAACCGCGTCTCAAGGAACGAGCGTCCGTTTCATTTCACGAACGGGAGGGATACTTGGCCCCCTTGGGTCTTGTTCTATTCTTTCGCCGCCGCCGCGCCGAAATACCGCATTCGATGCCGTCTTTTTTGAGGCGGAGCTGTGTCCGCAAGCACCGCGCTGCGCGCGTTCAGGCGAGCACGCGATAGGTTTTGAACCAGGCGATCGCCCGGCGCCAGGCGTCCTCGGCCGCTTCCTTGCGGTAGCTGGCGCGGTAATCGGCGAAAAATCCATGCGGGGCGCCAGGATAAATCTTGAACTCGGCGGTCTTGCCGGCGCCTTTCAGCTTCGCTTCCATTTGCCTCACCTGATCGGGCGGAATCCCCTGGTCCTCGGCGCCGTAAAGCCCGAGCACCGGCGCCTTGACCACATCGGCGAGGTCGAAGGCGTTCTGCGGCATGGCGTCGTTCGGCGGATCCATCAGGCTCCCGTAAAAGGAGACGCCTGCTTTCAGCGCCGGATTATGACCGGCGTAAAGCCAGACGGTGCGTCCGCCCCGGCAAAAGCCGACGATGCCGAGACGGTTCACGTCGCCGCCCTGCGCCTTTGCAAAGGCGACCGTCGCGTCGAGATCGGCGAAAAGCTCCGCGTCGGACTTGCCGTTCACGAGGGGAAGAAGCTGCGCGATGCTGTCGATCTTGGTCAGATCGCCCATGCGGAAATAGGTGTCGGGCGCGATAGCGAAGGCGCCGAGCTTGCCGAGGCGGCGCGTAACGTCCTTGATATATTCGTGCAGGCCGAAAACTTCCATCGCGACGAGGATGACCGGCGGATTTTCAACGCCCACGGGCCGCGCGAAATAGACCGGCATGTCGCCGCCGGCGACTTTCACCGTCGCCATTCCGGCCGACAACCCCTCTGAGCCGGTCGTGATCGCCTCGGCGCGGACGGGGCCCGCGGCGAGCGTATAGCCGGCGGCGGCGGCGGTGGAGGTCGCCATGAAGCCGCGGCGCGAAAGCGGCGCGGCCCGGGTGAGGCCGGCGATATCGGACAAAACTACCTTCGCTGTCATAAGCGCCTCGTCGGAAAGATTTCAGGCCTGTTACACGAAAATCGAGCGCGCCGCCCGCGAATGATCGAACGCTGTCCGTTCCGGCGCGTCGCCTCAAGCGGAGCCGCAAGTCCGCCGGCAGCGCGAATTTTTCCACCGCAACTGGCTAAATCCTGAAAATTTATTCAAGTCACGTGATCGTGATGGTTGTATATTTCCCGCCGGCGTGAGCCTCGCCGCTTGGAGGTCGATCCTCGCCGGCGTTTCTTCGCCGTCAAAATCGCATGGATTTTTGAAAAAGTCCGCGGAGGGGAGGAAAACGATGAAAAAATACGCTTTGCTGATGGCATTGGCGCTCGGAGCTACGCCGGCAATGGCTGACGGGAGCTACTGGGGAGGCGGAGGCGGGAATCCGCGCCAGCATTCCTGCGACGGACTTCCGACCTGGTCGCAGCTTCAGTCCGCGCTTAAAGCCGCGGTCGCGGTCGGGCCGAACAATATGACGGGCAATGGCGGTCTTGGCTTCAACATGTGGGGGACCATCGTTGCCCAGGACGGCACGGTTTGCGCCATCGCCTATTCTGGCGCCCGTTACACCGACCAATGGCTGGCGAGCCGGGTCATTTCCGCCCAGAAAGCCAACACCGCCAACGGGCTGAGCCTCGGCAACTCCAGCCCACCCAGCGCGGCCCTGTTTCCGACTGGTCTCGCGCTCTCAACCGCAAATCTCTATTCCGCCGTGCAACCCGGCGGCAGCCTGTACGGCCTTCAGTTCAGCAATCCGGTCGATCCGACCGACGCCTATTTTCAGCGGAACGGCGCGCCCGACGATCCGAACGCCTATGGTCAGGCCAATGATCCGATGGTTGGGCGTCCGATCGGCGGCGTGAACGTATTCGGCGGCGGACTCGGCCTTTATCTGCACGGCAAGAGGATCGGCGGCCTCGGCGTCAGCGGCGACCAGTCCTGCACCGACCATTTCGTCGCATGGCGCGTTCGCCATCTCCTGACCGGCGGCGGGGTGACCCTCGACAATCTCTATAATGTGAAGGGCGTCAGCGCGGACGCGGCGCGTCCAGACAACATCATTTACGACATCAAGGCCAATCCCTATGGCGGCACGGGAATCAGCGCGGGCGGCTTCGGCCATCCGCCCTGCGTCAATTACAACGCCAATCCGGCGACGCTGCCGGCGGTCAACCTCAATCCCTGATTTTCTCCGAGGCGCGCGGCCTGAACGGCCGGCGCAGCCAAAAGGGGCGCGTCCCTGAAAGTGGGACGCGTCCTGTCTAAGCGCTAAACATCCCGTGAAATCACAAACTTGTGCTATCTAGCGCTTGGCCGCGTCCGCGATTTTGCGGCCGGCGTCCTTGGCGTCGCCAACGGCCTGCCGCACGGAGCCCTCGACCTTGTCGGCCTTGCCCTCGACGACCAGCTTTTCGTTGCCGGTAATCTTTCCCGCGGCCTCCTTGATCGCGCCCTTGACCTTGTCGGCGGCGCCCTTGATGTGCTCTTTATCCATAGTGATTTGCTCCTGTGCTTCGGAGCGAGCGGAACGTCATGCGCCGCGCATGGTTCCGCGCGCCGCGTTGACGAACCGGCTTCGAACTGGTCTACGTCCGCGCCATCGAGCGCTCTTGGGCGGCGCGGCGCGCTTTCGCAGGCGTCGCGCGCCGGGGTGCGGTTCTCCATTATGGGTCGGGTTTCCAAGGGGATGAATTTAGCGACGCCATTTGAAAACGCCTGGCGCTATCAGGAATTGATTCGCGCCGTGGTGCGCCGGGAACTGGCGGTCCGGTTTCGCGGCACCATCCTTGGCTGGCTCTGGGCCATTTTCGGGCCGCTCGTCATGCTGAGCGCCTATACGGTGATCTTTTCGAGCGCGGTCGGCGTTCCGGCCTCCGCCAAGGACGCCGGCGTCGGTGGCTACGCGCTGTCGATTTTCGCCGGATTGATCATCTTCAATCTCTTCAGCGAACTCGCCTATCGCGCGCCCGCGATGCTGCACGAGCAGGCCAGCGTGATCAAGAAATCGATCTTTCCGAGCGAGACGCTGGCCTGGACCGCAGGAATCAGGGCCTCCGTCTACGCCCTGATCAGCCTCGCCGTTCTGATTGTTTTCAAGCTCGCGGTCAGCCATTCCCTGCCGCTGACGGCGCTGCTGGTGCCCTTTGTCGCCATTCCGTTCTTTCTGGCCCTGCTAGGCGTCTCATGGTTCCTGATGGCGCTCGGATCGTTCACCCGCGACGTCGCCCATCTCATGATCTCGATCGTCCCGGTCTTCATGTTCGCGACGCCGATCTTCTATTCGATCGACGACGTCCCGCCGCATTTACGCCTTTACGTGCATTTAAATCCGATCGGCAATTATGTTGAAATGACGCGCGATCTCCTCCTGTTCGGCAGATTGCCCGGCGCTTTGCTTTACGCCGGAACGGTCGCGGGGTCGCTCGTCGTGTTCTATTTCGGCTATCGGTTTTTCATGCAGTACAAGGCCGTGTTCGTCGATGTCATCTGAGCTCGTCATCAGTTGCGCCAATGTCGGCAAGGCGTATCAGCTGTATTTGCGCCGCAACGACCAGCTGAAACAGACGCTGTTTGGGCGCTGGAAGCAGTTCTACCATAATCATTGGGTGCTGAAGGACGTCAGCTTCAAGGTTCATCAGGGCGAGACGGTCGGCATCATCGGGCGCAACGGCGCCGGCAAGACGACCCTGCTGCAGATCATCTGCGGCATCACGCGGCCGACCATCGGCGACGTCAAGGTGGCCGGCCGGATCGCCCCGATCCTCGCTCTCGGCTCCGGCTTCGATCACGAGCTGACAGGCCGCGAGAACGCCCTCATCGGCGGCGCCATTCTCGGCGTCAAGCGCGCCGTCATCGAATCGCGCCTCGATCAGGTCGCGGCCTTCGCCGATATCGGCGAGTTCTTCTACCAGCCCTTGAAAATGTATTCGACCGGCATGGCGGCGCGTCTCGCGTTCGCGGTCTGCGCCCATGCCGACGCCGACATTCTCATCGTCGATGAAGCGCTTTCGGTTGGCGACGCCGATTTCCAGGCAAAATGCGACGCCTATATCCATGATTTCGCGCGGCGCGGCACGATCATCGTCGTTTCGCATGATCTCGAAATGCTCTCGACCTTGTGCGATCGCGTCATCTGGATCGACGACGGCGCCGTTCGCGAACTGGGCCGCCCCCAGGATGTCGTCGCGGGCTATCGCCACGCCATCGAGGACAGGGCGGCTGCGGAAAAGGCGGCTCCCGCCGACGCGGCGACGCTTTAGTTGTCCGGGCTCGAAAGATATATCGAGCCTTTTTGTAGCTCGATTGCGAAATGACGTGATAAATAAAGCGGATATATTATGGAAGCTTTATTTTGTATATTTGCCGTTAATCGGTGTTTTGGCGGCGGCATTTTCGATAATAAAATTCGCATTTCGTCTTCGAAATTGGAAGGCTGCGATGGGGGTTATCACCGATATAGCAACAGTCGCGAGCGGGAGACAGTTACGATTATAGTGTGACTGTAAGGTATGAGGTAAATAATTGTTTTATTGAGTCTGGGACACCGATGTGGATGCTCCACGATGAGAGGGTTGTTGGAGCTAAGACGCCGATCCTTTATGATCCCGATAATCCTCAGAAGTGTAACCTTTTCGATCTACGGACAAGATTGATCCTTCCCCTGTTGGGCATGATATCGCTTACAATGGTTTTGGTGCATATTGTAAATACAGACTCCGATCTTCCGTTGAGAAAGCGGACTCGGCTGCGTCGTACAAAAGCGCGACATTTCGTGCGCCCATCTCCATCTTGCTTCGCAATCGGCCAATGACGGAGGCGTTCTATGTCCTTGCTCGCGACGCTGAAAGGCAAAGGTCCGAGCGGCTTTGGCTATGGCTCGACCGCCGAGGAGGCGACGCGGGGGCTTGACCTCTCCGGCCGCGCTTATCTCGTAACAGGCGCCAATTCGGGCCTCGGCCTTGAGACCGTGCGCGTCCTCAGCCTCAGAGGCGCGCGCGTCTTCGCGGCGGCGCGCACGGCCGAAAAGGCGCGGGCCGCCTGCGCCGCCTTTGGCGCGAAAATTCAGCCCGTCGCCTGCGAATTATCCGATCCCGCCTCCGTGCGCGCCTGCGTCGCCGCCGTGAAGGCCGATGGCGCGCCGCTCGACGCCATCATTCTCAACGCCGGCATCATGGGCTTGCCGAAGCTGCGGCAGGCGCATGGCTACGAGCTGCAGTTCTTCACCAATCACATCGGCCATTTCATTCTGGCGACGGGCCTTCTCAGCCAACTGGCCGAGAAGGGCAGGGTCGTCGCGCTTTCAAGCACGGCGCATCAGTTCGCGCCGAAAGGCGGCATCGAATTCGACAATCTCTCCGGCGAACGCGGCTATTCCGCCTGGCGCGCCTATGGCCAATCCAAACTCGCCAATCTTCTCTTCGCCAAAGAGCTGGCGCGCAGGCTTGCCGGAACCGGAAAAACCGCCAATGCCGCTGCATCCCGGCGTCATCATGACCAATCTTGGCCGCAACGCCGCCGCGCCGCTGGTCGCGCTCGGCCAACATCGTCCAGCCGCTCTTCCTGAAGACCATTGCGCAAGGCGCGGCGACGCAGATGCTACGTCGCGACGCAGCCTTCGCTTGAAAAAGTCTCGGGCGAATATTTCGTCGATTGCAATATCGGCAAGCCAAGCGCCCTCGCGCGCGACGCGGCGCTGGCGGCAAGGCTCTGGGATGAATCAGAGCGCATCGCGGAAAAGCTCTGAACCAAAACCAGAAACTAGCTGGCGAAAGCCGGCTCCAGCGGGGCGGTTTCCCGAATTCGCGGAAAATTCGCGTTCTGCCGCCGCAGGAGAAATATCGCGGCGGCGAATTCGACGAGGATCGCGACGCCGATGACGATGACGAGCTGCGGATTCTGCCGCACCAGCGATTCCGTTCCGACCAGAATCGCAATGTGGATCAGCGGAATGATCAGAACGGCCGAGGTCGTCGTCGCGGAGCCGCGGCCGGTCGCCGCCGAGGCGGTGAGGACGAGGCCGATCGCCAGCAGGCCATGGCTCAGCGCAAGCAGGGGAACGAAGGAGCGTTTGGTCGCCTCGCTCATCCACTCGGCGTAGCCGCGCGGATCCCAGGCCGGGACCGGCTTCGCGGCGAAGAACTCGCCCATGGGCAGTTCGAACAGGCCGCGCCAGCCGCGTTTGGGCAGGGCGCCGGTGCCCTGCATCGCGACGGGGATGACATATTGATCGAAATTGGCCGTCCGCAGCGAGCCGCCGCCCTTGGGGATGGCCTCGATCGAGCCGTCCTTCAGGACGATGACGACCCCCTGCTCGTTGGGGCGAAACTCGGCCTGGCTCGCCTTGATGATCTGCTCCTCGTTCTTCTCGGCCGAGAACTGGTGGATGAACATGCCGGTGGCGACGTCGGCGGAGCGCCAGCGCTCGAAATAGAGCGTCCGCGCGCCCTTGTCGAACGTGTAGAAATGCGCCGGCTCGAGCATCCGGTGGTTGAGCGAATTGCGGATCACGAAAAGCACGTCATGCAATTGCCCGACATAGGTCGGCGCGAACCAGGATGACAGCCAGTAGCCGGCGCCGATCGCCATCAAGGCGACGACGATGGCGGGCGCGCAGAGCGACCAGACGGACAGGCGCAGCGAATAAAGCACGGCGATCATGCCGTCCGCCGACATGCGGCTGAACTCCAGCGCGACGGCGATCCCGACCGCCATCGGCAGGGCGAGATAGAGGACGGTCGGCATGGTGCCGAGCAGGGCCGGGCCAAGCAGGCCGCCGCGCACGGCGGCCGCCGGCAGCGACTGGAACAGCGATGTCATGACGAGCGGCACGCATAGAACCGTCTCGATCAGCAGCGCGGTCAGCGCGATCCGCCGGACGAGATAGAAGGTGAGCAGCCGCGGCATCGCCTGTTCCGATCGCTTCGCCTGTTGCGACATGATCCCCGGAAGCGGGCCGGCGCTCCGGCTCAGATCATGCGGTACATCAATATAAATAATCGCGAGCAAGTAGGCTGGGTGCGTCATGCTTTGAGGCGCGCCTGCGCCTGCCTCGCATATTCGAGCCAGGCTTTGTCGAAAACGCGGCGGCTCGGCAGCGAGACGGCGCCCGCCCAATGGGCGAAGAAAATGCGCTGGCCGGCGCCGTCGAGCGGCAGGCCTTCCGCGTCGAAGCTGACGTCCTTCGCTTTGTAGAAGCTCTCGTCCGAGGCGCCGGGCACGCGCTCCGTGAGCGACGCGATATTCAGGCCGCGACGATGCGTGACGAAATTCGTCAAAGGCTGGGCGAACAGCATGCCATGCTTGCGCACGTCATGGAAAATCGCCTCGTCGCGCTCGATCACCTCGTAGAAATGCTGGAGCGACAGGATCCTGTTCGAGGTCAGAAAAAAGCCGTCGTTGAACAGCCGCGCGTCGCGCAGGAAATCATATTTGCCGCGCCTCTTGTTGTAGACATATTCCTCGCTTGACGAGGCGATGATGAAGTCGGCCTTGCCGGGCTCGAGCCGGCCGAAGACCTCGCTGACGTCGCGAAAAAGTATGGTGTCGACGTCGATATAGAGAACCTCGTCGAGCGGCAGCGCCAGAGACAGGAATTTGCGCAGGCGGCGGCGATGGCCCGGAAACAGCGGATAGAGGCGGCTCGCCAGGGCGTCGAGTTCGCGCGAATCCGCATCCGCCATCGTGACGCCGTAAATTTCGGCGGCGCGGCGCGTCAGCGCGAGATTGTCGTCATAAGGGATGAGATAGAGCGGAATCTTCGCATTGGTCGCGCGATAGCTCTCGAGAAACGGCAACAGCCAGTCGGCGATGCGATCATTGGCGACGATCGCGATGCCGGTCCGCGCCGGCTGCCGCGGTTCGCCTGCGCTGGGGCCGGGGGTCTCGACTGGGAGCGGATCGGGCGGCGAATGGGGCGATTGCTCGGAAATGGGCGGATCTCGCAGCGCTGGAAGGGAGGGTGGAGGCCATCCGGCCGGGGCCTCCCATAGCGCAAGGCCGGGGTGAAGTAAAATTTCGCGCGGCCGCGCCGCGCGGCCGGACCGGCGCTTCAATCGGCCGCTTTGGAAACCGGCGCCGAGCAGCTATTGATGCGCCGATCGATGAAGCTCTCGCGGCGCGGCCGGCCTCGCGGGGAGCAATTTGCGGCGCAGCCATAGTTGGAATCCATGGATCAAAGCGAGGGCGCCTCGGATCGTCAATCAGCAGAGGCGGCGGACGCCAGCGCGCCGATGGCCGGGCGCACCGTCCTCCTCGTGCATCCGGCGTGGCACTCCTGCGGCAGCCATCAGGTATTCGCCTCGCAGGCGCGGGCCTATCGCAGCCTCGGCGCGCGGGTGATCAGCCTCGCCGTCGCCGATTTGCCCGGCGCCACGGAAGGCTCGCGGGCGCATAAAGCCTATGCCGCGGCGACGACGGATCTTGAGGCCGACGCGCGGCTTTACACCGGCATGCCCTTGCTCCCGGTGCTCAAGCCTTCCTTTTTGCGCAGCGTCAGGCTCTGGCTGCACGGCAATTTCGCCGCCATCCTGCTTGAGAGCGCGCGGCTCGCGCCGATTCCCGCCGCGCTCGCCGCCGAGCGGCGCATCGATCTCATCCATTGCAATCATTTCTTCTGCATGCCCGTCGCAGCGCGCCTGCGCGAGAAGCATGCTTGCGCCATCCTGCTCGACAGCCATGATCTGCAGGCGCGTCAATATGCGCTGCGCAACGAGGCCGGCTGGAGCCTGCCGCCAGTGGCGAAATTCGACGATATGCTGCAAATCGAACTCGCCGCCATGCGCGGCGCCGATGTCCTCTCGCATCTCAACGACGAGGAGGCGGCGGTCTTCAAGACGCTGCTGCCGGAGCGGCGCCATGAACTCGTCTATCCCGCCGTGCCGCCCGTCGCGCCGGGCGCCGGCGGCGAGGATCTCCTCATCGTCGCCAGCGCCAATTACGCCAATTATCTCGGCCTCGCCTGGTTTCTTCAGGAGGTGCTGCCGCTGGTCCCGGACGAGGTCCGGCGCAGGGTCAGGATCGTCGGCAATATCGAGGGCTCCGTGCGCGCCCGCGCGCCGGCGCTTTACAAGGCGCATGCGGACCTGTTTCTGGGCCGTGTGACGGATCTCGGCGCGGCTTACGCAAGCGCGAGCGCCGTGCTGCTGCCGACGACGGAAGGCCATGGCGTCTCGATCAAGACGATCGAGGCGATGTCCTCCGGCGCGCCGCTGATCGCGACGCAGCACGCCTTCCGCGGCATGCGGCTCGACCCCGCTTCGCTCGGCGCCGTGACGCTCGCCGCCGACGCGCCGGCTTTCGCCGCGGCCATGCGCCGGGCGGCGGAGTTGCAGGCCAATCCCGCGAGCCGCGCGGAGGCGGACACGCGGAAGCTCTATGAGCGCCATTTCGCCTTCGAGGCCTATCGCGCCGCTCTGGCGCGGCTCGCCCTGCCGCTTTTGAGGCCCGACGGAATTGATATAAAGACTTGCTTATGTCTTTATTGCGTCTCGGCGTGGGGGCCTGCTATAGAGGCGAAACCGCCGCAGCGCCGCCAGAGCAGGAAGCGGAAACGCGCAACTGCCTTTCCGCCGACATCCCGCTCTAAACTTTTGAAATCGACCACGTTTGCGATTTTGGATCGACCAAAATCCAAATTCGTCGCGATCCAGGGGAACCTCCCGCGCATGACCCAGACGTTCAACGACTACGCCATCACCGACATCAAGCTCGCCGAGTGGGGCCGCCGGGAACTCGCCATCGCCGAGACCGAAATGCCGGGCCTTATGGCGACGCGCGCCGAATTCGGCCCGACCCAGCCGCTGAAGGGCGCCCGCATCGCCGGCTCGCTGCATATGACCATCCAGACGGCGGTGCTGATCGAGACGCTGAAGGCGCTTGGCGCCGACATCCGCTGGGCCTCGTGCAACATTTATTCGACGCAGGACCACGCCGCCGCCGCCATCGCCGCGGCCGGCATCCCGGTCTTCGCGCGCAAGGGCGAGAGCCTCTACGACTATTGGGAATACACCCACAAGATCTTCGAATGGGATGACGGCGGCGCGCCCAATCTCATTCTCGACGATGGCGGCGACGCCACCATGCTGGTTCATCTCGGCATGCGCGCCGAGGCCGGCGACACGGCCTTCCTCGAGACGCCCGGCAATGAGGAGGAGGAAGTCTTCTTCGCCGCCATCAAGCGCCGCCTCGTCTCGCATCCCGGCCTCTACACCAAATATGGGCAGGCGATCAAAGGCGTCAGCGAGGAGACCACCACCGGCGTGCACCGGCTCTATCTGATGGAGAAAGAGGGCAAGCTGTTGTGGCCGGCGATCAACGTCAATGATTCCGTCACCAAGTCGAAATTCGACAATCTCTACGGCTGCCGTGAATCTGCTCGTCGATGGCATCCGCCGCGGCACCGATGTGATGATGGCCGGCAAGGTCGCCATGGTCGCGGGCTTCGGCGACGTCGGCAAGGGCTCGGCCGCCTCGCTGCGCAACGCCGGCGCCCGCGTCATGGTCTCCGAGGTCGATCCGATCTGCGCGCTGCAGGCGGCGATGGAAGGCTATGAAGTCACCACCATGGAGAATGCCGCGCCCCGCGCCGACATCTTCGTCACCTGCACCGGCAATATCGACGTCATCACGCTCGACCATATGCGGGCGATGAAGGACCGCGCCATCGTCTGCAACATCGGCCATTTCGATTCCGAGATTCAGGTCGCGGGCCTGCGCAACCTCAAATGGCACAATGTGAAGCCGCAAGTGGACGAGATCGAATTCGCCGACGGCAAGCGCATCATCCTTCTGTCCGAAGGGCGCCTCGTCAATCTCGGCAACGCCACCGGCCACCCGTCCTTCGTCATGTCGGCGTCCTTCACCAACCAGACTCTCGCGCAGATCGAGCTGTGGACGAAGCAGGGCCATTACGAGCGCAAGGTCTACACGCTGCCAAAGCATCTCGACGAAAAGGTCGCCGCGCTCCATCTCGACAAGATCGGCGTCAAGCTTTCAAAGCTCACCCCGGCGCAGTCGGTCTATCTCGGCGTGCCGGAGCACGGCCCGTTCAAGCCGGATCACTACCGCTATTGAGGCGCACCGCCTGATCGCGGTTGGGAGCGCCAACCGCGATCAAGCCATCCATATGATCTTTACTGTAAATTTTTATTGATGCGCGGGCGCAGCCTCGAAAAAATGGCCTGCGGGCGGCATGTTAAGCTGCGACTGCGGCAAAGCGCCCCAGTCGGCTCAAATTCGGCTCAATTGTTTTCCCGCGAGCCAAGCTATACCCTTGGCGAAAATGCTGGGATCGCCTCGCGTGGTGATCCGTCGCAATAATTTCCTCAAGGCAAATCCGAAGTTTTGTAGATCGAGGGCGGCGCGGTTGCGCCGCGTGCGCTTCGATGTCAGTGCAACACGGGTAGGATTCCGATGAATCGCGATTTTCTCCATCTCACGCTCGCGGCTGGCGCAATTGTTTTCGCCGGCGCTGTCCGCGCGTCAGAGCCCGTCCAGCCGGCCAACGACGAACCCATTCAGGCCATAGCGCCTGTGACGGTCGCCAATCCAGCTCTCGTGGAGCTTGGCAAGAAACTCTACTTCGACCCGCGCCTTTCCAGGTCCGGCGCGATTTCGTGCAACTCCTGCCACAATTTGAGCCTTGGAGGCACGGACAATCTCAAGTCCTCGATTGGCGATCACTGGCAGCAAGGCCCGATCAGGGCGCCGACCGTGCTCAACGCGCGGTTCAATGTTGCGCAATTCTGGGATGGACGCGCCAAGGATCTGAAGGCGCAGGCGGGCGGCCCGATCGCCAATCCTGGAGAAATGGCGTTTTCGCACCAATTGGCGGTCGATGTCATTCGGTCGATCCCTGCCTATGACGCGGAATTCAAGCAAACCTTCGGCTCGGACGGCGTCGACATCGACCGGATCACGACAGCCGTCGCGGCCTTTGAGGAGACCCTTGTCACGCCGAACTCCCGCTTCGACAAATGGCTTAACGGAGACAAGACCGCTTTGACGCAGACCGAACTCGACGGTTATGCGCTGTTCAAGGATAGCGGTTGCGTTTCCTGTCATAATGGCCCGGCGGTTGGCGGAGGCTCGTTTCAGAAGATGGGCCTGGTCGAGCCATACAAAACGTCCAACCCCGCGCAAGGTCGCGTCGCGGTGACGGGCGATGAAGCCGATCGCATGGCTTTTAAAGTGCCGACGCTCCGCAACGTCGAACTCACCTATCCCTATTTTCACGACGGCGGTGCGGCGACGCTGGAGGAAGCCGTGGAGACGATGGGCCGAATTCAGCTCGGCCGGACCTTCACGGCGGACGAAAACGCGAAGATTGTCGCTTTCCTGAAGACGCTGACCGGCGATCAACCACAGATCCTCTTGCCTATTCTGCCGCCGTCAACCAACAAGACCCCGCGCCCGCGCCCGTTCGGGTGAGCAATTGACGGTGCGGCGGATAAAATAGCCGGATCAACCTTGCGTTGCGTCATGCTGGCCGGAAACCGATCATTGGTTGAGCGCAGACGACATAGTCCGCCGCCAACTTGCGTTGGATGAAGTCGTAGCGCTCCATCTCGACAGGATCGGCGTCAAGCTTTCGAAATTGAGCCCGGCGCAGTCAGTTTATCTCGGCGCGCCGGAGCGCGGTCCCTTCAAGCCGGATCACGACCGTCATTGATTGATATGTTGCCGTGAGAAAAGGGCCGCCCTGGGGCGGCCCTTTGCGTTTACGGGGCCGGCTGGCTGCGCGCCGGCAGGCTTGCGCTGGGGTCGGTCACGGAGATCTGGGAAACATACCAGCTCGCATACCACCGCAACGCCCAGGGAATTGGAATCACGAAAACGCAGAGCAGCACGAAAGCCAGCGATCTCCACAACAGGTCGAGCCCCGTCGCGGTGAATTCGAAGCCGGGCGCGCCGCGCACGTTTCTGCACACCCATTGCATCATCAATTTCAGCACCCAGGCCCAGCCGATGATCGTGATGAACGAGAGGACCAACAGGAGTTGCCATCCGATGTAGGTCCAGTAGCCGCCCTCGAATGAGAGCTGCATGCGTCCATCCGCCGAGCGCAGATTGGCGCAGAACCATTTGATGACCATGACGCCGAGAGCGCTATGACAACAGCAAGGCTGAGTAGGCCGAGATAGCGGATCTCCCCGGCCCAGGCCAAAACGCCAATCCCGATGAAGACATACCAGATGTCGCCCGGCTTGCCCGCGAAGCTCAGGCGCGTTCCGTCGGGCAGCGCGATGTGCTCAGAGAGCCATTTGTAATATGAGGTCGTCGTCCAGGGCGAAGGAATGATCAGGAGCGAGCCGACCAGAACCAGCAAGCTGCGGCCGAGCAGGCTCCAAACCGGGAGCGAGGGGATCAGAGGGCCCTTTGGCCAACCGCCTGTCGAGAGGCCACTGCTTGGCGGCGCGGGAGGCGCCGAAGCGCCGAAGCAGGCGGAAAAGCTTTCGATCTGGCCGGCCGGGGTCCAGTCGTTGAAGCTTGAGGTCCAGATCAGGGTGTCGCGCCCGATGGCGCCCTCCCCAATCAACCTGATGATCTCCTCCTGCGCGACGGGGCCGCGCTGGTTGCGCTCTCCGATCGAGATACCAGAAATCCCTGCTCATTTTTCGCCCCCCGGCCTGCTTCTCCAAGCATAGCGAAGGCGAAGCTTCGCACAAAGAGGAATTGCGGCCGGGAGTTCAGCGCCTCGCCGTCCCAGCGCTTTCGCGACGATTGCGCGACGCCCGTGCGCGGATAAAGTTGTGAAGGAGAACGAGGCCGCAGGATTGCCTTGTGCGATAGGGCCATGCACATTGAACGGGGCTTGCTGTCCTTTGCTGCGAAATAATCAGTAAAGACCGGGCGCATGGACTGGTCGGGACTGTGCGCCGGAACGGAGAACGTCCATCGCGGCGGCAGGCGTCCAAACGGGGGGAACAGAGGATGTCAAGCGGCGATCCAGTCAAGGCCGGAAATATCACAACCGCATACGCCACCACAGATGTTGTGGCCGAGCCAAATTGGGACAATTACCACCGCACGGAATTCAATGGATCCGTTATTTTCAGGGTAGGCCCTTCGAATGACGCGAAAGACAACCGTGTGCCTGAGGCGACGTTGGATGGCGTTCAGGGCCTCGGTCTTTGGGGCGGCACGGGCGTCATCGGATTAGGCGGACAAATCGTCGACGCGCGATCGGCCGGTATCGGCGTGCTCGGCGTCGGCGGACGGCCGGAAGCGGGAATTGATCTGTCGGACCCTGGCGGCATTGGCGTGAAGGGGATCGCCGGAGGGACGGCCGATGGCGTCGTCGGCCTGTCCGACGCGCATTTCAGAAGCGGCGTGTTCGGCTTCAATTCGCTGTCCTTGCAGATCAATGACGTCGCCGGCTTCGGCGTGTTTGGACGTTGCGATGCGGCTGGCGGCGCCGGCGTTGGCGCCGAGTCGAAATTTGGCGTCGGCGCGCGGGCGCATAGCGCCGAGAATGATGGCGTCGTGGGCCTCAGCGACGGCCAGGACAAGAGCGGCGTGCTCGGCTTCAACTCCCGCGAGGAAGGCGTCGGCTACGGGCTTTTCGGCCGCTGCGACGCCAATGGCGGGGCAGGCGTCGGCGCGGAATCATCGCTCGGCGTCGGCGTCAGGGGGCATAGCCGCTTCAATGATGCGGTTGTTGGCCTGAGCGACGCAAAGGTCAAAAGCGGCGTGTATGGCTTTAATTCCAACGCCAGCGGCAAGAGCTTTGGGGTGTTCGGCCGGGCCAACTCGCCGGAAGGCGCCGCCGTCGCCGGGGCCAGCGATCATGGCTATGGCGCGAGCTTTCGAGGCGGCCGCGCGCCGCTTCGCATCGAACCGGCGGCCGCCAAGGGCGCGCCCGCCACAGGCGATCATCAAACCGGCGAATTCTTCGTCGACAGTCTCGGCGATCTCTATTTTTGCAAGATCGCAGGAACCGGTCCCGCGGCCAAATGGGTCAAGCTGACGCCGTAGTTGACAGGGTTCGTTGAGTTCGAGCAGGCGCCGGAAAACCGCCAGGCGCCTGCTTCGCCCGGGGCGACTGACCCTCGCTCGCCGCCGGCCGGCGCGCCTTTCGTGTTCGCCGCCCTGTCAGTTTTTGTCCGTGAGCGTCTTGAGGAAAGCCACCAGCGCGTCGATCTCCTTATCGTTGAGGCGCGGCTTTTGACCGGGCTTGCGGTCGTAGGGAACTTCGTCCGTGTTGACGTTCTTGATGTAGTCAGCGGGCAAATCATTGTATTTTTGAATCTTGCCATCGGCGCCGACGGGATACCACCGCTTTGGATCGGTGTCGCGCGCGGCGTAGAAGGCGACGGCATCACGCAAGCTGGCGAAAACGCCATTGTGGAAATAGGGGCCGGTGATCGCGATGTTGCGCAAGGTTGGCACCTTGAACGCGCCGCAGAGCGAGTCGAGCGTCATGTCTTTCGGCAATTTGGCGGCGAGGTCTGGCTGTTTGCAGAGGCCGAGGTCATAGACCGTAGCGTCCGCGTTGGCGGGAATGGCGGCGTTGCGCGGCGCGCCCACCGCGTCATAGGTGAAATCGGTGAATATCCAGTCAGTTGGATCGTGCGAGTCCGGATTGCCCTGGTGGCAGGCAATGCAATTGCCCTTTTTCTTGTTGGTGAAGAGCTTGAAACCGGCCATTTCCTCCGGGGTCAATTTGGCCTTGCCGCGCAGGAAGTCGTCGAATTTCGACGCGAAGGGCGCAAAGCGCGGCGTGGTTTCGAAAGCGGCCAGCGCGGCGGAGAGTTTCGCCATCGCCGCCTTCGGGTCGTCGAAGACATCCGGGCCGTAGACTTGCCTCACCAGATCGGCGTAGGGACCGTTCTTGACCTTCTCGACCACCGCTTCGATCGATGGATTATTCATCTCGAGCGGATTGAGCATCGGCCCCGTCGCCTGATCGATCAGCGTTGCGGCGCGGCCGTCCCAGAACTGGCCGCCCCGCGCCTCGAGCTTGTCCTTGCCATCGTCCACGTCCTTGTAGAATCCGAAAGCCGGGCTGTAGGATTTATACATGAGCGTCGGCACCTTGCGGACGCCGAACCTGTCCGGCCGCGCGCCGAGAGCCACGGCGGCGATGGGCGAACCATTATTGCCCTGAAACGCATGGTCCGGCGCGTGGCACGACGCGCAGGACTGGCCCTGCGGCTCCGACAGCGTGGTGTCTTCAAAGAGTTTTTCGCCAAGGGCTTGCTTGCTCGTCAGGGCGGCGGCTCCGGCGGCCGGCGGCGTTGGAGCCTGTTGCGCGAGCGCGGGCAGCGTCATGCCGATCACGCCAAATACCAGCACTGAGACTTTGCACAGGCACTGAAACGGTGGGTGAAACTGGGTTATATTTGAAACATTATAATGTAATACGTCAGGAATCTGTTTCACGGCGCGCTCGTTTCAACGAATAGGGGCATTGGAATGCGTTAAAGCACCCTATAATGTAGAAAATGCGCTCGTCAATACGGGAGTGGCTGAGTTTAGAAAGGGTTTAAACTATAGTCATTTGGGAGCGCAACTTTAATATATCGCGGCGAGGACACCGGGCCGGATCGCGCCTAAACGCCGCCTTCCGCGCAGATGATCTTCCATTCCTGCGCAGTGACGGGTTGAACGGAGAGGCGCGAATTATTCACCAGCACCATGTCCTTGAGCCGCGGGTTGGCCTTGATCGCCTCCAGAGTCACGGGATGCTTGAAGGGTGTCACGGCGCGCACGTCAACCATACAGAATTTGCCTGTAGGATCTGTAGGATCGGGGTAGAAGGGCTTGATGATCTCGACGATGCCGACGATCGCCTTGCCTTCGTTGGAATGGTAGAAGAATGCCTGATCGCCGATCTGCATCGCCATCAGGTTCAGCTTGGCGGAATGGTTGCGCACGCCGTTCCAGAACGTGCCCTTTTCGCCCGCCTTGACCTGATCGTCCCAGGACCAGGACGCGGGTTCGCTTTTGATCAACCAATAGGCCATGCGTTCAATTCTCCAGCCAACCTTTTTCACGTGAAACAGGGGGGTGTTTCACGTGAAACACCCAACCCTAAAATCAGCCTTCCGGTTTCGACGGCCGCGCCATCAATTCGGCGATCGCCTCATCGATCGTGATGCGCTCGGCGAGCACGGCGTCGACGGCGTTGGCGATCGGCATGTCGATCCCGCGCGCGTTGGCGAGATCGACCAGCACGCCGCAGGTCTGGATTCCCTCGGCGAGGCCGATCTGCGCCGATGCCTCGGCCAAGGTCCGGCCGCGCGCGAGCGCGACGCCAAGCGAGAAATTGCGCGACAGCGGGGAGGTGCAGGTCAAGACCAGATCGCCGAGACCCGAAAGGCCCATTAGCGTTGCGGGCTCGGCGCCATAGGCGCGTCCGAACCTTGACAATTCGGCGAAGCCGCGCGCGAGAAGCGCGGCGCCGGCGCTGGCGCCAAGTTCGCGGCCCGCCGCTACGCCATTGGCGATGGCGAGCACGTTCTTGGCCGCGCCGCCGATCTCGACGCCGCGCAAGTCGGTCGAGGAATAGACGCGGAAGCCGGGGCCGGACAGAAGCGCGCCAAGCCGGGCTGCGAGGTCCGCGTCGGCGGCGGCGAGGGTCACTGCGGTCGGCAGACCGCGCGAGACGTCCTGCGCAAAACTCGGGCCGGAGAGCACCGCCGGCGGGTGCGCGGGGAGCGTTTCGGACACGACCTCGCTGAGGAAACGTCCGGTTCCGTGTTCGATGCCCTTGGCGCAGACGACGACCGGAGCGCCGGGGCGCGAAATCAAGGGCGCGAGCTGTTCGAGCAGCGCCCGCAGCGCCTGCGCGGGAACGACGGCGAGGATGACCTCGGCCTCCGCCGCGACCGCGAGATCTGCGCTGGGCGTGACATTGGAGAGCAGCGGCACGCCGGGAAGGCGCCGCGCATTGAACCCCGTCGCCGCCATCTCGGCGACATGGGCCGGCTCGCGCGCGTAAAGCGTCACCGCCGTTTCGACGCGCGGTTCGCGTCCGCCGCGCGCGGCGAGATTGGCGAGCGCCGTGCCCCAGGCGCCAGCGCCGAGGACCGCTATCTTGAGTGCACCCTCCCGCGCCATCGCCTGTTTCCCCGCAATCTCGTTGCGCCCGCGCCGAAATGCCGGGCGTGTCGGCCTTCGGCGCGCTGGCGCGCCGGCCGAGCTTGAGGCGCCGCCGGCGAAAAAGCTAAGGTTTTTCGCCGGCGGAAAGCGCCGACCGCGCCAGTCTCGGGCTGGCGGCGATGGCGGAAGACGCGCGTCCTAGATCACGATGATTTTGGATCGAATCGATCCAAAATCATGAACGTGATCGATTCCAATAGTTTAGAGTGGGATGCGGGCGAAAAAGTGCATGCACTTTTTCTCATCCCGCTCTAGCAACGATACAACGAACTGTCCTGGGCGACGCAGGAACGCGGCGGGCTGGTGAGATTGGTCAGCACATATTCGACGCCGCCAAAGACGACGGTCGTTCCCGTTACGATGCCCACGGCGACCCCATTGATGACGGGAAAGACGAGGCCTTCGAACAGAGGCGTGATGAGCGGTATGTAAACGAGAGTTTGATTGGCTTTATGCACGACCAGAACATGCTCCGGCGCATAAGCGATATGGGTTTTCGGCTTTCTGTGGAAAGCAAAGGCGGACGATGAGCTGAGGAGAAGAGCTGCCGAGAGCCCCATAGCGATGAATTTTTTCATATTGTTTCCTTGTGAGTTGGCCAGACGCGTCTCCAGGGGCCTTTTTCAACATGGCCGTCCTCGAAACCGAGAATGGGGATCGTTCCTGTACTGGCGTTGCATCAGGGACATTGGCCGAAAACAGCGAACTTTTTCAACGCCATGACCAACTAGCGCCCATTTGAGGACGACAGGCGGACAGGCGCGCAAAGGTTTCCGTCTTTGTGTCCTGGCGCGACGTTGATAAAGCATTCAAGGTTTTTTCAAGGACATCCGGCGCGGCGCCGTTCAACCTGCGCCGGCAGGACGCGTATCGCGACGAGGGGTGAGGTTAAAGACGGACCAGATTCGCCTAATCCTTCCTGTGCACTCTTTGAACCCGCGATCAGAAGACCGATCGAAATCTCGACAGGATCTGCGACCATGAACAAATAGTGATCAAGGCTTTCCGCATCAAAATTGAAGGAATTGACCAAAATGTCCGCTCACCCCGATTGGTACGACCATCCGCCGTCAACTGAGCAAGAGCGCGAAGACATTAAAAAGTTTCTGAACTCACGGGGCATTGCCCCGTCGGAGGCAGTAGGCACCGGCAATCAAATTATAGAGGGGCCGTTCTCGAAGCCATATGAACTGTGGCGCGTGGATTCGAAGAAGGAAAGGATCGAGCGCCTTTGGTCCGCCGACTGCATCGAAGAGTTGCTAAAGATCCGAAGACGCGCCGATTGGCACTATGAAATCTATCATTGTGGGAAGCCCCTCGTGCCGAATGAATAAGGCGATCAACTGGGTATGAAAACGTTCGAGCCGCGAGCGCCCCCTTACGGGGCGGGCGTGCCTAAGGAAGCGCTGCGAGAATGGAGACACCTGTGCTGCCCGCGACCGAGGATGAGAAGGCCGACGTCATTCGATATTACCTGTCCCAATCGCCGGGCGCAGAAGTGGCTTTCCTGCAAAAGGTCTATTCCGAGGCCGTCATCGGTCACAGGCACGATGTTTGGGACGTCCACGCGAGCGATGGCCGCTGGTGGGTAATCACGAACCCAACCAACCTCTATTCGCAGACTCAGTTCCCCAATATGGACCTTGCTGTGACATTTCACATGGGGCTGTGCCTGCGCATCCCTCGCACAGAGCGGCACAGGAAGCCAGACCGGAACGTCACGGCGTTTGAGCCCGTCGTCACAAAGCTTCGTGAGGCGTCGGACGCGTTGGGGCAGGCGCAGAATGTCGCTGACTATCAAGCGATCGGCATGCGCAGCCGGGAGGCGCTTCTCGCTTTCGTTGGTGCGGCGCAGGACGTTGCCGAATGGCCTTCCGACGAGGCGTCGCCTAAACGCGCCGACTTCCGCGCTTGGAGCGAATTGATCTGCAATGTGGCGTTAGCCGGGTCGAGCCAAAAAGAGCGCCGTCACCTGTTTAAATCGTTGCTTTCCGATGCCTGGGTGTTTGTGAATTGGCTTACCCATTCACAGTCAGCGACTTGGCACGACGCGGAAGCCGCACAGGAGACGACCGAGCATGTCCTTGGACTTGCAATGTCCCTCGTACTGCGCCACATCCGCTCGGTCCCCGAGCAATGGCCCGAATGCGGTTCACCGCGTCTCTTTCCGGAAGAAGGTTGGCGCGAAGAATTGCCGGAGGTCGCGTGGGAGCGTCCAGTTTGCGACGATTGCGGCTGGACCGGAAAGCCGGTTCCCGTGGGCGAGCGTTCCACAGAGGCGGCGGAAGAAAATGGCCTGATTACCCGCGAAGGTGGAGGCGAAGACGACGAATGCGTCATTCCCACGGTTCCGCTTATGAAGCTGAGGAAGCCGGGGCGTTTCAATGAAAAATGACGAAAAACTGTTGCGGCCTGAGGCGGCCGGCGAGGCGCAAAAAATCTCCGTCCGCGTCTATTACGAGGACACGGATTTTTCCGGCGTCGTCTATCACGCGTCTTATCTGCGCTTCCTCGAACGCGGGCGCACCGAATTCCTGCGCGCGCATGGCGTCGAGCATCGGGCGATTTTCGAACGCGGCGCGGCCGCCTATTATTTCGCCGTCCGCGCCATGACTCTGGATTTTCGAAAAGCCGCGCTGATGGACGATCTCCTCAGCGTCGAGACGCGGATCGAGGCGATCGGCGGCGCCTCGATCGAAATGGTGCAGGCGATTTTGCGCGGCGATGAGATCCTTGTCGGGGCGCGAGTGAAAATCGCGGTGGTGGCGGGCGGGAAGGCGATAAGGATTCCGGCCCCTCTGGCGGCGACGCTCAAGGCGAAAACCGGCGCCGCGCCCGAGAATGGGACAGGCTCCGCGCCGGGATAAAGGGATTTGGTAACTCTATTCTTAACCCCGACCACGGCTAGATTTCTTTCTGAAACAAGCGGACAGACGGCCCGAAACATTTCCCTCAAGCGATATTCGCCCCGGTCATCGACTGGCCGAGCGCATGCCGGAATCGACGGACTCGCAAGCAGGGCGTCGGGGCGCGCCTTTGCGGGCCGGGATTTGCAGCCGCAGAAATGACCGATTTTCGCGTCAAGAAGAGCTGGCATTTGAAGCATGTGGTGTTTGAAGCACCGGGCATTTGAGTTTTTCAGGGTTTTGCGCGGCGATCAGCCGGCCCTTCGCCGACATGCGCCAGCCGAGAGGACGAACAGATGAATCCTGCGGATATCGCGGCCACGGGCGTTACGGCGGCCGGCATGGCGGCCGGGAGCGAAATCTCCCTTTTCGATATGTTCTGGTCCGCGCATATCATTGTGAAGATCGTCATGCTCGGCCTGCTCGCGGCCTCTGTCTGGTGCTGGGCGATCATCATCAACAAGGCGATTCTGCTGCGCCGGACGCAGCGCGCCATGGCGCAATTCGAAGAAGTTTTCTGGTCGGGCGCCTCGCTCGACGAGCTTTACGCGACCCTCTCCGCGCAGCCGACGAGCGGAATGGCGACATTGTTCGTCGCCGCCATGCGCGAGTGGCGCCGCTCGGTGCAGGGGGCGGCATCGTCCTTCATGGGCCTGCAGGCGCGAATCGAAAAAGTGCTCGACGTCTCGATCGCGCGCGAGGTCGAAAAGCTCGAGTCCAATCTGCTTGTGCTCGCGACGGTCGCTTCGGCCAGCCCCTTCATCGGCCTCTTCGGCACGGTCTGGGGCATCATGTCCTCGTTCCGTTCGATCGCGGCCTCGCGCAACACGTCGCTGGCGGTGGTCGCGCCCGGCATCGCCGAGGCGCTGTTCGCCACGGCGATCGGCCTCTTCGCCGCCATTCCAGCGCTGATCGCCTATAACAAGCTGCAGGGCGACGTCGCCAAGAAGCAAGCGCAGCTCGAAGGCTTCGCCGACGAATTTTCATCGATCCTGTCACGCCAGATCGATCAACGCACGGCGCATGATCAGGCCGCCTGAGGCCGCGACAGCGAAGCGTTTTGGGGCGACGCCGGCAGGATCAGGCGGCGCAACCGCGACAGACGGCGCCGCCGGCCCTTTCCGGTCGGGCGCAGGAGATTGAAACATGGCTATGTCTGCGATGGCGGGACGCAAGGGCGGCGGCCGGGGACGGCGCGGGTCGCCGCGCTACCGGCCGATGGCCGATATCAACATGACGCCTTTCATCGACGTCATGCTGGTGCTTTTGATCATCTTCATGGTCGCCGCGCCATTGCTCGCAACTGGCGTGCCGATCGACCTGCCGCAAACCAAATCGGCGGCTTTGAACGTCGAGCAGAAGCCGCTTGTCCGTCGCGATCGACGAAAAGGGCGCGGTCTTCGTCATGGATCAGCCGGTCGAGATGGCCCAACTCGCCGATAAATTGAAGGAACTGGCCAAGGCCGGCTTCGACGAGCGCATCTATGTGCGCGGCGCCAATCAGGTGAATTACGGCAAGATCGCTGAGGTCATGTCGATCATCACGACGGCTGGCTACAAGAAGGTCGCTCTCGTCACGGACCCGAGCAAGAACTGACCCGCGATGTCGCTGCGCGATAATCCAGGGGCTGCGATTTCCGGCGGTGCGCATCTCGTCCTGCTCGCCGCGATTTTGCTGTCGTTTTCGCACGCCGCCAAATTCGACGACGCACAGGAGACCGTGCCCGTCGATCTGATGAGCAATAGCGAATTCAACCAGATCATGAAGGGCGAAAAAACCGCGAAGCTCAACGCGAAACCGTTGCAGCGCGTGGAGAAACTCGCCGATAACGCCGAGGCGAAGCCGCAGTCGATCCTGCCGCCGGCGAAGACGGACGTTCCCGCGCCGCAGGCCCGCGCGCCGCATAATGACGATCCGGGGCGCGAGGAGGCGAAGATCCCGCCGGTCCCCCCAGTGCGCCCGCCCGAAACGCCCGCGAAACAACCTGACGAGGCGAAGGCGGAGCCGCCCAAGCCCGAGCCGCCCAAGCCTGAGCCTGTCAAGCCAGAACCCGCGAAACTCGCCGCGCCGACGCCCGAGTCGCCCGATGCGATCGAGCCAAAGCCTGTCGCGCGGCCGAAGCCCGAACCGAAAAAGCTCGCGGCCGTCGAGCCGAAGCCCGAGCCAAAGCCAAAGCCGGTCGAGCCGCCGAAGAAGCCCGAGCCCAAATTCAAGCCGGACGAACTGGCCAAACTTCTGGAAGAGGACAAGGCGAAAGATCCGCCGCCAAAGCCGGCCCCGAAGCCGAAATCAGGCGATCAGGCGGCTGATCCAACCGATAAATTTGATCTCAGCGACATCAGCCGGATCCTGAACAAGGACATGCCGCAGAGAAAAGCCGCGACCGGCGAGGCGTTGCAGCAGGTCGCCTCGCTCGGCTCGCCGACGGCGAGCGCGGCGAAAATGTCGCCCTCGCTCTGGGGGCAGCTCGACGGCATTCTGCAGGACCAGTACCGGCATTGCTGGAATTATATCGGGGTGGAGGGGCAGGAGAAATATGTGCCGCAAATTCATGTCCAATACGCGCAGGATGGCGCGCTGATCGGCGAGCCGCAGCTCATGAACCCGCCGAGCGACCCTAATTTGCGCTCTCTGGCCGAGAGCGCTATGCGGGCGGTGCGGCGCTGCAACCCGCTGCGCATCCCGGCGCAGTACCAACCCTATTACGACCAGTGGAAAGGCCGGATCGTCCGCTTCGATCCAGAGGACATGCTTTGAAAATTTTCACCGAGTTGAATTTCCGTCTCAAAGCGCCCTGTTTCCGCGCATTGATCGCCATCTGCATGCTGCTCGTCGGGGGCGTCGCGGCGACCGGCGCGCGCGCCGAGGACCGGTACCTCGATGTGCGCCGGGGCGAATTCAAACCCGTCTCGATCGCTGTGACCCAGTTTGGCGGCGATCCCGCCGCCGGCGCCCAGGCGACCAGCATCATCACCAATAATTTCAGCCGCTCGGCGTTCCTCGCGCCGATCGACTCAAAGACCTTCGTCGAACAGATCGCCAATCCCGATGTCGCGCCGAACATGGACGCCTGGCGCGCGATCAACGCGCAATTCGTCGTCACTGGCCGCAGCGGGCGCAGCCCGGAGGGGCGGCTCCAAACCGAATTCCGCCTCTGGGACGTCGCCACGGGCCAGCAGGTCGCCGGCCAGCAATATGTGACGGACCCGAATAATTCGCGCCGCGTCGCCCATATCGTGTCGGACGCGATTTTCACGCGCATCACGGGGGAGGGCGGGTTCTTCGATACGCGCGTCGCCTTCGTCGATGAGACCGGCCCGCCCGAGCATCGCCGCAAGCGGCTCGCCATCATGGATCAGGACGGCGCCAACGTGCGCTACCTGACCCGCGGCGACGATCTCGTGGTGACGCCGCGCTTCTCGCCATCCTCGCAGGACGTGACCTATATGTCGTTCGGGCCGACCGACCCGAAAGTGCTGTTGCTCAACATCGAGACGGGCCAGCGCGAAGTCGTCGGCAATTTTCCCGGCATGACATTCGCGCCGCGCTTTTCGCCGGACGGCCAGAAAATCGTGATGTCGCTGGCGCAGGGCGCGGCCACCAATCTCTTCCTCATGGACATCCGCTCGCGCACGACGACGCGGCTGACCAATTCAAGCGCGATCGACACGTCGCCCTCCTATTCGCCGGATGGCGGGCAGATCGCGTTCGAATCCGATCGCGGCGGCAGCCAGCAGCTCTATATCATGCCGGCGAGCGGGGGCGCGCCGAAGCGCATCTCCTTCGGCGAGGGCCGCTATTCGACGCCGGTGTGGTCGCCGAAGGGGGATCTTATCGCCTTCACGAAGCAGAAGGCCGGCTCCTTTGCGATCGGCGTCATGCGGCCGGACGGAACTGGCGAGCGCATCCTGACGGAAGGCTTCCACAATGAGGGGCCGACCTGGGCGCCGAACGGCCTTTACCTGATGTTCTTCCGCGATCCCGGTGGTTCCGGCGGCTCGAAAATCTATATGATCGACGTGTTCGGCCGCAAAGAATCCCTGACGCCGACGCCAAGCTTCGCCTCCGATCCGACCTGGAGCGCGCTGCTCAACTAGGCTGGACCGTTCAGGGGCGCTGCCCCTTTCTGATCGCAGAGTGCGCCAGCGGCGGCGGCGGCGCAGGTGGAATATTGACCGCGACTTCCGGCCCGGCGGGGGGCGTCACGTTGCGGGACGGCAGCTCCAGCTTCACTTGCTGACTGTCCTTCTCGAGCGTCGCCGCCCTCACGTCGACCGAATGCACGGTCCATCCGTGGTCCTCCTGGCCAAGGCGCAGGCGCAGCACGGATTGATCCATCTGATTGACGAAGATTCCAATGTCCTCGTCCGCGCCATGGACGACCCCGACGAGAGTCATCTGCGGATTTTCCGGCTCCGAAGGCGGCGGCGGCGGGGGCGGCGCCTCGATCACGGGCGCAGCGGCGACGACTGGGGCAGGCGGCGGACGCCGCGAGACCGAAAAGAGCGGACGCTCGCGCGTCGCTGACAGGCTGTCGAGCGGAATCGCCCACAGCGGATTTGCGGCGCCCGATCGGGCCGTCTGCGGCGCGGGGGAGTTTGCATCCGGGCGCGCGTCGTCGACTGACGTCGCGGCGACGCCGGAGGTGTCGGCCCGGGCCACGGCGAAGCTGCGCCGGCGCACGCAATTCCCAGCGCCAGCGCGAGGCTGAATTTGCTTGCCCGGCTCATTTGGCCACCTGCCACTGGCCGGCGACGTCGATTTGTACGCGCATTCGCTTGCTCTCTGAGTCGTTGGCGGATTGCGGCCCCTGGACGACGAGTTGCTCAACAAAAAGAAATGGCATTCCAGCTTCGAGATCATAAAGCAGCGGCTGCAAGGCGTCCTGTGTGATCTCACAACTTGCCGACAAGATGACATAGCCTTCGTTTGCTTGCGATCCCTGCAGATCGATTTGCGAGGAGAGGACGTTGCCGCCGACCGCCGAGACCGCGCTGGCGACGCGTTGTTGCAGATCCGCACCCGCGATCGTCACCGTCGGACCATCAAGAAAGGGCGAGCCCTGCATATCTTCTCCCCCCGCGCTCCGATCTCCTGATCGTCCATGCCCTTCGAGCGCCGCGAGCCGCACGGCGACGGCTGAGAAGTCAACGTAATCATCACGCAAACTCATGAGTGACGTAATGATCACGCTCAAAAGTATGATAACAATCGCAATATAGCCCCAGGCCGCGGGCGCATGCGAGCGATTGAGGCGCTTGAGGAGATCCGCGCCGATCATTGGGCGAGCGCCTTTTGAGCCGTGGGATCGGGGAAAACCGGCTGGATATGGGCCTCAATGAAGAAATGCTGGCCGGGGTCGGCCGGCGTGCGCGTCGTCGGAGCAAAGAATGTCGCCGCTTTGAAATGCGGCGACTTTTCGATCAGGTGGATCAGTTCCGGCGCGTCCCGTGCGATGCCGACGATCTGCGCCTTGTCGCCCTGGATGCGCAATTCGGTCAGATAGGCGTCGTCGGGGAGAATGCGCGAAAGTTCTTCATAGACAATGACCGTCGATGGCGTCTCATGCTTTTTCCGCTGCAACGCCAAAGCCGCCGCGCTATTGGCGTCGTTGCCGCGATGCAGCGCGGCGCGGCGCTCGGCGATGCGGTGATCGATCTCGTCCCGCCGGGCCTGCAGTTCGCCGCCGGCGATGAAAGCAAGTGCGATCGACGCGATGGCCAGAACGCCGAATGCGCCGATCACCAATGCGAGGCCGCGGCGCAAGCGCTGCGCTTCGACCGCGCCCTCGATCTTCTGCTCCAGAACCTTGATAAACGGGGCGCCAGCCTCCGGCGCTTTCGTCGAGATGCTGACCGACTCGACGCCGAGGCCGCTCAACGCCTTGACGAAAGGCGACAGCAGCGAGCGCGACGTCGCCGCGATGGTGACCTGCATTTGCTCGCTCGCGCCGTCCGGCGCGGGCAGAAAGCCGAAGGCCGCTTCAGCGGGGCTCCAGGGGGTGAGACGATCGATCTGGGAGCGGATGATGGCTTCGAGAAAGTCGGCGGCCCGGCGCGGCAGCTGCAGCGGCCGGAACAGGAAGCGCTCCCGCCGCAAAACGATCTCGACGCGCGCGCGGGAGAGCAGCGGGGCGAGCCGCGCCGCGTCCGCCGGCGCGATGACGCCGTCGGCGATGCGAAATGGCGTCGGCGGGGGCTCCGCCGACGGCTTTTGCTGCGAATTCCGTTTCAGAATCCACTCGGCCGGCGCGGAGAGGTCCTGCAGCGCGAAAGAACCGTCGTCCTGTTCGACGAGGCGGGCGAAACGCGGCGGGCGCAGCGCCTCGCGCCAGACGAGGAGCGCCGTCGCCACATGGTCGATCCAGAGCGAGGCCTGCTCGCGGACCGTCGTAATCCAGCTCATGTCAAATCCCGTTCGTCGCGGGTCAGGGAATGATCCCTAGCGCAAACCTGTGTTCTCTTCGTACGAAAATGCGCTAAAATTTCCAAATTCAGAAGGCTCCGTCCTGATCGTCGCGCCAGGCGACGATGCGATAAGGCTCCTTGTCCTTGTCGATGACGAGGATGACCGCCTCGGCGGCGATGCGGCGGCCGGTCTTGAAAGAAATCGCGAGATCGACCCGCGTCGCCTTGCGCGGCTCAAGCGAGACGCTGTCCTTGGCCGGCCCGAGCAGAGACAGCACCGTTTTTCCATCCTGCGCCGCGCGCGCTGCGAGGACGGCGTTCAGTGTGTCGGGCTGCATGTGCGGAATCGCGGCGAGAACCTCCCGCGGCGCCACGAGGGCGTCGATCTGCGGCAGCCCGTTGAAAATGGTGACGAAAGGCATCGCCCTTTCGACCAGCCGGGGCGGCAGGCCGAGAACGAAGCGCAATTCGGCGACATTGTCGAACGGCGACTGGCGCGGCGCATATTTCAGGCCGGCGTCCTCATAGAGGCCAAGTTCCTTGTTCTGCGCCGCCCCCTTTTCTTTCTCCCGCCATCCGACGATCCGCTCCGCATAATAGGCGGCGTCGTCGGCCTTGGCGCCGAGCGTCGTGAAAAGTCCGGCCAGCAGTTCTTTCGGCGCCGCATTGAGATCGATGAGCGCGCCTTCACTGCGAAAGCGCGCGCCAACGTCGGCGCCGCCCATCTGGAACTGAAACGCGCCTTCGCTGCGCGGGTCGTCCGTCGACCTGCCGAGCAGGCGAAGCGCCGTGAATTCGAGCCCCGCGGTGATCAGCGCATCGCCTTGCAGCCGCTCGCTCGACGCCCGCGCCGCGACGGCGCTGTTGGAGGCGTAGACGGCATAGGCCGACGCCAGAGCGGCCAGTGCGAGCAAAATCCAGAGGACGGCGACGATGATGAAGCCGCGCTCGCCCGAATTTTCGCGCCTTCGCGCGGCAAGGCGCGTGGAAGCGGCTGGTGCGCCGGCCAACATCACAAAACGCCTCGCGGGGCGGGCGCGGTGGCGGGCTGGTCGGCGGGCGCGGTGGCGGGCGGCGTCGCGCCGTCGGCATCGGGGCACGGCTCGCTCGCGGCGCCCCTGGCGCAGGCGGCGGGCGCGTTGATATGGACGAGGGTCGCGGTCGAGGCCGCGAGAATTTCTCCCGATGCCGCATTGCGCAGAGTGATGCGAACAGCGCTCGGCAAAGATATTTGATCGCTCCAGCTCTCGCTCCAGATGCGATCGCGTCCGGCGTAGCCGAAGGACACCTTTAAGGGCGCTCGCAAGAGCAGGCTCGCATCCGAGAATTCGAAGTCGGGAGAACTAGCCTCGGCGGCTGTCAGCGGCGTGAACGCAACGCGCGAGCGCACGAGGCCGCCCTGGTTGGCGCTGTCGGCGTAGCGTATGATTTCGAGGCCGGTCGGCGCTGGCCCATGGGTCGGCCTTGGCCCGATCGGCGAGCGCACGAAGGTGACTTCGTCGGCTGAGCCGATGAACAAGGGTTTTATCTGGCCGATCGGCGCGATGTATTCGGCGGCGGCGAAATCGGCGGTCAGCCGGTCGAGCGCGAGGCCGGCGAGTTCGGTGGTCTGCAGACGGCTGAAGCCGGCGCGCCAGTTCGGGATCCATTGCGCGGTGACGGTGGCCAGAATCGAGAGGATGAGGCCCATCAGGGCGACCGCGACAAGCGCTTCGAAAAGGGTGAATCCGTCGCGCCCGGCAAAGCCGTTCCGCTGAAACAATCCCGGCGCGGCCTCGCCCTCGGGGCGACATCGGCGCCTTGGCCGCGCGTTCATTGCGCGACCCTCGGGACAAGACGCAAGGTTTCGAGTTCGACCAGAGATCCCGACGGACCGCGAACTTTTACGACGACCAGTTGCGGCGTCCAGTCCGGCGGCGTCTTGTTCGCCGTGGGCGGCGAGGGGTCGGCGACCGGCGTCGCGCCGACCGCCCAGGCGGAGCCGGCCATCTCGCCGGAAAGACTGGCCCCGGCGAGCGACTTGCGATCGGGCAGGGCGACCTCGACCTTGCGCAGCGTCGAGACGAGCGCCAGCCGCTGATCGATTTGGCGCACCGTTCGGTTGTTTTTCGCCATGAGAATTCCGGTCGCGCCGAGGCAGACGGCGGCGACGGCGAGGGCGACGAGCGCCTCGATCAGGGTGAAGCCCGCCTGCCCATCCGCGCGTTGCGAAGCAGCGGCCGGGCGTCGTTCAGAAGGTTTTCGTCGGAACAATCTCGACCCCTCCGGTCAGCCACGCGACGCGGATCTCGAAAGAGGCGCCGAGTCGCGAAAGCGAGAGCGCGCCGCCGCAAGACAGCCCGGATGCAAAGAACGCGATCGTCGCGCCGGCGTCGCGCTGGTCGCATTTCTCGGCGAGAACGGCGCTGAATGCGACGTCGTCCGGCACGTGGATCACCGCGCCATTGGCGCCTGAGCGGATCGTGCGGGCGATGGTGCTGATTTGCGTCGCCACCGGGACGCCCCGGCGCATGGCTGCGTTGCGGTCGAATTTGAGCAGCGCCGCCGTCGACATGGCCAGCGACTCGAGCTTCGAACGCGACGTTCCGCGCGGAAACGTCGGCAGCGCGATCGCCGCCAGCATTGCGACGATGGCGAAAACGCACACCACTTCGATGAGGGTGAATCCATTTTCGCCATCGCGCGATCTCATTATTGCTGCGCCTTCTTGGTCGCGCCGATCTCCCAGCTCTTGATGGCGGCGGCGTTTCCGGTCCCGCCTTCTTGTCCGCTTGAACCAAGGGAGACGATTTCGTAGGCGCCATGATCCGAGGGGGAGCGGTAGATGTAAGCGCGGCCCCACGGATCGTTCGGGACGTTCCCGTTCTTGAGATAGGGGCCGTTCCAGGCCGAGGCTCCGCCGGGGCGCTGCACCAGCGCGGCGAGGCCCTGCGCCGTCGTTGGATAGCGGCCGAGATCGAGAAAATAGAGATCCAGCGCGCCGTCGAGGCTCTCGATCTGGATGGTGGCGGCTTTGACCTTGGATTCGGAGAGATAATTCAGCACGCGCGGTCCGACGAGGCCCATGATGAGCCCGATGATGGTGATGACGACCAGCATCTCGACCAGCGTGAAGCCGGCCTCGCCGTGGCGCCTGCGCGTCGCTTGCAGGGCATCCTCGCCTTCGAGGCGCGCCTCTGGCCGCCACGGCCGCGCCAAGCCACGCGCGAAGCGCATTTTTCCGTTCTCCAAGGCGCCCTCGCCTTCGACTTCAGTCATGTCGTCTCCTTAAATTCGCCGGGTCGTCGATCGACGACCGTCCTAACCTTCAAGCCGCGCCTATCCCACCATCTGGTTGATCGACATGAGCGCGGTCATGATCGAAACGATGAGGCCGCCGACGATCACGCTTATCAGAACGATCGCAGCGGGTCCGATCACGCCGACGAGCCGGTCGAGGCTGCGTTGCAGCTTCGCTTCATAATAGCCGGCGATGCGTTCGGCGAGCATCGGCAACTGCCCGGATTCTTCGCCAAGCCGCAGGGTGCGCACCGCCATGGCCGGAAGCGCCTGCGTTTCGGCGAGCGCATCGGACAACTTGCCGCCGTGGCGGACAAGATCGACGGTCGAGCGCCAGGCCTTGGAGCGGCCTGTCGTCGCCATCATGTCGGCGAGAATGCGCAATGTCGCCGTCAGCGTCACCCCGCTCGCCAGCAATATCCCGAGATTGCGGCAGAATACAGCTGTCCGATGGTAGCTCAAGACGCTGCCGACCATTGGGAAATGCCCCAGCGCCTCGATGATCGCGGCGCGCACGCCGGGCCTGCGCAGCAGCAGCCAGGCCGCCGTCACGAAGGTGGCGACGCCAATGCCAAGCGCCATCGCATGGGCGGAGAAAACGTCGGAGACGGACAGAAAGCCGGCCACGATCGGATCGAGCTTGGCGTTGAAATCGCGCAGGACGGACGCGAACTGCGGCAGCACGAAGGTGAGGAAGAAGGTCAGGACTGCGGCCGCGGCGGACAGCACGAAGACAGGATAGCGCAGGGCGTCGACGACCTTGCGGCGCAACGCCTCCGACCGCGCGCGCTCGATGGCCAGGGCCTCGAGGACGGGGACGAGATTGCCGGATGTCTCGCCGACCCTGACAAGCGCCACATACATTGGCGGAAATAGCGTCGCGTGATGGGCGAGCGCATCGGCGAAACTCTCGCCGCCGAGGATCGCGGAGGTGATTTTCGAGATCGTCGGGCGCAGGCGCCCTGCGTCGGCATCGCTGGCGACGAGCTCAAGCGCTTCGTTGATGCGGGCGCCGGTCTTGAGCAGAAGCGCGAGGTCGCCGGTGAAGAAGGTGACGTCCTCGAATCGTGGCGGCGCGGTGAGTTCGAGCGTCCAGCGCGAGCGCTTCTCGCCGCTCTCGTCGCGGATGGTTTCGATGGGGATGAGGCCGAGATATTCGATGCGCAACGCGACTTCGGAGGCGCTTGCGGCCGTGATCGAGCCGCTCACCACCTCGCCGGTCTTGGTCAGCGCGGAATAGCGAAAATTCAGCATGGCCCTGTCTCAGGATGTCAGACTCGTAGAACTATTATACGCCTAACGGATCGTTGTGACGCGAAGAACTTCGGCGGTCGAGGTGACGCCGGCGCGGCATTTGGCGACGGCGTCGTCGACCATCGTCGTCATGCCGGCCCTGCGCGCGGCGAGATCGATCTTGAGCGCGTCGGCGTGCGGCCCGACAAGTTCGTAAGCCTCGCCCTTGAGTTCGAGCATCTCGAAAATTCCATTCCGGCCACGATAGCCGACGCCGCCGCAACGCTCGCAGCCGGCCGGCTCATGGACGCAGTCGTCGGCCCTGAGGCCAAGCGCGCTAAGGCGCGGATCGGCTTCGAGATCCGCCTCCGTCAGGACTTTCTTGACCTTGCAGCGGTCGCACAGGACGCGCACGAGTTGCTGGGCGATGATGGCGCGCAGCGTCGACTTCAGGAGAAAGCCTTCCACGCCAAGATCCAGCAGGCGCGGAATCGCCGCCGCCGCCGACTCGGTGTGCAGCGTCGTCAGCACGAGATGGCCGGTCAGGGCCGCCTGAACGGCGATATTCGCGGTCTCGGAATCGCGCACCTCGCCGACCATGATGACGTCTGGATCCTGGCGCACGAAGGCGCGCATCGCGGTGGCGAAAGTGAGGCCGATCGCGGCCTTCACCTGGCTCTGGTTGACGCCCGGGATTTCATATTCGACCGGGTCCTCAATGGTGAGGATCTTGCGCGAGGGCTGGTTCAAGAGCGACAGCATGGTCGCGAGCGTCGTCGTCTTGCCGCTGCCGGTCGGTCCCGTGATGATGATCATCCCGTGCGGCAGCTGCAGCAGCCGGGTCATGATCTTGTCATCCTGCGCGGACAGGCCGAGCTTTGCGACGTCGAGCAGGCCTCTGTCCTGCGGCAGCAGGCGCAGCACCGCGGATTCGCCATGCTGCGTCGGCATGGTGGCGACGCGGATGTCGACATCGGAGCGGGCGATGCGCTGGCGGGCGGCGCCGTCCTGCGGCAGCCGCCGTTCGGCGATATTGAGGCCGGCGAGAATTTTGATGCGCGATATCAGCGCCTGCGGCGGCGCGTCCGTCGGCGCCGGCACGGCGCGCAGCAGGCCGTCGACGCGCATGCGCACCGTGAGCCCGTTGCGGAAAGGTTCGATATGGATGTCGCTGGCGCGCAGCTCGACGGCCTTTTCGAGCAGATTGTTGACCGCGCGCACGACCGGCGCGCCGCTGGCGAGATCGCGCAGGCTCTCGATGTCGTCGTCGGCGCGCGCGTGTTGGGCGTCCTGCGGCGCGGCTTCCTCGCCGCCGAGACGCTCGCCGAGTACGATTGCGATATCCTCGAACGAGGCGACGGAGACGGCGACCTCGCCGCCAAGAACGATCTCGGCCGCGCGGGCGGCGGCGCTATCGACGGGATCAGCGACTGCGAGGCAGAAGGCGCCATCGGGGCGAAGGAAAGGGAACACCGCCGTTTCGCGCAGGAAACGCGCCGAGAACCGCTCCGTCAGCGGCTTCGCCGCGACGAGGTCAGGCAGGCTCAAGCGCGCCATGCCATAAAAATGCGCGACTTCGTCGGCAAATCCGTTGGCCGAGAGATCCGTGGCCTCCCACAATTTGCGCAGGCTCGGTTCGGCGCCATTCTCGGACGAAAGGGAGGTCGCGGGCGCGGAATCGGACGATAAACAATTTTTGTTGATCAGGTGCTGAGCGAACTCGTCCAGAAGGTTCGGATTCATAGCGCGGCGCCTGGCGAGGGTGAACGGGGCGTTCCGATGAAAAACTTGAGTTTCATCCAAAACATGGATTTCGGGCGAAACATAGGTAAGGTCGTCAGCCGCGCAAGCAGGGCGACCTCGCAGGCTAATTGACTTGACCTCTACCTTCGAATTGGCGACATAACGATAGACGGTCGAAACGATAGAGGGTCTAATCAACATTTGCTAGACGAACGTTAACTTTAATTTGCCGCCGGCTCCCCCGGTTTCGCGTCACTGCGTGATTTTTGTTAGAGTAGGGTTATTGCTCAAGATCCGGCGCCGCGCTCGAGTTTATCCTGCCAGCCGCGTGCTTTCGGCCGCGCTGGCGCTTTGCGTCGCGTCCTGCTCCCAGATGCAGACCCAGCCGCTGATCGGAGGCGGCAATGAATTGCCCGACGCCGTCGACAAGGTCCGCGCCATCGACCTGCAGCCGCGCTTTCCCAAAGCGAGCGAAACCGTCAACACCGGATCGCAGGGCTCCGAGCGGCCTTCGCTTTATTATGGCAGCGATGCGACAGGCGCCATCCAGACGGCGGGCGGTCCTGGCGCTCCGGGCGGGGCTGCCGGGAATGCGGAAGGCGTCGATCTCAACTTCGACAACGCGCCGGTGACGGCGGTCGCCAAGGTCATTCTCGGCGATATTCTTAGCGTCGGCTATTCGGTGGATCCGCGGGTCCAGGGCACGATCACGCTTTCGTCAGGGCGCCCGGTGCCGAAGTCAAAGCTGCTGTTCGTGCTCGAAAGCGCCTTGCGCGCCAGCAACGCCGCTCTGGTGCATGACACAAGCGGATACCGAATCATCCCGATCGACGACGCGGTGGGCAATGGCGGGACGGATCGGGCGCGGGCGGCGGACAAGCTGGAGCCTGGTTACGGGATGACGGCCGTACCGGTCGAGCATGTCTCCGTGCAGACGATCATGAAATTGCTGGATGGCTTTGCGACGCGGCCCGGCTCGATCCGCGCCGACGCGGGAAACAATATGATCCTGATCGTCGGCAACAGCGTCGAGCGCACGACCGCCGTCGACACCATTTTGAGTTTCGATCAGGACTGGCTGCGCGGTCAGTCGGTCGGCATTTTCCCGATCAAGAATACAAGTCCCGAACCGATCGTCGCGGAACTCGAAAAAATACTCGATTCCGGCGAAGCGGGCCTCAGCCAGAATATGCTCAAGTTCCAGCCGATATCCCGCTCCAATGCGATTTTGGTGGTCGCCCGCAAACCGGAGCTCCTGCGGACCGTGGCGACCTGGATCGCCCGTCTCGACGGATCGTCGACGGCGTCCACCGGCGTCAAGGTCTACCGGGTCCGATATGGCGACGCGAAGCAGATCGCCAGACTGCTGAACGAACTGTTCACCGGGGGCGGCGGCGGGGTCGATTCAGCCGCCAATTCGCTCGCGCCGGGTTCGGGCTCTTCGATCCTCGGTGGCGGAACCAGCGGCGGGTCTGGGAGCAACGCCGGCGGATTGGGCGGCGGAGGACTGGGCAGCGGCGGGTCCCAATCGTCCGGCCTGGGGTCTGGCGGCGCCGCCAATTCGGGGCTTGGGTCGGGAACGGGGAGCAGTTCGTCGAGCGGGGGGCTTGGCTCCGGCGGCGCGGCGCAAAGTCCGTTTGGCTCGCTTGGCGCGTCATCGGCGAGCGCCGAGGCGGATTTGGGTGGGGGAGGCGGCGGCGGCGCCAAGGGATCGGCCCTGTTGCCGGGCGTCAGGATCATGGCCGACGCGCCGAACAACTCCGTCGTGATCTACGCCAACCAGCAGAGTTACGCCATTATCGCGAAAGCGCTGGAACAGCTCGACCGTCCAAAGCTGCAAGTCGCGATCGATACGACCATCGCCGAGGTCACACTGAACGATACGATGGGTTACGGCGTGCAGTTCTTTCTTGGCAGCTACAACATCCTCGGCTCAGGCGGCGCGCAGACGAGCATCAACGGCGTGGTGGGGAGCAACTCCGCCAGTTCAAGTCTCGTGCCTTCGACGGATTCGCCGGGATTCAATCTATTGCTCGGCAGCAAACTTACGCCGCATGTGGTCCTCAACGCCTTGCATCAATACACAAATGTGAAGGTGCTCTCCAATCCCTCTCTTGTCGTGGTCGACAACCAGGTCGCGACATTGACTGTCGGCGATCAGATCCCGGTCACGACCGGCAGCGCGAACATATTGAACTCGGCGACGTCGTCGTCGAACACTGTGTTCAACTCGGTCTCCTACCAGAATACAGGCATCATTCTTCGCGTGCAGCCGCGCGTCAATTTCAACGGCAACGTGACGCTCGACATCGATCAGGAGATCAGCGAGTGCAAAAACTGCGCGTCGACGTCCAGCTCCTCAACGAATCTGACGCCGACGATCTCCGACCGTCACGTCAAGAGTTCAATCGTCGTCGCTGACGGCCAGACCGTCCTGCTCGCAGGCCTCATTCAGGATACCGGAGGCCTGACGAAATCTGGCATTCCGGGACTCGACCAGATTCCGGTGCTCGGCAACGCCTTCAACAACAGCTCAACCAATCTGATCACGCGGACCGAGCTCATCATCTTCATTCGTCCGCAGGTCATCCACGACGGGGTCGACGCGTCTCTGGTCGCCGAGGAATTGCGCTCCAAGATGCGCGGCGAAAAGGTCGGCAGCATCTATCCGACGGGGGCCGTGACTCCAGTGCCGACGCGCGCGTTGCAGCAGCTGAATCAGCAATGAACCAGCCCTTGCTCCAGCCTGTGGTCCCGCGCGTCGCCGCTTCGGGCGAGGCGCGGTCAAGGTTTTTGACGGCGGGCGCGCTGCTCGGGCGCGGATGGCTCAAGCGAGCCGCGTTCGCGTTTCTCGCCTGCGCCGCGTCGATGATGAGCCTTTCGGCCGCGCCGGGGCTGCAGGGCTGGCTCGGCGCGGCTCTGGCGCTACTGATGTTCGCGGTCGCCGTGAGCGATGCGCGCAGCCTCCTCATTCCGAACTGGCTCAGTCTCACGGCCTTCCTGCTGGCGCTCGCCGCCGCCGCCCATGACGCATCGCAAGAGTTTTCGCCGGCGTTTTGGCTTCCGGCGGCGCAGGCCATCGGCTTTTCCCTGCTGCGGGCCGCGGCGCTCGGCCTCGCCTTTCTCGGGCTGCGCGCGCTCTATTCGCGCCTCAGGGGCTGCGAGGGGATCGGCCTTGGCGACGTCAAACTCGCGGCGGTCGCCGGCGCCTGGCTTGACTGGCTCCTGATGCCGGTCGCCGTCGAGATCGCGGCGCTCGCGGGCCTCGCCTTCTATGGGCTTGGTCTCCTCGCCGGGCGGCGTCCCTTCAGCGCCGCGGCGCGACTGCCATTCGGCCTGTTCTTCGCGCCGGCGATCTGGTTTTGCTGGCTCATTCAGGCCGGCTATTTCGAGTTCTGAGGACGTCATGGCGATCGGAAGGCTGCGAATTAAACGGGCGCAAATTCGCGCGCTCCCTTCGCTCGCGCGCCGCTGGCGCCGCGCGGCGATCGTCCTCCTGCTGGCGGCTCCGCTGCCGGCTCTCGCCGGCAATTCCTTGCGTCAGGGCATGGCCGCCGCCGCCGCCCATAATTACGTGCGGGCCGCCGAAATTTTTCTTCCGCTCGCGACAGCGGGCGATCCGCGCGCGCAATCCTTTCTTGGCTACCTTTATGAGCATGGCCAGGGCGTGCCGCAGAATTACGTGGTTGCGGCCGGGTGGTATCGCTGCGCCAGCGATCAGGGCCTCGCCAATGCGCAATTCCAGCTCGGGCTCATGTATGATCGAGGGATCGGCGTTCCGCAGGATTATGTGCAGGCCTATGTCTGGCTGAACCTCGCCGTCGCCGCCGCAGGTCGCGAGCGCGACCAGTGGATCAGGATTCGCGACGCCGTGATGTCGAAGCTGACGCTGATGGAGCGTCAGACCGCGCAGACTCTCGCCTTCACCGCGCCGCCGGCGCGTCCCTGTCTGCCGATCCGGTTCGGTTACTGACGCCGCCGCTGCGCGCTTTGACTTAAATCCGGCGGATGGGTATAGGGCTCTGGACGCGCCGAAGCCGCATTGCGCGCGGGTGTAGCTCAATGGTAGAGCAGCAGCCTTCCAAGCTGAATACGAGGGTTCGATTCCCTTCACCCGCTCCAATCTCCCTTCGCCTTTTCCATGACGCGTCTTTGCCCTAGACAAGGACTGTATCGCCCGCCGCCGCGGGAACGGGGAATGCGCCGGAACAGGCCTGTTTGGCCCTGAAGACCGACCGCAGCAGCCGTCGAACCATATGCTCACTCTTGCGTCCAATGGCGCAGTTTCTCGCAATTGCCGCGTGATTTAATCGAGCGGCTGTCGACTTCAGCTGGGCTGGTCGCGCAACGCGGGAATTTTAGGGGGTATGATGGTTCCGTTTAAGACTATTCTTGCCAGTTTGGCTCTGTCATGCTGCCTTTTGGCGCGGCCTTGGCGGGCACGCTCAAACTCGCGGACGGTTATTCTGTGTCGGGAACGACTGTCGATGGTTCGCCATACAGCGGCACGGCGGAAGTGGCGATCACGTCGGGCACCACGTTCGAAGTCACCTGGAGGATCGGCGGCGCGACCTATAAGGGGTTCGGCATGCGCTGGGACGACGTGCTGGCCGTCTCTTATGCTGGCGGAAATGTCATGGGGGTCGCAATATATCAGGCCGATAAGGACAGCGGCGTTCTCAATGGGCGCTGGACGATCGCCGGGCAACCGGGATCTGGCGCGGAGAAGTTGTCGCCTCGCTGAGGAGCCCGGGCCGCGCAATGCCTGAAACGGGCGGGGCCGCCTCGCCATGGCCGCCGCATTTGCGGTATGTGGCGGTCTTGCAACAGCGCCAAATATTATTTTGCCTGCGATCTGAATTATACAGGGCGCGGCGTTTCCAAATTAGAATAATGAGAAAATAGACTTCTTGCGACTGATCATCGTTTCATATTAGCAAGTATTCATGATCTTTGATGAACATGAATGTTTGGTGACGAAGATGCGCGATCGCAATTCAATTGATGCTCTGAGCCGGCCCAGCGCGCCAACGCGGCGCGGCGACTGGCGTTTCGCCGCGGCGCTCGCCGCCTTGACGCTCTCGGCCGGCGGCCTCGCCCGAGCGGCGGATGCGAGCGATGCAGCGCAAAAGCCGGCGGAGCCCGTGCCCGCGCCAAACTTATGCGATGGGCAGCCGTCGATTTCGGGCAGCGTTCCGGTGCTGGGCGATTGGAAGAAAGCGCTCTGCGAACGCGGCTTAAACCTGCAGGTGAACTTTATTGGCGAGGTGTTCGGCAATCCGACGGGCGGCGTTAAACAGGGCGCGCGCTACGAGCAGCGCCTCGAACTCGGCCTCGACGGCGACATGGGAACGATCGCCGGCATCAATGGCCTGATCTTCCACGTCAATTCCTACGCCATAGCGGGACAGAGCCTCTCGACCTATAATCTTTACAACTACTCCACGATCAGCTTCATCGCGTCCCACCCCGCGTGGCTGCTGTTCGAGGCCTGGGCCGAGTACAAGCTCCCCGGCGAAAAACTATCGATCCGCGTTGGTCAGCTCTCGGCCGACAGCGACTTCTTCATCAGCGAGATGGGCCAGCTTTACCTCAACTCGACATATGGTTGGCCGAATATATTCGCCGATGATTTGCCGAGCGGCGGTCCCGCCTATCCTTACGCAACGCCGGGCGTGCGCGTTAAAATCTATGCGAGCGATCAGTTGAACCTTGTCGCAGCCATCTACAATGGCGATCCGACGGGCGCCGGCTTCACGGGCCGACAGGCGGAGTACGATCCTTCGGGTACGAACTTCCTCGTCAAGTACCCGCCATTCGTCGTCGGCGAAGCGCAGTTTTCCTACAATCAGGACAAGGATTCGACGGGGCTCGCAGGCAAGATTAAACTCGGCGGTTGGTATCACTTCGGCACGTTCAACGATTATTATTTCGGCGTCGATGGAATGTCGCTCGCCAATCCCGACAGCAATGGCAAGGCGCTGACGCACAGCGGCAATTACAGCGTCTATGGCGTGATAGACCAGATGCTTTGGCGCCTGCCGGGCGATGATCCGAAGAAAGGGATCGGAGCCTTCGCGCGCGTGAGCGCGGCGCCGACGGACCGCAATCTCATTCATTTTTACGCCGACGGCGGCGTCAATTTCATGGGCCTCTGGAGCCAACGGCCGGACGACCAGTTCGGCTTCTCTGCCTCCTATACCGAAGTGTCGCCCTCGGTTCACGCTTTCGATGTCGCTACGGCCGCCTTCGCGGGCGAATTCCAGCCGGCGCGCAATTACGAACTGCTGCTCGAGGCGACCTATCAGGCGCAGATCATGCCCGGCTGGACGGTGCAGCCCGATTTCGAATATGTCTTCCATCCCGGCGGCGGCGCCGTCAATCCGCGTGAACCCGGCGAGCGGACGCTATTCCGGACGCAGCGGTTTTCGGCGTCCGCACCACCATCCAGTTTTAACGCGGACGGCTGGCGCTTCCTCGGGCGGGATGAAGCAAGCGGGAATCGGTTTTCCGCCCAAGTCCCGCTCTAAACTCCGAGAATCGATCGCGCGCGTGATTTTGGATTGACCAATCCGGAATTGTCGCGATCCAAACCTCGAATCGGAGGGAGCATGAACGCCGCGGACGTCATCATCGAAACCATCGGCAGCTGCGGCGCGATCACGCTGAACCGGCCGGCGGCGTTGAATTCGCTTGATCTGGCGATGGTGCGCGCCATCGCCGGCGCGCTTGATCTTTTCGAAAACGACGCCGCCGTAAGGAGCGTCGTCATCCGGTCGGCGGGCGAGCGCGCGTTTTGCGCCGGCGCCGACATCCGTGCGCTCTATCAATTGGGAAAAGACGAGCGCCGCGACGCGCAGCTCGAATTCTTCCGCGCGGAATATCGCTTGAACCGCCGCATCAAGCTCTATCCGAAGCCGACGATCGCTCTCGTCCGGGGGATCGTCATGGGCGGCGGCGCCGGCCTTTCCGTCCATGCTACGCATTGCGTTGCGGCCGAATCCCTCGATTTCGCCATGCCAGAGGCGGGCATCGGCTTTTTCCCCGATGTCGGCGCAACCTTTTTCCTGCCGCGCCTGCCGGGCCGTTTCGGCGAATATATCGCCCTGACTGGCGCGCGGATCAGCTGTGGCGACGCGCTCGCGCTGGGCCTCGCGTCCGACTATGTTCCTTCGTCGCGCTACGCGGCGCTGACGCAAAGGCTGATCGATGGCGAGGACGCCTCGGCGGCGATCGCCGCCGAGGCGGAGCCCGCGCCTGCTTCGGCGCTGATGGAGAGAAGGCCATTGATCGATGTCTGCTTCGCCGCTTCAACTGTCGCCGGGATCGCCGCGAGCGTCGAGGCGCGGGAGGGCGCCTTCGCCCGCGAGACGCGCGACGCGCTGGCGGCGAAATCGCCGACCAGCCTCGCGATCGCCCTGCGGCAGGTGCGGATCGGCGCTGGCCTCTCCATCGACGAGGCGCTGCGCATCGAATTCCGCATCGCCGCGCGCATCCTCAAGGGGTCCGACTATTATGAGGGCGTCCGGGCGGCGATCATCGACAAGGACCGCCGCCCGCGCTGGCGGCCGGGCGCGATCGACGCGGTCGGCGAGGCCGAAATCGATCCTTATTTCCTGCCTCTCGCGGACGAACTGACCTTTCCCGCCAAGGCGGTCGCGCCATGAAAAATCTTCTCCGTTCCGACCGATCAGCGGACCGCAGCAATTCTGGCGCAGCCATCCGCCTTGGCGAGGCGGGCGAGACCGGAGATAAAAACCCGTGGGGCCTTGTCCTCGTGGTGTTCATGCGCCTTCTGGCGGCGCTCTGCGTCGCTCAAGGCCTGTACCAGTGGAGCGCTTTGCTACTGCCGCATAGGCCCCTGTTCGATACGGTGACGCCGGTCTGGGGCGCCGCCGTTATTTTCTTTGCGATCCTTGATCTTCTCGCCGCGGTCGGATTGTGGCTGGCGACGCCCTGGGGGGGCGTGCTCTGGCTGTTCCGCTCCGTCGCGCAAATATTTGTGGCCCTGACTATTCCGTCGTTTTTCGGTCCGCTCTGGATCGCCGCCACTTGCGTGCTGATTCTCGGCTATTTCGCGCTGACGTGGCTCGCCGGCCGGCCGGAAGCGAATTTCGGGCTGCCGAAGCGCAAATGATCTGGACGCGGGCGCAGGCGCCGAAGGGCGCCCGCGCGTCGACATACGCGCCGGAGGGCGCTCTTTACAACCGCATCCGCGACCATCAATCTCGCGGTTCGCGCGGCGCCTGTCGCCGAAGCCCGCGCCGCCGGCGTCGATCCGCCCGCTACGCGTGCGAAACGTTCGGCCGCAGTCATGCCAGCGTCATGAAGAGCCATCACATTCCGGCGGCTTTTCGCCGGCAGCTTCTTGAAAGAGGACGACAAGTTTGAACGCGCAGGCGGAAGATCCGAAGCCGGCCGAGGTCAAGGGGGCCGGCGACGCAAGACGCGCCCCGGAAGCATCCCGGCAGGCGATGCCGGGCGCTTCCGATCCCGGCGCTACGCCCGAAACTGACGTGCAGCCCGGCGACGCGCCGGCCGCCAACGGAGAAATCGCCATGAATAGCGACATTATCGCCCTTGAATCAGGCGGCGGCGGCGCGCCTTCGATCGCGAATGAAGCCGGCGCGGACGCGCCTTTCAACGAACAGATGCGCTCGACCCACCGCTTCATCAACCGCGAAATCTCTTGGCTCGAATTCAACCGCCGGGTCTTGCAGGAGGCCTCCAACCGCAATCATCCGCTGCTCGAGCAATTGCGCTTCCTGTCCATTTCGGCGACCAATCTCGACGAATTCTTCATGGTTCGCGTCGCTGGTCTGCGCGGACAGGTGCGCGCCGGCGTGATGACGCCGTCGGAGGACGGCTTGACCCCGACGCAGCAGCTGACGCAGATCCGCGAGCGCGTCAGCCTTCTCGCCGTCGAGCAGCTGCGCCGCTGGCGCGAACTGCGCGAGGAACTGAGCGGCGTCGGCATCACGCTTCTCGATCCGCCCGAACTCAGCGCCGCCGACAGGGCCTGGCTCGAGCAATATTTCATCAGCAATGTCTTCCCGGTGCTGACGCCGCTCGCGGTCGATCCGGCGCATCCGTTCCCGTTCATTCCGAATTTCGGCTTCACCATCGCTCTCGAACTCATTGGCCCGGTCGAGCGCAAGGTCTCGAAGGCGCTGATCCGGCTGCCGGCGAAGATCCAGCGCTTCATCCGCCTGCCGGACGCGGAGAGCGACGACAGGCGCCAGCGCTTCATTGCGCTCGAGAATGTCATCGGCATGTTCACGCAGAGCCTGTTCCCGGGCTATAGCGTGCGCGGACACGGGCTCTTCCGGGTCATTCGCGACAGCGATCTCGAAGTCGAGGAGGAGGCCGAGGATCTCGTCCTTCTGTTCGAGAGCGCGCTGAAACGTCGCCGCCTCGGATCGGTGATCCGGCTTGAATTCGACAGCTTGATGCCCGAGGAGCTGCGCACGTTCGTGGCGGAGGAACTCGCCGTCGAGCCGGACGAGGTCTTCGTCCTCGACGGCATGCTGGCGTTGAACGAAACGGCGGAAATCGTCAGCCTCGACCGGCCTGAGCTGAAGTTCAAACCCTATAATCCGCGCTTTCCGGAACGTCTGCGCGACAATGGCGGCGATTGCTTCGTCACGATCAAGCAGAAGGATCTCGTCGTCCACCACCCGTATGAATCCTTCGACGTCGTCGTTCAGTTTCTCAATCAGGCCGCTGTCGACCCCAGCGTCGTCGCCATCAAGCAGACGCTCTACCGCACCTCGGCGAACAGCCCGATCGTTCGCGCGCTGATTGACGCCGCCGAAGCCGGCAAGTCGGTGACGGCGCTTGTCGAGCTCAAGGCGCGCTTCGACGAGGCGGCCAACATCCGCTGGGCGCGCGATCTCGAGCGCGCGGGCGTGCAGGTCGTGTTCGGCTTCATCGAGCTGAAGACGCACGCCAAACTGTCGATGGTGGTGCGGCGCGAGTCCGGCGCCCTCACCACCTATTGCCATGTCGGGACCGGCAACTACCATCCGATCACGGCGAAGATCTATACGGACATCTCGTTCTTCACAGCCGATCCCGCGATCGGCAGAGACGTGTCGCGAATCTTCAATTACATTACCGGCTATGCCGAGCCCGAGGGTCTTGAACTCATGGCCGTGTCGCCGATCTCGATCAAATCGCGCCTGCTCCAGAACATCGAGGAGGAAATCGCGTTTGCGAAGGCGGGCAAGCCGGCCGCGATCTGGGCGAAATGCAATTCGCTCGTCCATCCCGAAATCATCGACGCCTTTTATGCGGCGAGCCAGGCCGGCGTGAAAATCGACCTCGTCGTGCGCGGCATCTGCTGCCTGCGCCCGGGCGTGCAGGGGCTTTCTGAAAACATCAGGGTCAAGTCGATCATCGGACGCTTTCTGGAACATGCGCGAATCTATTGCTTCGGCGCCGGCTACGGGCTGCCGCATCCGAAGGCCAAGGTCTATATTTCCTCGGCCGACCTGATGCAGCGCAATCTCGATCGCCGCGTCGAGGCGATGCTGCCGATTCTCAATCCGACCGTGCATGAGCAGGTGCTCGACCAGATCATGGTCGCCAATCTTATCGACAACCAACAAAGCTATAGGGTCTTGCCGGACGGCTCCAGCGCGCGCATACAGGCCCCGCCCGGGGAGGAGGCGTTCAACGCCCATTCCTACTTCATGACCAACCCGAGTCTGTCAGGCCGTGGAAAATCGCTCAAGACGTCAAGTCCAAAAACCCTCTTCAAACGTCTGGACGGCCGCTGAAGCGGCCGTGGAGTTGAACTTTCCAGAGGGCGCCGAGAGCGTGCAGCGAGACGCCCGGGGCCCCGAGGAGGCCGGCAAGCCGATAGCCATTGTCGACATCGGCTCGAATTCGGTCCGGCTCGTCGCCTATGAATCGCTTAGTCGCGCGCCGCGTCAGATTTTCAATGAGAAATCCCTGTGCGCCCTCGGCAATGGCGTGGCGTCGACCGGCAAGCTGCCGAAGGGCGGCATCGAAAAAGCGCTCGCGGCCCTGCGGCGCTTCAGGACGATCGGCGAAATCCTGCAGGTTGAGGAGCTGCATGTTCTGGCCACCGCCGCCGCGCGCGACGCCTCGAACGGCCCGGAATTCATTGCGGCGGCGAGCCTTGCGATCGGCGCGCCGATCTCTCTTTTATCCGGCCCGCGCGAAGCCGAGCTTTCCGCCCATGGCGTCGTATCCGGGATCTATCGGCCCGACGGCGTCGTCGGCGACCTCGGCGGCGGCTCGCTCGAACTGATCGACATCAAGGGCGCACAGCTTGGCAAGGGAACGACCTTGCCGCTTGGCGGCCTGACCTTGATGGACGCATCCAACAATTCGCCGCGCGCCGCGGTCAAAATCGTCCGGGAAGCCATGGCCGGCTCGCGCATCGTCGAGCGCGTCGCCGGGCGCACCTTCTATGCCGTCGGCGGAACCTGGCGCGCGCTCGCCAAATTGCACATGCGCCAGCGCCATTACCCGCTGACCGTCATGCATGGCTATGTCATTCCATCGACCGACGCCGCCGATTTCGCCGGCATCGTCGAGCGGGTGAACACAGACACGCTGATCTCGATCGAGGCGGTAAACGCGCAGCGCCGTCCGCTGCTGCCTTATGGCGCATTGGTGCTCGATGAGATCATCCGGCGGGCGATGCCGAAGGAAATCATGATTTCGACCGCCGGCGTGCGCGAGGGCCTGATTTACGAAATGCTCGATCAGGCGCAGCGGCGCAGGGATCCGCTGATCGTCGCGGCCTCGGAGGCCAATCAGCTGTTTTCGCGCGCGCCGCGTCATGCCGAGGATCTGTGCGATTGGACAGATCGCTTTATGAAATCGACGCATCTTGAGGAAACGATTGAAGAAAAGAGATTGCGTCATGCGGCCTGCCTGCTCGCTGACGTCAACTGGCGCGCGCATCCAGACTATCGTGGCGAGGAGAGCCTGAACCTCGTCGAGAACACCGCCCTGACGGCCATCGACCATCCGGGCCGGGCGTTTTTGGCGCTCACCATGTCCTATCGCTATCTTGGCCTCGACGATGACGAGGTCAGTCCGCAAATTCGGGCGCTGGCGACGGCGCGCATGCTCGACCGGGCGCGCATCGTCGCCGCCGCGATCCGTCTCGCCTATCTCATCGCGGCCGCCATGCCGGACGTTCTGCCGCACACGCCCGTCGCCTGCTTCAAGAGCAAGGTCGTGCTGACGCTTCCGGCCGGTCTCGCCGATCTTGCCAGCGACAGGCTTTATAACCGCGTCAAGCAACTCGCGCGCCTGATCGGACGCGATGCGGTCATCACGGTCGCCGGGTGACCTCGGAGGAGGTCGTAACGATCGCGTCGGGCTTCCCGGACGCGACGATTTCGACTTCGTATGGAACGCCGGCGCTGAAGGTCAGAGGCGAACTGCTGACCCGATCAATGCGCGCGGCGTCCAGCTTCGATAGGCGACAGTGACCGCTTAAACGCCGCGCCCTTACTCGGCGACCAGTTTCGGCGCGGCGTCGCGCTCCGCCTCCGCCTCTTCCGGGGCCTCTCGCCATTCGAGGGTCACGACCCGGCCCCGCTCGACGGTGAGCGCGAGACGGCCGTGCTTCAGCTCCAGCGCCTTGAGGCCAAACAGGTCGCGCCGCCATCCCTTGAGAGCGCCGACGTCGGCGTCGTCGTCGGCTGCGATCGCCTCAAGATCCTCGACGGTGGCGATCATCTTGCTGGCGACGCCATGGCTCTCGCTGACCTGGCGCAGCAGCACTTTCAAGAGTTCCACGGTCGCGCCATTGCCGCCGGAGCGGCGCTCACGCTCCAGTTTCGGCAGCGATTTCGGGTCTCGGGCGAGGCCGCGCTCGATCGCTGCAAGAATGTCGGTCCCGGCGCGCGAACGCTCCATGCCGCGCGGAAAGGCGCGCAGATTGCCGAGCGCTTCCTCCGTTCGCGGCGCTGCGAGGACGAGTTCGACAAGCACGTCGTCCTTGAGGATGCGGGAGCGGGGCACATTGCGCGCCTGCGCCTCCGCCTCGCGCCAGCCGGCGACATCCATCAGAACGGCCAGGTCGCGCGGCTTGCGGACGCGGTTGCGGAACCGTTCCCAGGCGTTGTCCGGATGCTGTTCATAGGTCGAAGGCGACGACAGAAGCGCCATCTCGTCGGCGAGCCAGGCGAGGCGCCCGGTCTGCTCCAGCTTGCGGCGCAGATGGAGGTAGATGTCGCGCAGATAAGTGACGTCCGCGATGGCGTATTCGATCTGCGCCGGCAGCAGCGGGCGCCGCGACCAGTCTGTGAAACGCGAGGATTTGTCTAGCGAGACCTTGGCGATGGTCTGTGCGAGATCGCCGTAGGAGACCTGATCGCCAAAGCCGCAGACCATTGCGGCGACCTGCGTGTCGAACAGGGGGGCGGGAATCAGTTTGGCAAGGTTCCAAATGATTTCAAGGTCTTGCCGCGCGGCGTGAAATACCTTTGTGAGCTTTTCGTCGGCCATCAGCTCGAATAAGGGCGAGAGATCAAGCCCTTCGGCGAGAGCGTCGATCGCCACTGCTTCCTCGGGGGAGGCCAGTTGCACCACGCAAAGCCGCGGCCAGAAGGTGGTTTCGCGCAGGAATTCGGTGTCGACCGTCACAAAGGGATGAGTTGCGAAACGGCGGCACGCCTCCGCAAGGGCGTCGGTCGTTGAAATGAGAGTCATATTCCTTAGATAATGGAAACCGGGGCGGCCCGCTATAGGGCGATGCGCGGGTTGTAGTTTTCGCGCGGGAATTTCGGCGTTGCTCGTGGTCGGGGCCAGGGCCAAGCTGAAAGACAAGGCGCCGCAGCCTTGACAGAAGCCGCCGCCCATGCGGTTGTCCGCGCCATCCTCCCTCAAGGCTTCCGACGAGAACATGCATCGCTACCGTACCCATCGCTGCGGCGACCTCCGCGAATCCAACGCCGGCGAATCGATCCGGCTGTCCGGCTGGTGCCACCGCATCCGCGACCATGGCGGCGTGCTGTTCGTCGACCTGCGCGACCATTACGGCGTCACGCAATGCGTCGTCGATCCTGATTCGGCGGCTTTCGCCCTCGCCGAGAAATTGCGCTCCGAATGGGTCGTGCGCATCGATGGACGCGTCCGCAAGCGCCCCGCCGGCACTGAAAACGCCGAAATGCCGACCGGCCTGATCGAAGTCTATGTGACCGAGATCGAGGTGCTTGGGCCCGCCGCCGAGCTGCCGGTTCCGGTGTTCGGCGACCAGCCCTATCCGGAGGATATGCGGCTGCGCTACCGATTCTTGGACCTGAGGCGCGAAAAGCTGCACCGCAACATCATGCTGCGCGGCGAAATCATTGATTTGCTGCGCGCGCGCATGAAGGGGCAGGGCTTCTTCGAGTTCCAGACGCCGATTCTCACGGCCTCGAGCCCCGAAGGCGCGCGCGATTTCCTCGTGCCGTCGCGCCTCCAGCCGGGCAAGTTCTACGCCCTGCCGCAGGCGCCGCAGCAGTTCAAGCAACTCCTGATGGTGGCTGGCTTCGACCGCTATTTCCAGATCGCGCCCTGTTTTCGCGACGAGGATTTGCGCGCCGACCGCAGCCTCGAATTCTATCAGCTCGACATCGAGATGAGCTTCGTCACGCAGGACGATGTATTTACGACAGTCGAGCCGGTGCTGCGTGGCGTGTTCGAGGAATTTGGCAAGGGCTTCGCTGTGACGCAGAGCTTCCCGAAAATCCCCTATGCCGAGGCGATGCTGAAATATGGCTCCGACAAGCCTGACTTGCGCAATCCCCTCGTCATCGTCGATGTGACCGAGGAGTTTTCGCGCGAGGACGTGAGCTTCAACGCCTTCAAGAACGTCATCAAGGCGGGCGGCGTCGTGCGCGCCATTCCGGCGACGGGCGCCGGCGCGCAGCCGCGCTCCTTCTTCGACAAGCTGAACGACTGGGCGAAGGGCGAGGGCGCGGCTGGCCTTGGCTATGTGATCTTCGACGGCGAGGCGGGCGCGCTGACCGGCAAGGGCCCCATCGCGAAATTCCTGCCCGCGGACGTTCAGGCTTCGATCGCCGCGAAGGCCGGCCTCAAGGCGGGCGATGCGGTGTTTTTCGCCTGCGACCGGCCGGACAGGGCGGCGAAGCTCGCCGGCGCGGCGCGGCTGCGCATCGGCAATGAGCTGGGCCTCTCCAAAACCGGCGTCTTCGAATTCTGCTGGATCGTCGATTTTCCGATGTTCGAGTGGAACGAGGAGGAGAACCGCATCGATTTCTCGCATAATCCCTTCTCGATGCCGAACTACGACCATGACGCCTTCGTCGCGCTCAACGCGAGCGACAAGGAGATCATCCTTGGCATCAAGGCGTTCCAGTATGACGTCGTCTGCAACGGCTCGGAACTGTCCTCCGGCGCCATCCGCAACCATCGTCCGGACGTCATGCGCAAGGCCTTCGCGCTGGCCGGCTATGACGAGGAGGTGCTGGAGCAGAAATTCGGCGGCATGTATCGCGCCTTCCAATATGGCGCGCCGCCGCATGGCGGCATCGCGCCGGGCATCGACCGCATCGTCATGCTGCTGGCGGATGAGGAAAATCTGCGCGAGGTCGTGGCCTTCCCGATGAACCAGCGCGGCGAGGATCTTTTGCTCGGGGCGCCCTCCAGCGTTTCGCCGAAGCAATTGCGCGAACTCAGCATCAGGCTCAATCTGCCGGAGAAATAGGTCTCCGGCGCGAGAATTGGGGCAATCGTCTTCGCCGCGGGCGTTCTGGCTCAACTTTGGCGCCCTGATGCGGAAAACATAGGCGCCCCGCGAGCCGCCCAACCTTCCGCCCGCTGCGATTGATTGCTATAGCTATTCCAGCCCTGTCGGCGGCTGGAAGTCCCGCCGCGCCAAAGCGGGGGACGGGCTGGATCGGCGGGCGCGGGGCGCTCCCATTGTCCATATCGGCCGCGATTTATCACCTCACCCACTATAAATATGATCGCCCCGCCGCGCTCGGACCGCAGATCGTGCGGTTGCGCCCCGCGCCGCACTGCCGCACCAAGATCCTGTCCTATAGCCTCAAGGTGTCGCCGCCCGATCATTTCGTGAACTGGCAGCAGGATCCGCACAATAATTGGCAGGCGCGCTTCGTCTTTCCGGAGAAGGTGACCGAGTTCAAGGTCGAGGTCGATCTCACCGTCGACCTGTCGGTGGTCAATCCGTTCGACTTCTTCATCGAACCCTATGCCGAGTATTTTCCCTTCGCCTATGAGCCCGAACTCGAGGCGGATCTGACGCCCTATTTGCAGCCTGAACCGCTCGGGGCCCATCTTGCCGCCTATATGGCGGGCCTGCCGAAGGAGCGGGTCCATATCGTCGATTTCCTGGTCGGCCTCAATACGGGTCTGCAGAAGGCGATCCGCTATGTGATCCGCATGGAGCCCGGCGTCCAGACGCCGGAAGAGACGCTGGAACTGGCCTCTGGATCGTGCCGCGATTCCGCCTGGACGCTGGTCCAGATCCTGCGCAATCTCGGCCTCGCCGCGCGCTTCGTCTCCGGCTATCTGATCCAGCTTCGCGCCGACATCGAACCCATTGAAGGGCCGAAGGGCACGCAGGTCGATTTCACCGATCTTCACGCATGGGCCGAGGTCTATCTGCCGGGCGCCGGCTGGATCGGCATGGACGCGACCTCCGGCATGTTCTGCGCCGAGGGCCATATCCCAGTCTCGGCGACGCCGCATTACTCCACCGCAGCGCCGATTTCGGGCGCCGTCGAAGGCGGCATTGGCGTCGAGTTCGAGTTCGACATGCGGGTGACGCGTATCCACGAGGCGCCGCGCATCACGGCGCCCTTTTCGGACGAAGCCTGGGAGAAGCTCGACGCGTTGGGCGAGCAGGTCGACGCCGATCTTAAAAAGCAGGATGTTCGCCTCACCATGGGCGGCGAGCCGACCTTCGTCTCGATCGACGATTATCAGTCGCCCGAATGGAACACGGCGGCCGTCGGGCCGACGAAGCGCGCCTTCGCCGACGCGCTGATCCGCCGGATCCGCAATCGCGTCGCGCCGGGCGGCATGCTGCATTACGGCCAAGGCAAGTGGTATCCCGGGCGAAACCCTGCCGCGCTGGGGCTTTTCACTGTACTGGCGCAAGGATGGCCAGCCGATCTGGCGCAATCCCGATCTCGTCGATGCTGTCGGCCGGACGGTCGAGACGGAACTGGAGAAGGCGCCGGGGACGGCCGCCATCGTTTTCACCGACGACCAGCGCGGCAAGGCGGAGGCGCTCACCCGCGGCATCGCCGACTTTCTGGGCGTCGACGATGGATGCGTGATGCCCGCCTATGAGGATCCGGCCACCTGGCTCGTCAAGGAAGGCAATCTGCCGGATAATGTCGATCCGCTCGATCCCAAAATCGAGGACGCCGAAGAGCGCAATCGCATGATCCGCACCTATTCGCGCGGGCTCACAAAGCCGACCGGCTTCGTGCTGCCGGTGCAGCGCTGGAACGCGCCGGCCCGCATGTCGCGCGGCCTGCGCTGGGTCAGCGAGAAATGGTGCCTGCGGCGCGGCAAGCTCTTCCTCGTGCCGGGCGATTTGCCGGTCGGCTACCGCCTGCCGCTTGCCTCGCTGCCGTGGATTCCGGCCTCGTCCTACCCCTATATTCATTCGCAGGATCCGCTCGAAGAGCGCGGGCCCTTGCCGGATGCGAAGATTTTGGCCCAGCGCGTCTCGCATTTCGAGCGCACGCTGGAGCCGGAGAGCACGCGTCAGGATCGCATCGAGCAGGAGATCATCGAAGGCGCCGTCAGAACGGCGCTATCGGTCGAGCCGCGCGATGGGGTGATCTGCGTCTTCATGCCGCCGGTCGAGCGCCTCGAGGATTATCTCGAACTCGTCGCCGCGATCGAGGTCGCGGCGGAAGGCATCAACACGCCCGTTCATATCGAGGGCTATCCGCCGCCCTATGACCCGCGCATCGAGGTCATCAAGGTGACGCCCGATCCCGGCGTCATCGAGGTCAACATCCAGCCCGCCGCCAGCTGGCGCGCCGCCGTCGAGACCACCAAGGGCCTCTACGAGGATGCGCGGCAGGTTCGTCTCGGCGCCGATAAATTCATGATCGACGGCCGCCACACCGGCACGGGCGGCGGCAATCATGTCGTCGTCGGCGGCGCGACGCCGCAGGATTCGCCCTTCCTGCGCCGGCCCGACCTTCTGAAGAGCCTCGTCCTCTACTGGCAGCGGCATCCTTCGCTGTCCTATCTGTTTTCGGGCCTGTTCATCGGCCCGACCAGCCAGGCGCCGCGCACCGACGAGGCGCGCCTCGACCAGCTCTATGAACTCGAAATCGCCCTCGCCAATACGCCTGGTCCCGAGCAGTCGATCCCGCTCTGGCTGATCGACAGGCTCTATCGCAACCTCCTCGTCGACGTAACCGGCAATACGCATCGCGCCGAGATCTGCATCGACAAGCTCTATTCGCCGGACGGCCCGACCGGCCGGCTGGGTCTCGTCGAGTTTCGCGCCTTCGAGATGCCGCCGGACGCGCGCATGAGCCTCGCCCAGCAGCTGCTGCTGCGCGCCCTTATCGCCTGGTTCTGGCGCGAGCCGCAAAAGGGCTCTCTGGTGCGCTGGGGCACGGCGCTGCATGATCGCTTCATGACGCCGCATTTCGTCTGGCAGGATTTCCTTGGCGTTCTCGCCGATCTTGGTCAGGCCGGCTACCCGTTCGACCCGGTCTGGTTCGAGGCGCAGCGCGAGTTCCGTTTTCCCTTCTATGGCGCGATCGAACAGGGCGGCGTCAGAATCGAGGTGCGTCAGGCGCTGGAGCCATGGCATGTGATGGGCGAGACGGGCGCCATCGGCGGCACCGTCCGCTTCGTCGATTCCTCGATCGAACGTCTGCAGGTCAAGGCCGAAGGCTTCGTCGAAGGCCGCCATGTGATCGCCTGCAATGGCCGCCGCATGCCGATGACCTCCACCGGCGCCGTGGGTGAGGCTGTCGCCGCCGTGCGTTTCAAGGCCTGGCAGGCTGCCGTTGGCCTGCATCCGACGGTGCCCGTCCATGCGCCGCTGACCTTCGATCTGATCGATACATGGAGCGGGCGCTCGGTCGGCGGCTGCGTCTATCATGTCGCCCATCCGGGCGGGCGCAATTATGAAACCTTCCCGGTCAATTCCTACGAGGCCGAGGCGCGCCGCCTCGCGCGGTTCCTCGACTTCGGCCACACGCCGGGACCGATGGCCGCGCCGCCAGACGAGCGTACGGCCGATTTCCCGCTGACGCTGGATCTGCGCCGGCCGCGGGGGGTATAGGGGGCTCCATCGCGCCGCATGAAACGCTGCCTGAAACATCAGCACGGATCGCTGAAAGAGTGGCGCCTGCGTCATTCGGCCGCCATAAACTCTGCGTAACCCAGCCAAGCGGGGCGGCGCAAGGTTCCGCGACAACGAAAGTGCGTTATTGCAAACGCCATGCAGCCGGAGATTCGGCTGCGCCAAGAGGGATTGAAAATGAACAAGACCATTATCGCCGCGCTCGCCGCCTTCATCACAATGGGAACCCTGATCGCTTCGGTCGAAGAGGCGGGCGCCGTTGTCTGCGCGCGCGGCGTCTATCGGGCCGGTTGCGCCGGGCCTCGTGGCGCCGTCGCCGTTCGCCGCGCGCTCCCGTTCGCGCCGCGGAGGCGTTGTCATCGTCCGCTAAGCGGCCTTTGATTTAGTCTTCTCTTGATCTTGTAAAACGTACATCGACATTTGTGATCCGCGCGCGGCGGCGACCTCCGCCTCAGCGCGGGCGCATATGCGCGCTGCTCGCGGCGCAATCATCATTTGAAATTCAAGCTTAACGTCATGGAGAAAGTGCGAATGAAGAAGCTCACCCTGATGCTGGCCTGCGGCGCGTCGCTTTTCGCGGCTTCCGCGCAGGCTCAGGTCATGATCGACATGCGTCGCGTCACCTGCGCCGATTATCTTGCGATGCCGGCGGCGGACGCGCTCCTCGCCTCCGCGTGGCTCAGCGGCTGGTTCAACCAGAAAACCGGCTATACGACCGTCGATTTCAAGGCCTTCCAGCGCAATGTCGAGAGCGTCACCACGTGGTGCGGCTCCAACCCCAAAGAAACGCTGATGAACGGCCTGCAACGCGCCACGGCCCCCAAGTAATTTATGCTGAGGAGAAGTTTCGTGAATAAGAACATTGCAGCCGCCGCCATCGCTCTCGGCATTGGATTCGCTCCCGCCGCGCAGGCGCAAGTCGTCCTCGATCTGTCGCTGATCACCTGCAAGCAGCTCACTGAATTGCCGGACGAGCAGGCCCCCTTCGTCACCGCGTGGCTCGCCGGGTATTTCAGCTCGAAGGTGGATCGCTCGACGATCGACCTGCGCTATCTCGATCGCAACACCAAGGTCGCCACGCAATATTGCAACAGCCATCCGTCGGAGACGCTGATGCAGGTGATCGAGAAGACCGCGAAGTAAAGCGGTCACTGGATCAGGCGGGGGGCGGCCTGCGCCGCCTCACCGCGTTCAGGATCTCGATGGCCGCCGCGGAGGAGAAGAGCCGCTCGACCGGCTGGCTGATCTTGCGCCGCCAGTTCGGGCGCTCGCGGTCGGTGCCGGGCAGATTGGTCGGGATCGTCTCCATGGCGAGATCGTCGGCTTGAACGAGCACGAGAGCCGCGCCTGATTGCGCGACGAATTCATGCACGGCCGCCGCAGCGGCCGCATCCAATGGCGCATCGAGGTCGATGCCTTGCGCCGAAAAGCCGCCCTCTGAAAAATCGCTCGCGGAAATTGCGGCGATGAGTTCGGCCTTTTCGACGGCGCGGGCGGCGATCGCCTGCGTTGCGGCGGGGAGGCGCCCGAGCGCCGCGGCCTCTTCAAGATCCGCGCCCCGCCACCAGCCGGCGAGCGGCGGCAAGTCATGGGTCGCGACGCAGGCGGCCGAGAGCGCCGGATAGGCTTCCGGCCGCGCGAAGGCGATCCCCTCGCGCTCGAAGCGCATCACCCGATAGGACAGTATATTGGCGGCGGCGAGTTCCTCGCGCATGCCTTCCGGTACGGTGCCGAGATCCTCGCCGACGACGGCGGTCTGCGCCCGCACGCTCTCAAGCTTGACCTGCCCGAGCAGCGCCTCGAAGGGGCAGGCGAGATAGGCGCCGTCGGCCCCATTCGCGCCTTCGGGCACGAGGAACAGGCGCTTCAGCCCCAGCACATGGTCAATGCGCAGGATGCCGGCATAGGCCATATTCGCCGCGATAAGCCGACCGAAGCCGGAAAAGCCGTCGCGGGCGAGCGCGCGGGGATCGAAAGGCGGCAGGCCCCAGATCTGGCCCTGCGGTCCGAGCGGGTCGGGCGGGGCGCCGATCGAGACGCCCGCCATCAGCCGGCTCGCTTCCGAAAAAGCCTCGGCGCCGTCCGGCGCGCAGCCGACGGCGAGATCGCGGTAGAAGCCGAGCGACAGGCTCGCCGCATGGCCGGCGCGGGCGGCGGCCGCAAATTGCCGGTCGGCGAGAAATTGCAGGAATTTCGCGCGCGCGATTTCTTCCTCATGTTCGCGCGCGAAAGCTGTGATCCCCGGCGCATGGGGCGCGCCGAGCGCTGGCCCGAAGCCTGAAAGCCCCGCGCCGAGCTTATTTTCGATCGCCGTGAAGATCGCGAAGCGGCGCAGACTCTCCGCGCCAATGACGACGAAACGCTCATATTCCATAACGAGGGGATCGTCGGGCGCGGCGAAGCGGCGCGCGCGGAAGGCGGCGAAAATGACGTCGAACAGCCGGTTCTTCAGCCTGGACACGGCGCCGTAATCGACGAGGGTTGAGGCCGAAAGCAGAGCGGCCTCGCCGCCGAGCCGTGTGAATTCGGCGCGCACGGCGTCGGTCAGAAGTTCAGGCGGCAGGTCGAAGGCGTCGATCGCCAGCGGATCGAGGAAGCGCCGGTCGGAAGGATAATAAGGGCTCGCGCGTTCAGGATCGTGCGGGAACAGCGCATGCAGCGGATTGACGCCAAGCGTTGCCGCGCCAGCGCGCGCGGCGCCCTCCGCGAGCAGGCGAAGGCTGGTGAAATCGCCGATGCCCTGATCGCCTAATCCACCGCTGGCTTCGCGCCTGAGGCCATAGACCTGCGCGCTGACGCCGAACACGCGGCCTCCGGCGAGGCTCTCCGGCAGATAGGCCGTCTCCGGCGCGACGGCGAGATGGCCGTGGCAATCGGGCGCGGCGTCGGCCAGGATCTCGTGGCGACCAAGCGGCAGGTCGGGAAGGGGAATGTCGCGCACCAGCGTCCGGCGCCCGTCGGGCGCCAAAACCTCGCTGCGGCGCCCGAACGCGGGCGCGATCTCGACGACATGGGTCGAGCCATCCTCGCAGGCGATCGTCAGCGCGAAGGGCAAGGCGCGGTCGGCGAGCGCGCCGCCAAGCCGCAAGTTTCGCTCGCCCTTGTGCGGGATGGTCGTCGCCACCGGCAGGGGACGGAACACGCGCTCCTCGGCGAGTTCGGCGAGGCGCGCCCGGGCGTCGCCGGTATTGTCGGCCGAGAGTCCGAGGCTGCGAAGCAGCGCGCGCTTCGTGTCGGCGCCGACCTCATGCAGGCCGCCCTCGACGTCCCACCACGTCCCCGCGATTCCCGCCGCCGCCGCCAGCGCGTCAAGCGCGCGATCGTCGACGCCGCCGCGGGGCGCCGGGCGTGGATGATTCTGTCGCCAGCCTCTCGACAAGGATCGCGACCGAGCGCGGCGCGACAAGCGCAATCGTCGGCAATGCGCTCTCTTTCAGCGCGCGGCTCGCGCCGAATCGATTGCGAGGCTCCAGTCGTAGCCGCCGCGCGGCGCGGGCAGGCGCGCCGCAGCCGGATCATGTCCCCGGTTGAACAGAATGGCCGCGCGGCTGGCTGGGCGCTCGCCATCGCCGGGATCATAAAAGATCACGGCGAGGGTCCGCGCCGCCGCGTCGTCCCAGTCGTGCGGCGCGAAGGGCGCGCCATCGAATTTCAGCCATTCCACATCTGGCATGCCGGATGCGTCCGGCGGCGCGCCTGTGAGTGGCATTTCCGCATTGAGGGCGCCGGTCTCGCGGCGGAGTTTTATGAGGCGCGCCGAAAATTCGATCAACTCGTCGTCGGCGCTGGCCCAATCGATCCAGGCGAGTTCATTATCCTGCGCATAGGCGTTGTTGTTGCCATGCTGCGTGCGGCCGAGTTCGTCGCCCATGGTGAGCATCGGCGTTCCGCGCGCGGCGATCAGCGTCGTCAGCAGAGCGCGCGCGTCGCCCTTGCGGCGGCGCGGCGATGGCGGGATCGCCGCAGGCCCCCTCGGCGCCGCAGTTCCATGAAAGGTTATCGTTGGTTCCGTCGCGATTGTTCTCGCCATTCGCCTCATTGTGCTTGTGCGAATGGGAGACGAGATCGGCGAGCGTGAAGCCGTCATGGGCGGTGACGAAATTGATCGAGCGCGACAGCGGGCGATGGCGCGGGGCGAAAATATCCGCCGAGCCGGCAAGGCGCGTCGCGAGCGCGCCGGCAAGCCCATCGTCGCCGCGCCAGTAGCGGCGGAAGATGTCGCGCGCCTTGTCGTTCCACTCGCCCCAGCCGGCCGGAAAGGCCCCTAGCTGATAGCCGCCGTAGCCGAGATCCCAGGGCTCGGCGATATGGATGAGGCCGCGCAGCGCGGGATCCTGCGCCACTGCCGCGAGGAATGGATGGTTGGGGTCGAAGCCGTGCGCCGTCCGCGCCAGCACGGGCGCGAGATCGTAGCGAAATCCATCGACGCCGGCGCGCAGCGCCGCCGTGCGCAGCGATTCGAGCGCGAGCCGGAGCGCCTGCGGGCGCTCCAGCGCGAGGACATTGCCGCAGCCCGCCTGATTTTCGTAGAGACGGGGGTTGTCCGGCTGCAGGCGATAATAGCCGGGATTGTCGAGGCCGCGCAGCGAGACCGTCGGGCCAAGCTCGTCGCTCTCGCCGGTATGGTTCAATACGACGTCGAGGATGACGGCGATTCCCGCCGCCTGCAGCGTCTCGACGGCTAGGCGCACCTCCGGCCAGCCGCCCGGCGCAAGCCGCGGATCGGGCGCGTTGAGGGCGATCGGATTATAGCCCCAGTAGTTCGAGAGGCCGAGCGGCAGGCAGGTGGCGCTCGTCGAGCCAGACCTGAATCGGCAGCAGCTCCACCGCCGTGACGCCGAGCCGCGTTCAGATGCGCGATGGCGGCGGGATGGGCGAGTCCGGCGAATGTGCCGCGGATCGATTCGGGGATATCGGGATGGTTTCGCGTAAAGCCGCGCACATGCATTTCATAGATGATCAGATCGCGCCATGCGGCCGGCGGGCGCCGCGGCGAGGCGGGTAGGCTCGCCAGCCTCGACGATCGCTTTGGGGACGAAGGCGGCGCTGTCCGTTCGTCCTCCGCGTCGCCATGGATGCGCGCGTCGAACAGGCAGGCGTTGAGCTTGAACGGGCCGATCAAGCCGCGTCGCGTAAGGATCGACGAGGAGTTTCGCGACGTTGAAGCGCAGACCCCGCGCGGGATCGAAGGCGCCCTGCGCCCGCAAGCCGTATCGGGCGCCTGCGCCGACTGCCGGCGACATGGGCGTGGAAGATTTCGCCGGTGCGGCCGGGCAGGCGAATCCGGGCCGTCTCGCGGTCGGATTCATCATAGAGGGACAGGAAGATCGCGTCGGCGGCGCCGGATGCGACGGCGACATTGATCCCGCCATCGACGAGGCGAACGCCGAGCGGCTCGGGGAGCCCCGCGGCCGACGCGATAAGGCTCGGCGGCGCTCAGGTGATTACCGACGGCGCCGTGCGCCCGGTGAAATGCTTGATCTCGGCGATTTCGTCGGAAAGCGCGATAAGATCGGCCGAGCGCCGCGCCCGTCTCGATGTGCTGGCGCGCGGGATCGGGCTCGAAGCGTTCGATATAGACCCGCAGCGTCGCGCCGGCGGTGCCGGTGCCGGAGAGGCGATAGACGATGCGCGCGCCATCCTCGAAATGGATGCGGATGCCCTGATGCGCCGAATCCGAGCCGTCGACCGGATCGTGATAGGAAAAATCATCGGCGTCGGCGATTTTCAATGCGCCAAATTGCTTGCCCTTGAGGCCGGGCAGGGCGGCGGTCAGCGTCTTGACCAGCGCATTCGCGCCGTCCGCCTCGACCTCCTCGTAGTCATAGCGCGAATAGAAGTTGCGGCCATATTCCGCCCAATGTTTGGTGACGATGGAATCGACGCTTTCAGCCCGCGCGGCGAGGATGTTGAGCCACAGGAGGATCGCCCAGAGGCCGTCCTTTTCGCGCACATGGTCGGAGCCGGTGCCGGCGCTTTCCTCGCCGCAGATCGTCGCCATGCCGGCGTCGAGCAGATTGCCGAAGAACTTCCAGCCCGTCGGCGTCTCGAACAGCGGGACGCCGAGCTTTTCGGCGACCCTGTCGGCGGCGCGGCTTGTCGGCATCGAGCGGGCGATGCCCTTGATCCCTCGCGCATAGCCCGGCGCGAGATGGGCGTTGGCGGCGAGCAGGGCGAGGCTGTCTGAAGGCGTCACGAAACGCCCGCGCCCGATGATCAGATTGCGGTCGCCATCTCCGTCCGACGCGGCGCAAAGATCGGGACCGTCCTTGCTCATTGCGAGATCGAAGAGATGTTTTGCGTGCACGAGATTGGGGTCCGGGTGATGGCCGCCGAAATCGGGCAGCGGCGTCGCGTTGAGGACCGAACCCGGCTCGGCGCCGAGGAGATCCTGAAAGATGCGCGTCGCATAGGGGCCGGTCACGGCGGACATGGCGTCGAAGCGAAGGCGGAAGCCGGATTTGAACAGCCCAGAAATGCTGTCGAAATCGAACAGCTGCTGCATCAGCAGGGCGTAATCGGCGACGGGATCGATGATTTCGACCGTTCCGCCGCCGAGCTTCAGCGCGCCGATATTGTCGAGATCTATGTCGGGAGCCTTGAGGATGCGATATTGCGAAATTGTCTTGCTGCGGTCGAAAATCGCTTCTGTGATTTTCTCGGGCGCCGGGCCGCCATTGCCGGCATTATATTTTATGCCGAAATCGCCATGCGGGCCGCCGGGATTGTGGCTGGCGCTCAGAATGACGCCGCCGAACGCGCCATATTTCCGAATGAGGTTCGAGGCGGCGGGCGTCGACAGGATGCCGCCGCGCCCGACCAGAATGCGGCCAAAGCCATTGGCGAGCGCCATTTTGACGACGATCTGGATCGCCTCGCGATTAAAGAAGCGCCCGTCGCCGCCGACCACCAGGGTCTGGCCTTCAAAACCTTCGAGGCAATCGAAAATCGATTGCGCGAAATTTTCGAGATAGCCCGGGGTCTGGAACACGGGCGTTTTCTTGCGCAAGCCGGAGGTGCCGGGTCTTTGGCCGTCGAAAGGCGTCGTTGCGATGGTTTCGATCATGCGTTCATCTGCTCACGTAATTGAAGGCTTGCGGCCGCGCCGCCGCTCGGCGACGAGATCGCGGAAGAGTTTCGCATAGGCCGCCGCCGGCCGGCGCCATGACACGTCGGTGCTCATGCCATTTTCGATCAGCTGATCCCAGACGTCAGGCTCGGCCCAAAGGCGCGCGAGGCGCTCCAGCGTCGCGCCCAGCATTTCGGCCGTCACGGGCGAAAATTGCAGCCCCGTGCCGAGGCCCGCCGCGAGCGCCATGGGATTGGCGTCGACGATGGTGTCGGCGAGGCCGCCGACGCGGGCGACGACGGGCAGGGCGCCGTAACGCAGCGCGCAGAGCTGGGTCAGGCCGCAGGGTTCGAAGCGGGAAGGAATGACGAGGGCGTCGGCGCCGGCCTGGATCTGATGGGCGATCGGCTCGTCATAGCCGATGCGCGCGCCGATGCGTCCCGGCCGCGCGGCCGCGGCGTCAAGGAACGCCTGTTCGAGCGCGGGCTCGCCGGCGCCGAGGATGGCGAGCTGCGCGCCGATGCGGTCCAGCACGTCGAGATTGGCGATGAGGAGGTCCTGCCCCTTTTGCCAGGATAGGCGGCTGACGACGCCGAGCAGCAAGGCGCCCGGATCGGGATCGAGGCCGAATTCGCGCTGAAGAAAAGCCTTGTTGGCTGGCCGGTTCGCCAGCGTCGCGAGGCTGAAGGGCTCCTCGATCATCTCGTCGGCGGCAGGATCCCATACGCTTTCGTCGATGCCGTTGAGAATGCCGTTCACGGCCATGCCGCGTGCGCGCAGAAGCCCGTCGAGCCCCATGCCGTAATCGGGCGTGCGGATCTCAGCGGCGTAGGTCGGCGAGACTGTGGTGATGCGATCGGAATAGGCGAGCGCGCCTTTGAGGAAGCCGATCATGCCGTAATATTCGACGCCGTCGATCGCGAAAGCCGCATCCGGCAGACCGAGGGGGCCGAGCAGTTCGGCCGGATATTGGCCCTGAAAGGCGAGATTATGGATCGTGATGACGGTACCGGGCCGGGGGCGCGGATCATGCTCCAGATAGACGGCGGTGAATCCCGCCTGCCAGTCATGCGCATGCACGACATCCGGCGAAAACCCCGGCGCGCCGCCGAGGGAAAGCGCAGCGCCGGCTTGCGACAGGGCGGCGAACCGAAAGGGGTTATCCGGCCAGTCGGTTCCGTCGGGCGCGGTGTAAGGGCCGCCCGCGCGCGTAAAAAGATGCGGCGCGTCGAGCACGAAGAGATCAAGGCCGCCGGCGTCGGCCCGAAGCACGCGCGCGTGGCCGCCGAAGGATTCATACGGCGCGATGGCGGTCTCGGCTCGCTCGATCGCCTTCATGACGGCGGGATAGCCGGGAACGAGGGTGACGACCTCGACGTCCTCGGCCGCGAGCGCCGCGGGCAGGGCGCCGGCGACATCGGCGAGGCCGCCGGTTTTGACCAGCGGAAAAATTTCGGAAACGACGGCCAAAACGGTGAGATTGCTCATGATGGCCTGTCGATCATGCCGGCGCGTCGGTCATGACAAGCTGTCGATCATATTCTGGGTGACGAGGCAAATGCCTTTTTCCGTGCGGCGAAAGCGCCCATCGTCGGCGATGGGATCTTCGCCGACCACGAGGCCGTCGGGGACCTTCACGCCGCGATCGATGACGACGTTGCGAAGGCGCGTCGAGCGTCCTATCTCGACATAGGGAAGAATGACCGCGTTTTCGACGTCGCAATAGGAATTGATGCGAACGCCCGTGGAGAGCAGCGAACGCTTGACCCTGGCCCCGGAGATGATGCACCCGCCCGAGATCACCGAGGAGACCGCCATGCCGCGCCGGCCATCCTCGTCGTGAACGAATTTCGCGGGCGGCGTGACCGATCCGTCGGTCCAGATCGGCCAGTCCTTGTCGAACAGGTCGAGATCGGGAACGATGTCGGTGAGATCGATATTGGCCTCCCAATAGGCGTCGACCGTGCCGACGTCTCGCCAGTAGGCCGCTTCGTCGTCGGAGGAGCGCACGCAGGAATCGGAGAAATAATGCGCCATGGCCTTGCCGTTGCGGACCATGTAGGGGATGACGTCCTTGCCGAAATCGCGGCTCGAATTCGGATCGTTTGCGTCGCGTTCGAGGTGGTCGAACAACAGATTGGTCTCGAACACATAAATGCCCATTGAGGCGAGCGCTTTGTCTGGATGGCCAGGCATCGGCGCCGGATGCCTCGGCTTCTCGACGAAATCAACGATCCGCTTGTTGGCGTCGACATGCATCACGCCGAAGCCGCTCGCCTCGAACAGCGGGACTTCGAGGCAGCCGATGGTGACGTCGGCGCCCGAGTCTGCATGTTGTTGCAGCATCAGCTCATAGTCCATCTTGTAGATGTGGTCGCCCGCGAGTATCACCATATATTTCGGCGCGCGGTCGCGGATGATGTCGATATTCTGGAACACCGCGTCGGCGGTTCCGGCATACCACTGGCTTTCGGACACGCGCTGGCTCGCCGGCATGATGTCGAAGCTCTCATTGCCGCCGGGACGAAAGAAATTCCAGCCCCGCGTCAGATGTCCAATCAGGCTGTGCGCTTTATACTGCGTGGCGACGCTGATGCGGCGAATGCCGGAGTTCAGCGCGTTGGACAGCGCGAAATCGATGATGCGCATCTTGCCGCCAAAATGGACCGCCGGCTTGGCGCGGCGGTCGGTCAATTCGAGCAGCCGGCTACCGCGGCCCCCCGCCAGGACAAAGGCCATGGCCTGACGTCCGATTGGCGCGCTCAATCTCATCTAGGATCGTTCTCCGCTGTTGTGGCGCCGCGCTGGTCCTGCGTCGCGTCATTGTTCCTGTGGCGTGAAATAGAGCGTCGCCAGCGGCGGCAGGGTGATTTCCGCCGAGGCCGGTTGCCCATGCGCGGGGATGGCGTCCGCCGTGATGGATCCGTAATTGCCAACGCCGGAGCCGCCATAGATGGCGGCGTCGGTGTTGAGGATTTCGCGCCAGGTTCCGGCATGCGGCAGGCCAACTCTGTAGGCATGACGCGGTGCGGGCGTGAAATTGCTGATCGCGACCACAGGCGGATCGCCCGCTTCGCCGAAGCGCGCGAAGGCGAAAACGGACTGCTCGCGATCATCGCCGATGAGCCAGGCGAAGCTGCCCGGATCGCTATCGCGCGCGTGCAGCGCGCCGAGCGACTTGTGCAGCCTGTTGAGATCGCGGATGAGGCTTTGCACGCCCTTATGCGCCGGCGCATCGAGGAGATGCCAGTCGAGCGAGACATCCTCGCGCCACTCGCGCCGCTGCGCGAATTCCTGTCCCATGAAAAGCAACTTCTTGCCGGGGTGGGCCCACATGAAGCCATAATAGGCGCGAAGATTGGCGAAGCTTTGCCAGTCGTCGCCGGACATTTTCGTGAGCAGCGACCCCTTGCCATGCGTCACCTCGTCATGGCTCAGCGGCAGAACGAAATTCTCCGAAAAGGCGTAGAGCAGGCCGAAGGTCAGCCGGTCATGATGCCAGCGCCGGTGGACGGGGTCGAGCTCCATATATTCCAGCGTATCGTGCATGAAGCCCATGTTCCATTTGAAGCCGAAGCCAAGGCCTCCGGCGCTGGTCGGGGCGGAGACGCCGGGCCATGAGGTCGATTCCTCGGCCAACGTCACTGTCCCCGGATGGGTTTCATAAACGAGTTCGTTGAACTTCTTGAGAAAGGCGACGGCGTCGCGATTGTCGTTGCTTCCGTCCGGGTTTGGCGCCCACTCGCCCTCTTTGCGCGAATAATCGAGGTAGAGCATTGAAGCGACGGCGTCGACGCGCAATCCGTCTATATGGTAGCGATCGAGCCAGAACAGGGCGTTAGCCGTCAGGAAGGCGGAGACTTCGCGGCGGCCGAAATCATAAATCGCCGTGTTCCAGTCCGGATGAAATCCGCGGCGCGGATCGGCGTGTTCATATAAGGGAACGCCGTCGAAGAGGGCGAGGCCGTGCAGGTCGGTTGGGAAATGCGCCGGCACCCAGTCGAGGATGATCGAGAGGCCCGCGGCGTGGGCCCTGTCGACGAAGCGCGCGAAGGCGGCCGGATCGCCGAAACGGCGCGTCGGCGCGAACAACCCGATCGGCTGATAGCCCCAGGAGGCGTCGAGCGGATGTTCGGAGATCGGCATCAGCTCGATGTGGGTGAAGCCGAGATCTAGCGCGTAGGGAATGAGCTGCTCGGCGAATTCGTCATAGGTGAGGAAGCGCCCGTCTTCGCCACGCCGCCAGGAGCCGAGATGAACCTCCAGAATGGTCATCGGCCGCCTCCAGGGCTGAACCTTTTCGCGTTGCGCGAGGAAATCCGCATCGGTCCACACGAAATTATCCGTGCGGGCGACGATCGAGGCGGTGGAAGGCCGAAATTCGCCGGCGAAGCCGACCGGATCGGCCTTCAGCGGCAGCAACCGGCCGTCGCGCGAAATGATCTCGTATTTATAGGCGGTTCCTTCCGCGACTTCGGGGGCGAAGATTTCCCAAAGCCCGGAATCGATGCGCTTTCGCATCTGGTGCAGGCGCCCATCCCAACCATTGAAATCGCCGACGACGGAGACTCGGGCGGCATGCGGCGCCCAGACGGCGAAATGAACGCCGGCGACGCCTTCGAGTTGCATCGGGTGCGCCCCGAGACGCTCGTAAAGGCTGCGGTGCGTCCCTTCGACCAGCAGGTAATCGTCCATTGCGCCGAGCACGGGCGGCAGCGCGTAAGGGTCCGTGTAGCTCCATGATCCCCCGGCGTTGGTCGCCTCGAGCCGATAGCGCAGCGGCGCGCTTTGCGCCGCGGGCGCGCCTTTCCATAGCCTTCGAAGAAACCGCCGCCGCGGGCGTCGAGCGGGATCGCGCCGCCTTCTTCGAGCAGGGCTGCCACGCTTGCGGCATGCGGCGCGAAGGCGCGGATGACGATCCCCTCAGCGCTCGCGTGGGGGCCGAGTACGGCGAAGGGATCGCCGTGGCGGGCCTTGACGATGGCCTCGACCTCTTCGTCGCTGACGCGCCACGCCGGCCGAGGCGCGTCCGCTTGGCGGCCAAGCGCCATGTCAGCGCCGACCCGGCGGCGTCACCGCGACGTTCCAGATTTCGTCGGCATATTCGGCGATCGTCCGGTCTGAGGAGAACCAGCCCATATGCGCGGTGTTGAGAATGGCGGAACGCCACCAGGCGCGCTTGTCGCGCCAGCGTTTGAACACCGTGCGCTGCGCATTGTAGTAACTGTCGAAATCCGCCGTCACGAGGAAAAAGTCATGATGGGTGAGGGCGTCAACGAGGCCGCGATAGCGGTCCGCCTGATCGGGTGAAAACACACCGCCGGCGATTTCCTCCAGCGCCTCGGCGAGCCGCGGCGAACGCGCGATCGCGTCGAGCCCGCTGATCCCCTGGCTCCGCTTGGCTTCGACCTCCTCCGCCGTCAGCCCGAAGATGAAGATATTGGGATCGCCAACCTTCTCCAGTATCTCGACATTGGCGCCGTCGAGCGTGCCGATGGTCAGCGCGCCATTCAGCGCGAACTTCATATTCCCGGTGCCGGACGCCTCCATCCCGGCCGTGGAGATCTGCTCTGAAAGGTCGGCGGCGGGAATGATGCGCTCCGCCAGGCTGACGTTGTAATTGGGCAGGAACACGACTTTCAGCAGGCCGCGCACGGTTGGATCGGAATTGATCACCTTGCCGACGTCATTGGCGAGCTGGATGATGAGTTTGGCCGTGGTGTAGCTTGCCGCCGCCTTGCCGGCGAAAATCTTGACGCGCGGAATCCAGTCCCTGAACGGCTGCGCGCGGATCTCCTGATAGATCGCGACCGCTTCAAGGATATTCAGCACTTGCCGCTTGTATTCGTGGATGCGCTTGATCTGCACGTCGAAGAGGGCGTCGGGATTGACCTTGACGCCGGCGCGCTCCTGAATGATCCGGGCCAGCGCCATCTTGTTGGCGCGGCGGATCGCGGCGTAGCGTTCCTGAAACGCCGTATCGTCGGCGAAGGCGGCGACTTTCTCCAGGACCATGGCGTCGTCGAGAAGCTTGTCGCCGGTGACTTCGGTCAGCAGCGCAGTGAGGGCGGGATTGGCTTCCTTCAGCCAGCGGCGGAAGGTGATGCCGTTGGTCTTGTTGGTTATTTTTCCGGGCTCGACCGATTCGAGATCGCGGAACACCGTCGTCTTCATCAGGTCGGAGTGCAGCTTCGAGACGCCATTGACCTTGTGCGAACCAAGGAATGCGAGATGTCCCATGCGCACGCGGCGCCCGTGCGATTCGTCGATTAGCGAGAGGGCGGCGAGTTCTTCCCCTGTCGCGCCGGCCCCCTTGCTCACGCGCTCGAGATGCAGGGCGTTGATGAGATAGATGATCTGCATATGGCGCGGCAGCAGCCGCTCCATCAGAGGCACCGGCCAGGTCTCGAGCGCCTCCGGCAGGAGGGTGTGGTTGGTGTAGCTGAATGTCGCCTTGGTGATCGCCCAGGCCTCTTCCCAGGGCAGATCGTGCCGGTCGACGAGGATGTGCATCAACTCTGCGACGGCGATGGCCGGATGCGTGTCGTTCAGCTGGATGGCGGCCTTGTCGGCCAGCGTCCTGATGTCGCCGTGCAGGCGGATATGGCGGCCGATCAGATCCTGTAGCGAGGCGGAAGCGAAGAAATATTCCTGCCGCAGCCGCAGCTCCTGGCCCGCGGCCGAAGTGTCGCCCGGATAGAGCACTTTCGAGATCGATTCTGCGCGCACCCGGTCCATCAGCGCGCCGATGTGATCGCCGCTATTGAACTGGTCGAGGCGCAGCGGATCGAGCGCGCGCGCCGTCCACAGCCGCAGCGTGTTGATATGCGCGCCGCGCCAGCCGGCAATCGGCGTGTCGTAAGCCAGCGCTTCAACGGTTTCCCCCGGCAGCCAGACCTGCTTGACTTCGCCATCCGGCCCGATCGTCGCCTCGATGCGGCCGCCAAAGCCGACGCTCCAGACGATTTCGAGGCGCTGGAACTCCCACGGGTCGCCGAAACTGAGCCAGTCCTCGGGATATTCGAGCTGGCGCCCGTCCTTGATGCGCTGGCGGAACAGGCCGTGGTCGTAGCGGATGCCGTAGCCATAGGCGGCGATCGACAGGGTCGCCATGCTCTCCATGAAACAGGCGGCGAGCCGGCCAAGGCCGCCATTGCCGAGCGCCGCGTCGGGCTCGACCTCGCGCAGCGTCTCAAGATCGACGCCGAGTTCGGCCAGCGCCGCGCGGGTTGGTTCGATCAATTCCATGTTCGTCAGCGAATCGATGAGGAGCCGCCCGATCAGGAATTCGAGGCTGAGGTAATAGACCCGCTTGCGACCGGTCTGCTTCGTCGTTTCGATCGAGGACAGCCAGCTTTCGACCACCTTGTCGCGCACCGACAGCGCGGTGGCGATGAACCAGTCATGCGTTGTCGCCGTGGTGACGCTCTTGCCGACCGTATGGCGCAATTTGTCGAGGATCAGATCGCGAATTTCGGCGATGCCGGAGCCCTGGGGGGAGGAGCCGGCTTTGGCCGGCGGGAGCGTTTCGGCGGCGGGCGCGGAATCGGATTCAAGGTCCATCAGGGCGTGGCTCCCTCTTTGACGCAAGCCCTTCGGGGCTGCTCGCGCAAGGCTCGCAGCAAAGCGCGGGCCATGATGACCGGCAGGACCGGCGCTCCGGCTTTCCGATCGTAGCCCAAGGGGGGCCGCCGATAAAGCCGCGCCGGGCGAATTCGGCTGGCGGCGTCCGGCTTCGGCGCAAACCGGCGCCATGCGGTCCGCCGCGCCGGAGAATTGCGAATAATCCGCGCGCCGGCGCCCGCTGCAACCTCAGATGCGTTGCCGGAGTTTTGGGTTCGATACAATATTCTCGCCCCGGACAGACCCCCTCGTTCGAACGATTTCCAAGCGGAGAAAAATCTATCATGGCGGGAACATTCATGCGGCGCGGGTTATTCGTCGCGTCTTTCATTCTGGCGCTCGGCGGCGGATCAGCAGGGGCGCAGACCTACGCGAAGGCGGGCATCCTGACTTGCGACGTCTCGGCTGGAATTGGCATGATCCTCGTTCAGAAGCAGACGCTGCATTGCCTCTTCACGGATCACAGAGGCGGACCGCCTGACGCATATTTGGGCACGATCACGGAATATGGCGTCGCGCTTGGAGAAGTCGCAGCGGGTCACCTGATTTGGGGCGTCCTGAGTTCGACCAATGGCGTTCCGCATGGCGCCCTCGCCGGAACCTACGCCGGGGTCGGCGCGGAAGCCACTGCCGGAGCGGGGCTTGGCGCCAACGCCCTCGTCGGCGGGTCGCAGCGCGCCTTCTCGCTGCAGCCGCTCTCGATCGAAGGGCAGGTCGGCGTCAATGTGGCGGCTGGGATCACCGCGATCAAGCTCGAAGCGGCGCCCTGACGGATGACGCCGTCGCCGCCGCGCCGTTCAGCGCGGCGGCTTGGCGGGCAATCCGTCCTCGAAGCTCGCCATGCCGACGATATGGGTGATCGTCCGGCCATCCTCGGACAAGGGCAGGAGCAGCCGCTCGAAGAAAAAGGATCGCCCCTGCCCGAGGTTAAAATGGGCGTATTCGTAACCGGGCTTCGCCGAGCGCAGGCAACGGCGGTAGGCGCCGTCCGGCGTTCCGATGATTTCGGCCTCCGTCAACTCGATCTCCTGCCCTTCGAACAGCGGTCCGAGGCGCTCCGTTAACCCCTTTCCGACAGAGGCGAAGCGGACGCGCGGCGGCGTTTCGCGATGGTCGACCTCGGCGACGATGAGATTGTCGCGCAGCGCGCTCGCCGCCAAAGGCATTTCCGCATGAGCCGGGGCAGTCGGCCGTCGCTCTGAAGACCGGCCCAGGCGTCCTGCAGCTTTTCCAGCGCCCCCGAACGCATCCTTTCGCCGTGCGGCGAGTCGGCATGGATATTGTCCAGCACCGCCGAGCGTGGCGCACGAAGCACCCAGACGACCCCTTCGGCAAAATAATCGAGCGTCGCCGATCCCCTCAGCGACTGCCCGGCGACGCGCTGAATGACGGTGGTGCCGAACCCGCGGTGCTCGGCGCCGTCACCGGCGGGCCGCCGCGCTCGATCCATTTCAGCTGGAACGCCGGCTCATCCTCGTCTTCGAGATCGATTTTCCAGCTGATCGAGACGCGTCCGGTCTGATTGGAGAGGGCGCCATATTTGGCCGCGTTGGTGGAAAGTTCATGCAGCGCCATGCCGATCATCTGGGCGGCGTCGGGTTTCAGCCTGACGCCGAGGCCGCTCATCGAAATGCGGCGCTGGCCCGGCTCCCAATGATGGCCGACCTGCGAGAAAATGAGATCCGTCATCGAGACGCTGAGCGAATTGTTGCGGGCGAGCAGATCATGCGCATTGGCCAGCGCATGCAGCCGTTCGCTGAACCTTGCGACGAAATCCTCTTTCGAGCCGCTGCTTTTGGCCGATTGGCGCAGAATTGATTCGATCACGCTGAGGAGGTTCTTCGAGCGATGCGACAGTTCGCGCAGGAGTATAGTAGCCTGCTCGTCCTTTCGCTTGTGGTCGGTGACGTCGCGCCAGACCGAGACGGCCCCGGTGATCTCGCCGGCGACGATGAGAGGGAGTTCGGCGGCGTTGAAATCGTAGCGCAATCCGCTCGGCGAGGTGATCTGAAATTCCTCCCCGGTCACGACTTCGCCGCCGAGGGCGCGGCGCGCCGAAAGCGCCGCCGGATCGATCGTTTCTCCGGCCCCGTCGCGGACGCTGAGCGTCGCCGCGAGATGCTGGAAGTCGATTGGACTCTGGATGTCGGGCGAAATGCCCCAGACGGCGCGCGCGGCGGCGTTGGTCCGCACGATTTCGCCCTTCCTATTGTACACCGTGACGGGCACATTCAGGGCTTCGAAGACGGCGTCGAGCTCCGCCGTCTGCTGCGCCATCCTGGCGTGGGCCCGTTCCAGCTGCGCCTGAGCGTTCTTCTTATCGGTGACGTCGAGCATCACGCCGACGCGGTTCACTGCGCGCCCACCCTCGAAAAACGCGCGACCCTGGAGCGAGACCCAGCGTAAGGCCCCGTCATGATGGCGGCGAATGCGAAACTCGGCGGCATAGGCTCCGGCCCCGGGGCCGTCCCCCGCGGATTTGGCGTCGCTCGCGACGTCGAGCGCGTTTTTGACGGGGGGGCGGTCCTCGTCCAGAACTTGCGCGGCGAGGGTCTGGTAACACAAGATCTCGTCCGGATCGCGGCCCCAGACGGCGGCGGCGCGGGCGTCGAGCGCATAGCGCCCCGTGGCGAGATCGATCTCGTATGTTCCGATTCCGGCCGCACTGAGCGCGAGGCGCAGCCGCTCCTCGATTTGCCGCCCCGCGCGGCGCGAAGGCGTCAGATCGCGGATGACGGCGGCGATCCGCGTCGCGCCGGACCCATCAGGAAGCGGCTTCGCGTCGATCTCGATTTCAACGAGGGCGCCATCCTTGCGGCGCAGCAGCGCTTCAAACCTCGCCGATCCGCCGCCGCGAAGAGCAGCGAAGGCGGTGCGGGCGGTCGCGGCATGGGGTTCCGGAATGATCAATTCGATATTGCGGCCGATGATTTCATCCGTCGCATAGCCGGTGAATGCCTGCGCCGCCGCATCCCAACTCAACACCTCCCCCATGGGCGAAAGGCCCAGACGGAGATCGCTGACCGGCGGGAAGGGCGAAGCGGCGGGCAATCGGGTCTTCTCCTCAGCGCGAATATGCGGCGCCAGCCCCGCGCTGGCGAAATTTCAACGAAGCCCTGCGGGCGCCGCCGCGCGCCCGCCAAATTCGGCGTTCAACGCAATGTGATTATAGAAGCGGAATGCGGCGAACGACGAACGAATTATGGGCATTCACAGAATCCCGGACTTCCTGATCCGTATGATCTTGCCTCGCGGGCGGGGGCGGGCGGTTGTCGCCAAGCTTCTATGCGCGCAGGACGACGCATCGCCACTGAAACGTCGGCGGCGCCGAAGCGCTTGCTTCGCTCAACCTTGCTTTGACAATGCCGTCGGCGCTAATTTGATCGGTCATTTTGACGCAGCTTCCGGATTTTCGTCGGTGGGGGCGCTGACGCACTTCTTTGCTTGGGCGAGCGCCTGCGGGCGCTGTTTGGCGTGTGAACGCGACGGCGCCGCGATGGGCCTCGGGGACTGTCATGATTTGGTCAATTGGAAAGGGCAAACTCAATTCTCGTCGGGCGGATCTGGCGGAGGATCCAACCGCCGAAATCACGAAAGGCGTTGTCGCGGATGATTGAGGATGCCTCGATCGACAATAGGCCCAAGGCGGAGCCTGATCCCGCGAGTCGCGCCATAGCTCCCTATGTCGAGGAACCTGGGCGCTGCGCGGCCCTTTGGGCGTCGTCAAAGCAGCGGCTGTCCGCCGCCGATCTTGTCGCAGTGCATTTCTTTTCCCGTTCGGCGCGATGGCGAATCGGCCGCACGTTGGCCCTCGTCATCAGCAAGCTCGGCAATGGCTGGCTCTACCCCCTTCTCGCACTGATGATTTTCGAGCATCTGGGGAGCGGCAAGGCTATTCGCGTCATTCTCGCGGCGGGACTGAACGCTGGTCTGCTTCACTGCCTCTATCCGGCGATCAAGCGCTATATTGGAAGGCCGCGCCCGTTCCGGACGAACTCCAGTCTTTCGTCGCTTTTCGGCGTGCTCGACGAACATTCCTTTCCGAGCGGACACGCAATGACCTTGACGGGCGTTCTCGTCCCGATCGTTCTCGTCTGGCCCGGCTGTTTCGGCGTGGCGCTCGCTCTCATCGCCTTGATGGGCTGGGCGCGGATCGCCTCAGGGCATCATTATCCGACTGATATCTGCGCTGGCGCGGCCCTCGGCTTCGGCATGTCCTATCCGCTGTCGGTCTGGATCCTCGCCGCCTGAGCGAAGGCGCGCGGACGAATTATCGCGACAATCTGCTCCCGAAAATTTGCGCGCTGCTCGGGAGACGCGTGCGTCGCCGTAAGCGTGAACGCGCCGATTGATTTTGCGTGGCCAGAGGCCGCCGTCGGCCCCGGACGCGCAAGCGGCGCCGCGCCCGGACGGAATAAAATCGGCAACCAAATCGAACTTGCGCGGTTAGGGCGGCAATTCAACAATGAGAGGAGAACTGCCATGTCCAAGCGCGTATTGATCGCCATCGCCTCGGCGGGCTTGCTTTTTGGAGGGGCTGCGATGGCCCAGACTTCGGGAAGCACGTCGGGGCCGGCCACGGGCAAAGGCGTCGAGCCCAGCACGGCGATCCAAAAGGAGGAAGGCCGTTCCGTAGATCAGGGGAATGTTCCGACCGGAGCCGGCGCCCCGGGCATCGAAGCGAAGCCAGGCGCGCAAGGCGGAGCTATGCCGAAAGACGGCGGCAACAACATGAATAACAACAAGATGGGCTCGGATAAATATTAGGGCGTTTATCGACAGAATGGGATCATTCGGTCGATAAGAAATCGCTCCAAATTTCTTGCGGCCCGCGCGTCGGGGCAGAGCCCGGAGTCACGCTTTGAAGCCGCCCCGGCGCAATCGTACGATGGCGAGATCCAGCGCCGAGAGAAAGGCGGATCGATCCCGCGGCGAGAACGGTTTCGGGCCGCTGGTGACGTCGCCTTGCGAGCGCAATTCATCCAGAGATTGCGCGTTGCGAGGGCGAGGCCGATCGAACTTTCCGTGAACGCTTTTCCGGTCGGGCCGATCACGTCGGCGCCTGCCTTTATGCAGCGGCTGGCGAGCGGCACATCCGCCGTGACGACAATGGCGCCGCGCGCCGCCCGGGCCGCGATCCAGTCGTCGGCGGCGTCAGGCGACGCCTCGACCACAATGCGCTCGATCCAGCTTTCCCGCGGCGTCGCGATGTAGCTGTTCGCCACTACGAACACCCTGAGGCCATGCCTCTCGGCGACGCGATAGATCTCGGGTTTCACGGGACAGGCGTCGGCGTCGACATAGATCGCGATCGATCGTCCTGTGCGGATTCGGAGCCGCTCGTCCCGGACGAAGCCGGCAATGCTTATTCCTTCTTGTATTTTTTGCGCAACGGCTTTTCCGACGGCGACAGCGGATCAAAGGCGCGCCGCGCCGGCCTGTCCGGCGCTGGAGAGGCCCCTTCGGAATCCGGCTCGATGCGGATCTGATCGCCATCGGGGCGGCTGACATTGGCGAGGAATTCTTTCGCGACCGCCTCGGACACCTCGAATTTGGTCTCCCGCTCGAAAATGCGGATCGCGCCTATATCCTGCTTGGTGACCTTGCCGCGGCGGCAGAGCATCGGCAAAAGCCATTTCGGATCGGCGTTCTTCTTTGATCCGATATCGAGCTTGAACCAGACGCCGCTGGTGCGCGACCGCGCGCTGGGGCGCCGCTCTATCGGCGATGAGCCGCGCATCGGGCGGGGTTCGGGGCCTTGTCCGGGATCCAGCACTTCTTCAGGGCTCGGCAGCCGCGCGCGATAGACCCGTACAAGCGCCGCTGCGATGTCCTCCGCCGAGCGCTCGGCGAGCAGCGCCCGCGCCATGACGAGATCGTCCTCGTTGTTCTCTTCGGCGAGGAGGGGATCCTGCAGCAGACGTTCCTGATCCAGCTTGCGGATGTCCTCGGCTGTGGGCGGCCCGCTCCAGATCGGACGTACGCCCGCCGTCGCCATCAATTGTTCGGCCCGGCGGCGGCGCGAATTCGGCACGATGAGAGCGCTGACGCCCTTGCGTCCCGCGCGTCCGGTGCGGCCGCTGCGGTGCTGCAGCACCTCGGCGTCATGCGGCAGATCGGCGTGAATGACGAGGGCGAGGCCGGGCAGGTCGATGCCGCGCGCGGCGACGTCGGTCGCGACGCAAACCCGGGCGCGCCCGTCGCGCAGCGCCTGAAGCGCATGGTTGCGCTCGTGCTGGCTGAGTTCGCCCGAAAGCAGCACGGCGGAAAAGCCGCGTTCGAGAAGCACCGATTGCAGGCGGCGCACCGCCTCGCGCGTATTGCAGAACACCAGCGCGCTCGGCGCCTCGACGAAGCGCAGCAGATTGACGACGGCCTGCTCGACTTCGTTGGGCGCGACGCGAATGGCGCGATATTCGATATCGGCATGCCCGCTCTCGCCGCCGGCGACTTCGATGCGCAGGGCGTCGTGCTGAAAGCGCTTCGCGAGCGCCGCAATGCCTTTCGGCAGGGTGGCCGAGAAGAGCAGGGTGCGGCGCTCGCGCGGCGTCGTTTCGAGGATGAATTCGAGATCCTCGCGAAAGCCGAGATCAAGCATCTCGTCGGCTTCGTCGAGCACCACGGCCTTGAGTTTCGAGACGTCCAGAGCGCCACGCTCGATATGGTCGCGAAGGCGTCCGGGCGTGCCGATGACGATATGGGCGCCAGCCGCCAGTTCGCGCCGCTCGCGCCTTGGCTCCATGCCGCCGACGCAGGAAATGACCCGCGCGCCGGCGTATTGGTAAAGCCAGGCAAGCTCCCTTTGCACCTGCAGCGCGAGTTCGCGCGTCGGGGCGACGATCAGCGCGAGCGGTTCGGCGGCGGGCCCGAGGGCGCCCGATTCGGCGAGCAGATTGTCGGCGATGGCGAGGCCATAGGCGACGGTCTTGCCGGAGCCCGTCTGCGCCGAGACAAGAAGGTCGCGGTCGGCGGCGTTCGCCTCCAGCACCGCCGTTTGCACGGGCGTCGCAGCATCATAGTTGCGCTCCGCGAGCGCGCGCGAGAGAGCCGGGATGGTGGAGAAGAACGCCAAGTTGCAATCGACCTTTCAGGAGCATTTTCGGCAAACGGAGGCCGAACGCGCGGAAACTGCGTCAGCTTCGGAACGTGCGCAGAAAGCGCGCCGCCGGCGGCGCTGCTGCTGCGTCATACGTCGAATTCGCGCCAAAGCGCCAATCTGGGCCCTTTGCTGTGCGCCTTCATTCGCCGTGAGGGTGCGGCGAGGCCCCACGTCGGGCCTCGCGTTCTGGTTTCAGGCCGTTACAGGAGCGACGCCAGTCGGCGGCTCTTTATTGTCGTCGGAAGGCGCCTCGGTCGCCGCCGCCGACGGTCTGCCGGCCAGCGCGTCCTTGATGGCGTCTTCCTGGCTCTTGTCGAAGGAGGTGCGCAGAACCGTTCCGCCAACTCCCCGCAGATCCGCCAGAACCTTGTCCGTGGTGATCTTCTTGACGAGCAAGAAGAGCGCGGCGCCGCCCGGCGGCACGGCTTCGGCGACCTCCCGCATGAAATCGTCGTTGATGCCGAAATCCGCCAGCGAGCCGCCGAGAGCGCCGGAGGCGGCGCCGATCGCCGCGCCGACGAGCGGAAGCGCGAACAGCGTACCGACCAAAAGCCCCCAGAACGTGCCCGACACGGCCCCCGCGGCGGTCGTGTTGATCATCTGGTTCAGCTTGATCTTGCCATCCTCGTGCTTGACCGCAACGACGGCGTCGCCGAGTTCGATGAGATATTCCTTTTGCAGTTCGAGCAGTTTCTGCCGGACCTCTTCCGCCTTCTGCTCGGTGGGAAAGGCGATGACGAGAAGATCGTTCATTGGGGGCGCTCCGATTTTGCTTGGTCGATTGGCGTCTTGGCGAGGATGATCAAGGCGATTCTCCGGCTCGACGCAGCGGCGCGCTTCACCGCAGTCGCGTCTTCCGCCGGCCCCGCCAATCGCCGCCACACTAGCGGCAATCTTCCAATGTTCAACTGGCATGGCGGGAATGGCCGGAAATGACGTTTTGACGACGTGGCGCCTCGCTTTTTGCACGCGCGCGCTGGCGCATCCTCTGCTATGAGTTCGCGCCGCGCCGGCCGAACCGGCGGGCAGCATCGCGGGACCAGAATCCATGGATTTCTACAGGCGTTTCACCTTCCTCGTTTGCGCGCCGGCTTTCGATGAAAAGGATCTCGAAGGGCTGCGGCTGCAGCAGATCATCACCGCAATCGAGAAGCTTGGCATCGAGGTCGTCCGCGCCCGGCGGATGGAGGACGCCGAAATGGCGGTCCAGACCGACGCCGCCATCGGCTGCATGGTGATCGACTGGGGCAAGAAAGGCGTCGAGGGAAAGACCGCCGCGCTGATCAACCTCATGCGCCGCCGCGGTCTTGAAATGCCGATCGTCATATTGGTCCGCCGCAAGCAGTTCGAGGATATCCCGGTCGAGGTGCTGGACTATATCGACGGCTATGTCTTCCTCGCCGAGGAGACGCCGGAATTCATCGCCAAGAATCTGGTCAGCCGGCTGAAGCAATATGCCGAAACGCTGAAGACGCCCTTCTTCGGCGCGCTCGTCGATTACGCCGAGGAGGGCAATCAGCTGTGGACCTGCCCGGGGCATAATGGCGGCATATTCTATAGCCGCAGCCCGATCGGGCGCATCTTTGTCGAACATCTCGGCGAAGCGGTGTTTCGCGACGATCTCGACAATTCCGTGCTCGAACTCGGCGATCTCCTCACCCATGAAGGACCGGCGCTGCGCGCGCAGAAAGAGGCCGCCGTCATTTTCGGCGCGGAGAAGACCTATTTCGTCCTGAACGGCACGTCGTCATCGAACAAGATCGCGCTCTCCGCCCTCGTCGCCGAGGGCGATCTCGTTCTGTTCGACCGCAACAATCACAAGGCCGCACATCATGGCGCGCTGACGCTTGCGGGCGGCATTCCGATTTATCTCGAAACCGATCGCAACCCCTATGGCCTGATCGGTCCGATCTATCCCGAAGCCTTCGACGAAGAACGCATTCGCGAGAAGATCCGCTGCAATCCGCTGGTCACGGACCCTGAGGCGTGGCGCACGGGAGCGTCCATTCCGCGTCGCGGTCATCGAGCAATGCACCTATGACGGCACCATCTACGACGCCAACATGATCCTCGCGCGGATCGGGCATCTTTGCGACTATATCCTGTTCGACGAGGCCTGGGCGGGCTTCATGAAGTTCCATCCGCTCTACGCCGGACGCTTTGCCATGGATCTGCGCGGACTTGGACCCGATTCGCCAGGGATCATCGCGACACAGTCGACGCACAAGCAGCTGGCGAGTTTCTCGCAAGCCTCGCAGATCCATGTGAAGGACAGCCATCTTCGCGGTCAGGATCGTTACGTCGGCCATCGCCGCTTCAACGAGTCCTTCCTGCTATACGCCTCGACATCGCCCTTCTATCCGCTGTTCGCCTCGCTCGACGTCGGCGCGCAGATGATGAAAGGCCGCTCGGGCGTCGTGCTTTGGGACGACACCATTCGGCTCGGCATCGAATTGCGCAAGAAGGTGCGGGCGGTCCGGCGTGAGTTTGAGGCGAATGAAAAAGATCCCGCCCGCAAATGGTTCTTCGACGCCTTCGTTCCAGACCGCGTCAGCCTCAGCGCGACCGCCGACGAAGGCGGGGCGTTGACGCCATGGGAGGACATTCCGACGGAAGAACTTGCCGCCAATGCGCGCTATTGGGCGCTCGCCCCGGGCGCAACGTGGCACGGCTTCGCCCATGTCGCGGAACATTTCGCCATCACCGACCCCAACAAGCTGACGCTTCTGACGCCCGGTTTCGATCGCGTGACGGGGGCTTATGAGGCGCATGGCATTCCGGCGCCCGTGGTCGCCCAATATTTGCGCGAGAACCGCATCGTCGCGGAAAAGAACGACCTTAATTCGCTGCTTTTTCTTTTGACGCCCGGCGTCGAATCCAGCAAAGCCTGGACGCTGCTCAGCGCCCTCGTCGCCTTCAAGAAGCTACATGACGACAACGCGCGCCTCGTCGACGTCATTCCGGAATTCGTCAAGGCGCGGCCGCAGCGCTACGCGGGCCTGCGCCTGCGCGATCTTTGCGCCGAGATGCACGCCTTTTATCGAGGCTGCGGCGTCAGCGAGTTGCAACGGGCGCAATTTGCGCCAGACCATTTGCCCGAGCCGGCGATGGCGCCGCAGGAGGCGGTGCGGCAGATGGTGCGCAACAAGGTTGATTACCTGCCGCTCGACAAGCTCGCCGGGCGGATCGCAACGACTCTCTTCGTCGTCTATCCGCCGGGCATCGCGACGATCGTTCCCGGCGAGCGGCTCGGTCCGCGCGCGGCGCCGATGCTCAACTATCTCAAGATGTTCGAGCGAAGCGCCAATCTGTTTCCGGGATTTGAAGCTGAAATTCAGGGCCTCTATCGCGAGATCGAGCCCGACGGGACGGTGCGCTTCTATACTTATGTCGTGCGTGAATAGCGTCGGGAATTGTTGAAGCCGGCTGTCAATGCGGCTTTGGCGGCGCGGCTTCCTCGACAGCATTTTCGAGTCTGCCCGGCGGCGAGGCGTCGCCCTCGCCGAGCGGGCGCTGCAGGAGCACCGTGTCGGTCCACCGGCCGAAGCGGAACGCGACTGATTTGAGGACGCCGGCGCGCTCGAAGCCAAAGGACTCGTGCAGGCTGAGCGAAGGCGCGTTGCTGCCGTCGATGTAGCAGACCATCTGGCGGTAGCCGGCCGCGGCGCAGGCCTCGATCAGGGCCGGCAGCAGCTTGCGGCCGACGCCGGACTGACGATGGTCCTCGCGCACGTAGATCGAATGCTTGACGGCGTAGCGATAGGCCGGCCGCTTGAGAAAGGGAACGGCATAAGCGTAGCCGATGATGGCGCCGTTGAGGTCGGCGACGATATGTGGCAGGCGCCGCTTCAGCATCGCCTTGCGGCGACGCTTGACGTCTTCCGCATGCAGCGGTTCGGGCTGATAATCGCCGAGGCCGTTCTGGACATGATAGGCGTAGATGTCGACCATGTACGGCACATCCTGCTCGGTCGAAGGACGCACGACGACGGGCAAGGGCTGATCGAGCATGGAGCGGCACTTTTCCAGGTATGGCGGTTGGGACGATGCGCCTTTAGGCGCGCAAAGGTCTTTCGATCATCGCGAGATGAAGATTTTATGACGCCAGTCTGGCGGAGGCCGTCAATGTCCGAAAACTGGTGGCGCACGGGCGCCATTTATCACATCTATCCGCGCTCGTTCCAGGATTCGAAGGGCGATGGCGTCGGCGACCTCGAAGGGATCAGGCGCCGGCTCGATTATCTCACCTGGCTCGGCGTCGACGCAATCTGGATTTCGCCTTTCTATCCGTCGCCGATGCACGATTTCGGCTATGACGTCGCCGATTATTGCGGCGTCGATCCGATCTTCGGATCGCTCGAACTTTTCGACGCGCTCGTCGCCGACGCCCATGCGCGTGGCCTCAAGGTCATTCTCGACTTCGTGCCGAACCATACTTCGATCGAGCATCCCTGGTTCAGGGCGAGCCGCACGGGGCAGGGGGAGAACCGCGACTGGTATATCTGGCGCGACGGCGCGCCCGGCGGCGGCCCGCCCAACAATTGGCTCGCCCATTTCGGCGGCCCCGCATGGACCTTCGACGAAGCGCGCGGGCAATATTATCATCACGCCTTCCTGCCGCAGCAGCCCGATCTCAACTGGCGCAGCCCGCAGGTGCGCGAGGCGATGTTCGACGTTCTTCGCTTCTGGCTGCGCCGGGGCGCCGATGGCTTTCGCGTCGATGTGATCACACATCTCATCAAGGACGAAGAGCTGCGCGACAATCCGCCCAATCCCGCATGGACGGAACGACAGCCGGCGATCGAGCGGCTCTTGCAGACGCATTCGTCCGATCATCCGCAGGTGCATGAGGTGGTCGCAAGGATGCGCGGCGTGCTGGAGGAGTTCGACGATCGCCTCCTGATCGGCGAAATCTATCTGCCGATGGAGCGCCTCATCGCTTATTACGGCGAAAATCTCGCCGGCGCGCATCTGCCGTTCAACTTTCAGCTCATTGACGCGCCGTGGCGTGCGAAGGCGATCGGCGACCTCATCGAGGCCTATGAGGCGGCCTTGCCGGAAGGCGCCTGGCCCAATTGGGTCCTGAGCAATCATGACCGCCCGCGCATCGCGGCGCGCGTCGGCGAGGCGCAGGCGCGCGTCGCGGCGATGCTGCTGCTTACCCTGCGCGGTTCGCCGACGCTCTACTATGGCGACGAAATCGGCATTGGCGAGGTGGAAATTCCACCTGATCGGATACGTGATCCCTGGGCCCTACGCGAGCCGGGAATCGGGGTCGGGCGCGATCCGGAACGAACGCCGATGCAATGGGACGACAGCGCCTTCGCCGGCTTTTCGGCGGTCGAGCCCTGGCTGCCGCTGACGCCGGACTGGCGCGAGCGCAACGTCGCTGCAATGCGCGCAGACCCCGCCTCGATGCTGTCGCTGGTCCGCGCGCTTCTCGCCGCCCGCCGCGTGCATAAATCATTGTCGCGGGGGCGCTGGCGGCGTCTCGAAAGCAGCGGGGCTGTGCTCGCCTACGAGAGGGAATATGATGATGATCATATGATCGTCGTTCTGAACTTCGGCGCCGTTCCGCTCCGATGGCTGGTTCCCTCGTTCCTGCCGAAACTGACCATTGCGCTCTCCACCCGCGGCGACCGCGGGGGCGAAACCGCCGCCGCGGCGTTGAGCCTTCGCGCCGACGAAGGACTCGTGCTTGACGCGCGAACGGGCTAGAGTGCGATGCTGTCCAGCCGGGCCCTTCGTCGGCGTCGCGGGATCGACGGACGGGCTTCGCCCTCGCCTTTGAAATGCCGGCGCTGTGGGCGGAGGCCGCCTTGCGCCGCCGGAAAAAGTGGACCTCGCAAATGAAACTCTCCTTGATGGCTCCGGCGCTTCTCCTTGCAATGTCGGCCTTCGCTTCGGCCGAGGATCTGAGTTGCGTCAGCACGACGTTCAACCTGCTCTCGCCCAACGACAAGGTGTGCGTGACGAGCTTTGACGACCCGAAAGTCCCGGGCGTCACCTGCTATATCTCGCAGGCGCGCACTGGCGGATGGGGACAACCGTTCGGCCTCAATGAGGATCCGTCGAATTTCTCCGTTTCCTGCCGTCAGACAGGCCCGATCTCCGTCGATCTTTCCAAACTGGCGGACAATGAAGAAGCTTTCACCGAGAAGACCAGCATCTTTTTCAAGGCGACGCGCATCTACAGGATTCCGGACAGGAAGCACAGTTCGCTGGTCTATCTGGCGATAAGCTCGAAAATCATCAATGGCTCGCCCGCCAATGCCGTGAGCACCGTCCCCGTCCCCGCGCCGGCGCAGCCGTCGCAATAGGCTGCAATGCGCGGCGCATCGACCTGCGGCGGACTGCAAAGTCTAACGTCGCGGTACGCCAAATCCGCCGGGACCCGTGCCGCCCGGAACCACGCCGCCCGGACCGCCGAAGCCGCCGGTTGAACCAATTCCGGGCGGCGCCAGCGCGCCGCCGGGTCCGCCAAATCCGCCGGAGCCGGCGCCCGGGGGAGCGCCGGGCATGCTGAGGCTCCCGGGCTGGCTGGCCGGGCCAAAGCCGCCCGGGGCGCCGAATGAACCATTCAGGCCGTGGGGCGCTCCAGCCGGCGCCCCATGAGAGCCGGGAATGCCGAGGTCTCCGCCGCCCGGCAGCTGCGGCGACGGCGATCCGCCGGGCAGGCCCGGCGCGCCCGCGCCGTTGATACGAACGGAATCGACGCGCCATTGGCCGCCGCCGCCGGGCGAAGTCTCGAGCACCGCGCGCACGGTTTGGTTCAGCGGCAATCCGAAATCGCCGGCGCCGCCGACGGACAGTCCCGAGCCGAGATGAAGACCGTTGGCGCCGCGCTCGACATAGGCCTCGATCGAGAGCGCCTTGAGATTGGCGCCGAGCAGCGCGCTTTCCGCTTTCGAGTGGGCGACCTTGAATTCGCCGTCCACAAGCTGGCCCTGCATCACGACGCGCTGGCCGATGAAAGCCGGATCGACGCCGGCGAGCTTGAGGTCGCCGACCGTGAGCGCGCCATCGCCGCCCACATCGAGGGGGCCAGCGACTTGTTCCAGTCCCGGCTCGCGCATTTCAATGAGGCTCGCGACGATGATTCCATCCGGCCGGCGCAGCCCGCTGACCGCGACATGCGCGCCATAGCCGAAGCGCCGCTGCGTCTTCGGAAGCTGCGCGAGCGACACGCTCTGGCCAAGAACGGTCAGACTCTTCGCCCCGACCTTTTCGACGCGGCCAACGACCTCGCTCGTCACATTTATCGCCTTCGTCGAGAACTGGTTATTGGTTTCAAGGGCGATGACGCGCACGACCTGGCCAATTTTCAGGGCGGCGGGCGTCGCCGCCGCGCCGTCAACGCGCACGCTGGCATCCTCGGGATAGGAGATGCGCATCCCGTTTACGAAGATGCTGCCGAAGCGCCTGATGGTGCCGATAACGCCGGTGCCGCCAATTCCCCGATCACCCTCATCCCCGGCCGGCGAAATTGACGCCCCGGTGCCGCCGATGCCCTGGTCGCGCGGACCCGCGAGACCGCGTTGCGCGGCGGCGAACGCCGGAAAGCCGGCGACCAGCGCCAGCAGGCTCCTGCGGCTGAGGCGCGGCGGCTGGCTCAAGGCGCCTCGTCTTCCTTCGCCTCAGGCGAAGTCCGTTGTTCCGGCGAAGTCTTCTCCGCCTCGCGATAAATATAGATTCCCATCGTCCAGCGCTGGTCGCCGCCGGAATCGGCGGCGCAGGCGGCATGGGCCTCGCGATTGGCTTCATGCAAGGCGGCGAGGGCGATCTCCCGCGAGCGCAGTTCGAGGGACTTCGCCAATTCGTCCGACAGGCCGTCGTAATGCACGGCGCGCTCGAGAAAACGGGGGCCTTCGCCCAGCACGTTGGCGACGGCGGCGGCGACGTGATCATGCAGGTTGCGGCCGAAGTAATAAAGCTGCTCCTCGGCGCCGGCCTGCGGCACAAACGCCGTTTCGGTGAGGACGATGCGGCCCTCGGCGTCGATTGCGACGAGCCTGCGGTCGAGCCATTCGTCGAGTACTGCGCGGGCGCGGACATCGCGCGTTATCGATTCGACCAGCTGCTCGAACGAGGGCGCTCCGGCCGCCGGATCGGCGGCGCGCGCCAGCGGGCGCGGGCGTCCATTTGAATCGGTGAATTCCGGATCAGCCAGCCAGCGCGCGATGATGCGGCTCGTGCGCGACACCGCCACCGGAGTCGCGCTGATCGGCGCCCCCGCCCCGCGCAGGCGGCGCACCTCCTTGCGGTGAATGCCGGTCAGCAGACTGACGCGGCTGTCAGTCTGTTCCTTGTCGGGCAGGGCGAAATCATATTCGGCGACGTTGACATAAAGCTCGCGCAGGAGATCGGCGAGACCGGGGAAGGTCATGCCGCTGCGGATGAACAGCCGCACCAAGGGGCGCAGAATCCGCGCGATCGGCGTCTGCAGCCGGTCGGCTCCGGGCGGCGGGTGGTTTGGCGGTTCATCCATCTCTTCAGCATATGGCGGAAATCAGCGTGGGATACAATCCCACAAATCACTTGACGTGGGAAAAATACCCACGTATCGATTGCGTGTGAGTTTATCCCACGGTCAGGAGCCGCCATGCAAAGCCGTTCTTTTCCCATGTGCGCCGAGAGGACAGCGCCCGCGCGCCGCGAGCTTTCCCAATGCGCGACGCGCTCGCCATTTTCGCATCTCGCGGCGCTCCGGCGCGGGTCCATCTTCATCGCGGCCGCCGTCGCGCTGATCACGCCGATGGCCGTCGCCACGCGCCACGCCGAAGCCGAAATGACGCTGATGCATTGCTGGCCGCTCGATCTCTCCGTGCCAGCGCCTCACGCAATGCTTTTGCCTGATCTGCGCGCCAGCGGAGGCGTCCGCTAGGCCCCTTTCAAGTCACATCAAACCCGGTTCACCGGCCCTACGCCCCGACGCCCCATGCGGGCGGCGAATGCGCCCGGCCGCCCGCTTCGAGGACGCCGCACATGCTCGCTCATTTTTTTCACCTCTTCGATGCGCAAACGACGCTGCTTCCCCATGCGGCGGACGCCTTGCGTTTGACGGGGCAGGAGGCCGCCGCCCGTCCGCGGCTGATCAGCGCCGTTGCGAGCGTTGGCCGCGACGTGCTGCGCCTGCCGCTCGCGCTTCCCAATGCGCTGCGCGATTTCCTTCTTGCGTGGCTCGCGACGGTCCCGCTTCACTTCGCGCCGCAGCGTCGCGCACGAAAACTGCCGCGCAACCCCGCCAGCCGCGGCGAGCGCGTCAGTCTGCAGCCGGCGTGGATCAGCGATCCTGAGGCGCCGCCGCGCATCTATCTCGATCTCTCGGACGTGCTGTGCCATGCGGTCTGGCATGACACCTGCGCCGGCATCCCGCGCGTCCAGCTGGAGATCGCCGGGCGGCTGCATCGCGCCAATCCGGCGGTTTGCGTCTTTGGGCTCCATGCCGGCAAATGGTGCGACCTTGGCCCGCTGATCGAAGCGGCGGAGGGCGATGTCGACCGCATTTTCGCCTTGCTCAAGGAAAGCTTCACGGACTTCAGCCTGCGCGTCAGTGGGCTGAAACTCTTCGTAAAAAGACGGCGGCGCCATTTGTCCATCCCGCGCCACGCGCAAGCGCCTGACCTCAGGCCGCGGGATCATCTATTCATCGGCGGCGCCTTCTGGTTGAACCGTGAGATCATCGCGCTCTGCGAAAAATCCGCCGCCAATGGCGCAGATCTCATCATTCTCTTCCACGATCTGATCCCGCTTTCGACGCCTTCCTTCACCGGTCATGATTTCATCGCCGAATATGAGGCGGCGTTGCGCCTCCCGGCGCATTTCATCGTTACGACCGAACTGAACCGCGACGCGCTGAAACAGGCGCGGCGGCGGCTCGACGCCGGCGCCGGGCGGACCTGCTCGACGGTGATGCCGCTCGCCGATGAATATCCGGGCTCGAAGCGCGGCGAGATGCCGGGCGCGCCCTCACCGCGGCTTGAAATGCTGGCGGGCGGCGCGTTCGCGCTCTGCGTCGGCACGATCGAAATTCGCAAGAACCATCATTCGCTGCTGCGCGCCTGGGCCGAACTTGCGGAGGAGAGCGGCGGGATCATGCCCCGCCTTGTCATCGCGGGCAGGCGCGGCTGGAAGGCGGCGGCGACGCTCGCCGAACTCGACGCGCTGAGCCCCGGCGGCTCCGCCGTTTTCATCGAGGCGCCGACCGACGACGAATTGCGCTGGCTCTACGCCGCCTGCCTCTTCACGGTTTTCCCGAGTTTTTTCGAAGGGTGGGGGCTTCCGGTTGGCGAGAGCTTCTGGTTCGGCAAGCCCTGCGCGGCCTCGAACGCGCCTTCCATCGCGCCGGTCGCCCGCGATCTTTGCGCCTTCTTCTCGCCCCATCACACCGAGGACATGAAGGACGCCATTCGCCGGCTTCTCGATCCCGATCAGCGCGAGACCTATCGGCGGCGGATCGAAAAAGCGCCGCTTCGCACCTGGTCGGAGGTCGCCTCGGACGTCGAGCGCGTCATCGCCGAAAGGCGCCCGCCCAGCGACGCTATTGCGAGCGAAGGCGATGCCTCGACGCTAACGCAGACTCGCGGAGGAAGCGCCGGGCGCGCAGGGTCAGGTGAGTCTTCTCCGGATGAAAGCGCCGGCGGAGGCCAGGGCGGCGCGACCGCTTTCGAGCTGATCCGCCCATAAGGGCCACGCGTGGATCATATGGGGCCAGATTTCGAGCGTCGCCGCGACATCGCCGGCGCCCGCCCGCGCGACGATTCGCACGGCGTCGTCGAGCAGCGTTTCGGCCGAGCCGACCTGCACGAATAGCGGCGGCAGACCGGAAAGATCCGCGTGCAATGGCGACGCCAGCGGATTTTTTTGGTCCGTCCCGGCGAGATAGGCTCCGGCGAGTTCCTCAAGGTAGGATTTCTGGAGGAGCGGATCGATCGACGCCTTGCTTTCTATCGACGCGCCCGTCATTTCGAGATCGACCCAGGGTGAGAGAAGCCAGGCGCAGCCGGGCGGGGCGCGCCCCGAGTTCGCGCAGGCTGATAAGCAGTGCGAGCGTCAATCCGCCGCCGGCGCTGTCGCCGCCGATGGCGATGCGGCGCGGAGCAAATCCGCGCGCGAGCAGAAGTTCATAGGCCGCCGCCGCATCTTTGAGCGCGGCCGGAAATGGATGCTCCGGGGCGAGCCTGTAACCGACCGCGAGCGTCCGCACCCCGGCCGCGCGTCCGGCGGCCGTCACCATGCCGCGATGGCTCTGGATTGAGCCCGAGCAATAGCCGCCGCCGTGAAAGAACAGCAGCACGCGCGAGGGATCGCCGCCGGGCGCCAAAGACCATTCGAGCGGCAGTCCCTCATGCGTCTCGCTCTCCAGCGAAATATCGGCGCCGATCGGTTGCGCGCCGACTTCATCGAGCCGCTCTCGCCGGGCGGCCCAGCCGACGGGCCGTGGTTTGGCCTGCAAAAGGGCTCGAACGGCGTCAATTTCCAAGGTCGCCATCGCTCTGTCTTTCGTTGGACCCCACGGGGTGGAAAGCGGAGCCGTCATTGCTGCGCAGGTTTCCGCGCTCGCCCTTTTTCAAGGGCTCGCCGGCGCCGCTTCGGAAGGCGCTGGCGCGCCTCTCGGGCTGATCTGCACGGTGGCGGTTATGCCCGCTACGAGTTTGACGCCTTCTGGAACGTCATCGAGGTGAATTCGCACGGGTATGCGCTGGGCCAGACGAACGAAGGTGAAGATCGGATTGACAGACGCCAGTCCGTAGGCGTTCGGCTGGGCGTTTGGCACGTTGATGCCGCGTGAGATGCTGTCGACGTGACCGCGAACGAGCTGGCTGTAGCCCATGAGCTTGACTGTCGCGGGATCGCCATCGCGTATCGCTTCGAGGTTTGTCTCTTCGAAATAGCCGTCCACCCAAAAAGAATCAGCGTCGACGAGGGAGATCTTGATCTGTCCCACGTTTGCGTAATCGCCGAGCTGCGCCAGAAGATTGGTGACATATCCGTTCACAGGCGATCGGATTTGCGTCCGCTCGAGGTTTACCCGCGCGTTGTCAAGATTGGCCAACGCCTGCTGATAACTTGCCTGCGCGCTTTCGGCGCGGCTGGCGTAGGATTGCTTTTCCTCAACTGTGACCGCGAGAAGGTCGAGCATTTGCCGGCGCTCGGATTCCGCCTGCGCATTTTCGGCGACGGCTTTCGCTTGCGCGACCGCCGCCTCGGACAGGCGCACGCCTATCGCGTAATTCGTCGGATCTATCTCCATCAGCAGGTCGCCCTTGCGCACGAGTTGGTTGTCGCGCACCGGCAGCGCGGTGATTCGGCCAGCGACTTCCGGCGCGATCGTCACCACATAGGCGCGCACCGCGGCATCCCGGGTCCACGGCGCGCCCATGTAGACGAGCCATGATTGCCAGCCAAGGACAGCGGCGACGCAAACCATCCCCAGCGTCGCCAGAACGGGAAAAATGCGCATCCGAGGGCGTGGAGCGGCCGCCGGACCCGCGCCCTCAAGGTCGGCTGCTGGACCCGCGTCCTCGACTGCGGCGGCAGGCTTTGGGTCAAGTTTGACGCCGGACATCAGCGACCTCGGCGGGCGATAAGGAGCACGGTTCCTGACAGCAGGATGATGTAAACTGCAAACTCGAACAATGCCGGATGCCACACATGCTGCAATAGACTGTATCGGTCCGTCGCGCGGCGCAGGACAATCAGCATAAGCCACGCCATCAGCATCAACAATGCGATCGGCGCGACATAGACCCCGTATAAATTGATCTCTGTGAAATTCATGCCCGCGCCTGCGCGTCGAAAAAGGGAGCGAACGCAGTCATCGCTTCCGACATGGCGAGAATGGCTGCGCGTGCGCGAAGAGGAAGTTGAAAGCCCGAGGCCTCGTCGGGCCGCGCGGCGAAACCGCCGTCGAGTTCGGCGAGATGCCTCGTCGCCGTCGCGGTGCGCCCTTGCGCCAGCGCGTTGAGCGCTGCGTCAAGTGTCGCGCCAAGTCCGAAGCGATCCGCTACGCTACGCAGCCGAATGATATGCGTTCCCACCGAAAGCGCCGCCGCGAGTTGGGCCCGCTGCAGCGGATCGGCCTGCTCCGGGAGCGCCAGCAAGCGGCTGTAGATGCGCCTTTCCCAGTCTTCGCGCGTCGGGGCCCATCTCTGTCGCGCGAGGCGGCGCAGGTCGCGCAAGGTGAGATCGAGGAGCCTGCGGGAACGCGTCGCGGGCGAAAGCGGCGGCAGCAGGCGCATGGCGAGCGCCGCGGCGCCGATGCCTGCGACGATGGCCAGGGCCGAATCGTAGAATCGCTGCGCGTCATAGATCATCTCGTTGGTGGGCGCGAGCAATGGCATGAAATTGGCGGTGGCGGCCGTAAACAGCATTGGTCGCCGCGAAAGAGCGAGAAAACAGGCGAGCGGAATTAGCGCGACGCCCAGCACGAGGCTCAGGCCGGCGAAGGTTTGTATGTGCGGAAGCACCGCAAATCGGAACAACGCGGCGAGCGCCGCGGCGATGCTCGCGCCGATAAGAAAGGACATCGCCGCAGGGTACGCCTGATCGGCCTGCGGCGACAGAAGAATGCTGACGATGGCCGCAAAGGTAATCGCCTGCGCGCCGCTAGGCCATGCGGTGACGACCCAGAAAAGCGACACAAGGCCAACCGTCATGAAAACGCGGCCGCCGTTGATTATGGCCGGAAGCCAATCGGGAACGCGCAAACGCGCGGCCTCGCGGCCCGCGTCCTTCGCCTGCGCGGGCTCGCTCAGAAGCGTGAGGCCGTTGAACGCGCGCGCCATTCCGAGCATCGCCTCCGCGGCGCCGTCTGCGAGCAGGGCCGCCGACGGCGTAGCAACCGGCAGCGCGACCAGAGACCGCGCCGCCGCCCCACAAGCCTGGCGGAGGCGCGCTGGCGCGGCGATCCAATCCGCGGGACGGCTGCGCGTTTGCGCGGAGCCCAGTTCTGGAGGAAGGCTTCGCCGAATGATTGCGGCTTCCCGCAAACCCGCGTCGACCGGCATCCCTTCGAGGTGCAGTGCGACCGTCCGCCATGCGAACAAAGCCGTGAACAGGCCGCCGACCGCGCTTTGCAAAGTCGACGAGCGATAACGCAGGTCCGAGGCTTCCCCGATCGCCACGTCGATCACTGGATCAAGGGCGATGGTGCGCCGGAGGAGATCGCGCCGCGCGGCGCGGGCTTTCGGCTGATCGGGTCCGGGCAATGCTAAAGCGGCCAAGAGCCCGCCGGAGACGTCGGCCAAAACGGCTGCAAGCTGGGCGGCGAGCCGGCGCCGCGCATTGCCGAGATCTGTGCCCGCCAGAACCACGCCGGCGCAAACGATGCCGATCATGATCTCCGTGGCGCGGGTGATGGCAAGCGTTAAAACCTGCGCGCTTGGCCCGGAGTCAACGCCAAGTTCGTTGCTTGCTATGATCGCCGCCGTGAAGCCTGCGAGAGCCGCCGCATAGGCGGCGAAATTTCGCAAAATCGTCGCCATGAAGCCGCAAGCCGCGCCCCATAACGCCAAGACCGAGAAGGAACCCAACGCCATTTTGCGGGAAACATGCGGTGAGGATCACGATCGCCGCGGCGCCGATCACGGTTCCGACCATCCGGAACGCGCCTTTGCGCAGCGATGCGCCGAGCTGCGGCTGGCAGACGATCACCGCCGTCGTCGCCGCCCAGGACGGGTTGTCGAGTTCAAGCCAGAAGGCGACATAGAGGGCAAGGCAAGCCGAGGCCCATAGGCGAATTGCAAATAGGGTCGCCGGAGCCGCCGAACGCAGCATCCGCGCCAGCCGCTCCCGAACGGGCGGACCAATCGTTTCATCCGCCACTATCATCCAGGCCCCCGCCGCGCTACGTCGCGACCCGTTGTTCGCGACCGCGAATGCATCGCAAGCTTGCTGTCGCCAATTCAAGAACCATCTAATGATAGATTGTCGCCTAGGCCAGCCCAGCTTGCGGCCCGGCTGGCTTCACCGGCATTCTCGCGCTCGGGAGGCGCGACGCGCCGCATCGTCGTCGGCGGCCCCGTTTTTGCTGGCGGCAAAAGAGAGTCGGGGTCCAAATGTTATCAAACGTTGATGACGTTCTGGTTGAGGCGCAGCGCTGGATCGAGGCTGGTCGCGCCGTCGCGATCGCCACCGTGGTCGAGACCTGGGGCTCCGCGCCGCTTCCCGTCGGCAGCCATCTCGTCGTCGATTCTGCGGGCAATTTCCTGGGTTCCGTGTCGGGCGGCTGCGTCGAAGGCGAAGTGGTCGCGCAGGCGCTTGAGGCGATCGCGACGGGCTGCGCCCAAATGCTCGAATTCGGAGTCGCGGACGAAACAGCCTTCAGGGCGGGGCTCTCCTGTGGCGGCCGGATCAGGATCGACCTGCGTCCGCTTGATCCGGGAATCCTCAAGGCCCTCAATGGCGAGCGCGCCGCGCGGCGTCCATGTGCGATCGTGACCGGCCTTGGCTCCGCCGCGCAGCGGCTCGTGCGCGCCGCGGATTTCGCCGCCGATCCATTCGGCAAACAACTCGATGAGCGGCTGCGCCGGCGCGAAAGCGGCGTCGAGGAAACCGATGATGGCGCGTTTTTTCTCAACCTTTATCCGCCGTCGCTGCGCCTCATCGTCATTGGCGCCGTGCATATCGCGCAGGCCCTCGCGCCCATCGCGACTCTGGCCGGATATGAGACCATCATCGTCGATCCGCGGACGGGTTTTGCGAGTGAGGCGCGCTTTCCCGCCGCGCGCGTCATCGCCGAATGGCCGGCGACCGCATTGGCGGAGCTTGGCCTCGATTCCGCCGCGGCCATCGCGTCGCTCACCCATGATCCGCGCATCGACGACGAGGGCCTGATCGCAGCCTTGCGCGCGGAATGTTTCTACATCGGCGCGCTCGGCTCGCGAAAGACCCACGCCAAACGCATCGAACGCATGCGCACGCAAGGGGCCAGCGAGGCGGCGCTCGCGCGCATTCATGCGCCGATCGGGCTCGCTATCGGCGCATCCAGCCCGTCTGAGATCGCCGTCGCCATTCTCGCGGAAATCATCGAAGCGCTGCATCGCGGCGATAGCGTCGCTCGATCCGGACGCGCCGCATGAGGTTTGGCGCCGTTCCGCGCTGGCCCGCCGATGGCTGACATCGCCGCCATCATCCTCGCGGCAGGACGCGCGACGCGTTTTACCGAAGACTCCGGCGCCGCGACCAAGCTTGTCGCACCGCTCGCCGGCAAACCACTCGTGCGTCACGTCGCCGAGGCGGCGCTGTCGTCATCGGCAAGGCCAGTCATAGTCGTCACCGGACATCGCGCCGCGGAGGTCGAATCAGTCTTGCAGGGCCTCGACCTCTGTTTCGTCGCCAATCCGGATTACGCCACGGGGCTCGCCGCCTCGCTGCGGCGCGGCGTCGGCGCCGTGCCTTCGACATGCGCGGGGGCCGTGATCCTGCTTGGGGACATGCCGCTGGTCTCCGCCGCGCTGATCGACCGGCTCATCGGCGCCTTTGAGCGCGGGTGCGCCGCCTCGACGCCAGCTCCGCTCGCGGCGGCACCCGTGCGGGCGGGACGGCGCGGCAATCCGGCGCTGATCGCGCGCGATCTTTTCCCTGCCATCGCAATGCTTGAAGGCGATCGCGGCGCTGGCCGCCTGATTGAGTCCCTCGGATCGCGCGTCGTCGAATGCTGCGTCGAGAATGACGGCGCGCTGATCGACGTTGACACGAAAGAGGCGCTGCGAATGCTGGAGGACGAATAGAGATCGCCCCCTATTCGCCCGCCTCCTGCGCGGCCAGCGCCGCGTGATATTTGCGCCGGATATCGGCCAGATCCACCGAGGGTTCGGGAAAGCGCATGTGGAGATCTTCCATCGTGGCGGCGACGATCTGTGAGAGAGCGAGGTCGCGGAACCATTTGTAGTCGGAGGGGATCACATACCACGGCGCGTTCTTCGCGCTGGTCGCGCTCAAGGCCTGCTCATAGGCTTTGACGTAATCGTCCCAGAAGGGCCGCTCGGAATAATCGGCCTCGCTGATCTTCCAGTTGCGCTCGGGATCGACGAGCCGCTTCTCGAAGCGGGCGAGCTGCTCTTCCTTGCTGATGTGCAGGAAGAACTTCAAGATCGCCGTGCCGCTTTCGACGAGCAGGGTCTCGAACTCGCGTATGCGCGCCATGCGGTCGATGGCCGTCTTGTCGTCGATGGTCTTGCGCACCCGGGTGATCAGCACATCCTCGTAATGCGAGCGATTGAAGATCGCCACATCTCCCTTGGCCGGGACGCGCTTGTGGATGCGCCAGAGAAAATCATGCGCGAGCTCCACAGGCGTCGGCTCTTTGAAGCTCGTCACATTGACGCCCTGCGGATTGAAGCAGGTGAAGGCGCGGCGAATGGCGCCGTCTTTTCCTGACGCATCCGATCCCTGCAGCACGATGAGCAGGGCGTGCTTCTTTTCGGCGTAGAGCAGCATCTGCTGATGAGCGAGCGCTTCGCCACAGGCGTCGAGGCCGAGGGCGGCGGCCTCCTTCGAGTCGCAGCCCAAAGTTGAAGCCGGATCGAAATCCTTGAGCCTGAGCTCGCGGCCGGGGTCGACGAAGAACGCCTTGCGATAGTCCATGCGCGCCTCCCGATGCGATCCCTGTCGAATCGCCCGCGGGCATCTTAAATGTCCGTTCCGTCAGCTGGGAAGCGGCAAAGGATCGGCTCTCGCGTCGCGCGGCGCTGGCCAGTTCTCGTAGCTCGAAGCTTCATCTCTCGGCGCCAGATTGCTCGGCTCCTGATCGAGCCTCGCCGCACCCGTGAAAACTTTCAACCGCCTCAGGACGGGCAGCATGTTTTTGTCAAAGCGCTCCAACGCGTCGCGAAGCGGCTCCGGCGGCGTCGGTTCCGCGTCGCGCCGGGCCGGTTGGTTTTCCTTCAACATTCTCAAGATAAAGTCTTCGCGATTTGCGTAGCCCTCGCTCATCGCCAGCAGTGCGAGCTGGCCAATTCTATCGACGGCGATGCCGGTCCCCGTCACGGGAGAGGCGAGGAAGCCGTAGGTCGCGTCACGCCGGGCGCGCGCCAGAATGGCGCGGTTGAAGGATTCCGTCGCCTTCGCGCGCGCAGCTTCGGCCAGTGCCGGAAGCGCGAGCTGGCAGCTTCCATGGGCAAGTAGGATCAGAAGATGGTTTTGCAGACCAGCAAGGCCAAGGGCGCCGAGCTTTGGCAGTTCGATCAGCTGGCGGAGGCTGGCGGGGCCTGCCTCGAGTTTTTCGAGAAGCGCCCCATAGCTCTCCCGCGCCAGAGTCGCCTCGGCGAGCTGGCCCTTGATTTTCAGCTCGACGTCCTGCGCCCTTGCAGTCAGCGCGAAGCGCAAGTCCCGCCAGCGTTCCAGGGGGCTCGCGGCCGGCTCATAGGCTCCCTTGATGAAGATGTCGCGGCGGAACTCCTGGTTCACGATGAGGTCGCGAAAGGATTCCCGGCGCGCGGGATCCTTCACCTGGGCAAGCAAATGCTGCTGCGCGTCCGTGAGGTTCAGAGGATCGAGATGGTCGAGGATTCGCGCGGAGCCGACGAAGTTCAGTTTGGCCCGCGCCATATCCCGATTGACGTCGGCCGAGTGAAAGACCGTCCAGTTCGCGTTCAGGAACTCATGCGCGAGATAATTGACCGGAAGCGGCTCAAGTTTGCCGAAGCGCTCGGCCACCGCGGGATTGGCTTCAAGGAAGCGTGCGCCGTTCCGGCCCAGCACCTTGAAGATGTGAAAAGCATTGGCGATCCGAACCTCGATCGGCTCTTGCGGAGACGCGGCGGCGACATCGGCGAAAAGCCGGTGGATCGGAACCGAGGCGGCCCAGCCCGGATAGCAATTATAGGATAAGTAGAGAAGGCCGCCGGGGCGCAGTTTTTCGCGAGCGATCCTGATTACATGCGCCCGTTGTTCGGCCGAAACCCAGCTGTAGACGCCATGCAGGGTGATGATATCGAAGGGCGCCTCGCCTCTTTCATTGGCGAACTCTTCGAACGAGGCTTCTCGGAAGCGGATGTTTTTCGTCTCCGCCTCCACCGCCAACGAGCTTGCGCCCGCGATATGGGCCGGGTTGAAATCGATCGCGGTGTAGTCGAGCGCAGGGTTCGCGGCGGCGATAAGATTAGCCGAATAGCCTTGCCCACAGCCAAGTTCAAGCACTCGCGTCGGGCGACCGTCGAGCCCTGGCGCCGCGATGCCTTTCGACAGCGCGGCGAGCGCAAGATTATGCGGCGTCAGATCGCGATAGTAGCCGCAAGGGTAGCCAACCTCGGTGACGTAGCCGGCGCTCCAGTCGCTCATTTGGCTCTTCCATGTCCAGGGAAACGCATTCCGTTGAGCCGCCGATACCACGCCGAAATGTCGCGGGGCTGGCGTCGCGCGTCGAAGCGCGGCAACGGCGCTGGCGATCGGCGCGATTTTCACAGCTGAAAAGGCGGGATTCTTGAAAGAGTTCCCAAACGCGGCTAGCGCCGCGCCAAACTCCATGCGCAAATTCATTTTCGTTGCGCATTGATCGAGCACATTGAATTCCATGGACGCAGGGGCTCTCCTGACGGCAACGAGACGGGAGGACGAAGGTGCCGAGCTTTATTCGCCTGTCCCGCGCGGCCCGCGCTTTCCGCCCGTGTGGCGTGCAGCTTCTGGCGATGGCGTTTGTCTTTGCGCTGCGCCTGACGCCGGCCTTCTGCGCCGGGTCCGACGCCGACAGGCTTCCGGCCGTTCCACCCGATCCTGCAGCGCGGCTTGCGCAGACGAGCGTTTCCGCGGCGGCGGACTCGGCGAGCCTTTTGACCGTCGAGGCGCCGGGCCGCTTCTCGATCCGAGCCCAAAGCGGCGCCGGCGTCGCCCTCCAGCTTGTCGACATGATGACAGGTCCGGGCGAGACTTCGGGCAAGGCGGGCGTGCGCGACGGGCGCCTCGACCTTTTGCTCGACCGGGGCGTCTATAAGCTTCGTAGCCTTGGCGCGGCGGGCGCGACGGGCAAGGCGAAGCTCTTAGCGTTACGCCATACCATAATGTTGGAACGGGGCAGGGCGACGTATTGCGCGGCGGACAGTCGAGCGGCGAACTCGGCGATCTCGAACAGCGCTCCTACTGGATCATCGTCAGCCCCGGGGCTGGCGTTTCCGTCGAGGCGACCGGGCGCGCGCTGCGCGATCTGCGGCTCTGGCGCAATGGCGCCGATCTCGTCGACTTGAAGCCAGGCGCCGCGACGCTGGAACCGGTCGCCGGCCATTCAATGAATCGGCTGCGCATCGAGAGCGCGATCGAGCCGGGCCTTTACCTCGTCACGGCTTATGGCGGCGCGCCCGCCGTCTGGTCCGATGGCAAGCCCGGAAACCCATTCCATATTCGCGTTGGCCCGCCGCAAAAGCTGCTTGGCGGCTGGATCGAAGGGGTCATCGGCGCTTTTGGGTCGGCGCGCTTCGAGATCCCGCCGCCTTCGACCTATGTGCGGCTCGAACTGCCCGACATCGCGCCGGCGCGGCTCGACGTCGCGCGCGGCGGGGCCGATGCCGTCAGCGCGTTAATAACGAAGACGAGCCGCGACCCGATCGCTGTCGTGACCGTCCCCGCGAAAGGAAAGGACCCGGCCTTCGCCGAAATCACCGGGTTTGAAGGGCAGTCGTTTCGTCTGCGCGCGCTCGACCCTTCAAACTCCCTGAAAATCGACCAGCCCGGCCCTTATCTGATCGCCGTCGACGTCGCGGGCGGCGGCGGCGACGAATTGCCGGCGACCGTGCTGCTCGCGCGCTTCGCCAAGGGCAAGGGAACGGTGGTCGCCTCGAAAGCGCCGCGCATCGCGCGCGGCGAGGCGTGGCGCGGCAAGTTCAATTTGCGCGGCGCATCGAGCCTGATTTTCGAAATCGCCAGCTCCGGCCCCGTCGCCCTTCGCGCCTCGGGCCCCGGCGTCGTGCCGACGCTGGAGCCATTGCTCGGCGCCAACGCGCCGCGCGCCGATGGCGTGATCCCGTGGCAATGGGACGTCGAGGCCGGCTTTTACACCTTGAAGCTCGATCCCATTCGCGATGCGGCGGGCGTGATCGACGTGACCTTCGGCCAGCCGGGCCTCCTGCCGCAACCTTCGCCGCTTCCAAGCCGCGCGACGATCGACTTCGGTCTGCAGAATGTCGACAAGGGCGCGTCTTATCAGATCTTCGCCAATGCCGGGCCTGCCCTGAAGCTGGGCCCCCGTGCGCGGAAATTGCCGGCCGATCTCGCCGCTGCGCCGCTTATTCTAGAGCAGAAGGCGGCGGCGGCAGCCCCCGAGGCGCCCCCGCCGCCGCCCGCGCCCGTTCCGCCCAGGAAACCGGCTGCTGTGGAAAAGAGCCTGAAAACGGTTGATAAGCCTGTGGATAAATCTGTGGGCAAGTCCGGGGAAAAGCCCCTCGGAAAACCCGCGCCGAAGACGGCGGCGGACGCTAAACTCGCGCCCAAGACGAATCCCGAGCCCAGCCCCAAGCCGACTCCCGCTCCCGCGCCGCCGGCGCTAGCTGCCGCGCCGGCGGGCGTTGTGACCATTCCGCTGCGCATCCCGCAGGGCGGAACCGTCGCGGCCGCCGAGGCCAACGGGAATCCCGTCGCGCTTACCTTCTCGAACGAGATCACCTCTGGCGCCAGCCGCACGCTCGCCGCAACGATTCCGGCTTCCGACCATGATCGCCGGATCGTCATCTCCTGGTCGAAAGTCGAGCCGCCGGCGAAAATCCCCGCCATTCCTGCGCCTGCCAGCATCGCGGCGCTATCGGCGGGCGAGCCCCTCTTTTTCGATCTCGCGCGCGATGAAGGCCGCGATTTCCGCCTCGACGTGCCGCAGGGCGGTCTTTACCGCATCGAGACTCTCGGCCGCCTCAAAACCTCAGCATCCCTCGGCACCGCCTTCATTCCTGCAATCGATCAGGCGACGGGCAATGGGGCCGGCCATAACGCGCTATTGCAGAATTTCCTGCGCGCGGGATCCTACAGGGTGAGGGTTTCTGCGCTGGAGAGCGAAGGGCATCTTGGCCTCATCGCCCATCGCGCCACGCTGAAGGATGCCGGCATCCTCGCGCCGGAGCAAAGCGCGCGCGCGGCGCTGGCGCAGGGCGCGGGCGCGGCCTTCGCGATCGAGACGCCGAGGGCGGCGACCTACCGGCTCGACCTCTATGCGCTCGGCGATGATTTTCCGGCCCGCCTCGAAGATTCCGAGGGCTGGCCGCTGACGCCGCCGGGTCCCATGGCGACGCTCCAGCAGCATTTCGACAAAGGCCATTACCGGCTCGTCGTGCCGCCCGTCGAGGCGGACGCGCGGGTCGTGGCGCGCCTCACCGAGATCGTCGAGCCGGCGGCTCCAGAGGGCCACGGCCCGCATCCGCTCGCCTTCGACGCCGCGCAGGCGTTTCAATGGCGCGAGCCGGCCAGTGCAGATGCGCCGCGCGAGCCCGATCGCTGGACCTTCGCGCTCGAAGGGCCGGCGCATGTGACGCTCGACATCAGCGAAGCCATGAGCGCCGAAATCTTGAGGCTCGGCGATGCGCCCGCGTCGATCGCGAAGATCGCGTTCAAGCGCGGCTTCGACGGCCTGCTGCAGCCGGGTCAATATAGCGTCGAGGCCCGCGCCATTGGCCGCAACGACCGGCTTGATTACGTACTCACGCTGAAGTCGGCGGAGATCCAGCCGGGCGCGCCGCGAATCGTCGATCTGCCCGCCACAATTCCCTTCGCCATCGCGGCCGACCGCATCGTTAGCCTGACGAGCTTCGGCGACGTCGAACTGACGGGCGTCCTGAAAGACGCCGCCGGAAATCCGGTCGAGCGGATCAATGGCCGCATGGATGACTGGAATGTCGGCCTGTCGCGTCGTCTGCCGGTTGGCGCCTACCAGCTCGATCTCGCCGCGGCGAAGGCGGAAGGCGCGCCGAACAGCGAGGCCGATAATTCGCAAAGCGCGGACGATTCGCAGTCGGCGGATGATTCGCAAGCTTCCGACAGTCCGGATGATGCGCAAACCTCCAGCGATGCGGATTCGTCCGGTCAATCCGCCTCCGACGAGGCAGCGGCAGGCGATGATTCCGCCGCATCGTCCGATGACGCGGCGGAGCCTGACGCCGCCGCCGCGCGCGAAGACAATCGCGGCAAGCTCGAACTTCATCTGGCGTTGCCGCAAACGTGGCCGGGGCCTGATCTCGATCTCACCGGATCGGGCGAAGTCGCGGGACCAGACGTCCACACTCTGGCGCTGCCCGTCGTCGAGGCGGGCGGCCTGCTCGTCGTCGGCGCGCAGGCCGCAGCCGATTGCGTGCTGTCGCTCGAACGGCAGGCGGCGGATGGGCAATGGCGCGTCATCGGCGCGGATCGCGGCCATGCGCCCGTCGTCGCCGCGCCGGCTGACGGCGATTCCGCCCGTCCGTGGCGGGTCTCGGTCTGGCCGGTCGAGGGCGCGGCTTCGATCAAGCTCGCCGCGCGCCGCGTCGATGCGCCGGAGCAGGCCTTGGGCCCGGTCAGCCTGAAGCCGGTTGAGGGCCTGGAGCCGCCCGTCGCGGTCGCGGTCGTGGCGCAGAAATCGAAAAGCCTCGTCATTCTCAGTGAGGCGTCTTCCGGCTTGCGGCAGGGCTCGACGCCCGGCCGTGAATTGGCCGCCGCAGGCGGCGGGGTTCTGGCGCCGCAATCGCAGCGCCTGTGGTTCCTCGCGCGGGGACCGGCGCCCGATGCGCTGCAGCTCTCCGCCGTTCCTCCGACGCTGAAGACGATTCCGCTCGATCTCGCGGATGGCGATGTCGCGACCCTTTCGCAGCCCGAGCCCGCATCCGGATCATTTCGCGTTTATCGCGCGCAATCCAGCTTTGGCCAGCCGGGCCTCGACGCTGGAAAAAGCATGGGCGTTGCGCCTGCCGGAGACGTCTCCGCGGCGCTGGCGCTGGCGGGCGGCGGCGCGCCGCTGCGGGTTTTCAACGCCGGCGGCGGCGCCTTGCGGCTAAGTCTCGACGCCTTCGACCTCGCCGCACAGCCGCAAGCGCAGGCGGATTCGCGCTACGCGGCCACGATCCCCTCCGGCGCCGCGCAGCAGGTGGCGATCCCGGCCGCCGCGAAGGAGCTGGAGATCAACCTCGCGCCGGGCGCAGCGGCTTTCCTCATCGACGGCGACCGCCCCGTGACGGTCTGGGGCGGCGAAAAGGCGCTGTCGCGGCGGCTCAAGGGCGCCTGGAGCAATGTCATCTTCGTCAATATCGGCGCCGAGGCCGCCCCGGTCTCTCTCGCCATTAACCCCGCCGCAGCCGAACCGCCGCTTTCGGCGGGCGCCGTCAGCAAGCGCTTCTTCGGCGCTGCGGGCTCATCCTCGCTGCGGGTCGAGGCGTCCGCGGGCGATCGGCTCATCGCGGCGGGCGCGCGCGCGACCTTTATCGGCGATGACGGAGCCGTGCTGCGCGGCGCTTCGCTGAAGCCCGCGGGGCCGGGCGAACTCATTCTCGATCACGAGGCCGGCCTCAGCGCCGCATGGGTCGAGAATGGCGAAAAATCGCCATGGCCGAAGGCGTCGCCGCAGGCCGTCGCGCCGCCGCAGACCCTCGCGCTATCGGGGCAGGCGATGACCCTTGCGCTATCGCCCGAGTCGCCCATCCTTCTCAATGCACGCTCCAGCGGGCCGGTCATCCTCGCGCTCGATCAAAGCGGCGCGCCCGGCGATCCGATCCTCTATCCCGCCGGGGCCGAGCTGCACGCCTATGTCGGCGCGGGCGCAGGCGAAGCTGCGCCTCTATTCGCCGCAGGAGGGCGCGCTTTCCGGCGCGCTCGATCTTACCGCAGCGCCGCTCATTCCCGTTGCCGAGGGCGTCGGCGAGGCGCGCGCGCTGGCCCCCGGCGGGGCGGCGCTGTTCGTCTTCGACCTCGACCGCGCGGCGACCATCGGCGTCGGCGTGCGCGCCGATCCCGATAGCGTCGCCGTGCGCCTTCTCGACGCCAGCGGAACCAGCCTTGGCGAAGGCGTCGCGCAGCTGCGGCGGCTGGAGGCGGGGCGCTACATCATCGAGGCGCGCGCGCCCGCCGACGGCCCGGCGCTCGTCGTGCGGCCGGCCGTGATCGGGCTCAAGCCGCCCTCGAACGGGCCGCCAGCCGATGTCGCGCAGCATTATCTCGAACTCGTCGGCTTGAAGCCGGTCAGCGCGCCATGAGGCGGATGATGAAACGATTGGCTCTCTTTTGCGGCCTGCTCCTCGCGGCCGTAGCGCCCACCTTCGCCGAGACGGCCCCGCAGCTCGACATCCTGCAACGCGCCGATGGCGCGCGGATCGTGCCGGAGCATTTCCTGCGCAGCTGGGATCCGGTGACGGTGTTTTTTGAATCCGACGCGGGGCCGCAAAGCGGCGGTCCTGAGGATGCGCCGGAGCGCTTCGTCAAGATGACGCCGCAGGTCGCTGGCGCCTGGCAATGGCTCGGCGCCCGCGCCCTGCAGTTTCGTCCCGCCGATCCCTGGAAGCCGCTGCAGGCGGTGGAGATCGAGGCGGCGGGCGGGGCGCCGGCGCATGCGCGCCTGCTGCCGCTGCTGCCGGCTCCGGTCTCGACGAACCCCGCCGATGGCGCTGATCCGATCAATGAGCTCGATCATATCGTACTGACTTTCGCTGACGCCATTGATCTTGATGCGCTGGCGAAGCTGCTCTCGATCGAACTGCGTCCCGCGCCGGGCCTCTCGGCGGCGGGCGGTCAATTCCTCAATGCGCAGGATTTCGCCATCCTGCCGCTCGCGCCCGGCAAGCGCGAGGCCGGGCGCTCCTATCTGGTGCAGCTCAAGAACGCCGTTCCGGACGGACGCGTCGCGATCCTCCGGTTGAAACTGTCGAATGCGCCCGGGCTTGACGAACCCTCCTTTGAACTGCGCCTGCAAAGCGCCGTTCCCTTCACCGTGACAGGCGCGAATTGCGGGCGCGGCCTTGAGCGCGCCAATCTCGACGGGCTGCTGCGCTGCGCGCCGGCGGCCGACGATTCCAGCGCCGATTCCAGCGGTTCCAGCGCGGCGAAGCGCAGCATCGCCGTCGCCTTCTCGTCAAAGCCCGAGACGCTCGAAATCACGCAGGCGCGCGATGCGCTGCGCATCTCGCCGCCGGTCGATCGCCTCAGCGTCGAGGCCGACGGTTCGCATCTGAACCTCTCCGGCCGGTTCCTCGCCGATACGATCTATGAACTCAGCCTCGCGCCGGGAAGCATCCGCGACGAGCGCAAGCGCCCGCTTGAAGGACCAGTCTTCCTGCAGCGCTTCGCCTTCGCGGCCGAGCGTCCGCATCTCGCCTTCGACGCGCGCCAGGGCATCGTCGAGCGCTTCGGTCCACAACTCATTCCGATGCGCGGCGCGGGCTTTGACAAGGTCGATCTGCGCATTCATGCGATCGACGCGCTCTCGCGCGACTTCTGGCCTTTCCCCACTGACGGCGTCGAAACCGATGACGCGACCGAGCCGCCGCTGCCGGGCAATGCGCCAGGCAAATGGAGCGAGGACAAGGACGCCGACGCCGCCGCCATCGCGGCGCGCATCAATGCGCTCGGATCGCCCGCCGTCTCCGAACTCGCCGCCCTGCCGATCCAGCGCGGCGGCGCCGGCGCGAAATTCGGCCTCGACCTCAAGCCGCTCTTCGCGCGCATCAAGGGCGCGGACCAGCCCGGCGCCTATCTCGTCGGGATGCGTCCGATCTCCGGCGGCAAGCGCAGCTGGATGCGCGTGCAGGTCACCGATCTGACGCTGACCGCCGTCGAGGAAGAAAACCGCGTGCGCTTCTTCGTGACCTCGCTTGCGAGCGCGAAGCCGGTGGAGGGGGCCGAGATCCGGCTCGAGGGCCTGCGCGACGATAAATTCGTGACGCTGATCGACGGGCGCACCGACCGCGACGGCGCCTTCACATGGGATGTCGGCAAGCGCGCCGAGGCCGAGATCAAGCGCATCGTCGTCGCCAAGGGCCTCGACGCGCTCGTGCTGGAGCCGGCCAACGGGCCGCCGGAATATGCGCGCGATAACTGGACCAAGCCCGAGGAGCCCTGGCTCGCCTGGACGGTTAATCCGGGCGTCGTCACGCGTGACGCCGCCGCAAACGCTCTGCCACATCTTCACCGAGAGGCCGATCTACCGGCCAGAGGAACCGGTGCAGATCAAAGGCTATGTGCGCAGCTATCAGTTCGGCGCGCTGTCTTACGCCAAGGGGAGCGGCGCGCTCGTCGTCACGGGTCCCGGCGGCCAGGAATGGCGCCTTCCCGTGACCATCGACGAGACCGGCAACGTCTACCAGAAATTCGACGCGGCGACCCCCGCGACCGGCGATTATTCCGTCAAATTCGAGCCGGATGCGCCGCCCAAAGCCAAAACCGGACAACGAGGACGCAGGACGCCAACGCGGAATTGGCGGATCAGGGGCCGATCTCCTGCGGCGACTTCCCCTTCAAGAAGGAAGCCTATCGCCTGCCGACCTTCGAGGTCCTGCTCAACGCGCCGCAGACGGTTGCGCTCGAAGGCGAGTTCTCCGTCGATCTCGTCGCGCGCTATTTCGCTGGCGGCCTCGTCGCCGGGCGTCCGGTCAAATGGCGCGCCAGCCAGTTTCCCTACGCCTGGACGCCGCCCGGCCGCGAGGGCTGGTTCTTCTCCACCGACGCGCGCTTTTCGAGCGACGGCAAGTTCAAATCGACGCCAGTCGTGGAGCGCGACGGAACCCTCGACGACGCCGGCGCGGCGAAGATCAGCTTCGATCCCTCGGCGGAGCCGACGGCGCAGCCGCGCCGCTATCAGATCGAGGCGACGGTCGTCGGCGAAGACGATGTCGAGGTGCGCAACCTGACCTCGGTCATCGCGCTGCCGGCCTTCGTGCTGGGCGTCAAGACGCCGCGCTATCAGCAGAAGCCGGGACCGATCGACGCGCAGATTCTCGCCGTCGACGCCAAGGGCGCGCCGCTGGCTGGCCTTGAGATGACGGCGCGGCTTATCAAGCGCAACTGGAGTTCGACGCTGCAGGCGAGCGACTTCAGCCAGGGCGCCGCGAAATATGTGACCGAAATCGTCGACGAGACTCTGGTCGAGCGCAAGGTCACGAGCGCGAAGGATGCGCTAAAGCTCGATTTCGAGGCGAAGGACGCGGGCGTCTATCTCGTCGAACTGGAGGCCGCCGACAAGGTCGGCCGCAGGCAGAAAGTCAGCGTCGATTTCTTCGTCGGCGGCGATACGCCGGTGACCTTCGCCAGAGCCCCGGCGCAAACCGCTGAGGTGACGACCGACAAGGAGGCCTATGCGCCCGGCGAGATCGCGACCCTGATCGTTCAGAGCCCGTTCCAGAACGCCCGCGCGCTCGCCGTCGTCGAAAACCCGAACGGCCATTTCGGCGTCGATTGGGTCGACATCGCCAATGGTTTCGGCCGCTACAAAGTTGCGCTGACGACGCCCGACATGCCGAAGCTGCCGGTGCATTTCCTCATCATGCGCGGGCGTCTGCCCGGCGCCGACGCCGATCCCGGCGCGCCCTTCGATCAGGGCAAGCCGGTGACCATCGCGGCGACGAAATGGATCAACTGTGACGCCGGTCAAGAATATCGTCACCGTCGCGCTCGACTATCCGCAAAAGGCGCGGCCCGCGCAGGAGATCGAAGTGAGCCTCAAGCTCACCGATGATCTCGGCAAGCCGGTCGCCGGCGAGGCGACTTTCTGGATGGTCGATCAGGCGGTGCTCTCGCTCGCCAAGGAGCGCCCGCTCGATCCGCTGCCGGCCTTCATCGTCGAGCGGCAAAGCACGATGGCCGCGCGCGACACGCGCAACATGGCTTTCGGAATCATTCCGCTCGAAGAGGCGCCGGGCGGCGACGCCGGCCTCGAAGAATGGGGAGCCGACAACAACGTCTCCGTGCGCAAGAATTTCACGCCGGTGCCGATCTATCTGCCGAAGGTGATCGTCGGCCCGGATGGCGATCGCCAAGATAAAGGTGAAGCTGCCGGATTCGCTGACCATCTTCAAACTGCGCGCGAAGGCGATCAGCGGGCCGGAGCGCTTCGGCTTCGCCACCGGCGAAATGCTGATCCGTCAGGATCTCGTCGCGCAACCCGCGCTGCCGCGCTTCCTGCGCAGCGGCAATTCCTTCGATGCGGAATTTTTGGGCCGCGTCGTCGAGGGACCGTCGGGAACCGGCCGCGCCAGCCTCTCCGTCGAGGGGCTGATGCTCGGCGGACCGGCGACGCAGAATTTCACCTGGGCGCAAAACCGGCCCGCGCGCATCGATTTTCCGGTATCGGTTTCAGGTCCCGTGGGCCAGGACGCCAAGCTGCGCTTCACGTTGAAACGCGACGCCGATGGCGCGCGCGACGCCGTCGAGATCGATCTGCCCGTGCTGCCGGATCGCCCGCGCCTGCGCAAACATGACATCCTCGACGTCGCGGCCGGCGCCAGCGCGAGCCTGCCCGCCATCGCCGATAAACTTCGCGCCGGATCGCTGCGCCGCGCCGTGACGGTCGCGACGGATCCGGCTGTGGTGCGCCTCGTCGCCGGGCTCAATTATCTCGTCGAATATCCCTATGGCTGCACGGATCAGCGCATTTCTCTCGCCTCGGCGGCGCTCGCGCTGAAGCCGTTCCAGCCCTTGCTCGCGGCCTCCGATCTCAATGCGACCATATCAAATGACGTCCATAATACGATCGTCGCCATCGGGCAGAGCATCGATCCCGATGGTCTCGTCGCCTTCTGGCCGCGGGCGCGCGGAAATGTCTCGCTGACGGCCTGGGCCTATAGTTTCCTCATCGCCGCGCAGAAAGCCGGCGAGCCTGTAGATAAAACCTTGATCGAGCGCGTCGCCACTGTGCTGAAGCTTTCGTTGCGCTCGGATTACTCACGGCTCATCGCTGGTGAAGAATTGCGCGAACGCGTTGAGGCGCTGACCGCTCTGGCCGGGGGCGGCCAACTTGACGAAGGCTACGCGGCCGAACTCGCCCGCCGCGCGGATCAGATGCCGAACGCCTCGGTGGCGCAAATGACGACGGTCGCCGCCGGGCTTCCGGGCGACGACCGGCGCATCGTCGACGCGCTGCTGCAGGACATGTGGTCGCGCGTCAAATTTCTCTCGCGCAATGGCAAAGCAGGTCTATGCCGGGCAGGCCGCTGACGATGGCGACGCCGAGATCCTTCCCTCGGAGGTCAAAAGCCTCGCCGACATGACTGAGGCCGCCGCGCTCGCCGCGCCCGCCGATCCCCGCGCGGGCGTGTTGCGCGATGGCCTGATCCGCCTCGGCGCCGGGGATGGCTGGGGCAGCACCAACGCGAATTCGGCCGCTGTGCAAGCGCTCGCAGCCGTCTGGAAGCGTCCCTCGGCGCAAACGCCGGTCACCGTGACGCAAGGCGCGGCGACCGATCGCCTCGTGCTCAGCGGCGACAAGCCTGTCGCGCGCGCGACGGTGAGCGGGCCGGGGCCCGTGCGCATCGACAATGGCGGCGCGGCGCCCATCGTCGCGCTCGCGGACGCCTCCTGGCTCCCCGATCAGCCGGGCTATCTCGCTGAAGCGGTGTCGGAAGGCTTCGTCGTCACGCGCACATCCTACCGCGTGCCGGACGGCGACGCGCCGCCGGAACGCATCGCGCCGGCGGATGATGGCGCGCTTCATCTCAAGAGCGGCGACGTCGTCGAGGAGATTGTCGAAGTCGTCAATCCGCAGGATCGCGTGCATGTGGCGATTTCGCTGCCCTTGGCGGCGGGGCTCGATCCGCTCAATCCCAAACTCGCCAACGCGCCGCGCGCGGCCGCGCCCTCCATCGCGCCTACGCTGGAGCCGACCTGGACGGCCTTCAACGACGACCGCGTCTTCTATGCTTATGATACGCTGCCGAAGGGCAATTACCGCTTCGCGTTCCGCGCCAGGGCGCTTGTGGCGGGCGCCTTCACGCAGCCGCCGGGCGAGGCCGAAACCATGTATCAGGCAGGACTCCATGGCGCCAGCGCCGGGCGACGCATCATCATTGCGAAATAGGGCTGCATGGGCGGCGGCGGCGCTGGCCGCTGTTGTTTTCATCGCGCTCGCGGCGTCATTCGCGCATGACGTCGATGCGCGCGCGCATCTGATCGCGCCGCCGCCGACGCCGATCCTTTACGATCGCCACGGCGCCTTCATGGCGCAGATCGGCAACCCGCGCGCGGGGACCGGCGCCGAACGCCGGCTCGATTACGGCTATTGGCCAGTGGAGCATCCGCCCGATCGCATCGCGCGGGCGACGCTCGCGCTCGAAGACCGGCGCTTCTGGTCGCATCCGGGCGTCGATTCCGTCGCGCTCTTTCGCGCCGCATGGCGGCATGTCGATCGAGGCGAGCGCTCGGGCGCCTCGACCCTCGCGATGCAGATCGCGCGCATGCAGGATCCGGCGCCGCGCACCATTTTCGTCAAGGCGCGCGAGGCGGCGACGGCGCTCGCGCTGACCTGGCGCTACGGCCGCACGGCGCTGCTTTCGCATTATTTGCGCATCGCGCCCTACGGCAATGGCAGCCATGGGATCGCCCATGCGGCGCGCTATTATTTCGACAAGCCCGCCGAAGATTTAAGCTGGGCCGAGATCGCGCTTCTCTCCGGCCTGCCGCAATCGCCAACGCGGCTCAATCCGCTGCGCCCGGAAGGGCTCTGGCGCGCAACGCGGCGCGGCGCGCGCGCGCTCGATGAACTGGCGCGGCAGGGCGTTATCGACAGTGCGGAGCTGGCGCTTGCGCATCGGCAGCTCGCCGCGCTTCGCCCGCAGCCGGCGCCGCGCCGCCCCGACGCGCTGCATGTCGTGCTGCGCTATGAAAATCTGTTGAAAGCGCAGGCGCCCGTCGCGGCCGGCGAGCCGCGCCTGCGCGCGACCATCGATCTCGACATTCAGCGCGAGGTTACGACGCTGGCGCGGCGCTATCTTTCGATCTGGCGCGGGCAGGGCGCGGGACAGGCGGCCGTGATCGTGGTCGAGCGCGGGACAGGCGCGGTCCTCGCCGATCTCGGCTCCAGCGATTATGCCGACAGGCGCGCCGGCGCGCTCGACTTCACGCTAGCCCAGCGCTCGCCGGGCAGCACGCTGAAGCCTTTCATCTATGCGCTGGCGCTTGACCGTGGCGTCATCACGCCGGCCAGCATCCTTCCCGATCTGCCGGAAGGCGCGTCGGGCGTCAGCAACGCCGATGGGCATTTTCTCGGCCCCATGCTGCCGCGTCAGGCGCTCGCCAATTCGCGCAATGTGCCGGCGATCAATCTGATCCGCAGCGTCGGCCTTGAGACGAGCTTCCGCTACTTGCGCGGCCTTGGCCTGCATGATCTCGATGCGCCCGCCGACAGTTTTGGCGCCGCGATGGCGATCGGCGCGCTGCCGACGACGCTGGAGCGGCTCGCGCGCGCCTATGGCGTCCTTGCCGACGATGGCTGGTTCAATGATCTTGCCTGGTTCGAGGGGCAGGCGCGGGCGCCCGCGCGCCGCCTGTTGTCGGCCGACGCCGCGCGGCTGACCACCTCCTTCCTCTCCGACCCCAATGCGCGGCTGCCGAGCTTTCCACGCTATGGTCCGCTCGAATATCCGTTTCCCGTCGCCGTCAAGACCGGCACCTCGCAGGGCTATCGCGACGCCTTCACGCTCGCCTTTTCGCGCCGCTTTCTTATCGGCGTCTGGATCGGGCGGGGCGACGCCGGCACGATGACGCGACTGAGCGGGGCGAGCTCGGCCGCGCGGCTCGCTCATGCGATCCTGTTGCGGCTGCATAAGGCGCGTCCGGGCGATCTTGAAGACGCGAGTTTTCCGCCGCCCGAGGGGCGCGTTGCGGTCGAGCTTTGCCGCTTTGGCGGCCGGCGCAGCCTTGGAGCATCCGGCGGCGGCTGTGGCCAGACGCTGACCGAGTGGCTGCGTTCCTCCGAAATGCCCGCCGAGGAAGAGATGCTCGCCGCGGGGGACGGCTCGACCGCGCTCAAGGTTCCGGCCGCTTCCCGCGCTTGGGCGATCGAGGCCGGCTTCCGCGTCGCCGATGATCGGCCCGGGGAGGGGAGCCTCGCCGACGCGCCCATGCGGCTTTCCATCGCCTCGCCGGAGAATGACAGCCGCATCTGGCGCAATCCCGATGCGCCGGCGGGTCTCGGGCGCATTGCGCTGAAGGCGCTGGTGGAGCCGCGCGCGGCGCAGGTCGTCTGGTATGTCGATGGCGCGCCATTCGCGCTGGCCGATCCCGACAAGCCGCTGTTCTGGCCGCTGCAGAAGGGCGCCCATCAGTTCCAGTTGCGCCTGCCGCTGCGGCCCGGCGCCTCGAAGATCGTGCGCATCACCGTGGAATGACGCGCTTCCGGTATTTCGCGCGGTTTTCGGTGCGCGCCGGAGAGTTTCGGGCTGCAATCCCGAATTGCGCCGGTTAAGATGGCGCCAATCGCAAAGCCCACCGAGGACGCGACCGATGACGGATGGACCGCCAACCCAATCCATCGACGGAGGCAAAGAAAGCCTGCTCGCCGCCGTCGCGCTGCGATTCGCGGCCTGGTCGGAACGCTGGTTTCCCGACGCCTTCGTCTTCGCGTCGATCGCCGTCGTCGTCGTGGCGCTCGCGGCGGTTCTGAACGGGGCGTCATTTCCGGTCGTCGCGCGCGCCTTCGGCGACGGATTCTGGAGCCTCATACCGTTCACGCTGCAACAGGTCATGGTGGTTGTCAGCGGCTATATCATCGCGAGTTCGCCGCCGGCCGCGCGCCTCATTGACTGGATCGCCGGGCGGCCCAATGGCGCGCGCAGCGCCATCGCCTTCATCGCCGTCGTGACGATGGCGCTCTCGCTCGTCAACTGGGCGCTGAGCCTCGTCTTCGGCGGCCTTCTCGCACGCGCCGTCGCGCGGCGCACGGACCTTGCGGTGGATTATCGCGCGGCGGGCGCCGCCGCCTATCTCGGCCTTGGCGCGACATGGGCCCTGGGGGTCAGCTCGTCGGCCGCGCAATTGCAGGCCAACGCCGCCGCCATTCCTAAGCCGCTGCTTGCGATTACGGGCGTCATCCCATTCGCGCAGACGATTTTTCTCTGGCAATCGGGCGTCATGCTGGCGGTTCTTTTCGTCGTCTCGACCCTCATCGCCTGGCTCTCGGCGCCGACGGGATCGCGGGCAGTGACGGCGCAGATGATGGGGATCGACGTCACGACCAAAGTGGCGCCGCTGCCCCCGCGCGAGCGCCCCGGCGAGTGGCTGGAATATAGTCCCCTGCTGACGCTCCTCCTCGTCGCGCTTGGCGGCGGCTGGCTCGCGCAGGAGTTTGCGAGCAAGGATCCGATCCTCGCGATTTCCAACCTCAACACCTACAACTTCCTGTTGTTGATGCTGGGCCTCCTGTTGCATTGGCGGCTCAAAAGCTTCCTCAACGCGGCGACGAAAGCCGTGCCGGCCACCGCCGGCATATTGATGCAGTTTCCGCTTTATGGCGGCGTCACCATGATCCTGACGGCCGCCGCGGGGGCGGGGGGCCATACGCTCGCGCTTCGCCTTGCGGATTTTTTCGCCAGCATCAACACGCGGGAATCATTTCCCGTGGTGATGGGGCTCTATTCCGCCGCGCTCGGCTTCTTCATCCCTTCGGGCGGCGGCAAATGGGTGCTTGAGGCGCCCTATGTCATGCAGGCGGCGAATGAACTCAAGGTTCATCTCGGCTGGGCGGTGCAGGTCTATAATTCGGCCGAGGCGCTGCCCAATCTCATCAATCCCTTCTTCATGCTGCCGCTGCTCGGCGTCCTTGGGATCAAGGCGCGCGAAATCGTCGGCTTCACGGCGCTGCAGCTCGTCTTTCATTTGCCGATCGTGCTGTTCCTGCTCTGGGCGCTCGGCCTGACGCTGAGCTATGCGCCGCCGGTCATGCCCTGAGCGCTTTGACCTGCGGGCGGAGCTCGCGTTAAGTGGGGCGAAGAATAACGCCGCATGGCGAAGCCTGGGAGATGCGCTTTGAATTCTGTAATGATTACGCGCCGCCTCGCGCTCGGCGGCTTTTGCCTCTGCTGCCTTCCGGGAACCTTGCGGCGGGCGCTCGCGGCGCCGGGCCCTTTCGCCACCGAGGAGGTCGCCGAGGGCGTCCACATCCGGCGCGGCGTCGATGAGGACGCGAGCGCCGCCAATGAGGACGCCATCGCCAATATCGGCTTCATCATTGGCGGCAAAGGCGTCCTCGTCACCGACGCGGGCGGCAGCCTCGCCGATGGCGAAAATCTGCGCGCGACGATCCGGCAGAAAACCGAGTTGCCGATCAAATATGTGGTGATGAGCCATATCCATCCCGACCACATCTTCGGGGCGGGCGCTTTCCTGAAGGACAGTCCGGTCTTCGTCGGCCATTACCGTCTCGCCGAGGCGATGCGCGCGCGGGGCGATTATTACCAGAAGGTTCTCGCCGACATCATCGGCGCGGATCGCGCCGGGCCGATCGTGCAGCCGACGCTCGAAGTCAAGGATCCAGCTGATCTCGATCTGGGTGACCGAATTGTCAGCGCCGTCGCACATGGGCCGGCGCATACGACGTCGGATCTCACCCTGATTGACAGGAAGACAGGTCTTCTGCTGACCGCTGATCTTGTGTTCGTCCAGCGCATGCCTTCGCTCGACGGCTCGCTGCCGGGCTGGCTCAAGGAGCTCTCGGCGTTGAAGCAGATCGCCGCGCCGCGCGCGGTCCCCGGCCATGGCCCGGTCGCCATCGACTGGCCGGCGGGCGCCGCCGACATCGAGCGCTATCTGACGACGCTGCAAAGCGACGTCAAAAAAGCGATCGCCGCCAATCTCGATATCGAGAAGGCGGAGAAAATCGCGGCGCAATCCGAGAAGGGCAAGTGGACGCTCTTCGACGATTACAACGGCCGCAACGCGATCGCGGCCTATAAGGAGCTTGAATGGCAATGATGCGGGCGCGCGCCGGCGTCATGCGCTGAACCGCGCGCATTCGTGCGATGCTCCCTGAATGCGGCGGCCAGCGTGCGTAGCGCATCGCGGGATTTGGCGTCCGTGAGCGTCGAATGAAGCACGATCTCCGATGAGGGCAGCGCGGGAAGTCCGAATCGCTGCCCGATTTCGACCGTGCCTGCCGGCGCGAGCCGACAGGAGAACGCCGCGGCTGCAAGGCCAGCCGAGACCGCGTCCGAGACGACGGAAGAGCCGCCGCCGAGAAAGACCTCCGTCCAGGCTATGCCGGCGGCGTCGAGCGCGCGGGTGGCGATGTCGCGAACGCCGCAGGATGGCGACAGCGCGGCCAATCGCAGCGGCTCGCCTGCGCGGTGCGCAAAGCCCGGCGTCGCGAACCAACCGAAATGCTCGGGCGCGAGAATCTCGCCGTCGCGCCGGTCGTCCTCCCGGCGGATAATCGCCGCGTCGATTTCGCCGCGATCGAAAGCGTCGAGGAGGTTGCGCGAATTGTCCAGCCGCACCTCGATGGTGAGCGCCGGGTCGTGCGCATTCAGCCGGGCCAGCAGGGTCGGCACTTCGGGGCCGGCCACATGAGCGGCGATGCCGAGCGCAAAACGGCGGCGAGCCGAGGATAGGCCGGCGATGGCGCGGTCGTGCGCGGCGAGAAAGTCGCGCGCGGAATCGAGGAACACTGCGCCCTGGGCGGACAGGCGCACCAGCCGCGGCGTTCGCTCGATCAACCTGTGGCCGAGCCGGTCTTCCAGCCGTTTCAGCTTGACGCTGATGGCGCCCTGGGTGGCGCCGAGCGCTTCCGCCGCGCGCGTGAAGCTCTGGAGATCGACGATTGTCACGAATGCCCGCACGGCGTCCACGTCAAGCGTTGGCATTTAACATATCCGAATTTGTTATCTCTGAAATAGGATTTCATCCAATTCAGAAATGGTCAAGCGCCGACTATGTTGCCCTGCACAGCGACACGCGGACCGAACTGCGCTCCCTACCGTCTTCGGATTTCGCCGCCGCCAATCAGGACGTCGAAAGGGTGAACCATGATCCCATCCACGCAAGGCCGAAGCGCGATCGCTTTGGCGGCCGTTTGCCTCTCCTCCCTCATGTTCGGTCTGGAGATTTCGAGCATCCCTGCGATCCTGCCGACGCTGGAGCAGGTTCTGCATGCGGATTTCGCGCAATTGCAATGGATCATGAACGCCTACACGATCGCCGTGACAACCGTGCTGATGGCGACGGGAACGCTGGCCGACCGTTATGGGCGCAAGCGCTGTTTCGTGATCGCCATCGCCGCATTCGGCGTCACATCATTGATTTGTGGCCTGACCGGGACGGCCTCCATACTCATCGTCGCCCGCTTTCTCCAGGGCATGAGCGGCGGCGCGATGCTGATCTGTCAGATCGCGGTGCTGTCCCATCAGTTTCAGGATGGACGAAGACGCGCCCTGGCCTTCGGCTGGTGGGGTATCATCTTCGGCATTGGCCTCGGATTCGGCCCGATCATCGGCGGCGCGATCGTCGCTGCGTCGAACTGGCGATGGGTCTTCCTTATTCACGTGTTGCTTGCCCTCATAACGCTGATCCTCGCCCTCGCAGGCGTTCAGGAATCGAAGGACCCCGAGGCGAAGAGCCTCGATGTCGCCGGGATCGCAACGCTGTCGCTATCGGTTTTCGGCCTTGCCTTCTTCATCACGCAGGGACCGGACCTTGGCTTCGTCAGTCCAATAGCGCTCGGCATCCTCGCCGTCGCCATCCTGAGCCTCATCGCCTTCGCGATGGCGGAGCGCGCAAGCCCGCGTCCGATGTTCGATTTCTCAGTGTTCCGGATACGAAATTTCTCGGGAGCGCTGCTCGGATCAATGGCCATGAATTTCAGCTTCTGGCCGTTCATGATCTATCTGCCGATCTATTTTCAGGCGGGGCTCGGCTATGACAGCGTCGCGGCAGGGCTGGCGCTATTGGCCTATACATTGCCTACCCTGATCGTACCACCCGTGGCGGAACGCCTGTTGCTGCGCTACCAGCCGCGGCTGGTCATCCCGCTGGGCCTGTTCACGATCGGCCTCGGCTTCATCCTGATGAGGGTCGGCGGCGCCGTCGAGCAGGCGAGCTGGCTGACCATGTTGCCGGGTTGCGTTTTCGCCGGCGTCGGGCTCGGCCTCACCAACACGCCCGTCACCAACACAACAACGGGTTCGGTTCCCGTGGAGCGCGCCGGCATGGCGTCAGGCATCGACATGAGCGCCCGCATGATCTCGCTTGCGCTCAACATTGCGCTCATGGGCTTCGTTCTGGTCGAAGGCGTAAAGTCCGCCTTGCGCAGCGCGCTGCCCGACGGCCCTGGCGCTGCGGCGTTGCAGTTCGCTGGCGCAAAGGATCGCCGCCGGCGCGGCGATTCCGCATGATCCGAACCTGTCCGGCGCGATCATTCACAAGGCGCTCATCGACGGATTCGCGGTGGGTCATGACATATGGCGCCGTCGCCGTCTGGGTTCTGGCGGGGATCAGTTGGGCGATATTCAACGCCGGAGCGTCGATTCCTGTTGCCGATGATCTCGGCAGCCCGGAAGGTCGGTCTTCGGCGACCTAGCTTCGGCCGCCAAAACCTCAGGCGTTCGCGGTGACTTTCAGCGTTTGCGTCGCGCCGTCCTTCTGTCGCGCCACCCTTCGCCGCGCAGAGCTGCGTCGGAATCTCGACCTCGACCTCGAGGGTCGAGATCACGTCGCCGCTCTCCATCCGCACCTTGATGGCGTCGCTCTCGACCGGGAAATGCTTGGCGATGACCGCGACGATCTCCTCGCGCAAAAGCGCGATGACGTTCGAATTGCCGACCGCGCCGCGTTCATGCGCCAAAAGGAGCTTTAGGCGATCCTTGGCGATCGGCGCCGTCACCGGCCGCTTGAAGAAACTGATCAGATTCATGCCGCTCTCCGTCCGAAAATCTTGCCGAAGAATCCCTTGCGGTCGTTCGGCATGACCATTTCCAACTTCTCGCCATTGAGCCGCCGCGCCGCGTCGAAATAGGCCCGCGCCGGCGCGCTCGGATTGGCCGCGAGGGTCACCGGGGCGCCGAGATTGGAGGCGCGCAGGATCTCCTCGCTTTCCGGAACGATGCCGATCAGCGGGATCGAGAGGATTTCGAGCACATCCTCGACTTTCAGCATTTCGCCGCGTTCGGCGCGCGCTGTGTCATAGCGGGTGAGGAGAAGGTGTTTTTCGATCTGGTCGCCTCTTTCGGCCCGCTCGGTCTTTGAGTTGAGGAGGCCGATGATGCGGTCCGAATCGCGCACCGAGGAGACTTCCGGGTTGGTGACGACGATGGCGACGTCGGCGTGGCGCATCGCGAGCGTCGCGCCGCGTTCGATGCCGGCCGGGCTGTCGCAGATGATCCAGTCGAATTTTTCCTTGAGTTCGGCGATGACGCGGGCGACGCCTTCATCGGTCAGCGCGTCCTTGTCCCGCGTCTGCGAGGCGGGCAGCATGGAGAGGTTCGGGATGCGCTTGTCGCGGATCAGCGCCTGCGCCAGCTTGGCGTCGCCCTGCACGACATTGATGAGATCGTAAACGACGCGGCGCTCGGCGCCCATGACGAGATCAAGATTGCGCAGCCCGACGTCGAAATCGACAAGCACGACCTTCTTTCCGCCCTTGGCGAGAGCGACGCCCAACGCCGCCGTCGAGGTCGTCTTGCCGACGCCGCCCTTGCCCGATGTGACGACCAGTACCTTGGCCATGCGCGAATCTCCTGTTCAATCCTGAGCGCTGATCATCAATGTTTCGCCGTCGAGCCGGACCTGGACGGGGCGGCCGCGCAATTGCGCGTCCATGTCGTCGGCGGTCATGTAGAGGCCATCGATGGAGAGCAGTTCGGCTTCGAGCTTGCGGCAGAAAATGCGCGCCCGCCCGTCGCTGGCGCCGGCGATCGCCCGGCCGCGCAGTGCGCCGTAGATATGGATGGAGCCGCCGGCGACGATCTCGGCCCCTGAGGCGACGGAGCCGACGACGATGACGTCGCCATCAAGATGCTCGATATACTGGCCGGAGCGCAGGGGAGTCTCAAGCAGCAGCGTGCGGGCCGCCGCAGGCGCCGGCGCCGGCGCTTTGGCCGCATCCGGTCCCGGATGTTCCTCGATCGCCTTGGCGAGGCTGTCGACGCTTGTCTTTGCGGTTTCGTTGACATAGCGCCCGCCGCCGACGAAGGGCGGCGGCATGCCGTATTCGCGCCAGCCCGGATCGCCGCCTTCGATTCCCATGATCTGGATATTGCGGTCGAACAGGCTCTTTGTGAGTTCGACGACCGCGTCTTTCTCAAGTTGCAGACCCGACAGATCAAGCACGATCGGGCGGCCGACGAAGAAACCCGGCGAGCGTTCGAGCCAGGCGTCGAGTTCGGCGAGCCATTCCGGCAATGGCGCTTGCGGGCGCCAGCGCCATGGCGTGGAACGAGCGGCTGTGAAAGCGGATCGAGTGGCGTGGGCGGGCTGCGGCGGTCACGAATTCCCCTCGAAATTTTGCTTTTATGATTTACGCAACGTATGGTTAACGAGCCGTTAAGCGTGTCCCCTTTATTGGCGCCGCGGCGGCGCTTTTCCGCGCTATGCACGGGAAAGCTCATCCGCTTGGCGGAATCCTCTGATTTCGCGGCGGAATTGAAGTCGCAAATTTTCTCAAACCGGATGAATTGCAAAAGGCATGGCGATGAGCGCGTTCAAGACTGACAATTTCGGCGACCGGATTCGCAATGCGGCGACCGCCAGGAAGGCCGCGGCGGAGAAATTCCGCGCCAAAACCGAGGTCGACGAAAAGGTGCTCGCCGAACGCGAGGCGGCCCGCCGCGAGATCGCGGCCGCGCGCGAGGCGCGCGCGCTGGAGCGCAAGGCCGCCGCCGAGGAAAAGCGCGCGCGCGAAGCTCTCGAACAGGCCGAGCGCGACGCGGCGCTGAAGGCCGAGCAGGCCGCTCGGGAAATCGAGGCCGCGGCCGAGGCGGAACGCGCGGCGGCTCTCGAAGCAGAGCGCAAGCTCGCCCGCGACGCCCGCTATGCGGCGCGCAAGGCGCGGAAGTAGGCTGCGCCTCAAGCTCACTTCGATCGGGCTCGGCTCTGCGGTTTCGGGGAGACGGCGTTGAGCGACGGTTCCAGCCCTCCGGCGCAGCCGCCTCGCAGATATGGAATCGTCGAGGGCTCGGCTCGGCGTCCGCCGCGATTTCAAGGTCACCGTTGGCCTGCGCGAAGGCTGGGATGCGGAGGGCCGCGTCTTCGACCTTTCCGAAGCGACGCGGGTCGCCCTCGCATGGATGCGCCGGCGAGTCGCTGCGGGCCTTCCCGCCCTCTCCGGCATGTTCACGCGCGGCGAGGTGGCCTACGCCTGGCCGCGCCCCGACGGCTCGGTGGGCTCGGATCGCGAGCCGGTGGCGATCTTTTCCGGCGAGGCGGTTCCGGCCTATCTCGGCCATCTTCCCGACGCCGACATCGAGGCGATGCTGAACGAACTCGCCGCCGAACTCGGCGCTGCGCTTGGTCAGGAGCGGCTCTATGTGTCGTTTCACGGCCGCGCGTGGATTCTCGATTCCGGCGCGGTCGACGCGAATGATTGAGCCTGCCGGTGACGGAGCGAGTGGCCGCTATTGGCCTTCGACCAGTGAGAGATCGTAGGCGCTGAAACCTTCCGCATTGGTCGGCCGTTGCAGCACCTGGGGATGGCGCAGCGTGCGGACGGTGTCGTTGCAGCCGGCCTTCCAGTGCTCCACCATCGTCTGGCGCGAGAATTCGAAATCCTTGCAGCCGCCCTCATAGGCGCTGGCGCGATAGATGAGATGGACGACATTGTAGACTTTTTCGTCCGCCTCGGATTCCAGCAGTTTCCATTCGGGATCGTTGCGGCGGTCTTCCGGCAATTGCTTCAGGAGGTGATTGACCGCGCGGCGCAGCCGCTGCGCTTTCTGGAACTCGTCGGTGCCGAGCCGCGTGCGGCTCGAATAGCGAATCTCCTTCGTGCGGAGATCAACCTCGTTGAGGTCGCGCGGGATTTCGCCGCGCGCATTCCAAAGATCGACCTGGAAAGCGAGCGTATCCGCGCGCGGGTGGCTGTCGAGCACCCATTGCAGCGGCGTATTGGAGACGACGCCGCCGTCCCAGTAAAACTCGCCCTCGATCTCGACAGGGGGGAAACCGGGCGGCAGCGCGCCGCTGGCCATGATGTGCTCGGGCCGTATTTTATGCGTCGTCGTGTCGAAATAGGCGAAATTGCCCGAGCGCACATTGGTGGCGCCGACGCTGAGCCGCATCTCGCCGCTGTTGATGCGGTCGAAATCGACGAAGCGCTCGAGCGTCGCCTTCAGCGGCGACGTGTCATAGTAGCTCAGGGCTTCGAGCGTGCCGGGCGGTTGCAGATAGGGCGGCGGAAGCCGCGGCTTGAAGAAATTGGGCGCCCCGGCGAGAAGGACGTTATAGGCGCGGAACTGGTTGATGAGGCTGTGCAGATAGTCGCCCTTGATCTCCATCCCCCGTATCAGGGGAAGCAGCGGGGAGCCCGTGATCTCCTGCCAGAATTCACGCAGCCGCGCGACGCGCAGCTCCCGCGGATTGCCGGCGATGACGGCGGCGTTGAGCGCGCCGATCGAAATGCCGGCCACCCAGTCGGGATGGATGTTCGCCTCAAAGAGCGCGTCATAGACGCCCGCCTGATAGGAGCCGAGCGCGCCGCCGCCCTGAAGCAAAAGAGCGATTCTCTCGAAGGGCGGGCGCTCCCTGCGCAGGTGCGGATCCAGCATTTCGGGCGGCGTCGATGTCATGTCGGCATCCTCAAAAAAGCGCAGCGGGCGGCGGTGGGGCGCAATGCAGCGGGGGGAGGGCGGTTTCCGGCGCCTCGCGCCGGTCGGCGCGGTGGAATTGGCGCGAGCGTGGCCAATCTATCACAGCTTTCCACTCAAGGTCATGTTAGCTGACGTGACGGATCAAACGCTATGATCGGGCCCCTGTCCAGTGAATCGAACTGTCGGCGCGCTGGCGCGCCGTAACCCCCAGGATGACGAGAACCCGCCCGGCGTCGCTGCGGTTGCGCGCCGCCATGGGCTGGCGTCCGGGGCGCGCGCGCCGGCGGGGGCGTTTCGCCGCGCGCTCGGCTTCGTGCTGGCGCCCTTGCTGGCGGGCTGCGCCGTCGGGCCGAGTTTCACGCCGCCCGTCGCGCCTGTCGCCGAAAAATATCTCGAATCGCACAACCCCGCCGTGAAAACGGACCGGCAGGATTATCGCGACTGGTGGAAGGCGTTCCACGATCCCGTGCTCGATCGCCTGATCGAGACGGCCTATGACCAGAACCTCACCCTTCTCAGCGCCGGGACGCGGGTCTTGCAGGCGCGCGCCGAACTCGGCGTCGCGGTCGGCGAATTCTATCCGCAGCAGCAGGGCGGCTATGGCCTCACCACCTATAACCGGCCGAGCCATGCCGACGCCGCCGCCAATCCGCAGGTGGAGCTGAATAATTTCTGGCAATCGCAGCTCGGCCTGAAAGCCGCGTGGGAACTCGATTTCTGGGGCAAGTTCCGGCGCGGGGTCGAATCCGCCGACGCCGCCTATCTCGCCTCGATCGCCAGCTATGACGACGTTCTCGTGACGCTGCTCGGCAGCGTCGCGAAAACCTATATCGGCATCCGCACGCTCGAAAAGCAGATCATCTACGCGCGCGAAAATATCGTGCGCCAGAAACAGGCGCTGCAGATCGCGCGCGACCGCTTCACCGGCGGCACGGCGACCAAGCTCGACGTCTATCAGGCCGAGAATGTGCTGGGCCAGACGGAGGCCTCCGTGCCGCAGCTCACCGTGCAGCTGCAACACGGCGCCAATGCGCTGCGCGTCCTGCTCGGCATGCCGCCGGAGCCGCTCGGCTCGCTGCTGGGACGCGAAACGGGCAAAATCCCCGTCGCGCCGCCGAAAATCTTCGTCGGCATTCCGTCCGACCTTGTGCGCCGTCGCCCCGACGTTCGCGCCGCCGAACTGAAGGCCGCCGCGCAAAGCGCGCAGATCGGCGTCGCGCTGTCGGAGCTTTATCCCGGCGATCAGCCTCACAGGGCGCATCGGCGGCTCGGCGGCCACCATCAATGGCGGCAAGCTCGTCTCGATCTTCACGCCGGCGGGCCTCACCTATTCCTTTGGCCCGTCGTTCCAGTGGAACATTCTGAACTACGGCCAGATCACCAATAATGTGCGCCTGCAGGACGCGACCCTGCAGCAATATCTCGTCGATTATCAGCAAACCGTCCTCAAGGCCCAGCAGGACGTCGAGGATGGCATCGCGACCTATCTGCAGTCGCGCATCGCGGTCGCGGCATTGCGGCGCTCCGTCGCCGCCGCCAATGGCGCGCTCGGCATCTCGATCCTCGAATATCAGCAGGGCACGCGCGACTTCACTTCCGTGCTGACCTCCGAGCAAAATCTCCTGACCGCCGAAAATGATCTCGCCATCGCCGAGGGCGATGTGCCGCTTGGGGTCACGCAGGTCTATGAGGCGCTTGGCGGCGGCTGGCAGATTCGCGAGGGCAATGATTTCGTGTGGCCCTCGACCAACGCCGAGATGCGCGCGCGCACCGATTGGGGAACCGTGCTGCCGCCGGCCGGGGCGCCGCCGCCGCCTGCGCCGGCGCTGGCCTCCCCGACGCCGGGGCTGCCCGGGCCCGCCGACGAGGGTCCGACTGTTCGCGCGCCGGAATTTTGAGGTTTGTTTTTGTCAAAGGTCGCTCCGCCATGAAGCCGAGATCGATTGCAACAACGCGCAGAGGCCGCCCGGCGAGCGCCGCGCCGCGCGGGGCCGTCCGGATCGCCGCGCTCTTCGCCGCGCTTTTGGCGGGCGTTGCAAGCCTCGCCGCCAATCCCGCCCTTGCGGACGCGCCGGTCATTCCGGTGGTGGCGCCGAAGGTTCAGGCCGTCACCGACTATATCGAAGTCACCGGCACGGTAGCCTCGGCCAATGTCGTCAAGCTGATCGCCCGCGTCGAGGGTTATCTCGACAAGATCCATTTCGCGGATGGCGCGATCGTCAAGAAGGACGATCTTCTCTTCACCATCCAGCAGGCGCAATACAAGGCGCAGCTGCAGGAGGCGCAGGCGCAGCTTCTGGGGCAGCAAGCCGCGCTCGCCTATGCGAAAACCGAAGTCGCCCGCTACACGGCGCTGTTTCACAAGAACGCGGCGACGGCGACCGAAGTCGACAAATGGGTCTATCAGCAGAAGGCGGCGGAGGCGGGCATCCTCGGCGCGCAAGGGCAGGTCGAGGTCGCAAAATTGAACCTCGACTACACCGAGGTGCGGGCGCCCTTCGACGGCCTGATGGGCAAGCATCTCGTCGATCCCAGCAATGTCGTCGGCGGCGGCGGCCAGCAGACCGCGCTCGCCGAAATCAACCAGCTCGATCCCATCTATGTGACGGCGACCCTGAGCGAGCAGCAGGTGCTCAGCATCCGCGCCAATGTCAGCCAGCGCCGGTTCTCGCCCGCTGAACTCTTGAAAATTCCGCTCGACGTGGGGCTTGAGGCCGGGACCGGGTTTCCCTATCACGGTACGGTTGAATTCGTCGCGCCGCAATTCGATCCCTCGACGGGTACGCTGCAGGTGCGCGGCATCTTCGCCAATCCCGACCGCACCCTTCTGCCCGGCCTCTTCGTGCGCATGCGCATCCCGGCCGGACACGCGGTGCAGGGCGCGCTCCTCGTCCCGGCCCGCGCCATCGGCGAGGATCAGGGCGGTATTTACCTCATGATCGTCAACAAGGACGATGTCGTCGAACAGCGCTATGTCAAGGCGGCGGAGCAGGTCGGTAATCTGCGGGTGATCAGTTCCGGCCTCTCGGCCGGCGACCGCGTCGTCATCGGCGACCTCTGGCGCGTGTCGGCAGGTCTTAAAGTCGTCCCCAAAGTGACGAGCATCGACGCCCAATAGGCGCAAACGGAACCAATGGGACCAACAGGGCTGCCATGATATCGAAATTTTTCATCGAGCATCCGGTCCTCGCCAATGTGCTGGCGATCGTCATCGTGCTGATCGGCGCCGTCGCGGTCTATACGCTGCCCGTCTCTGAATATCCGAATGTCGTGCCGCCGACTGTGCAGGTCACGACGCGCTATCCGGGCGCGAGCCCGCAGACGGTGATCGACACCGTCGCCCTGCCGATCGAAACGCAGGTCAATGGCGTCGACCAGATGCTCTACATGCAGTCGACCAGCGCGGCCGACGGCACCTATACGCTGACGGTGACCTTCAACATCGGCACCGATCCCAATATCGATCAGGTGCTGGTGCAAAACCGCGTCAACAGCGCCTTGGCCTCCCTGCCGGAGGCGGTGCAGGCGCAGGGCGTCACGATCCAGAAGAAGAACACCGCGATCCTGCAGATCGTGACGCTCGATTCGCCGGACGGGCAATATGACAGCCTGTTCATGAGCAATTACGCGACGATCAATCTCGTCAACGAACTCGCCCGCCTGCCGGGCGTCGGCAACGTCACCGTTTTCGGCGCCAGCAATTACGCCATGCGCATCTGGCTCGACCCGAACAAGCTTTATTCGCTCGGGCTGGAGCCGAAGGACGTCATCAACGCCGTGCGCCAGCAGAGCCAGGAAGTGACGGCCGGCCAGGTCGGCATGCCGCCGGCGCCGAAGGATCAGGCCTTCCAGTACACGATCGACATTCAGTCGCGCATGAACGCGCCGGCGCAATTCGCCGAAATCATCATCAAGGACCAGACCGCGCAGGGCGGACGCCTCGTCCGCGTCAAGGATGTCGGCCGCATCGAACTTGGCGCGCAGACCTATTCGCAGGATTTCAAGCTGAACGGGCGACCGGGCTCGGGCATCGCCATCTTCCAGACGCCCGAGGCCAATTCTCTCGCCGTCGCCAAGGAAGTGAACGCCAAGATGAAGGAGCTTGGCGCGCGCTTCCCGCAGGGCCTGCGCTACTCCATCCCGTTCGACACCACGATCTTCGTGCAGGATTCCATTTCCGAGGTCTACACGACCCTCTACCAGGCCGGCGTCCTGGTGCTGATCGTGATCCTCGTCTTCCTGCAGAATTTCCGCGCGACGCTGGTGCCGGCGACGACCGTTCCGGTCACCATCATCGGCGCCTTCGCCGGCATGGCGGCGCTCGGCTTCACGGTCAACCTGTCGACCCTTTTCGGCATCGTGCTGGCGATCGGCATCGTCGTCGACGACGCCATCGTCATCGTCGAGGGCGTCTCGAAATATATCGAGCAGGGCATGAACGGCCATGACGCCGCGATCAAGGCGATGGACGAATTGTTCGGGCCTGTCGTCGGCATCACCCTCGTCCTCATGAGCGTGTTCCTTCCGGCCGCCTTCATGCCGGGCCTCACCGGCAAGATGTTCGCGCAATTCGCGCTCGTCATCGCCGTGACGGCGCTGATCAGCGCCATCAACGCGGCGACCCTGAAGCCGACCCAATGCGCCCTCTGGCTGCGCGAATCCGTGCCGCTCGAAAAGCGCAATCTGTTCTATCGCGGCTTCAATTACGTCTATCAGAAGATGGAGGACGGCTATGCGGCGCTGGTCGGCCGCATGGTCCGCCACGCCGGCCTTATGGTCCTCATCGCCATCGCGCTGGCGGGCCTCGGCTTCTGGGGCATCGCCCGCCTGCCGACAGCCTTCATCCCGAACGACGATCAGGGCTACGCCATGATCGCCGTCGTGCTGCCGGACGGCGCCTCGCTCGAGCGCACCACCGCCGCGCTCGGGGTGGCTAATGATATCGCGCGGGCGACGCCCGGCGTTGAAAACGTGATCGCCATTTCTGGCCAGTCGGTGCTCGACAATAATGCGACGCTCGCCAACGCCGGGGTCGAATATGTGATCTTCAAATCCTACGCCGATCGCGAGAAGGCGAAGGGGCAGGATCTGATTTCGATCCTCGAACATATCCAGGGCAAGCTCAACGATCTGCCGGACGGGCGCGGCATCGTGCTGGTGCCGCCGCCGATCCAGGGCATCGGTCAGGCCGGCGGCTTCCAGATGGAGGTCGAAATGCTCGGCGGCAGCTTCAATTATACGAAGCTCGACGAGCTGACGCAGCAGATCGTGAAATCCGCCAACGCCGATCCGCGCCTGCAACGCGTGCTGACGACCTTCCGTCCGAGCGCGCCGCATGTCGGCGTCACCGTCGACCGCGACCGCGCCGAGACGCTGAAACTTTCGGTCGGCGACGTCTTCTCGACGCTCTCAACCTATCTCGGCTCGACCTACATCAACCAGTTCAACAAATTCGGCCAGTCGTTCCAGGTCTATGCGCAGGCCGATTCGCAGTTCCGGCTGAAGCCGGAGGACATTCTCAATCTCTATGTCCGCAATGCGGATCAGGAGATGGTGCCGATCAGCTCGGTCGCCTATCTGAACCACGAGGTCGCGCCGCCGCTGATCACCCTCTACAATCTGTTTCCGGCCGCCACCGTCGTCGGCGCGCCGGCGAAGGGCTTCAGTTCGGGCCAGTCGCTCGCCGCGATGGAGAGCATCGCCAAGACGACCTTGCCGAGCGACGTCACCACGGAATGGTCGGGGATGTCCTACCAGGAAAAGCTCGTCGGCAACCAGCTCGTCTATATTTTCGCGCTGTCGATCCTGCTCGTCTATCTTGTCCTCGCCGGGCAATATGAGAGCTGGATCCTGCCTTTGTCGGTGCTGTCGGCCGTGCCGCTCGCCCTGCTCGGGCCCGTCATCGCCCTGACCAGCCTTGGCGTCGCCAATAATCTCTATACGCAGATCGGCCTCATGCTGCTGATCGCGCTCTCGGCCAAGAACGGCATTCTGATCGTCGAGGTCGCGCGCGAGCAGCGCGTGAAAGACGGCAAGCCCCTGCTCGAAGCCGCGGTCAACGCCGCGCGCCTGAGGTTCCGGCCGATCCTGATGACCTCCTTCGCCTTCATTCTCGGCGTGCTGCCGCTCGTCCTCGCCACCGGCGCCGGCGCGAATGCGCGCAAATCGCTCGGCATCAGCGTGTTCAGCGGCATGATCGCCTCGACCTGCCTCGCCGTTCTGTTCGTGCCGTCCTTCTTCACGCTGCTGCAAGGGTTCGAGGAGGGCCGCAAGGCGCGCAAGGTCAAGGCCCCGCCAGTCGTGGCGACTCCGGCGGAATAGAGCGCCGCCGCCGGGCCGCACTGCGGCGCCACGAAAAAAATCACGTGGTTAGCTCTAAATCATCCGCCGATCGCCATATATTACGCGGATGATTCGGCTTGGATTCGGGACGCCCGCGAGGGCCTCGCCGCTGATCGGGGTGAGCCATGGCTATGCGGACGATCATCGAGCACGAGTTGGCCGGTCAGATGAGCGCAAGCCAGACGATTGGCGCGCATGCCGCGATCGAGACGGCGCGCCCGGCCGATTACGCGCAAATCCTCGGCTTTCTGCGCGCCGCCGATGAGGAAAAGCTGCTTCCGCGCCCGGCCGGGGATTATCAACGCGCTATCGATTCAGGCCTTTTCTGCGTCGCGCGCAGCGCTGGCCGGCTGATCGCCGTCGCCGGCGCTTTCGTCTTGAGCGATATCGAGCCCTTCCTGATCGAAATGGGAAGCTGCTATGTCGCGCCGGCCTTTCGCGGCTTCGGACTGCAAAAGCTGCTGGTGCGCGCGCGCATCGCCGCTGTCGTCGCCCTCATTGACCCCGACGCCCGCATCCTCGCCGGCATCACACCGCAAAATCTCGGCTCCCGCGCCTCGATCCTCAAGGCCGGCTTCGAACCCTTGAGCGCGCATGAGCGGCTCCTCCTCGAACTTTGCGCCTATTGCGCGGCAAAGCCGGACGAGACCTCCGGCCGGCTTTGCTGCTGCGATTTTTTCCATATTCCGCGCGAGCGCCAGCGCAGCGAGATCGCCGCGCTGCTGCGGCCGGGCGCGGCGCGGGCGACGCGGGGGAGCGGGGAGGTCTTGGCCGTCGCCATGGAGATCGACGCGCTGAAGCCGCCCCATCGCGCGGCGCTCGAAGCTTTCGCCGGGCAGGGCTGATCTTTAAGGGAGCGTCCGCCATGAGCGCCGTGGAAGTCAATTTCGACGGCCTCGTTGGACCCACTCATAATTTCGGCGGCCTTTCCGAAGGCAATATCAAATCGACCGAAAACGCCGGCCGCGTCTCGAACCCGCGCGCCGCCGCCCTGCAGGGGCTCGCGAAAATGCGCCTCCTGATGCGGCTCGGCGTCGCGCAGGCGGTCCTGCCGCCGCATGAGCGACCCCATATCGAAACGCTGCGGCGTTTCGGGTTTAGCGGCCCAGACGGCGAGGTGCTGCGGCGCGCCTTCCAGGCCGATCCGACGCTCGTCCTCAATGTCGCCTCGGCCTCGTCGATGTGGGCGGCCAATGCGGCGACCGTCTCGCCCGCCGCGGACGCCGCGGACAGGCGCCTGCATATCACGCCGGCCAATCTCTCGAGCCTGTTTCACAGGTCTCTGGAGACCGGCTTCACGACAAGGGTCTTGCGCGCGATCTTCGCCGACGCGGCGCGGTTTTGCGTGCATGACGCGCTGCCGCAAGGGGGCCGGGCGGGCGACGAGGGAGCCGCCAACCATATGCGGCTTTGCGCCTCCCACGCCGAACCCGGCGTCGAGATCTTCGTTTACGGCCGCTCCGCGTTCGAGGCGCATCCGCGCGCGCGGAAATTCGAGCCGCGGCAGGCGCTGGAGGCTTCGCAGGCGATCGCGCGCGCGCATAAGCTCGATCCAGCGAAGACGCTGTTCCTGCGGCAGGCACAGGCGGCGATCGACGCCGGCGCCTTTCATAATGACGTGGTCGCGGTGTCGAACGGCCCGGCGCTGCTCGCCCATGAGCGCGCCTTCGAGGAGGGCGCGGACGCCTTTGATGCGATCCTCAGAGCCTTTCCGCCCGCGAAGCTGCTGATCGCGCGCGAGGCCGATCTGCCGCTGGACGAGGCGGTCGCCTCATATCTTTTCAACAGCCAGCTGGTGACGCGGCCGGATGGCGCGATGGCGCTGATCCTCCCTGAGGATGTCAAGGCCGCGCCCCGCGCGCTGGCTTTCGCGCAGGAACTGGCGTCAGGCGGCGCGCCCATCGCGGAACTCGCCTTCACGGATCTGCGCCAGAGCATGTGGAATGGCGGCGGGCCCGCCTGCCTGCGGCTTCGCCTTGTCCTCAGCGAGGCGCAACGCGCCGCTTTGCGTGGGCGCGTTCTCCTCAATGACGGGCTGGCGGGGCGCCTCGAAGACTGGGTGCGGCGCCACTATCGCGACCGCCTGAGCGGCGCCGATCTCGGCGATCCGGCGCTGCTTGATGAAAGCCGCGCCGCGCTCGATGAACTGACTTCGCTGCTGGCGCTCGGCCCGATCTACGCCTTCCAGCAGGCTTGAAGGCGCTGCTATTTCCAGGGCGTGACCGGCGGCACGGTAACGCCGGCCGGGGCAGGGGCGTCGACGGTGCCGAAATTGGCTGGTCCGACGATTTCGAGATATTCCATGTCGGGCGAGTAATCGAACAGGTAATGCACGATGCCCGGCCGCTGATGGACGCAGTCGCCGGCCTGGACGAAGGTTTCCTTGTCCTCATACATGAAGCGCGCCCAGCCCTTGGTCATCAGCACGATCTGGAAATCGGCGACATGGCGGTGCCAGCCGGTGCCGTCCTTCGGCGGATTTTTGGCGCGAACGAGATGGGCGATCACCTTGCCATTGGTCGCGTCGGCGACGCCGAGATCGCGATATTCGAAGAAGCCGCGCAGGCCCGTGCCATGGAAATGCGTGTCGCCTTCCTTGATATGGGAGAATTGGGTGGCGCCTTCCGCGCTTTCCGTGTCCTTCTTGAGATCGACGACGCTCATGGTTACTTCTCCTTTAGAAGAGCGACATTGCGCAAAGCGGCATTGCGCAATTCAAATTGCAGACCGCCGAGATCAAGAGACGCCCCGCCGAGCATTTGATCCTGCCCGGACGCGGCGACCGGCGGTCGCAGCCAGTCATGATGCTTGGATTTTTTATGCGCGGCGGTCTTTGCGGGACGCCGACGGCTTAATTCGAGTTTACATGGCGAAAATCGCAGATCAATCTCTTTCACCAGTGCCGCGGTAGGGAAATCTAAGCTCGCTTGCTTAAAAGTTAGACTTTCGCGCCTAATATAGATGCGAATTCGCGCCGGGATGCGAAGGCGCGAATGCGCCGCGCCGCCTCTCAGAACTCGACCTCGAGCTCCTCCATGTCGTCCGGCTCGGTCTTCGCCGCCTCGATCCATTCCTGCAGCTCGGGCAGGGCCATGATCGCCTGGCAATAGGCGGCGCTGCCTGGGTCGATCTTGACGTGATAGGTGAGGAGGCGCGTCACCACCGGCGCATACATCGCATCTGCCAGCGAGCGCTCCGCTCCCATCAGATAGGGGCCGCCATAGAGCGCGAGATGCTCGCGCCAGATTTCGGTGATGCGGTCGATGTCGGCCTGCGCCCGCGCCCAGACCTTGAAGTTCGGGAAGTCGCCCTTGAGGTTCATGGGCAGCGCCGCGCGCATCGGCCCGAAGCCTGAATGCATTTCGCCGCTGATCGAACGGCAGCGCGTCCGCCGCTCCAGATCGGCCGGGAGCAGCTTTGCTTCAGGTTTGATTTCATTGAGATATTCGCCGATGGCGAGAGTATCCCAGATGCGCAGCCCGCGATGCGCCAGATTGGGGATGAGGAAGGATGAGGAGAGCAGCAACAGCTCCGCCCGCATCGCCGGATCGTCGGGCGAGATGACTTTCTCGACGAAGGGAAGCCCCGAGAATCGCGTCATCAGCCAGCCGCGCAGAGACCACGAGGAATAGTTCTTGCTGCTGATGGTGAGAATGGCCTCGCTCAATGAACACCTCTTTTGCCTTGCGCGCTAAACCGGCTGGAACTGCTTGCGAATGCACGCCGGTTTGCGTTAAGTCTCGACGTTCGGCGGAGCATAAGTTGTGCCGTTCGATCCTCGTCGCTCTTTTGCCGCTCTCCTTTGAAATGTTGATTTTCTCCAAGAGATTGGGTGCTGCTCGATGATGTATCAAGCCTATGGAGCCCAGGCTAGCGTTCTTGATCTGATTCGTCCCGTCGCGGCGGTGGCGGGCTCGGCGCTGCGCATGCCGTGGCCCTATATCGAGCAGTTTTTCAGCGTCCGCAAACTGGCCGGCGTTCTGGACACATTCGCCAATCTCGCCATCACCCATTCGCGGCTTCCCTTCGGCATCACGGAGGTCCAGGACGGCGATCGCACCGTCGCGGTGACGGAGGAAGTGGTCGACGCCACGCCCTTCGCCTCTCTGCTGCGCTTCCGCAAGGCGATTGACGCCGAACAGCCGGGGGTGCTGATCGTCGCGCCGATGTCCGGCCATTTCGCGACCCTCCTCAAGGCGACGGTGAAGACCATGCTGTCGCATCATGACGTCTACATCACGGACTGGGCCAATATCCGCGACGTACCGCTCGCCGAGGGCGAGTTCGGCTTCGACGCCTATGTCGACCACGTCATCCGCTTCCTGCGCGCCATGGGGCCCGGGCTCGCATGTCGTCGCGGTGTGCCAGCCCTGCGTCGCCGTGCTCGCCGCCGCCGCCATCATGGCCGAGGACGGCGATCCCGCACAGCCGCGCAGCATGACGCTGATGGCGGGGCCGATCGATACGCGCGTCAATCCGACCAAGGTCAATGATCTCGCCAAGTCGAAGCCGATCGAGTGGTTCGAAAAAAATCTGCTCGCCGAGGTTCCGGCATCCTACAAAGGCGCGGGTCGCAAGGTCTATCCGGGCTTCATGCAGCTCGCCGCTTTCGTCAGCATGAATCCGGATCGCCACATGCAGTCCTTCAAGGACATGGCGCAGGCGCACGCCGACAATGACATGACCAAGTTTCACCAGATCAAGGCTTTCTACGACGAATATTTCGCCGTGATGGACCTGCCGGCCGAGTTCTACATACCGACCGTCAAGGGCGTTTTTCAGGATCATCTCCTGCCGCTCGGCAAGCTTGAGGTACATGGAAGGCCGGTCAGGCCGGCGGCGATCCGGCGCACCGCGCTGCTCACCGTCGAAGGCGAGCGCGACGATATCTGCGGCCTTGGCCAGACGCTCGCCGCGCAGGATCTCTGCACGGGCCTGCGCCAATACATGAAATCGCATCACGTGCAGACTGGCGTCGGCCATTACGGCACCTTCAGCGGGCGCCGCTGGACCAATGAGATCTATCCGAAGCTGCGCGACGTCATCGAGATGAGCAACTGAGGCGGCCAGCTCGCGTTTTTTGGCGAGCCGGAGCGGGTGCGAAGCCGTGGCTGCTGGATTGAAAGCCAAAATATACCCGCCCCAACCAGTTTCTTCGGTTTGACATGCCGCGGGGTCGCGATCGCTGGAGCTGTGGCCGACCAGAATGAATCTGGACGGTTTTCCGAATTTGGCTTGAAGTGATTTAAACTGTCTGCCGGAGCAGGGAGCCCGGCAGGCATGTCGAAAGCCTTGTCTCTAGACGTTCGGGTTCGTGTGCTCGCCGCAGTGGCGCAGGGTCTGAGCCATCGCGAGGCTGGCGAGCAGTTCGGGGTCAGCGCATCGAGCCTCAGCCGCTGGCGAAAGCTTTCGCGGGAACAGGGCGTCGCGCGTCCGAAGGCGCTCGGCGGGGATCGCCGGTCAGGTCGGATCGAGTCCCATAAGGCATGTCCTCTCCGCGCTCAAGGCGACCCCCGACATCGCCGTCGAGAAGTTGCGCCAAGCGCTGGCCAATAAGGTGCTCATCGTCGGCTACGGAACGATCCGCCGCTTGACTTCCGGAAATCAACAAATGCAACGTCGTGTGTTCCTTCCTTCGGGCCCATGTTGAAGGCAAAGCAAGTGCCGCGTTGGACCAAGGAGATGAATATGCCAAACTTGGACTGAAACGCAACGAAGTGGAGCCGCAATTGCCACTGGAACGGGGGAGGCGGAGAGTGGAGCGATGGGTGGGGCGCGGCAGCGAGGCTCAGTGGTTTGGTTGCCTCTATCCTCGTCTGCACCGTCTCCTGCTGACCGGGCGCATCCTCGAGATCGCACTTGGCTTCGGGCGACGGACGAACTTTCTGATCTCCGCGTGCTCCAATTACATAGGCTTCGACCTATCCGAAAGCTGAATAAACACCTGCCACACTCGCTTCGCGAATTCGGCGCATGCCGATATTATCAAGAATGACGGTCCTTCGCTGACCGAGGCACCTGATGCGAGCTCCGACTTGGCTTTCTCCATCGATTTGCTTGTGCATGCTGAGTTCGATGTGTTTGAAAACTGCATTCCACAAATTCTTCGGAAACACACACCGGACGGAGTTGCATTTATTCATCACTCAAATCTCCTCGACTGCGGTAATCCACGCGGCCTCCCCGAACATGGTCGAGCGCCATCGGTATCCGCGGGGAACGTGGCGAAGCTCGTTGGGCGGAGCGGAGGGAAAGTGTTTATTCAGGAATTGGTCAGCTGGATCAATTTCGATGGTATACTTGATTGCTTTTCAATGATCGGGCGCCAGGACGGGATAAATGGCAAGGACAACGCAATCCTACTCGGCAATCCGAGATTGAATCAAGAAGCACAGTCGGTCAGGGAATTTCAACGCCCTTATAGCCGGATTAGACTAGTATAGCGACAGGAGGCAAAAGCATGAAAGCGTACGTTGATCTCGGTGCAAATACCGGTAAGGTGGCCGCGGAATTCGCAGTTGAACATCCAGATTTTGAAATTTTTTGCGTCGAACCGAACCCTGATTTGATTTCAAGTATCCATTCCAATGCCGTTCGGATTGGCCGCACCTTCGTCACTATGTGGGCGGCCGCATGGATTACGAACGGGACCACGTCGCTTTTTCGGTCAACTGCACATGCCGCCTCGACTATTGTTGGCGGCAAGATCGAGCCATCACACTGGCCGCAGATCGACTATAATGTCGGCCTCAACGTTCCGTGTTTCGATTTCAGCGCGTGGATGTTGAAGACCTTCCATCTAACCGACTATGTTGTTCTCAAGATGGATATCGAGGGCTCTGAGTATGCGATCCTGGACAAGATGCTTGCAGACAGGTCGTTATCGCTGGTCAATGAATTGCGTTGCGAATGGCACCATGACCGATACCCCGAGATCGGCGAAGCGCGTCATAACGAGGTGCGCAACCGCGCGAAATCCGTGACGCATCTCATCGACTGGCATTAATAGGCCGGTTACGGCACGAGTTATTGTTTTTTGACGTCCGCAAATTCGCCGGGGTCTGTAGACCTTCGGCAATCTGGCCATCACCCATTCGCGGCTTCCCTTCGGCATCACCAAGGCCCAGGACGGCGATCCTGCGCCAATACATGAAATCGCATCACGTGCAGACTGGCGTCGGCCATTACGGCACCTTCAGCGGGCGCCGCTGGACCAATGAGATCTATCCGAAGCTGCGCGACGTCATCGAGATGAGCAACTGAGGCGGCCAGCTCGCGTTTTTTGGCGAGCCGGAGCGGGTGCGAAGCCATGGCTGCTGGATTGAAAGCCAATCATATAGGCGCGCGAACCAGTTTCAAAGGATTGACGCGCCGCGTAGCGGTGATCGCCAATGAAATGCTCATAACCGCTTGGTCGTCTGCACCTGACGGCAACGGTGACGACTTCGGCAAAAATTCTCCGTGGAATTGACTGCATTTCTTTGTAACTTTGGTTGCCGGGCCAATCCTCCTCGCCGGTTGGCAAAATCACCGTCCAGATTTCGGCTATGCTTTGGCTGGCGCATAGCATCGTGCGAAACTCTTGCCACGCAGCAAACGATTCCAAGGGGCTCCGCGGACGACCGATGCGAGAAATACGCGTCAGATCCTGGCCGTGTTAGCAAATACCATGCCCGTGTTTGCCATGAAGTCCGCGCCATCTCTCTTGGCTAGTTCGCGAATTCGCCTTGTATCCGTTTCCAATAAAACGCAACCGCGTTTCATCATATGATCAATCCAATACTCTGGAGGTTGCAGGTTTACGTGATGGTGCCCAGCCTGACCAGGCAAGGCATGCGTCATAACCGTAATTTTCCCGGTCACCAGAAAGTCAAGCAAATTGCCGAGATGTTTCTCCTCGATATGCTCAACCACTTCTTGGCAGTGGACTAAATCGACCCGCGTCACAATAGGTCCCACAGTTAGATCAAGCTTTACCGTGGGATAAACGGAGAGCATTACATTTTCATCGAATCCGTCGACAGCAAGAACTTTTGTCCCTCTATTATGAAAGTATAACGCGGAAAACCCGCGGCCGGACCCGATGTCCAATACTGAATTAATTGCAAACCGGTCGATTAGGTAATTCCACACTGTAGGGCAGTAGGTAAACGGATCTCCAGCTTTGATATTTCCCCCAAGATGAGGGGTGTTTTCGCTCGCTGCGACGTTAAGGCCAGCGTAACTATTCATCATTTTCTCCCTTTTGTGCGAAGTAAAATTTCCATGTAGAACGAAATGAACAGCGAGCGAAACGACGCGAGGTCCGATCCATCCATTTGGCGCTGCGCATGCCTTGGCATTATATCGAGCAGATTTTCAGCGTCCGCAAATTCGCCGGGGTCTGGAGACCTTCGCCAAACTGGCGATCACCCATTTGCGGCTTCCCTTCGGCATCACCGAGGCCCAGGACGGCGATCATGCGCCGATGGATGAATCGCATCACGTGCAGACTGGCGTCGGCCATTACGGCACCTTCAGCGGGCGCCGCTGGACCAATGAGATCTATCCGAAGCTGCGCGACGTCATCGAGATGAGCAACTGACGCGGCCAGCTCGCGTTTTTGATCCGTGTGAAGCTGCTAAAGAGAGTGGGGCAGCCGGATGCGGCGCTTGCGTCCGATGTGTTCGCGGGCGACATAATATCGGTTGATCTCATGGAACAGCGCGAACTCATAGCCAGCTTCCAAAACCTGTTGCTCCCACTCCTCATGACATGGCGTGTAGGTGCAGGGCACGGTGGCTTCGATGGCGAGCAGCCAGGGCCGGAAGCGCGTGAAATCGCAGCCGTCTAGTACCGATTTCTCGGCGCCCTCGACGTCAATTTTGAGAAAATGGATGTCGCCGCGCACATGTTCTGCGCAGATATCTGCGAGCGGTCGGCAGGGCACCGAATAAACGTGGCGTTTCATCTTCTGGATGTCGTAGCCTCTCGCGTATTCCTCGATGGAGGTTGAAAGCCCGGTGTCCGGGATTTCGTGCAATGTGAGCGCCCCGGCGCGATCGGAGGCGGCGATCTGCAAATTTATATCGCGCGTCCGTTGCGCGGCGACCTTGTCGAACCATCGCGCAGTCGGCTCGATGTTGATGCCGCTCCAGCCGCGATCATAGAAAAGTTTGGTGACGGACTCTTTGACCGGATCCATCGCGCCAACATCGATGTAAAAGCCGTTTTTGATTCGGAGAGGGCGCCCCAAAGGACCAAATCCTCGCCATATTGCGCGCTGGACCTGAGGATGGGGTCGAAAAAAATTCGATATGCTGTCCAGACCCATCGATCCTCACCCGCCGTTACGCATGTGAGATTCCGCCGGATCTCGGCGCGGCCCCGGCGCGCCCGGACCTCTTCGCGCCTGGACGCTACCAGCAATAGTGAAGCGCTTCCACTCGCTTTTGCAAGCCCCGCTGGTGGCGCGCCCGTTCAGTTCAGGCGGTATTTGACCGCGCGGCGCAATATGGGCGTCTTTGCGAAAATGGCGTCGAAGCGCTCGATCGGCCGGCGCCCGAGCCCGGGCGTCGCCTCAGATCCGCGCCAGAAGCTCCGCCTTCTTGGCGGCGAACTCGTCCTCGCTGAGAATATTTTTCTGGCGAAGCTCCGCCAGCTTTTCCAATGTCGCGAAGATGTCCGTCGAGGTCTGCGCACCGCCCGCCGCGTTCTGGAATTGCGGCGCGGCCGGGGGACGGGGCGTGCTGATGCGCGGGGGGCGCGTCGGGCTGCGCGGCGAAGGCTTGCGGCGCCGCGTATTCGGGCGCTGCATTTTCAGGCGCGACGGTTTGTGGAGCGGCGGCTTGTGGAGAGGTCGCTTGCGCCGGTGCGTCGGCGTCCTCGCTCGAAACCAGCTTCAGATCGCCAACGCGGACCACGCCATATTGGCTGGTGAAGGTCAGCGACTGATCGCCACCTTGCTGCTGCGAGACGCCAAAAATCTGGTTGTCGCCGCTGTCATAGACGCTGACCCTACCGCCTTGCTTGATCGCCAAACGGTTCGACGATGGAAAATAGGCATAGTGCATATCGTTTTGGCTGCCCGTCGAGGTCGGGCTGCGCAGGTCGGCCGGCCACCAGTTGCGCGTCGGCGCTCCAAACCCCTGCGCGAACAGGCTGACCGCCGCGCCGGAGACGTTATAGTTCTGCGCCTGCCATGAATTTGCGGGCTCGGGGGCGCGCGCGAAGACGTCCTGACCGCGCAGGAGATCGGCGAGATCGCAGCAGAGCGAATCCACCCGCGCCTTGAGCCCGTTGTTGAACATGTCGCCGATCATGATCATGCCGCCCTGCGACCATTGCCCCATGCCGCCAAGTTCGGGATGATTGAACTGCGCCTGCGTTCCATTGCCGGCGGCGAGCGCGCGCAACAAGCTTGTCGCGGCGTCCGTGCTGAAGCCGTGCCGCTGCGCGATATCCCCCACGATCCGTTCGCCCTCCGGCGTCAACCCCTGCATAGTCTGTCTCCGATTTTGGATGCGCGCGAAATATTCGACGCGCAAAAGCGGCGGTCCGCCGCCGGGCGCGCCGCCGCAGGGATGATGAATGAAGTTTATCACATGGCTAAGTCGAAAGGCGAAACGCGTGCCACGCCGGTCCGCGCGCCCCGCAGGCGAACAATCTTCAACCCGGCGGCGCAATGCGATCGCCGCCGCTCGCGATCACGCCACTTCGCCGCCCGCGGGCGCGACGAGGCGGCGGTAGAGATGCCAGGTCGCATGCCCGAGAATCGGCGTCGCGATCGCAAGGCCGACGAACAGCGTCGCCATGCCGGCGAAGAGCGCGGCGGCGATGATGAGCGCCCAGCCGGCCATGACTAGCGGGTTCTTCAGAACGGCCTTGACGGAGGTCAGGATGGCGATCGCCGCGCCGACGTCCCGATCGAGAAGGAGCGGGAAGGAAATCGCGCCGATGCTGAAGGCGATCACGGCGTAGATGAAGCCTATTCCAAAGCCGAGGGCGAGCAGCCTGTGGCCAGCGGGGGTGGCGACGAGTTGATCGAGGAAATGTCTGTAGGATTGCGGCGCCCAGACCCCGAACTGCGATTGATAGAGCGACTGGACGCTCGCCAGCCACAAGAGCAAAATCACCATCAGGGTGAAGCCGACGGCGAGGATTGAGGGCAGGGCCGGCGAGCGCAGGACGCCGAAGGCGTAGCCGAAGGAATGCGGCAGCCCCCGTTCGCGCCGGCGGCTCACCTCATAGAGCCCGATCGCGGCGAAAGGGCCGATCAGGGCGTAACCCGCAAGCAATGGGAACAGCAGCGGAAGCGCGTTCTGGCCGGAGGTCGAGGGGAAGAGAAAGATCCCGATCACGAGATAGACGACGGCAAGGAAGAAAAGATGGGAAGGCATGGCGCGGAAATCGCGGAAGCCTTCTACGAGGGCGTCCCCGAGGTCGGCGAAGCCGATCTTGCGGACGACGGGAAACTCCTGAATTTCGGCGCTGCTCGTAAGCACATGAAAGCTGCCCATGCGAATTCCTCCCTGGCGTCATTCGTGGAACTTGAGAAAACCACGCGTTGACGCGACGCGCCCCACGACGTCAAGAGTCCGCCGCCGTCGCTGGCGCGCCGGATGCGCCGCGACCGGGCTGAGGAATGTCCGAACGGCGCTTTTGTTCCAGAAATCTTCCGCGTGGCTGCAAAAGACTTCGTGACCCTGACTTGATCCAGGCGATTGCCTTCAATGCGGTTCGCCGCATCGCATCCGGCGCAACCCGGGCGGCGCCTGCGGCGTTATCGAGCTGCGCCGGATGCGGCGCGGCGCCGGATCAAGCGATCGGCTAATCGATCGGGTCAAGCCTTGGGACGGTGCGTCGTCGAGCTGTCTCAAGAGATCATTACGATCGGGTTCTGAAGCACTTTCAACGGCATTGAAGCGCCGCCCCCAGTTTCTCGCGGACGCCGGATCGCCAAAATTCGCCAAAATTCACAAAGTGTCGCGATGGATCAAGGGAGAGAACGCAATGTTTGACGCAAAGCAGCTTTTGGACCTCCTCGCCGGAAACAAGCTCGGACCCGGAGCCGACGCAGCGGCGGCAAGCGTCGACGACGCGATTGCGCGCGGCAAGGCGGCCGCGAGCGAAGCAGCGGCGACGGCGACAGCGGCCACGAAGCAGGCTGCCGACCAGACCGCCTCCGCCCTCTCGGGCGTGCTCGGTCAGGCGCAGACCAAATTGCAGGGGACCGGGGCGGAAGAATATATTGGCAAGGCCAAGGAGCTGGTCGAACAAAATCCGGTCGGCACGCTGGCGACGCTCGGCGGCCTCGCGGCGCTCTTGATCGGCACCCCTGGCGGGCGGGCGACGACGGGCGGACTCGTCAAGCTCGGCGGTCTCGCCGCTATCGGCGGGCTCGCCTATAAGGCGTTCCAGAATTACCAGGAGGGCAAACCGCTGACGGCGGGCGTGCCGGGCCTCGAGCAATTGACCGCGCCGCCGGCAGAAACCGCCTTCGGCGAACAGGCCCATTCGCATGACACGACGCTGCTTCTCGTGCGCACGCTCATCGCCACCGCCGCCGCCGACGGCAATGTCGACGCCGCCCAGCGCGGCCAGATCCTCGACGGCCTGAAGGCGGCGGGGCTCGAAGCCGGCGCCGTGCAATTTCTCGAGGGCGAGATCCAGCATCCCGCGTCTGTTGACGATATTGTGAAAGCGGTTGGCGGCGCGAAGGAGCTCGGGCTGCAGGTCTATGCCGCTGCGCATCTCATCGCGCGCAGCCCGCAGGAGAAAGCCTTCCTGCAGGCGCTGGCGCATGGCCTCGCGCTTGATCCCGCGCTCGTCGCGCATATTGATGCGACAAGCGCCGCCATCGCGGCGCGCTGATTGGGCGAAGGCTTCGCTTCGGAACAGTTGACGCAGGCGCGGCGTTCCAACGGAGGCCGCGCCATCGGCGGCACCGGAACCGGAGTTTCGAAAACATGACGACTTCAACCAAGCCCGCGCGGGCGGATGATACGACGATCAAGGCTCTTTCGACCCCTTCCGATCTCGGCGACAACGCGACGGCGGCAATCGCCGCCGAGCTCAACAAGCTGGCGGCCGACGCCTTCGCGCTTTACGTGAAGACAAAGAATTTCCACTGGCATATGAGCGGGCCGCATTTCCGCGATTATCATCTGTTGCTCGACGAACAGAGCGACCAGATCTTCGCCATTATCGATCCGCTGGCGGAGCGCTCGCGCAAGCTCGGCCGGACGACCCTGCACTCGCTCGGCGAGATCGCTACGCTCACGCGCATCAAGGATAATAACGCGGCCTTCGTGTCGCCGGCTGACATGCTCGACGAATTGGTGAACGACAATAAATCCTTCACGGCGTCGCTCCGCGCGGCGCATGAAGTCGCCAGCAAGCAGAACAACTCGGCGACGACGAGCATTCTCGAAGTCTATATCGACGAATCCGAGCGCCGCACCTGGTTCCTGTTCGAGGCGAGCCGGGGCTCGGACCGCAGCGGCCATTAGAGCACGAAGACTTTGGATTGAATCAATTCAAAATCGTGAACATGATCGATTCTAAGGTTTTTGAGCGAGATGCGGACGGAAAGCCAGCTTCCACTTTTTCTCCCGCTCTCGCGCGGGCGCATTTTTCGATGAGGAAAGGCCGGCTCAGCGCCGGCCTTTCGTTTTGCCTCCGCGTGGGCCTTTCGCGTATAGGGATTTGTGGGGCAGGGCGTCGTCGGACATGCGAATCGGGATTGATCTCGGCGGCACAAAAATCGAGGCCGCTGCGCTGGACGCGGCCGGCGCGATCACGATTCGCCTGCGCGCGCCGACGCCGGCCGGCGATTATGCCGGGACGCTCGCCGCCATCGCCGCGCTGGTCGCATCGGTCGAGGCGCGGACCGGTGAAATCGGCAGCGTCGGCGTCGCGACGCCGGGCGCCTTGTCGCTGAAGACCGGCCTGATCAAGAACGCCAACAGCACGGTCCTCAACGGCAGGCCGCTCGACCGCGATCTGTCGGAGCTGCTCAAACGCCCGGTGCGGATCGAGAATGACGCAAACTGCTTCGCGTTGTCGGAGGCGGCGGACGGCGCCGGGGCGGGCGGGCGCGTGGTCTTCGGCGTGATCCTCGGGACTGGCGTCGGCGGCGGCCTCGTCGTCGACGGCAAGCTGGTTTCCGGCCGCAACCGCATCGCCGGGGAGTGGGGGCATAATTCGCTGCCCTGGCCGCGCGCCGACGAACTGCCGGGTCCGGCTTGCTATTGCGGCAAGACGGGATGCATCGAGACGTTCCTCGCCGGACCATCGCTCGCACGCAATTATATCGAGCAAACCGGCATCGCGCGCGATGCTGAGACGATCGCGGCGGCGGCCGAAGCCGGCGAGCCTGCAGCCGTCGCGTGCCTTGACCTCTTCTCTGACCGGTTAGCGCGCGGACTGGCGTCTGTGATCAACATCGTCGATCCCGATGTCATTGTGCTTGGCGGCGGTCTCTCCAATATCGCGCGGCTTTACGACGGACTGCCCGCGCTGATCGCGCGCTACGCCTTTTCGGATGGCGTCGAGACGCCGGTGTTTCGCGCAGCGCATGGCGACTCGAGCGGAGTCCGCGGCGCCGCCTGGTTATGGCCGGCGGCTTGAGACTATGACGCCCTATCCAGCGATTGGCCGTCCGCGTCCTGTTTTGCAGCCGACGGCGGATCGTGGCTTTTGCGCCACATATGGCGGGCATCGGGTCGCGTTCCATAAACATGTCTTGCCTCGGCAAAACCGATCGCCTTTGGTTTAATTAATACTTCGACGATTCTAGATGAGATTCCGCGCATGGCCGGGCAATTTCGGGCGAGACGCATAGCTTTGAGCGCGTCCACGAAGGCCGGCCGCTGGGGCGCCTGCAGCGCAGTTTTACCGACCGGCGCGCTCTCCCGCGGCTTCATGCTTGCGACCAGCGCGAACAGCACCGCGAATGGGGCAACCGCCCGCGCGGGCGTAACAATGGCATCGAGAAAAGCATGACGGTAGCATGGTAAAAACTAACCTTGGCCTGCGGGTTGTCGCGCTCTCGTTTCTACTGGCGGCGGGCTTCAGTCATGCGATCGCGCAGCAGCCGGGAAAACCCGCGCAGATCGACCGCAATGGCGTGCTGATCCTGGTGCGCTCGACGCTGATCGCGCTGGATCAGGCCAACAAGACTGGTAATTACACGGTGTTGCGCGATCTCGGCGCGCCGGGCTTCCAGACCAACACCGCGGCCCGGCTCGGCGAAATCTTCGCTGGGCTGCGGCGCGACAATCTCGATCTTTCCGGCGTCGCCGCGATCGATCCGCAATTGACGCTGCTGCCCGAGATCGGCGCCGACGGCATGATGCACATGACGGGCTTCTTTCCCTCCGCGCCGACGCAGATCAATTTTGATCTTCTCTATGCGCCCGTGAACGGACAATGGCGCCTGTTTGGCGTTTCTGTCGGGCTGGGTCAAACCGCGCCGACCGCGCCGCCGCCCGCCGCTGCGTCTCCGCCCGCCGCTGCGCCGCCGCCAAAGCCCGCTCAAAAGCCGCTCGAAAAGAAATAATCCGCCTGTCGGCGGAGGGCGTCCATCACGACAATATGAAGGCGCGCCGGCGGGCTCCAGCGCGGCCTTTGATGCGTTCGCTTGGCGGCCGGGCCGTTAAAGCCTTAACGTGCGGTGCGGTCGATTTCCCCGATTGGAGCGCGCGTGCCGACGAAACCTGCAGATACCCCCGATCCGCAATGCGCGGCAACGCCGGATGATGCGCCAGCGGCCGCGGCGGCGTCCTCTCGCGCTCTCGTGCCCGCGCCGCAGAGACTTCCGGCCGCGCCGGAGCCTGTCGCGCCGCCGCGCCGGAAGCCGCGCTGGCAGGTGCTTCTCGTCGTGGCCCTGATTTGCGCCGGCGCCGGCGTCGGCGGTTTCAATTGGTGGCGCCAGCATCTGGCGCAACTGCCTGACGGCATCGTGTCGGGCAATGGCCGCATCGAGGCGCAGGAAATCGACGTCGACACGAAATTCGCCGGGCGCGTCGCGGAATTGCTGGTCGATGAGGGCGATCTCGTCAGCGCTGGGCAGGTCGTCGCGCGCATGGACGTGCGCGACCTCGAAGCCTCGCTCAAAAAGTCCGAGGCGCAGGTTCAGCAGGCCCAGCGCAGCCTGGAGGAGGCGAACGCCAATGTCGTACAGCAGCAGTCGCAGGCGACGCTGGCGCAGCAGCAGATCGATCGCACGGCGACCCTCGTCGCGCGCGGCTACGCGACGAACGAGTTGCTCGACCAGCGACGGCAGTCCCTCAATGGCGCGCTCGCGCTTTTGAACGCCGCCAACGCCCGCGTCGGACAGGCCCAGAATGCGCTCGACGCCGCGAGCCACGACGTCGAGCTTTACAAGGTCAATATCGCGGACAATACGCTGGTCTCGCCGACCGTCGGTCGCATCCAGTACCGTATCGCCAATGTCGGCGAAGTTTTGCCGGCCGGCGGCAAAGTGTTCACCCTGCTCGATATTTCGGACGTCTATATGGACGTCTATCTGCCAACCTCCGACGCCGGCCGCGCCAAAGTCGGATCGGACGCCAAAATCGTGCTCGACGCCTATCCGAAACGCGCCATTCCCGCGCATGTCTCCTTCGTCGCGACGCAGGCGCAATTCACGCCGAAGGCGGTCGAGACCAAAAGCGAGCGCGACAAGCTGATGTTCCGCGTCAAGGTGCGGATCGATCCCGACCATCCTGCGCGCGCACGCCGCCGATGTGCGGACGGGATTGCCTGGGCTCGCCTATGTGCGCGTCGATCCGAAGGCCGCGTGGCCGGCGTGGCTGCCGGCGCCGCCGCCACCGGCGCCATGAACCTCCCGGAGAACCTCGCGCCGCGCGCCGCGCCAGGCCTCGCGCCGGACGCGGTCGCCGCGCTTTCTCGGGTTTCGTTGCGCTATGGCGGGCGGATCGCGCTCGACGATGTGAGCCTGACGTTTCCAGCCGGCTGCATGGTCGGGCTGATCGGGCCGGATGGCGTCGGCAAATCGTCGATTATAAGCCTCGTCGCCGGCGCCCGCCGCATCCAGGACGGCGCGGTTTTGTGCTTGGCGGCGACATTGGCGCGTCGCGCCACCGCGCCGACATCTGCCCGCGCATCGCCTATATGCCGCAGGGCTTCGGCAAGAACCTCTATCCAGAACTCAGCGTGCGCGAGAATATCGACTTTTTCGGGCGCCTCTTCGGCCAGACGCGGGACGAGCGGGAGGGCCGCATCGCGGAACTCCTCAAGGCGACCGGTCTCGATCCCTTCCCCGATCGTCTGGCGGGCAAGCTTTCGGGCGGCATGCGCCAGAAGCTCGGCCTTTGTTGCGCGCTGATCCATGATCCCGACCTCCTCATCCTCGATGAGCCGACGACGGGCGTCGATCCGCTCTCGCGGCGCCAGTTCTGGAGCCTCATCGCGCGCATGCGCGCCGGGCGGGCGGGCATGAGCGTCATCACCGCGACCGCCTATATGGAGGAGGCCGAGCAATTCGACTGGCTGGTCGCGATGGACGCCGGCCGCGTGCTCGCCACGGGAACGCCGGGAGAGATCGAGGCGCGGACGGGATCGGCCTCCCTCGAAGAGGCGTTTATCGCGCTGCTGCCGGAAGAGCGGCGGCGCGGGCGCAAGGCGTTCTCAATTCCGCCGCTCGCGCGCAGCGATGGCCCGCCGGTCATCGTGGCGCGGGAGCTGACGCGGCGGTTCGGCGCGTTCACGGCGGTCGATCATGTCAGCTTCTCGATCGAGCGGGGCGAGATCTTCGGCTTCCTCGGCTCCAATGGCTGCGGCAAGACGACGACGATGAAGATGCTGACCGGGCTGCTTCCGGCAACCTCCGGCGAAGCCTTCCTGTTCGGCCAGCAGCTCGCCGCTGCTGATATGAAGGCGCGTTACCGCGTCGGCTATATGTCGCAATCCTTTTCGCTCTATACGGAGCTGACGGTCCGCCAGAACATCAATCTGCATGCGCGTCTGTTCCACATCGAGCGTGCGCAGGCGCAGGCCCGCGTCGGCGAACTCGTCGCGCGTTTCGGACTCGCGCCCTATCTCGATCAGAACGCCGGCGACCTTCCGCTTGGCATCCGCCAGCGCCTGTCGCTGGCGGTCGCCATCGTGCATGCGCCGGAAATTCTCATTCTCGACGAGCCGACCTCGGGCGTCGACCCGCTTGCGCGCGACGAATTCTGGGAGCTTCTCGTCGATCTATCGCGCAATCAGGGCGTGACGATTTTCGTATCGACGCATTTCATGAATGAGGCCGCCCGCTGCGATCGCGTCACCTTGATGGACGCGGGCCAGGCCGCTTGCGATGGGATCGCCGGCGGATCTCGTCAAGGCGCGGGGCTGCGCCAATCTCGAGGAGGCCTTTATCGCCTATCTTGAGGAGGCGAACGCCGCGCGAGGCTTCAAAAAGACGCCGCGCCGTCGCCGCCCGGCCTGCCGGCCGTGGCGCAGGCGGAGTCCGCGGCGCCAGGCGCAAGGCCGCCGTCTTTCAGCCTTCGCCGGCTGTTCGCCTACACCATTCGCGAGGGACTGGAAATCTTGCGCGATCCCATCCGGATGGGGTTCGCGCTGCTCGGCACGGCTTTTCTCATGACGGTCTTTGGCGTCGGCATTTCAACCGACGTGGACAATCTCTCTTTCGCTGTTCTCGACCGCGACAATTCATCGGTGAGCAGGGCCTATCTCGAAGAACTGCGCGGCTCGCGATATTTTATCGAGAAGGCGCCGATCCGCGATCAGGCCGATCTCGAAAAGCGTCTGCAATCGGGAGACATCACCGCGGCGATCGAGATTCCGCCGGATTTCGGCCGCGACGTCAAGAAGAACGCGCCGGTCGCCGTCGGCGCCTGGGTCGACGGCGCCATGCCGTTCCGGGCAGAGACAATCCGCGGCTATTTGCAGGCGGTCCATAAGCAATACCTGTCAAATCTCGGTCAGCGCGAGGGGCAGACCGCAGCCGCCACTTCCGACGCCACGCGCGACGCCCTGCGCAACAAGGATATCGCCATGTTCGGCAGGCCCGGCGCAAACCCGGCGACATCGGCGATCATCGAGACAAGATTCCTTTACAATCAGGATTTCGAAAGCATCTACGCCCAGGCGCCGGGGACGCTCGCGCTTCTGCTCGTGATGATACCGGCGATCTTGATGGCCCTCGCGATCGTGCGCGAGAAAGAGCTTGGCTCGATCACCAATCTTTACGTCACGCCGGTCACCCGCATCGAATTTCTGCTTGGCAAGCAGCTTCCCTACATCGCCATCGGCATGGTCAATTTCGGGATTTTGTGCCTGATCGCCATCTTCGCCTTTGGCGTTCCCATCAAGGGAAGCTTTCCGGCGCTGTTCGTCGGCGCCTTGCTCTATGTCACGGCGACGACCGGCATCGGCATGTTGATTTCGGCGTTCTGCCGGACGCAGATCGCGGCGCTGTTCGGGACCGCCATCCTCACCATCCTGCCGGCGACCACTTTTTCCGGAATGCTCGTGCCGGTCTCGTCGCTGGTCGGGCCTCCCGCCATCATGGGGCGCGGGTTTCCGATGACCTATTTCCTAAGGATCAGCGTCGGCGCGTTTACGAAAGGCCTCGGATTTCCAGATCTTTACGTCAGCATCCTGCAGGTGGCCGCCTTCATCCCGATTTTGACGCTCCTCAGCCTGTTTTTCCTGCGCAAGCAGGAAGGTTAGGGCGCTTTGCAATGGCCAAGCTGAGCAATATTTTCTGGCTCGGAACGAAGGAGCTTCGCAGTTTCTTCAGCGATTTCGTGCTTCTCGGGCTTGTCATCTACACCTTCTCTTTCGCGATTCTCGTGCAAGGGCAGAGCAGCGTTCAGGAGTTACGCAACGCATCCGTCGGCGTCGTCGACGAAGATGGCTCCGCTCTGTCGCGCCAGATCATCAGCGCCCTGCTGCCGCCCTATTTCAGGCCTCCGGCGATGATCGCCGAGCAGGACGTCGACCACCTGATGAATACGGCGAAATACACCTTCGTCATCGTGATCCCGCCGAATTTCGAACGCAATGTCCTCGCCGGGCGCAGCCCGCAGGTCCAGGTCAATATTGACGCCACCGCGATGGTGCAGGCCGGGCTCGGCTCCGGCTATCTGCCGCAGATCCTCACGACCGAGATCAAGAATTTCGTGTCCCGCAACGAGGGCTGGGTTCGGCCGCCTTCGCAAAATAGTCCGAACTCGCCGGTGACACTCGCGGTGCGCGTGGCCTTCAACCCCAATGTCACGACGTCCTGGTTCACAGGCGTCATGGGCATCGTCAATAATGTGACGATGCTTGCGATCATTCTGGCGGGGGCCGCCATCATCCGGGAGCGCGAACATGGCACCATGGACCATTTGTTGGTCATGCCCGTAACGCCTTTCGAGATCGCCATGTCGAAAATCTGGGCGAACGGCCTGGTGATCACCATCGCCGCCGGACTGTCGCTCGAAATCGTCGTGCGCTCGCTCCTGAAGATCCCTATCGTCTGGCTCCGTGCCCTTGTTCATCGGCGGCGTCGCGATCTATCTCTTCTTTGCGACAGCCATCGGAATTTTCCTGGCGACGATCGCACGGACGATGCCGCAGCTCGGTCTGCTCTATATCCTCGTCGCGATGCCGATGAACATCCTTTCGGGCAGCAATACGCCGCTCGAATCCATGCCGGCCGCGCTGCGCACTGTCATGATGGCGTCACCTTCGACGCATTTTGTGTCCTTCGCCCAATCCATCCTGTTTCGCGGAGCCGATTTTTCCGTGGTGTGGCCGCATTTCCTCTTTGTCGCGCTGGTCGGCGGATTCTTTCTTTTCCTCGCGTTGATCCGCTTTCGTGCGGTGGCGGCGCAAAGCGGCTGAATTTTTGAGGCCGGCAAGGGACAATTAGCCGGTGCTACGCTTGCGTTCGGTCAAGGTGTGTTCAAGCCGGTTCGGCGATGATGGCGCGGACCTCGACGTCTGCGCCTCGGTTGCGCTTTTCGCCCACGCCTGTTTCGTCGATGACTCTCGATGCGCAGGATCGATCAACGCATGCTGCGATCGGCGCAGGTCGGAGGCGCCATGAATAAGTCTTCCCCGGCGATGTCGGGACATCATCTATCGTTGAAAGAGGCCGACCTTCGTCTGACGGGCGAGATTCTCCAATTGAGCCGCGCCAATGAGGACGCGGTCTGGTCGATGCTCCGCGCGTCGCCGGACGGATTGGACGCCGCTGAAGCGGCGGCGAGACTGGCGTCGGGCGGTCACAATCTGATCGCCAAGGAAGGGCGCCCCAGCATCGTCGGGGAGTTATGGGGGCGCGCCAGAAACCCCCTGAACGCGCTGCTGCTTTCGCTTGCGGCGGTTTCCTATTTTCTGGGCGACTTCCGCGCCTCGATCGTCATCCTCATCATGGTGGTCCTCGCGATCACCACCGCCTTTATCCAGGAGCATCGCTCCAACGACGCCGCCGCGAAACTGCGCGCCATGGTGAAGACGACGGCAAGCGTCAAACGGCGCGGCGGCGCTATCGCCGCAACGGAGGATCTATCCCAGGGTTTCGCCGAGATCGCGATCGATCAGCTCGTTCCCGGCGATATCGTGCGGCTCTCGGCCGGCGACATGATCCCGGCGGATATGAGGCTCATCAGCGCCACCGACCTCTTCGTCAACCAGGCGGCGCTGACCGGCGAGGCCATGCCGTCGGAAAAGTCAGCGCTGCCGCCCGATGGCGAGATCGCCGATCCTTTCGGCCTGCCGAACCTCTGCTTTATGGGCGCGAGCGTGGTCAGCGGATTTGGCATTGGCGTGATCGCCCACACCGGCGCGAAAACCTATTTCGGCCAGCTCGCCGACCAGATCGCCGGACAGCGCGAGCTGACCAGTTTCGACAAGGGGATCAATCGTTTCACCTGGCTGATGATCCGCTTCATCATGGTGATGGCGCCCGCCGTTTTCCTCATCAACGGCTTCACAAAGGGGGATTGGCTGGAGGCGCTTCTATTCGCCGTCGCCGTCGCGGTTGGCCTGACGCCGGAAATGCTGCCGATGATCGTCACCGTCAATCTCGCCAAGGGCGCGATGGCGATGTCGAAAAAGCGGGTCATCGTGAAGCGCCTTCACGCCATTCAGAATTTTGGCGCGATGGATGTCCTGTGCACCGACAAGACGGGCACGCTGACGCAGGATCGCATCATTCTCAAACGGCACCTCGACATTCGCGGCAATGACTGCGAACGCGTGCTCGAATTCGCCTATCTGAACAGCCATTACCAGTCGGGCCTGAAGAACCTGCTCGACGTCGCGGTCCTGCAACATGCCGAATTGGGCAAGAACCTTCATCTGCAACACCGGTACCAAAAGACAGACGAAATTCCGTTCGACTTCGTGCGCAGGCGCCTGTCGGTGATCCTGACGCGGGAGGACGCCACCCGCGTCCTCATCTGCAAGGGCGCCGTCGAGGAGATTTTTTCCGTCTGCAAACATTACGAACTCGGCTCTGAACTGGGCGTGCTGGACGCGAGCCATCTCGCCCAGGCGCAGGCCGAGACGAAAGAGCTGAACGAGGATGGATTCCGCGTCGTCGCGGTCGCCTACAAGGAGATGCCTAGCCTCGAGCAGGAGTTTTCCGTCGCCGACGAAAGCGATCTCACGTTGCTCGGCTATATCGCCTTCCTCGACCCGCCGAAGGAAAGCGCCGGTCCCGCGATCACGGCGCTCAATAGATCAGGGGTGATGGTCAAGATCATCACCGGCGACAATGAGGTCATCACCCGTAAAATCTGCCGCGAGGTTGGGCTCGATGTCGACCGCATCGTCCTTGGTCCCGAGATGGAGACAATGAGCGACGCCGAACTGGCCGAACTTGCGCCATCGGTTGTGGTCTTCGCCAAGGTTTCGCCGGCGCAGAAGGCCCGCGTCATCGGCGTGCTTCACGCCGGGGGCCATGTCGTCGGCTTTCTCGGCGACGGCATCAACGACAGCCCCGCGCTGAAAGCCGCCGATGTCGGCGTATCGGTCGACACCGCCGTCGACATCGCCAAGGAATCGGCCGACATCATCCTGCTCGAAAAGAGCCTCATGGTGTTGCAGGAGGGCGTCATCGAGGGGCGCAAGGTTTTCGGCAACATCACGAAATACATCAAAATGGGCGCCAGCTCGAATTTCGGCAACATGTTCAGCGTGCTTGGCGCAAGCATCTTCCTGCCATTCCTGCCGATGTTGCCGATTCAGGTGCTGACCAACAATCTTCTCTATGATTTTTCGCAAACGGCGATCCCGACGGATAATGTAGACGCGGAATATCTCGCCGTCCCGCGCAAATGGGACATCGGCAACATCTTCAAGTTCATGATCTTCATCGGGCCGATCAGCTCGATCTTCGATTATGCGACTTTCTTCACGATGCTTTATGTCTTCAACGCCTGGAGCGATCCTGCCCTGTTCCAGACCGGCTGGTTCGTCGAATCGCTGCTGACGCAAACGCTCATCATCCACATCATTCGCACCGCCAAAATTCCCTTTCTGCAGAGCCGCGCCAGCACGGCGCTGATGATAACCTCATTGCTGATTTGCGTCGTCGGCGTCGCGCTGCCGAATATTCCATGGATGCGGCAGGCGCTGCATTTCAGCGCGTTGCCGCCGCTTTATTGGGCTTTTGTCGGCGGCTTCCTGCTTTCCTATGCAATCCTCACCCATCTCGTCAAAAGCTGGTTTGTGCGGCGCTGGGGCATGTAATGCCCCGTCCGCGCGTTCCGACAGGATGTAGCCAGGCAGAGAACAGAGGGCCAAAATGAAATCCCAGATACTGGACGCGATCGGCGAGAGCGAATTGCAGCCCGCGATGCGCCTCAACGCGGCGCTCGCGGCCAATGACCGGTTGAAATACGCCTTCTCGCTGTTGCAGATGGCGTTGGCGCATGCCGAGCATCCCGAGCAAAGCGCGCCGACGCTGAAGCGTGAGCGCATCGCCTGCGGCATCGACGATCCAGATCTCGACGGCGCCGTCGCTGGCGCGCGCAAGGTGGGAAGCGCCTGTAGCGCGCCGGGCGCCGCGCGGATCCTCGCGCGCATCGCGGATGACATGCGCGTGATGGCGGCGCCAGTTCTCGCCGCGACGCCGGGCGATTTCTCCGCGCGGCTCGACAAGCTACTCGCGGCGCTTCCGAAAGGAGAGGATGATTGTTTCGATCCTGTCGCCATCTCTGCGATGATGCAGGCGGGGCAGGGCGGCGCGGACAGTCTGCATCGGCTCGTCATGGATCTGCACAAAAGGCTCAACGTCATGCAGGCGGCATTGGCGGAGGAGACGCTGGACGGCGCCGCCGCCTATAATCTCACCGAAGCGGATCGCCCGCTGGTGTTGGCCTTCATGGCCGGGATCAATCGCACCGCGAAGCTGAAATTCAACCATCCCGGCCTTGACGCCACGGCCACCCGCACAGGCGGCCGGCTGGTGATCCAGAACGACATCGGCACCACCGACGCGCATGTGATCGTCATCCATGTGGAGGGGCTGACGGTCAGCGTCGCCTACACCGATGTGCACGCTGAACGGCTCGCCTTCTTCCAGGACATGCTGAAATCGCAGAAGGTGGTCTGGGAAAAGGAGCGCACGGACGTGCTTGGCAGTGGAAGCGCGTTCTATCTGGCGACCGGTCGCGTCGAGGCGGAGAGCGAACAGGCCTGCCGCGATTATCTGATCTACCTCGGTTCGCGCCTTGTGTTCCTGATCGACTGGAACCGCGCGCGCAAGCAGTTGCGCGGGTTTTTGCGCGGAGCGGATCGCCTCGCGCTTTTGCGCTGGGCGGCGGATCGCGAGATCGGACATCGTGGATTTCTGGAGCTTGGCGGCGCGCGGCTGGTCAATCAGGCGATCGAGGCGACAGCCGGATCCGCGATGCATTTCGGCGACCGCCTGTGCGACGTTCTCGGCGATGCGCCGACGCTGGAGTTCCTGCGCTTCGTTTTCAGGACAGTGACGGAGGGGCTGGTCGCTGGCCAATCCAGCGCGCTGATCCAGGATCGCATCAAGGTGACGCTCGCCGCCCATTTCAGCAATGAAGCGCGGCAGCTTTTGCGGCTGGCAGCCGATCACGCCGGTCTCGTCTTCGAACTGGCGAGCCTCGCGCGCGACGCGCTGCAGCCGAGCTCAGGCGACGCCGGAAAACGCGCCAAGCGGGCGCGCAATTTCGAGCATGACGCGGACAGGCTGGTCATCGGCGCGCGCGAGGCCGTGGCGCGCCGTCCCGATTATGCGGTGTTTCTGCGCCTCCTGCAGACGGCGGACGATGCGGCGGACGAGTTGGAGGATGCGGTGTCTCTCATCGGTCTCGACGTTCTCCAGGGCAAGCCGCTGGAGGCGTTGCAGATCCTCGCCGATCTTCTCGCCGAGGCCGCGCAGGAATGGATCAAGGCGCTCGCCCATGCAAGCCGGATCGGCGGCGCCGGGAGCGACGCCGAGATGGAGGATTTTCTTACCGCGATCGACCGTTTGGGCGCCCTTGAGCATCAGGCCGACGACGCGCAGCGCGCGCTTGAGGCGAGCGCGGTGCAGCATGCGCGCGATTTCCGCCAGCTGCATCTTTTTTCCGCCATCGGCCAACGGCTCGAGGAGGCGGCGGATGCGTTGAAGCACGCCAGCCTGATCCTGCATGAACATGTGCTCGGGCAAGTGGTCGGGCAAGTGGTCGGGAATGTGATCGATGGTTGATCTCTATCTCATCCTGCCGCAGGCGCCGCTCGCGAAGGGCGGCCCGACGGAAGTGGGCAACAAGGCCTGGAATTTGATGCGCCTCGCGCAGGCGGGACTGCCTGTGCCGCCGGCTTTCGTGTTGCCGACGGACTGGCGCCTTCGCGATGGACCCGCCCGGGAGACGGCGATGCGCCAGGCGCTTACGAATGGCGTCGCCCGGCTCGAAATCGCTAGCGGCCTCAAATTCGGCGGCTCGCGGCGGCCGCTGCTGGTCTCGGTCCGCTCGGGCGCGGCAGCCTCCATGCCGGGCATGATGGAGACGGTTCTCGATGTCGGCCTCAACGGAGATACCGTCGAGGCGCTGATCGGCCTCACAGGCAACCCGCGCCTCGCCTGGGACAGCTATCGGCGTCTGGTGCAGGGCTATGCCGAGGTGGTGGCGGATTTGCCGACGGCGCCCTTTGACGCACTGGTCGCCGCGGCGCTTCAGCGCGAGGACGCCGCAAGCGAGCGCGAACTCGATCATCGCGCCTTGCGGGCGTTGACGCTTTCCATGCTGGATTGCTACCGCACGCTGGCGGGACGCGATTTTCCCGTCGATCCGCACGAGCAGCTCGCGGCGGCTGCGGCGGCGGTGTTTCGCTCATGGGACGCGCCAAAGGCCGTCAGCTATCGCCGTCTGAACGGCCTCAGTGGGTTGAGCGGCACGGCGGTGACGGTGCAGGCCATGGTGTTCGGCAACGCCGGCGGCGCCTCGGGCTCCGGCGTCGGCTTCACCCGCGATCCGGCGACCGGCGCGCGCGAGTTCTATTATGACTTTCAGTTCAACGGGCAGGGAGAGGATGTCGTCGCCGGACGCCAGCGCCTTGGTGACCATGACAGGCTCCGCGCCGCGATGCCGGCCGTCTTCGCGCGATTGAACGAGATTTGCCGCGAGCTCGAAGCGCTGTTTCGCGACGCGCAGGATTTCGAGTTCACCATACAGTCGGGAACCTTGTTCCTGCTGCAAACGCGGCGGGCGAAACGCACCGATTGGGCGGCGCTGACAATCGCCGCGGATATGGTCGCCGAGGGGCTACTAAGCGCCACAGAGGCGCTTGAACGGCTTGAAGGCATCGATCTTCAGGGCGTCGTCCGCACCCGCTTCGCAGAGCCGCAGCCGGAGCCTCTGGCGACGGCGCTGGCGGCGGGCGTCGGCGTCGCGACAGGCGCTATCGCGCTGGATGTCGAAGCGGTAAAACGCGTCGCGGCGGAAGGCGAACCGGCGCTCCTCGTGCGGCGCGATACGGCGACGACGGATATCGAGGGCATGGCGCTGGCGGCCGGCATCCTCACCGCCTCGGGCGGGCGCACCTCCCATGCGGCGGTCGTGGCGCGCCAGCTCGGCAAGGTCTGCCTCGTCGGCTGCGAGGGGCTCGAGATCGATCTCGAAAAGCGCCAGTGCCGCATCGGCGGGGCGCTGTTCGACGAAGGTGATTTTCTGTCCCTCGACGGCAATTCCGGCGCCGTCTATCCGGGGCGCCTCGCGCCCCTGACCGAGCGGCCGGAACGCGCGCTGAACGCCATCGCGGAATGGCGCCGCGCGCTGGCCGCGCGCCCCGACGCGGTCGCCTCGCCGACTGGCTAGAACGTTGTCGGACCGAAGGGATCATTCGGTCGACGAGAAATCGTTCCAGCTTCAGACGTTTGGACAGCAAGGCCGTTGCAGGCGCCGCATGTGTGACGCGCGCAAGGTCGGCTATGGCTTTGCGAGATGCCAAATGTCCTTGAAGCCGTCGCCATCGGCGTCGCCTGGCTTTCCGTCCTTCGTAAAGGTGTAAAGCGGCTTGCCTTTGTAAGCCCACTGCGCGGACCCGTCGCCGCGCGAGACGACAGTCCAGTCGCCTGTGGCGGCGGCGCCGGCAACCGCTGGCAGCGGCGGCCACAGGGCGGCGCATGGGCCGTTGCAAGCTGATTTGCCGGCTGCATCCTTGTCGAAGGTGTAAAGGCTCATTCCCTTGCCGTCGACGAGGCCGGCGCCCTTGGATGTTTGGCCGGGGGTTGCAGGCGCCCCGGCGGCGAGCGCTGCTGCGGCGCAGAGGGCGGCGGAGGCGAAGGGTTGTGCGGAAAAGCGTCAACATTGCATCTCTCCAACTGGCATGAACGGAGTGCTCGCCTCTCGTCTTCCCGCGTCCACAGCGGAGGTCGCGCTCCGCCAGAACGAACGCGCGAAGCAGCCAGCGGCTGCGCGAGCGCGACATTTCCAATTCTAAGCGCCTTCCCTGCCTATTTCCAGACAAAGGTCGAGGCGGGAAAGGAACGACCGGTCGATTTGGACATCGGGCATGCAAACGATTAATCGCGCACCTATCCGGCGTTGCTCTCGCTCCGCTCGCGCCGCGGTTTGAGCAACAGGATCGTGTAGGCGATATCGAAATAGGCCGGCGCGGCGCAGCGTATGAGTTCGCCGTCGCGCAGCAGGATTTCCGGGATCCAGGCCGATCCCAGTCCCGCTTTGACCTGCGCAAGCAACGCCTCAGCCGATGCGCTTTCGCACACAGGCGCGTCCTGAATCTCGATGCGATGCCTGTCCAGCATAGCGGCGATTTGCATGCCGTAAGTCGTGCCGGGCGTGTAGACCATCAGCGCGCCATTCAGCCTGTTGTCATTGAGGGTCGCGGCGTGTTTTTGCGCCGGAGCGGCGACGAGGATGAGCCGATCCGCGCCGATTTCCTGAACCTCGAAATCCGCCAGCGCATCGGCGCCGTCGAAGTGGGGGACGAGGGCGATATCGGCGTGCCGGCGCTTGATCGCCTCGCGGCAGCCCGCGATCGAGGCGACGATCAGCGAGTAGTTCTCCAGCCTGTTTTCGATCAGCCACGAAGAAAGGATCGTGGCGGCGAGGGTGTTGGTCGTGTAAATGCGCAGCGTTTTCCTGAAGTGGCTCGATGTGCTCAACACCGCGCGGCGGGCGTCGAACATGTCTTCACGCAGACGTGGCGCGCGCGTCAGAAACTCCTCTCCGGCGGGAGTGAGGGTGACGGGACGCGATTCCCGGTAGAACAGAGGCGCGCCCAGCCATTCCTCCAGCCTTTGCACGCGGCGGCTGTAAGCGGATTGCGTCGTACAGCGCGCCGTCGCCGCGCGGGTGAAATTGCGCGTCTGGCACAGGGCGAGGAAATCATCGATCCACTGCAGCTCCATGATGCATAAAATGCATCATGAGATCGGAAATGACAATTTGATTTCGTGGAGCCGGAGAGGATTTATAGGCGTCAGGTGGACCCATGGACGAGGATAGACGATGATGTTTGATCGAGGTGCCGGAGCCCTTGAATTCAGTAAGCCGGGCGCGCTTTTGAGCCGGTTGCCGAAGAGCGTTCGCATGCTCGGCAAGTCGGCGGTGGAGGCGGGCAGCGCCCCCGAACGCGGCGCCGCGATGTATGAATTCGAAGTTGTGACGGGGAACGCGGCCTATCGGGCGGGCGAGCGATTCTATCTTACGGCGGGCCAGGCGCGGCGGGCTTATCGGATCGACGTCGCGTAAGGCGTTTTGCTGAAACGGCTCCGCGCGCCCGGAGCCTTCGTCCGGCAGCGCGGTTAATCGTGATTTGACGAATGTTATGGTGGAGCCAGACGGAATCGAACCGACGACCTCTTCAATGCCATTGAAGCGCTCTCCCAACTGAGCTATGGCCCCATTCCCATATCGCATTTTCATGCAAATGGTCCCGCATCGTCCGTTTGGGCCGGACGCCGGGCGCGGCGTTTATCCGCGCCGCCGCCGGGCAAGCCGGCGGGCGAGGGCCGGTGTATAGCCGCATCCCACCGCCCGCACAAGCGAAACCTCAACGCTCTTCGTCGTCTTCCGGCTCGCCGTCGATAAGATCGACGACATCGTCGTTGTCCTCTTCCTCTTCTTCAAGGAAGGTGTCGTCGGCGACCTCGATCTCGACGTCATCGTCGACGACGACGGCGATCTTGTCGGCGTCAGCGTCGGCGTCCTCCAGCGTCACGAGCTCGGCGCCCGCGACAACGTCGGGTTCGTCGTCATCCGCCGCGGCCGCCCTCTGCGCCGCGCGCGAGAGCGCCGTCGGCTGGAAGATCGTTCCGCACTTCGGGCAGGTGATAGGATTCTTGTTCAGATCGAAAAATCTCGCGCCGCAATTCTGACACTGATGTTTATTGCCGAGTTCTGGTTTTGCCACGGACCTACCTCTTGAAGGGACGCCGGCCGCTGGGCTGCTGGCCGCCATCGCAACTTTTGGTCCGGTTAGTGATGGAAAGGGCGCCTGTCAAATGGAAGTTGAGCTTGAGGCTCGGCTTTGATGACAAAGCGGCGGCCGGCATGCTACCAGCGCCGCAACGAATGCGCGCAAAGGCGGTTTCCAGTCCCTTTGGCGATCCACACATGCGAGGATTTGATGACGGCGTCAGCGGCGCGCCTGACGGCGGGGACGAGCGGACCTTTGCGTGGCCGCGTCAAGCCGCCGGGCGACAAGTCGATTTCCCACCGGGCGCTGATTCTCGGCCTGCTCGGCGTCGGCGAAACGGCGATCGAGGGCCTGCTCGAAGGCGACGATGTGCTGAATACGGCGGCGGCCTGCCGCGCGCTCGGCGCCGACGTCACGCGTATCGGGGAGGGGAGCTGGCGCGTGCGGGGCTGCGGCCTCGGCTCGCTGCTCGAGCCGCGCGAGGCTCTCGATTTCGGCAATTCGGGCACCGGCATGCGGCTGATGATGGGCGTCGTCGGCGGCCACGCCATCGCGGCGCACTTTGACGGCGACGCCTCGCTGCGGCGCCGGCCGATGCGGCGCATCCTCGACCCGCTGGTCCTGATGGGCGCGCAGGTGCTGGCCGAGGCGGAAGGCGGCCGCTGCCCGATCTTGCTGAAAGGCTCGGCCGAGCCGATCCCGATCGAATATCGCACGCCGGTCGCTTCGGCGCAGATCAAATCGGCGGTGCTGCTGGCGGGGCTGAATGCGCCCGGGCGCACCGTGGTGATCGAGCCGGAAGCGAGCCGCGACCATACCGAGAAAATGCTGAGCTATTTCGGCGCCGCGATCAAGGTCGAGGCGTTTGGCGCGAGCGGGCGCAAGATCACGCTCGAGGGCAGGCCGGAATTGCGGCCGGCGCCCGTGGCGGTCCCGGGCGATCCGTCGTCGGCGGCTTTCGTCCTCGTCGCGGCGACAATCGTGCCGGGATCCGACGTCATCGTCGAATTGATGATGATGAACCCCTTGCGCACAGGCCTGCTGGCGACGCTTCTTGAAATGGGCGCGAATATCGAGATTATCGATCGTCGCGCGGAGGGCGGCGAAGAGGTCGCCGATCTGCGCATCCGGGCCGCCGCGCTGAGGGGGGTGGATGTGCCAGCCGAGCGCGCGCCGAGCATGATCGACGAATATCCGATCCTAGCGGTCGCCGCCGCCTTCGCATCGGGGCAAACACGCATGCGCGGCCTCGGCGAATTGCGCGTCAAGGAATCCGACCGGCTCGAGGCCGTCGCGGCGGGGCTTCGCGCCGCCGGGCTCGAGCCGCAGATCATCGGCGACGATCTTATCGTCGAGGGGCGGAGTGGCGACGTCGGCGGCGGCGGCCTTGTCGCTACGCATCTCGACCATCGCATCGCAATGAGCTTTCTGTGCCTTGGCCTCGCCGCCCGCAAGCCGGTCGCGATCGACGACGCAGGCATGATCGCGACAAGTTTTCCGGCCTTCCGCGCCGATATGGAGCGCCTCGGGGCGCAATTCTCATGATCATCGCGATCGACGGTCCCGCCGCTTCCGGCAAAGGCACTCTGGCGCGACGGCTGGCCGCGCATCTTGGCCTGCCGCATCTCGATACGGGTCTGCTTTACCGCGCGACGGCGCGGGCGCTCATCGAGCACGGACATGATCTTTCGGATCGGACGGCGGCCATCAGCGCCGCGCGCAGCCTTGCCCTCACGGATTTCGACGAGGCGCTGTTGCGCGGGCGCGAGATGGCCGAGGCGGCTTCCGTGGTCGCAGCCATCGCCGAGGTGCGGTCGGCGCTCGTCGACATGCAGCGCAGCTTCGCCGCCAGGCCGGGCGGCGCGGTGCTCGATGGCCGCGATATCGGCACCGTCATCTGTCCCGAGGCGGCCTGCAAGATCTTCGTCACCGCGAGCGACGAGGCGCGGGCCACGCGGCGGGCGCTGGAACTGTGCGCGCGGGGCGAGAAAGTTGATTATGGCGTGGTGCTGGAGGATATCCGCAAGCGCGACCAGCGCGACAGCAGCCGCGCCGCTGCGCCCTTGAAGCCGGCGCCGGACGCCGTCGTGCTGGATACGACCAAGCTCGACGTCGAGGCGGCGTTCAGCGCGGCGCTGGCCATCGTCGAGGCCGCAATCGCACGCGCGGGCGCGCGTGCCGCCGTCTGAGCGGCTGCCTCGCTCTCTCAAAAATGCCGGTTTCTCGGTTCACCATCGGCAAGTTGTGAAAAAGCGCCCCTCGGGGGCGCCGAAAAAGTGTTCGTGAGCGAGGGCGATTTGCAACTACAAATCGATCACGGACTTCATTTCTTTCGATTTACGGCTTGATCCTTCTGCGTTTTCGGGGTCACGCCGGCCAGGGAAAAGACCACGGTGCGGAAGCGGTCCTTATCGCCATGGAGTTGACGCCGGACCTTCGCCGGCGGGAGCATGACGCGCCCGCCGATCCTCGCGCCGCCGAATGGGCGGCTTGGGGGGAGGCCGGCTCGAAGGGGAAGCGATCGCGCGCCGCTTCTCTAGCGCTCTTCGCGACGCGAAGCGAGCGCTTGTCAGAGCCCTCCGGCGGGGACGCTAGGCTCGATCGCAATCTCGCGCTGCTCGGCGCATCCCTGGCGGCGCATCTTTGCCTTCTTCTGGCGCTGGTGCTTTTGAGCCCGCAGGCTCCCGACGCAGAACGCTCCACCGAGACGCCGGTAGAAGTCGTCGTGGATCAGCCGCCGGCGGCGCACGAGCCTGAGCAAAAAAAGCCGCAGCAAGGCGTTCCCCCCGCGCCAAAGGCTGCGGAGCAGAAGCCTGCGGACGAGAAGGCGACGCAGCAAAAGGCAGCGGAGCAAAAGGCAGCTGAGCAAAAGGCAGCTGAGCAAAAGGCAGCCGAGCAAAAGGCAGCGGAGCAAAAGGCTGCCGAGCAGAAGGCCGCTGAGCAGAAGGCAGCCGAGCAGAAGGCTGCTGAGCAAAAGGCTGCGGAGCAAAAGGCCGCAGAGCAAAAGGCAGCTGAGCAAAAGGCAGCCGAGCAGAAGGCCGCAGAGCAGAAGGCCGCAGAGCAAAAGGCAGCCGAGCAGAAGGCTGCGGAGCAAAAGGCGGCGGAGCAGAAGGCAGCGACGCAAAAAGCGGCCGAACGGAAACCGCCGCCCGCTGAATCTGCGACTTCAAAGGCGAACGCCCGGGCGGCGTCGCAAAAGGCGCAGGCGCGTTCGGCTTCCGGCAAGCCCGTTGATAAATTTGATCAGGATTTTGCGGGCGGCGCCGATTCGCAGTTCGGGCCAGGGGGCGGATTGCGCCTTCCTTTCGACAATGGACCTGAAATTTTCAAGGCCGTCGCAGTGCCGCTGCCGACGGAGGGTGGCGACGAACTGATGAGCTACAAGCGGATCGTGTTCGGCCTGCTGGCGCGGGTTAAGCACTATCCGGAGTCCGCGCGCGAGCGTGGCGCTCATGGCGCCGCTGTCATCTCCTTCACGATCGATGACGCGGGCGAACTCACGAATGTCTCGCTGCTTCGCTCAAGCGGCGATACCGACCTCGATGTCGAAAGTCTTGCTCTGGTGGCGAGAGCCGCGCCCTTCCCGAAACCGCCGCCGGACGCACAGCGCGCCTTCGCGGCCGAAATCACCTTTGGTGTCGAGGTTGATGAAGACGATAAATGAGCGCCGCGGCGTGATCCCGTATTATCGAAAGATCGCCGATCGTTCACAGAGTGGAAATGGAACTCATCAATGGCCCGCAAGCACGTTCTCGGCGCGAATCCAGCATGAACCAGAAGCCCGAAGATCTGGCGGCGATCGCGACGCGCACGCTGGAGCATTATGACCAGCGCGCTGAATCGTTCTGGGAGGGAACGCGCGGACATGACGTCAGTCAGAACATTGCGGCGATGCTTCAATATCTCGCCGGTGAAGATCGTCTGACGTTGCTCGATTTTGGCTGCGGACCCGGGCGCGACCTAAAGACCCTGACTGAACTCGGCCATGTCGCGATCGGTCTCGAAGGCGCTCCCCGCTTCGCCGACATGGCGCGCGCCCATAGCGGCTGCGAAGTGTGGCGGCAGGACTTTCTGAAGCTTGATCTGCCCGAGGGGCGTTTCGACGGCGTATTCGCCAATGCGACGCTTTTTCACATCCCGAGTCAGGAACTCCCGCGCGTGCTGCGGGAATTGCACGCCTGTCTGAAGCCGGGCGGCGTGCTGTTCAGCTCAATTCCCCACGGACATAATGAAGAAGGCTGGAACGACGGGCGCTATGGCGTATTTCACGAGCCGGACGCCTGGCGCCGCCATGTCTCTGCCGCCGGATTTGTCGAACTCGCTCATTATTACCGCCCCGCCGGCCTTCCGCGCGAGAGACAGCCCTGGCTCGCAAGCGTCTGGCGGCGGTGAAAGCATCGCGGCGCGAGCGGCTTCTTTTTTGCTATTCAGCGGCTTAGTTCAGCACCCTTGAGGGCGGCGGCGAGGCGCCCTCGTTGACGAGCGGAGCAAGCGGACTCGCCTGGTGGTGAATCATTCGCCAGGCGCCATTAATGCGCCTGAACCAGTTCGCCGCGACAAGCGCCATCCCGCCTATGAGTTCGGTGCAAAAAACACGGGCTTCGCTTCCCGAAATCAGGGCCCGCTCATCATGGTGCTGAATTGGCTCTTGCATGGGGTTGCGCAAAATATCGCGGTAGGATTGCAAAATCGCTTCGCGACCGATCAGAGCCGGCCAACCCGGGTGGACGCAGGAAACGTCGTCATCGGCCCAGATTTCCGATATGGCGGCGAAGTCCGCTTCGCCAAATGCTCGGTAATAGGCGGCGTTCGCAGCCAGAATTGCATCTTTGTCGGTCATTGTCCGCTGCTCGCCGATGATTTGGTGAAACGCGCGGGACGGTTCCTCGTCGAGAACCTCCCCAGCGCGCTGACATCGCCGGAGAGGGGCAGGACAGGGGAGGGGCCGCGGCGATTCCGGGGAATAGTAAAGTCGCTGTTCGACCGAACCACTTAATTCCGTTTCCGTGCGCGTTTGCGCCCTGACACCGTTCAAGCGCCGCAACCACTATGAAGGACGGTCAGGGGCTGCGCAACAGGCCCGCCAATGGACCGAAAGATTCCGCAACCCGCGGTTAAGCCCATTGCTGTGACCGTGCGAATTATGTTCGCCGGCGCGCCGGGCTCGGTGGAACGAAAAGCGATCAGGTCGAGCGGCTCAAGTCAGCAGAGTAGTTCGTGTCTATGATGGATCCCCCTCGGGGCCGGACCTCGGCATTTCATCTCACGTTCGCCCTGGGGATTTGACTACCCGAGCGCCGTCTGCGGACTCGTCGTCCGTTGCGATCGGGGAATGCGAATTCCCCGTTGCTTCAGATCACGCAGTTTCAAATACATCATCGCGGTCATCAGCGCATCGTTGAACGCGTCGTGCTGATCGAGGGCGGGAAGGTCCAGATCGCGCAAAATCTCAAGGAATGAGAGGTCGATGACTGTTCCGGGCGGGGCGTCGCCATATTTGCGATCGTAGTAGAGGCCGGAGACCTCGATCAGCGGGTTCGGCAATTCGATGCCGATCAATTTGCGCAATGATTTATTGACCATCCGCACGTCGAATTCGATGTAGTAGCCGACCAGCGGCCGCCCGCCGATAAAATCCAGAAACCGGGGAATGATCGTCTCTATCCGTTGGCCGACCTCAACATCGCTTTCCCGCAACAAATGCACCTTGATGGCGTCTTCGCGCATCGGCGCATCCGGCCGCACGACCGCCTCGAACCGTTCGCTTGTCAGGATGCGGTTCCCGTTTATGCGGACGGCGGCGATGGAGATGATGTCGTCGCGACGGCAGTCGAGCCCGGTCGTCTCGCAATCGAAGGCGACGGCTTCATCGGCGGGTCCAGGGCGGAACAAAAAGCGGTAGGATTCGTCGCTGAGGCTGACCTGATGAAACAGCCGCTTCAGCGCGCGCGGAAGCATCAGAACATGCCGAGATTGAAGTGGTGGCGGACAATGTCGCGAAATTGCTTCACCACGCGAAAGGCGTCGCGCAGCAGGTCTCGCTGCAGGCTGGAAAGCTCGGCGGGGCGGATCAGGGCGCCTGACGCGCCGACGGCGGCGAGTTGAGCGTCGAGCCGCAGCGTCATCAGAAAATACAGTGACTGCGTCAGCTCGCGTCCGAGGTCACGCGTTATTGCAGAGAGTTCGACCAGCCTTTGAATGCGGTCGGCGGTGCCCGTTTCAATCAAGCCGCGCTCCAGCGCCAGGCTGCGTACGCCATGCACGATCGGGAAGATGCCGCCTTTCTTCAAATCGACGGCGTCGCCTCGTCCATCCAATGTAAGCAGATTGTTGAAGAATCCCATCGGCATCGGGAACGCCTCCATGGCGTGCGCGAAATGAGCGAGATAGGCGTTGTCGCCGCGCACCGCCGCGATCAATTCGGCCTTGGCTTTCGCCAGTAGCCGGGGCTCGCCCGCGACCGCGACGGCGTCGTAGAAGATCGCGACATTCATGTGGGCGCTCTCATCGGGGATTGCGACCCAGCGTCGGAACGACGCAAGATAGTCGGCGAGCGGCTGCGACCAAAGCGGGTTGCGGACCATGACATTGCCTGGGCAAGGGGCGAATCCGAAACCCTCGAGCGCCGCCGTAAAATCATGGCGGAAGCGTTCAAGCAGCGCACCGTCCACGGGCTCCGCCAGGATGAGCGCATTGTCCTGATCCGTTCGCAAGGTCTGTTCGCCGCGCCCCTCGCTGCCCATCACGACGAGGCAACCGCCGGCCCGGATGGCGGACGGAGCGACGATATCGAATGCCTTGGCGATCAGGCGGCGATTGAGGTCCGAAGCGATCTCGGCGACAGCCTCGATCTTTACGCCCTGGCGTCGCAGCAAGCGAATCTGGTGGCTGATCTCGCGGGATGCGAAAGTGAGGTCGGCGATGTTCGCGGCGCGATCGATTCGCCCGGCGACGAGCTGCGCATTCCCGGTCACGAAGCTGATCAGCTCGATATCCTCGAGAATGCCGACATAGGCGGCGCCATCGCGAACCGCCACGCGGCGCTTGTTCGTCTTGGTCATCAGGATGAGCGCGGAATAGACGAAATCGTCGGACGCCAGCGAGACAACGTCGAAATGCGTGAGCGGACCAACAGGCGCGTCGATCGGCATGCGCTTCAGGACGACTCCTTTCGCGAGATTCATTCCGGTGATGATGCCGACGCGGTCGCCATCGCGCACGAATAGCGCATTGGTGTTGATGTCCCGCATGCGATGTCCGGCCGCCTCAATCGTATCGGCTGCGTCGATGAAAGATGCGGGATGCAGGTTCACATCGGACAGGCGCGCGCGCATCAGCGTGCCGACGCGGCTGTCCTCCTCGTCACGCGCGATCGCATCCAGTTTGCGGGAGATTTCGAGGTAGAAGAAGGCGGCGAAACGCGGGTTGCTCTGAATGAGATCGAGCGCGGCCTTTCTGGGCAGCAGATAACACAGCGTCTCTTCCCTCGCCCGGAAGGCATGCCCGCTCTGGCCTTGAACGAGGGCGCGGCTGTCAAATGAATCGTTTGGCCCCAGAAGGGCGACAATTTCGTCGCCGGCGCATTCCTCGACGGCGCCTTTGATGACGACATACAATGCCTCCGCCGGCGCGCCCTGGGCGATGATGATCTCGCCAGGGCGGAAATAGGCGATGTCGAGCGTCCGGCGCAACGTCTCGACTTCCTGAGGCGTCAGGCGGTCGAATGGCGGGTTGTTTTCATCAAAAGCATTGGGCATCGCGAGCGCTCCGAATCGAAAATACGCCGCGCCCGGGCCGGTTTCCAGACGGTCGCTGCCTAATAAGTCATTCGCCGCGCAACCTGATCAGGGAACGCGTGCGCCCGATCGCATGTCGCGCTCAGCGCTGCATTGATCTCGCTGTCCAGGCGATTGATTCGTTTCACCCGGACCTTTCATCAGCCCGGGCGGCGGCGCCAGTTTGGTCGCCCCAGACGCCATGCCGCCGTCGGGTCGCATCTCGATTTGCAATTCGACGCCCTTGACGCGGCTCTCGCTCTCGCGCTTGGCTTCCTGATATGCTTCGTAAAAGGCAGGCGAGGTGGCGTCCATGACAATAGTTCACGACTTCGTTGAGGAATGGATCGAAATACGAGCGAAATTGCAGCGGCAGCTCAAGCTTCTCGAATCTGGCGAAAAGGGCGCGGGAACCGCCGCCATCGGCAGCTCGACGGAAGCCACCGTAAGTCGCCTCAGGAAATGGATCGAAGAGCTGAACGGCCTATTGAAAGAATGTGCTCACGCCGACCGGACCTAGAGCGCTTTCCGACCGAATAGATCATTCGGTCGATAAGAAATCGCTCTAAATTCAAATGCTAGAGCACATTCCGATCAGATTGATTTAATCTGATCGGAATGTGCTCTAGCGGCGACAAGCGCTCTGCCGGCGCCATCTCCCGAGAGCGGCGCTTGCCGCTTCGTCAGGATAGTGTCGGCCTCATCGCAAGTCGGTCGTCAACGCTCCGCGTTAATCAGATCTCCGTCACGCTTAAGCCCGTAGCCGGGCTTCCGCAGCATTTCCCGCCTCCCGTGAACCTCCGCAACGGGTCGAAGCCAATGCGCGCGACGCGTCCTCGTCCGCGTGGCGCGGCGGGTTGTTTTGCGAATGGACTTGAAATCGCGCAGTTCCGGCGGCACATTGAGCCGATAAAGCCGTTTCCGCGAGTTGAATCCGGCGAAAGCGCGGGTTTTGCTTGAAGATGAGGGTCGAGCTTATGGAACTGATCAATTTCGCGGAATTCGCCAGTCGTCGGGCGGCGCAAATGTCGGCGCCCGACAATGCAGCGGCGGAAGATGCGCCTGTTTTCGATCGCTGGGCCGACCTCCATACCGCGAAGCCAGCGCCAGAGGTGATTGCCGCTCCAGTGATTGACCGTGGGGCGACCGAGTTTTGGTTTGACCTGCAGTTCCGCCTCGCCTATCCGACCCACCGCCTGCGGCGGCACTAGGGCGAGATCGCGACGCGCATCGTTCAGACGTCGAGCTGCGCGGCCGAGCCGCCGCGTCGAATCAATGCGCGCACCGCGCGAGCTTGGATGGTCGCTCATCTTCGTTGCAGACGACGGGCGCCGGGCGCCCCGCGTTCGCAAACCAAAATTCCGTCAGGCTGGAACGCTGCTCTAAAACAGTAATATATAAAGATTTTTGGTCGGAGTGAGAGGATTCGAACCTCCGCCCCCCTGCTCCCGAAGCAGGTGCGCTACCAGGCTGCGCTACACTCCGACAATGGCGGCGCGAGATGCCGGCCGCCTCTGGTGACAGCCTTATAACGAGCCGCCCTGTCGCGGGCAAGGGGCGGCGGCCGTCTTAATTCCGCCTGTCCCCGCCTTCGCCGCCGTCACTGAAAGGTCAGCGCGACGAAGCGCATCTCGCCCTGCGCGTTGGCGATCAACAAAAGGGCCGATTTCTTGCCGTCCTTCTTGAGAGCGTCGATCTTGCCGACGATGTCAGCTGGTTCTTTGACCGGCTCCTGATTGATCTCCATGATGATTTCGCCTGGCAGGATATGCTTTTCGGCGGCGCCCGAGTCAGGATCGACTTTGGTTACGACGACGCCGGAAGCGACGCCGGGCTTGATTGAGTATTTTTGTCGGGCGCCGTCGTCGAGGCTCGAGAACGCCATGCCCAGCGCCTTCGCGACCGGGCTGGAGACTGCCGGTTTCGCGTCTTCGTCGGGCTTCGCGTTTTGCTCGGATTTCTGCTTCTCGTTATCCTCAAGGCGTCCCAGCTTGATTGTCCTGGTGATCTGTTTGCCCTGCCGTAACAGGACCACCTCGACATCCTTGCCGACAGGAGCGGAGGCGACGATCTTCGGCAGATCATGTGATTCCTTGATCTCGACGCCGCCGAATTTCAAGATGACGTCGCCTGCCTGGAGTCCTGCCGCCCTTGCCGGCCCGTTCTCGTCCGTGCCGGCGATGAGGGCGCCGCGCACTGCGCCGAGATTGAGTGATTCGGCGATCGTGTCGTCGACGTTCTGGATGCGCACGCCGAGCCAGCCGCGCCGCGTTTCGCCGAATTTCTGCAGCTGCTCGATGACCGGCTCCACTGTCGCAGAGGGGGTCGAGAAGCCGATGCCGATCGACCCGCCGGAGGGCGAGAGAATCGCGGTGTTGATGCCGATGACTTCGCCGTCCATGTTGAACAGCGGGCCGCCGGAATTGCCCTTGTTGATCGCGGCGTCGGTCTGGAAATAATTGTCATAGGGGCCGGAATCGATATTGCGGTTGCGCGCCGAGATGATTCCGGCGGTGACTGTGCCGCCGAGGCCGAACGGGTTGCCGACCGCGACGACCCAGTCGCCGACGCGCATCTTTTCGCTGTCGCCGAACTTCGCGGCTTTCAGCGGCTTGTCCGGCTTGACGCGAAGGACGGCGACGTCAACCTTCGAATCCTTGCCGATGACCTCGGCTTTCAGCTTTTGGCCGTTGGTGAAAATCACCGTCACGTCATTGGCGTCGGCGATGACGTGATTATTCGTGATGATGATGCCGGATGGATCAATGACGAAGCCGGATCCGAGCGAGTTCGACCGGCGTTCGCGCGGTGGCTGCGGCGTCTGCTTTTCGGCTCCGCCCTGGCCCTGCTGGCGCCGGCGGAAAAATTCTTCGAAAAGATCGTCGAAGGGCGTGCCTGGCTCAAGTTGCGGCGCGTTGCCGCCGTGCTTCGCGTCAATCGTCTGAGTCGCCGAAATATTGACCACCGTATCGCTGATTTCGGCGGCGAGGTCGGCCAGAGAATCCGGACCCTTTGCGAACGCCGCGCGGGCATCGAAAAGCGGCGCCAATCCGCCGCCGGCGCCAAGGACGAGCGCGCTTGCGAGCGCCAGCGCCGGAACGGGCGCGAGCCGTGAGGCGAGGCGCAGGGCGGCCTCTCCGAACGCGGCGACGGGCGGCATGGTCTGCAACAAACCCATAAAAGCACTCTCCTCAAATTGATCGGGCGCGGCGACGACGAGAAATTTCGGCCTCGGAAGACCGCGCACGCCGCTTTTCACCGATCGCGTGTCGAGAATCAGTAACCGCCTCGCCTGACGCCACGCAAGCTGCGCCTGGCGGCGGGAATTTTGCTCGGATCTTGCGGAGAGGTTTTAACCCGCCCGGCTCGCCATGCTGCGCAATGGAACGGAAACAGCGCGCCAAATCCAGCAAAACTTCGTGATCTGTCGGGCTTCCGGCCGGCCGCGCGGCGAGGGGAGGCCTTGTCGCGGATCGTCGCGCTTCCGCGCCGCCGAAGGGGCCATCGCGGCTCAAGCGGTGGCGCGCGCCGGGGTGGCCGGCAGGCCGGTCTGCTTGTCGATCGACTGGACCAGAAGGGCGTGGTCGCGATCGGTCAGCGCGGCGTAGCTCATTGCGAATGAGGCCAAAGCCTCGTCGATGATTTCGCTTTTTCCCAAATATCCAGCGATGAGGGCCGGGTCGCCGGTGCGGGCATGCGCCCGCGCCAGCGTGCGGGCGCAGAGATTGGCGTAGGCGTCGAGCGCCCGGCTCTCTATCAGATCGCCGACGGAGCCCAGTCTGCGATTTTTCAGCTGGCGGACGTAGAACTGCCGCAGGCTCCCCTTGTCTTCGGTCCAGCCGAGAAACATGTCGCTTGCGGCCTGCAGCGCGCGCTGGCCCTCGACCACGCGGCGCCCGCCCTGCGCCGCGAGATCCGGCGGCGGCGCGACGATCTTTTCGAGCACGGAATGCAGCGCCTGTTTGACCTGCAGGAACATATGCTCCTGATCAGCGGTCATGAAGAGGCCAATGGCGCAAAATGTGCCGACGCTGCCGACGCCGACCACTTTCATCGCGATATCGGCGAGCTGATAGCGCGTCACGAGCGCGCGCCGGTCCGGCAGTAGCGTTTGCTGATACTGGGCGAACACCGAATGGGCGTGAATTTTCTGGCCATGCGTTTCATCGGTATCGAAATGATAGATCAGCGGCGCGTGATCCTCGATACGCGCAACGCCGTCTTTCGTCGTGGCGAGGTGCGGGAAATTGTCGTCCGCGGCCAGATCCTTTTTTGATTTTATAAGCAGCGATGTGAGATCGTCGCGCAGCTTCGCGTCACCAATGCGCCGGACTTCGCGCTCAATGTCCATGCGCGCGTACCAGACCTCGAGCGGAGTCTCTTCAGCGAGTTCGCGGACGAATTCGCGGTAGGTCCGCGCGACGCTGCGGGCCAGCGTCCTGGCCTTCTTGTCCGAAATGCCGGCGTCGCGGGCGGCGACGGCGACGCTGGCGACGAGGCGCTTCAAATCGACGGTGAAGTCGACGCCCGGCAGGGTCTCGTCGAAATCGTTGATGTCGAACAGCATGCGTCCTTCCGGCGTATTGAAGGCGCCGAAATTCATGAGGTGACAATCGCCGCAGGCTTGCACCGGAATGCCGAGCCTCGGCAGTCCGGCGAGATCATGCGCCATGACGGCCGCAGCGCCGCGCAGAAAAGTGAAGGCGGACGCCGACATGCGCTGGTAGCGGATCGGTAGCAGGTTCTGCAGCCGTTGCGAATTTGTCTCAGTGAGGATCGCAACAGGATCGCGCTCGGACCCCGGCGGGCAATCGGCGTGGCTTTCGCGCGAAGTCTGCTCGCGCAACGCCTTGCCGGCGGCGTAGCGCGCGGCTCGCGGGGCGGAAATTCCCGTCTTGCCGTTCGAATTTGCGTGGGACATGAAAGTTTCCGATTCTCAGCCATGTCTGGCTGTCATTAAAACGTCATGATTACTCCGGTCCAGACCGGACATAAAGCGAAGCGGTTCGGCCGCGCGAGGCATTGGCGCGATGGCCCAAGCGATCGCGCAGCGGAGTTTCGAGAGCCTATAACGGGGCCTTCGTGACGCCGTCATCGCCGGTCGCCGGAGTTTTTGCCGCCGCGGCCGGCGCCTCGCCCTTGGCGGAGCCGAAAAAGCGGAAAAAATCCGATTTCGGGCTGACCACCATGCGGGTTTCGCCGGGTTTGAACCCAGCCTCATACGCCTGCATCGAGCGGTAGAAAGCGAAGAAGTCAGCATCCTTGCCATAGGCTTCGGCGAAGATCCGGTTGCGCTCGGCGTCGCCCGCGCCGCGCGTCTGATCGGCCTGGCGCTGCGCATTGCCGAGCAGAACGACGACGTCGCGGTCGGCTTCCGCCCTTGTGGTCTGGGCGGTTTCGGAGCCCTTGGCGCGATGTTCGGCCGCCTCGCGCGCGCGCTCGCTCTGCATCCGGCTAAACACCTTCTCCGAGATCTGCGGCGGCAGGTCGGCGTGGCGGATTCGTACGTCGACGGCGGAGATGCCTAAGCGTGCGCCCTCCTCGTTAACCTGATCGCGGATCTTGACCATGAGATCGGCGCGGTTGTCGCGCACGATCTGCGTCTGGGTCGCATCGCCGAGGACCCGGCGCACCGCCGAGTTCAGGATGAAGCCGAGCTGACTGTTCGCCCGCTCTGGCGAGCCGACCGTCTGGTAGAACTTGAGCGGATCGACGATCTTGTAGCGCAGGAAGGAATTCGACATCGAGCCGGCTGCTGTCGGCCCCGAGCACTTCCTGTTTGGGCGCTTCGACGACGAGGATGCGATTGTCGAGATAGACCACGTCCTCGATGAAGGGGATCTTGAAGTGAAGCCCCGGCTTGGTGATGAGCCCGCGGCCCGCCACCGGCTCGCCGAAGCGAAGCACGAGCGCCTGCTGTGTCTGCTGCACCGTGAAGAGAGCGCCGCCGACGACAAACAGCAACGCGAGCGCGCCGACGACAAGAGCTATGACGCCGGCCCTCATTTGCGCGATCCGTCTGTGGGTTTGTCCTGCAGGGCGCCAAGCGGCAGATAAGGCACGACGCCGCTCCCGCCGGCGTTCTGATCGACGATCACCTTGTCCGCGCCGCCGTAAACGCGCTCCATCGTTTCAAGATACATGCGCTCGCGCGTCACTTCCGGCGCCTTTTTGTATTCGTCATAGATCTTGTTGAATTGGGCCGCCTGACCGGTCGCCTCGGCGACCGTCTGCAGCCGATAGCCCTCGGCCGCCTGAACGACGGCGGCGGCCTTGCCGCGCGCTTCCGGCACCACGCGGTTGGCGTAGGCTTCAGCTTCGTTGCGTAACCGGTCCTGATCCTGCTGCGCCGCGATCACGTCCTTGAAGGCGGCGATGACCTGCTCCGGCGGATCCACGGATTGCAATTGAACCTGCAGCACCAGAATGCCGGCCTTGTAGCTGTTCAGCACCTTTTGCATGAGTTCCTGCACGTCCGCCTCGATCTTCGGGCGGTCGACGTTCAGAATTTGCAGGATCTTGCCGCGGCCGATAACTTCGCGCATCGCGCTTTCGGCCACCGCCTTCACGGTTTCCCGCTGATTGGAAATGTTGAAGGCGTAGTCTTCCGGATGGACAGGATCGATCTGCCAGATGACCACGAATTTCACGTCGGCGATATTTTCATCGCCGGTCAGCATCAGGCTCTCTTCGGGCAAATCGATCGGGGTCTGCGCATTGGCCGAGCGCAAATCCGAGCGATAGGCGAAGCCGATGTTGATGACGCTGCGATCGGTGACGGCAAGCTTCTCCACCTCGCCGATCGGAGCAGGCAGGTTGTAATTGAGGCCTGGCCCCGTCTTGCCCGTATAGCGGCCGAAAATCTTGTTCAGGCCGACTTCATTGGGGCCGACGGCGTAGAATCCGGAAAGCAGCCAGAAAGCGACGCCGATAAGGGCCAGTGCGAGAATGCCGCGTCCGCCGCCCAGCCCGCCGCCGCCCGGGATCCAATTCCGGATTGCGGCCTGCCAGCGGCGCAGAAGTTCTTCGAGGTCCGGCTGCTGCGGCATTGGCTTTTGACCCCAGGGGCCGCCGCCGGTGGGTTTCCACGAGCCGCCGCTTCCGCCTTCATTGATCCACGGCATGAAACCTCGATCTGAACATAAAATGACTTGCTCCGGCGCACTTATAGGAGAACGCCCGTGAGAGCACAAATGGGCGTCGCGCGCCGCCGGCGCAACGCCAGGGCGCTCCGGACGGAAGCTTATTGGCAAAACTTCGATTTGCCATCGGCGCCGCGGCTTTCGAGATCGAGATGCCAGTGGCTGCTGTGAAAGGCGTCGGCGCCGGGGCCGAGCGCCGTGTGGAAATAGCCGCAGGCGGCGGCGCGGGCGGCGCGGTCGAACGCCCGTTCGGACTCGTTCGGCATGGCGCCGACCTGATAGACGCGTCCTCCCGCGAAGGCGATGCTGGCGATGTCGATTGCAAGACCCCTGGCGTGTTCGCTCAATTTGGCGCCGGCGACGCGGTCGCGCGTCCGACATTCAAAGCCGGGACCCGTCTCGATCGCAGTGATTGAGGCGTCGAAAGAGCCTTTGGCGAGCGGCGCCAGAGCTTCGCCGACAAAAGTCGCGAAGGTGGCGGCGGCGGCGCAATCGATCGTCGGGCGATCCGGCAGGTCGATGCGTTGTCCGCCGGGCGAGGGGAGAGATTCAATCGTGACAGGCTCTGCGACAATGCAGCGCGGATCGCTCTGCGCCTCGATCTTCGCCGGTTTGAAAACCGCGCCTTTTGCGAGGAGCGATGCGGGGCAGTCTCCGGCTACCGCGACGGGCGGCTCTGGCGTTGGCGCGGGTTGGGGCGCGGGTTGGGGCGAAGGACGTAGGTCTGGCGCCGCCGGAAGCTGCTCCGGCCTTTTTGGCGGCAAAGGCGTGTCCGCAATTTTTTGAATTGCCGGCTGGGCTGCGATGGCTGCTTTCGCTGGCGGACCGGCGCAGGCGACGAGCGCCAGAACCAGAAGGACCCGCTGCGGTCGCGCCTTGGCGAAATCGCAAATGGCGCGGACGATGCGTTCCGAGGGCCCGATGACAAGCGCGATGGCGTTTCTGATGGCGTCCCTCCAGCGGCGGACCTTTATGCTGCGCAGGCGAAAAAGTTCATTTTATGGGGATAGGAAGTATCTCCCGCCAAAGCGGGTGCAACTGCTCGTGGCGTCACGGCGCCGATCTGATGCGCCGGCGCAGCTCGACGAAAGAAAAGCCCGCTTCGTCTTGCGGGCCCGGCTCCTGCCTCTCCCGTGCGACTTCGCTCCATTGCGCGGCGTCGATCGGCGGGAAATGCGCGTCGCCGGCTGGCGCCAGATCGACCAGCGTCAGATACATGCGATCAACGCGGGCAAGCAACGCGGCGTAAAGATCGCCGCCGCCGGCCAGAATGATTTCGTTCGCGCCCATCGCTTCCGCCCGCGCCTGCGCCAGCGCCAGAGCGGATTCGAGATCATGAGCGATGTGAACGTCGGCGCCATTGGCGGAAAAGCCCTTTTCGCGCGTCACGACGATGGTTTCGCGGCCGGGCAGGGCGCGCCCGATCGACTGGAACGTCTTGCGGCCCATCAAAAGGGGCTTGCCGAGGGTCAGCGCGCGAAAGCGCTTCAGATCGCTCGGCAGGCGCCACGGCAGGCCATCGTCGGCCCCGATGACGCCGTTTCGCCCAATCGCCGCGACGATGGCGAGCGGCGCGCTCATGCGGGCGGCGCAGTTTCGGCGAGTTCGAGCAGCGCCGCATCCTCGACGCGGCAAATGCGCCATTGATCCATCAGCCGCGCGCCGAGGCCTTTGTAAAAACGGATCGAGGGTTCGTTCCAGTCGAGCACCGACCATTCGAAGCGGCCGAGCTTTTCCTCGACGCAGCGGCGCGCGACGCGCTTCAAGAGCGCCTTGCCATGTCCCAGACCGCGGAAGGCCGGGCGCACGTAAAGGTCTTCGAGCCAGATGCCGCAACGGCCGCGAAAGCTCGAAAATGTGTAGAACCACAAGGCGAAGCCCACTGCTTCGCCTCCCTCCTCGGCGATGTCGCAAAATGCGCGCGGCGCGGCGCCGAACAGGGCGGCGGCGATGTCCTCCTGCGTCGCAAGAAGTTCGTGGGAGAGATGCTCGTAGTCCGCGAGTTCCGAGACGAAAGCGAAGATCAGCGCGGAATTGTCCGCCCGCGCCGGGCGAATGTGCGGATTTTCCTTCATTCGATCCATCGTTTCAGCCCTTGCTGCGCGAAAGGAAAATGGAGAGACCGGCGGCGACGATGAGGCCGGCGCCGATCAGCGTGAGCAGACCCGGAATCTCCGCGAAAATCACGACGCCCGCGAGCAGCGCCCAGAGCAGCGCCGCATAGCCGAAAGGCGCGACGACATTGGCGGGCGCCGTGGCGAATGCGCGGATCATGCAGTAATGGCTGGCGGCTCCGAGGGCGCCGAGAAAAACCATCAGCGCCAGCTCGGCGGGTTTTGGCGCGACGCCGACGAAGGGCAGGAGGCCGGCGCAAAATATGGCGCCGACGAGAGGCGAGTAAAGGAGCGTCGTCAGTGCCGCATCGCTGGTGTGCAGCTTGCGGGTCGCGATCTGATAGAGCGCATTGCAAAGAGCGGCGAGTAGCGGCCACGCCATCATCGGCGAAAACGCAATTCCGCCCTGTCCGACGATGACCCAGACGCCGGCGAGCCCAGTGAAGACGCTGAGCCATCCGCGCAAGCTGACTTTTTCCCGAAGCAGAAGGATCGAAAGCGCCGTGACGAGCACGGGCGAGACCCAGGCGACGGCGGAAAAATCGAGAAAGGGCATCACGTTCAGCGCGAAAAGACCGAACAGCGTCGTGCCGAGAAGCAGTCCGGAGCGGAGCAGCTGCAGAGTCGGCCGCCGCGTATGCATGAGTCCGGGCGCCCGCCAGGCGAGGAATGTGGCGACCAGAACGAGATGGACGAAAAAGCGTGCGAAAGCGATTTCCGCCGGCGGCACAGTGGCGAGCAGAATCCGCGCGGTCGAATCCTGGCAGACGAAGAGGACCGTTGCGACCAGCATCCAGAGGATGCCCGCCCGGATCGAAATTCGCCCGGAGAGACGCCGGAGGGCGGGCGCATCGCCCGCTGCGGTTGCGGAGTTGGTCATTTTGGCGGGGATTTTGCGAGTTTCGAGGGCGGGATGGGGCAAGCCTATAGCCTATCGTTGCGTCGTCGGCGACTTTCTGACTGGGCGCGCGCGACGGGCTTGATCGAGGCCTCACACCGCGACCGGAGCCCTAATCGCTGGATGGGGATCGTAGTTTTCGAGAGCGATATCATCGAAGCGAAAGTCGAAGATCGATTTGACGTCTCTGTTGAGCCTCAGCCGGGGCAGCGGTCGCGGTGCGCGGGAAAGCTGCTGGCGCGCCTGCTCCAGATGATTGCTGTAAAGATGGGCGTCGCCGAAGCTATGCACGAAATCGCCGGGCGCGAGGCCGCAGACTTGCGCAGCCATCTCGGTCAGAAGTGCGTAGCTGGCGATATTGAATGGCGCGCCGAGGAAAACATCGCCGGAGCGCTGATAGAGCTGAAGATCGAGGCGGCGCACGCCATCGGCGTCGTCGCGGACATTGAACTGGAACAGGCAATGGCAGGGCGCGAGCGCCATCGCCGGGATGTCGGCCGGATTCCAGGCGGACACAATGAGACGGCGCGAAAATGGATTGCGCTTGATTTCATCGATGACGCTGGAAATCTGGTCGATGGTCCGTCCATCCGGCGCCGCCCAGGAGCGCCACTGACGGCCATAGACGGGTCCGAGATCGCCGTTTTCATTGGCCCATTCGTCCCAGATGCCGACGCCATTTTCCTTCAGATAGGCGATATTGGTGTCGCCGCTCAAAAACCAAAGCAATTCATGCGCGATTGATTTCCAGTGCAGCTTCTTCGTCGTGACCATTGGAAATCCGGCGCGGAGGTCGAATCGCATCTGATGGCCGAAGATCGAAAGCGTGCCAGTGCCGGTGCGATCTTCCTTCGGCGCGCCGTCGCGCAGGATTTTGTCCAGAAGGTCGAGATAAGCGCGCATCTTATTTCCTTGGCATCATCCGGAACCGGGTCGGCGAGAATTCTGCTGCAACTGCAATATGTTCGGACCCGAGAGTAAACTCGAATAGCGTTGCAGTGGGCGGCTTTTCCGGCGCACGCCGCCGCATCGGGATGGCGCACGCGATGATTCTCGCGGCCAGCGCGCGCAACGATAACGGAAAATTGGGCATTGCGCCGCATATCGCCATCGGCATTTGTAAAATGCGATTTCAAGCCTATATTCATTTTGCCGCTCTCTTGCGGCTATGGCGATAAACGGCGTCGAAATAAGCTCTTCGGACCCGGGGGCGGTACCCGGCGCCTCCACCAAAATTCGTCTGGCGGGGTTTATTTCCCAGCGGATTTTGGCGGGGGCGAAATAGGTTCGACGGGGAGTGTAAAGGATAGTCTTTCGCTCGGCATTGTACCGCCGTTATCGGGCTAACCTTATAGTTGCGAATGACAACTATGCTCCGGTGGCCGTTGCTGCGTAATGCGGCAATAGTACCGAAATCAAAGCCCTTGGGGGTAGCACTCTAAGGCGGGGTTCGGAGGCACCTGGCAACAGAAGCCTCCACTTTCATTTTGCTCAGGATTTTGCTTCCCGATTCGGGTTTCGCTTTCTCAAAGCCCTTTTTCCCGCTTTGCCAATCGCCTTGTTTTTGTTTAACTCCAAGGGGCGAGCTTCCGGTCGCGCCACTCGATTTGTTCCCCGGTTTTTCCCTGAGGTTTTTTTCCGAGGTTTTCATGGCTGTGGATCTGATGCGCTATGATCTTCTCGTCCAGGACGCCCTGCGCGGCGTCGTCCGTAAGGTGCTGGGCGACATGGCGCGCGACGGACTCGTCGGCGAACATCATTTTTACATCACGTTTCGCACCCATGCGCGCGGCGTCCGGCTGTCGACCCGCATGCGCGAACTTTATCCCGACGAAATGACGATCATCCTGCAGCATCAGTTCTGGGATTTGAGCGTCTCCGATCAGGCGTTCGAGGTTGGGCTTTCGTTCAAGAATGTGCCGGAGATGCTGCATATTCCCTTCGACGCGATCACCCGGTTCTCCGATCCCGCCGCCGGCTTCGACCTTGAATTCAAATTCGATGTCGAAACCAGCGAGACCAGCGCCAATGACGCAGGGGCGCCGGTCGAGGCGCCTGTCGATGCGCCGAAGCCGAAAGATGCGGAACCGCAGCGCATTGCCGGCGACGATGCGAGGGACAAGATCGTCTCCATCGACGCCTTTCGCAAGAAGACCTGATGAGCGAGCAAGGCTGATGGGCGAGATTGTCAATCTGCGTCGCGCGCGCAAGCAGAAAGCGCGGGCCGCCTCCGAGGCGGAAGCAGCCGCCAACCGCGTGAGTTTCGGGACCGGCAGATCTGGGCGAGAGGCCGCGACGAAGCTGCGCGAACTGGAGGCGGCCCGGCTTGAAGGCCATCGGCGCGCCGCTCCAGATGACGATCAAGGGTGAGGCGAACCGGCCGCCGGCGGGCGGCATCGTCAAGCACTCGCTCGCGATCGCCGGACATCGCACCAGCATCTCGTTGGAGCGCGCCTTCTGGGAGCGGCTGAACGCCCTCGCAGCCGAACGCGGCGCCTCGCTCGCTGCCCTGGTCGCGGAGATCGATGCAGGACGGGGCGAGGCCAATCTCTCTTCCGCCATCCGTGTCTTCATTCTCCAGTCCGCCCTCGCGCAGGCTTCCGCCGATCGCTGAACCGTGGGCGAATCGCCTGAAGGTTCCACGCCGCCGCAACATGTGCGTCAATTGGACGGGTTCGATGCTTTCTGCGCGGCGGCTTCGGCTTTCTCCTGACTGAGACGCTCGGCTTCGCGGCGCCGCTCCGACAACAGACGCTGATAGAAGAATGCGCGCTCATGAATGTCGAATTCGTAAGAATCGATGCGCGCGCTTTCCCGAAGGATGGCGCGGGCGGCGAGCGCATTCGTCAGGGCGGCGGCGTCGATCTGAACCGAGGGGCTGGAAAATGGGCCCTGGAAAAGGAGCGTGATCTGCGGCGCGGCTTCACTGAAATCCTTTGGCGGTGGGTTAAGGGCGAGGCTTAGGCGCTGCGCAAGGGTCGCCCGGCGAAGATCGAACGATGCCGAGAGGCCAGTGCCGGCCGGCTCGGCGCCCGCCGCCGGCGCAAGATGCAGCGTCCCGGCGGCGACGGCTATATCGAAGGCGGCGCTTTTGATTTTGAAATCGGCGCGCTTGAGTTCGCTCTTGAGGGCTGTGGCGACGTCTCCCGCGCCAAGCTTGTGGTCGTCCTGATCGAAGGACGCGAAGACCCGCGCGACCGCCGCTGGATCGGCCTGCGGAATCGTCAGATCGGACAGGAGCGCGTGGCCCGAGCCGGCGAGGCTGGCGGCCAGTGCGTCCGCGCTCTTGCCCGTCCCGGCGAGATCGAGCGCCCCGCTCATGCGGCCATGGACGGCTGGACTGTCGATGCCGAGGTCGGCGAAGTCGAGATGGGTTTCGAGAGAGACGTCGGCCGCCGAGCGTCGCAGCTTGATTTCGCCGGCGAGCCGACCGCCGCCCGCGTCGCAGGTCGAGATCCCGCAGATCCATGAGCCCCGGCCCCGTCAGCAGGGTGACGCGGGCATCTTTCGCGGCGGCGCTGCGGGGAAAAACCGGCGCGGGGAGCGCCATATCCTTGATGGTCAGCGCGATGCTGGCGTTCGGAAGCTCGAAGGCGGCGGGGGCGAAGGCGAGGCTCGACCAGAGCGCACCAGCCTTCACGGGCTCCGGCGCGCCGAGCAGGAGCCCCAACAGCGCCGTAAGCGGCAGATCGTTGACCGCGATCGTACCCGTCAGTCGATTTGGCGCTTCTTTACCCAAGGTCGAGCGCGCCCGCAAGTGAGGTCCCGGCGACGTCGGCGGCGAGATTGGCCAGACTGACGCCGGCTTTGCTCCAGATGACGTCTCCGGCGGCTGTGACCGGCATTCGGGCGGAAAAGTCAGGAAAAACAAGCCCCGTTGTGCGCAGCATTGGCGCAGCATCGGCGCTGGAAAAGCGAAACGCGACCTTTGCCGAGGGCTGCGTCAGATTCGTCGCGACAGCGCCCTGAAAATTCAGGCTGGTTGGCCCGAGGGTCGCCTTGAGCGCCGTTTGCGCGTCGCCGCCGAGCGGACCATGTGCGATTATCTCGATCCGCGCGGCCCCCGGCGCGGTCGCCGCCGCCGCGAGACCGGACAGGCGCAGCAGCGGCAGGCTGTCTTTTGCCTGCGCGAGCGCTGAAATCGTCACGCTCCCGGCCTGATTGGCGTCGTCCTTGACGCTTGCCTCGATGCTGGTTGCCCCCATCGTTCCGCGCGCGGCGAGCGCCGTGACGGCGAATGCGGAGTCTTTTTCCGTCGCGTCGGCGTTGAGGGTGAGCTCGACCGGCGTCAGCAGACTGGCGTTGGAGCCAATGAAATCAGATACTTGCCCAGGCGCGAACGTGCCGAGCAGGCGGGCGAGGCCGCTCGCGCGAGGGCCAATGGCCTTGGCATCGAGGTGGGCGTTTTGCTTCGACAGAAGGCCGCTGGCGGTGACGAGCGCGCCGTCCTGCGCCCTCGAAAGTCAATTCATTCAGCTCAATTTTCTCGCCGGTTCTGGCGAGATCGATATTGAGAGATCCCAGCGATTCCAGCGAATTTCCCGGCGATACCAGCGTCACGGCGCGCGCATCGAGCCGCAGCGCGCCATCGGCGCCGCCAAAAATCCGGGAAATCAGGCCGCGCGGATCGAAACCCGAAGCCCCGCCAAGATCGAGTCGCGGCGTCGTCAGATCGGCGTCAAGCCGCGCGGGGCTCGTTCCCGACGCCAGCTGATAGTCGAGCGTCCCCGATGACATGGGCGCCATCGATCCCGGCGACGAGATCGCGGAGCCTGATCGCCGTTGGGGAGAGGGTGGTGCGCGCCGAGAGATCGATGGCGCGAAAGGCGAGCGCCCGCGGCGCCCATTGCGGCGCGAGTGGCGCCAGCCAGTTCCCGATCCAGCGGGCGTCCTCGGCGCTTGCCTGCGCCTTGCCCTCAAAGCCGGGGAGGGGCCCCAGCCGGGCCTGGCCATCGAGGAAAAGGCGCGATCTTCCGGGCCCGGAGGCCGAGAAGCGCAGCCAGGCCGAAGGCGCGTCCGCTTCGCCCGAAGCCGCCGCTGTCGTCCGCCGCTGGCCGAACACGAGATCGGTTGAGACATCGGCGAAGGCGGCGCCGCCAAAGGTCAGGGTCTTTGCGCCATAGGTCAGGGTGAAAGGCCAGGGCGGAAAGGCGGCCCGGAGCAGCGCCGCTAGCCCCGCGCCCGCGTCGGGCGCCGCAGTGCGCCATGCGTCGAGATCGATCGCCTCGGAGGCGAGCGTCGCGCTTGCCCTTGGCGCGCCTGCGAAATCGAGCAGCGCTTGGCCTTTCGCGACGAGCCCACGCGTGTCATCGCCAATGCGCAGCTCGATCTGGTCGAGCGCGGCGCTTTGCGCATCGAGCGTGAGCTGGCCGCTCGCGCGCCACAAGGGATCGGCGCCCGCGAATTTCGCGGCGCCGGCGAAGCGCTGGTCGCCCTGCCGCAGAATGAGCCGCCCGTCGAGATCGACGCTCGGGTGCGTCGGGCCGGCGTCCGCGACCAGATTGAGGCTGAGTTCGCCCTTCTCCAGTGGGCCGGTCGCGAAATGGAACCGCGTGCGCGCATCCGCGCCGCCCGCCGCGCCCTTTGCCTTGAACGGCCCGAACAGCGACTGGGCCTCGGCTTCAAAATCGATTCCCGCGAGATCGAAGCCGCGATTGTTCTTCGGATCGGAAATATGGAGCGCGCCATTGGCGACGGCGATGGCCTCAAAGCGAAAGCGCTGTGCGACGCTCGCCTCGGGCAGGGTCAGCGGCAGCGCGCCGTCGGGCGAAAGTTTTAAAGAGAGGCGCGGCGAATCGAGCCGCGCCTCGACGAAATCAAGTTCGCCGCGCAGCAGCGCCGCGGGCGCCATCTCAAGGCGCAGCTTTTTGGCGGAAAGGTCGAAGGGCGCGTCCGCATCGCCGATTTCAATGTCGTCGACGACGAAACAGGGGCTCGGCAGCAATTTGAGGTCGATGCCCCCGCGAATTTTCGCCTGCGCGCCCAGCGCCTCGGCGAGGCGCGCCTCGATCAGGCCGCGCTCGGCGCTCCAGTCAATGAGCCACGGGCCGATCAGGGCGGCGGTCAGGACGACGATCAGGGCGATGGCGAGAATGGTCAGACTGTCGCGCAATTTTGCCCATCTGTTTTGTGGCCCATCGCGGACTTATAGTTCATTTCGCGCTTGTCCGGTCAACGCAGGCGGCCACGAAATATAGACGGAGCCCG
>CAVYFP010000021.1:0-37214 GCA_963767805.1 uncultured Alphaproteobacteria bacterium | reverse complement strand
GGCGCGGCGCGCCGGCCCTCGCGTGCTTTGCTTTTGACATGGAGAGCGCAACGCATTAAGCGCGGGAGCGCGCAATCAGGGCTCGGCGGGGGCGCCGATTCGGCGTTTCGCCGGATTGCGACGGCGGGGGACACATGACAAGAGTTGGTCAATTCAGGACGGTCGCCATCGCAGCCTTGATGGCGCTCGCGGGCATGGCCAGCGAGGCGGGCGCCGCGCAATGCGGCAACTCGTCGGCCGGCTTCGATGCGTGGAAGAGCCAGTTCGCCGCCGAGGCGAGGGCGCGGGGCGTCGGCCCGGCCGGAATCGCCGCCATCGCGGGCGCCAATTATTCGTCGGCGACGATCGGCTCCGATCGCGGCCAGCATGGCTTCCATGTGTCGCTCGAGCAGTTTCTCGCCAAGCGCGGCGGCTCGGCCATCGCCTCGCGCGGGCGGGCGCTGAAGCAGTCCAACGCGTCGCTGTTCGCCTCGATCGAGCAGCGCTACGGCGTGCCGCCGGGGCCGCTCCTCGCCATCTGGGGCTTCGAGACCGGCTTTGGCGCCGTCTCGGGCAATCAGAACGCGTTTTCGGCGGTGGCGACGCTCGCCTATGACTGCCGCCGCTCCGCCTATTTCACCGACCAGCTCTACGCCTTCTTGACCCTGATCGATCGCGGCAGCCTGTCGGCGGGCGCGCGCGGCTCCATGCATGGCGAGATCGGCCAAACGCAATTCCTGCCCAAGACGATCCTTGAGTACGGCACGGGCGGAAGCCTTGAGACGGCGGCCGGCGCGCTGACGTCGACGGCGAATTTCCTCAAGGCCCATGGCTGGGCCGCGGGCGCCGGATACCAGCCGGGCGAACCCAATTTCGCGGCGATCCAGGCCTGGAACGCGGCGACCGTCTATGAGCAGGCGATCGCCATCGTCGGCGCGAAGATCGACGGCGGCGGCCGCTAAACGGGGCGGGGGCCGATCGGTCCTGAACGCATCGCGATCTAGTTGGCCGCGGCGAGCCTGGTCGCGAACAGTGCGATCGTGCGCGAATAGACGTCGGCCTTGTTCCATTGCTGGATGACGGCGAAATTGGGCTCGCCCGGCTCCCAGCCTTCGCCGCGCCGCCAGCCATGTTCGCGCAGGTAATTCGCCGTCGAGGCGAGCGCGTCGGGGACGCTGCGGATGAGATTGCGTCCGCCGCCGAAATCGACGGCGTATTTGAGCCAGGACGAGGGCATGAACTGCGTCTGGCCGAGTTCGCCGGCCCAGTCGCCGCGCATCGCCGAGGGCGGCAGATCGCCGCGCTGGATCAGCCGCAACGCGTCGAGAAGCTCGGCCTGGAATTGCGCGCTGCGGCGGCAGTCGTAAGCAAGCGTCGCCACCGCCCGCAGCGTCGGCGTATGGCCGTTGTCGGCGCCAAATCCCGTTTCCAGTCCCCAGATGGCGACGAGGACGGCGCCGGGAACGCCATAGGCCTGCTCGATGCGGCCGAGCAGCGCGGCGTGCTGGCGCATCAGGCTCTCGCCGCGGCGCAGCCGGGCGGGGCTGACGAGGCGGCCGGAGAATTGCGCGAAGCTCTGCCGGAAAACGCCCTGGCCATGATCCCGCGCAAGGACGCCCGGATCATAGCTCACAGTATCGAGGGCGCTGATCGCCGCCGCCGAAACTCCTTGCGCTGCGGCTTCCCGCCTGATGCTGGCGATAAAGGCGTCGAAGCCGGCCGGATCCCGGCAGGTCGCGGCCGTCGCGAGGGGCGCGCCGAGACCCGTCAGGCAGATTATCGCGGCCAGCAGGCGCGTCGTCGATCGCATAGAATCCGCTCCGTTGCGGCGAAGAGGGGAAAAAGACGGAAGCCGCCATGAAAGGAACCGCTTTTCTGTTAAGGCTTGGGAACGCGCCAGACAATCGCCCCGGCGCGACGGGTGAGGAAAAACTTCGAACAGGCGCCCTTCTTGCGGCGGATCAAGGTCCTGTCGCGGCGAGGCTGCGATGCGTTTGGCTGCGCCATGCGGCGGTCACGTAAGACTCCCGCCGCCCGCCGAGACAAAAACGAACTGGAGATGAAGCTATGATGCGTTTAACCCGGATTCGTCTGGTTGTGGCTACCCTTGCGGCGCTCGCGGCCGTTCCGTCGGCGCTCGGCGATGACGTGCCCTTCGCGCAGCCCGGCATGTCCGGCTCCCCCGTCGCGCTCTCCGACATCATGGCCGGCATACAGCTCCGCCACATCAAGCTATGGGAGGCGATTCAGGGCCGCAACTGGCCGCTCGTCCGCTTCGAGGCGACCCTTTTGGGCGAGAGCCTTGGCCAAGCGGCGATGCTCTATCGCAATATTCCGATCGAATTCGTGACGGACGCGACGGCGCCGCTCGTCGACCTCAGATCAGAATCGGCGCCGAAGGATGCCGCCAAGCTGGAGGCGATCTTCGCCAAGCTCACGATGGCCTGCAACGCCTGCCACGCGGGGGCGGAAGTTCCCTTCATCGAGATCAAGACGCCGTCGACGTCACCCTTCAGCAATCAGAGATTTGCGCCGGGGAGTAAGTAGAGAGGTTGAAGTCGCCGGCGCCAGCGGTCGACGTTCGCTACGGCGCGGCCAGCGCGAAGCCGGCGAATGAAAAGAAAATGTCATTCATTCAAAATGACTCTTTGAATTCGCGCCACAGCTCTCCCCAACTGGCTGTCGTGTAGACATAGCTGATCCGTATCGGACCGGCTGAACTTCGCTTCGACCAGACGAAATTGACTTTGCCGAGTTCGATGACCAGTGCGTCGTCATCGAGCCAGCGGAGCTTGGGGTAGGCGTATGTCGGCTCGTCAAAACGCACTAGCGTGATTGCGGCGGTCTCGCCGTGACGCCGGAGCACGACGGAATAATTGACGACAGTGCCGAAGCCGGTGCAGGCTTCGAGATATTCGCCCGCGACATCGCCGCGCCCATTGGCGACGCTCGTGTCTTCGGTCATGCCTTCAAAGCAATCGCTCGGCATCTTCAATGCAAAGGCGACCAAAGGCGCGAGATACAACAAGGCGAGCATCGCCGCGCCAATAACGAGAAAGATCGCGCCGGCGCGCCAGCTCAGCGCTTTCATTCGGCGTCGTTCACGCTGTAGATGTAATCGATATTGATGACGCCGACTTTATCCGTTTTGATCTGAACCCACCACGTCTTACCGAGATCGACGTTGAGGTGGTCGTTGTCGATCCAGCGAAACTTCGGATAGGAATAAAAGAGTTCGCCGTGCTCGACCAATGTGGTGAACGACTCGTCGCCATGAAGTTGCAGAACCACCGATTCCTGTTGCGTTGTTCCGAGGCCGGTACATGTTTTGTCATAAGCGGCGACAAAGTCGCCGCGCGCATTGGGGGTGCGCGTGTCAGCCGCCATCCCCTCGTCGCAATCCGCCGGCATGGCGGCCAGAAAAACGAGTACGGTGATTATTCGCGCGGCCAGAAGCAGGCCGGTTCCCGCGACGATGGCGATTAAAATCCATTTGTCGCGCCGGAGCATGTTACCGCCATACTCCGGCGTTCGCGTCCCGCCGATTTTCCCTGGAAGGCCTCATTGTTCAATTTTGGTCCTTATAGGGATCGTCGACCACGGAATATGTGTAGATAATGCGGACGCTTCCGACTTGATTCAGTCTCGTTGAGACCTCGTAAACCTTGCCGAGATCGATGCTGAGCGTGTTCTCGTCGGTCCAGCGCAGGACCGGACTGAGATCGCCCGCCGGGTCGTAGTCGATCAGCTTTTTCCTGGGCCACAAGCTCAGCTGGTTTTCGATTTCGAGCGTAATGTAGTAGTTGTCGCTTGCGCCGAAGAAGCTGCAAGCTTGCAATCGGCCTTGCGCCCGATCTCCACGGGCGTTCGCAACGACAGGTGACGTCGTCATATCATCGCATGAATTGACAGCGAGGAGAGCCAGCACTCCAACGAATATCACGGCGCTAATCAAGAGCGCCACGGGCAAAGAAACAGCGGTCCATTTTAGCAGGCGCTGGATCCCCAGCCGCCAACCCAAACCGTCGCGCCATATGGTGTAAGCTATATAGACCAGGATCGGAGCGGTTATGGCGACGACGACCGGTGCAGACCAGCATCGAAACAGCAATGCAACATTCACTGCGACAGATAAAGGCAAGGAAATGGCGATCCATTTCAGCAGGCGCGGCATTGCCTCAGCCAAACGCAGCTTGTCGCGCCAGATGCCGTAGGCGCCATAGAGCAGGAGCGGCGCCGTCAGGGCGAAGCCCGCAATTGAAAAGAAGATATCATTCATTTTATGGGCTCTATGAACAGGAAAGTCGCGCCGGCGCGCGAGCTTGGCGTTCTCATTCGGCGCCTTTCAAACTGTAGGCGTAGGTGATCTTGATGGCGCCGACTTTGTCGGTTTTGATCCCGACCAACCGCGTCTTGCCGAGATCGATGCCAAGGTTGTCGTCGTCGATCCAGCAAAACTTCGGATAGGAAAAGAAGTGCGCACACTCCACCCTTCGCGTCATTCTCTTGTGTTCTAATTTGGCATCGGCTTTACCCGGGTCGATTCACCACAGAATAGGTGTAGATGATACGGACGGGTCCCCATCTGGTGAATTGCGACGAGACCCAGTAAACCTTGCCGAGATCGACGCTCAAAGTATTGTCGTCGATCCAGCGCAGGATTGGTTCGTCTGAGTCGGCTGCCCACTCAAAGTCTATCAGTGCTTTCTTTGGCGAAATGCCATTAGCGTCGTGCAACTCGAGTGAAATCGACGTGTTGACGAACGCCGCAAAAAGAAAGCAGTTCTTAATCTCTGCTCTCGCCGCATCTCCGCGCGCGTTTTCGGTTTCGATCGAGTTGAGGACGCCGGAACTACAAGAGTCCGGGCCCGAGTTCACGAGATAGAAAATGGCGCCAATAACAATTGCGGCGCCAACGCCGACAATGGACGCGTAGGCAATAAGGGTCCACCTGACCACGCGCCATGCGGAAGGCGTCATCGCCAGTTTCCGTTCGTCGCGTCCTGCCATCCCTTTCTTGTCCACTCTCTGTCATAGCTGAATTTGTTAGTCGAATTACTGCCGATAGAATAGAGGCGAGCGATCGCAATTGTGGCGCCCAAACCATATCCGGCCCCGGCCATATAAACCCCGACGGCATAGTTGGCAGCGGGTATATAGGCATCGAAGAAGCTGTTCGTCGCCTCATCGCGTTGAAAATCGTAGGTTCCAAAATGATGAAGCGCCAAGCGCGCTGGATCGTATTGTTTGTATCGCGGAAGATTTCCTGTACGCCTCCCTCCGCATAAATCTCCCTGAAATTCGCCTTTTGCGGCGCCATAAGCTTGCCCGTCGGCGATTTGGGATCGTCCAACGTCGTACCATCCGGCTTCGTCACAACAACGGCGTCCTTGGGCAGGTCGCGATCACGATTGATTTCACTACTTGGTCCGTGAGGACGAATGACCGTGACGCTCGCCGACCTCCCTTCAACCAGCCGCTCATCCTTGCCGCCCGCAGTCGCCCCTTGTCCGCCCGCCCATTGCCCGCTGGCGCGGCCGTTTCCGGCCGGCGCGCGCGGCTGATTATCGCTATATTTGCTGACGTGGGGCTGGACCAACCCCAATTCCCGCGCCAGATCGCGCGGGGCGCATGCCGCCGTCGATCAGCGTAGCGGCGAGGCGCAGGCGATATGCGTCTTCGCCGTCGATTTTGCGCAGGCCGATTTGCGCGAGATGAATGGCGGCCAGCGCCTTGTCGCCGTCGCGCCAGCATTGCACCGCGCGACGAAGGGCGCCGATCGCCGTTGGCGGGACATCGCGGCCGAAGGCGACGGCGAGACAGGTCAGCACGCGGTCTTCATCGACGCGAAGACCTTCGTCATTCATCTTCGCCAGAACGGTTCCCTCGCCGAGCACGAGCCCGTCGCTGGTGAATTGCATTTCGCGGAAACGCGCGCCGCGCCCAGCGCCGGGCGGAGTATCTTCAAGTCGCATGGAAATCGTCCCCCGTGAATTGTTTCGATATTACGGCGGGAGCCAAATAGAATGAAGCATAGGTGGCGAGAACAGCCCGGTCATCGGCAAGATGTATTCAAGTAAGATCGCGCGATCGGGCTTCTCGCCAGCAGGCCGGGCGGGGCGCGCTTTTCCCGCGATCCGGTCCCCTTGGCGCCCGACGCCAGACCCGCCCAACCCGGCTGGGCAAAAAATCGCCAAACCGCCAAAAAAACGCCTTCGCGAAGATCAGCCTAATAACGCGCCGTTTTTGACGCGCCGAAAAAGCGGGCGCCCATGTAATGGGCGAGCCCACGGAAAAGTCGCGCAAGATCAGTAATGTTCATCTCGAATAAAATTCATTTCCCACCGCGACGCCGCGGCGGCCGCGGCGCCTGCTTTTTTCCAAAGCGATTGGCCCGGTTTGCGCTATAAGGGCCGTGGCCGGCGCTGGCGGCGGGTCAGTCAAACGCCGGCCGGTGGTCGAATAAAGGTTCAAGAATGGCGGATGAAGCCAAGCGGCCGGCGAAAATCGGCGTCGTCACAATCTCTGATCGCGCCAGCGCCGGCCTTTACGAGGATCGCAGCGGGCCGGCGATCGTCGCCTATCTGACGCGCATCCTGACGAGCCCGTTCGAACTCGTGCGGCGGGTCATCCCCGATGGTTTCGAGGCAGTGCGCGACGAGCTGATCGATCTCGCCGATTCAGCGCGCTGCGACCTGATCCTGACCACGGGGGGAACCGGCCCCGCCCCGCGCGATCTGACGCCCGAGGCGACGGAGGCCGCGGCGCCCCGCGTGCTGCCGGGCTTCGGCGAATTGATGCGCCAGGAGAGCCTCAAGGAGGTGCCGACGGCGATCCTGTCGCGGCAGATCGCCGCCCATCGCGGCGCCTGCCTCGTCATCAATCTGCCGGGCAAGCCGGCCGCGATCGAGACCTGCCTTAACGCGGTGTTTCCCGCCGTGCCCTATTGCCTCGATCTCATCGGCGCCGCCTGGCTCGACACCGACGCCGCCGTCCTCAAATCCTTCCGGCCGAAGCAATCCGCCACATGAGCATCAGCGACGCAATCTCGGCCAGCGAGGAGACGACCGCGGCCCAGCGCCTTGCCGCGCTGATCGCCGATTACAAGCCGCTCGCCGGCGTCCCCGACGAATTCATCGGCGAGGACGGCCGCCCGCGCCCCTATTGGCTGCGCTACCTGAACTCGATGACCGATCTCCGCGCCGATGACATCGGCCGCCGCTTCGCCACCGCCGACCGCCATATCCGCGAGGCCGGCGTCTCCTACCGCAGCTATGGCGATGCGCGCGAGCGCACCTGGCCGCTGTCGCATCTGCCGCTCCTTATCGAGGACAATGAGCGGCGCCACATCGCGGAAGGGGTCGAGCAGCGCGCGGAGCTGATGGAGCGCGTCCTCGCCGACATCTATGGCGAAGGCGCGCTGATCGCCGCCGGCGACCTGCCGGCCGCCGCCGTCACGGGCTCCGCCGATTTCCTCCAGCCCCTGCATGGCGTGACGCCGACAGGCGGCAAATTCCTGCATTTTTACGCCGCCGACCTCGGCCGCGGTCCCGACGGCCGGTGGTGGGTGCTTGGCGACCGCGCCCAGGCGCCTTCCGGCGCCGGCTATGCGCTCGCCAACCGGCTGGTGCTCCGCGCGCTTTCCCGGCGCTTTACCGCGACATGAATGTCGAGCGGCTGGCGCCTTTCTTCCAGGCGTTCCGCTCCGGCCTCACCGCGCTCGCCGATCGCTCCGATCCGCGCATTTGCCTGTGGACGCCCGGCCCGCTCAACGAAACCTATTTCGAGCAGGCCTATCTCGCCCGCTATCTCGGCTTCATTCTGGTCGAGGGCGGCGATCTTACGGTGCGCGAGGACAAGGTGCATGTGCGCACCATCGCCGGGCTGAAGCGCGCCGACGTGATCTGGCGGCGCATCGACAGCGATTTTGCCGATCCGCTCGAACTCAACGGGCAGTCGCGCCTTGGCGTCGCGGGCCTCGTCGAGGCGGTCCGCGCGGGCGGGGTGGCGCTCGCCAACGCGCTTGGCTCGGGCGTGCTCGAAGCGCCGGCGATGATGAGCTTCATGCCGAAACTGTGCCGCAAACTGATGGGCGAGGATTTGCGCCTGCCCAATATCGCGACCTGGTGGTGCGGCCAGCAGAATGAGCGCGCCTCGGTCATCGCTGATATGGACAATCTCGCCATTGGCGGCGCCTTCGGCAATCCGGTGCTGCGCTTTCCGCGGCATCAGCCGGTCATCGCGGGGCTGCTCACAGCCGACGAGAAGACCCGCCTGATCGCCGCCATCGGCGAGCGCGGAATCGATTATGTCGGGCAGGAGGTCGTCAATCTGTCGACCACGCCGGTCTGGAACGACGGCCGCCTGACGCCGCGCCCCTTCGTCCTGCGCGTCTACGCGGCGCGAACGCAAAATGGCTGGACCATCATGCCGGGCGGCTTCTGCCGCATCTCCGACCGCGCCGACGCGCGCGCCGTGTCGATGGGCGCCGGCGTGCAGTCGGCCGATGTCTGGGTGCTCGCCGACAAGCCGGTCGAAATGATCACCCTGCTGCCGACCAACGAGACGGCGCGGATCCGGCGGCTCATGGGCAATCTGCCGAGCCGGGCCGCCGACAATCTGTTCTGGCTCGGGCGCTATCTCGAGCGGGTCGAGGCGACCTTGCGGCTGATCCGCTGCCTCGCCGGGCGGATGATCAACACCGACGCCGAGACGGGAACGACGGGCTGGACGGTTTCCAAGGTCATCGGCCTTCTCGTCGCCTGGCACGCCGCGCCGAAGACGGCCGCCGGCGATCCATTGGCGCTTTGCGCCATCGCGCTGCACAGCGAGGAGAATTACGGCTCCGCCCTTTCGCTCGTGCGCGACGCGCGCCGCGCCGCCTCGGTCATCCGCGAACGGCTGTCGTCCGACACGACGCGGCTGATCGGCGAACTCGACCAGACCCTCGGCGCCGACCAGAAGCCGCTGCTCAGCGAAGCCGACGCTTATGACCAGGTCGACGCCGCGCTGCGCACCATCGCCGCGATCTCCGGCCTCGCGCAGGAGAACATGAACCGCGGCGCCGGCTGGCGCCTGTTCGACATTGGCCGCCGTGTCGAGCGCGCTATCAATTCCTGCCGCTTCGCGCGTCAGTTCGCCGGCCCGACGGCGCCCTCCGACGATCTCGAGGTTCTGCTCGATCTCGCCGATTCGCAGATCACCTATCGGTCGCGCTATCTGATGGGCGTCGAACTCTGGACCGTCCGCGACATGGTCGTGCTGGATCCTTTCAACCCGCGCTCGGTTGCGTTCCAGCTGGAGCGGCTCGGCGAACATCTCGAAAGCCTGCCGGTGCTGAGCGATGACGGCATGCCGGAAAAGCCGCACCGCCAGATCGTCAAGCTCACCGCCGAGGTCACCACCGCCGTCGCCGCCGACCTCGACACCGATAAAATCCTGAGCTTCGAGAAAAGCCTTCTCGATCTGGCGGAAGCCGTCGCGGCGCGCTACTTTTTGCAGGGTCCGCATAATGCGCGCGCGGACCGGTGGAGTGGCCTCGCGTGATCTACGACATTCACCACGTCACGACCTATGAATATGGCTCGCCCGTCAAATACGCGCATTGCGCCTTGCGGCTGACGCCGATCGATCTGCCGGGACAGACGGTTCTTCAAACCGAGATGACGATCGATCCGGCGCCGTCACAAATGACCGAGCGCGTCTGCTTTTTCGGCAATCGGGTGACGTCGCTGACGATTGCGACCGAACATTCCGATCTGATCGTCACGGTCGATACGTCGATCGACGTCGATCGCGCGCCGTCGCCGCGGGCCGATTCGACGGCGCCCTTCGAGGCTGTGCGGGAGGAGGCTTTCGACAGCGCCTCTCTCGACAAGGACTTGCCCGCCCATTTCCTGCATCCGAGCCGCTACGCGCCGCGATTCGCGCCCGCCGCCGATTATGCGCGCACGAGTTTTGCGGCCGGGCGTCCTGTGCTTGAAGGCGCGATCGATCTGATGCGCCGGATACGCGCCGATTTCAAATACGACACCAAGGCGACCGTGGTTTCGACGCCGATTTCCGAGGCCTTCGAGAAGCGCCGCGGCGTCTGCCAGGATTTCGCCCATATCATGATCGCCGGCCTGCGCGGGCTTGGGCTTCCGGCGGCCTATATCAGCGGCTACATCCGCACCATTCCGCCGCCGGGAAAGAAGCGGCTGCAGGGCGCCGACGCCATGCACGCCTGGGTGTCGGTCTGGTGCGGCGGCGATGTCGGCTGGATCGACCTCGATCCGACCAATTCGATGCTGATCGGCAATGACCACATCGTGCTGGCCAAGGGCCGCGACTACGCCGACATCTCCCCCGTCTCCGGCATCATCCTCGGCACGCGCGAGCAGGACGTCGACGTCGAGGTCGACGTCATCCCGCGCGAGGAGGCTGTGGAGGCGTGAGGCGGACGCGGTGACCAGTCCGAGGAATCCACATGACGCGAGTGCTGCGTTCGACGACGGCAAAGTGGAGCCCTATGACGTTGGGCCGCCTGGAGTGGTCAAAGTGCCCGCGCCACCGCAAATTTGGGTGACCACTGCGCCACCGGTCAGCATCGATTTGCCGTTCACACTGAAGATCAAGGACGGAGTAAGAGGGCCGTCACGTGCTCTGTTCGGCGGAATTGGGTATTCCGCCTTCATTTTTTGCAATGATGGTTCTGTTATATATTGTTTTGTTTGGTCCAAGTGCGACTGTCAGTGACAGGATGTTTCATGTCCGTGCGGTTGTTATACTATAGGGATTATCCCATTAAGACAAGTTATTGTTTTGTTCGGTAATCCGAACAACTTGGTTGATAGAAAGAAGCGCGGCGAATAGGGCTGCGTTTGAAAAAATTCTATTGGCGCCGTCCATTTGGGGCGTTATAATGTTTTATGATTTCGACGGACGATCATCCTATTATCCGCGCCAAGGAAGCTGAGATCGCGGCAAAGCGCCGCGAGCTTGACCTATTGGAGGCCGAGCTGCGCGGTATGAAGTCGCTTGTCGCCCAAATACCTTCGGGATTCCGCGCTACGCGGATGATTACGCCCGTGGTGCCCATTAGGGCGACCTCAACTGGAGAGAGCGTCGCGCCAAGTTCAAAGTCTAACCAGCCCCATAAAGGGCGCCAGCCCGGGGCTATTTCCTTTAGGTGGCGTCGAATCCTGTCAGCACTGCGCTGGGATTATGCCCATCACGGGTTCACGCCGGAAGAGTTGGCTAAAATCAGTTTCACCTTCGGCCTAAAGATGCGCCCGTCCGAAGCTCATGCTCAGCTCATACATTATCGTAAATTCAACTACGTCGAACCCCATTTGAATGGGGGGTATTTTGTAACTGATTATGCGGCGCAGAAATTCGGTTTCGATAAGGAGCCGCTAAAGGATGAGGCTCCCAACGCGGAAACGCGGGAGCCCCAAGAATCCCTCGGTCCGGGGGATCAGACCGGCGCTGTTTAGACGCCGGGGAAAGGAGAGCCGGGGTGATTTATCGTCCCTTCGTGGCGTGGTGGTGCCAGCCGCCATTCCACATGCTCTCATTAACGGAATGAGGGGCGGCGTGAGCCGCCCCTTCTTTTTTGCACCATATCTGCTATGGTTTGTCAATCAAAATAAGTCGATTCAGGTGCTGAATCAGCATGTTAACGCTATCAGAAGCCATCAAAGATGGGCGATTACAAGAGTTTATCGCCCAAGAAGAAGCTCGTGGCGTCGACCCTATCGACCGCGCCGAGTTCGACGCTTTGACGGCGGCGCTTGTTAAAGCGCCGCAACCAGAAGATCAAACATCGCATTCCGCATCTGGCGATGGTTTGAACGGAAAGGAAACTCTCCAAGGTAGCGATCCATACGTTCGGCGCTGATATGGATATGCTTCGAAGCGACTGATTTCTTAAATAATTTTCAGAACGACTCGATATTGTTTGTGTGATGTGTCGCGTCGTGCCGAAAGTCATGATAGGCCCATTCCTTCGCGCCATGCTTGACCGCGCTGTGCTTGTATCCATCGCCGGTGAGCAAGTCATAGCTGTAAAGTTCATCGGTCGAAACGAGCGCGCCCTTTTCGACATTTCCCAGCACCACGCCGCGCAGCGTATCCTTTTTCACGTCAGGAATGACTTGCGTCATGATCTTCCCACCGCGCTCCTTGAGGCCCATCACGATGGTCTTTCCTTCAGCGCCGCGACCGCGCTTGCCGGGGCGATGGCCGCCCACGTAAGCCTCGTCAAGTTCGACATGACCCTTAAGCATTTAGAAGCTATCCGCCTTCGTCATAAGGTCGCGGATTTGCTGCCCGATGCGCCACGCGGTTTTGTAAGTCACGCCAAGCGTGCGTTGAAGCTCTTTCCCACTGAAACCATGGCGGGTCGCGATGAACAGATAGATGGCATAAAACCACGTTTGCATCGGCGTCCGGCTGTCTTGGAAGATCGTGCCAGCGCAAGGGTAAACGTGATCTCCGCACGCGGCGCAGGCATAGGCCCGGCGCCCGGTGATCTTGTGAAAAGTCGCATCGACAACGCCGCATTTACCGCACTGGTGGCGAACGCCATAGCGAACTTCCATGACGCGCTTCAGGCAAGCATCGTCATCAGGGAACGCGGCGAAGAAGTCGCGAACCGAAAACGCTTGGACGTTGCTTTCGCCAGTTCCTGCTTTGCTGGGGCGGATGCGTTTGCGGGTTGTCATTGGCATCTCCTATGATCAGGAGCTTAGCCTAATAAAATACTTGCGTAAATGGGATAATTCCCCAAAAAAATAGAAGAAGTTTGCCGCGTGAGAACTATAGTCGGCCTCAGGCTGACATTAAGGACGCCTTGCTTCTTTCATGATAGATATTTATCAAGCTTAGAACCGAGTTGGCTGTTCGCGAGATACAAAAAACCCAACCGGCCGTATGTTGATTTGTATTCGATGGATTGTGATGGATTTCGGGTCGCGGAAATTTTTAAGGCAAAGGCTACTTCAGCGGTCCCTTTGTTTGCCATGGATTGAGGAAGTCGGTTCATGATGTGTCTGGCGCCAAATTGACAAGGACCGTCTGGCGGTCGAAGCTGAACCGATGAGCGAAAGCACGGACAATCTTGTTCTTGAGCATCTGCGCCATATCCGCGCTGCGGTCGATCGCGTGGAAACGCGGCTCGACGATTTGACCGTGCGGGTCGGCCATCTCGAAACCAAGCTCGCCCATGTTCAGGTTCAGCTCGCTGAGCAATCTGTGCAGCTCGCCGAGCAGTCCGTTCGTCTCGACCGCTTTGACGCGCGCCTGACGCGCATCGAAAAGCGCCTCGATCTCGCCGAGGCTTGAGCGCGGCGACGCCAGCATTAACGAAGTCTTAAGCCGAAGTTGGGAAGCCTGTCCGGCGACGACTTAGATCGCCCCCATCCCCACCTCCCGAACCCGAAGCTGAATGATAACGCTCTATCATCATCCGCTCTGCGCCCATTCGCGTTTCGTCAGGCTCCTTCTCGGGGAATACGGGATTGAACCGCAGCTTATCGAGGAGAATGTCTTCGAGCGGCGGCGCGATTTTCTCATCCTCGATCCGGCCGGGCAGACGCCGCTTCTCGTCGAGGATCCCGGCATCGTCGTCCCGGGCGCCAATGTGATCGCGGAATATTTCGACGAAACGCGCGGCCTCGCGCTCGGCAAGCACAGGCTCCTGCCGGACGATCCGCTGCGCCGGGTCGAGGTGCGCCGCCTGATGGACTGGTTCGGCCAGAAATTCTTCCGCGAGGTCACAGATTGGCTCGTCACCGAAAAGGTCTATAAGCGGACCATGCCGCGCGAGCGGGGCGGCGGCGCGCCGGACATGGATCTCGTCCGCGCGGCGCGGTCCAATATCCGCACCCATCTGCGCTATATCGCCTATCTCGCAGGGAGCCGGAAATGGCTTGGCGGCGACCAGCTTTCGCACGCCGATCTCGCGGCGGCGGCGCAATTGTCCTGCGTCGATTTTCTGGGCGACGTGCCATGGGAAGAATACGAAACGGCGAAACACTGGTACGCCAGGGTGAAGTCGCGCCCCTCGTTCCGCCCGCTTCTCGCCGATCGCATGCCGGGCCTGACGCCAGCGCCGGTCTACGCGGATCTCGACTTCTGAGCGCGCTTCAGGCGAAGGCGCTGGAGCTTGGTTTCGACGTCTGCAAAACAACTTCTCCCGACTGCGATCGAAGGCGCCGGCGAGCGGCTTTCCGCGTGGCTCGCTGCGGGCGCTGCCGGCGACATGGACTGGCTGGCTTCGACGGCGGCGCGCCGCGCCGATCCGCGCGACGCTCTGGCCGGAGGCCGCCAGCATCCTGATGCTGGGGGTGAATTACGGGCCGGCCGGCGATCCGCTGGCGGGGCTGTCGAATAAGAGCGCCGGCAATATCTCGGTTTATGCGCGCAACCGCGACTATCACGATGTGATCAAGGGGCGCCTGAAGCAGCTCGCGGGCTGGCTTGTCGCCGCGGCGCGCGTCGAGGGCTTTGACGCGCCTGAGGTCAAGGTGTTCGTCGACACCGCGCCCGTGATGGAAAAGCCGCTGGCGCAGGCGGCGGGCCTCGGCTGGCAGGGCAAGCACACCAATCTCGTCTCGCGCGAGTTCGGCTCCTGGCTCTTTCTCGGCTCGATCTTCACGACGCTGCCGCTGCCGCTCGATGCGCCCGAGAGCGATCATTGCGGCGCCTGCCGGGCCTGCCTCGACATCTGTCCGACGGCCGCCTTTCCGCAACCCTACGTGCTCGACGCGCGCCGCTGCGTCTCCTATCTCACCATCGAGCACAAGGGCCATATCGCGGCGGAATTTCGCGCCGCCATCGGCAACCGCATCTATGGCTGCGACGATTGCCTCGCCGTCTGCCCGTGGAACAAATTCGCCAGGACCGCGCGGGACTTGAAGCTCGCCGCGCGCGAAGAATTCTGTGCGCCACCGCTGGAAATGCTGCTTCGCCTTAATGAGCGCGGCTTTAGGGCTTTGTTTGCGGGAAGTCCGCTCAAGCGGATCGGCGCCGCGCGCTTCATGCGCAACGCCCTGATCGCGGCGGGCAATTCAGGCGACGCCGCGCTCGCCGGGGTCGTCGCGGAACGACTGGACGACGCCTCGCCGCTCGTGCGCGCCATGGCGGTCTGGGCGCTTGCGCGCCTCGCGCCGTCAAGGCTCGCGGCGCTGGCGCCGGTGCTTGGCGCATGCGAGGAAGACGCGGACGTCCTGCGGGAATGGGCGGCGGCTGAGGCGTCTTCGAGCGAAGCCGGGGCAAGGGACGAAAAAGCGGAGGGGCATTGGACGCCCGATTCCGCGATCAACAGGGAAGAAGGCCGGTCTTCATGAAGCTTTTTGCGTTTGGTCTTGGCTATTGCGCGCTCGATTTCATTGCGCGCTTCGGCGATCTCTTCGAGTCGATCGCCGGCACCGTGCGCAGCGCCGACAAGGCGGCGGCTCTGGCTGGCGACAGGATCGAGACCTTCGTCTTTGGTCCCGAGCGCGAAGATCCGGGGCTCGCTGAAAAAGCCCTCGCCGCCGATGTGCTGCTGATCTCGATCCCGCCCGGCGTTTCGGTCGATCCGGTGCTGGCGCGCTTTGGCCATCGCATCGCCAATCTGCGCGCGCCGCAGATCATCATCTATCTCTCGACCATTGGCGTCTATGGCGACTGGAAGGGCGAATGGGTCGACGAGACGCGCGCGCCGCAGCCGCTCTCGCCGCGCTCCGTCACGCGGCTGCACGCCGAAAAATCATGGGTCGCGATCGGCAAGGGCCCCGACAAGACGGTGCATATCCTGCGGCTCGCCGGCATCTATGGTCCGGGCCGCAACGCGCTGGTCAATCTGAAGGAGGGCAGCGCGCATCGCTACGTCAAGCCGGATCAGGTGTTCAACCGGGTCCATGTCGAGGACATCAGCCGCGCCATCGCCGCCGCCATCGCCCATGTCGGGCCGGGCGGAATCTGGAACGTCACGGATGACGCGCCGACGCCGCCGCAGGACGTCGTCGCCTTCGCCGCCAAGCTCCTCGGCGTCGAACCGCCGCCCGAGGAAGATATCGAGACGGCGGAGGGCGTTACGCCGATGACGCGCAGCTTCTACGCCGAAAACAAGCGCGTCTCGAACCGCAAGCTGAAAGAGGAGCTGCGGGTCGATCTCGCCTATCCCAACTATCGCGCCGGGCTTGAGGCGCTGTTCGAGGCGGGCGAGGGGCGGTAGGGCGCTTTTCGACCGGATGTCCTTCGGCCGGCGAAAAATCGCTCCGGATGCAGGATCCCGAGCATATCCTTGGCAATCAGATTAGGTGAAATCTGATCCGAATATGCTCCGGCGCCTCAAGGCGTCGCCGCGGGCGCATCCGCCCCTGCCGGCGCCAGCTCCCAAACTCGGAGAGGCTGGGTTTTCGAGAATTGGCGCAGGTCAAGGGTCCAGCCGGCGAAGGGCTTGGTTGAATCATGGAGGAGCTTCGCGCCGGCCTCGGGCGCCGTGTCCTGCACCGCGTAACGGGCGCCCTCCTGTTTCGCCCAGGCGATCACGCGCGCCGGGTCGTTCATCAGGGGAATCACCGAGGGGCGGGTGATGCCGCCGGTGTCGACGATCGGACGCCGCGATTCGAAGGCGACCTGACCGATCGCGTAGACCGCGACCGGCTGATCGGTGGGCAGGGTTTTAATGAAAGCCACGAGTTCGCTGGTCTTGCGGATCGCCTCCATCTTGTTGGCGACGAAGGGCCGCGCGACGAGGAGGCTCACGGCGGCGGCGCTGAGCGCCGCGAACAATACGGCTGCATAGGTCAGCGTCGGGCGCTTCAGGCCCGAAATCACGTAAAATACCAGGATCAGAAGCGCGGGCGTGAAGACGAGCACATAGCGCGTCTGCACATAGGTGCGGTTCACGACGTAGAATGCGCATGTCAGGATCGTCCAGACAGCGATGATCCAGATGGCGGCGGGCACGGCCTTCAGCTTGTCCGCGAGGGCGCCGGAGACGCGCGGCCGGGTCAGAGCGAAGATGGCGTAAAGGGGATAGGTCAAAACGAAAATCAGGATCAGCGGCGCGCCGAAGCCAAATACGGAGGCGAGACGTTGCAGGACAGAGTTCTTGCCGAATTCCGCCTTCGCCGCGTTGGTGTTCGAGATGATGACGCCGAAGGCGTGATGGGCGTAGGCGAGCCAGGCGATCAAGGGACCGGCGCCAAGCACGGCGGCGAGGGCCAGCACGGCGAGACGCGTGCCGATCGGCTTGCCTTCGGTGAGGCGCAGCGCGCGCAGCAGAAAGAACGGCGCGACGATCAGAACCAGCAAGGCGAGTTCGGGCCGCAGCAAGGGTGAAAGGCCGGCGAGCGCGCATCCGACCCAGAATTTCGTCCAGGTCGCCGGGCCGATCGCGGCGGCCGAGATGATCCAGAGGCTCACCGCGATGGCGAGCGGCGCCTCCATCCCGGAGAGGAGCCAATAGATGAAATAGGGGTTCAGCGCGACCAGAGCGACGAGGACGGCCGCGAATAATTGTGGCGCGACGCCCTCCGGCGCAAGTTTCAGGGCGACGCCGCGGGTCGCCGCGAGAGCGGCGAAGCCGCTCAGCGCCATCAGCGTCTTTCCGGCCGGGATCCAGGCCGGAATCAGCGCATGGGCGCCGGCGAGCAGCAAAACCCACAGCGGAGAGGTGTCGCCGTAGGTCAAAACGCCATTGAAGGCGAAGCCGCGCCCTTCGGCGACGCTCCGCGCAAATTCCAGATGAATGAAGGCGTCGTCTTCCCAATACCAAAAGCCGTAGACGAACCAGGCGGCGAGCCACACAAGAACGAAAGCATAAAGCGCGGGAATAAAAAATTTAACGATGTCCGGAGACAGAAGATCCGTGGAAGGGCGACCTTTTATAGACTGCGCGCTCGCGCCCTTATCGATCATGTCAAGCTCCGCCGCCCGCTATTCATCGCCACTATTGTCGGAAATTTCGTACAGTCCAGCTAGAGATAACACGGCCGCTCGCTCCGGATCAACCGGCTGACGTCGTGGACGCGCGGGGCCGCAGCAAATTTCATGCAGCTTGTCGCGCCGCCGCCGCGACGCCTATCATGCGGGTTCGCGAGATCGGGCGCGCAGCTCGAGTTGAAAACCATCGGTGACATGTTGGAACAGCCTCTCGTCAAAAAAGACAATCCCCTCCTCGAAGACTGGACCGGGCCGTTCGAGGCGCCGCCTTTCGCGCGCGTCGAGCCGGCGCATTTCCGCCCGGCCTTCGAGATTGCGCTTAAAGAGGCGCGCGACGACATCGACGCGATCGCGCAAAACCCGGCGCCGCCGAGTTTCGCCAACACCATCGAGGCGCTGGAGCGCAGCGGGCGCAGTCTCGATAAGGTCGCGGGCGTTTTCTTCAATCTCGCCAGCGCCGCGAGCGATGACGAACTGGAGGCGATCGAACTGCAGATGGCGCCGATCCTGTCGCGCCATCGCAGCGAGACCTATTTCAATGAAGCGCTGTTCGCGCGCGTCGAGGCGTTGAAGGCCAATGAGGCGCGGCTCGGCCTCGATGAAGAGCAGGCCCGCGTGCTCGAACGCTACCATCTGAACTTCACCCGCACCGGCGCGGGGCTCGCAGCCGACCGCAAGGCGCGCCTCGCCGAAATCAGCGAGCGGCTGGCGAGCCTCGGCGCGCAATTCGGCCAGAATGTTCTGGCTGACGAAAAGGCCTTTCTGCTTCTCCTCGAGGCGGGCGATCTTGCCGGCCTGCCGGATTTTCTCGTCAAGGGGGCGGCGCGCACGGCGGCTGAGCGCGGCCATCCGGGCAAATATGGGATCACGCTTTCGCGCTCCAGCATCGAGCCTTTCCTGCAATTCTCGGCGCGGCGCGATCTGCGCGAAAAAGCCTTCCGCGCCTGGGCCGCGCGCGGCGAGAACGAGGGCGCGACCGACAACCGCGCCATCGCCGCCGAGATCGTGAACTTGCGCGCCGAGCGCGCGCGCCTTCTGGGCTATGACAGCTTCGCCCATTTCCGCCTTTCCGACACGATGGCGAAGACGCCCGAGGCCGCGCTAGACCTGCTGCAGTCTGTATGGGAGCCGGGCGTTCTGCGCGCGCAGAGGGAGGAGGCGGCGCTGCAGGCGATCGTCGCCGAAGAGGGCGGCAATTTCAAAATCGCGCCCTGGGACTGGCGCTATTACGCCGAGAAGCGGCGCAAGGCCGAGTTCGATCTCGATGAGGGCGAGATCAAGCCCTATCTGCAGCTTGATCGGATGATCGAGGCGGCGTTCCACGCGGCGAACCGCCTTTTCGGCCTGAGCTTCGAAGAGCGCTTCGACATCAAGCTTTATCATTCCGATGCGCGCGCCTTTACGGTGAGCCGCGACGGGCGCGAGATCGCGCTGTTCATCGGCGATTATTTCGCGCGTCCCTCGAAGCGCAGCGGCGCATGGATGAGCGATTTCCGCGGCCAGCAGAAACTCGACGGGCGGCAGCTGCCGATCATCGTCAATGTGATGAATTTCGCCAAGGGCGGCGAGGGCGAGCCGAGCCTTTTGAGTTTCGATGATGCGCGCACGCTGTTTCACGAATTCGGACATGGCCTGCATGGCATATTGTCCGATGTGACCTATCCCTTGCTCTCAGGCACGAATGTCGCGCGCGATTTCGTCGAATTTCCCTCGCAGCTTTACGAGAACTGGCTTGAGCAGCCGGAAATTCTGCGGATCTTCGCGCGCCACTACAAGACGGGCGAGCCGATGCCGGAGGCGCTGCTCGCCAAGCTCCGCGCCGCGCGCCAGTTCAATCAGGGATTTGCGACGGTCGAATATGCGGCCTCGGCTCTGGTCGATCTTGGCCTTCATCTTGACCCCGCCCCGCAAAACCTCGACGTCGTGGCTTTCGAGCGGGCGGAGCTGGCGCGCATCGGCATGCCGGACGCCGTCGCGATGCGCCACCGCACGCCGCATTTCCAGCATATCTTCTCGGGCGAATCCTACTCGGCCGGCTATTACAGCTACCTGTGGTCCGAAGTTCTCGACGCTGACGGCTTCGAGGCGTTTCAGGAAAGCGGCGATATTTTCGATTCCGGCGTCGCGCAGCGGCTGCATGATTTCGTCTATGCGGCGGGCGGCAGCCGCGATTACGAGGCGGCGTATCAGGCGTTTCGCGGCCGTCCGCCCGCGCCCCAGGCGCTGCTGCGCAAGCGCGGGCTGGAGGCGGAGCCGGCCGGCTGAGCGGGCGCGGCCCCGAAAGTCGCGGGCGCCGCCTCAATCAGGGCTTTTCGCGTTTGCGGGCGTTGCTGACCGTCTCTTGAAATCCCGGCAGGTCGAGGGCGGCGGCGACGAGGAAAGGCCCGATCAGAAAGACCGGCGTGCCCGCAAATCCCATGGCGGTCGCCTGCTTGTCGGTGCGCTTCAATATGGCGTCGATCTCGGCGGAATGGGCGGAAAGGTCCGCGTCGAGCCGCGTCCCGTCGGCGCCCGCCGCGAGGGCGATCTGGCGGACCTCGGCCTGCGTCGTCTTCTTCCGCATCGTCGCCATCAGGGCGTCATGCACCGCGGCGTATTTGCCTTGGTAGTTGGCCGCGAGGGCGATTTTTGCGGCGTAAACGGAGACATCGCCGAAAATCGGCCAATCCTTGTAGACGAGCCGGATATGCTTGTCGGTCTGAAGCAGCTTCTGAAGCGCCGCCTCGGCCTTCATGCAATAGGGGCAATTATAGTCGAAGAAGGCGACGATGGTGACGTCCCCCTTGGGGTCGCCCGCCACTGGCGTTTGCGGGTCGCTGAGCAGCGCTTCGCGGCTGAGGTCGGGATCCGAGGGCTCCAGCGGCGCGGCGGATGCGGCGGCGGCGCAGCCGATCATAAGCACGAGCCCCAGCACGGCGCGTCTCGACATGATTTTCATATGATCGAATCCGGCGCTGCGTTGGAGGAGCGTCGCTTTAGATCACAACGCTCCCGGATCGAAATCCAAAATCATCGTGATCGATCGCTAATTGAATTCGCCGGGCAGACGGGGAATCGGCATGATGCTGACGCCTTCCTCCACCAGCTGGCGGGCTTCCTCGACGGTGGCCTGTCCATGAATGGGGCGGTCCGCGACGAGACCTTGATGAATCTTCAGCGCTTCCTCGGCGAAATTGGCGCCGAGATCGACGGAATGTTCGAGAATTCGGCGGCGCAGCTCGACGATCATGGCGCGCTTCTCGGAATCCGCCGCGCCAAGCAGGGCGACGTTCGAGCCGCTCGCGGCGTCGGGCGGAACCGGCGCCTCGCAAACGGCGGGCGGGGCGTTATGCTCGCCGCGCGCGACGGCGGGGGCCATGATGGCCTTGGCGACGTCGGACGACTGGCAAACGGGGCACCCGACGAGGCTGGAGGCCGCGAGCGCGTCAAAGGCCGGCCCGCTCTGGAACCAGCTCTCGAACGCATGCCCATTCGCACAATGCAGCGCGTATTTGATCATCTTGATTGTTCGGCCAGAATTAGATCGAGCCGGCCCGAGTTCGTGAAGTTCATGAAGATCGTCGCAGCCGCCGATATGAGCGTCGCCGAAGAAGATCTGCGGGACGCTGGTGCGGCCGGTCCGCTCCGTCATTTCGCGGCGAAGGGTGGCGTCGCCCATAACCGAAATTTCGGTGAAAGCGAGGTTCCTTTCGCGCAGCAATGCCTTGGCCCGGGTGCAATAGGGGCATGTCGGCGTTGTGTAGATGACGATCTCCGGCACGGAAAAAATCCTTTCGATTTCTCACTATGTGGGAAATATCGCCAATTTCTCAAGCGGCGCCAAGGGGATCTGGAGCTCGGCCGGGTGGAGGCGGCGAGGCGCTTGCGCCTTCGCGGGGCGGAGCGGCGCGTCGAAACCGCCGAACTGGGTCGCATTGCGCGATGTGGCACGGCGTGAATATAGGATGTCATCTGCGAAGTTCGCGCAGCAGCTACGCGCCGCCGCTTTCGGGGCGTGATCGATTTAACATCGAGGGAAGCTTCTTTCGCGCCGCCCATGCAGCTGAGAGTCCAAGCCCAATTGCCGTTATATTCTGCCCGATCGCAGCGAAAGTTTTTAGACTGTCATTCGCAACGCCCATAAATTTTCCAACTTGAGCCCAGGCGTCCACTTTAATATCGACTTTAACGGGAAAAAGCTTGACGTTAACAACACGCATCGTGTCGCCAACCATGACTTGTTGCTTCATCGATACCGTGAACTGCGCCTTTCCTTTTGATTTTGGTTCGATAGACCATTCCCAAGTATTTATTGCGTTTGTCACTAGGGTTTGCCATTCAGCGGGCTGAGAGGTAATCTTTATATTCTGTGCCGTTGCGGTAACGCTGACTTCTGCCGTACTGCGGATGGAGAGCTGCTGCACAACTGGCTCAATTGTTTGTTTGGTAAATTCTGGGAGGTCCTCGCCAGCGCCTCGCTCGACGCTGAGGCGAGCTGTATATTCGCGCCCCAGGAACATCTCTTCGTTGATTTGGAGGACTGCTTTCGCCGGGACCGCCGTAGCGGCAATTGCAGCCTCGATGCTGTCCTCGGAAAGCGCGGGAACTGCAGCTTGCGCCGATGACTCGGGCTCCAATGGCGCCTCTGCTGGGGGCGCGGGCATTTCCGGAGATTCAATGGCCCGAGTTCTCCCATGCCTCCGGTATTGATAATGATATTCGCCGCCATCAGGCGGAGCCTCATATTTTAAGATCTCTCCTTCGACGATTACGCTTTTCTTTGGCAGGGCATCGGACTGCGCGGCTATGATGCGAGCGTCGTCAGCCGGATCCCGATCGGACGAAGGCGGGCCTGCTGCGACCAACGATATTGTCGTCTTCGGAGTTTCAGGCGCTTTGGCGAGGTCAAAAGCAAGGAAACACGACGCCGCGACGGCCACGCCAAAAATTAAAGCAATCGCATCAACCTTATGCATAGGTCATTGATCTCAGCTATATTTGCGAAAACTATGAATATGACAAATTTTTGCGTATGAATTTGCGAATATTTTGACCACCTTTTCGAGTGGATAACAAGGCTTTTCGCCTACAGGTTTCAGTTCATCGAATCCTGCGCGGGAGGCCGGGAACCGAACCCGTCGAGAATGCCGACGATGCCTTCATTTGCGGCTCAGGCGCTGGCGGCCGGGCGCGGTTCGCAGCGCGGCTGGCAATCCCCCGGGCGGCGGGAGCGACGCCTCGTGGCTGATGAGCGCGAATTGACCGAGCGGCGCGATGGAGGAGGCGCGCCTCGGCGAGGTTGCCGAAAAGACGCCAATATCCTAGACTTGCCGTTCTTATCCGCGGAGGGCCGCGGATTCGCCGACGGGTTTTCCCCCCATGCCGAAAGCTTCATCCAAATCGCGCCGCGCTGCCGACGTCCCTTTCAAGGCGACGTCCGGGGAGCTGGCCGGCTGTCCGTTCCATGATCTGCGCATGAGGCTCGCCACCGCCGGGTTGCGGCCGACGCGCCAGAGAATGTCGCTTGGCTGGCTTCTGTTTTCGCGCGGCGCGCGCCACCTCACCGCCGAGCGGCTGCAGGAGGAGGCGCAGGAGTCGAATGTCTCGATTTCGCTGGCGACGATCTACAACAGCCTGCACCAGTTCACCAACGCAGGCCTTCTCGTCGCCGTCGCCGTCGATGGAACGCGCACCTTTTTCGACACCAATACGGTGCGGCATCATCACTATCTCGACGATGGCGTGCTGATCGACATTCCGGAACTCAAAGTGGACGTGTCCAACCTTCCCGCGCTGCCGGCGGGAAAGCGGATCGCGGGCATTGACGTGATCGTGCGCCTCGATGAGGGCCCGGCCAACTGATACGATCGACGCCGACCCTGTCTCGCCGCGCGGCGCCGGAGTCGGCCGATCCTCTGCTTTCATGTCTCTCCTCGGCGTTTGGAAACCCATGATGTCATCCGCGGCGTCGAGCGATGGCATATCGTCGCGGAGCGGCAAAATCGGCGTGCTGCTCGTCAATCTCGGCACGCCCGACGCGCTCGGCTACTGGCCGGTGCGCCGTTATCTCAAGGAATTCCTGTCCGACCGCCGCGTCGTCGATACGCCGCGCCTGATCTGGTGGCCAGTCCTCAACCTCATCATTCTGTCGCGCCGCCCGCAGCGCAGCAGCAGGAACTATGAGACGATCTGGAACCGGGCGCTGGATGAAAGCCCGCTGAAGACAGTGACGCGGTCGCAGGCCGAAAAGCTCGACGCCTGGATCGCGGCGGCGGGGCTTGGCGAGGCCGGATCCAGCATCGTGGTGGACTGGGCGATGCGCTATGGCTCGCCCTCGATCCTGGCTTCCTTTGAAAAACTGAAAGCGTGCGGCTGCGACCGCATCCTCGTCGTCCCGCTCTATCCGCAATATGCCGGCGCGACGACATTGAGCGTCGCCGACAAGGTCGAGGAATCGCTTGGCAAGATGCGATGGCGCCCGCAATTGCGCAGCGCCGCGCCCTATTACGATGATCCGGTCTATATTGACGCGCTCGCCGAGTCCGTCCGCGCGGAGCTGGCGCGCCTCGATTTCGCGCCGGAAGTCATTCTCGTCTCCTTTCACGGCATTCCGAAATCCTATGTCGCGAAGGGCGATCCCTATTACGATCAATGTCTGGCGACGTGGCGGCTCCTGCGCGCGCGCCTGCAGCTCAGCGAAGAGCAAATGCCGCTGAGCTTCCAGTCGCGCTTCGGGCCGGCCGCGTGGCTTGATCCCTATACCGATGAGACGGTGAAGGCGCTCGCCCGCAAAGGCGTCAAGCGCATGGCCGTGCTGACGCCGGGATTCTCGGTCGATTGCCTCGAAACCATCTCCGAGATCGGCGTCGAGAACCGTGAATTCTTCATCGAGAATGGCGGCGAGAACTTCGCCCTGATCCCCTGCCTCAACGATAGCGCGCTGGGGATGAGGGTCATCCAGGTCTATCGTCGCGCGGGAGCTTACAGGGTGGATCGAGTAGGGGGCCGCGTGACACGATCCGGCGGAAGGCGGTTGGCGCCGGAAAATTCCATCATGCAACTGGGGCGCGCTACTGTCGCTCCGTCTTGCCGGCCGGCTTGACCGGCTGGCGCAGGATGGTTTTGAGCTTGGCCGGCGCGGTCTTGCGAGCATCGCTCAGATATATTTCATGGTGTGGACCCGCGAATGTCATCCCCTGCGAGGGCATTACCTCGTCGTGAAGCTTTGCGAGGATCGGTCCCTCATCATCGTAGCTGCCGATGTGCATGATCTGAAGCGAAGCGCCTTCTTCATAGGATTCCATTCGCAAGCTTTGCGGGCGCGCGCCGAGCTTCTTTTCGGCTTTGCCGACTGCCGCTTCGAAAATGGATTGATCGATAAAGTCGGGAACCATGATCATCATCGTCCAACGCCAGCGATCCTTGCGGCGCGCTGTGAAGTCAGCCGGGTCGTCCGCCCACCACAGCCCTTCAAGCGGGGGCACAGCATAGTCTTTGGCCAACGACGCCTTCGCGGCGAATTTCATCGCGTAACTGACGGAATAGAGCCATTCGATCGCCTGCTTGTAGGCTATCGCGGCATTGGGGTCGCCAGAGCCGTCGATCTTGACGAATTTCAGGACAGGAACTTCGACGCGCATGAAACGATCGGCGGGAGGCCGGTAGAGCGCGGGAAGCACCTTCTTGAAGTCGATCTTGTCCATGGTCGCCTCACGCTGGGGAAACATGCGCCCGGCTGTCCTCGCGCCGCGTGGCGGAATGCCCCCTCATCCCTTGCGGTTATGCAGGCGGCGCTCCCAATCGAGCGCCTGGCGCACGATTTCCTTCAGATTGTCGTGCTTCGGCGTCCAGCCGAGCTCCGTTCTGATGCGTTCGGCGCCAGCGACGAGCGCGGCCGGATCGCCCGCGCGCCGGCCCTTGAGGCGCACCTCGAAATCAACCCCCGAAACCTGCTTCACGACATCGACGACCTCAAGCACCGAGGCGCCGTGCCCATAGCCGCAATTGTAGGTGAAGCTGGCGCCGCCGGCGCGCAGATGGCGCAGCGCCAGAAGATGCGCGTCGATGAGGTCGGTGACCTGGATGTAGTCGCGCACGCACGACCCGTCCGGCGTCGGATAATCGGTTCCGAACACGTCGAGGCCGGCGCGCTGGCCGAGCGCGGCTTGCGCCGCGACCTTGATGAGATGCGTCGCCACCGGCGAGGACTGGCCGAGCCGCCCCTGCGGATCCGCGCCGGCGACATTGAAGTAACGCAGCGCGGCGTAGCGCAGCGGATGCGCGGCGGCGGCATCCTGCAGCATCCACTCGACCATCAGCTTGGAGCGCCCGTAAGGATTGATCGGCGCAAGAGCCGCAGTTTCGAACACCGGGTTGATGGCGGGTTCGCCATAAACTGCCGCCGTCGAGGAGAAAATGAAATGCTGGATTCCGTTGCGCACCGCGCATTCGAGGAGGTTGCGCGCCTTCGCCGTATTGTTGAGGTAATAGGCGAGGGGATCGGCGACCGATTCCGGCACGACGATCTTGGCTGCGAAATGCGCGATGGCGTCGACGCCATGCTCCTTGATGATGGCGTCGACGAGGGCCGCATCGCCGATGTCGCCGACGACGAGCTTGGCGCCCGGCGGCACGGCCCAGGCGAAGCCCGTCGAGAGATTGTCGAGCACGACCACGCTCTCGCCGGCGTCGAGCAGCGCCAGCGCCATATGTCCGCCGATATAACCGGCGCCGCCAGTGACCAGAACCGCCATGCTTAGCTCCCGCGCTTGCCGCCCTTCACCCTGTCATCGCGGCGTCGCGAACTTTGCGGCTGGGTCGCCGCCGAAGCAAGCGCGCTTCCCGCGGGCAGGGCTGTCCCGTAGCGGGCGCCCGTGACGTTTGCAAGACGAATAAGCAACGCCTCAGGTTGCTGGTTTCGCGGTGCAAGATTGGCTATCATCGCCCCGCATTCGTTCGACGCGTCTCGTCGAGGCGCCTTTCCCCCAAGGACAATTCATGACGAAGCGAATTCGCAAAGCGGTTTTTCCAGTCGCGGGTTTGGGAACGCGGTTCCTTCCGGCCACTAAATCGATCCCCAAGGAAATGCTGACGATCGTCGATCGTCCGGTGCTGCAGCATGTCGTCGACGAGGCGCGCGAGGCCGGCATCGAGCATTTCATTTTCGTGACCGGCCGCAACAAGGCGGTGATCGAAGATCATTTCGATATCGCCTATGAACTCGACGATACGCTGCAGAAGCGCGGAAAGTTGAAAGAATACAATGCATTGAAGGAGCAGCTGCCGGCCGCGGGGGCGACCAGCTTCACGCGCCAGCAGTCGCCGCTGGGACTGGGCCATGCGGTCTGGTGCGCGCGCGAACTCGTCGGCGACGAGCCCTTCGCAGTTCTGCTGCCCGACATGGTCACCATGGCGGGGCCGGCGAAATCCGGGCGCTGCCTCGCCCAATGCATCGGCGCCTATGAAAAACACGGCGGCAATATCATCGCGGTGGAAGAGGTCGCGCCCGAAGAAACCCACCAATATGGCATCGTCTCGGTCGGCGAGGAGTTCGGCGCCTCCTTCCAGATCACGGGCATGGTGGAGAAGCCGCCGCAAGGGACCGCGCCGTCGAATCTCATCATTTCCGGCCGCTACGTGCTGCAGCCGGAAATTTTTGCGATTCTGGAAAAAATAGAGAAAGGCGCGGGCGGCGAGATTCAGCTGACGGACGGCATGAAGGCGCTTGCCGCGCGGCAGGCCTTCCATGGCGTGCGCTTCGACGGCAAGACCTATGATTGCGGTTCGAAGCTCGGCTTTCTCACCGCCAACGCGGCCTTCGCCTTCGCCGACCCGCAGATCGCCGGGCCGTTCAAGGCCGAACTCAAGAAGCTGGTCGGAGCGCTTTAGGGCGCGCAAAATCGAGGCGAGGATAGGCGGAAAGCCTGCTTTCCGCCCGCATCGCTCTCCCCGCGCTTCGCATGGAATGCCTTCATGATTTTGGTTCGATCAGATCCAAAATCATCGCGATCCTGGCCTCACGTCTCCCCGAGCGCGGGATAGTCCGTGTATCCCAACGCATCGCCGCCATAAAATGTCTCCTGCTGCGGCGCGTTCAGCGGCGCGTCTTCGCGCAGGCGCTCGACGAGGTCGGGGTTGGAGATGAACAGCTTGCCGAAGGCGATGAGATCGGCGCGGCCCGCCTGCAGCGTCTCGATGGCGAGCGCGCGGGTATAGGCGTTATTGGCGATATAGGCCCCGCTGAACGCCTTGCGCAGGGCGACGAAATCGAAGGGCGCATTGTCGCGCGGGCCGCCGGTCGCGCCCTCGATGACATGGATATAGGCGAGGCCCCTCCGGCTCAGCGCCTCGACGAGCGGGAAAAACACCTTCGCCGGATCGCTGTCCTCCACGTCATTGGCCGGGCTCACCGGCGACAGCCTGATGCCGACCCGCTTTTTGTCCCAGACGCTCAGCACGGCGTCTGTGACTTCAAGCGCGAAGCGGATGCGGTTTTCGACCGGGCCGCCATAGGAATCGGTGCGTTTATTGGTTCCGTCTCTCAGGAACTGGTCGATCAGATAGCCATTGGCGCCATGAATCTCGACGCCGTCGAAGCCGGCGCGCTTGGCGTTTTCAGCGGCCTTTTTATACTCCGCGACGATGCGCGGAATCTCGTCGAGCCGCAACGCGCGGGGCGGCGAGACATCGGCCCGGCCGCTTTCGAGGAAGGTCTGCGTTTTGGCCGCAATGGCCGAGGGCGCGACGGGCGCGCCGCCGCCGGGCTGCAGCGAGACATGCGAGACGCGCCCGACATGCCAGAGCTGGATGAAGATGAGGCCGCCCTCGGCGTGGACCGCGTCCGTGACCTTCTTCCAGCCTTCGACCTGCGCCTCGCTGTAAATGCCGGGGGTCCAGATATAGCCCTGGCCCTCCTGCGTGATCTGCGTCGCCTCCGAGATGATGAGGCCGGCGGAGGCGCGCTGGCGATAATATTCCGCGTTGAGGTCGTTTGGCGCGAGCGTGTCTTTCGTCGCCCGGCTACGGGTCAGCGGCGCCATCACGATTCTGTTTGGCAGTCTGAGATCGCCAAGCTGGAACGGTGAAACAAGAATATCGGCCTCTGCGGCGGCTGCTGTGGTCATCAACGCTCTCCGTTTCGTCACATGCGCCAGATCGCCTGCGGATCTTCAGCGGCATGTTAAGAGTGGGAGGCTTGGCGCCGCATTGCAATGCTGCAGCGCAATTTGCAAAAACATCGCCGCAAAGGCCCGCGCCGCCGCTGGAAGTTTCTCAAAACCGGCGCGAACGCAGGGTTTTTTCGCCTATTTCATGTTAAGCGCGGACATATAGAGTTCCAGAATCGCTTCCTGCTCCATGCGTTCGGCATGGTCCTGCTTCCGGATCTTGATGATCTGGCGCACGACCTTGACGTCGAAGCCGCGCCCTTTCATTTCCGCGAAGACGTCGCGAATGTCGTCGGAGAGGGCTTTCTTCTCTTCCTCCAGCCGCTCGACGCGCTCGACGAATTGCGTGAGTTCGGCGCCCGCGACGCCGGTGTCGGCGATGTCTTTCGTCATCGTGAAAATCCTCATTTGATCATGCCGCGCATTGCGGCCGTCGGGCCGCGGAGCAAGCGCCCGGCAATGTGGCCTTAGCGCGGCCCCGTCAAGCGCGCGGGCGCCCATGTCCCCATAATTCTGCTCGCCATAATTGCGCGCCCCGCCGCGCGGTTCAGGCATGGCGGCCCGTGCGGCTCTTGTAGAAGGCGAATTGGCGCAATTCGGGCCTCGCCAGCACGTTTCGAATGATCGGCTCCAGCCTGTCCGCATAGGCGCTGGCCCGCTCGGCGTCGCCGATCAGATCCTGCCGGATCTCGACGAGCAGCCCGGCAATGCCGCGCCGGGTCACTTCCTCGTCGAGCGTGTCGCCGACCAGCGCGCCATCATAGGGCTCATTGTCGCCGACGACGATCCCGGCTTCGGCAAGCGCGGCGATGAGCGGCGCCGCGAGGCGGGAATCGCTGTCCCAGAGCACGCCGACCTCCCAGGGGCGCGCGCGCCCGCGCCAGGAGGGCGTGAAGGAATGGATCGACAATATGACCGGCGGCGGCCCCGCCGCGAGCATCGCCTCGATGGTCAGGGAGACGGCGCTGCGATAGGGGCGCCAGAAGCGCTCGAGGCGGCGCTCGATCTCCCCGGCGCCGATCGCCGCATTGCCGGGAATGATCGCGCCGTCCGAGAGCTGCATGACCAAGGTCGGGTCGTCCGCGCCCCGGTTCGGATCGATGAGAAGACGCGAGAAGCGCGAGAGGATGGCGGGCGCTTCGAAACGCCGCGCGAGGCGCCGCGTGACGGCGGCGGCGCCAATGTCATAGCCGATGTGGCGCTCAAGCTCGGCTGGCGGCAGGCCGAGCGTTCCGTAAGCCTCGGGCAGGGCGTTGCTGGCATGATCGCAGATGAAGAGGACGCCGGCGTCGAGATGTCCCTCGATCCGTTCGACGGCGACATCCACCGTATCCTCATTGCGGGCTGGCCGCGCCGGTCGATCCATCCATTCGTCTCCCTGGAAATGCTGCCTGTTGGAAGGACGGCGCGGACGGCCCGCTGCGGAAGATCGCCTCAGCGGAGGGGTCGAAAGCCGCCGCCATATTCCCGCCGCGCCGGCGCGTTTCGTTCGGCTTTGGACCATGCCGCAGATCGGCGGCGGACCGCAACCGCGGCGCGTGAACTGGCCCCGCTTTCGCCGGGCGCTGGCCAATCGGCGCGGCCCGGGTTAGACAAACCGTCGTTGAACTGTGAATGCAACCGCGACCTTGACGGCGATGAAGCAACCTATTACTCCCGCCATCATGGCGCTCGGCGTCTTTTTTTTCGCGCCTTCTCTGGCGCGGGCCGATCTTCGCCTGTGCAATGCGACCTCGAGCCGGACCAGCGTATCGCTTGCCTATACGGACGGCGAGATGTGGGTGAGCGAGGGTTGGTGGAACCTGAAGCCCGGCGCCTGCGAAACTCTGGTTCGCGGTCCGCTCGCCGCCGAATTCTATTACGTTTACGCGATGGACGAGCGCGGCGGCGAATGGAAGGGCAAGGCTTTCATGTGCACCCGCGATCGCGAGTTCCGCATCCTCGGACGCGAGGATTGCTATGTGCGCGGGTTCGATAGAACCGGCTTTTTTGAGATAGACACCGGCAAGGAAGCCAAGAACTGGACGGTTCAATTGACCGATCCAACGCGGACGACACCCTGACGAATTCTTTTGACGAGGCTCCCATGCGGCGACTGCGACGGTGCAAGATCATTGCGACCATAGGGCCGGCTTCGGCCAATCAGGACACGCTGTCGGCGCTGTTCCATGCCGGCGCCGACGTGTTTCGCATCAATATGAGCCATGCTTCGCATGATGCGATGCGCGAGCAGGTCCGCATGATCCGCGCGGTGCAGAAAGAGGCGCGCCGCCCGATCGGCATTCTGCTCGACCTGCAGGGTCCGAAGCTGCGCATCGGACTGTTCAAGGATCGCGTGGTCAAGCTCGTCAAGGGCGCGACCTTCACGCTGGATTCGAATCCCGAGCCTGGCGACCAGACGCGGGTGCAACTGCCCCATCCTGAAATTCTGCGCGCGCTGGAGCCGGGCCATACGCTTCTCATCGACGATGGCAAGGTGCGGCTCCATGTGGCGAGCTGCGACGATGTTCACGCCGTTGCGATCGTCGATGTCGCGGGCGACGTCTCGAACCGCAAGGGCGTCAGCCTGCCCGACACTGAAATTCCGGTCTCGCCCATGACCGACAAGGATCGCGCCGATCTCGAGGCCGGCCTTGAGGCCGGCGTCGATTGGGTCGCGGTCTCCTTCGTGCAGCGCCCCGAGGACGTCGCCGAGGTCAAGAAACTCACCCGCGGCCGGGCCGCGGTGATGTCGAAGATCGAAAAACCGCAGGCGATCGCGCGGCTTGAAGAGATCGTCGAGATCTCTGACGGACTGATGGTTGCGCGCGGCGATCTTGGCGTCGAAATGCCGCTTGAAAAAGTGCCCGGCCTGCAAAAGCGCATCGGCCGCATCGCGCGCCGTCTCGGCAAGCCGGTCGTCGTCGCGACGCAGATGCTGGAATCGATGATCAATTCGCCGGTGCCGACCAGAGCCGAGGTTTCGGATGTCGCGACGGCCGTGTTCGAAGGCGCCGACGCCGTGATGCTGTCGGCCGAATCGGCCGCCGGGCATTATCCGGTCGAGGCCGTCGCGACCATGAATAAGATCGCCGAGGAGGTCGAGCGCGACGCCTATTTCCGTGGCATCATCAACGCGCAGCGCGCGACGCCCGAGGCGACCGGCGCCGACGCCATCGCGGTCGCCGCGCGCAATGTCGCCGAAACGCTGGATCTGAAAGCGATCGTCGCCTGGACCTCGTCGGGCGCGACCGCGCTGCGGATCGCGCGCGAGCGTCCCTCTGCGCCGGTCCTCGCCCTGACGCCGAACCCCGAAACCGCCGGGCGCCTCGCCATCGCCTGGGGCGTCCATGCCGTCGTGACCAAAGATGCGCATGACATCAACGACATGTCGGCGCGCGCGGCGAAATTCGCCTTCCGCGAAGGCTTCGCCATGGTCGGCGACCGCATCATCATCGTCGCCGGCGTCCCGTTCGGCACGCCGGGCGCGACCAATATGGTCCGCATCGACTTCGTCGACGAGGCCGCGACGGTCGTCCCCAGCGTCGCGCCCGCGGCGGAGCTGGCGAAGCAGGACGTCTAGAAACCCGTTCCCGCACGGGCCTCGCAGGACGCCGCGACAATCCGCGCAGCGCGCTCTTGCCGGAGTTGGCGCAAGAGCGCGATCTATATGAAGTTCCAGCGATCGCGCTCCAAGCCAAGGGCTGTGACTTAAAGCAAGGGCGTATTGACCGGCTCGACCTTCACGAAAATGTCGGACGCCTCCGAACCGCTCAGCGTTCCAGCCAGGACGAACGAACGTTCGTCGTCCGACATCATGGCGACGACGGGAAACACCCAGCTCGAATAGCCCTGGTCGCCCTTGAGTTTGACTTCGACCAGAACATTGCCGTCGAGAACCTTGACGTTGCAGTTGAACGGCGCGTCAACCTTGCCGATCCGGATGAACCCGACGACCTTCACGGAGGTGTTGGGCTTCACCGTCACCTTCTGGTTGAAACTCCACTTGGATGTTTCGGTCGTCGAGAAGCTCTGCTCAGCGGAGAAGCTGACCTCGGCGCTCACTTCGATGTTCGCCTCGCCGACGAGAGGAAGCTTGGCCTTGACGCCCGCCTTGGTCCCGACCTTGAGGCCTTCGGTGAATTTGAACGCCTGGCCGTCCTGGCGAGAATATTCATAGGAGAAGGTCGCTTCCAGCGGATCGTCGGGCGACGCGTTGGCATAGGTTTCCTGATGCGCGACCACGTTATTCAGCGTCTGCTTGACCTGGCCGTAGCTGAAGTCGGTGATAAGCAGATCGTAGTGATCCTGATAGAATTCGGTTAAGCCGGTCTCGATGGCCGCAAGGTTTGCAATCCTTTGCGTCGCCCCGATAGAGTTCAAATAATCGATGGCGCGCTGCATCAAAATCGCCTGATCGATCGTTTGAAACTTCTTGAACAGAGCCGTATTGATATCGAGTTCAGTTTCCGTTGTAAGGCTTCGCGCCTGGTAGTTCATCGTCGATACTCCTCGTTCGTGCCCGGCGATAGCGACATTGCTGCCGGCTATACGGAGATACCGCCCGATGACTGAGGCCCGTGTGGGCTTTCCCACCTTCAGATAAACTGTGGTCGCGAGTTTTTGTCGCGGCGAAAACTTGCCGCCGATCCGCATCGCGCTCTAAACTATTGGAATCGATCACGTTCATGATTTTGGATCGATTCGATCCAAAATCATCGTGATCTAGCCGCCGCCGAACAGCTGCTCGAAGAAATTGCGCTCGCGCCGGCCCGGGCGGGCCTGCGCCGTTGCCCCCGGGTTCGGGATCAGCCCCGGCGGCGCGAGACCGTCGCCGCGTCCGCGCGGGGACTGCATTGCGGGCGCCGGCGCCGCGGCGGCCTCGGCGCCCTGCGCCAAGGGCCCGGGGGCCTGCGGCGCGAAGAACCCGGGCCAGCCGGGCGCGGCTTCCGCCGGCCCCTGCCAGATCCCGCCCGGCAGCGGCTGCGGCGCGAGGCCGTCATGGGCGACGCGCATGTAGCGCGACCAGATTTCCACCGGAAGCGTGCCGCCCGAGGCCTTTTTCGTCGGCGAATTGTCGTCATTGCCGAGCCAGACCCCGGTGACGAGATGGCTCGTATAACCGACGAACCAGGCGTCGCGCCAATCCTGGCTGGTGCCGGTCTTGCCGGCGGCCTGCCAGCCGGGAAGTTCGCCCTTGCGCGCGGTTCCCGTCAGCAGCGTCTCCTGCAGCATCGCGTTCATCATCGGCACATAGGCCGCATCAATGACGCGGCCATAGCTCGCGCCCTTGCGCAAGTAGAGCAGCTTGCCGGCCGTCGTCTTGACCCGCTCGATGGCGTGCGGCTGCACGCCGACGCCGCCATTGGCGAAGGGCGCAAAGGCCGAAACCAGTTCGAGCGGCGAGACCTCGGAGGTTCCAAGCGCGATCGAGGCGTTTGGCGTCAGTTCGGAGACGATGCCGAGGCGGTGGGCGGTCGCGATCACGGCCTTGGGGCCGACCTCGACGCCGAGCCGCACCGCCACCGTGTTGAGCGAGAGCGAGAGCGCCCGCGTCAGCGTGACCGGCCCGAAATATTGATGCGAATAATTCTCCGGCTGCCAGCCCTTCACATTGATCGGCGCATCCTCGCGCACGCTATTTGGCGTCAGTCCCCGTTCCAGCGCGGCGAGATAGACGAAGGGCTTGAAGGCCGAGCCCGGCTGGCGCTTGGCCGCGACCGCGCGATTGAACTGGCTCTCCGCATAGCTGCGTCCGCCGACCAGCGCCTTGATGGCGCCATCCGGGGCCATCGAGACCAGCGCGCCCTGGCCGACGCCGAATTTTGAGCCTTTCTGGTCGAGTTCCTCGGTCAGCGCCTGTTCCGCGTCGAGCTGCAAGGCGGCGCTGAGCGTCGTCGCCACCACGATATCCTGGTCGATGGCGCCGACCGCATCGTCGAGTTCGTCCATCACATAGTCGGCCGCGTAATTGGCCGAACCCGCGCCGCCGCGCACGGCCTCGGCCGGATTGGTCAGGGCGATTCTGCCCATCGCCGCCGTGATGAAGCCTTCCTCGACCATCGCATTGATCACGTCGCCCGCGCGCGCCCGCGCGCCGGCGGGATTATGGTTCGGCGCCAGTTTCGTCGGCGCCTTCATGAGGCCGGCGAGGGTCGCCGCCTCGGCCAGCGTGACGTTGCGCGCGCCATGGCCGAAATATTTCTGCGCCGCCGCCTCGACGCCATAGGCGCCCGAGCCGAAATAGACGCGGTTGAGGTAAAGCTCCAGAATCTGGTTTTTCGTGAATTTATGCTCGAGCCAGACGGCGAGGATCGCCTCCTCGATCTTGCGTGAGAGCGTGCGCTCCTGCGTCAGGAACAGATTCTTGGCGAGCTGCTGCGTCAGCGTCGAGCCGCCCTGCATGGAGCCGCCGGTCGCATTGCGCGTCAGCGCCCGCAGGATGCCCCAGGGGTCGATGCCCCAATGCGAATAGAAGCGGCGATCCTCAATGGCGACGAAGGCCTTCGGCAGATAGGGCGGCAGATCGCCAAGGCGCATCGCCGCCCCGCCGGTGTCGCCGCGATTGGCGAGGAGCGTGCCGTCATCGGCGAGAATGGCGATATTGGGCGGGCGCTTCGGCACGGTGAGGAGGTCGATCGGCGGCAGTTTGGCCGCATAGAACGCGACGACGAGCGCGCCTGCGACGCTCGCCCAGACCATCGCCGTCAGGAACCAGGAGGCCGCCGCGACGAGACCCGAGTTGCGCCGGCGGCGGCCGCGCCGCGCGCCGCCCCCCTTTTTGCCCTCTGGCGTTCGATCCACCTGAAAATTCTCCCGCGCGCCGCCGCCCAGCCGCGACGCATGATTTCCGCGCTCCCGCGGCCCTAATTGGCGGCAAAATGCTTAAAAATTTAGGCGTCGCGGGCCTCGTCCGGCGGGCGCCCAGCGCGGGCGCCGATTTACCCGTTGATTTCGGTGATGAATATGCTGTGCTCCCTTGCGATTTCGCTTGAGCCGAGCCAAAGTCTGCGCCCCCGGCGGGAGACTGATCAGGCTTGCGCACGGACGAACCGATTGGAACTTCCAAAAAGTCGCTCTCGCATGAAAGTCGCTCTCGCATGAAAGTCACTCTCGAACGCGCGGCGCTTTTGAAGTCGCTCGGCCACGTCCATCGCGTCGTGGAGCGCCGCAACACCATCCCGATCCTCTCCAACGTGCTTCTTCAGGCGAAGGGCGGCGCGCTTGCTCCTCAAGGCGACCGATCTCGATCTCGAAGTGACCGAAAAGCTCGCCGCCGATGTCGGCTCGGCCGGCGGCACGACGCTGCCCGCCCATACGCTCTATGACATCGTGCGCAAGCTCCCCGATGGCGCGCAGGTCTCGCTGGAGACGACCGGCGAAACGGGGCAATTGCAGCTGCGCTCGGGCCGCTCGCGCTTCAATCTGCAGACCCTGCCGGACAGCGATTTCCCCGATCTCGCGGCGGGCGAATTCGCCCATGCTTTCGCGCTGCCGGCGGGCGAACTGAAGCGCCTGATCGACAAGACGCAATTCGCCATCTCCAATGAAGAGACGCGCTATACCTCAACGGCATCTTCCTGCACTCGACCGAGGTCGAGGGCGGGGCCGTGCTGCGGGCGGTCGCGACCGACGGCCACAGGCTCGCGCGGGTCGAATCCCGGCGCCAAGGGCGCCAATGGGATGCCGGGCGTGATCGTGCCGCGCAAAGCCGTGGCGGAAGTCCAGAAGCTCGTCGAGGATCTCAGCGACGAATCCGCATCGATCTCGGCGACCAAGATCCGTTGACCCTTGGCTAGGTGGTGCTGACCTCGAAGCTCATCGACGGCACCTTTCCCGACTACGGTCGCGTCATCCCGGCCGGCAACGACAAGTTCCTCACCGTCGACCGAAGCCCCTTCGCGGCGGCCGTCGACGGTCTCGACCATCTCGGCCGAGCGCGGCCGCGCCGTAAAACTCGCGGTTGCGGAGGGCAAGCTGATGCTCTCCGTGAACAACCCCGATTCCGGGCTCCGCCACGAGGAGCTGGACGTCGATCCACGCGGCGCCGATGACATCGGCTTCAACGCCCGCTATCTGCTCGACATCACGGCGCAGCTCGACAGCGACACGGCCTTCTTCAACTCGCCGACCCCGGCTCGCCACGCTGGTGCAGGATCGCGAGGGCGCACCCGCGCTCTACCTGCTGATGCC
>CAVYFP010000020.1:17500-260213 GCA_963767805.1 uncultured Alphaproteobacteria bacterium | reverse complement strand
TCTCGTCACGGTTCTCTGAGCCCCCCGGGGGCGTCAGAGCTAAGAGGGAATCCGGTGCGCCGCAAGGCAATGCCGGAGCTGCCCCCGCAACTGTAAGCGGCGAGCCGAAGTCCACCATGCGTCACTGAGGCCGATCGGCTTCGGGAAGGCCGGACGGAGGCGACGACCCGCGAGCCAGGAGACCTGCCGCGACGCCATATCGTCCCTGGGCGGGGTGTCCCGGTGGTTCGCGTGCGATCCGCCGGCATTTCGCTGGCGGCTGCTCAGCGTCCGCTTTGGCCTTTGCCCCCAAACATTTTGGGGTAAGCCGATGTCTATTCCTTCTCTTCCCGTCAGTACGCTCGGAACGCCGCGGATCGGTCCGCGACGCGAACTCAAATTCGCGCTGGAAAGCTTTTGGTCCGGCAAATCCGGCGAGGCCGCGCTGCTTGAGGCCGCGGCAGGTCTTCGCGCCGCCAACTGGGCGCGTCAGCGCGCGCTCGGCGTAACGAACATTCCGTCGAATGATTTCTCTCTATACGATCATGTGCTCGATACGAGCGTCATGGTGGGCGCCATACCGGACGCTTACGGCTGGAACGGCGGCAAGGTCTCGCTTGCAGACCTACTTCGCCCTGGCGCGAGGATCTGAAGGCGAGAGCCCAAGGCGCGGCCTGCGCCAATGGCTACGGCGCACATTCGCATGGCGTTCCAGCGCTCGAAATGACCAAATGGTTTGACACCAACTATCATTATCTGACGCCTGAATTTACGAAGGGGCAGGTCTTCACGCTCGCCTCGACGAAACCGGTCGATGAATATGTCGAGGCGAAGGCGCTTGGCTATCAAACCCGCCCCGTCCTCCTTGGGCCGGTGACTTTTCTCAAGCTTGGCAAGAGCAAAGATCCGGCTCTCGATCCGTTGTCTTTGCTCGCCAACCTGCTGCCGGTCTATGTCGATGTCCTGCGCCGCCTCAAGGCCAATGGCGCCGAATGGGTTCAGATCGACGAGCCCTGTCTCGTTCTCGATCTCGACGACGCGACGCGGCAGGCGTTGCGCGCGGCTTACGGCATGTTCGCCCACGCATTGCCCGCGCTGAAGCTCATGCTGACCTCATATTTCGGCGGCCTCGGCGATAATCTCGCCGACTGCGCTCGCTCTCCCGGTCGCCGGCCTCCATCTCGATCTCGTGCGTGCGCCGGAGCAGCTCGACGCCGTTCTCGCGCGGGCGCCGCGCGGCCTTGTTCTGTCCCTCGGCGTGATCGACGGCCGCAACATCTGGCGGGCGAACATTCCCTCGATCCTCGATCGCCTCGCGCCAGTCGTCGCCAAGCGAGGGTCGGATCATATCGAGATTGCGTCATCCTGTTCGCTGTTGCACGTTCCGATCGACCTTGATCTCGAGACGGACCTCGACCCCGACCTGAAGAACTGGCTCGCCTTCTCCGTGCAGAAAATGGGCGAGCTTGCGACGCTCGGCAGGGCGCTCGCCGGCGGTGGAGATGCTATCGCCGCGACGATCGCCGATTTCGGCCAGAGCCTTCGCCGCCCGTGCGGCGTCAAAGAAAGTGCATGATCCGGCGGTCGCGGCCCGCATCGCTGCAATCGCGCGTCAGATGGCTCAGCGGGCGAGCCCGTTTGAGATTCGCCGCGAATGGCAGCGGCGCGCGCTCGATCTGCCGGATTTCCCAACGACGACGATCGGCTCATTCCCGCAGACGCCCGAAGTGCGCAAGGCGCGAGCCGCTCACGCCAAGGGAGCGCTCACCGATGTGGACTATGACGCATTCCTGCGCGCGGAGACGAAAGCAGCGGTGCGCTGGCAGGAGGAAATCGGCCTGGACGTACTCGTGCATGGCGAGTTCGAGCGCAACGATATGGTGCAGTATTTCGGAGAACAGATCTCAGGCTACGCGTTTACGCAACATGGCTGGGTGCAAAGTTACGGCTCTCGCTATGTCCGTCCTCCGATCATCTTCGGCGACGTGTCGCGCCCGAAACAAATGACCGTCGCGTGGTCGACCTACGCGCAATCGCTGACGAAGCGGCCGATGAAGGGAATGCTCACCGGCCCGGTGACGATGATGCAATGGTCCTTCGTCCGCGATGATCTTCCAAGGTCTGAGGTCTGCCGCCAGATCGCGCTGGCGCTGCGGGACGAAGTAACCGATCTCGAGGCCGCGGGCATCCGGATCATCCAGATCGACGAGCCGGCAATTCGCGAAGGCCTGCCGCTGCGGCGCGCCGACTGGCCGGCCTATCTCGCCTGGGCGGTGGAATGCTTCCGGCTCGCCGCTTCGGGCGTAAGAGACGAGACGCAGATCCACACGCATATGTGCTATTCGGAGTTCAACGACATCATCCAGTCCATCGGCGCGATGGACGCCGACGTGATCTCCATCGAAACATCGCGCTCGAAAATGGAGTTGCTCGACGCCTTCGTCGCCTATCGCTATCCGAACGAGATCGGCCCGGGCGTCTACGACATCCATTCGCCGCGGGTGCCGCCGGTTGGCGAGATGACCGAACTCCTCGTCAAGGCGACGAAGAGCCTGACGCCTGACCAGATCTGGGTCAATCCTGACTGTGGCCTCAAAACCCGCAAATGGGAAGAGGTGCGTCCCGCGCTCGTCAACATGGTCGCAGCCGCGAAGGACGTGCGCGCGGCGCTCGCGAAGGCAGCGGAATGAACGGTCCCAGGCAGGATCGCGGCTAAGAAATCGTGTGCGAGATCCCGGCGGAGGACGTCCGCCGCCGGGATTGGCGCCGCTCATTCCCATGAGAGCGCGCCGCCGTTTTGATATTCGATGACGCGCGTCTCGAAGAAGTTCTTCTCCTTCTTGAGATCCATCGCCTCGGACATCCACGGAAACGGATTGTCCGTCTCGGCGAAAACAGGCGCAAGGCCGAGTTGGGCGCAGCGACGATTGGCGATGAAGCGCATATATTGCTCGCATAAAGTCGCGTTGAGGCCGAGGAAGCCGCGCGGCATCGTATCGCGGCCGTAGGCGGCTTCGAGTTCCGCCGCATCCCGCAACATGCCGCGCACTTCATCCTGAAACGGCCTCGTCCAGAGATGCGGGTTCTCCGCCTTGATCTGGTTGATGACGTCGATGCCGAAGTTGAGATGGATGCTCTCGTCGCGCAGAATATATTGGTACTGCTCCGCGACGCCAACCATCTTGTTGCGCCGGCCAAGCGACAGGATCTGCGCAAAGCCCGTATAGAACCACATCCCCTCGAAGACGACATAGAAGGCTATCAGATCGCGCAGAAACGCCTGGTCGGCCTCCCGCGTTCCCGTGGAGAAGGACGGATCCATGAGGCGGCGGGTGTGATTTATCGCCCAGGCCGCCTTGTCGGTGATCGAGGGCTGCTCGCGATACATGTTGAAGAGTTCGCCTTCGTCGAGTCCGAGGCTCTCCACGATATATTGGAATGTGTGCGTATGAACCGCCTCCTCGAAAGCCTGGCGCAGCAGATACTGGCGGCATTCCGGATTGGTGAGATGGCGATAGATCGCCAGCACGATGTTGTTGGCGACGAGACTCTCGGAAGCGGCGAAGAATCCGAGGTTGCGTTTGATCGCGCGCCGCTCGTCCTCGGTCAGCCCATCCCTCGATTTCCATAGCGCGATATCCGCCTGCATCGAAACTTCGGTCGGCATCCAATGATTGTTGCAGGCCGCGAGATATTTTTCCCAGGCCCAGCGATATTTGAGCGGCAGAAGCTGGTTTACGTCGGCGCGGCAATTGATCATCGCCTTGTCGTCGACCGAAACGCGCGCGCCGCCGCGTTCGATTGCGCCGAGGCCCGTAGCATCAGCCGCGGACGCCGGATTGGCGGAAAAGCTTGGGTGAATGGCGCGGGCGGGAGCGCCGCTTGCTTCCGACCAGTCGAGCATGGTGGAATCTCCGGATTCGCTGATCATTGGCAGGCCTCGCAGGAGGGATCGTCGATCGCGCATGAGGCGGGCGCGGACAGAATGATCTGATCGGGCGCGGCGGCGACGGGCGCGATCGCCGACACCGCGTTAAGCTTGCCGTCCGTGCCCTTCAGCGTCGATTTTTCGACATGGGTGGCGGAGCGCGAGCGCAGATAATAGGTCGTCTTCAACCCGCGCCTCCAGGCAAGCCGATAGAGCGCATCGAGCTTTTTGCCGGACGGGTTGGCGATGTAGAGATTGAGCGATTGCGCCTGGTCGATCCATTTCTGGCGTCGCGCGGCAGCCTCGATGAGCCAGGACGAATCGATCTCGAAAGCCGTTGCGTAAAGGGCTTTGAGATCGTCCGGCGCGCGGTCGATTTCGCCGAGGCTCCCGTCGAAATACTTAAGGTCCGAGACCATCACCTCGTCCCACAGCCCCCTCGCCTTCAGGTCATGCACGAGAGCGGCGTTCACGACCGTGAAGTCGCCCGACATGTTCGATTTGACGTAAAGGTTCTGATAAGCGGGCTCGATCGACTGGGCGACGCCGCAGATATTCGAGATGGTCGCGGTCGGCGCGATCGCCATCGTGTTCGAATTGCGCATGCCGACGGATTTTACGCGCTCGCGCAGCGCCTCCCAATCGAGAGCAGCGGAACGATCAAGGTCCAGTTCGCCTCGCGCGGCGGCCAGCAACTCAATGCTGTCGATCGGCAATATGCCTTTCGACCAGAGCGAGCCCTCAAAACTCGGGTAGCGCCCGCGCTCGGCGGCGAGGTCGACCGACGCCGAAATGGCGTGGAAGCTGATCGCCTCCATGCTCTCGTCGGCGAAGCGAATGGCCTCATCCGAAGCGTAGGGAAGCCGCAGGATTTGCAAGGCGTCCTGGAATCCCATCAGGCCGAGCCCGACGGGACGATGGCGGAGGTTGGAGCGGCGCGCCTCGGGAATCGTGTAGAAATTGACGTCGATCACATTGTCGAGCATGCGCATCGCGATCCTGATCGTGCGCGCCAGACGCTCGTGGTCCAGCCCCGCCGCCGACACATGCGCCGCGAGATTGACCGAACCGAGATTGCAGACCGCGACCTCGTCGTCGGACGTATTCAGCGTGATCTCGGTGCAGAGATTGGAGGAATGCACGATGCCGGCATGGCCTTGCGGCGAACGGATGTTGCAAGGATCCTTGAACGCAATCCAGGGATGGCCGGTTTCGAACAACATGGTCAGAATGCGCCGCCAGAGATCCGCGGCGCGAATTTGCTTGAAGATCCTGATCTCGCCGCGGGAGGCCTTCGCCTCATAGGATTCATAGGCCGCCTTGAAAGCCGGGCCATAGAGATCATGGAGATCGGGCGTCTCGTCTGGCGAGAAGAGCGTCCAGTTTGCGTCGGCCTCCACGCGCTGCATGAACAGATCCGGCATCCAGTTCGCCGTATTCATGTCGTGGGTGCGGCGGCGGTCGTCGCCGGTGTTTTTGCGAAGGTCGAGAAATTCCTCGATGTCGATATGCCAGGTTTCGAGATAGGCGCAGACGGCGCCCTTGCGCTTGCCGCCCTGATTGACGGCTATCGCCGCATCATTGGCCACCTTGAGGAAAGGGACGACGCCCTGGCTCTCGCCATTGGTGCCCTTGATATGCGCGCCAAGGCCGCGCACGCGCGTCCAGTCATTGCCGAGTCCGCCGGAATATTTGGCCAGCAGCGCATTGTCCTTGATCGATTTGAAGATGCCGTCGAGATCGTCGGGCACGCTCGTCAGAAAGCACGAGGAGAGCTGCGGCCGCGGCGCGCCGGCGTTGAACAGCGTGGGCGTCGAGGTCATGAAATCGAATGACGACAGCAGATCGTAGAACTCGATGGCCCTCGCCTCGCGATCGATTTCGCGCAGGGCGAGGCCCATCGCGACGCGCATGAAGAAAGCCTGGGGCAGTTCGAAACGCGCGCCGCGCACATGCAGGAAATAGCGATCGTAGAGCGTTTGCAGGCCGAGATAGTCGAATTGAAGATCGCGCTCCGGCCGCAAGGCGCCGGCGAGGCGCGCGAGATCGAAGCGGGCAAGTTCGGGGTCGAGCCGTTCCGCCGCGACGCCGACCCGCACATAGGCGTGAAAATAATCGGCGTATCGGGCCGCCATCTCGGCTTGCGTCGCCTCTACCGGCTGGCCCGCGACGAAGGTCAGAGCCTCCCGCCGTAATTTGTCGAGCAGCAGCCGCGCGCTGACCTTGGCGTAATTCGGCTCGGTTTCGATGAGCGTGCGCGCGGCGAGGATCGGCGCCAGCGCCAGCTCGTCCTGGCTGACGCCGTCATAGAGGTTGCGTTGGGCCTCCGAGAGGATTGCTTCCGCGGAAACACCTTCAAGCGCCCCGCAAGCTTCCTCGATGACGCCAGCGAGGCGTCCGGCGTCGATCGTGGCGAGGGATCCGTCAGCCGCCTTCATCCGGAAAGCTGGAGCCGCCGCCGGTGCGCCAGCGCTCGCTTTGGCGCGTTCGCGGGCGCGCTCCTCGCGATAGAGCACATAGGCGCGGGCGACCTTGTGATGCTCGCCGCGCATCAGGGCAAGCTCGACCTGGTCCTGCACATCCTCGATATGGAAGGTGCGCCCCGCGTCCGCGCGACGGGTAAGCCCAGCGACGACCTGGTTCGTCAGCCCAACGACGATGTCGTGCACGCGGCGCGACGCGGCGGCGGCGCCCCCCTCGACGGCGAGAAACGCCTTGGTAAGCGCAACTGCGATCTTCGACGGATCGAATGGCGTGACGACGCCGTTGCGGCGAATGACCTGATAACCCGGCTCGGCCGATGGTTTCGGCGCCGGCGGAGCTGGATGCGCGGCGCCCGTGGCGCGCGTGGTTTCGATTGTGAGAGACATCGGCTTGAACCCCAAATGTTGGGGGCAAAGGCCGAGCGGACGCGAGCTGGAGATCCAGTCGGCGCGAGCCGACAGAAGCGCAGGCGAACCACCGGGACACCCCGCCCAGGGACGAAAATGCGTCGCGGCAGGTCTCCTGGCTCGCGGGTCATCGCCCTGGTCCTGCCTTCCCGAGATCGCAATCGACCTCAGTGACACATGGTGGACCTTGGCTCACCGCTTACAGTTGCGGGGGCAGCTCCGGCGTTGCTAGGCCATGGATAGAGGCCGCGCGCACCGGATTCCCTCTTAGCTCTCGATCTTGCGATTCGAGAGACCGTGACTACTATATATGGTGCCGACTTTTGAGAATGGCGTCAATATCTATGATGCAATCAAGCGCCACCAAGTAGCCAGATGTTTAGTCACCGCCAGCGTCGTTTGCCGCCGCCGCGCTGGCTATGCCTCGGCGGGAGGCTTTGCTTCTTATTGGCATGGTCTGATTCATCAACCAGGTCGTCGTTTCGGTGTGCTGCGTTCACATTGGACCGCAGATTGTCTGGCCTATGCCCTCAGCCTTGGCGTCATCGCGCCTCTGGCGCCGCTAAGTGCTGAATGGATGGCCGGCCGCAAGCGTTCGCCGGGCTTTCTCGCCATTCCCTGTATTTGTTCGATGCCGCCGCCGAATTTGCGATCTGCAACAGAGACGTCTTGTAATCAGTGCGTCGAGGCGAGATGTCTTCGGCTGCCCCGGCCCCGAGCGGCTTGATGCGCGAGAGCCGCGTCTTGTCGCGAAGCAGGCCCTCGAACGCTTCCTCCACAAAGCGTTCAGGCCAGCGCCAGACGCTGGTCTTGCCTTTGCCGGTTCGCCGCAAGATCTCATTCGCGCCGGCCCCAGAATAGCGCGATCTCAGCCCGCCAACGCGCTTTCGCGGAGCGTCGCGATCTTTGATGAGAGCTTCGATCCGTCGCTGATCGGTCGGCGCAATGGAGAGCGGTTTTCCTGTGTCCATCGCGCGCAATCGCAGGCGCCTCAACAGGAGGGAATCCCAAAACGGACTTAACCGTCAGTTTTGATCCAACAGGGTCCAGCCCAAGACGCCACTGGACGCAGAGGATGATCTCCCGGTGGAAATGGCGGCGCCAAATAAGATCATCCATGCGCGGCCTCGAAATTCACTTGCTCCAAGGGCCTGTTTGCCCCGAATATGCCCGCTTGCACCTGAGCCCCTTCTGCAGCGTTCGCTCGCGGGGCCGTCATTCTTCTGAGGCTAAATCTGGAATTGGTTGGTTGAGCAATGCCAAACCGAGAGAATCAAGCTGATATCGACGCGCAGTATCGCTCTGAAGGACGCGTTCGTGTGGACGCAAAGATCATTCACACAGCGCCAGGCGGATGGTTCACACCTGGAAATGGCGAGACTGAATGGTTCCAGGATCACGAAGCTGGCCCGCAAATGATTGTCGTACCTCCAGGACAATTCTTTATGGGTTCGCCCGAGGTTGAAAAACGTTGGGATGGTTATGATGGTCGTGAGGAGCCGGTCCGACTGGTAACGATCGATCGTCCGTTCGCGGTGAGCCGCGCACCCATTATGCGAGGAGAGTTCGGAGCCTTCGTTGCCGATACCAACTATACAATGGACCGCGGCGCATATGTTTGGTCCCGGAAGCGAAGGCGGCTTTGGTTAATCAAGGATTGGAAGTTTGATAAGCGCATTTATTGGCGCAATACCGGGTTTCAGCAAAGTGACGATCATCCGGCGGTATGTGTGAGTTGGGACGACGCGAAGGCTTATGTAAGTTGGCTAAACGCAATTACCAAAAGCGACGCATACAGGCTGCTTTCAGAAGCGGAGTGGGAGTATTGTTGTCGGGCGACCTCCAGAACCGCCTTCAATACAGGCGATGCAATAAATGGAGACCAAGCCAATTTTGGACTGAAAGGCAAGGCGACCACCTCTGTGTTCCGCTTTCCGCCAAACAGGTGGGGCCTGCACGATATGCACGGAAACATATGGGAATGGATAGAGGACGCTTGGCACGAAAATTATGACGGTTCTCCGCCAACAGACGGTTCAGTCTGGGAAGGTGGCGATGTGGAGCTTCGAGGATTGCGCGGCGGCGCCTGGGACAGTGGCGAAGTTCATTTTCGTTCCGCTGATCGAGGCAAAGGCCCGCATTGGCTTCGAAACTACATTGTCGGTTTTCGCATCGCGAAGACATTGTCGGGCTTTCATCAAGAATGAGAGTTGAGTAGAAGCTGCGATGCGATAGGATTTCCTCACTCGTCGTGAAGCAAGGCGACAATTTGATGGCGCGTGTGGTCCAGATGTGTAAGCCTTTGGGCGTGAAGCGAGAAGGGCGGAGTTTTGATCATCGGACGCTGTAAGCCATTCGACTGATGGCGGTAGAGCGGGTTGGTTCCGGCGCGCCTGCATCGGCGTTTATCGCTTCCTACGGCTTCAACCGTACGACGATCTATAAATGGATCAAAGCGGCGGCGGCGCCCGGCGCCGGGCCGGAGGCGCTTCCGGCGAGGCCCGTAGCAGGGCGGCCACGCAGTTTGACGCCGCGCCAGAAGCAACAGGTGCTTCTGTGGGTGAACAGCAGGGATCCGCGCCAGCATGGCCTGGATTTCGGTTTGCCGGCTCGCCCCAGACGATGACGTCGCCATGGATCAGCGGAATGCGCCGGGCCCAGCGACACCGACACGATCGGCTGATCGAAATGACGCTCGTTGCGATCCTGATGTAGCGACAGGCAGGTGGCCGGCGCGTAGCGGTTGACCAGACAGGCGTCAGGATGGAAGCTGCCGAAGCCCGCCGCCTGGGCGGCCGCACCGGCCAGGTCCGCAAAAGCCTGAGGCATTGCCGGCCACGGCCGACCGGTTGCCTGATCGATCGCATCATAGCGGTATCCGGTGCGATCGGTGACCCAGCCGACTTGTCCGCAATTGGTCAGCGCCACCGACATCTTCCAACCGCCCGGCGTCACCATGGGCGAAAGGGCGAGATTTCAGCGATGGCGGCGATAGCCGCGAGGAGCTCCGGCGCGCGCCCGCACGCGAGACCGCGCAGAAGGACGGCGCGCGGGCCCTGAGCGACGCTGCACGCACCGCCCTGGGCTTCATCGAACGCCAGCGGAAGCGATTTCAGACGGCATCATGGAATATCACCCCGACGGTATGCCGCTTGCCCGAATGGATTTTGCTGACGCCGTGGTTCAGCTTCACCTGATAGTCGCCGCGCGCGCCCTTCATCGGACGGCCATTCACCGCGAAGATGACCGCATCGCCCTTTTCGAGCGGCAGAACCATGACGCGGCTCTGCATGCGAGGGCGTTGCTCGGTCATCACGAACTCGCCACCTGTGAAGTCCTCACCGGGCTGATCCAGCAGGATCGCAATCTGTAACGGGAAGACATGCTCCCCGTAGAGATCGCGATGAAGGCAGTTATAGTCCTCCGGCGCGTATTCGAGGAGCAGCGGTGTCGGCCGGGTCTGACCCGCCCGGTGGCAGCGCTCGAGGAACGCCGCGTGGTCATTCGGGAAGCGCACGTCCTTGCCCATACGCGCGTGCCATTGGTTGGCGATCGGCGCGAGGTGCGGATAGGCGGCCGTCCGCACCGCCTGGATCAGTAGCGGCAGCGGGTAACTGAAATACTTGTACCCGCCGCGACCGAAGCCATGCCGCGCCATGATGATATGACTGCGGAAGCCATGCTCTTGATGATACAGGCCGGCGATGTGATCCGCCTCTGCGTTCGTCAGCAATTGTGGCGCGACGCTCCAGCCTTGGGCGTCGAGATCGGCGTGAACCGTCGTCCAGTCCACACCGTCCACCCGAGCCTCTATCGCCGTGGAACCGGCGGCCGACCCGGTCTCCCTGGATGTGCTGGCGCCGTTCGTTGTCATCTTGCGCCGATTTGCCGGCATCACGCCGCTCCTTTCACGCTGATCTTGCGGCGCCCGCGCCGCACATCCAAGGGATAACCGAACATCGGGGCGTCGGACTGCTGTGGTTAAACGGCGCGCAGCAGCCCGAGTTGGGTCAGGGCGGTGACTCCGTCGTCAAGACCGACCTCCTCGACGATCTTGCCGTCCTTGAGCTTGAGGATGGTCACGCCAGTGAAGTGCATCTTCCGGCCCGTGCTGGCCGGCAGGCCGCCGGCGAGGAAATCCGCGAACGCCGGACCGGTGTGGGCGCCGCCGCCTTCCCATTGGCCGACGACATAGTCTCCTTCGGCGATAAGGTCGGCGGTACCCCAGAAGTTCAGATCTGGGAAAGCGGCGCGGAAATCGGTCATGAACGCCTTGATGTCTTCGCGGCCCCTTCGGGGCTCATGCAGGGAGTATTTCAGCAGCATGTCCGGCGCGGCGATTTCATCGACCACGTCCAGATTGCAGGTCTTGCCCCAGAAATCGGTGAACCAGCGGCCGACGGCGGCCTTGTTGTCATCTTGCAAGCTCATGGATGCGCCTTTCGATTGTTGCTTCAAGGCCTTCGGTCGGTCCGGACGGCCCTGGCGCTTTCGTAGCTTGCATCGATGGCGCTCGAACTCCGGTTCTTGCTCCCGCATCGAAAGTCCGGTCCGTGGCGCGGCCCGGCCTGATCTATCCAGCAGAGCGCCGCTTTCGCTGGACCTCGCATCCGGGCATTCGCTTCGAAAGCAAGCAGCGGCGTGCGGACCGCCAGCGACGGCCGTAAAGCGGCTCAAACTGCTGTCTCATGCAAGAGGGACGACCATGACCTCGGCGCGCGCGAAACTCCGGTTGTCGGCGCCGTTATCAGTGGCTGATGACCCGCGCTGGGCGCGGATCGTCGCCCGCGACAAAACAGCGGACGGCCATCTCTGGCATTCGGTTTCCACCACGGGCGTCTATTGCCGGCCGTCATGCCCGTCGCGCCGCGCCAACCCCAAAAATGTTCAGCTCCACGATAGTTTGGAGAGCGCCAGGGCCACCGGCTTCCGGCCCTGCAAGCGGCGCAATTCCGGTGGTCCATCGACCGATGCCGGGAACGCGGCGCCCGTGGCGAAGGCGTGCCGGTTCATTAAGGAGAGCGAAGAAGAACCATCGCTGAAGGAGCTGGCGGACGGGGTTGACCGCGGTCCGAGCGATTTCCACCGTCTGTTCAAAGACGTCGCGCGCACTTGAGCCTAGCACTACTTTGGCAGTTCAGGTTCGACGGCATCGGTGATAAGTTTCTCACAGTGAGGACATCGCCTGGGTGGAGGCCGCGCGAAGAGGTCGAGAATGGCTTGTCTGATGGCCGGCAGGCTCGGTTGTGGCGGCGGTCCCCCGATTCTTTTTTTTCCGTCCCGCTGCTTTGAGCCGGCGGAACTGGAGGAAGGCATAGGCGATCATTGTCATCAAGGCGTGTCGGTGTAACCCGGTCCAGGATCTGCCTTCGAAGTGGTCGAGGCCAAGTTCTTCCTTGAGCTGTTGATGCGCCTGCTCACAAACCCATCTGGCTTTGATCGTGGCGGCCAGCATCTTGAGGCTCGCGTCGGCTGGTAGGTTCGACACATAGTATTTTTGCTCGCCGGTCGACCTCCGTTCGCCGACCAGCCAGACCTCCTCGCCCGGCATGCACTGCATGCGATCATCAAGCATGCGGTGCTTATGGCCGTCCGCGACGCGGATGCGGCGGGCCGCGAAGAGACATGTTAGCCGACCTTTGGTCCCCCGCCGCCAGTTGACCCTTTGCCATTTCCCTCCAGCCAACAACGTTTCGGCAGAAACTGGAGGCTGATCGGGGATATGGTATTTGCGGGGCTTTCCAGCCTTCTCTACGGGGAAGATCAGAGCAACGTCGGCGGGATAGACGTTCTGGCGTCGCGACAGACCCACCGCCCACCGCAGCCCGCGCTCGCTCAGCGCCTGACGGAAAGGCCCGCTGGAGCCGTACCCTGAATCGGCAAGCACGCAGCCGAAACGTGCGCCGGATGCGATGACGCGATCAATTTCCTCGATCGCGATCTCCGGCTTTGTCAGAGCAGTCCGCCTGTCCTTCGGCACGCGGGCCCGCGCCATACGCTCGGGATCGTTCGTCCAGCTCTCGGGCAAGAATAGCCGCAGGCGCACCATCACCGGGACCTCGCGCGACGCCAACGTTACCGAGACCAGCGACTGACAGTTTGCGGTCTTTCCGAGCGACGAGGCATATTGTGGCGCGACGCCAACCGATCGACATCCCTTCTTGGGCAGCGCCGTGTCGTCGATGACGAGAAACCCCGCTTCGTCGCCAACCAGGGCATCCGCCTCCTTCAGCAGGGCAGCCTCGAGCGGAGCGCTATCCCAAACTCCGGCGGCGACGAAATGATGAAGCTGATCGTAGCCGACATCGCTAGCGCGCGCCGCCATCGGCTGAATGCTCTTGCGGTCTCCTGGACCAATCAGCCCGGCAATATAGGCCGGGCACATCCGCGCCCGCGTCTTGTGCCCTAACGCCGCGACAAACGGCGCAAGCCAGCGATCAAGATCGGCTCGCCAGTCCATGTCCATTGATCGGCCCTCCATAAGCCGACCTCTCATGAATCACGCAAACCCTCTCTTGGGAATCCCAAAAGTTCGCCCACCGCTAAAAATTTGCCAAAGTAGTGCTAGTGGTGAGAATCAAACGCTTCGATCCCCGCGGACAGGGCGTAAGTCCCTCAAATGACTTAAACTGGCGCGGACTCTTCCGTCTGATTTTCACCACTAGGGCTGGGCATGGTGCTTGCCGCCTCGAGCCGGGTAATGCCCAAGGGCCTTCGGTTTGCTTGATTCAGGAGCTTCGCGCCTGAATCAGCATTCGCACGTCTGTCATCAAGTAAGATATACAGCTTAGCTTTGCCTCGATCAGTCGGGGGCGGCATGCCGCGTCCAAAATTTTGAGCGGACGGGTCGAAGCCGCTGAAGCCGCTATTTTCCCAGAGTGACATTAATTTCCCAGAGTGACATTGATGAAGCCTGCACTCGAGTTGTCCCCGGCCGCCAAGGGTTCAATCGTATTTGGCTTGAAATGGCCTGGAGCTGCATGGCAAGCGCCATCTTGGGCCAGATTCCGTCTGGACGAGTTGGCGAGACAGGCTGCTTTCTTCAATCGGATTGCCTTGGCGAGGCCGTCTCTTGGTTATGCGTGTTTGGGAAGACGTTTGCCGCCCGTGATTTGCGCGGCGCTGGCCGTCGGCGCGGCGTTCGCCGCGCCGGCGAAGGTGAATGATGAAGCCGGCGATTTCCGGAAATGGTTCGCCATTCCAAGCCAATCGCTGAGGGCGGCGCTTCAGGCCTACAGCCAGCAGAGTGGCGTTCAGGTTTTATACGAGAGCAATCTTGCAGCGGGACAAACGTCTGCGAATGTCGAGGGGAGTTCTCAGCGCCAAGGATGCCCTTCGGACGCTCTTGTCCAGGACGAATCTCATAGTGCACTACGCGCACGAGAATGCAATTACGCTTACGGAGCAATCAAAAGACGACCTGCCGCCAATGGATGTGTTGACCAACGCCGATTTGTCTCTCGAAACGCTTCAAGTCCGCAGTTCGGCTGACGCAGCAAGTGACAATGTCCTAAGCGAATACGCCAACATACTGCAGTCGAATATCCAGGCCGCACTACAACGAAACGAGAAAACGCGCGGCGGCCGATATCGGTTCGGCGTCAAACTCTGGATTGACTCCTCTCGAACCGTACAACGGATTTAACTTTTCGAGTCGACAGGCGATCCTGAGCGCGACGTCTCTGTCGCCGAAGTTCTTCGAGGGCTCGTCATCAGCAGGGCGCCCCCGCCCGACGCACCGCAGCCTGTCCATGTTCTCGTCACGGTGCGATCCTTGCTGATGAGCCACAATTGACATCATGCCACAGCGGAGTGTTTTGGTTCGATGGTGAGCATGCAAGATAGATGCGACGAAACCGTTGACGCCGCGCTTCCGTCGCCGTTGCCGGAGTTTGTTCGACTGTTCCTGGTTCCGTTTGCAATTTCGCTGCTTGTGGTCGGAGGCGGCTATTGGCTCCGCGAAGTCGCAACGGATTCGGCAAGCCCCGAACACACCGCGCCGGTGCAGGTTAGCCTCATTATACCAGCGGAGCCAATCGTCACGGTGGCCAAAGTTCCGGCCCAACTTATCGCGCCGGGCCCTGGTGCGCGGCTATCATCGGAAGTTGAGGAGCAAGATCGCCCGGCTGACGAGGAGACGCCCGTCAGCGCGCCGCCAAACGCGCCGGCGCCTGCTGAATCCGTGCGCGCGTCGCGCGAGGCGCCCGTCCCGAAGCCTCTCGCGACTCTTCGGAATAGCGCGGCGACCAACTTCCAAAGAACCCTACTTCGACATATCGAGCATTATCAGAATTACCCCAGCGCCGCACGGCGGCTTCGGCTACAGGGGACGGTCGTAGTGCTTTTTTCTATGCGGCGCGACGGCGCCGTACTCGACGTCCGGATCAAGACGAGTTCCGGCGCGACGATCCTCGACGAAGAAGCCGGCGCGACGATCAGGCGCGCGCAACCTTTGCCGCCAATACCTCCCGAGCTGCCTGAGCGGCTGAACATCATCGTACCTGTTGCATTTAATCTGTCCTGAAACGCATCGACGCCGGGAAACAATCGACTTTGAAGCGTGCGTCAAGGTCCCGCGCCGCATGCCCGGCGAGCGGGTTGGACGCCGCGATCATAAATCCTTCGTATGGAAACGCTATCCACAATTCCCAGCAGTTGACCGGAAGGTGATCCGCACGGGGATTGACGCTACCAAAAGGCGATTGGACATGACTGAAACCAGTCGACTTCGATTGCGTGATCTCCTCGCTGCCAATTACGACTATTTTTTCAGGCGGTTAGCGATCCGCCTGCGGTCCAGAGACGCTGCGATCGAAGCGCTGCACGAGACCTTTCTGCGGCTTGACGGCGTCAACGATTGTACGGTGCAAAGTCCAAAGACATATATATTTCAGGCCGCTGTCAATATTGCAAAAAATCGTCGGAAGTCCGAGACTTACCGGGTGAGCGCGTCCGAATTCGACGCGTTCCTCGATGTTCCGGACGATTTGCCCGATCAGGCCCGAATCGTTGAGGCGCGCTCCGAGATCGACGCTCTCAAACATGCGCTGGCGGAGCTGCCGCCCCGCCGCCGCGAGATTCTGAACGCTGTTTCAATCGAGGGACTTTCGCTCCAGGAGGTCGCCTTGCAGTTGCGCGTCAGTCTGCGAACGGTGGAATCCGACCTGAAGCATGCGCTGGATCATTGCGCAGCTCGTCTCGATCACAAACTCATTCGCAGAACTGGCGGTCCGCGCCCACGATGCTGATCCAACGCATTTCGCCGTTTTATGCTTCGCGAAATGCTTCGCCAAATTGTCTATATATCAGAGACCCTTGATGGTTTGCATTTACGCGGCGCGCATGTCACGAGATTCTCCACTTGAAGACCGCCAACACGATGCCCCCACCATTTGGCCCGAAAAGAGAGTCAAAATCGCATGGGCGCCCACAAGCTCGAAGCGCAACATACAGCCGTTCGGCCGAAGCGAATATTCCTTGAAGGTCAAGGCTCGCAACCACCCCGGCAAATATCAAGATATACGATAATTACATGATTTGTTCTGTCCATTTCGAGCCGCTTCCAAAAAAGAAACGCCTTTGCCTGAACGATGGCCTTCGGATATTGGCGACATGAAAAACCAGTTTGGCGTGACCGAGGCGAACGAAATGAGTTCCGAATCCGCCTCGCTGCGGAACGAGGCCTTTGATTGGATTGTCCGTCTCAAGGCGAGCGAGCTCTTTGAGGCGGATGTCGAAGCATTACGGCACTGGCGCAATCAGAGTTTGGAGCACGAAGAGGCCTTCAGGGCGGCGATGCGCCTCTGGCGAAATCTTGGGGTGGCTGCGCGCGAAATTGCGGATGAGGAAGCCGTCCGGGCCGCCGCCTGCGACGCCGCGCGGCCTCCCCGTCGAGTTCTTGGCGCGGCGGGCCGTCCTCGGCGGTGCGATCGCGGGAGTGGGCGGATATTTGCTTGTCAAGCCACCGCTCGGGCTATGGCCGTCGCTGGGGGAGTTGTCCGCGGATTATCGCACCGGCAAAGGCGAACAACGGAGCTTCGTCCTCAAAGACGACGTCTCGGTGCAGATGAACACGGAAACCAGCCTGGCGCTACGTTCAGCGGAGGACGGTCCCGAAATCGTAATTATCTCCGGCGAGGCGGCGATTACGAAAACAGGGGCGTCCGGAACACCGCTTCGCGTTCTCGCCGCGGATGGCCGACTGACCACTGAGCGCGCGAGTTTCGACACGAGATGCGTCGGTGGCCGTGTGGCAGTGACATGCGTCGAGGGATCAATCGACGTTCAACAAAATCAACAATCTGTGCGACTTCAGGCAGATCATCAAGTGTCATATTCCTCTCAAGGGTTGAGCGCGCCCGTCCATGTCGATCCCGCCGAGGCGACATCGTGGCGGTCCGGGATCCTGGTTTTCCACGATAGGGCGCTGTCCGAAGTCGTCGACGAAATAAACCGCTATCGACCGGGCAGAATCGTCATCATGAACGCGGAACTCGGGCGGCGTGTGGTCAATGGCGCCTTTTATGTGAAGCGGCTCGACGACTTCCTCGATCAGGTGCAGCAATTGTTCGGCGCGCGCGTTCGATCGCTCCCTGCGGGGCTCACATTGTTGAGCTGAGCGGCGGCTTCAGCCCGGCGGCGTGGCGCCTTCATTCGCGCTCCTTTTTTGACGACGCTTCGGAGACTGGAATTTCCTTCGCGTCGCAGAGCCCGCTTCGCCTTCTCATTCTGCAAATTTCCGACCGGCGGGAAAGGGCCCCTCAAAGAGCCTCGATCGAGCCGCCGGATTCGCGAGGTTCGGAAAACTAAAGCGCGGCGCCGCGCCGCTGCGCATTTCGGCCGCTGGCCCAGGAAACTTAAAAAAATGCGCTGCGCGGCTTCACGTTCGGCCGTGTCGAATTGTCTAAGTAATTAGGAGCAGCGTGTCCGGCCGCCGTGATCGCGCGGTTACGGAGACTTTCTGCCGGTTAGAGCGACTTATGCCTATATTGGAATCCGCGCCGCGGCGCAGAGGTGACAGCCGCGCCGCGCGGCTCCCCTGTCTTTTGACCGGCGTCAGCGTCATCGCGCTACTCGCGGCCGCTGCGGCCCCGGCCGCCGCCGCGCCGCGTGGTTATTGGACCCCGTCGATGGCCGCCACCGCCGCGGCGGCCGCCGCAGCAGCGGCCGCGTCGCAGCAGGCGGGCGCGACCGCCGCCGCCGCGACGCGATCCATGACGGCGGCGACCAACGCGATCAGGGGGTACTGGAACGCCCAGGCCGCCGCGGCGGCTGCCGCGGCCGCGGCTCCATCGGGCAATATCGTGAACGGGCTGGGCAAGGGGACGAGCGGGCAGACGCCGGGGCTCGTCGTCGATCCACGCGTTTCGTCGAATCCCTCCCTCTGGATCAACGCCAGCCTGCCGAAGCAAACGACGAGCGGCGGCCAGACCGACGTGACCATCCATCAGACCGCCCCTCAGGCGGTGATGACCTGGGAATATTTCAATATCGGCCCGAACACGACGCTCGTTTTCGACCAGCAGGGCCATGCCAGCTGGGTGGCGCTGAACCGCATCGACGCGACCGGCGTGCCGAGCCAGATCGCGGGCCATATCAAGGCCGACGGCACGGTGCTGCTGATCAACCCGAATGGCATCATCTTCAACGGGACGAGCCAGATCAATGTCGGCTCGCTGATCGCCACGTCCTTCGAGATCGGGGGCGCCTTTACCAAGGCAGGCAATGTTTACGTGCCGCCTTCCACCCCCACCGGCGATGGCGTGTCCATCTTGGTTCCGCCGCTGGAAGACAGCGCCAATAAAAATTTTATCCAGAACGGTCTCTATTCCGGGCCGCCGACGATGAATGGCCAAACCGCGACGTCAGGCAAGTCGGCTGGCTTCAGCGAAGGCGATCAGAGCGGCGGCGCGATCTTTGTGCGGGCCGGCGCGTCGATCGCCACCAGCGTTTCCGCCAAGGGCGTCGGCGGCTATGTGGCGCTGCTCGGCTCGGCGGTGACCAACGCCGGCGCCATCGCCTCGCCGAACGGGCAGATCATGCTGGCCGCGGGCAGCAGCATCACGATCTATGAGCCGCTCTCGACGGCCACCGGCGTCAATACGGCGCGTCTTGGAAGCGCTTCGCCCGGGCTGGTCACGAATGACGTCACCGGGCTGCTCGTCGCAGGCGACGGCAATGTGACCCTGACGGGAGGGGCCATCAACCAGCTCGGCGCGATCGAGGCGACCACCAGCGTGACCCGCGCGGGCTCCATCACATTGAGCGCATCCGGCGCGTTGAGCGCGTCCGGCGCCGCCCAGAGCGATGTCATTTTGGGGACGAACAGCCTTATCGCGATCCTGCCCGATGAGACGAGCAATACGATCCCGGCCGCCACCGCCACGGCGGCTTATTTCGCCAGCACGCTGCAGCCGCAGATCAATATCAGCGCGACCAGAAATATCGACATGCAGGCCGGGGCGCTGATCAAGGCGCCGAGCGCCGCGGTGACCATGTCGGCGGGGGGCAATGGCGCCATTGGCACGGTCCTGCTGGAATCGGGCAGCGCCATCGATCTCTCCGGCCTCGCCGGCGTCAGCGTGCCATTGTCGGAATACAATTTGAGCATCAAGGTTACCGCCGCCGAGGTCGCGAACTCGCCGCTGGCGCAGTTCCTGATCGGCCAGACGGTGATGATCGACGCGCGCCTCGGCGGTACGCGCGCCGACGGCGTCCAATGGGTCGGCTCGCCGCTGCTCGACGCATCCGGCTATGTCGGCCTCATCCCGAAAACGATCGATGAACTGCTCATCGCGGGCGGCTCGTTTAAGATAGCGACGGGGCCCGGCAACGTCCTGCAGAATTTCATCCAGGAGCCGGGCTCCGTCATCAATGTCTCCGGCGGCTATGTCAGCTATCAGGGCGGCACGATCCATACGACGCAGCTGCTCGGCTCCAATGGGCGCGTCTATGACATCGGCGCCGCCGATCCGACCATCAGCTATGCCGGCATCGCGGGGCAATTCACCGTCAACCGCGGACGATGGGGCGCGTCTCTCGTTTATTCCAATCCGTTGTTTTCCAAGGGCCGTTACGACCCGGGCTATATAGCGGGGGCCAGCGCCGGCGCGATCAGCATTACCGCGGTGGCGCCGGTCCTTGATGGCGCGTTCGTCGCCGACTTCGTCGCCGGGAGCCGGCAGCGGGCTCTGGCGCAAGGCGGTGGGACGTCGCCGCAGACCTCGCTCGCTCAACTGCCGGACGGCGCCTCGCTGAACGTCAGCTTCGGCTCGGGCCCGACCTATTCGGTCGTTCTGGAGCCCCAATCGGCGGCCGGGTCCGACCCTTATGGCCTCGGCAGTTTCAGCCTCGCGACGGCGACCTCCTGGACGCCGACGCTCGCCGGCAATGCTTTTCCCATTTTCTCCGACAGTCTTTCCGCCGCGGGTTTCGGTTCCATCGCCATTAGCCCCCAAAATGGGCTGCGGAAGTCAGCCGCCGCCAGTCTCACAGTGCAGCCGGGCGGCAGCGTCACTCTGGGCAACGTCACGGAGATCGACGGCGCGATCAACGCGCCTTCCGGCAGCATCACGCTCACGAGCCTTAGTCCCATCGCGGTCGGCGGAAGCGTCCCGCCGCCGCCGGATCTGATCATCGGCTCGACCGCGCTGCTCAACGTGCGCGGGCTCTGGGTCAATGATACGGGCGCTTTTGGCTATCCGGCCCAGGGCTCGGCCTTCGTCAATGGCGGCTCGGTCAGCATCAGCACGCCGGCCGCCAGCACTTTTACGACGCAAACGATCGCAAGCGGCGTTCTGGCCGATGGAACCAATGTCGCCGGCCTGACGTTCGTCACGCCGGTGGACGTGACGCAGAGCATCGTGCTGGCGCCGGGCAGCGTGATCGACGCCTCGAGCGGCGGCTATGTCGGCAGCAATGGCCAGCTCAAATATGGGTCGGACGGGCTGCCGCTCGGCAAGGGCGGCAGCGTCTCGCTGCAAACCTATTCGGGCGGCGGCTTGCGCAGCTTCGCCGACGCCTATCACGGCATGTTTGTCGGCACGGCGGCCGCTCAAACCCCACTGGTGCTCGCTGATGGTTCTACCGTGCCCGCCGGGGCGACAGTCGATTATTTCAATTCTAACAACTCAGCTAACGCCAGCAATGGTGGCTATCAGGTAACGGGGACGAACTTCGTCCCGACGGATGGCGTCCTGCGGGCCAATGTGGTGATGGGCGGCTCGATTTACGCCGCCGGATTCGATGGCGGCGGAACCTTCAGCCTCGGGGCGTCGTCAATCAGGATCGTTGGCGGCGGCGGGCCGGTGACCTCCTATCTGCCGGCGGCGAGCCTCGCCGAAATCGCCGCCGCGACCGGACAGTCTACGTCCGCCTATACGAATGCGGGGACGAACAATGCGGGGGCGAGCCCGGCGCGGGTCGTCGTCTCCGCCGCTCAGGCAGGCGGAATTGATCTGCCGGCTTCGTTCTTCGCCAATAATTCCTTCGGCGCCTATGTCCTCACCAGCACCGGCGCGGCCGGCTCCGTTACCGACGTCACGGTTACGCCGAGCACGACCGTCAACCTGCGGCAGTCGAACCTGCTGCCCGGCGGGGCCTCCGGCCAGGGGCCGGACACGGCGCAGCCGTCTGGCGCCATTCCGCGCACATTCGAGACATTCGGTTCGGCGGCGGACGGGCTGCGCAAGCCGGTCAATCTGACGCTCTACGATCCGTCCGGATTGAACGGCATTCTGGTCGACGCGGGCGCCGCGATCAACGCCGACCCGCTGGCGTCCGGCCCCTCCAGCATCAGCCTCGTCGCAGGCGGGCCGGTGACGGTGCTCGGCAGCGTCACGGCGCCGTCCGGCGGCATCAATCTGGTCAGCCTCGGCGATCTAAGCGTCCCAACCGACGTGAATGGGCAGTTAATTAATGTCCCGGCGACGGCGCAGGACGTGTGGATCGGATCGAACGCCGTCCTCGACGTCAGCGCGATGTTCGTCCCCAATCCACGGGTCGCCGCCTATGCGACCGGCAGCCTGCTCGACGCCGGCGCGATCACGCTCGACAGCGCGTTCGGCTCGTATGGGAACGGGACCATCGTCGCCGAGGCGGGCTCGCAATTCCGGCTCGGCGGCGGCGCCGCGACGGTCGAGGTTCCCAACCAGACGCTGTTCGGGCCGCGCTTCGCCACCGAGCCGCTGTGGAGCAATGGCGGATCCCTGCAGATCGCAGGGAGCGTCAATACCAATGTCTATTTCGCGGGAACAGTGAGCGCGGGCGGCGGCGCGCCGCAGGCGACCGGGGGCAGCCTGACGATCGGCAACGTCCCCGTGCCCGCCGCCGTGGCGAGCTATGTTGCCGGCGATGCCGGCGGAGCAGCTGCCTATACGCTCGTGGGCAATCTGGGCGGACCCAATACGATCGTCATCGAGCCCGGCGGCAATATCGCGGCCAGTCTCGCCGCGGCGAGGCAGGCGGGCGGCGATAGTGCGAATTACCCGCTCACGCCGGCCGATCTCGCCGCCCTGACTCCGTCGGAGCAAGGGGGCTACATCGGCGCCGATACGCTGAGCAACAGCGGCTTCAGCTCCGTCTCTCTCTATGCCAATACGATCGCCTTTGGCGGGTCGGTCAATGTCTCGGTCCCGGGCGCGCTGACCCTCCTCGCGGGCAAGGGCAGCTTCGTGTTGCTGCCGGCGAGCCCAACCTTGCTGCCGGCGGGATTTTCGTTCGGGAACGGAGGGGTGTTTCCCGACCCCAGCACCTATACGTCGCCCGCCGGCCCGTCCGGCATACCGGGCGTCGGCGGCGCGGTGGTGAACCTCGACGCCGGCTATGTCCGTCTCGGCGGCGGCGGCGGCGGCAACCCTCCACCGCCGCCGCCGCAGGTCGCCGACGGCGCGCTGAACGTCACGGCGAAATGGATCGATCTCGAGCGCGTGATCGCCATCGACAACGCCCTCAACGTCAATTTCACCAGCGCCGGCGCCATCCGCCTGCTGCCGGATACCTATGACGGATTCACGGGCATCTCCAACGGCAATCAAACGCAAATCCAGTTCGCCGGCGCTCTCAGCACGGGCGGCAATCTGACGCTGACGGCGGCGGAGATCTTTCCGGTCAGCCAGACCCAGTTCCTGCTGGCGTCGATCGGGACCCTGGCCGGCGTCGATGACACGCTCGCCATCAGGCAGAATGGCGTCGCCACAGCTCCGCTGTCGGCCGGCGGGACCATCGCGCTCGACGCGGAAAATATCGTCCAGGGCGGCTCGCTATGGGCGCCGCTCGGCAACATTATAATCGGTCTCACCAATCCGGGCCAGATCCCGTCCCAGGTCGTTGCTGCGTTGGCGAGCAACACCTCTGGCGATTTCGTTGCAACCCAGAACGTCACCCTGGCGCCGGGCAGCATCACCTCCGTGTCCGCCGCTGGCCTCGACCTTCCCTATGGATTCACGGTCAACGGCACGACCTGGTACCAGGGGCAATATTCCGTCAATGGCTCCCAGCAGAAGGCGACGACGATCACCACACCACCGACGAAGTCGATCAGCCTGTTCGGCGCCAATATCGCGACCGACGCGGGCGCGGTCATCAACGCCAGCGGCGGCGGCGATGTCTACGCCACCGAATTCGTCGCGGGCACAGGCGGAAGCCGCAACGTGCTGACCGACGCCGCCAGCGGCCAGACGGTATATGCCCTGGTGCCCAGCTCCACCGCCGCGGTCGCGGCCTATGACCCGACCTTCGTCGCCAATTACGGCTCGTCCAGCAGCGCCATCGCGCCGGGCTCGGCGATCACGATCGCCGGCGGCTACGGCATCCCGGCAGGCACGTATGTGCTGCTGCCCGGCATGTACGCCACCTTGCCCGGCGCCTATCGCGTCGTTCAGGCAGCCAGCAACGTCAACCCGACCGGGGCGGGAGGCGCCGTCGCTTCCGCCGACGGCTCGGTCTTCGTCAGGGGCACGGTCAGCAATGTGCTGACCGGCGCCCGCTCGTCGCAGACGAGCCTCTTCGAGGTTCAGTCCAAATCGACCTGGACAAAATATTCGCAGATCAACATTACGTCCGGCACGAGCTACTTCCGCAACCTCGCCCTGCGGGCCGGCAATGTCATCCCGCAGTTGCCGATCGACGGCGGGCTGCTGGCGATCGGCGCGACAAAAACGCTCAGCCTCGCCAGCGCCAACAGCTTCGCCGGCGGCGTGAGCGATCTCGCGCCGGGAATGACGGGCGCAGGCGGGCAAGTCGACATCAGCGCCGCCAATATCCTCATCCTCGCCTCCGACCAGATCGCGCCGGCCGCCGATGCCGGCTATCTCATCCTCGACGCCGACCAGATCAGCAATCTCGGCGCGGCGAGCGTCCTGATCGGCGGCACCTTCAGCGCCGAACACGACGGGCGCGGGAAGCGCTGCGTCAAGCGCCACGGGAAACCTAATCACCCCCACGGCGATCAATCTCGAGGTTGCGACCGATGCCGCGCATCCGCTGACCGGCCCCGAATTGATCCTGGTCACGACGACGTCGCCGACGCCAAAGCTCGACGCCGACGGCAATCAGGTGATCGACGCCAATGGCAACCCGGTCTATGTCAACGCCGGCAATGGACTGACGATCGACTCGGGCAGCGTAATCCGCGCCGTCGGGACGGTCCCGGCCGGAACCGATCAAAACATCACCATCGGCAGCGCTGACACCGGCGCCAGCGGCGACAGCGCGCTATTGCGGGTCTCCAACGGGGCGCTGGTGAAGGTGACGCAAGTCAATGTCACGGCGCCGCCGCTGGCGAATTTCACGATCGGCTCCGGCGTCACGATCGACGGCGGCAATTCCCTGACGCTCGCCAGCAGCGGCTCCGGCTCTCTTGCTCCCGACGCGAAGCTGATGGCGCGAAATTACGACCTCGCCGGCAATGTCATCAATATCGGCGGGGGCGCCTCCGGCCTCGTCCTGACGTCGGCGACGCTCGCCAATTTCGCCGGAGCCGCCTCGGTCCAGCTGCGCAGCGGCACGGTGATCAATTTCTACGATGCGAGCGGCCTCGTCATTGGCGACCCCGCGAAAGCGATCGGCGCGCTGACATTTGACGCCGCGGGGCTCTTCAGCGAAGGCGGCGCGACGACAATCAACGCCGGCAATGTGACGCTAACCGATTCTCAGGCTGCCCCCGCCGCGGGGGGCGGCCTCACCGGCTCGAACGGGATACTCACCGTCAATGCGAGCGGCGCGATCACGCAAGGGGCGGGCAGCCAGACGCTCGGCAATTTCGCCGAGGTCAACCTCAACGCCAGTCATGCGATCATCTTCGATGGCGCGGGCGGGCTCAACGCCGGGGCGGCCAATGTCGCGCTCACGGCGCCGACGGTGGTGGTCAATGGCAAGGCCACGCAAGCGCTGACGACGACCGGCGCGCTCAGCATTCTGCGGGGTCCGGGCGTCGCGGCGGCCGATGCCGCGACCAATATCGGCGGCGCGCTGACCCTGACAGCCGCCAGCATCTATGACAGCAGCCAGATCGAGGCGCTGGCCGGCAATGTCACGCTCGCCGCGACGAGCGGCGACGTCACCCTCGCCTCGGGCGCCGCGATCATCGCCACGGGCTCGCGCATCGCGGTGCTCGACCAGGTCGAATATGCGCCGGGCGGCGCGGTGAAGCTGACCGCCGCCGCCGGCAATGTGACGATCGACAGCGGCGCCCGCGTCGATGTCTCCGCGGCCGGAATTGGCTATGCCGGCTCGCTTTCCATCCAGACGCCCGGCGTCGCGACGCTCGATGGCGCGCTTCTCGGCGCCGCCGCCTTCAATGATGTCGGCGGCAATTTCAGCCTCAAGGCCGGCAGTCTCGCCGGCGCGCTGCCCTTCTCGGGCGGCTTCACCGGCAGTTTCGCCGCAACGCTCCAGCATGGCGACATCACGATCGCGGCCGGCCAGACCTTGACCTCCGGCAATGTGCTGCTGGTCGCCGACAATGGCAGCATCTACGTGAATGGCGCAATTGACGCGAGCGGGCCGACCGGCGGCGCCATTTCGCTCTACGGCAAGGGCGAGACGACGGTCGCGGCGGGTCAGCCGGGCGCAACCGGCGTCATCATCGGCTCGACCGCCAGGCTCTACGCCCGATATCAGGCGGCCTTGGCCGGCGATCCGGGCTACGCCAATGGCGCGGCGAGCATGGTGCAGACCGGCGGAACCATAACCCTCGGCACGTCCGGAACGGCCGACGGGACATACAATGACTCCCACGGCTACGAAAATGTGGCTGGTTCCGGCGCAATCTATGTCGCCGCGGGCGCCATTTTCGATGTCAGCGGCGGCCCGGGCGGCGTGGATATCAACAACAGCGGCGGCGCGGTCATTCTCCGCGCCCCGATCCTGGCGAGTGAAAACACCAACGTCAAATTCTCCGGGACGCTGGTCACCAACACTGACGCCAATGGCCAGCTTGGCAAGGGCGTCGCGCTCGACGCTTACGCCGTGTGGAGCACGACCGACTCGACCAAGAACACCACACCGCCAGGCGCGCCGCTCGGCGCCCAGTATTTCGACGGAATCATCGATCCGGCCGGCTGGTACGACAGCAGCGGAACGCTGGTCGCCGGAACTTTCACCAACGCCAGCGGCGCGATAGTGGCGACCTGGGATGGAGCCAACCTGAACAGCGTGGACGGCGCCGGGTCCACGCCCTCCTACTATCTCACGAATGATTATTTCGCGCCGACGACGGCGAACGCAGGTCATGTCGCCTTCTATCAACAGACGCTGGTGAAATTCGTCCAGACGTTCGCCGCGACGGCGGATTTCTCCGGCGCCCAGCTCCGCGTCGGAGCCGCGCCAGCCATCGCCCTGCCGACCTCGATGCAGCTTGCGCGGCCCGAGATCAGCCTCGTCAATCCGTCGACCGCGATCAATGGCGGCAATATCACGGTCGCGAGCAACTGGAACCTCGGCGCCGGCCAGTTCGTCACCGGCAGCAATGGTCAGTCCTATTACCAGCCCACTTACCGCACTTCCCTTGGCGAGGCTGGCGTTCTGTCCCTGCAGGCGGCCAATAATGTCGCCGTCAATGCGACGATCAGCGACGGCTTCTACGAAACGGTCGACGCCTTCAACGGCGCGAATCTCGTCGCCAATCTCATCGCCAACAATCCGCAGGCGGCAGGCGGCTTCGATCCGAACACGGGCCTGCCGATCTTCGATTACAACACGACCGGCGCGGCGAGCCTGATGTTCGTCGATCCGGGGCATAACAATGGTTCTTTCTCCTATGATTTCGTCGCCGGCGCCGCCTTCTCGGTCAATCCCAATGAGGTGATCCAGGTCGCGGCGGGCAACGGAAATGGTTCCTTCACCATCAGCGGCCACACCAGCTACGCCAATTCCTTAACTCTAGCTCTAGGCAGCGACCTGCACACGATCAATGTCCCGACGCTGTTGCGCACGGGGACCGGCTCGATCATGATCGCGGCGGCAGGCAATGTCGCGTTCCTCGACACGGTGGCGGAAGGCGCGATCTACACGGCCGGCGCCGCGACGACGCCCGCGGATTTCACGGCTCCCGCGATGTCCCCAGACTATGTGGCGAGCCCGAACGGCCTCGTCAGCACGCCGGCTTGGGCGAATGGCGGCGGAGGGGTGACCATCAGCGCCGGCCAATCCATCATCGGCGTCGAGCCATCGAACGCCGTCATATTGTCGGCGGATGGCCTACCGGCGAATGGCCAGGACTGGAACGGCTGGTATTATCATTCCGGGGCGTCGAACGGCACGGCGACGCCATTTTCCGATTGCAGTTACTTGTCCTGCCAGACCGCGGCCTGGGTGAATTACGCCACTTTCCAGGGCATTGGCGCGCTTGGCGGCGGCAATGTCAGCCTCACTGCGGGGGCGGATATCACCGGCGTCTCGGCCTCGCTGCCGGAAACCCTGGTCGTCAGCGGCGGCATCACCGCGAGCGATCCGCCCGCGGCGCATTTTTATGGCGGCGGCGATTTGCTGGTGCGGGCTGGGGGCAATCTCAACAGCGGCGAGTTCCTCGTCGGACGCGGCGCGGGCCTCATCCAGGCGGGCGGCGCCATCCAGGCCGACCCGTTAAACCCGATCACGCAAGTGACGGGCAACCGGCCGCTCCTGCTGGCCGTGCAGGATGGCTTCGTCAGCGCGATCGCGCGCGGCCCGGTGACGCTCGGCGCCGTCTATGATCCGGCGTCGCTGCCCCTCGAGTTTGTTTCGTCGAATACGGGGGCGACGGAGATCAGTCCAGGGCCTGACTTATTCTTACTTGCCCGGCGTTTACGGCCTAGATGGTACGAGCGTCCAAGGCCAGTCCCTCTGGGGTCAAGATTTCACCACCTATGGTCCCGAAAGCGGCGTCGCCCTTGCCAGCACGGCGGGCGACGTCACGGCCCTCGGCCAGGGCGACACGTCGTTCTCACAGGGTACTGTTTACTCCTCCAACCTCCCGCAACTTCTGCCAGCGACGCTCGACCTGACCGCCTTCAGCGGCAATGTCACCGTTAACGCCATCAACGGTGACGCCAATCTCGTTCCCTATCCGACCCAGACCGGAAGCGACGCGGGCTCGATCAATATCGTGGCGGCGCAATCGGTCTCGATCATCAACGGCGCCCTGACGATGCCGGACCTCAATACGAGCAATACGCAATATTTGAGCGCCGGCAACGTGAGCCTCGCCGCTGGCGTCGTATCGACAGCGAATTACATCAGCCCCCTTGGCGTTCCGCTCGCCAATCTGACGCAGGCGCTGCATGCCAATGATCCAAACCCGGTGCTCATCGCCGCCGGGCAGGACATCGGCGGCGGCGCTGGCGGCATTGGGTATCTGACGGTGATCAAGCCGGCTTTGATCGAGGCCGGCCACGATGTCAGTCTCGGCTTCATCGGCCAGAACAATAATGCCGGCGACATCACCAGCATCAGCGCCGGCAATGACATCACAAGCAATAACCTCGACCCCCTGTCCGGCAGCTATTTTTATCTCTACGGTCCCGGAACCTTGCTGCTCGAGGCCGGGCGCGATCTGGGGCCGTTCAAGCAGAGCGCGGGCGGTCAGACCGCCGGCGTGGCGACGCTCGGCAATGGCGGCAATACCGCCAGTGGCTTATTCGTGTCGAATAGGCAGTTCAGTGGCATCGGGAACCCTCTATCCATTGTCCCCTATCTTCCGAGCCAGGGCGCCGATATTTACGCCCTGTTCGGCGTCGGTCCGGGGATCAATTATCAGGGCGCGATCAGCCAATATGTCAATCCGGCGAATGCTGGAACCAGCGGCGTCAATTTCCTCACCGACATCGCCTCGATCCTTGGCGAATCGCAGAGCCAGGCCTGGAACGACTTCCAGAAGCTCTCGTCCACCCGCCAGAATCTGCTCCTCGATCGCGCCTTCCTCGATTTCCTGACCCAGGTCGCAACCGATTACGGCAATTCATCGAGCCCCTATTTCGGCCAATATGCGCGGGCCTTTCAGGCAATCTCGACGATGTTCCCGGCCGCCTATGGCTACACCAACAATAGCGTTTCCGCCGGCGGCGCGAATGGCGCGGCGACCAGGATCGTGACCGGCCAGCTCAATATCGTCCAGTCGATTCTGGCGACGGGGATGGGCGGCGACGTCAATATCATTGGTCCGGGCGGCGACATCACCGTCGGCTCGACATCGACCGACCAGCTGAACCCGAGCCAGGAAGGCATATTGACGCTCGCGGGCGGGACCATCCGGGCCTTCACGGACGGCAGCGTCCTGCTCAATCAGAGCCGCATCTTCACCTTGCAGGGCGGCGACATCGACCTCTTTAGCGCCAATGGCGACATCAGCGCGGGCGTCGGCCCGAAGACCTATGTCTCGGATCCACCAACGAGCTTTATTTGCGACGCGAATGGCTATTGCGACGTCAACCCGTCCGGGTTGGTCACCGGCGCCGGCATCGGCGCGCTGGTGACGTTGCCCGGCCAGGATCCGTCAAAGAGCAATGTGACGCTCGTCGCGCCGCATGGCACGGTCGACGCCGGTTCCGCCGGCATCAGGGTCTCCGGCAGTCTGAACATCGTCGCGTTCCAGATTCTCAACGCCTTCAACATTCAGGTGCAGGGCACGACGACAGGCCTCCCGGTCCAGGCGACGACGAATATCGGGGCGCTGACCTCGGCCAATAACGCGGCCGGGGCGGCGCAAGCCAATGTCGCGCCGGCGCACGCGGCCACCGGGGCGAATGATACGCCCTCACTCATCACCGTGGAAGTGATCGGCTATGGCGGCGGCGACGCGCAGAGCGACGATGAACGCAAGCGCCGCGAGCAGGCGCCGCAGTAGCGCGCCGCCGATTTGAAGCAGGGACCAAACAGGTCGGGGAGGGGGCAAATCCGGCCGGGCTTGCTCGCGCGATCCGCCGCCTGATCGGCCGCGCGCGGCATGAACCCGGGCCCACGTCCGCGCCAGTCTTGAGCCTCGCTCGCGGCGGTCGCCCGCATCCCGTCGTCTCATTCGAGGCGCGCCTACAAAAAAAACGGGCGCCTCGATCGAGGCGCCCGGATCATTCATCTATCAGCGTCAGGCAACGAGCGGAGCCTCAATTGGCGCCGCCGTTGACCCCTTGGCAGCCATCGGCCTGCGCCCCCGACGTTTGGTAAGCCGGCGATGGCCGTCGCCGCTCCGCCGGCGCTGCTCGGAGTCACATAGGCCGCGAGGATCGTGTCCGCCCAATTCGCGGAGAGCTCACGGAAGCCATTGTTCCGGACGATCGCCGAAACATTCGGGTCATATCCCGGGTAGGTCGCGTTCGAGCCCGACGGCGAATAGGGTCCGAGGTTTTGATCCGAGCCACCGAAGTACCACGCGAGCCAGTTCGTGAGCGCCGCGACCCGCGTCCCGGCAGGGTCGGCGTAGCAGCTATACAAATTCACGAATGTCGCGCCGGATATCGGATAGGCGCCCTGATAAAGAGGAAGCCCGATCTGCGACAGGCCTCCCGCCGAAACGCCGCCCAACGCCGTGCCGGGCGCGTAAGACTGAGCATAGATGTTCCAGTCATTGTAGGTCGCCGCCGCCGATGGGACAGTCAACTGGCTAAAGGCGTTCTGAACCGTGTCGGGAGTTGGCGGCACAAAATTCTGCGGCGATCCGAAGGATCCCGCCTGGCCCGGGTGGTAGACGCCATTCTCGCGCTGGTTCTCATCCTGGATGCTGGCGGACAAGGGGGCGGCGGACGACTCGTCGCCGTCGCCGTCGCCGACCGTTTCGGCGACAGTCGTCGCGTAGGGTTGCGTGAAGTCCGGGCTTAGATATCCGATGCGCCCGGCGTGCGCCGCATCGGTCCCGATCTTGAGCGCCGCATGGGCGCTCCCCACCGCGCCGCTCCAATGCGAGGACGGCAGGTCCAGATCAGCGTCAGGATCGGCCAGATCCGCGATGCCGCCACCCTTCACGGCGCGAATATTTGCGATGAGCAGGCTGAACTTGCTGGAGGGCAGGTTCGGCGCCGTCGCGCCGCTAATTCCGAGGCCCGTGAATATTTTCTTGTAACCGTAGGTCCCGTTGGGATCGAGGAGCGGGCAGGCGCTCGCCAGATAATTCGTGAGTATATAGCTCGTGCCGCTATCATCGACGCGGTAAACGACCTTGATCGGGAGACGCCCCCTGACATAGGCCGCAGGGGTGATGGATCCGTTCGTATTGTCGTCGTAGAAATGCTGGAGCTGCTGCACGCCATTCCGGTCGAGATAGGGAATCACGGTGGCGGTATCGCCCCAGTCCTTCACCGTATCGGAGAAGATCGCGCAGATCTGGGCCGTCGAGAGCTGAATGGCGCCGCCCGGCTGCGTGTTCGGCGTCAGCGCGGACTGGATGTTCCAGGTTGCGCCGGTGGCCGGATTGTGCACATCGACGGCGATGGCGACGGGGACTTCCAGAACCGGCGCCTGAATGGGCTGTCCGAGAGCCGCCGCATTGTAGGTCGTCGCGGCGCTGCGGGCGGCTGTGATGCCATGAGCGCGCTGCCAGTTCGTCGCGGGCGAGAACTCGCTGAACGAAACCGTCGTCAGAGCGCCGCCGGCGGTGGCGATCAGAGGCGTGTCGCTGGCTCCAAAATCGACATGGGGATAAGGATAAACGCTGAAATGCGCGTTGCCGCTGTCAACGAAGGGAGGGGTTTTCGAAGGCTTGCGAACTCTCGCGGGCGCGGAGGTGGGGTGGCCGCGGAAGAATTCATCCGGGTTGTTGCTGATGAACCCGCGCTGCCCGTTGCCGCTGCCGACAGCGGCGTAAAGGCCCTCGATTGGCGTAGGCGTCGACGTGCAGCTCGCTGGCAAAAGTCCCGGGCTGGGAGCCGCGGTGTTGAAACTCGACGAGAAGCTTTGGCCATCATTGGCGACCGTCGTTCCGGCATAGCAATCGAAGATCTGGCGGAAAGCGTGCGAAGACAGCGTCGTGCCGCCGCTATAGATGCCTGACGAGATCGCACTCTGCGCTCCGGCGGGCGATAACGCGGCGAGAATGGCGACGGCGGACAGCGTCAGCGTGGACGCAGCCCCGAGCAGCTTGGGAATTGATTGTTGTCCCATAGATAAGACTCCGAGTTGGTGCAGGTGCAAAAGAACCTCCTCGCTGTTGCGAAGAGGTGTGGCGAAAGGCCTTGAAACCGGAATAGGCAGGCCAGGTTTTGGGCCCGAGGGCCACGCGAGACGATGGGCGAAGAAGCTCAGCTGGACCTCATCTGCTCGATCATCTCGCGCGCGCTGAGCGCGAAGGGATTTCGTGATCTTCAACGCGTGCGCGCCGACGATTCCGACGAAGACCGGACGCCTCGAACGAGACGCCCGGTCCACCGTGGGACGTTTAGTCGGGGCTAACGCTCGGCCCTTCGACTGTCTGACATTGGTTAGTGAGCGCCGCCGCCGGTGACGCCGGTGCAGCCTTGGACACCCGCAGTCTGGTAAGTGGAGATTGCTACGCTGGTGAGGGCGCTCGGCGTTACGTACTGCTGCAGAATCGCGGTGGCCAAAGCCGCATTGATTGGGTTGAAGCCATTGTTCTGAAGAACAGCTTTGACATCCGGATCATATTTTGGCGACGCGGCAGTCGAGGTTGAAGGAGTGCCGGCGCCGCCAGTGCCCGCGCTGCCGTCGATCAGCCAGGACAGAAAATTGGTGAGCGCGGGGACGCGTGTTCCGGCGCTGTCGGCATAGCAGCTATAGAGTTCCAGGAACGTCGTGCCCGTGATCGGATAGGCGTTCGCATCCGTATCAAGAGGAAGGATGGGCTTGCCGGTGAGCGTCACGCCGCCGCTGGTTCCGCTCGTAAACGTCTGATTGTAGACGTTCCAGTCGTTGTAGGTGGCGGGAGCGCTGACCGTAGCCGCCGGAGCCGTTATATGTTTCCAGGCGTTGCTGGCGTTGATGGGCGTCGGCGCGATGAAGTTTTGCGCCGCGCCGAGCGTGCCCGAATTGCCGGGATGATTGACGCCGCTGGCGCGCAGATGCTCGTCCTGAATGCTGGCCGAGAGAGGAGCCGTGGAGGACGCCGAGTAGGCTTTGGTGAAGTCGTTGCTGAGATAGCCTATCCGACCCGAATTCGCGCTATTGTTGTTGATCGTGACGGCGACGTTGTCGCTGCCCGATGCGCCGACCCAGGGGTTGGCTCCCGTGGTTACATCCGTGCCAGTGACGGTCTTGATATTGGCGATCAGATTGGCAAAGCTCGTGGACGGCAGATTGGCCGTCGCGCCCGTCGTGCGGCCGACGCCAGTGAAGATCTTCGTGTAATTATTTGCTGGCAATGCGGTACCGGCGGTATCAAGCAGGGGACAGACAGCGGCGAGATAGTTGGTGATGATGAAGCTCGTGCCGCTTCCGTCTGAGCGGTACGCCACTGTGATCGGCAGGGAGACGTTCGTGTAGGGCGTGCCCGTATGCGTCGTGGCGTTCGTATTATCGGCGTCGAATAACTGGGAGCTGACGCCTCCGGTGCTCGTCAGGTAAGCGATCGAGGCGACCGAACTCCAGTCGCGCACCGCGCCAGAGAAGATCGCGCAGAGCTGCGCCGCCGAGAGCTGGATGGCGCCGCCCGCCTGCGTGTTTGGCGAGAGAGCCGAGCGGATCGTCCATGTCGCCGCGGTGGTGGTGGCGACGTTGACGGCGATGGCGACCGGAACTTCGGCGGCCGGGATCTGGATCGGCTGGCCGTATTTCGCCGTGCTGTAGGTGACCGTCGTGCTGGCAGCGGCGGTTACCGTGGTCGTGGCCAGCGCACGCCTGCCAGTTCGTGGTCGGCGTAAAGCTGCTATAGGACACTGTGGTCAGGCTGTTGGCGGCGGCCAGAGTGCTTCCGGTCGTGACCGTGAAGTTCGGCAGCGGCGAGTCAGAGGCTGCGAAATCGAGCTCCGGGTAGGGATAGAGGCCGAACGGCGCCGCGCCGCTTCCGTCGACATAGACCGGAGCGCTGGCCGGGAGCGGGAAGATATTGGGAACTGTGGGAATATTTGGGCTCTGCAGGAGCTGATGCGGATCATTGGCGATGAAGCCGCGCAGGCCGCTGCCGCTGCCGACGCCGGCGTAAAGGCCTTCGACCGTGGACAAGGCGCCGACGGTGCAGGTGGTCGGCAGCGCGCCCGGGGTCGGGAAGCTCGAGGAGAAACTGTAGCCGTCGCTGGGCAGCGTGACGCCGTGGTAGCAGTCGAAGATCTGCCGGGCGGACAAGGACAGCAGCGTGCTGCCGCCGCCATAGACGCCCTGGGCGGCGGCGGCCGGCTGCGGCGCAGCCGCGCCGACGATCGCGGTGACTGCGAGGGCCAGCGCGGAGGCTGTGCCAAGCAGATGATTGGGGGTGGCTCTCATTTTCATTCATGTGCTCCGTGTGGGTGTAAATCGTAGCTAGTCGTCATCACACCGTCGTCTTCAATTGAGATGGTAAAAGATTGCAAACAATTATCGACGATGCGATGCGGTTGTGTTGTGTGATCAGGGGGCGTTCGCGTGTAAATATTAGCGCTCGCGCGCGAGATCCTAGCAGGACTCGCGCGTCGGCCGTGGGGCTCCGCTGATTTGCATTGGCCTACACTACTTAAGACAATTCGGGCGGGGCTTTCGCGAAGCGAATATTTTCTGTTTTTCGCAAAAAATGCGCTTTCTGTTGGTTGCTCGATGTTGTATTTTCTAACCCGCTGCAAGTTGGGCCGCTTCGGAAAGAACCGCCGTTATGCGTAACAATTTTATGAAATTGGAGAAGGCTCGGTCCGAGCGGCGCCTTATTCTTCCGATGAACGGCTGATGCGCGGATCGCCGGGCTTCTCGCCACAGCGCATTGATGCGCGCCGCGCCGAAGCGGAGGGCCAGCTCGCGCCGCAAATGCGGCGCGCGCACAAGTTGCACAGGCAGGGCGTCGATAACGCCAAGGCCGGTCGTTGGAAACCCGCGTTGGAGGCCTTCCGGGAAGCGGCGCGGCTGGCCCCCGATCAGGCGGGATTCCACTATTGCAAGGGCGTCGCCTTATGTCGCTTCGATCGTTTTGACCAGGCGATCGACGCCTTTCGCGCAGAGCTGAAGATCGTTCCCGAACATGCGCCCGCACTCGCCGAAATCGGCACATGCTATGCCCGGACCGGCCGCGTGCGGGACGGAATTCCTTATCTTCGTAAAGGATTGGCGCTGCGGCCGAATATGCCGCTCGCGCAATTCAGCCTCGGCCTCGCGCTGCTGACCGACAGCCGGCGCAAGGACGCCATTGATGCGCTCGGCAAGGCGATCGAATGCGACGGCGCCTATGCCGACGCCTACCGGACGCGCGGTCTCGCCTTCGCCATGGACGGACAATTCGAAAGAAGCGTCGATGACTTGCATGTCGCGGCGGCGCTCGACAGCAAGAATTACAAGGCGATCCTTGAACTCGGGATGAGTTTCGGCGTCGCCGCGCGCGAGCAGCAGGCGGGCCGGTTGTTCGAGATGGCGGCCGCGGCCGCGCCGGATATCGCTCTGCCGCAATATATCTTCGGTCAGTTCCTGATCAACCAGCGGCTTTTCGAGCGCGGACTTACCTATGTCGATCGCGCGATCGAGCTCAATCCCTTGCAAGCGGAGCCCTACGTTGCGCGCGGTTTTGGCGCGCTTGGCCAGGGACGTATCGAGGAGGCTGTCGCCGGCTTTCGGCGGGCGGGCGAACTTGACCCGCAAAACGCCGCGATCGCGGGCACGCTGCTGTTCGCGCTGCAGCACAGGCCTGGCGTCACAAAAGCCGAACTGTTGCAGGAGCATAGAAGGTGGGGCGCGCTTTGTCAGTCGGAGCCGGCGGTTGACAGGCTGTCGTTTCAAAACGATCCGGATCCTGCGCGCCGGCCGCGGCTCGGTCTCGTGTCCGCCGACATGCACCGGCATGCCGTTGCGTTTTTGACGCTGCGGGCTTTCGAGCAGTTGGCGGGATTGGGCTTCGAGATTGTCTGCTACAAGACGGATCGCAAGCGCGAGGACGACGATTTCAGCGACCGGTATAAAGCCTTCGCGGTCGCTTGGCGCGACGTCTCCGATCTCGATGATTTCGCTTTCGCCGCCCAGATCGCGGAAGATCGCGTCGATGTTCTGTTCGACCTTTCGGGGCACACGGCGGGCAACCGCCTTTCCGTCTTCGCCAGACGCGCCGCGCCTATCCAGCTTGGATGGGCCGGCTATGTCGGAACGGTTGGCCTCGACACCTATGATGGCATTATCGCCGACCCGGTCGAAATCCCGCCGCAGGACGATCCATTTTACGTCGAGCCGGTGATACGGCTGCCCGATTGCTATGTCTGCTATCATCCGCCGACGGACCCGCCGCCCGTCGCGCCATTGCCGGCCACGTCTCGGGGGCGTTTTACATTTGGATGTTTCAACCGGCCCGCCAAGCTTAACGAAGAGGTCGGCAAAGCCTGGGCGCGCATTTTGGAGGGGGCGCCGAATTCACGCATTTTGATGGTCTATGGCGGCCTCGGCGAGGCCGCGACGCAGGAGGCCGTTCTCGGCGTGCTCGAACGGGGCGGCGCGCCGCGCGACCGTATCGATCTCATCGGAGAAACCGAGCAGGCCAAGTTGCTCCAGGCCTATGCTGAGGTCGATCTCGGGCTTGATCCATTCCCTTATTCGGGCGGCGTCACAACGCTGGAGGCGATGTGGATGGGCGTTCCGAGCGTGACATTCGTCGGCGAAACATTCGCAGGGCGTCATTCCGCGACTCATCTGACTGCGGCGGGTCTCGGGCAATTCTGCGCCAATAGCGTCGACGACTATGTCGCGCTGGCGGTCTCCTGGAGCCGACGGCCGGGGGAACTCGCCGAACTGCGAGCGGGCATGCGGGAGAGGGTCGCAGCTTCCCCGCTGTGCGATGCGCCGCGCCTGACGCAAAATCTTTCACGCGAGCTGATGCGGTTGTGGACGGGCTGGTGTGAAGGCCGCCGCATGCGGATCACGAGCTAGCGAACCCGATGCGTGACGGGAAGTCCCATTTCGCCCTTAGCCCGACATGGAGGCCTTTACGTTGACGCAGACAGACGCGAGGCGCGCGCCGGAGTTCGTCCGGGCGATCATCGACAGGGCGCTGGCTTTATTCCAGGAGGGAAGGTTCGATAGCGCCGAAGTCTTGCTCGCTACGATCGCCGCCGAGCCGACGGTCAAACCGTTGGTTTTACATCTGCGCGGCGTCACTGCGATGCATCTCGGGCAGAAGGAGCGCGCGCAGCAATTTCTTCAGGAGGCCATTTGCGCCAATCCGGCGGATTCCGAGGCGCATGCAAATCTCGGCCTGCTGCTGCTCGAGACGCGCCGTTATCCGCAGGCCGCCGCCGCCTATGCCGCCGCTCTCACGCTCGATCCGCGAAACCCCGGCTGGCATTTCGGCCTCGCCAAGGCTCTTGCGGCATCGGGCCTTTCCGATCTCGCAATAGACAGCTATCGCGACGCATGCTCCCGCGCTCCGGATTACGCTGACGCCGAGAGCGATCTTGCTTCGCTGTTGAGCGACTGCGGCGAGAGCGCGGAAGCCATCGCGCTCTTGCGCCATGCCCTGACGCGGCATCCCGACCGGGCCGATCTGCACATGGCTCTGGCCTTCTGCCTGCTGGCGAGCGGCGACTGGCCGGCAGGGTGGACGGAATATGAATGGCGGTGGTCGGATCCAAAACTCGGCGAGAAATCCATTGCCGTCTGATCGACCCCTTTGGCGCGGCGAAGATCTGTCCGGCAAGACGATCCTCTTGCGCTGCGAACAGGGGTTCGGGGATACGTTGCAGTTCGCGCGTTACGCGCCGGCGGTCAAGGCGTGCGGGGCCGAGGTTATTTTACAGGCTCCAGCGCAGTTGCTTCCGCTCCTCGAATCGCTCGCCGGCGTCAACGCGCTGATCCGCCTCGATGAAGCGGCGCCGGCATACGATGTCCACGCGCCGCTGATGTCGCTGCCGGGCGTCTTAGGCGCGCGGCCCGACGCCATTGCGGCCTGCGCGCCCCCTTATCTCGCCGTTGATCCCGCGCGGGTCGAAAGCTGGCGAGAGCGCCTTGGCGCGTATTCAGGACTGTCGATCGGCCTTTGCTGGCAAGGCAACCCCGCGCATTTGATGGACCAGTTCCGCTCGATGCGCCTTGAAGTTCTGCGGCCGCTGCTGGATTGCCCCCGGACTCGCTTCATTAGCCTCCAGATCGGTCCGGGCCGGGATCAACTGACGGGATTCAAAGGCCCGATCATTGAACCGAGGCCTGGCGGCGACGACGACTCCTTCGCCGATACGGCTGCGATCATCGCCAATCTCGACCTCGTCATAGGCGTCGACAGCGCCGTCGTCCACCTCGCCGGGGCTTTGGGAAAGCCAGCCTGGATCCTGCTTGCGGCGCGCGCCGACTGGAGATGGCTCAGGGAGCGCAGCGACACGCCTTGGTATCCGCAAGCGAAATTGTTCCGGCAGAACACGCTGGGCGACTGGGACGCGGTCGTTGGCAGGCTCAGAGCGGATCTCTGGGCGTCTGCAGGCGCCTCGCCCGCGGCTCGGGACGAAAATGCAGCGCGGAGTCGGCGAAAGGCTGATCCCTCCATCTGCGACGCGCTCTTCGTGGAAGGCGTGCGCCATCATGGCGCGAAGGATCTCGGTCGATCGAAAAAGCTGTTCGAACGCGTGCTTGAACTCGATCCCGATCATGTCAACGCGCTTTGCAATTTAGGGGCTCTCGAAAGGTCGATCGGAGACCATCATTGCGCACGGGAGCTGCTGGAGCGAGCCGTTTTCCTCGCGCCTGAACATGCGCCCGCTCGGCTTGTACTGGCCGACGCGCTGCTCGCCGGCGGCGAGAACGACGCCGCGATCGCGCATTACCGGAGCGCGTGCGAGCTCGCCCCGAAAAGCGACGCCGTCCACGCCGCCTTCGCCATGGCGCTGGAGGATCTTGGCGAGCATGACGCGGCGATGGCGCATTTCGAGCTGGCGGCGAAGATTAGTCAGCGGCAGTCTCCCGAATTTTTTGAAGCACTGGGACGCGCCTCGCTCGCCCGCGGAAATGTGCAAGGCGCCGAAATCAGCTTCCGGCACGCCCTTGCGTTGCATCCAAAATTCGCGCCCGCGCATTGCGGACTGGGCGATGTCTTTCTGGTCCTCGGACGCCGCGTCGACGCCGGGGCCAGTTTTCGACGCGCCCTCGACATCGACCGGGGTTTAATCGCCGCGCATCGCGGGCTGGAGCGATTGCGGCCCGACGGCGGCGCGAACTCCGCTCCCGCTGGTTTTCGCCAGCCGGCCGCGCGCGACACGTAGCGCGATCGGCCTTCCGCCAGATTTTGGAGCGTCGAACCCGAAAGCAGGAACCGGCTTCGAAGAAATCCGACGCCCAAACGGGAAATAAGGCGCCGCGGCCGATTCCATCGGAGCGTCGGTCGCTGAAAACGTAGAGCGGAACGCCGCCCGTTCGGCGGTTTCGCCTTGCGTCATCGCCAAACGGGCGGCGCCAGCGACATCCAGTATCGTGGACGCGGCGCCGCCGCTTTCCGTCGGCTTGACTTCGCGCGAAAGCCCATCCGCCGCATTTCTTCGAAGCTGATTGTCCACATTGGTCGTCGCATCAACGAGATGAGATGCCTTCCTGATGCACGATTACAAAGCGCGCCGAAAGACTTCGCCAGCGAGCCCTGGTCCACATTTCTGATCGGCTTTTGAAATTCTGTTGCGGGTTCAGCCTCCGTCGATTGTCTAATCTAGTGGAGCCCCTTCAATCTGGTTGTTGCGACGGACTGGGGCGGCGGTCTTTAGACGTCTGAGAGTGCAAGTGCGTAGTCAGGATTATTGCGATGCGGGTCGCAGTTCGCTGCCCGGCGGTCAATTTCGGTTGCGCGATGTGGCGCCGCCGAGGACGCGTCCAACGGCTTCCGCGTTGCTTTTCGCGCTGACAGCGGCTTTTCCGGCGCATGCGCAACAACCTTCTTCGTCCGGCGCGGCGTCTTCAATCACAGTGCGGCCTGTCGATGCGTCCGCCTCGAAGCCGCGATCAAGTTCTACGTCGCAAAATTCCAAACCCGGCGCGCCCCAGGTCTTCGAAATCGATGAATATCGCGTAGTAGGCGCAGATGCGCTTCCGCAGATCGAGGTCGAGGAAGCGGTTTATCCCTTCATAGGACCTAATCGCACGGCAGATGACGTAGAAAAGGCGAGAGCGGCCTTAGAAAGCAGCTACCACGATAAGGGATTCCAGGCGGTCAATGTCGTCATCCCGCAACAAAACCCGCAAGACGGGATTGTCGTTCTTAAAGTGACGGAAAACAAAGTTGGCCGCCTGCGCGTCGTGGGCTCACGCTATTTCGATTCCGCGGCGATCCAGAAAAAGGCCGCTTCGGTTGCCGAGGGAACGCTTCCAAACTTCAAAGCGGTCACAAGAGATATTGTCGCACTCAATCAATGGCCGGACCGGCGCGTGACCCCGGCGCTGCGGGCTGGCGTGACGCCAGGCACCGTCGACATCGATCTCAATGTCGAGGACAAGCTGCCCTTCCATGGCGACGTAGAACTCAACAATCGGCAGTCGCCCAATACGACGCCTCTGCGCGTGAATGCGACGGCCACCTACGACAACCTCTGGCAACTGGGTCACTCCTTCACGTTCTCCTATCAGGTGGCGCCAGAGCGTCCTTCCGACGCACAAATATTCTCGGGCTCCTATCTGGCGCGTCTGCCGGACAATGACTTTCTTAGCATCCTTCTTTTTGGACTGACGTCGTCCAGCAACGTCGCTTCAGTCGGCGGCCTGAACGTTGTCGGTCCCGGGCAACTCGCCGGCGTCAGCGCCATTTTTACTTTGCCAACGCTGGAAAATTTCTTTCATACCTTGTCTGTCGGCGTCGATTACAAGCGTTTCGGTGAGACTGTCGTCGACGTTACGAGCGGGTTCTCCACGCCGATCACTTATGTCCCTGGGATCGTAAGTTATAACGCGACGTGGCAGACCGAAGGCGCGCTGACGCAGCTCACGGCCGGCGCCACATTCGGCGTGCGCGGAGTCGGCAGCACGCCAACGGCCTATGAGGCCAGACGCGACGGCGCATCGTCCAACTTCATTCATTTCAACCTGGATGCGTCGCAATTGCACGATCTGCCTGAGGGATTCCAGCTGTTCGGCCGGTTGCAGGGCCAGTACGCTGATCAACCATTGGTCTCCAGCGAGCAGTTTTCGGCGGGCGGTCTTGACACCGTGCGCGGTTATCTCGAATCCGAGGTCCTCGGCGATGACGGAATCGCCGGCACCGTGGAGGTGCGCAGCCCGAACGCCGCGCCGACTTTGCAATCCGCGCTGACCGATGATGCGGGCGCTCCCTTGAAATTCAAGCTGTTCAATGAATTGCGGCTGTACGGATTCGTCGACGGCGCGGTCGTCAGCGTCCTTCAGCCGCTTCCGGAACAACAGGCGCGCTTCGGGTTATGGAGTTACGGCGTCGGCGCCCGCATCAAGCTGACCGATTATTTCAACGCGGCTGTCGCACTGGCGGTCCCGATGGTCACGCAAACCTACACGAATGCCAGGGATCCACGCGTCCTTTTCCGCGTCTGGGGAGAGTTTTGAGGGAATGGGCGGGATGCGTCAAAAAAACACAACAGTCGTGCGTGCTTCGTTGCCTGGAAGCTTCGGTGGGTTTATCGCCATCGCGCTGCTGACGGCGATGGCGTTGACTTGCTGGCCAGGCGACGCCGCGGCGTGGTGGAACGATCAGTGGTCGCTCCGCAAGAAGGTCACGATCGACACGAGCCCAACCGGAGCGAATGTAACTGACCAGATTGGCGCAACTCCGGTGTTGATCCGCCTCCACGCCGGCAATTTTCGCTTTGGGCAAGCCAGGGAAGACGGCGGCGATCTGCGTTTCGTTGCTGGCGACGATGTGACCCCTCTCAAGTATCACGTGGAAAAATACGATTCATTGCTTGGCGAAGCATTCATTTGGGTAAATGTGCCCGACCTCAAGCCGGGGGCCAAAACGAATATCTGGCTCTATTATGGCGACAAGAACGCTCCCTCTGCGAGCGACGTAAAAGGTTCCTACGATCCGGATACTGTCCTTGTCTATCATTTCAACGAAAGAGGAACGCCGCCGCAGGATTCATCTGGCTGGGCGAACCACGCTCAGAGCGCGGGGCAGAACGTCGACGGCGCGATCATCGGGTCGGGATTGCACCTTGACGGCCTTACGCCGTTGCTGCTGCCGGCATCGCCTTCCCTGGCGTTGACGGACGGCGGCGCGATCACCTGGTCAGCATGGGTGAAACCGGCCTCCCTGCAGCGCGACGCCGCGGTTTACAGCCGGCGCGACGGTGCAAATGGCCTGATCGTCGGCTTTGACGATGGAGCGCCTTTCGTCGAACTGGACAACAATGGAAGCGTATTGCGCAGCGCGACAGCCGCGCCCGTCGCGCCCGGCGGGTGGCATCACCTGGCTTTGACCGCGACGCCGGGCCTCGTCACCCTCTATCTCGATGGAAGCGCTTACGCAACTCTCAATGGAACCCTCCCATCCTTGTCCAGCGTGGCTGCGCTCGGAGGGGAGGCGGCAGGCGTCGCGCCTGCGCCTGCACCCGCTCAGACCACGGCCAATGCAAGCCCGCCGGCCGCGGCGGCGGCGACAGGGAACGGTTTTGCGGGAGACATCGATGAACTGGCGATCTCAAAGGTCGCGCGTTCCGCCGGATTCATCAAAATTGCCTCGATCGGACAGGGCGGCGAGCATGAGAAGCTCATCGTCTATGGCGGGGATGAAGAGACGGCGAGCTGGCTCAGTGGCTATTTCGCCGTCATTTTGAAGTCCGTTACGCTGGATGGTTGGGTCGTCATCGGCGTGCTTGTCTTCATGGCGATCGTGAGCTGGATCGTCATGGTCGACAAGGCGATATTCGTCAATCAGCAGGCGAAGGCGAATGCGCGTTTCAAGAATTTCTTTCGGCAGGTCGCCAGCGATCTTTCCCTGCTGGATCAAGGCGCCGCGGAGGACATATCGAGCCTTGGCGGACGAATTGCCCTCGCTGACCGGAAAGTGGTGCGCCATTCCTCTCTCTATCGCATTTATTGCATCGGGGCGAAGGAGACGCGAAGCCGGTTTCACGATGCAGCGGCGCCGAGAGTTCTGTCGCCGCAATCGATCGCCGCCATCCGCGCAGCGCTCGACGGGAGCCTGATCGAAGAAGCGCAACGGCTCAATCGCCTCATGGTTTTGCTGACGATAGCCATTTCCGGCGGCCCATTTCTCGGGCTGCTTGGCACTGTGGTTGGCGTGATGATCACTTTCGCCGCAATCGCCGCGTCGGGCGACGTCAATGTCAACGCGATCGCTCCCGGCATCGCCGCCGCGCTGGTTGCGACCGTCGCGGGCCTCGGCGTCGCGATTCCCGCGCTCTTTGGCTACAACTATCTGATCTCGCGAATCAAGGATCTATCCGCGGACATGCAGATTTTCGTGGATGGATTTACGACGAAGATAGCCGAGTTCTACGACGCCACCCCGGTTCGGGACCAACGATCCCTCGCAGCGGAGTGACCGATCATGCAGCTTCAGTCCGACGGCAAGCCGTATGACGACATCAACATCACCCCGATGTTGGATCTCGCCTATGTGCTGCTCATCATCTTCATCGTGATGACGACGGCGACGGTGCAGGGGATGAAGGTCAATCTTCCCAAGGCGAGCGCTGCGCCGAGCCTCGCGCAACCGACGACGAAGGCGATCACCGTATCGAATGAGGGAAAGATCTTTCTTGATACGATCCCGGTGACGCTCGCGGAGCTTGAACAGCGCCTCATTCAACTCAAGGCGTTGACCCCCGAGTTTCCGATCGTCCTGCGCGGCGACAACCAGACGCAATATCAGAACGTGATGGACGTGTTGGACCTGCTCGGCCGTCTCAACATCACGCAGGTTGGCCTTGCGACAAAGCCGCTCGTGAAATGACGGGAGAGCGTCGACCAACGGATTTGCGCCATGGCGAACAGTGCAGCGGCGTCAGTGCGTTTGGCCGCGTGACGGCGGTGCGCTCCAGGGGGGAACGGTTGTGACCGCCGAGAAGACCGATGAAGGCGCACGCGGAGCGGATCAGCGCGAAAGCGACGAACGCCGGGCGGACGCGGGCCTTGAAAATGGCAGCTTCCGGCAGCGCGGCGCGATGCTCGCGATCGGGATCGCAGCGGCGGGGCTCTGCGCATTCATGCTTCGCCAGTTTCTCACGGGCGACAATATGCCGCCGCCGAACCCGGTGCACGAGGTCACGCTCCTCAAGATCGAACCGCCGCCTCCGCCACCGCCACCGCCAAAGCCGCCTGAGCAGAAGATGATCGAGCAGACGCCCGTCCGGCAGGAGATCCAGGAAGAAAAGCCAGTTGAAACGCCGAAGGACAAACCCAAAGCCGATGACAAACCGAAGGCTGACGAACCGCCGCCCGGTCCGCTCGCGCTCGACGCCAAGGCGGAGGGGCCTGGAGACGCCTTCAACCTTGGCGGCAAGCCGGGCGGCAGCGGTCTTCTTGGCGGTGGGGGAGGCGGCGGCAGCCGGTGGGGCTGGTACGCCTCCATCGTGCAACAGCAGATCGAGGCCGCCTTGCGCGCGAACGCGAAGACGCGCAGCTCCGTGCTGCAGATTCAAGTCCGGCTCTGGGCCGATGCAACTGGCCGCATCAGCCGCGTTCAGCTGGTGTCGTCGACGGGCAATCCTGAGATCGATGCGGCGATCCGTAATGAAGCGTTGTCCGGCGTTACGCTGCGCGAGCCGCCCCCAAAGGACATGCCGATGCCAATCGTCCTGCGCATCAGCGAACGAAGGCCGAGTTGATTGAGGAAAGCAAGTTTGGCCGAGGCTCCGCGACATCGGCCGGGATCCGCACTGAGGCAATAGAAGAACCGGGGCTGTACTATGCGACGACAGAAACACATGAAAGGGCACATGACGCGAGCAGCGCTGCGGCGTGCGCTTTTGCTCGCTGCGCCGGCGCTCTTCGCGCTCGCCGCGGCGCCATCCGCTGATGCTGAGAACGCCGCTCCACATGGCGACGGTGCGGCGCAGTCGAGCGCGCCGACGGTTTCACGGAAGAAGCCCGCGTCGCCGAACGCGACCATCAATCTGATCAACCTTCTCGTGCAACAGGGCGTGATCACTGAAGAGCAAGCAAAGTCGTTGATCAAGCAGTCCGAGGACGAAGCCTATGTGGCGCGGGAATCCGCCAAGGGCGCGACCGCCAAGGCGGAGGAGGCGGCGAAGACGGCCAGCGCCGCGGCTGCCGCCGCGATGCCGCCAGGCACCAAGCGCGTCGTCTATGTGCCGGAGATCGTGAAGAAGCAGTTGCGCGACGAGCTTCGAAGCGAGGTCATGGTGCAGGCCAAGGACGAAGGCTGGGCGTCGCCTGGAAAACTCCCCGAGTGGGCGTCGCGCATCCGCCTGTTCGGCGACTTTCGGTCCCGCTACCAGGGCAATTTCTTTCCGTCTGGCAATGACACGAGTGGATCGCTGGTGAATTATAATGCGATCAACACGGGATCTCCCTGGGATTACACAAGCGGAGTCTTTCCTCCCTCGCTCAACGCCAACGCGGATCGCAACAGGTTCCTGCTGCGGGCGCGGCTTGGCGCCGAGGCCGATCTCACCAATGGGTTCAGCACGCTCATTCGGTTCGGCACAGGGCAGGACAGTTCGCCAGTCTCAACCAACCAGACTCTCGGTGCGTCCGGCGGCAATTTTTCGAAATACGCCGCTTGGGTCGACCGGGCGTATCTCAAATATGAACCGAACCAGGAAGTTGCGCTCAGAGTCGGCCGTTTCGACAACCCGTTCTACGCGCCAACGGACCTCGTCTGGTACAGTGACCTTGGGTTCGATGGCGCGGCGGCGCAAGCAAGATATGAAATTTCGCCAGGCTTCACGCCATTCGCCATCGCCGGCGCCTTCCCGATTTTCAACACGGATTTCAACTTTGCGACCAATCAGGGCTATAAATATGCCTCGACGGACAAATTTCTGTTCGGCGGCCAGCTCGGCTTTGTTTGGAACGCTGCGGAGAACGTAAATATTTCACTCGGCGGCGGATTTTACGATTTTTCGAATGTCCAGGGCCAGTTGTCAGCCCCTTGCTATGTCTCCACCACCGCAGACATCTGCAGCACAGACAGCCTACGTCCGTCCTACGCGCAAAAGGGCAACACCTATATGGCGTTGCGCGACATCGTTCCAGTATATAGCGGCGCCGGCGCGCTTGGCCCGCAATTTCAATACTTCGGACTTGCCAGCGCTTTCCGGGAAGTCATCCTGACCGGCGAGGTCGATCTCGCCCAATTTAATCCTGTGCACATCTTCCTTGATGGCGAATACGTCAATAATGTCGGGTTTGATCGCTCAGCGATCGCCGCGGTCGCGGTTAACAATCGCGGGCCTTCTGCGAACTCCGCATACCCTGGCGCCTTTGATGGCGGCAATGTCGGCTACATGGGTCGCATCAAGGTCGGGTATCCGGAGACGAGGCAACTTTGGGACTGGAACGTCTTTCTTGCCTATAAATATCTCCAGTCCGACGCGACCGTGGACGCTTTCACGGATCCCGACTTCGGCCTTGGCGGCACCAATCTCAAAGGCTATATTGTCGGCGGAAACCTTGGCGTCAGCTCCAATGTCTGGTTGACGGCAAAATGGATGAGCGGCTCCACCATGGCCGGCTCGCCCTATGCTGTGGACACCATTCAACTCGACCTCAATGCGAAGTTCTGAAATGCGCTGGAGTCTCATCATCTTCGCCATTGTGGCGGCGATCGGCGCGTGCCTTCCCGAGGCGGCGCGCGCGGACTGGAGGTCGATCGCCTCCGCGAGGCGTTGCGCCAGGCGATCGCCCACGCGCGTGTGCTGGAAGACCAGCAAACGGCCTCGCAGGCGCGGCAAATCGAAAGCGAGCAGGAAAGCAAACGGCTGAAAGGCGAGATCGACGCGGAGAAAACACTGACAAAGGCCGCGGAGAAAGAACGGAATGACTCCGTGAATGAGTTCAATCGTCGTCTTGATGAACGCAATGCCGTTCTCGAAAAATGGAAGTCAGCTTACGAGGAAGCCGCGACGGTCGCCCGCGCCAAGGACGCCGAGCGCGCGAAATTCGAAAGCGAGTCGAAGGCGTTCAAAGCTAGCGCAAAGGCCTGCGCCGAAAGGAATATAAAGCTTGTTGGAATCGGCAACGACCTCCTCGGGCGACTCGACGGCGTCGAGCTGGGAGACGTCCTCGCAGGGCACGAGCCTCTGATCGGTTTCAAGCGCGTAGAGATTCAAAACCTGTTGCGGGACTATCAGGACAAGATTTTGGAGCAAAGGGCCAATCCATGAGTGAATCGAGGATGAAAGCGCGCGCCGGGGGATTTGCTCTCTTGCTTGTCGCCGCACCGGTTCTGGCGGCGGCGTCGATCGGCGGATCCACCTTCGGCGTCTCCGCTCAAACGCCCGCTCCGACGCAATCGCTAACGACCTCCAAGCCGAAGGCGCCAATCATGCGCAATCCCGCGACACCACCGTTGGCCGAAGCCGATCCGGCGGCCTTGCAACGCCCTGCGCCCATCATTGCGCCCACCATCGGTGGCGAAACCATCGCCCGCGTCGGCGGCGTCGAAATCAAGGAGGACGAGCTACGCGCCTTCGTCGCCGGTCTTGGCGAGCGCGAACAAACGGCGCTCGCGAGCGATCCGGCGCTCTTGAGCCAGGTTGTTCGTCAGCTTCTCGCCAATCAGCTTGTTCTCAAAGAAGCCCTGGCAAAGCGCTGGGACCAGCAGCCGGAGGTGGCGGAACAGCTCAAAAAGGTGCGCGAGGTTGCAATCGTTGATTCCTATCTGCGCTCGGTCTCCCGGCCGCCGGCCGATTTCCCGGCGGAGGCATTGATTCAAAACGCTTATGACGCTAATCGATCCGCATTTCTGGTTCCGCGCCAATTCCTGATCGCGCAGATTTTTGTAGCGCTCCCCAGCGACGGCGACAAAGCTGCGGCGGAAAAAGCGGGTAAGAAATTCGGTGATATCCAACTGAAGCTGAAACGGCCGGACGCCGATTTCGCGTCCATCGCGCGCGCAGAAAGCGACGCCAAGCAGACCAGCGACCGCGGCGGCGAGGTTGGATGGGTTTCCGAAGCGCAACTGCGTCCCGAGATCAAGGCGGCCATTGTTGGCCTCGCGAAGAATGCGGTTTCGGAGCCGATCAAGCTCGAAGACGGATGGCACATCGTCAAGCTTGCCGACACAAAAGCGTCCTATACGCGCCCGTTGGCCGAGGTTCGCGACCAACTCGTCGGGAAGCTTCGAGACGAGCAGTCCGCGGCCATGCGCCGGGCCTATGTGGCGGAGCTCTTGAAGCAGACGCCGCCGGCCATCAACGAGCTCGCGCTCGCGAAGATGCTGAATGAAAACAATCAGGCATCCCCAAGGTGATGGCGCAGTTGCTCCAGACAAAGCTGCGCGCAAGCGCGGCGACGTTATTCTTGTGTCTCGGGCACGTCGTGTCGCCTGCCGCGTCGGCGACCGAGACATTTGGCGCCGCTGATAAAGCCGAGGAGGCGCCGCCGCAGATCCCGGGCTCGCCTTCCGCGTACCGTCAGCTCGCGGGCCGCTTCGCCACGGGAACGGATCTTCCCGCTGAAGTGGCGGACGCCGTCATGGCGGTCGAAAGCGGCTACAACCCGGATGAGGTCGGATCCTCCGGTGAAATCGGTCTGATGCAGGTTTTGCCATCGACTGCGCGCATGCTCGGCTTCACCGGAACCCTCGCCGAACTCGCCGTCCCCGAAACCAATACGCGCTATGGCGTCGCCTATCTGGCGCAGGCCTGGCGCCTCGCAGACGGGGACCTCTGCACAGCAGTCATGAAATATCGCGCCGGGCATGGCGAAACGCGCTTCTCAGCGCGCTCCGTCGATTATTGCCTCTCCGTCCGCGCCAAGCTCGCCGCGCGCGGCTATCCCGTCAAAGGCGTCGTGCCGATGGCGTCCTTTGGAGAGCCGACGAAGCCTCGATCATGTCGGAGGGGATGTTTCATGCTTGCCGGATCCAGCAATCCTCCGCCGAATTTCGCGGCTCTTAACAAGCATCTCAGCAGCGTTGCGTGGCAAGCGAACACGCATACTGTTCACGGCCTTTGAGTCTCACGCCCCGTTCGTCGCGGCGCCCGGCGCGATAAGGGCGCCGCCGCTTGCTGGCCACGAACGAAGAAGGAGGCGTGGACTCGCACCGTGGCGTTTTGGACCGGGATGTCTCGCGCGGTCAAACGCCGGTTTTCCGTCGTAATTTCGGTGTTTTCGACGAGATGTCGGTTGCTTCCCTGACTGCGTCAGGGTTCAGCCGCAAGGCGCAGTGCTCGATCGCTTGCTTCAATTCGGACTGGATCGTTCGCACGGTCACGCCGAAGCGGCGCGCGATGCTCTGGTGCGGGATATCGTCCATGCATGCCGCGACGAGTATCTCGCGGCGCCGCGCGGGAAGCTCCTGCATGGCGCGTTTCAGCGCATCGATCTCGGACCGCGCCTCGACGATCCGCGCCGGATCTGGAGCGTCATCCGCGAAGTCGAGGAACGCGCCGACCTCGGAAACGGCCAGACGACGATTTTCGGCGACCTTCCGGTTCGCGGCGACGCTCATTGCGATCCGGAAAAGGTAGGCTCGTGGATTCCGGATAGGATCTGTTTCTGGAACCGCGTCCAAACGAAGAAAGGTGTCTTGCAGCGACTCCCCCGCGAGTTCGGCGGACCCAAGTCGTCGCGTCAAGCGCTTCTTAAGATCGTCGTACCCTTCCAGAAGCAAACTGAGCAAGGCCGCCCGATTGGTGTCGACCGTCGTCACGCCGCCTCATCTCCCGGCCCAGGCACAATCCCGGCGCAATGAAAGCTTCTTCGGGGCTTGTAGCGCCAATCGGTGACCCGCCAATGACATGCTCCTGTTTGCACCTAAGGCCAGCGCAGAGTTTGCTGTTTTTATGCGCTAGAGCGGGATGAGAAAAAGTGTGTGCACTTTTTCGCCCGCATCCCGCTCCAAACTAATGGAATCGATCACGTTCATGATTTTGGATCGATTCGATCCAAAATCATGAACGTGATCTAGAGGCCGTCTCAAAGTTGGGGGTGCTGCGCCGCACGACGTCGCAGGCCGCGCGTCGATTGGCGCGGAGAGCAACGTAGTCAGGTTCGAATGTACCTACGCTATCTGCAGTGCGAACCTCAAGCACGAAGTGCGCTCCTCTCGGCGAATGGCGCAACTGTTGTTTTGCCGTCATCCGCCGACGCAACAGCCCCTGGACCGCGCTTTCGGTGAAAGCGGCAAAACTCCGGGGTTACGGGGAATGGGCGCCGCTAATATCGACGACCCATATTATCGGATTGTTCCACTAGGCGCTGAAGATCCGGCCAATACGGCAAATCGGCGGCCATATCGTCGGCTCTCGGACGATCCATCGCAGGACCCTCGTGGTCATCGACAAGGAAATCAAGGCGTTGAAATCGAAGCTCCGGCATGTCAGGTGGAACAGCTGATCTGCGCGCTCGAAAAAATTGTCCTGGATATGGACAAGCAGGGACGCGAGGGCGATTTATCCGCTGCCCGGCCGCCCATCTCACGCTGCCGGTCAGAGCGGCTGTGGCGAGCGATGATCGCGACAATGGCTCCGGCGCAAACCCGACTTGCCTGTGCTATCCCTCCACCCGACATTTCAATCATCCCCCCCTTTGCACAAGGCCATTTGAACGCCAGAGTCTTTTGCCGCTCTCCAATCCTTTTGCGCTACGCCGCAATTCATCAAAATAGTCGATCGTCTTGATCAGTCCCTCGCGCAATTTGATCGTCGGCCGCCAATCCAGCTCTTTCATTGCTTTGCGAATGTCCGGTTGACGCTGTTTGGGATCGTCCGATGGCAAGGGCTGAAATACAAGTTCCGACTTCGAGCCGGTCAGTTCCAGGACCAATTCGGCCAGTTCCCTAATCGTAAATTCCGTCGGATTGCCGATGTTGATCGGCCCTGTCGTTTCCCGGCCCGCCGCCATCATCCGGATCATCGCCTCGACCAGATCGTCGACGTAACAAAAAGACCGCGTTTGCTCCCCGTCGCCATATAGCGTGATGTCCTCGCCGTTCAACGCCTGCATCACGAAATTTGACACGACTCGCCCGTCTTTGGGGTGCATGCGCGGGCCGTAAGTGTTGAAAATACGCACCACCTTTGCGGCCATCTTGTGTTGGCGATTGTAATCGAACACAAGGGTTTCCGCACAGCGCTTTCCTTCGTCGTAGCAGGAGCGAAAGCCGATCGGGTTCACATGACCCCAATATTCTTCGGGTTGCGGATGCACGGTCGGATCGCCGTAAACTTCCGACGTCGAGGCCTGCAAAAACTTAGCTTTCACCCGCTTCGCCAGGCCAAGCATGTTGATGGCGCCGATGACGCTCGTCTTGGTCGTCTGGACCGGATCGAATTGGTAATGAATCGGCGAGGCGGGACAGGCCAGATTGTAAATCTCATCGACTTCGACATAGAGTGGGAAAGTGATGTCGTGGCGCAACAATTCGAACGATGGATTATTGAATAGATGGGCGACGTTGCGCCGAGAGCCCGTAAAAAAATTGTCCACGCACAAAACCTCGTGGCCCGCTTCAAGCAGCCGCTCGCACAAATGCGACCCGAGAAAGCCGGCCCCGCCGGTCACCAATATTCGCTTATGCATGTTCTTCACTCGGATAGGCGGTCGGTGGAGGGGACGCGAAGTCGCTTTACTGAAGCCAGTCCATCAATCTGGCTCCGTTTCACACGCAGGGCCATTGGCGAGCGATGCGACTCGCAAACGGGGACGCGAGCTTTAGAAAGCGCTGGGCGAAGATCCGCCCCTTGCGCCGATCGTTCCGGCATCTCCAGCGGGTCGACAGCGTCCGAACCGTGACTGGCGTCCTCCGCTCCGAAAGCTCGTTGAGAGTCAGTCGCGATGCGAACTTTGCGACGACCGCGATCAAGCGGTGCGTACGGTGCATGCCATGCGGTGCTGGCGGCTCTCCGAGACGGTCCAATCGGCTTCATTCCCCCAGATGCCACAAATCAAATTTCGCTCAACGCTCGCCAATTTGCACCGGGAGCAGCGCAGCCCTTCAAAAAAAGCTGAGACGATAGTCGCCGTTCAATGCAACTATAGCGTCGCGCTATGCCCTGATCCACGAATTTTTCGATCAGTTGTTCGCGCCTGTTTTTGCGGGTTTGACCTCCCTCAGTTGTCTCTTCATGGTGGTTTTCGCGTCGAATTGACCAGGGGTTTTCATCGTGAATTGACCCGGGTGAATTATCGTGCTGTCGCCTAAACGACTCGCAGACGCATTTATTCGTGGGCGTTTCCTAATGACGGGGCGATGCGCTTGGCGAAGCGAATGATGTGATCGCGGCAATCCAGCAGATTCAAGGCGATCGCGGCCAGTGCGTATGCGACGGCGCCAAATCCAGCCCGCAGAATGAGCCCGGTCCATCCGCTGTTGGGCAATCCAACCACCGCCAGCGTCATAACGGCGCAGCAGATAGCGACGCGGACTCCGCCCGCAACAGGCAACGGGATTCTATAGGCGTATTGGCCGATGAGTATCGAGTAGACGTTCGATACGGCCGCCGCAGCGGACATGGCGATCGCGGCGCCCATCGCCCCATATATCGGAATTAGGAAGAGGCACAATCCGATCGAAACAAGTCCGGTGATCCCCGCGCTCCAAATCTTCAGATGCGGCTTTTTACCAAGCTGGAACGCTTGGTCGAAGTAGCAAGCAACCATACCGCTTAGAAATGAGCACAGCGCCATCCAGGGCATCAGCGGGGCGACGCCGGATACGAATTTCGAGCCTACAAGGCTCGTGGCGATGCTGTTTCCGGTGAGCGCTATGCCCAAACTCGCCGGCGCGAGCACCGCCAACAGAAGCGTTCCATTGACGAGCAGCTGCCGCTGCGCGGCGACGTGATCATCCCGCACCACGTCCCGCAACACAAGCGAGTATCCAGCGGAAGAGATTCCGGTGCCCATGACCCCGAGCGTATTCTGCACCAGAGCAGCGGCGGCGGTGAAAAGCCCGAGACCCCGAGCCGACTCGATGTCGACGAGAATGAACCGCGTTCCGCTTTCCGCCAGGGCGCCAATCGCCATGCTGGCAGCCATGGGAATCCCGAAAGCCAGGACCTCCCGCGAAAGGTGGCGATCGAAAAGACGCCACGACGGTCGCGGGATTGGCACGTTTCCGAAGAAGACCCCCAGGAACATGCCGACGGCTGTAGCAGCCGCTGTCGAAAGCGCATCCCTCGTCAGCCATGCGGCGGCGGCGGCTCCAACGAAAATAAGAAACGAACGTCCGAGGTTCATTCTCAAGTATTGAAGCGGCTGAAATTCCGCGACGGCGATCCGGCAGACGAGTTCAAACCACGCGAAGGTCCAAACCATCACCAGGCCAATCACCGCGGCGCCGACCAAATGAGGCGGCGCCACGCCGAAGAGCAATGCGAGGCTGAGCCCTCCCGCCGATATCGCGACGAGCGCAACGAATATCGACATGAATGTTGCGCCAAATCGCGGGTCTTGCCGCCTGTCTTGGTAAAACCTCAGGAACGCCAAACCAAGCCAGTCGAACCCGAGGGTCGACCCGAACATCATTATGACCAGCGCCAAACCATAAAGCCCGTACTCATTCGGATCGAGCAGGCGGGTCAAGGCGGCCGTCGTCGCGAGGCTGAAGAGGCCGGGCAAGAGCCTTGCGAGCATATAGATGGCGCTATTTCGGATCAGCATAAGGCTGCAGAGCTCTCTTGCTTAAAGGCGCAATTCCCAATTTTCGGATGCGGCGCATTGTGAAGGCGTCAATTGCGTCGCGCCGCGAGAACGCAATTATCAACGCGGTCAAACCTTGGATACTCGATAGATTGGTCGAACTGCAACTTTTCCGTCGGGAGGAACGCTAATGTTTCTGGCTCTGACGGGGCCGGCGCCCCAAGGCGTCAATGCGCCAGAGTGAAGGTGTTGAGCATCACTCGAGGAAGGCGTCCAGGGGAAAAGCCAGCTGATCGAACGGCTTTGGCGCTCGATCAGGTACGAAGAAATACATCTGAAAGCCTGCGGCGACGGCCGCGCGGCGCGGGCCGGCATCGCTTCCTGGATGATATTTTACAATTTTCGGCGCCCGCGCCAGGCGATGAACAATCAGATGCCGATGGCGGTGTGGCGCGCTGGCATGGACCAAATCGAGGCGGCGGCGAACGCTGCGGATATGTCGCTTCGCTTGGACAACGCAAACGCGTTGCCAAAATACCCACAGAAGAGCCGGAAGCGGCTTGATTTTTGACAAGGGCTGGCGAAATTACGCCTTAACGCCAGCTACCCGCGGTCCCGTGAATGGGGTCCAGTTCAAAGGTCAGCTCCTTTCGGTTCTGATCGAGAACAATTCACAGGTCAGCGTCGGTCTGATGATTTAGAACGTGACTTTTACGCCTGCGTAAAGCGAGATCGGTTGGGCCACGGTGACGGCCTCGGCTTTGCCCGCACCGCCATTCGCGGGATTGTTGTAGTACAAAGTCTGGTTTACGTTGCCTGCGGTCGTGTCGACCCCGTAATAACTCCCATATGTCGCATAATGATTGTTGGTGGCGTTATTGATCAGGCCGAAAATCTGAATCTGATCGGTCGCCTGATATGTGCCGCGGAGGTTGACGTAGTAATAGGCCGGCAGCTTCGGATTTTGATTGGCGTAGTCGCCGGCGAAATATTGGCTGCCGACGAGGACTGTTTCGGCGGTCACCTTTAACTGCGGCGTGAAGGCGTAGGTGAGGCCGAGCTTGCCCAGATTGCTCGGAATGCCAGGAATGCGATCGCCGGGTTTGACATAGATATTCCCATTCGCATCCTGCGCCGGATTATTTCCACCATCGAAGGTCCCGTAAAACTGGTAGGTGGCGTCGACATGCGCATAGTTTGCGTAAAAACTTGCCGGTCCGTAGCTATATTGGAGGCCAAGCTCGACGCCTTGCCGCAGCGTCTCGGGAACATTGGTGTAGAAACCCTGTCCGGAGATCGTGCTCGCTTCGGTCACAATGTCGTTTGTGTTGACGATATGGAACGCGCCCGCATTGTAAACCAGCGTGCCGTAGCCGTTCGGGATGGCGAGCGTGCCGCGCACGCCGCCCTCCCATGTGTGCGAGACGACCTGCTGCAGCGGGGGATCAGAGACCAGCGCCGTCTCGAGGACGCAAGGCAGCTGGGGATTGGAGCATTGGCTCTCGAGCGGGGTCGGCGCCCTGTTCGCCTCGGAGTATCCGCCGTAAAAGGTCAGAGCCGGTGAAGCGGTGTATGTGAATCCGATGACCGGATTGATGCGGTTGTAGGAATTGCTCGTGTTGTTGTCGGGTTGCTCGCCGCTTGCGTCGGAGAGGCCGATATTGGCGACGTTGAAGCGCGCCCCGGCGGTCAGCGCGAGTTCATCCGTCAGGTTGAACGTATCGAGCGCGAAAGCGCCGAAATAGGTCGCTTGCGCATGCACCCAGACGGGTCCGTAGCCGACACTCCCTTCCGTCTGCAGGATCGCTTGCGAACCGGGGAAGCCGGTGAAGAGGTTTTGGAACGAGGAATCGAGTTGGCCCAGTAAAGTCTTGGACGAGAAATGCGTGTAGCTCTGATCCGCGCTGCCGCCAATGACGAAATAGTTCTGGTGCCCAAAGATCTTGTCCTTGTCGGTGAGCTGTTCCTGCGTCCCGAAGGTCTGCGTGTGCACCGCAGTCAGCGAAGTCGTCCCGTAGGGGAAGCTGTCGCCGAGATATGGAATTGGCTGGCCATGGTTCGTGAACTGGAAATCGTTCGGGTTTCCGCTGAATGTTCCGCTGGCCGGCAGGCAGGCGTTTCCGGGCGTGCCGCCTTGTCCGCCGCAATCGGTTATGCTCGCGTCGTTCCCATCGACGTGGTATTGATCGAACTGGCGGAAATAGAAATTGCTCGCGAGCGACCATGTCGGGGAGAGGTCGAACCTTCCCGTGATCTGCGCCAGGCCGGCCTGGTTGTTGGTCGTCTGCGGCGTCGTGAAGACGGCGTTATACTGCTGGTCGACGAGAACCTGGGGCGTCGTGCCCTGAACGCCCAGCCAGGTGCGGCTGAAGGCTCCGATAGCGTGGATTTCAGAATCGGGCGTGCGATAGCCGATGTCGGCGTAGGCCCGTTGAAGATTTTGCGCGCCGAATGGCCGATAGCCGCTGTCTCGCAGCGCGTCGGTCGCGAAATAGACGCTGTAGTCGCCATATTGCTTGCCATATTGCAGGCTGCCGTAGACTCGCCCGTAGGAGCCGCCGAGAAGCTGAGCCTCGCCGCCCTGATAGGTGAAGCCGTTCTTCATCGTGAAATTGATCGCGCCGCCGAGCGCGTTCAAACCGAAAATGGGGTTGTTCGTGTAGACATCGACGCGATCAATCGCAATTGGCGAGATGAGATCGAGATTGGTGCTGTCGCCGAACGCTTCGTTGATGCGCACGCCGTTCTGATAGACCGCGAGACCTTGCGCCGTTCCTGATATGCGCGAGGTGTCGAAGCCGCGATAAAAAAGATCGGGGGAGAGGTCGCTGCCGTCGACACTGAGCGAGATCGCGGCCGGAACGTGGGCCGTTATCGCATCCGCGACAGCCGGCGATTTCTTGTCTTCAAATTCCTGGCTGGTCACGGTGGAGATGAACCCCGGCGCCTTGTTGCGGTCGATGCCGACGCCGCCTGGAACGGGCGTTGGGGCGACGACGTCAACCTCTGGCAGGGTTACGAGATTGGTGACGTCCTGGGCCTGCGCCGCTTGTACGAATGCGACAGTTCCGAGCGCCGCCCCGGCCATCAACAAACGGGCGCTTCGCGTTTTCATCAGGTTTCTCCCTCGGGGCGTTTCGCCAGCCAACGGTCATCCCAGGCTCATGTCCTGGCCGTGCCGAGCAAAGTTACGAACTGTGGTCCGAAGGGCAATAATAAACATGGCCGCTATACAGGAATCAGTGTTGGCGTTGCCAGTATGTTACATCTGAATCGCAATATGTAGAAAAAAAGTACTTCGTTCATGAATAAGTCTATTAATAGCAAGAAATAGTATTCACCTAGGTGGAGGGGTCCGGGAAAAAGTCAGTTTCCATTCCGCTTTCGAAAGTTCGGCCGATCCGTCGCTCCGAGATTCGAAATGCATCAGGTCGCAGGCAGACGACGAAGCAGCCGCTTCGCTTGAGCGAAATCGGAAAGGACCAATATCTCGCCATCGAGAGCAAGCGTCGCCGCTGAGGGCTCGGCGGCGAAGGCGGCGATGACGGCTCTCGCCCGCGCGATCGCTTCATCCGTCGGCGTGAAGACAGCGTTGATGATCGCGACCTGATCGCGATCGAGCGCCAGCTTGCCGTCGAATCCGTCGCGCCGCGCCGCCTCGCACGCCAGCCGTAGTCCAAGGCCCTCGGGAGATCGCGGACAGGCGGCGTCGATCGCGAGAATGTCGGCCGCGCGGGCCGCAACCAAAGTCAGGCTGCGCGCAAGGACATAGGGCGAGGTGTAAAGGCCGTCCGAAGTGCGGTTCCGTTCGGCGCCGAGCGCGGCCGACAGCGCATCGGCGCTCCAGAATAGCGCCGCAAGACGGCGGCTCGCGCCGGCGAAGCTCCCCATGTCGAGGAGCGAGGCCGCCGCTTCGCCGACGCCTGCGATGATTTGCGTCGAACCGTCTGGCAGCCCGCATCTGGCCTCCTTCACCGCGAGCAAGCCGCCCAGATGCTGCAACGCCTGCCCGTTCAGGGGCCCGGTGGGGACGATCCCATCGGGCGCGAAGGGCATGACGGAGTCGAGATCGGCGTCGATCTGCGCCGTGTCGAGGCCAGCGACCCGGACGTAGAGGAGCGGGCGACGCGCCATCGCTTTGGCGGACTGAAGGAGATCGCCGGCGTTCTCGCGCGCCCGGGCCTTGTCCGCCGCGAGAATCCGATCCGCGACGTCGAGACAAAGCCCATCCGCGCCGCTCTCCAGCGCAGCGGCGAGTTTGGCTTCGTCGATGGAGGAGACGAAAAAAAGCGAGCGCATGGGGTCAGCGCCCTAGAGCATATTCCGATCAGATTGAACCAATCTGATCGATAAGAATATGCTCAAGCCTCTGACTCTGGAGCGATTTCTTATCGACCGAATGTTCCATTCGGTCGATAAGCGCTCTAGAACCATCACAGCGCCCGCTCCATCTTCGAATGCGCCTTCATGTCGCGCATGAACACATAGGTCACGAGGGAGATGAAGATAAGTCCGGTCGCATACCAGAAGAAGCCCGTCTCGAAACCGGCATTCTTGAACGCCAGCGCGACCCAGTCGATCGAGCCGCCGAAAATCGCGACCGTCAGCGCATAGGGAATGCCGACGCCCATGGCGCGGATCGCCGTGGGGAACAGTTCGGCCTTCACGATCGCCGCGATCGACGTATAGCCGCTGGCGATGGCCCAGGCGGCGCAGATCAAAAGGAAAGCGGCGAAGGGGCTTTTGGTATGCTGGAGCGTCGTCAGCAGGGGAACCGTGCCGAGCGTCCCAAGAACGCCAAAGCCGATCAGCAGCGGCTTGCGGCCGATCCTGTCGGAAAGCGCGCCATAGAGCGGCTGCAGGATCAGCGCGAAGACGAGCGAGCCGGCGGTGATCAGCGTTGTCTGCCCATCGTCGAGGCCGACCGACAGTCTGAGGAATTTCTGCATATAGGTTGTGTATGTATAGAAGGCCGAGGTGCCGCCGATCGTGATGCCGACGACCAGCGCCATGCTCCGCCAGTCGCGCGCCAAAATTCGCCAGGGGTTCTCGCGCTCAATGGCGGGTTTGGCGGCGAGGAAAAGATCCGTCTCCGGCATGTCGCGGCGGAGGACATAGGCGAGAATTGAAAGCAGCGCCCCGATGGCGAAGGGAATCCGCCAGCCCCAGGACTTCAACTGATCCGGCGTCAGAAACAACTTTTGCAGCGCCAGCAGGACGAGAATGGCGCTGAGCTGACCGCCGATCAGCGTGACGTACCAGACGCCAGAATAGAAGCCGCGCCTGTCCGGGTGGGCGACTTCGCTGAGATAGGTCGCGCCCGATCCATATTCGCCGCCCTGGCTGAGGCTTTGCAACATGCGCGCGGTGGCGAGAATGATCGGCGCGGCGACGCCGATGCTGGCGTAGGCGGGCGTCACGGCGATGAGGAGCGAGCCGAAGCACATCATGATGACCGAGCCCGTCAGCGCGTTGCGGCGTCCATGACGATCGGCGAGATAGCCGAACAAGGCCGCGCCGAGCGGGCGCACGAAAAATGCGGCCGCGAAAATCGACGCCGCCGCCAACTGCTGCGCCAGAGGATCGGACTGCGGAAAGAAGGCGCCGGCGAAATAGAGCGAGAACGCCGAATAGGCGTAAATGTCATACCACTCGATCAGATTGCCGGCCGAGCCAATGAGGATCGCTTTGCTGCGCCAGCGAATGTCGGCGGCGTCGAAGCCATCGGAGGCGGCGCGAGGCTGCATCATCGCCGCATTGGCTGCCGCCGCTTTTCGGGACGCCTCAAAGTCGCGCATGGGCTGGCCTTCGTCAGGAGGCGCCGGAAACCGCGCTCATCAGACCCGCGAGCTTGGCGTAGTGCAACAGCAAAATCGTCTTGGCGTCGATGATTTCGCCACGCTCGATCATCGCCAACGCCTCTTCCAGCGTCGGCTCCAGAATTTCGATGTCTTCGCCCTCATGTTCGAGGCCGCCGCCGGCGCCGACCCGGTCGGCCGCGCAATATTCGGCGACGAAAAAGGTGATCTTTTCGCAAAAGGCGCCGGGGCTCGTGTAACCCGCAAACAGGCGGCGGGGATGGCGCACCCTGAAACCGGTTTCCTCCTCGGCCTCATGCACGATCCGGGTTTCCGGGTCGCTTCCCTCAAGGCGTCCCGCGCAGACCTCGATCAGGCTGTCGCATCCTTCCTTGAGGAAAGGCGGCAGCCGGAACTGACGCACAAGGATGACGGTCGAGCGCGTTGGATCGTAGAGCAGGATCGCGGCTCCGTCGCCGGTGTCGTAAATCTCGCGCGCCTGCACCTGCAAGCGCCCGTCGAACCGTTTGAGTTCAATGCTTAGCCGTTCGAGCACGCCGAAGCCGCGCGAGACCAACGCCCGGCTGAGTATGCGAATGCGCTCCTTCACGCCTCAATATCCAAATTGCTCGCGCAGGATCCGCTCGTTCAGCGAATGCCCGGGATCGTGAAGAAGGACGAGATCGGTGTCGTGATCCATCGCGACGACGACCTCGCGCACATTGCGCAGCTCGAAATGATCGGCGACGGCGGAGACGGGCCGCTTTTCGGCTTGCAGGATCTCGATCGTGACTTTGGCTTTGTCCGGCAGCAGGGCGCCGCGCCAGCCGCGCGGCCGGAAAGCCGAGATCGGCGTCAAGGCCATCATCTTGGCGTCAAGCGGCAAAATTGGTCCATGCGCGGCGAGATTATAGGCGGTGGAGCCGACGGGCGTCGCCACCATGACGCCGTCGCCGGCGAGTTCGTCGAGCCGCTCCTTGCCGTCGATGGAGATTCGCATCTTGGCCGCTTGGTAGGATTGGCGCAGCAGCGCCACTTCATTGATTGCGCGCGCGCGCGAGACGGAGCCGTCCCGGTCGGTCGCCTCCATCAGCAGGGGATGCACGGTCTTGGCTTCGGCCGCGGCGAGCCGGCCTTCGAGATTGAACACTGAAAAATCATTCATGAGGAAGCCGATGGAACCGCGATTCATGCCGTAGATCAGCTTGTTGCTTCCCATGAATCGATGCAGCGTCTGCAGCATGAAGCCGTCGCCGCCGAGCGCGACGATGATGTCCGCCTCCTCCGCATCGACATGGCCGTAGCGCGAGATCAGCGCATCGCGCGCCGCGATTCCTTCCGCTGTTTCATTCGAGAGGAAGGCGATTCTCTCAAATCGAATTCCGGCCTTTACGCCAACGGCCATGGTTTGTCGCTCCAGCGCGAGAGCGGGACGAGAAAAAGCGGAAACCCCGCTTTGGTCGACGCTCTTATTGACTTTCCTTCAGGCAAAGAGCGCCCGCTGCAGTTTCGCTCGCCGGTTGGCGAAAAGAAAATGCGCCGGATCAAAGCGCCGGAGCTGCCTTCCAGATTCCGCTGGATCGCAAAAGGCCCCAGTCGCAAGCCAGCTGCCAATTGAAGCAAAGCCTCTGCTGCCTATTCCTACGCTACAAAAATCAGGCGTCAAAACGGGAAATTATGCGCCTAAGCGATTGGCTCGGCGCTGTCGCCCGCGAGAAGGAGCTGCGGGACTTGCGAAAAGCTCCAGCCCGCGCCGCTCCGGTCGAAAATCCAGACGACATCGTAACGGCCGTAGGGCCAGTGCTGTGGCGCAGTCGTTGCGTCGCGCAGGATCGCATTGGCGATGACATGCAGCCCATCGTGTTTCCAGGCGACGAGCGCCGGGCCTTCGCGAGACAGCATGTCTTTGACGAGCGCGATCTCGTCGCCATGGAAATGATCGCAGTTGAGCTCGAGTTGAAGCAGCTCGGCGAGGGGGACCAGCGTGTGCTGCGGCCGAAGGCTCGGATCCTCCGGCGCCGCGCGGCACGCGTAGAGCACGGCCGGCCGCGCGAGGCCCGGCTGAGTGAAATGATCGTCGAGCGGCGCGAAAAACCGCACCAGGGCGCCGCTGCGCTGCCAGCCGCGCACGGTCAGCGATTCCTTGTTCTTGCGCCCGTCGAAGCCGACGCCGCGCATGGATTTGTCGGCATTCGGCCGTTCGGCGTGGCGAATCAGCATGATTTTATCGCAAGCCATGGGCGCTTCCGTTTCTTTGTGCGGCCCTGCTCATAGCGCCAAATCCGAAATACGGGGTTATCTGCGTCGTTTCAGCCGATCGCCCGCGCATCGAGCAATTTTCGCAAGGTTGCGACGGTTGAAACATCCGCGATCCCATCGACCAGCGCGGGCCGGAAATGGCGCTGGAAGGCGCGAACGACGATCTGCGTCCGCGCGTCGTAACGCGCGTTGATCTCAATCCCGTAACCGTAACGCGCCAGCATCGCCTGCAGGTCTTCAACCTCCGCGCCCTGCGCGTCAGGCCCGAGGCGCGGACCGTCCGCTATCGGGCAGGGCGCGACGTAATGGCCGACCCCTGCTTTAGCGAGACGCGGCCAGGGGAAGAATTCGCCCGGATCGATCTTCCGGTCGGGTGCGATATCGGAATGGGCGAGCACCCGCTCCGGCGCGATCCGCCAGCGTGCGATGATGTCCTGGCTCAGCGCGATGACTGCGGCGATCTGCTCGGCGGGATAGGGATAGGCGGGGCCGCCGTCCTTATGGCCATGATGGGCGATTTCGATGCCGATCGACACATCATTCATGTCGGTCTCACCCGCCCACACACCGCGGCCGGCGTGCCAGGCCCGGCGCGCTTCGGGCACGAGTTGCATCAACGATCCATCCGGCATCACGACGTAATGGGCGGAGACCTGCATCACCGGATCGCACAAAAGCTCGATCGCAGCTTCGCCGGTGGGCACCCCGGTATAATGCAGAATGAGCGAATCGGGCGTCCGCCCCCCTTTGCGCTCGCCGTGGTTCGGCGAGGCGAAAGGTGTGGCTGTCAAACCAGTATCGAGTTTAATAGCGGTAATACCCTTGGCAAAAGGCGTTTCCATAGGGATCGTAGACGATGCGCGCGCAAGCCGGCGGCGGCGGCGGGGGCGGATAATAGCCGGGCGGCGGCGGCGGCGGATTGGCCGGGCGCGTGTTGGCGCCGACGATCGCGCCGGTCGCTGCGCCCAGCGCGCCCCCGACAAGCGCCGCGCCGACGCCCCCGCCGGTCGCCGCGCCGATTGCTGCGCCCGTGGCCCCGCCGATTGCGCCGCCGCTGACCGCCCGCTGCTCGGGCGTATAGCCACATCCGGCGAGCGCGATCGAAGCTGCGGCGATGGCCGCCAGAGGAAACAAAGTTTTCATACCCTATCCTAGCATCGGGTTAGCGTCGGCTCCAAACAGCCGGGATTGCCGCGCGGGGTCAAGTAACAACGGTTTTTCGTTAAGGATTTCCTTCCACTGCGATTTTTTCGACACACGCATGGCGTGCGGCGGCCCGGCGCCTGAACGGGGCCGCGCCCGATCGCGCATTTTGAGATTTCATCAGCCTTGAAATTGCTTTATGCCGCGAAGGCCAGTCGGCCGGATGGCCGCCGCCGCACGGCGGAGGAAAGTCCGGGCTCCACAGAGAAACGGTGCCGGATAACGTCCGGCGGGGGTGACCCCAGGGAAAGCGCCACAGAAAATAAACCGCCCCGGCTTCGCCGGCGGCAAGGGTGAAACGGTGCGGTAAGAGCGCACCGCGCGCATGGCGACATGAGCGGCACGGCAAGCCCCACCGGGAGCAAAACCGAATAGGGGCGATGCGAGGTTTTAAAAACCTTAGATCCGTCTCTGGATCATCGCCCGGGTTGGTTGCTCGAGGCGGCCGGCGACGGTCGTCCCAGAGGAATGGCCATCACGCGTCGCGGTTCGCCGCGGCGCCGTACAGAACCCGGCTTACAGGCCGGCTGGCGGCGCATCTCGCCGCAAAGCGGATGCAAAGAGGGGCATGAACTTTTTCGTTCATGCCCCTTTTTTGTCTTGGCGGCTTTTGTCTTGGCGGCGCGGGAGCCGGCTTCGCTCTCGCCTAGCCGAGCCTGCCCGACGCGTGGGCGAGCATTGTATAAACCAGACCTGTCTCCGAGATCAGATAGTTGCGCAGGACCGTTTGATCGGCGTTGTCGCGGGTCAGCTCGGTGAGCAGACGTTCGAATTCCTGCACATAGCGATCGACCGTCGCATGGAAGTCAGGGTTCAGCCGGTAGCGGCGGCGCACCTCTTCGGCGGTCTGGGCGCCGCGGCCGATGTAGATCCGGGATGAGAAGGCGTTCGGCTCGCCGAGCCGATAGCGCTCCCAGGCCTCGGCCGCGGCTTCGGGGTCGACCATGCGGGCGACGTCGAGAGAGAGGGCGTCAAGCGGTTGGGCGCCCGCCGTCGTCGGCGCCAGCCCCTTCGACGCCAGGCCTTTTGGCGTCTGGTCCTTCGGCGCGAGGTCCCTCACGGGCCGCGCCGGGGCCGGCGGCTCCTCGGTCGAGGCGCGGGCGAGGAGATCGGACAGCCAGCCGCTGCGCTCCGTCGCAGCAGGGTTCTGCGCCGGTCGCGGCGGGGTCGTCTGGCTGCGGCGCGGCTCAGGCGCGGCCGCGGGTTCGGCCGTGGGAGCGCCGCGGCGGGCAGGAGCCGGGAAAGCCGGGGCGGCGCCGGGCGTGCGCGACGGGGCGGGCGGCGCCGTGCGGTCGCCGGCAAGCCCCGTCGAAACGTCGAGGGACCGCCCGGAACGGCTCACGATGTCGCTCAGCTCCTTCAGCGCCTTGATCTCGTCCGAGACGATTTTCCGCATCGAGGCCGCCTGCTGCGCGGTCTCCTGCGGCAGCTCGGAGACAGTGGCGTTCAGGGCTTCCCGCGTCGCGGCGAGTTCTTCCTGAATTTGCCGGGACATCGTCCGCAGTTCCGAAGCTGCGGTCTGGAAGCGCTGCGTCCCCTGGCTGAAGATGCCGTCGATTTCGGCGTTGGCCTGCTCATAGGCCGACCGCATCGCCGCGGCGGTTCGCTCGCGCTCCGTCGCTACATTGGCGCGGATCTCGGCGAACTGCTGGTCGATCATTCCGCCCGCTGATTGCGAGGTTTCGGCAAGGAGCGATCCGATTTCGCGCGCCCGGTTTTCGGCGTTCTCGAACGCGCTCTCGATCAGAGTGGCGAAAGAGCCCATGACATTGTCGAAATCGTCGCGGCGCTCGTTGACGGCCAGCAGGAGCGCGTCGAGCGATGCCCGGCGGGCATTGAGCATCTGGTCGAGTTCGCTTTGCGACCTGACGAGATCGCTGGCGGCGACGGAGAGCGCGTCGCCGTGGCCGGCGATTGTTTCGGCGAGCCCGCTGGCTTCGAAGACGGTCTGTCCGGCGGCCTGGTTGACGCGCTCGAGTTCGCTGGAGATGGCTCCAAGGAGGCGCCTGAAATCGTCCATGCGGTCGCCCAGGGATTGTTCGACGGCCGCGAAATTGGCGCCCGCGACGGCGATTTGATCCTGCAGCGCGGCGCCGCCGCTGGCGAGGCGGTTGGCGATCTCGGTCATTTCGCCGCCGAGCTTGGCGTTGGCGTCGACCAGCGCGCCGATCGATTCGCCGGCGCCGATCTCGAACGCCTCGCGTACATGGGCGGCGGAGCGCTCGATCGCGTCGGTCAGATCGTTCTGCGTGTCGCCGAGACGCTGCACGATGTCGATGCCGCGCCCTTCGATGGCCTGCGACACAAGCGCGCCAACGCTGGTCATCTCCGCAGCGATCTCGCCGCCGCGCTGAGACAGGCTCTCGACGAGGCTGCGCCCGCGCGAGTCGAACAGCTCGCGCAATTCGCCGGCGCGCTCGCCGAGCGCGCTTTGCAGATCGAGGCAGCCGCCGAGCGCCCCCTCGATTTCGGACAGCCGGTTCGCCAGCGTGAGGCTGATCTCGTTGATGCGCCCGGCGAGCGCGTCGCCGATCTCGCCGGCCCGCCCCGCGAGCGTCGCGTCGAGGTCTTCGGTCGCCTGCGCGACGAGATCGCGGATCTCGGCGGCGCGCCCGGCCAGCACGGCGGCGAGTTGACCCGCCTCGCGATCGAGCGCCGCATAGATGTTGCCGGCGTGCAGACCAAGCGTCTGGTCGATTTCCCGGGTCCTCGCCGCGATATTGACGGCGACGGCGCGCCCGCGCTCGTCGAGTTCACCCGATACGGTGTCGAGGCGCCCGACCACCCGCTCTTCGAATTCCACGATGCGCCCTTCGAGGGTCGCGGCGATGGCGCCGGCCTTGTCGTCTAGAGCCCGGACAACTTCTTCGCCGCCCTCGCTCAGCGCTCTTGCGACGGCGCTGGCCTGCGCGCCGAGGCTTTCGCTCAGCGCCGCCGCATGCGCGTCGAGCCCTTGATCGAGGCGCGCGATGAGAACGTCGAGCGCTTGCCCGATTTCCCGGGTGCGCAGCGATGTGCGCGTCTCGAAAGCGTCGATCTGCGCTTCAAGGGCCTGCGTGGTTTCGCCGGCGCGCAGGGCGAGCCTGTCGTTCAGATCGCCGCCGCGCAGCGTCAGCGTGCTCTCGATCGCGCCGAGCCGGTCGGCCAGCGTCGCGGTGAAGCGTTCGGCCTGATCGCCGATGCTGTTCGCGACGGCGCCGCCGTGCCCGACGAAAGTCTGCTCGAACGACGAGAGCCGGTCGGCAAGCGCTTCGTTGATCCTGTCGCCATGCACGGCGATCGCATTGATCGCCTCCGAGGCGGTGTCTGTGAAGCGTTCGTTGAGATCACTGGCGTGGTAGCCGATGGCCGCGACGGCTTGCTGCGCGGTCGCCTCGAAGCCGCTCTGCAGAGCGTCGCTCTGGCTGGCGAAAGCGATCAACGCCTCCTGCGTGCGCGCGGCGAGATGCTCGTGCAACTCATGGGTGTGGCTCGACAGCGTGTCGAAGGCCTCGCCCAGCATGAGCGTGAGGCGCTCCTCGAGGCTCGCGGTATGGCCCGCGAAGGCCGCCAGCGCGCCGCGCCCGGCCGCGTCCAGGGTCTCGCGCATCTCCTCGGAATAGCCGGAAACCGCGCCGAGCGTCTCGCCGACGGTCGAACCGAGGCGCTGGTTGATTTCCTCCGAATGATTGGCGAGCGCGCCGAAGGTTTCGCTGATCGCCGTGGAAAGGCCCGCGTTGAGTGCGTCCACCCGGTCGGCGAGGGCGCCAGCGGACTGCTCGCCCGTCGTCCGCAGGCGCTCGCTCATTTCGTTCGAATGCGCGTTCAGCGCATCGATCGTCTCGCTCAGCGTCCCCTGGAGGCGCTGGCGGAGCGCCTCGGTCTCGGCCGTCAGCGCGCCGGCGGACGTCGCCGCGGTCGCCGCGAGGCGCTGGTTGATGTCGGCCGCGTGATCGCTCAAAGCGGCGAGCGTCGCGTTGATGGTCGTCGTCAGGCGCTCATGCAGCGCTGCAACCGGCAAGGTGAGGGCATCCGAGGCTTGCTGCGCGCTCGCCTCCAGCCGCGCGCCGACCTCGTCGGAATGGCGCGTGAGGGCGGCGGCGGTTTGCCCGAGCGTCGCCTCGAGGCGCCGGTGCACCGCATCGGCATGTCCGGTGAAGGCGTCCACCGCGAGGCTGGCTGTCGAGTCGAGCCGCGCGTTCATTGTCTCCGAGTGGCTGGTCAAAGCGGCGAGCGTCTCCACGAGCGTGGCGTTGAGGCGTTCGTGCAGCGCTTGCGTATGCTCGGCGAAGGCGCCGACGGCGTAATGCGCGGTCGCCTCCAGTCGCTCGCTCATCTCGTTTGAATGATCATCAAGGGCGCCGATCGCAGCGTTGAGCCGGTCCTGCAGTGCGTCGGTCTGGCTGGCGAGGACGTTGGCGGACAGCTGCGCGGTCGCCTCAAGCCGCTCGCTCATCTCGTTGGAATGATCGCCGAGGGCGCCGATCACAGCGTCGAGGCGATCCGCCAGTGCGTCGGTCTGGCCGGCGAGGATCCCGGCTGATTCCTGCGCGCTCGCCGCGAGGCGCCGGCTGATCTCGTCGGAATGATCGCCGAGGGCGCGGATTGCGGCGTTGAGGCGATCCGCCAGCGCATCGGTCTGGCCGGCGAGGATCCCGGCTGATTCCTGCGCGCTCGCCGCGAGGCGCCGGCTGATCTCGTCGGAATGATCGCCGAGGGCGCGGATTGCGGCGTTGAGGCGATCCGCCAGCGCATCGGTCTCTGTTGCGAGGAGGCCGGCCGATTGCTGCGCGCTTGCCGCGAGGCGGCTGCTGATTTCGTCGGAATGATCGCCAATCGCGCCGAGCACAGCGTTGAGCCGGTCCTGCAGCGCGTCGGTCTGTGTTGTGAGGAGGTCGGCCGATTGCTGCGCGCTTGCCGCGAGGCGGCTGCTGATTTCGTCGGAATGATCGCCGAGGGCGCGGATTGCGGCGTTGAGGCGATCCGCCAGCGCGTCGGTCTGTGTTGCGAGGAGGCCGGCCGATTGCTGCGCGCTTGCCGCGAGGCGCTCGCTCATCTCGTCCGAATGTTCGTTGAGGCCGCGGATGGCGGCGTCTAGCCTTTCGCGCAGGGTGTCCGTTTGCGCGGTGAATGCGCTGAGCGACTGCTCCCCGGCGGAGCCGAGATGTTCGCTGATTTCCGCCGCGTGACGGCTCAGGGCCTGAAGCGTCGACGTAAGCCGCTGCTGCAGCCCCTCCGCATAGCTGGCGAGCGACGCGACAGATTGATTTGCGGAGCTTTCGAGCCGGCCGGCGACTTGCTCGGAGCGGCCGGTCAAGGATTCCAGCGACTCGTCGAAAGTCGCGACGAGGCGTTCGTGCAGCGCTTCGGACCGGCCGGCGAAATCGGTCGCGGTGCGGTCGGCGGCGGCCTCAAAGCGTTCGCTCATGATCGCGGAATGGTCGCTGAGAGCCGCGAAGGTTCCGTGCGTCGCGGCCTCGAGCCGTTCGCGAAGGGCCTCGGTCTGCGCGGTGAAGGCGCCAAGCGATTGCGCGCCGGCGGCGCCGACCTGTTCGCTGATTTCCGCCGCGTGGCTGCTCAGGGCGTAAAGCGTCGATGACAGCTGCTGCTGCAGGCCCTCGGCATAGCCGGCAAGCGTTGCGACGGACTGACTGGCGGAAGTTTCGAGCCGGTCCGCGACGTCGTCCGAACGGCCGGACAAAGCTTCCAGCGCGCCGCCGAAGGTGGCTGTCAGGCGTTCGTGCAGAGCCTCGGACCGCCCCGCGAAATCGGCCGCCGCCTGGTTGGCGGCGGCTTCGAGACGTTCGCTCATGATCGCGGAATGATCGTCCAGCGCCGCGAAGGTGCCATGCATGGCGCCGGCGAGCTGGTCGCTCAGCGCCTCGGTGCGGCCAGTGAAGGCTCCGAGCATGTCCTGCGTGACGAGGTCGAGATGGCCATGAATATGTTCGGAATGGCTGTTCAGCGCTCCGACGGTCTGGTCGAGCGAGGCCGCGAGCTGCTCCTGCAGCGTTTGGGTTTGCTGGGAGAGCGTCGTCGCCGTCGAGTCGGCGGCGGCCGCAAAGCTGCGCTGCAGCTCGCCGCCATGGCGCTCGAACTCGTTCTGGAGCCGCGCATGCCCGTCCTCGAACGAGGCGACGATGTTGCGGCTCGACTGGTCGAGGGAGTCGCGCGCCGCTGCGGTCCGCGCCTCGATCAGATTGCCGAAGCGTTCGCCGGTCGCGGCGATGCGGTCGGCGAGCGCGCCGCCATGCACGTCGACCACCTCCTGCAGGCGATCATGCGTCTCGGCGAGGCGCGTCGCGATGCTCTCGCCGCGCTCGGAAATCGTCTCGGCGATCTGCGCGCCGGCCGCGTCGAGGCGTTCCGCAAGGGCGTCGCCGCGCATGCCGAGGTCTACGGCGAGAAGCTGGCGCGCATTGGTCAGGCGCGCCTCGAGGTCGGACAGTTGCTGATCGAGCGTTTGCGCGATGCCGGCGCTGGCCTGCGTCAGATTGGCGGCGGCGTCGCTGCTGGTGCGGCCGAGGCGCGAGACAAGTTCTTCGCCGTGACTTGACAGATGCTCGGCGAGTTCGTCGCGGCCCTGGCTTAGCGCCAGCCTGATCTCGTCGCCTTTGGCGTTGACCGAATCCGTGACGCGGCTGGCGGCCTCGCCGACGCTGTCAGCGAAGCGGACTGACGCCGATTCGATGTCGCGGGTGACGCTATCATGGGCGATCGAGATGGCGCCGCGCACGCGATCGGCATTGGCGAGAATGGATTCGCGCTCGCCGGCGAGTTCGTCGATCAGCGCGCGCACGCGCCGCTCGTTATCGGAAAAGGAGCGCTCCAGATTGGAGACCTCGGACCGCACCAGGGTTTCGAGTTCGCCGGCCCGCGCCAGGGCGCGCTCAATGCCATCGCCCATGGAGGCGACCTCGCGCCGGATCGCCTGGGAGAGCGTGACCATTTGCTCGGTGGCGATGGTCTCGGGTTCGGCGAGGCGCAACGCGACTTCGGTCATCGAGCGGGAGGTCGCGCGCATTTCCTGCCCGCGGCGGATCATCATCGCCGTGATGAAGAAAAACACCACCGGCCCGGCGATGGTGAGGAAGTAAAGCGCGGCCGTCGGCAGGATCGCGCCGTTCGAACCGCCGAAAAGCTGTTCCCGATTGGTGGCGAGGAAGCCGACCGTCAGCGCAATCCACAGCGTCGAGCTAAGCGCCGCGATGATGGTTGGGGCGCGGTTTGGGCGGGACTGGTAGGCGCGCAGGATCGCGCCGGCCGAATGGCGGTCGTCATTGGCGGGCGGCGCGCCGCGACCGATCTGGCCTTCCGGAGCCTCGGCGCCGGCGGCTGGCGCGCTCTGGCGCGGAGGTCCGAAAAGCGGCTCTTCGCTGGTCGAAGGCAGGCGCGCAGCCGCGCCGGATTTGCGCCTGTAATCAGCAGGCGCATCGCTGCGGGCGCCGGGAACGTCCCGTTTCACTTGATCTTCGGCGCTGGCGTCCCCGTTCGCGAAGGGATCGTCCAGTTCCGCCCGCAGGTTCAGCGCTTCTTCAATGGCCTGAAGCGCCTCCGCCGCGGGATCGTGGATTTTCGGGGAGCTCGCCATCTCGTGCCTCTTCAAAGTCGTTCAGGAGCGCGCAGGAAATTTTCTGAGCGCATGAAGTTCACTGCGCAAGACGTCCAAACTATGTGCGTCAGCGCTGACGCGGGCGGTACAGTTAACCAAATGTTACTTTACATCCCTCAGGCCGCGATTCAAACCCGCGCGCCAAGGCCTTCTTAAAACATCGTTAATGGCGCCGGCGCAGAGGCCTCAGCGCGTGAGAAGCGCGCCCGGAGGATGAGAAAAAGCCGGCCGCATCCGGCGCCCGGAGTCTGCGCTCTGAACGGCGGCCGGACGCGTTTTCGTTTGGGCGAGCGCGGCGCCGCCGCCGCGACAAAAGCCCCCGTTGCGGCCGTCCGCGGCTTTACGCCCTTGCAGGATGCCTGAACTTCGGCCATGAACTGCGGCCGTAACACTGGACCGCGAAGCTGGCCAGAAAAGCCGGCTGTTTCGCCGGGGTAATCCGCCTGTCCGCGTCCGGAAGGGCCGCGGATGAGCTTTCGACCTCACGACGCGCCCGCCATCCGAAGGTAAAAGCGATATCCATGCCAAAAATCACGTTCGTCAACTCGCTCGGTGAATCCCGCACCGTCGAGGCGGAGATCGGCTCCACCGTCATGGAGGCCGCGATCCGCAACGCGATCCCTGAGATCACCGCCGAATGCGGCGGCGGCTGCGCCTGCGCGACCTGTCATGTCTATATTGACGAGGCGTTCCTGCCCTTCGCCGGCAAGGCGTCGGACCAGGAGGAGGACATGCTGGACTTCGCTTATAATGTGCAGCCCAACTCGCGTCTGTCCTGCCAGATCGTCGTGACGGCGGAGCTTGACGGCCTGACGGTCCGGACGCCAGATCGCCAGGGCTAGCGCTGACGCTTCAGGAATGATGGAATTGATGCGGAGGGACGCGAAGCGCCTTCGCAGGGTGAATTTGGAGCGGAGTATGCCTGAGTTGATCGAGACCGACGTCGTCATCGTCGGCGCCGGACCCGCCGGCCTTTTCGCGGTGTTCGAACTGGGGCTCTTGGACATCAGATGCCATCTTGTGGACATTCTGCCCAAAGCCGGCGGCCAATGCAGCGAACTTTATCCGGAAAAGCCGATCTACGATATTCCGGGCTATCCGATCGTCACGGGGCAGGAGATCGTCGACAATCTCCTGAAGCAGATCGAGCCGTTTCATCCGACCTTTCATTTCGGCGACATGGTCGAGTCGCTTGAGGCGGTCGGGACGCCAGAGGCGCCGAAATTCCTCGTCCGCGCCAGCGGCGGCCAGAATTTCGCGTGCAAGGCCGTCATCGTCGCCGCGGGCGGCGGCTCGTTCCAGCCGAAAAAGCCGCCGATCGAGGGCATTGACGCCTATGAGGGCAAGTCGGTGTTCTACGCAGTCCGCAAGATGGAGGCGTTTCGCGACAAGAACGTCGTCATCGTCGGCGGCGGCGATTCGGCGCTCGACTGGGCGCTCAACCTGCAGCCCGTCGCAAAGCGCCTCGCGCTGATCCACCGCCGCGACGATTTCCGCGCCGCGCCGCATTCGGTGAAAGCGATGCGCGAGCATGTCGCCGCCGGGCGCATCGATCTGCGCATCGGCCAGATCGCCGCGCTTGCCGGCGAGGCGGGCGAATTGTCCGCCGTGACGGTGAAGCGGCACCGATGGCGGCGTCGAGGAGATCGCCTGCGACGCGCTCATTCCCTTCTTCGGCCTCACCATGAAGCTCGGTCCTGTCGCCGATTGGGGCCTCAATCTGCATGAGAACCTCGTTCCGGTCGACACCGAGCGCTTCGAGACCAATGTGCCGGGCGTTTTCGCCATCGGCGACATCAATACCTATCCCGGCAAGCTGAAGCTGATCCTTTGTGGCTTCCACGAGGGGGCGCTGGCGGCCCAGCGCATTCACCACTATGTTTACCCGGACAAGCGGCTGACCTTCCAGTACACGACCTCCTCCTCAAGCCTGCAAAAGAAGCTCGGCGTCCATTGAGCCGCCTTTGGCTTGATCGCAGGCGAGCCACGCGAAAGTAAGCCATGGTCCGCGTTGCGCTTTATCCCGGCTCTTTCGATCCGCTGACGAACGGCCATGTCGACGTGATCGAAAGCGCGGCGCGCATCTGCGACGAGCTGGTCGTCGGCATTGGCGCGCATCCCGGGAAGACGCCGCTGTTCGGCCTTGAGGAGCGCGCCGCCCTCATCGACGAGGTCTGCCGCGACCTCGCCGCGGCCCACGCCTGCAGGCTGTCGGTGCGGACCTTCGCCGGGCTTGCGATCGAGGCGGCCCGCGCGGCCGGCGCCGGGATCATCATACGCGGCCTGCGCAACGGGGCCGATCTCGATTACGAGATGCAGATGGCCGGCATGAACGCCGCCATGGCGCCTGAAATCAAAACCGTGTTTTTCGCCGCTTCGCCGACGGTTGGACACATTACCGCGACATTGGTGCGCCAGATCGCGGCCATGGGCGGCGACGTCTCTCAATTTACGCCGCCCGCTGTCCTGCGGGCGCTCGAAGCGCGGCGCCAGGCCGGCGCGAAATAACCGCCATATAAGCAACGCAAGAAACGCAAGGGAACCGCAATGACGCTGAACCGGTTGATCATGGCTTTTGGCCTCGTTTTCGCCCTCGCCTCGGGCGCCTTGGCCGAGTCGGCGCAAAACCTCAAGGACACCATCTATCTCGACACCAAGGACGGCCGCATCGTGATTCAGCTGCGGCCCGATCTCGCGCCAAAGCATGTCGCCCAGATCGAGGCTTTGACGAAGCGCGGTTTCTATGACGGGATCGTCTTCCATCGCGTCATCGACGGCTTCATGGCGCAGACCGGCGACCCGACCGGAACCGGCATGGGCAAATCCGATCTGCCGAACGTCAAGGCCGAGTTCTCGGCCGAGCCATTCAAGCGCGGCACGGTCGGAATGGCGCGCTCGCAAGATCCGGATTCGGCCAATTCGCAGTTCTTCATCACTTTCGCCGACGCGTCCTTCCTCAATAATCAATATACGGTTGTCGGTAAGGTCGTCTCGGGAATGGACGTCGTCGACAAGATCAAGAAGGGCTCCAAGGCGGATAATGGCTCCGTGACCGACCCCGACAAGATCGTCAAGATGCAGATGGCCACCGACGCCGCGCCAGCCAAGAAATAGCTTCTGCCCCGGACGGAGCGTCCGCAGCGGTTTACCTTGCGGCGCGCATAAGCTATTGCAACGCCAACCTCGGCCGGCTGGAACGCCAGCCTTATCCCGACGCGACCCCCCTTAGGTCCGCGCGGCTCTCAACGCAGGAGTTCCGCATGGCGGAAGCAGGCAATACCTTAACCCTCGAGACGACGCAGGGACCCGTTGTGATCGAGATGCGGCCCGACCTTGCGCCGGGCCATGTCGCGCATATCAAGAAGCTCGTCGAAGAGAAGTTCTACGATGGCGTCGTGTTTCACCGCGTCATCGACGGCTTCATGGCGCAGACCGGCTGCCCGCACGGCACCGGCACGGGCGGATCGAAATATCCGAACCTGAAGGCCGAATTCAATGCGGAGCCGCATGTGCGCGGCGTCGTCTCGATGGCGCGGGCGCAGGATCCGAACTCCGCCAATTCGCAATTCTTCATCGTCTTCGCCGACGCCCGCTTCCTCGACAAGCAATATACTGTGTGGGGCAAGGTGATCTCCGGCATGGAGAATGTCGACAAGATCAAGCGCGGCGAACCGGTGAAGGATCCCGACAAGATCATCAGCGCGACGCTGAGCTGAAAGCCGTCCGAAGGCTGCATCGGGCGCGCCTGTGACTGGCCATGCGGGTTGAACTCTTCGATTTCGATCTTCCCGCCGACCGCATCGCGCTGCGCCCCTGCGAGCCGCGCGATGCGGCGCGGCTGCTCGTCGTGCGCCCCGGCGCGGCCTTGGAAGATCGCAGCGTGCGCGACCTGCCGGACCTTCTGTCGCCCGGCGATATTCTCGTCGTCAATGATACGCGGGTCATTCCGGCGCGGCTTCAGGGGCGCCGGATCCGGGGCGAGGCTTCGGCGCGCATAGAGGCGACGCTGCACAAGCGCGAAGGCGCCAATCTCTGGCGCGCTTTCGTGCGCCCCTTCAAGAAATTGAAAAAAGGCGAGATCGTCGGCTTCGAAGGTCCCGGGAAGGAGACCCTCGACGCCGAAGTCCTCGAAAAGGGCGAGGAGGGCGAGGTTTTGCTCAGCTTCGCGCTGTCCGGGTCCGCCCTCGACGCCGCTATCGAGCGCGTCGGGCGCATGCCGCTGCCGCCCTATATTTCCGGCAAACGCGCGACGGACGAACGCGACGCCGGCGATTATCAGACGCTCTTTGCGCGCCGCTCGGGCGCCGTCGCCGCGCCGACCGCGAGTCTGCATTTCACGCCCGCGCTCATCGCCGCATTGAGCGCCCGCGACATCCAAATCGAAAAAGTGACTCTGCATGTCGGCGCCGGCACATTCCTGCCCGTCAAGGCGGCGGATACGAAGGATCATAAAATGCACGCCGAATGGGGCGAGGTGAGCGCCGAGACGGCGCAGGTTTTGAACGCGGCCCGCTCGACCGGCCGGCGCGTCGTCGCCGCCGGCACGACGAGCCTGCGCATTCTCGAATCCGCGGCGCAGCCTTCTGGCGCAATCAGCGCCTTTGCCGGCGATACCTCGATCTTCATCACGCCTGGCTACAAGTTCAGGGCGGTCGACGTGTTGCTCACCAATTTCCATCTGCCGCGCTCGACGCTGTTCATGCTCGTTTGCGCCTTTTCCGGTCTTGAGGCGATGCGCGCTGCCTATGCCCACGCGATTGCGGAGGGCTATCAGATTCTACAGCTATGGCGACGCCTGCCTGTTGTTTCCCGCCGAAGGAGCGCTGGCATGAGCGAGGACTTCCGCTTCGACATCGCGGCGACGGATGGCGCGGCGCGCACCGGCGCCATCACCCTGCCGCGCGGAAAAATTCGCACGCCCGCCTTCATGCCTGTCGGTACGGCGGCGACGGTGAAAGCGATGCACCCGGAGGCGGTGAAGGCGCTCGGCGCCGATATCGTGCTCGCCAACACCTATCATCTCATGCTGCGTCCCGGCGCCGAGCGCGTCGCGGCGCTTGGCGGCCTGCATCGCTTCATGAACTGGCCCGGGCCGATCCTCACCGATTCCGGCGGTTTCCAGGTGATGTCGCTCGCCAAGTTGCGCAAGCTTGACGAGAATGGCGTGACCTTCCAGTCCCATATCGACGGCGCGCGCCATGTGCTGACGCCGGAGCGCTCCATGGAGATTTAGGATCTGCTCGGCGCCGACATCCAGATGCAGTTCGACGAATGCGTCAAACTTCCCTGCTCGGAAGAGGAGGCGCGCCGCGCCATGCTTCTGTCCCTGCGCTGGGCCGAGCGCTCGAAGAAAGCCTTCGCGCGAAAGCCCGGCCGCGCCGCCTTCGGCATCGTGCAGGGCGGCGCCGTAGAGGCGCTGCGGCTCGAGAGCGCGCGGGCGCTGGCCGGGATGGATTTTGATGGGCTTGCGCTCGGCGGCCTCGCCGTCGGCGAGCCGCAGGACGTCATGCTGGCGATGATCGATTGCACGGTTCCCGAGCTGCCAACGGGCAAGCCGCGCTATCTGATGGGCGTCGGCGCGCCCGACGATCTCGTCGAGGCCGTGCGGCGCGGCATCGACATGTTCGATTGCGTGATGCCCACGCGCGCCGGCCGCCACGGCCTCGCCTACACGCGCGCCGGCAAGCTCAATCTGCGCAACGCATGCCATGCCGATGACCCGGCGCCCGTCGACGCCGATTCAGCCAACGCCGTAACGCGCACCTATTCCCGCGCCTACCTCCATCACCTTGTCAAATCGGGCGAGATTCTCGGCATGATGCTGCTGACCGAGATCAACCTCGCCTATTATCAGGATCTGATGGCGGGGCTGCGCGGGGCCATAACCTCCGGGCGCCTCGACGATTTTTGCGCGGAAACGAAAGAGGGCTGGCGCAGGCAAGAAGGCGAACCCTCATGATGGGCGTCATTTCAATGCGCGTCACTCCTGCGTCAGCCGCCGCAAAACCTCCGGCGAGCCATAGCCGTCAGCCGGGCTGATCTTCGCCGCGATCTGAAACGCATGGATCGCATCGCGCGAAGCCTGCCCGAAACGCCCGTCGATGGTCGCCGCTGTAGAATCCGCGCTTTTGCAGCTCGCGCTGGATCGTCGATTTGTCAGCGCGGCTGAGGAACGCCTCGCCCGCCGGCCAGCGACCTTTCAGCTCCGCGCCGCCCTCGATGCGGTCGGCGAGCAGGCTGAGGGACAACGCATAGGAATCCGAGTTGTTGTAGGCTTTGAGCACCCAGTAATTGGCCGACAGCAGAAAGGCTGGGCCGCCCGCGCCCGACGGCAGGAACAGCGTGGCGTCGCCCTCCGCGCGTAGCGGGCTGCCGTCCGCATTTACGACGCCCTGCGCCGCGAACGCCGAAAAACCTTGATGCAGCGTTGCGAAATCAAAGCCCACGGGCAGCTTGACCTCCATGCCCCAGGGCAGGCCCGCGCGCCACCCGGATTGATGCAGAAAACTGGCGATCGAGGCGAGGCTGTCCTGCGGCCTGTCCCATATGTCGGCGAAGGATGTTCCATCGAAGCTCGCCGCATATTTCAGATAGGCGGAGGGAATGAATTGCGGATCGCCCATCGCGCCCGCCCATGAGCCTTTGAGTTTTTCGCGCGGAACGGTTCCCTTATCCAGAATCACCAGAGCGGCGATGAATTCGTCGCGAAAAAGCTCCCGGTCCTGACGCAGATAAGCGAGCGTCGCGAGCGTGCGGACGATGTCCTTGCCGCCCTTCGCCGCGCCGAAATCGGTCTCCATGCCCCATGCCGCGACGATGATCGCGGGTGAGACGCCAAAGCGTTGCGAGATGCTGGCGAGTTCGCCGCGCCATCTCGCCATTGCGGCGCGGCCGTGCGCAACGCGCGCCGCCGAGACCGCCTCAGTGAGATAGGCTTTCAGAGGCTTGTCGAATTCGGCCTGTTTGGAAGAGGCGGACGGCGCGGCGGGGTCCGGCGTCAGCCCGGCGCAGGCGGCGTCAAATGTCGCGCGGCGCACGCCGGCGGCCTCGGCGCGCGGCCATAGCGATTGGAGAAAATCCTGAAAGCCCGGATCGGCCTGCGCCCGCGCGCCATCGGCGGCGAAAGCGAAGAGCAGGGCGGCGCCGATGCGTGCGCAAAATAAGCGCCGCGTCATGGGCGGCGGACCTTGGGGTCGCCGCCTCTCCATTTCCATTCGCGCAGCGCTTCGAATGTCACATAGAGCATCGGAATCAGGAAGATGCCGAGCGCGCTGGCCGCGATCATGCCGGCGAAGACCGGCGTTCCGACGCCGCGCCGGCTGATCTGCGCCGCGCCATGGGCGACGACGAGCGGGGCGAGTCCCAGAATGAAGGCGACCGAGGTCATCATCACCGCGCGAAAGCGCATGCGCGCGCCGAGCGTCGCGGCTTCGCGTATGTCCATCCCCATCTCGCGTTGGTCCTTGGCGAATTCGACGATCAGAATGCCGTTCTTGGCGGCGAGCGCGATCAGTACGACGAGACCGATCTGCGCGTAAAGATCGAGCGAAAGCCCGGCGATCAATATCCCGACATAGGAGCCGAGCACCGCGACCGAGACCGACATCAGCACGGGGATCGGAATGATCCAGCTCTCATAGAGCGCGACGAGGAAGAGAAATGCGAAGAGGAGCGCGAGGGCGAGGATGACGCCGGTCTGGCCGGAGGCTTCGTGCTCCTGATAGGCGGTGCCGGTCCATTCATAAGTATAGCCGGGCGGCAGCGTTTTCTCCGACAGCGCGGCCATCGCCGCCAATGCGCCGCCCGACGAGACGCCGGGCGCCGGCGATCCATTGACCGTCACAGAGCGATAATTGTTGTAGCGCGTGATGACCTGCGGCCCGACGATCGTGCGCATCGAGGCGAGCGCGGCCATTGGAACCATCGTGTTTGTTTTGTTGCGGACGTAGATTTGCCAGATCGAAGAAAAATCGCGGCGGTCGACGGCGTCGGCCTGCAGATTGACCTGCCAGGTGCGGCCGTAAAGATTGAAGTTATTGATGTAGGTCCCGCCGAGCGTCGCCTGCAGGGCGGTGAAGATGTCGGCGATGTCGACGCCGAGCGCCTGCGCCTTCTCCCGGTCGATGTCGAGGAAGATCGAAGGATTGGTGGCGGTGAAGGTTGAGAACACGCGCGCCATCGCCGGGTCGGCGTTGGCGGCCGCGACCAGCGCCTGCATGACGCTGGCGAGCGCGGAGGGATCCTGTCCCTCAAGCGCTTCAAGCTGATATTCGAAGCCGCCCGTCGTCGAGAGGCCGATAATCGGCGGCAGGTTGAATGCGATCACCGACGCGGTGCGGATCGAGGCGGCCTCGCGCGTGATGCGCGCGATCAGCGCCTGCGCCGAATCCGCCGCTGTCGGCCGCTCTGCGAAAGGTTTCAGCTTCGCCACGATGAAACCGGCGTTGGGCTCGCTCACCGAGTCGATGCGCGAATAGCCGATGATCGAGAAGGTGTCCTGCACCTGCGGCATGTCGAGGAGCAGTGTCTCGACCTTTTTCATCGCGTCGCTGGTGCGCTGGACCGAGGCGCCGTCCGGCAATTGGATCGACATGAAGAAGGCGCCCTGATCTTCCTCGGGAAGAAAGCCGACGGGCGTCTTCAGCGCGAGCGCATAGATCGCGCCGCCGCAGACGACGACTGCGACGAGGGCGAGCGCGGCGCGCCGCACGAGCAAAGTCACCGCGCGGCCATAGCCGTCGCGCGCGCTGTCGATTGCCGTCAATACGCGCCCCATCAGGCCGCCGCGATGGCCGCCGGGCTGCAGCACAAGCGCGCAGAGCGCGGGGGAAAGTGTCAGCGCGTTCAGGGCGGAGATCAGCATGGCGACGCTGATCGTCACGGCGAACTGGCGGAACAATTGGCCGGAAACGCCGGGGATGAAGGCGATCGGCACGAAAACCGAAAGAAGCACGAGCGTGATGGCGACGATCGGCGCGGTGATCTGTCCCATCGCCTTCTTGGTCGCGGCGGCGCGGGAAAGATCCGGCTCTTCCGCCATCACGCGTTCGACATTCTCGACGACGACGATCGCGTCGTCGACGACGATGCCGATGGCGAGAACGAGGGCGAGCAACGAGACGGTGTTGGCGGAATAACCGACGGCGAGCAGCACCGCGAATGTGCCAATCAGGCTGACCGGCACGGCGATGGCGGGGATGATTGTGGCGCGCGCCGAGCCGAGAAACAGGAAGACGACGAGGACGACGAGAACGAACGCCTCTCCCAGCGTTTTCAACACTTCGTTGATGGTGTCGGTGACGAAGGTCGTCGAATCATAGACGACCTTGGATTTGAGGCCCTTGGGAAAGCGCGCGCCGACCTTGGCGAGGGTCTTCTGCACGGCCGCAGCCGTCTGGACGGCGTTTGCGCCGGGCGACAGGTAAATGCCGATCGCGACCGCCGGCTTGCCCGAAAGGCGGCTCTCATTGTCCATGTTCTGCGCGCCGATCTCGACATGGGCGACGTCGCGGATATGGACGATCGAGCCGTCGGGATTGGCGCGCAGCACAATGGCGCCGAACTCGGCCGGCGTCGTCAAGCGTCCCTGCGTCTGCAGATTGAGCTGGAACTGCTGGTCGTTTTCAATCGGCCGCGCGCCGATGCGCCCGATCGCCGCCTGCACGTTCTGCGATTGAATCGCGGCGATGACATCCGAGGGCGCGAGGTTGAGGCTGACGAGCCGGTCGACGTCGAACCAGATGCGCATCGAATATTTGAGCAGTCCGAACAGCGAGGCCTGGCCGACGCCTTGCGTGCGCGACAGTTCGTCGAGCACGTTGATCGTGGCGTAATTGGTGATGAACAGCGGATCCTGTTCGCCATTGTCGCTGTAGAGCATCATGAATTGCAAAATCGCCGACGAGCGCTTCTGCACGGTGAGCCCCTGATGCGTGACCGTGTCCGGCAATTGCGCCAGCGCCGTCTGCACCCTGTTGTTGACATTGACGGTGTCGATGTCGGGATTGGTGCCGAGTTCGAAGCTGACCGTCAGATTGTAGCTGCCGTCATTGCCGCTCGCCGACTTCATGTAGATCGCCCGGTCGACGCCGACCATCTGGGCTTCAAGCGGCTGGGCGACGGATGTTTCGACGACTTCCGCCGAAGCGCCGGGATAGGTCGCGCTCACCTGCACCTGCGGCGGTACGATGTCGGGAAATTGCGACAGCGGGATGCGCGTCAGGGCAATGGCGCCGGCGATGGTGATGATGATCGCGATGACGATGGCGAGGCGGGGCCGATCGACGAAGACCGAGGAGATCATGGGCGCGTCCCCAGCATGGCGGCGCGCCTATTTCGCCACGGGGTCGGGCGCCTGCGGCCCGGGCGTCGCTGGCGCGGCCCGAACAGGCATTCCCGGGCGCACGCGCTGCAAGCCCTCCACAATGACGAGATCGCCGACCTGGAGGCCGCTCTCGATGGCGGCCGTCGTCGGCGTCGACTGGCCGAGCTTGACGTCGCGCCGCTCCGCCTTGCCGTCGGCGTCAACGACATAGACGAAATCGCTTCTCTGGTCCGCCAGGATCGCCGCGCGGGGCACGGCGAGAAACTCGACCGGCTTCACGCCTTCAAGGTAGACGCTGACGAATTCGGCATCGACCAGTTCCCGCAACGTTCCGCCGGAGGTCGACTTCACCGCCAGCGGCGGGTTGGGCATCACCGCGCGCACCAGAATCGTGTCGGTTGCGAGCTGCACGGTGTTGTCGACGAAATCCATTCTGCCGGGCTGATCGTACATCCGCCCATCCGGCAGTCCGAGCCGGATCACGATCGCGTTGAAGCCGCCGATCGGAGAATAGTGCTCGCGTAGCGAGATCAGCGTGCGCACGGCGACGGGAAACACGACATAAATCGGATCCTGGCTGACGACGGTGACGAGCACGCCGCTCGACGGAGTCACGACATTGCCCGGCGTCACCGCGGTGCGCCCGATCTTGCCGTCGATCGGCGAGGAGATGATCGTATAGTCGAGGTTGATCTGCGCCTGCCTGACATTCGCCTGCGCGCCCGCAAGTTGCGCCGCGAAGCTGCGCTGGGTGGCGATCGCCGTATCGACCGTCGCCTGCGCGCCCGACTGCGTCTGTAGCAGCTTTTGCGCCCTCGCAAGGGAGATGTTGGCGTTTTGCAGCTCCGCGTCGAACTGCTGCGCGATTGCCTGCTTCGCCGCGAGATCGGCCTCGAATGGCCCGCGCTGGAGCCGATAGAGCACGTCGCCTTTTTTGACTTCGGCGCCGTCCCTGAATTCGACCGCATCGAGGAAGGCCGTGACGCGGGCGACAATATCGACCCGGTTGATCGCCTGGACGCGCCCGATGAACTGGCTCGTTTGCGTGATCGGCTTCATCTCCGCTCGCACGACGCCGACGCTCGGCGCAACCGGCGGCGATTGGGCGCTGGCGGCGTTGACGGCGAGCAGCCCCGCGAGGGTGCAAACGCTCAAGGCCAGCTTCGGCCGAGAAAGTCCTGGCTCTGGAACGGCCTTGAGCGGCGGCGCGGATTTGGGCAAAGCTCGACTTCCGTTCTGAATCCGCGGCTGCGAATCCGGAAGCAGGATATTTTCAATCGCGCGGAAAAGCCAGAAGGCTCGGCCCGGCGAAGCATCGCGCCCCGGCGCTGCGGATCAGAGACGGGAAACTTCGGCGCTTCGACAAAGCAATAGAGCGGCGGCTCCGAGGGGACCGGAGCGTGCGCCGCTCTAAATCAGCTTTCGATGGACGCGCGGAGACCGGCGCGCCGGCTCGATCCTCAGAATGCGCGGGCCAGAACGATCGGCGCGCGGGAGCCAGCGTCCCTGGCGACCTTCGTGAATTCGCGCGCCGTCGCGCGGTCGGCGGCGTGGTCGGTGCGGGAACCGTGGCTGATGCCCACGCCGACGCCATGGGCGAAGGCGGGAGCGGCGACGATGAAGGCGACGAACGTCAAGGCGGAGAGAGTTTTCATGGCGTTTGATCCCTGATGGGTTGAAGGGGTTGCTTGCGAGCGGCCATCCGGCCGCCCTCAAGCGCTTCCTTTATCCCCCGATGCGCCGCCGGCGCCGGTGGTGTTTCCCACATGCCGGCGCCATCTCCGCGCGATGCGGCTCAATTGCGGTAAGGGCGTCCGAACGGGCTGGTTTCGGCGCTGGAATCGCCGGGACCGTAATAGCCCGCGAAGAAGGGGGTGCCATAGCCGTCGAAGGGATTGTAAACGCCGGGGCGATTGTCGTTGTAGGGGAAGACGTAGCTATACATCGCCTGACTCATGATGGCGAAGCGCACGGCATTGTAGGAATTGTACGCTTGCCGCTGATGCGCGCGCCAGGCGCCGACGCGATAGACCCAAGGCAATGGGTAAAATCCGGCGCCGCTGTCCGGATCGCCGACGAGGTCGGCGAAATGGCCGCTTCGCGCGCGCCCGTGAAGAGCGCGCCCATGCGCATAGAGGACGGCGGAGCCCTTTATGACGGCGTGGCCATGGGCCGCCCGATGTTCCGATGCCTGCAAAGGCGCGCTGCTGGCGAGTGCGAAGGCGGCGATGATCGCTAGGGTTGTTTTTTGTGTGAGGGCGCGCATTTGGAATGTCCCGTCTGGCGCTGTTCGCAAAACGCGCTCCGCCTTTAAAGAACGTCCGATGCGCCGCCAGGGTTCCTCTCCGGCGCGGTCGCGCTCGTCACATCACGGTGTTTTCGGACTTTGATCCATTCGAAATCATGGATGCGATCGCCGGCGGAAGCCCTGAGCGGGATGCGCGTTCCACGTCAGGGCGCCTCGCTGATCGGCCGGAACGGGCGCGGCAATCGGCCCTTGTCGAGAAACTTCGAAAACAGACGCAGGCCTTCCGGCTCATTGCCATTGGCGTGAACGAGCAGGATCACGCCAGGCCGCAGCGGCGGCGCGAAGACGAGCCAGCCGTCGGCGCCGAGGGTGACGAGATGGTCGCGCCGCACGATCTCCGTCAGCGCTTCGTTCGAGGCGAGATCGGGAAAGCGGAAGAATGCCGAGGGCGTCTCGCCATTGGCGATCAGCAGCCGCTCCGTCTCGAGGATTTCGGCTTGCATATCCACCCCCGGCGTCAGCAGATAATTATCGCCGGGTGGCCGGCCGGGGACGTAAGGGTGATGGAACGAGTGATTGACCCATGCGATCTCGATGAGGCCCGCGCGGGACTTTTGCCGCAGCCATTCGAAGTCAGCCCAGTGACGCATGAGCCAAAGCCCGGAGATCGAGAGCGCGATTGGCGTTCCCGGCCCCAGCGTCTCGAGCTTTTCCAGGAAGGCGCGGTCGAGGGGACGCCGGCTCGGGCAGAGATCGGCGGTGATGAAGGAGCCGTCGCCCTGCCCATGCGAGAGGCCGGCGTTCATGACGACGCCCGGCTCCTTAACTGAGCTCACGGCATGCTGCGACGGCGCCGCCGCCGCGCGCATGAATCGCGTATCCTTCTGCGCTACGTCGTCCGTGTCCGCGCAGCTCCAGCATTGCGCATGCTCAAGGCTTGTCGCGAGGCTCGAAGGATCGACCGTGAGCATGAGGCTCGAACCGTCGACGCTGAACCGGCGAATGGCGAGCCGCGTTGCGCCCGCGCCATTATGGCATTGCTCAAAGACCGGGCGGTAGTTCTCGACGCGCGTCGGCGGCGCGGGCGCGGCGCCGTCCGCCTTGATCTCTACGCGCGCCTGACAGGCGAGATCCTGCGCCTTCGCCGCGCCGATTGCGGCGAGCGCTGCGATCGCACATGATGCCAGTGCGATTGCCGGAACCGTCTTCATGCGCGGACCATGACCATAAACCGCAGACCTCTTAATCCGCCGATCCTCGTCAGTTACGACAGCCTTGACGAAAAAGCATCGGCTTTCGTCGCGCAATCGCTGGACGCGGAGGTCGCCGCGCAATTCGCCCCGCGCGAAGAGACGTCATTTTCGATTCTCGCCTATGACGGCGCGGCGGTTGTCGGAGGCTTGAATGGCGCGAGCCATTGGGGCTGGCGCTACATCCGCCAGGTCTGGGTCGCCGCCAGCTGGCGCGGCCGGGGCGTCGGCCGGAGCCTCCTGCAAAGGGCCGAGACGGAGGCCCGCGCGCGCGGCTGCACCGGCCTCTATCTCGATACTTTCGATCCGGGCGCGGCTCAATTCTATGCGCGCTGCGGCTTTGCGGAATTCGGCCGGATCGATGATTTTCCGCCCGGCTTCTCACGCATGTTTTTGCAAAAAAAGTTAGTCGCGCGGTGATGGCAGGCGGTGTTATCTTCGCCGCGATCCTGGCGCCGCCAAGCCTTGGCTCCGTAGCGCCGGCAACGGCGGAAGGAGAATCCATGCAAGCCGATTATGACGATGCAAGGGCCGTGGCGAAGCTGCCGAACCTTGACATCGAGATCCTGCATCGCCGCCCTTGGCGCGGCGACGGGGAGATGCTCTCGATCACGCTGCGCGCGACGCCATCGTTCGATGCGTTCTTCAAGATTTTCGAAGCAAATCCGGCGGCGTTCTGGATGCGCGCGATGGAGATGGCCTGGTCGCCGTGGCTGAAGTTCGCCGAGGCGCCTGCGCGGCTGGGCCGGGACAAGCCTGAAATTTAAGCGAAATTTGTCTCGGGCGCCCGGCGCTGAATCAAGATGCGCCCGGATCGAGCCAATCCGGGCGCATCAAATCGATCGCAAAAGACTCTGTTCCGCTCAGCTTTTCAACAGCGGTTCCAGTATTTTTTCCAGCGATTCCGGCGTCATTTCCCCGCTCTGCTTCTGGCCATTGAAATAAAAGGTCGGCGTCGCGGTGACGCCGAATTTTTCCGAGGCGCGATCGCGCACCTTGTTGATCTTGTCGTAGAGATCCTGATCCTTGAGGCAGGTCTCGAACTTTTCCTGCCCGATGCCGGCCTGCTTGACCAGCATGGCGAGCGATTCGACCGGCTTGTCGGTGAAGGCCCAGTTCTTCTGCTGCGCGAACAGGAGATCGACGATGGCCTCGCGCTTGTCGTCGCCGGCGCAGCGGGCCAGCATGAAGCCGGCCGTCGCCAGCGGATCCAGCGGAAACTCGCGCAGGATGAAGCGCACCTTGCCGGTATCGATATATTTGGCCTTCAGCACCGGATAGGTCGTCTGGTAAAAGGCGGCGCAATGCGAGCAGGTCATCGAGGCGTATTCGACGATCGTCACCGGCGCGTCGGCGGAGCCCACGGCAAGATCGGGCAGCGCCTCGGGCGCCATCAGCTGATCGACCGGGATCTGCGTGCCTTCGGCGTGGGCGCGGCCATGGTGGCCGAACATCGCGCCGCCGAGGGCGAGGGCGGCGAGGGCGGTCAGCAAAAACGCGCGGCGGTTCGGGGCGGGCATTTTGATCGGCGTCTTCATGCGTTCATCCATGCGGGGGCCGTGAACCGGCGGGTTTTCCTGAAGGCGCACAAACCACGCCGGCGCGGCGGAAAAAGGGCGCCAGCGCCGGAGCCGGCTCTATTTCTGGCCGCCTGACAGCGGCTGGCTTAGCACATTGGCGCCGAGACGCGTCAAGGCCGCGCGCAGGGCTTCATCGCCGATTTCGCCGACGACCGCCTCCGCCGCCTTCAAAATTGCGGGATCTGGCGGGGCCGGGGCGCGCCTTGCGGCGCGGCGCGGCTCAAGCGGCCCCTGCTTCAGCACCAGCCGGTCGACGCAGCGCCAGCCGAGATGGGCGTTGACGCGGTCGATGACGGCGCCGGAAAGATGCTGCAGCTCCAGCGCAAAGCCCGATTCGACGCGCACGACGAGGGAGGCCGGCGCCGAGCCGCCGCCCGCCCCGCGCGGGCGCGGCGGCCAGTTGAGCTTGACCGGCTGCGACATCGAGGCGAGGCGCGCGCCGACGATCTCGTCCCAATAGAGGATGACGTCCGACTGGCCGAAGCCGCGCCTGGCCAGCACCGGATCGATGATCGGTCCGACAAGATCGGCGAGCGGGCGGGACCAGGGTTCCTTGCGGGGGCGCATGGGGATTTGTAGCGCTTTTGGGGGAAGAGGGCAAAGGCGGGGGGCGGCGCTGCATCGCGCCTCGATTTGAAATTGGCACCGCTATCAAGTCGGACGTCTGCTCTCGACCCAACTACGTCGCCCAGGCGCTGACCAGTTCGTGCAGGAACCAGTCGTACCGGGGGCGAGTTGGCCGGCGGCAGAGCGCTCTTCTCGGCCGTTCCGGCTTAGCTGTCGACTTCTCGAAAGCAGACGTACCGAGGCCGCGGAACACCGTGGGCGCCTCGGCAGCGGCCTCAATCATCTGGATCGGAGCAAAGTGCAAAAGAAGCCCGTCGATGTCATCCAAAGGGGTTCCGCTGCGACCCGTTGCCCGAGAAATATGCGTTGTGATCCTCGCGTCCAGGATGCGCGGAGGCATGTTCGCCGAAGGCGTCGGTGGAGATGATCGTGCCTACGGTCTCCCGGCAAGAACTTTTGCTTTCTCCCGAAGGAACGTAACCGCATCCCATACTTGAAAGTACAGGCTGTGCAATTCGAGGTCTTTCAAATCGCCCTCTAATCCTAAGGGATGCGTAATAAGTAACGCATCGTAATTTTTTTCTTTTGCTTTCTTAACCCATCGTCGTGTGCCGTGCTTGAAATGTTGAGCCACTTCGTCAACGAGCATAAAGGCCAGACGATTCTTGATCTCCACTGTTCCGCTAGCGTAGCGGGCTCATTAGGATACTCGGCGTGATCAACCGCATGATAGATGGCCACACAAGTCAAATACGCGTGCCGAAAGGAACGAGCGTTTCTTGAGAAATCAGCGAAGGTCGGCTCAACGATTAGTTCCATATATTCGTCAAGGTCGTTCACAAATACCCTCTCTTATCTTAGCCGTGGCACTATATCGGCATTATCAGCTAGCCCCATCGAGTGTGCGCCTTTGCGGGCGATCGTGAATGGCTGCATGATTGCGGATGAGAACGCGTCGCTGCTTCTCACATTGAAATTTTACACAATCTTCGGCCATCGCTCCACGGTAGCATCTGCACATCAAAGCTGCATTGGATGCGAACTGCGGATATCACGGGGATATTGCAGCGTCGGAGAACAATCACATGAACTCCCCGATCGAGGAGCCTGACGACGAGTTTAAGGCACAAGCCATTGCGATGATGCTGGCTGGCCTTGCGCAAGCCGAGATTGAATTTGCTAATTCTGTCTGTTCGCCATTTTTCTGGGCGCTTAGGAATTGTGATGGCAGCGAAGAAATAAAAAACGGTTCCATATTTTTCTTGGATACCGGCGAGAGGGTATTCGGCGTAACTGCTGCTCATGTCCTACAAGAATGTCTCAACGATACCCGATCCCGTCGCTTCATCCAATGCATGATTTCTGGTCCAAGGATGAACTTTCCGTTCTCGCTCGGGGAGCGTGTAATCGACGGAAACCTCGACCTCGACATCGCCACGATAAACTTCACACGCGAAGAAATTGCTCGTCTAGGAAAGACCAGCTTGCACGGATACCAGGAGAATTGGCCACCGCGGCTATGCGAGGTTGAAGGGCCGGTCACCTATAGTGGATATCCGGGCCACGCTCGCAGACTACTAGGACAACGCGAGATGTCGTGGGGCATTTTCGCTGCTACAGGCCTTGTCACAAGCGCTAACGAGATATCAATCTCAATTCAGCTCGATCGGGCGAACCTAAAGCAAATTCTCGGCACCGGATCATTCGTCGAAAATTATGACTTCGGGGGAACCAGCGGCGGTCCTCTCATAGCTATCATTCAGACAAATCATTTTAGATTTTGGAAACCTGCCGGCGTCGTCATTCAGGGGTCAAACCCCGTCTTCGACGAATCTAGTCGATAGAGGGATTTGAACTGATCAAGGCTCGCCCAATCGACTACATTCTCGCCGACGGATCTCTCGACAATGAGAGATGGGCAATGAACAACATTTACCGAAGGTGATAGGTGCATGCCCTAGCTATACACTCACGGCGCCTCTGCAGATATCGGTTTCTGACAGCGAGGAATGCCAGCTCACTCGCTGGTCACAAAGAAGTGTAGTTGGCACCACACTGCGTCGCTCGGTGTCCCGAACGCCAAGTCCGCTTCGCCATGTTTCGTGTTCAAAAGCAGACGGCCTGCATTCGGCCCGGGCACGCCATAGCCAGAACGGCCGCTTACCAAATTAGAGGCCCGGGAGCGGACAGGCAGAAATCCACACAACTAGGACGAAAATCTGGCTCCACGCCCCTAATCCACCCACCGCCGGCCTGGTTTGGCGGGGCGCGGTTATCGAGTGCGGCGGCGGATTTCTTCCGCCGACACGTGCTCGATGTGGCTGGCGATCCAGCAGCAGTGGGCGAACGAGTTCGCCGAACTTGCCGCTACGGTTCCCTTCTCGACCTTCTCGGCTCCGGCGGCGCACAACTGCTTTGCTTGCGCCTCGCGCCTCCGACCGTCGGTCGACGCCCATGCATGGCCGTAAATCATTTATTGGAGTCGAGCGCGGCGATTTCGGCCAGAACCACGGCAAGCAACGGCGCCAAATCTTCCTGTATTGTCTTCCACACGATTGACTTAACCACGTTGTCGTATCGGTGCCGATACATATTTCCGGCGTCCCTGATTTCGCGCCACGGCAATTCAGGATGCCTGTCGCGGAGTTCCTCGGGCAGGCGGCGGCTTGCTTCGGATATGATCTCAAGCGCCCGCGTCACCGCGAAAAAATGCAGCCGCCTTGAACGCCTCGTAAGACAGGCCTTCGGTGAAGTCGCGGGCTGAAAGGATGCAATCGCGGATGTCGAACAGGGCGAGGCGAACGGAGTCAGAAGGCATAAATCGCTTCGCGTTCGGCGCTTGGCCGGACAAGGGATTTCAGGCCTTCGCGGTTCGCCACGTCAACGCGCATGGGGAACAAGTCTTCGAGGTAATGAACGATGCCGACATACTGAAACAGGCCGACGCCCGCGTCCGGCGCGATCTCAACCATAATGTCGATGTCGCTGTCCGGCCCGTCGTCGCCACGGGCGACGGAACCGAACAGGGCTGCATGCGCGACGCCTCGCGCCCGCAAGTCGGCCTCGCGATCCCTCAGCGTCTTTATGATTTCCTCGCGTTTCATAAGAATGAGCATAGAGCAAAGGGGAGCTAAAAACACGCGCGTTATTTGCAGGTCCTTTTTGCATAAAAAAGCGGTTTTAGAGCATAGCGCTGGCGCCTCGATCCAAATGCCCAAAATCCGTAGCAATCCAGACGCATGAACCGCGCGCCAATCGTCCGATTGCGGCCTTATCGCCCCTGGCTTGGCGGGGCGCTGTTGTAGAGGGCGGCGGCGGAGGATTTCTTCCGCCGGCGCTTCCTCGATGTGGCTGGCGATCCGCCAGCAATGGCCCAACTCTCGAACTTGCCGCCGCGGCTTGCTTCAAGATCCGTTCGGCTCCGGCGGCGCGCAATCGCTTTGCTTGCGCGCCGCTGGCCTCAGGCCGCCGCCTTCGCGGCGATGGCCGCGCCGAGACCGGAATTGTCATAGGCGACGCCGGCGATGCCCCACGCGCCTTCGACGGCATGCGAGACATTGGCGAAAATTCGCGCGCGGCCAATCCGGCCCTCGGCGGCAGCCTCGATGATCGCGGTTCCCTCGGACACCCAGGCGTCCTTCAATTCCTTCGTCGGCAGCACGAAGGACGGAACCTTCAACTCGAAAATGGCGATGTCGGCCGGCTCGCCGCCGGCAAAACTCCGCCCCTTGGGGACAACCGTCACCTCGCCGATGACGTTTGAGGTCATGAAGTCATTGCCCGAAAGGCCATGTAGCCTGAGCAGCAAATCCGTGAGTTTCCGGAACACGGCTTTTTCGGCGTCAGCCGACAGGACGCCTTCGGAAACGATGAGTTGAACGGGCATTATCGAGCCTCCTTAGGAACCATGCGGAAGCGCAACGCGTGAGGTTGCCGCCGCCATGACGAAAGTTATATAACGATCACAATCTCATTAATCATAACGACCGTTATATCGTCAAGCAAAAAATAACGATCGTTATCGATGTCACGGAGCCAGTTCATGGGACGCGGGAAGAATGCGGGCGACGGTGCGCGCGAGCGCTTGTTGCAGGGCGCCGGCCGCGGTTTCCGGATCGGCGGATTTGGCGGCATCGGCGTCGATGCGCTCGCGCGGGAGGCGGGACTGACATCGGGGGCATTTTACGCGCATTTTGGCTCGAAGGCGGATGCGTTCCGACTGGCGGTCGTTCAGGGGATCGCGTTTTTGCGCGACGGCGTCGCGCTGTTCCAGGATCGCTGCGGTCCGGGCTGGCGCGACCCGTTCGTCGATTTTTATTTCGGCGAGCGGATGCGCCTCGGCATTGAGGAAGCCTGCGCGCTGCCGAGTTTCACGCCCGATGTCGCCCGCGCCGATGCGGCGACGCGGGAGGCCTATGAGTCGGAACTGGACAGACTTGTCGCGACGCTCGCGGCCGGCTTTGGCGATCCGCCCGATCGCAAACGCGCCTGGGCTTTTCTCGCGGTGTTATCCGGCGGGGCGAGCATAGCGAGAGCGGTGAAAGACGAGGGTCTGCGCGCGGAAATGCTGGCGGCTGCGGCCGATGCGGCCAAGGCCATTTGACGGGTGCATCGGAGCGGGCCTGGCCACTTGCGAGCGCCATGGGCGAGAGGGGGGGGTAGGCGACCGCCCGCTGGCGGAGCGGCCCGCGCCGCTCCCTTGCCGCTGCATGCGCCCGGCTTGCGCCAGCGCCTTACTGACAACCCGCCGCGGACAACCAGCCTGACAGAGCGCCTTCATTCGTCGTCTGTCCATTGGCGCCGAGAATATATACGCTATTGGCGGTCGTCGCGGGCGTCGTGGCCGGACTCCCGGAGGAAACTGCGATGGACGTCTGACCATTGGGACCGTAACGAAGCCCGTGCATGCTGGAGCTGTAACTATAGGTGTAGGGCCAGCTGTAGCTCGTCGTCACTTGCGAGCCGTTCGACGACAATCCAAAATTGCCTTGAGCCCAGTTGAAAAAACACTGGAAAGCGCCGCTGAGCGTTAGGCCGGACGGCGTGTAAGCCGCATATTGAGCGGGTGTGACGCCTGTGGCTTTCAGGCCGATGAAGCCATTCGCCGCATCATAAATATAGTTGAACGCCTGCAGGAAACGAACCGTCGTGTTCAAAAACGGCGCACTATGCTGCTCGACCGACACGGCGAGCGGCGAAACCGGATTTCCGCTTTGAGGCCCGTTATTGGCGCCCACTGTATAGCTGAAGGACGCAACAGAAAAGGAAACCTGAATTTTCGTTCCGCTCACAGCGCAGGTCGCCGGGTTCGATCCGTTGCACTCGGCGCCGCCAGGCCCCGTTCCGGTGCTCGGCGTCACCCCGGTGGGCGGCGTCAAGAAACCAGTCGTCACGCCGGTATCGAACAATATGCTGCCGGTTCCCGATTTTCCGTTCACCGTGATCGTCGCCCGGGCATGTTGCCAATCCGTCAGCAGATTTGCGGATGCGGGGGCGGTTTGCCATTGGGCGAAATTCGGCGCCAGCAGCGGCTCCAGTTTGATCAGGGCGAAACCTTGCGTGTTGCTCGATGTCAAACCAATCTGCACGCCTTGCGTCGACAAAATATAGCCGGGCGAAGGGATCAGGCTGCTCCCCGCGACGCTTGTGACATTCAAAAAGGCATTCTTGTCCGGCGTGCCCTGCGGCAGGCCATTTCCCCCGCTAAAACCAATGCCAAAATAATGCGTGCTCGGCGCCGTGCCAGCTATGGTGTTTGGATTGCAAACTCTGGCGTTCGGTTCGCAGGAAACCTGGGTTACGGCCAGAACAGGTATTGTCGACGTGGCGACCACGGCATTGCCGTTATACAAATTCACGGTGGTTTTATACCAATCGCCGGTGAATATAATGCCGCTGCTGGTAAGTGTCTCGCTTCCCGGGCCGATAAAACTCGGATCCAGTCTTCCGTTCGCCGGCGGCGCGAAATAGGAACTTCCTACAATAAAACCCACCGATCCGGTGTCCATGGTGACATTGAACGCCGGGTTGGCGCCAGTCGCATTGGGGCTGTTGAACCCGACCTTTAATTGAGGGCTGACATATTGAGTTGGATCGCCAAGCTGGGTCGCATTGACGAACGGAACAGTGACGCTCACCGCGCCGTAAGCGGGGCCTGCGTTCCCTGTCGCGGGCAGTGCGAAGACCGAGCTTGTCAGCAAAATGACGGCATAAACGTCGGGGCGCAAATTTATAATCACGCATCCTCCATTATGAATTTAAAAATGCTCTAAAGAAGGTCGCGCCGCCGCCTGAGCGCCGCAACAGGTTGATAATTGTTCGAAACGTCAAATTTGTACAGATAAAAATCGTATAGTCGTGCGGTTTGGAACGCGAGATTGCGGCCCCGATAATTACAATCTTGGGGCGGTCTTTCCGCAGCAGTGCAGACGCGCAGGTTGCAGGTCCATCGTCCGATTTCGCCCCTACCCGCCCTGGTTCGGCGGGGCGCTGTTGTAGAGGGCGGCGGCGCGGCGGTGGATTTCGTCGGCCGGCACGTCCTCGACGTGGCTCGCTATCCACCAGCGATGGCCGAACGGATCCTCGAACTTGCCGCCGCGGTCGCCATAAAACTGGTCGGCGACGGGACGCAGCACTTTCAGTCCCTCGCTCTCCGCGCGGCGGGTGAAACCATCGACGTCGGCGACATAAAGATGGATCAGCACGGCGGTGCCGCCGATCGAGTGCGGCGACAGCGCCTCGTGATCGGGAAATTCGTCGGAGAGCATGATGCGGGCGGCGCCGATTTCGAGTTCGGCATGGCCGATGCGGCCGTCATGCTCGATGCGCAGCGACTCGACGGCGCCGAAGGCGCGCCCGTAAAAATCGATGGCGCGGCCGGCGTCGCGGACGCTGAGATAGGGAATAGCCGCCTGGCGTCCCGCCGGAACGGGGCTGACCCTTGCAGGCGAGGTATGTTTCATTTGTTCGCTCCCCCCGAGCGTGATCAGATGGTTTGCTTTGGAAATCAGAACGGTTAAACGAGGCGCATGTATGACGCTTCGCTTAAGTCGTCACATGGGCGCCCGCTGCTCGCCTGGTATGATCGCGCCCGCCGCGCCCTGCCGTGGCGCGCGCCGCCGGGCGGGCGGGCCGACCCTTACGCCGTCTGGCTCTCCGAAATCATGCTGCAGCAGACGACCGTGGCGGCGGTTATCCCCTATTTTTCCGCTTTCCTCGCGCGCTGGCCGAGCGTCGACGCGCTGGCCGAGGCGCCGGCGGAGGAGGTGATGCGGCAATGGGCGGGGCTTGGCTATTACGCCAGGGCGCGCAACCTGCACGCCTGCGCGCGGGCCGTGACGACGCAGTTTGGCGGGCGTTTTCCTGAAGAAGAGGCGGCGCTGCGCGCGCTGCCCGGCCTTGGCCCCTATACGGCGGCGGCGGTGGCGGCCATCGCTTTCGGGCGCAGGGCCGTGGTGGTCGACGGCAATGTCGAGCGGGTCGTGGCGCGCCTCTTCGCCATCGAAACGCCGCTGCCCGCCGCAAAGCCCCTGATCCGCGAACGGGCGGCGGCGTTGACCCCAAAGGAGCGCCCCGGCGACCATGCGCAGGCGATGATGGATCTTGGCGCCACCATCTGCGCGCCGAAAAATCCGGCCTGCGTCATCTGTCCGCTGAGCCCCGTCTGCGCCGGGCGGGCGGGCGGCGACCCGGCGCGTTTTCCCGTCAAGGGGCAAAAACCCGTCCGCCCCCTGCGGCGCGGCGCGGCCTTCTACATCTTGCGCGCCGATGGCGCGGTTCTGGTGCGAACGCGCCCGCAAAAGGGCCTGCTCGGCGGCATGACGGAAATCCCCGGCACGCCCTGGAGCGCCGATTTCGACGAAAGCGCGGCGCGCCGGCTCGCGCCGATGCAAGGCGCGCTACCGCAGGCTCGGCGGATTTGTCGCGCATGGGTTTACACATTTTGAATTGCAGCTATCGATATATGTCGCCGAAGTTGAAGCGGGCCGGCCAGCGCCGGAAGGCTGCCGCTGGACGATGAGCCTTGACGCCGAAGCTCTGCCGAGCCTGATGCGCAAGGCGATCGACGCGGCGCGGGCGGCAAGGCGTTTCGCGTGAAGCAGGGCGGAAGGGGTGGGCGAAGCATGGCGAGGCGAGCGGGGCCGCAGATCATCCTGACCGAGGGCGCGGTCCGCGTTCTCTGGGGCGAGCGGGTGTTGACGATTCGCTCGGCGCCCGCCCTTCAGGATATGGAAGAGCCCGCCGACTTCGTGATCGACCTCGACCAGATCGTCAGTTTCGACCCGCCGCATGAGGGCGAAGAGATCAGCGTCGAGCAATTGCAATCCATCGCGCAGGCGATCGAGGCGGAATTTGACAGGCTCGGCCTCGTCGTGGCGTTTGAGTAGAAGCTGCGTAGAGAGAAACTACGGTATTTGCGCGGGGCGCCCGATGTTGCGACGCCAAGCCGCGCCGCGCACTCTCGCGGAAAAACGCGCCACGCTTGGCGCTCTCCCGGAAGAAATTTTCTTATTTAGTTTTCGCAAAAGCGTCAACGCAACGATAACTCCGCCTCCTAGCGTGCCATCGGACGGGCGCTTTCAGTTCCCGGCATCCTGGAGGGAAACATGCAAGGCAATGATCCACAACGAAAAAGCCTGAAACACCGGCTTTTGTCCTGCGTCGCGGTCGGCGTCATGGCCAGCAACGCGATGGCGCCGGTCGCCATGGCTGCGGAGGACGATAGCGCGACGCTGACGCCGATCAGGCACGTCATCATCATCATTGGCGAGAATCGTACATTTGATCACATTTTCGCCACTTACAAGCCCGTGAACAAGGGCGAAAAAGTTCTGAACCTGCTTTCGCGCAAGATCGTCCAGGCCAATGGCGAGCCCGGCGAGAATTATGGCGAGGCGCTACAGTACAAGGCGTTCGACGCAAAGCAATATGAGCTGACGCCAGCCAAGACTCCCTACACGGTCCTGCCGCCGGCGCTTGTCGGCGGCGCGTCGACGCCCGCCGTTTGCACCGCTCTCGGCGTCACCACCGGCACATCCTGCGTCACCGCCCCCAATCTCGCATTCGTCAAGACGCTCGAAAATGGTCTGGCGGATGGTTATTATCAGTATATTCTGACCGGCGGCACCGGCCAGACGAGCAAGACGCCCGACAAGCGCATCTCCTATGCCGGCCACGATGCGAGCCATCTTCCGCCCGGACCGTTCCAGCTCACGTCAAAGGCATTTCCTTACGACGCCTATGCGGCGAGCCCTGTGCATCGCTTCTATCAGATGTGGCAGCAGCTCGACTGCGACAGCGCTGGGGCCGACAATCATAATGGCTGGGGCTGCCTCTCTGATCTTTTCCCATGGGTTGAGGTCTCGGTCGGCGCTGGTTCGAACGGCAAGGCGCAGCCCGCGGGCTTCAACGATTTGTCGACCGGCGAAGGCTCGACGTCGATGGGCTTCTTCAACGTCCAGCAAGGCGATGCGCCTTATCTGAAGGAACTCGCCGACACCTATTCGATGAGCGACAATTTTCATCAGGCGGTGCAAGGCGGCACCGGCGCCAACCACATCATGCTCGGCTCCGGCGACGCATTCTGGTTCAGCGATGGCAAAGGCAAGCCGTTGACTCCGCCGCATAATCCGGTCAACGCCGCGGCCCCTGGCACGATCGTTCCCGGCTACGTCAACGCGCTGAATGAGATCGAAAATCCGAATCCCCGTCCGGGTACGAATAACTATTACCTGCAGGACGGCTACGGCGGGACTTCCGGCAACGTCAATTACGGCGGTGGATCCTACACAGATTGCTCGGACCCGAGCCAACCCGGCGTTGCGCCCATCTTGAACTACCTCAATACGCTGGAGCACAAAGTCAAGGCCAATTGTGAGAAGGGACATTACTACCTTCTCAACAACTACAATCCGGGCTATTTCGGCGACGGCAGCAATGCCTATACGGATCCCAAATCGTATGTGTTCACAATCCCGCCGCAGACGGTTCGCACGATCGGCGACGCTCTCAACGAAAAGAAAATCTCCTGGGCCTACTACGGCGATCAGTTCAATCGCTATCTCAAAGACAAGTACCAGACCAACGCTGAAGACGCCTACTGCAACATCTGCAACTGGGCTCAGTACTCGACCTCGATCATGACCAACGCCGCGGTTCGCACGGCGCACCTCAAGGATACGACCGATTTCTACGCGAGCGTCGCAAAAGGCACGCTGCCGGCCGTCTCCTACGTCAAGCCGAGCGGCATTGTCGACGGCCATCCGGCTTCCTCGAAGCTCAATCTGTTCGAGGGCTTCGTCAAGAAGATCGTCGATGGCGTGAAAGCCAACCCGAAGCTTTGGGCCGAAACGGCGATTTTCGTCACCTTCGACGAAGGCGGCGGATACTGGGATTCCGGCTACGTTCAGCCGGTTGACTATTTCGGCGACGGCACCCGCATCCCGATGATCGTCGTCTCGCCCTACAGCAAGGGCGGGCACATCTCGCACAGCTATACGGATCACGTCTCGACGCTGAAGTTCATCGAAGCGAACTGGGGGCTTGGCCCGATCACCAAGCGGAGCCGGGACAATCTGCCGAACCCGCTGACGGAGTCGAACCCCTATATTCCGGTTAACGCCCCGGCCATCGGCGATATGATGGACCTGTTCAATTTCGACGATTGGTCGCGCGACTGATCGCTCATGATTTCGCCGCGTGGACAGGCGCGGCGACGCTAAGCCAGGACGCCGGTTTCAGCGATGAAACCGGCGTTGTTTTTGCGTGGCCCCAGCGGCTCGTCCAACGCCGGGAGTTTTTCAATGCAAGCTTATGCGGCGCGGGGCCTTGCGCGGGCGCAGCGGGCGATTCAAAATGGGCTGACGCCAGCGAGGCCGGGGATCAGCCCCGCTCGCAAACCTCAGGGAGCCGACATGTCAACGCGCACGCCGCAAGAGATATTCCAGCATCACGCCGAAACTCTCATCGCCGGAGATCTCGAAGGCATTGTGTCCGACTACGCCGATGACGCGGTCATCCTGAGCCCGGGCGGCGTCAAGAAGGGCAAGGCGGGGGTTCGCGAGACCTTCGTCAATCTGCTCGCCGATCTGCCCAAGGCGGATTGGGAGGTCCCCACCGTGCTGTTTGAGGGCGACATCCTGTTTCTGGAATGGAAGGCGAAAGCGGAAAAGACCTATGCCGACGACGGCGTCGACACGTTTCTGTTTCAGGACGGCAAGATCAAGGCTCAGACTGTGCGCTACACGCTGAAGAAAGTCTGATCGCCCCCGGGCTATTCTCCTGCTTCGCGCAGTTGCTCCCGCGCCAGGGCGCGCAACGAGTCGATTGGCGCTGGCTTTCCCTCTTGCGCGAAATGCCAGTAGGTCCAGCCGTTGCAGGCGGGCAGGCCCTGCGCCAGCGCGCCGATCTTGTGGATCGAGCCGACGACGGCGCCGAGCGCGATGGTTCCATCCGCGCGGACGGTGGCTTTGTGGCGGCGCTTTTCGTCGAAGAGCGTTGCGCCCGGCGCGATGAGGCCGGCCTCGACGATGGCGGAAAAGGCGACGCGCGGTTCGGAGCGCTTGCTTGGCGTGGTTGCGATGGACTCCGGCGGCAGCGGCTCGACGGCGTCGATGCGCGCGCGGGCTGCCGCGGCGTAGGTTTCGTCGCGCTCGATGCCGATGAAATCGCGCCCCAGCCGTTTGGCGGCGGCGCCTGTGGTGCCCGAGCCGAAGAAGGGATCGAGCACGACATCGCCGGCATTGGTGGCGGCGAGAAGAATGCGCGTCAGCAGGGCCTCGGGCTTTTGCGTCGGGTGGGTCTTGCGGCCGTTGGAATCCTTCAGCCGCTCGCCGCCGGTGCAGATCGGAAACAGCCAGTCGGAGCGAAGCTGGCAATCCTCATTGCCGGCTTTGAGCAGCTCGTAATTGAAGCGGTAGTTCTTGGCGTTCTGGTCCTTTGCGGCCCAGATCAGCGTCTCATGCGCATTGGTGAAGCGCCGGCCGCGAAAATTCGGCATCGGGTTGGTCTTGCGCCAGACAATGTCGTTCAAGATCCAGAAGCCCTGATCCTGCAACAGGGAGCCGACGCGGAAGATGTTGTGATAGGAGCCGATGACGAAGAGCGTCGCGTCCGGCTTCATCACGCGGCGCACCGCTTCGAGCCATGACGCCGTGAAGGAATCGTAATGGGCGAAGCTGGCGAATTTGTCCCAATCGTCGTCGACGGCGTCGACGAGGCTCTGGTCCGGCCGCGACAGGCTCGATTCGAGCTGTAGATTATAGGGCGGATCGGCGAAGACGAGATCGACGCTGGCGGCGGGCAAGCGCGCCAGCTCGGCGAGGCAATCGCCGACGAGGATCTCGTTCAGCGGCGGCGGCGTTCCGACAGCCGCCGGAAAGGGCGCTCGCTTCGGCGACGTCCCCGTACGCAGAACCTTGATCGGGGAAGTGGCGCCGTTGGCGAGCGTTGCCGCTCCGGCGGATGCTGGACGCATGATTAAAAACCGCTACGCAAGTGACGGTCTTTGTTTACCTTGATCAAGATGAAGGGCGCGTTACGGATGGGGCGCCGGGCCTGTCCCGTTTTTGGACGGCGCTTCTCTACACCGCCTCCAGTACGCGCGTCTGCCGCCACGCGCCGAAGGCGAAGACGCCGACGCCGAGCCAGATGAAGGCGAAGGATAGGGCGCGCATCGGCGTCAGCGATTTGCCGAAAGCGACGCCGAGCGCGAATTGCAGGGTCGGCGCGATGAACTGCAGAAAGCCGACCGCGCTCAGGGCCAGCCGGCGCGCCGACCAGGCGAAAAGGGCGAGCGGAACCACCGTCGCCGGGCCTGCCGCCATCAGCAGCAGCGTCGCAGCGGCGCCGGCGCCGAGATGGCCGGCGCCGCTCGCCTGCAGATGCAGCACGTAGACGAGGGCGGGGAGGGTGAGATAGGCGCATTCGATGAAGAGGCCCGTCTGCGCGTCGGCCTTCGCCTGCTTGCGCAGGATGGCGTAGATGCAGAAGGTGGTGGCGAGGCTGAGCGAGATCACGGGGATCGCGCCAAGCGCCGCGGTCTGAATGGCGACGCCGATAGTCGCGAAGCCGACGGCGATCTTGCCGGCGCGGTCCATCCGTTCGCGAAACAATAGCGCGCCGGCGGCCATGTTCATCAGCGGATTGATGTAATAGCCGAGGCTCGCCTCGATGACGTGGCCGGCGTTCACCGCCGCGACATAGATCGTCCAGTTGCAGAGAATGGCGAGTGTCGAGAGCGCGAGGATGCCGAGCGTTTTCGGGCGCCGCAGAACCGCCGCGACATGGCCGCCCTGCCGCGCGAGCAGGACGAGCGCGCCCGCCCAGGGCGCCGCCCAAAGGGCGCGATTGGCGACCATCTCGAAAGATCCGACGCCGAACGCGGCCAGCAGGTGAAAATAGAGCGGCAGAATGCCCCAAAGCACGTAGCAGGCGATGCCGGCGAGATAAGCCTGGCGGCTGTCCGGCGCGGGGCTCGAAGTCATCGGAGGGGGCGCCTTCGCGGCCGGAATTGCGGGATGAAGTCAGACCCGCGTTTCATTACGTCCGGCGGCGGCCGGAGCCAAATCACGTGGGCGGGAGATTTGCCGAATTTGCGCGGATCGTCCAGCTCCGCGAAGGCGCATCTTTGGCGGGCATTCCGGTCGCGCCGCATCTGCGGAGTCGGCCGCGCAGGGAAGCCCGCCACATGCGACGCGCGCTACGCGCTTGGCGTCAAATCATTCCAGCGAAGATTTAGTTTGCGGCTGTCTTGTCGCGTTGAGCTGCGGGATCGGCGCTGTCGAGGTTGCTGGCGTTCGCCGCGGGCGCCCCATGCGCGAAGGCGGCAAGGCAAAAATCAACCATGTCATCCAGCGTCGGCTCGGGTTCTTGCGCGCCTTCCGCCAAGTGGTGGGGATGCCAGAACCGGATGCTGGCGCTGCGCATGATGGTTGCCGCGCGTTCGCAGTCGCCGACGGCGAAGGCGCCGTCGCGATTGCCTTGGGAAATGATTTCGCGGAGCTGCTTGGTGAACTTTTGCGTGTGCTTGCGGGCGATGGACCAGTTCTCACTGAATGCCCTCTCAAGCAAATCATGCAACTTGCGATTGGAGATGAATCGCTGCTCGTTGGCTGCTTCCATCATGGCCAGCAACGCCCGCAATTTCTCGCGCGCCGGCTCCGAGTTCTGGACGATGCTGTCGCCGGCGGCCTCAGTCGCGCCAAGAAGGCGGTGCGCCACCGCTTCATTGATCTCGGCCTTCGCCACGTAGAAGCGGTAGACGTTGGCCGGCGACATGCGCAATTCCCGGGCGATATCGGCTATCGTCGTTTTTTCGAACCCAATCTCGGAGAACAGGCGCTCGGCGACCGAGAGGATATTGAGGTGGGTTTCCGGCGGGTGTTTCATTTAGTCTCCTCACGGACCAGCTCAAGCGTTATGTCGCTCAAGTCGGCCTACCCGGAAGAAGCTTCGTTTCGCACTTTGGCTAAACGGTGCGTCGTTCTGCTGCTTCCGCCGAATTGTTTTTTGGACGGCGTAAACTATATCGCCGCTTCATCATTGTGACAAAATTATCAGTCATTCCGCTTCTATCATTGACCTTAATCAATACCTAATTTCACCGTGTTATTTATTGTCGTCAAGTGTCGGCGCGTGTATGAATACAGTCGACACCTCATATCTCTCAGCGCTGTTTTCAGGTCGGCGGCGCGTTGCCTTGGCGGCGATCTCCCGGCGAGAAAACGATACTAAAGTGATTGCTTAATCGTTTGCGTCATGATAGTTAAGTATATGCTTAACCAATCGACCGCGCTCGACCTCACCTTTCACGCCCTCGCAGATCCGGCGCGGCGGGCGATGCTCGAGCGGCTGTCGCGGAGCCCCGCCTCGGTCAGCGAGCTTGCGCGTCCGCTCGCCATGTCGCTGCCGGCGGTGATGCAGCATCTCTCCATACTGGAGGGCTCGGGACTGGTGGTTTCGCAAAAAATCGGCCGGGTGCGGACCTGCCGGATCGAACCGAAGGCGATCAGCCTCGCCGAGCAATGGATCAACGCGCGCCGCGGCGAGTGGGAGCGAAGGCTCGATCGGCTCGGCGGCTACCTTGAAGAATTGAATGCCAAAGGAGACGGCGATGGGTCAGGCGAATGAGTTGACGACAGGCGCACCGCCTGAACTCGTGATTGCGCGCCACTTTGCAGCGCCGCGCGCGCTGGTGTTCAAGGCGTGGGGCAGCGCGGAGCATGTCAAGCGCTGGTTCTGTCCGGAGAGTTATAGCGTGCCCGAGGCGACGGTCGATTTCCGGCCGGGCGGCGTCTTCGACGTCTGCATGCGCTCGCCAGAGGGGCGGGACTTCTGGTCTAGAGGCGAATATATCGAGATCGCGGCGCCGGAGCGGCTCGTGTTCCGCACCGGGCTCGCGGTCGGCGCCGAACAGAAATTCAATGCGCACACCACCGTCACCTTCAGCGACGAAGGCGCCGGCACGCGCATGACCGTGCGCCAGATCTATGAGATTTTCGACCCGGCCTTCCTGTTTGCGATCGAGGGCGCTCCCGAGGGCTGGCGCACGACGCTCGACAAACTGGAGCGCGAGGTGGCGCGCATCAAGACCGCGGAGAACCGCTCCGTCGTGCACGCCTCTTTTACGCTGGATCGCACCTATGACGCGACGCCGGCGCAAGTGTTTCGCGCGCTGACCGACAAGGCGGCCAAGGCGCGCTGGTTCAGCGGCGGCGACGGCTATGAGATTGTTGAGCGCGAGATGGATGTTCGCCCGGGCGGACGCGAATGCCTCAAGGGGCGCTGGTCGAGCGGCGTCACCACGCATTTCGAGGCGATCTATTTCGACGTGATCCCGAACGCGCGCCTCGTCTACGCCTATGCGATGCACCTCGACGACCGCAAGATCTCGGTCTCGCTGGCCACCATCGAGCTTGAGCCGGCTGGCGCCGGCACGCGGTTGGTGGTGAATGAACAAGGCGCCTTTCTCGACGGCTATGACGACGCCGGCTCGCGCGAGCGCGGGACAGGATTTCTGCTCGACCGGCTGGGCGCCTCGCTAAAGGGCTAAGCGTCCGCGCGGCTTCACGCGGGCAGGACCGGCAGCAGCAGGCGCGACGCGCTGTAGATGGTGTTGACGCTTGCCTCGCGGACTGAGACGTGGGTGAAGCCCATGATCGTCGGCGCGTCGTCCAGTTCGTCCGCCGAGGCGAGGACGAGGCGCAGCCGGCGCCCGGCGGCGATGCGGCGGGCGTTCGGGACCATTGGAATCCGATAAGCGACGCGCTGTCCGAGCGGAATGGGGACGGGTTCGCGGCAATCGAGCGCGGGCGCGCCGGGCGCGCTCGCCGCCGCATCGACGCGCGACAGGGCGGCGCGCAGCCAGCCGGCCGTGACCGCCGTTGCCTTTCCTTCGGGCGTTACGTCATAGAGCACGGCGATCCAGCCCGTATCGAGCGCCGTGATGGTCGCATCGAGTTCAAGCTCGATATTGCCGGCGAAATCGAAGTCGGCGGTCATGGGCGCCGTCTCCCATGTGAGCGAGGACGGCAGTTCGGGCGGATTTGCGTGCGCGGGCAGGCCCGAATCGGCGGGCATGTAGAGGTATGATCTCGCTCCGGCCTCGCCCTCCTGCTCGGCAAGCGACCCGTCGGCGCGCAGCGCGAAGGCGGTCAACCTGCTCTCGGCCGGCGGCCATGTTTCAGCGGTCCGCCAGCCCTGCGCGCCAGGCAGCACATAGCGGATCGGCGGCCCATCCATGATCCCGGTATCGCGCCCTTTAAGCCAATGGTCGTACCAGGCCAGCGCCTCGTAATGCAGACTCTCCCACGGCCACGACAAGCCGCCGGCCGGCAGCAGGGCGACGCGCACGTTCGCGTTGTGCGCCAGCGCTTTCAGGGCGCCGAAGGTCGAGGGCAGGTGCATCGGGACATTCTCCCAGTCGCAGCCGAGATAGACCGGGATATCGACGCGCCCGAGACGGGCGCGCATGTCGCGCGCGTCCCAGAACGCATCATGCGTCGGATGCTCGACGGCGACCTCGCGCCAGAGGCGCCCGAACGGCTCTTCGGCGTAATGGGCGTGGATGAGGTTCTTCAGAACGGCGACGATCGCCTCGCCGTTGAGATGGCCAAGCCGCTCGTGGATAGCCGGGACGGCGAGGATATGCCGGATGATGTTGAAGCGCTCCTTATGCCAGAACTGCGGGTCTTTGCCGGCCATCACGCCGACGGCTGGAAGCCACGCGGAAATGAAGCCGGCGTTGAGCATTCCATGATGCCAAACGACCTCGAAGACGTCGTCGGTGGCGGCGATCGGAAATATAGCCTTGAGTTGCGGCGGACGCTCGACCGCGGCGGCGATCTGCGCCATGGCGAAATAGCTGATGCCGAGCATGCCGACATTGCCGTCGCACCAGGGCTGTGCGGCGACCCATTCGACGAGATCGAAAAGGTCGTCGCGCTCCTGCTGGTCGAGAAGGGTCCAGACGCCGTCCGAGCCGCCGGTTCCGCGGGCATTGGCGATGATCTGGGCATAGCCGCGCGGGACGAAGAAATCGGTGGCGCCCGCTTCGATGAAGCCGACCGGCGCGCCGAGATCCTGGATCTGGCGAGGATAGCAGGAAAAGGAGATCAGCGCCGGAAATCGGCCCTCGGCGTCGGGCTGGTAGAGGTCGGCGCGAAGCTGCGCGCCGTCGCGCACCGTGATCGCGACGTCGTTGGTGCGCCTTACGGCGAACCGCGCCTCGCTCAGGGAACGGTAATCGCGGCCCGTCGTCTGCGGACCGTTGAGGCGTCGCTGCCCCGGCTCGACGCCTGCCGCCTTGACGTCCATGGCTTGTCTCCCGCTAAATCATGCGCCCGCCTTCGTCCGCGATCAACCCTTCGAGCCGGGCGTGATGATGCGCATTGACGATTGCGGCGAAGGCGGGGTCCGCCGCGCCGCCGGGATAGAGCCTCAAAGCGGCGGCCTTGAACGCGGCGATGAAAGGCTCGATGTCGGTCTCGCGCAGTAGCGCGTAATCCGGGGCGATGCAGGTCTGGCCGGCATTGGCGAGCTTGCCGGCGGCGATGCGCGCGGCGGCGCGCTCCAGCGGGAAACCCGGCTCCACGATGGCCGGCGATTTGCCGCCAAGCTCCAGCGTGACCGGCACGAGATGGTCGCTCGCCGCCCGCATCACGGCGCGGCCGACGGCCGTGCTGCCGGTGAAGATCAGATGATCGAAGGGGAGCGCCGAAAAAGCCGCGCCGACCTCCGGGCCGCCGGTCGCGACGGCGACCTGCTCCTCGGCGAAGGTCTCGCCCAGCATGGCGGCGAGAAGCTCGGTCGTCTTCGGCGTGAATTCGGAGGGCTTGATCATGGCGCGGTTGCCCGCGGCGATGGCGGTCGCCAGCGGCATCAGGGTCAGCGACAGCGGATAATTCCAAGGCGACATGATGCCGACGACGCCAAGCGGCTGATAGCGGATCTGCGCCTTGCCCGGCAGGAAACTGAGGCCGACGCGGCGGCGGCGCGGGTGCATCCAGCCTTTCAGATTGCGCTTCAGATAGCCGATCCCCTGAACGAGGGGGACGATCTCCATGATCATCGTCTCATAGGCTGAGCGATGGCTGAAGTCCGCGTTGACCGCCGCGGCGAATTCGTTGCGCCGCGCCAGCAGCGCGGTCTTCAGCTTTGTAAGATCGGCGATCCTTTCGGCAAGCGTCGGCGGGCCTTCGCGCAAAAACGCCGCGCGCTGCTTTTCGAGGCGCGCGTCCAGGGAGGCTTCCCTCGTTACGGGTGCGGGCGCGTTCATCGAAATCTCCTCTTTGCCGACGGTCCCGCGAGGGCCGGCTCAGACCCTCGCCGGAACGGGCTGAAACTCAGGCGATGATACGGGCACGGACCATGCGCCTCGATGGCGGCGAGATGCGCCCGCGTCGCATAGCCGGCGTGCTGGCTGAAACCATAGGCGGGATGGATGGCGCAGAGGCGGCGCATCAGCCGGTCGCGGGCGACCTTGGCGACGATGGAGGCGGCGGCGATGGAGAGGATCGCGCCATCGCCCTTGACGATGGTCTCGCCCGCGCAGCAAAGGCCGGGCGCAAGGTCATTGCCGTCGATAAGGGCGTAGGCGGGGCGCGCGGAAAGCGCGCCGAGCGCGCGGCGCATGGCGAGGAAGGTCGCCTGCCGGATGTTCACGGCGTCGATTTCCGCCGCGGTGGCGAAGCCGATGGCGACGGCGAGCGCGCGGGCCATGATGGCCTCGAACAGATCTTCCCGCGCGTCGGGCGTCAAGAGCTTGGAATCATTGACCCCGCGCGGCAAATTCCGCGGATCGAGGATGACCGCCGCCGCCGCGACGGGCCCGGCGAGGGGTCCGCGTCCGGCCTCGTCGACGCCGGCCACCGGCCAGACGCCGCGCCTGGCGAGCTGGCGCTCCATGCGAAAATCAGGTCTCCCCATTCATGGGCCTTCTCGGCAAGGTTTCTCTTGGCCGGCGTTTTCCTGGCCGGCCGGCTTCCGCCCATGATTTGGCTTGCGTCGCGGGTGAAACGCCGGGGCGGCGGAAATCTGGGCCATCGGCGCGACGTCGTCAAACGCAGAATCCGCGGCCAGTCGCAGGCGGCGCCGGCGGGGGGCGACATTTCGCAAAGGCCCGTATATAGTCGTCACTGCAGCCGTTCAGCTCAATCCGGCTCCCCTCGACGGGGGCTGGAGCGCGGCGGGGCCGGATCGTCTGGGCTGGATGCAGCTTATCCGGGCAAAGCGCGAAAATCACAACGTAACTGGGTCTTGGCCGCTTGACGCAAGCGGTCGTATACCAGCGTAGAAAACGCGATCCCGGCGGACGTCTCAGCCGGTTTGGCCAAGTCGATTTTTCGAGTCGATGTTCCAAGTCGATGTTAAGGGGGATGTTAAGAATGGCGAAAATCCTTCCGGTCATCATGTGCGGCGGCTCGGGCACGCGGGTCTGGCCGGAGTTCGCGCGAAAGCCTGCCGAAGCAATTCATCTCCCTCATCGGCGCCCGTTCGACCTTCCAGACCGCGGCCGAAATGCTCAACGACAGCGTGTTCGAAACGCCGGTCGTGATCTCCAATCAGGAATACAGGTTCCTCGTCGCCGAGCAGCTGGCCGAGACCGGCCTTGAGGCGCGCATCGTTCTGGAGCCGGTCCGCCGCGATTCCGGCCCCGCCGTCGCGGTCGGCGCGGAAATCGCCGCCGAAGCCGGCCCCGACACGATCGTCGCGGTGCTCGCCGCCGATCACGTCGTGCAGGACAGGCAGGGCTTCATCGCGCTGTGCAAACAGGCGGCGGAGGCGGCCGCGCTGGGTTACATCGTGACGCTCGGCGTCAAGCCGACGGGACCGGCGACCGGCTATGGCTATATCAAGACCGGCAAGCCGGTGACGCAGGACGGCGCGGTGCTGAAGGTGGCCGGCTTCGTCGAAAAGCCGGACGCCGCCACGGCGGAGCGCTACATCGCCGAGGGTTATCTGTGGAATTCCGGCAATTTCTTTTTCCGCGCCGATGTGATGCAGGCCGAACTGCAGAAATTCGCCCCCGCCATCGCGGAGGCGGCGGCTGAGGCCGTCGCCAAGGCGAAGGTCGACCTGAATTTCGTCGTGCTCGACAAGGAGGCCTTCAGCCGCGCGCCGAAGATCTCGATCGACTATGCGGTCATGGAGCGCACCGACAAGGCGGCCGTCGTCCCCGCCGACATCGGCTGGTCGGACGTCGGCAACTGGGCCGCCGTCTGGGAATTGTCGGATCGCGACGAAAAGGGCAATTCGGTTCGCGGCCATGGCGTCGTCATGCATGCGTCGAACGTCCTCGTGCGTTCGCCCGATCATCTGACCACAATCGTCGGCGTAGACAATGTCATCGTCGTCACCACACAGGACGCCGTGCTTGTCCTCGACAATGCGTATGGCGATCACGTGAAGCAACTCGTCGACAAGCTGAAAACCGACAATCGCGCGGAGGCGCTCCACCACAAGCGCTCCTATCGGCCCTGGGGCTATTATCAATCGGTCGATCAGGGCGCGCGCTATCAGGTCAAGCGCATCGTCGTAAAGCCCGGCGAGCGGCTGTCGCTGCAAAAGCATTTCCATCGCGCCGAGCACTGGATCGTGGTGAAGGGCACCGCCGAGGTCACGCGCGACGACGAGGTCGTGCTCGTGCATGAGAATGAATCGATCTATCTGCCGATCGGCTGCGTCCACCGCATGGCCAATCCGGGCCGCATCGATCTCGAACTGATCGAGGTGCAGACCGGCTCCTATCTCGGCGAGGACGACATTGTCCGTCTGCAGGATGTTTACAACCGGGGCTGAGACGTCGCGGCGATGGTCAGTTGGGTTTTCGGCCTGCCGGCTTTCTTGGTCGCGTATGCAACTGAGGTCGCGAGCGTCGCTCGCGATCAGGCGACCACGAGATGCCTTTGGGCGCCAAGCCCGGCAACGCCGCATTCCAGAACGTCGCCGGGATTGAGAAAGCGGTTCTTGCCGAAGCCGACGCCCGGCGGCGTTCCCGTGGCGATGATGTCGCCCGGCAGCAGCGGCAGGTAGCGCGAGAAATAGGCCACGATGTCGTAAACGTCGAACAGCATGTCGGAGGTGTTGCCTTGCTGCTCGAAGACGCCGTTGACCTTGGTCCAGAGGCCGAGGTCGCCCGGGTCGATGCCGCGCACAAGATATGGCCCGACGGGCGAATAGGTGCGGCGCGATTTGGCGCGGACAAGGTGCTGTTGCTTGTCTGCGTCGATCTGGGTGGCGCGGTCTGAGATATCGTTGATGCAAAGATAGCCGAAGATGTAGTTCCCAGCCTGCTCGCGGTCGATGTCCTCTGCCTCGCGCCCGATGACGATGCCGAGTTCGACTTCCCAGTCGAGCTTGCAGCCGGGGTTAGGGCCGCGGCGAACGGGATCGAATGGACCGGTCAGCGAGGCGAGCGATTTTAGGAAAAGTTCCGGCTCGGTCGGTGTTGGAACCTTGAATTCGGCGATGTGCGCCTTGTAGTTGAATTCGGTCGCCGCGATCTGACGCACGCCGGCGATCGGCGCCTCCAGCGAAGCCGCGTTTTCGATCATCGGGAGACCGTCGACGCTGACGCCGTCGAGCGCGCCGCTGGCGATCGCCTCGGCCGAAATGTCGGACGCGATCGCCGAAAGATCGTAGTAGACGCCATCTTTCAAGATCGCCGGAATGATGGCGCGTTCCGTCTTGAGACGCACGAATGTCGTGATCATCTTTCCCCCAGCTCCGAGGCTTCCTCGCCAATTTAGGTTTCGCAGGTTCGCGCCTCGAATTGGGCGTCCTTTCGGCCCGTGTATGAAAGCCGCAGCGCTGGAAGCTATGCCGCCGCGGCGCAACCGCATTGATGCTGGTCAAGCACTGCGAAGACGGACCTGGCGATCCGTCATCGCGCATCTTCATTGGGCGGGCGCGGCGTCGTGGGAAACGGTTGATCGCGCGGGGGCCGCCTCCAAGCCCCTGGCCCGGACGGTGCGGCTCCCGCTTCGTCCCAAAATTTTCAACGCCCCCAGCTCAGTGGTGAATATAGAATATATAACTCCAGTTGTTCGATCGTGAATTGCTGGTGGCTAATGATCGCCTGGACGAGATCGCCGATCGATATCACGCCGATCAGCTCTCCATTTTGAATGACCGGAAGATGCCGGATCTTCTTGTCGGTCATGACGGCCATGCATTCTTCCACCGTCTCCTCGGGCGTGGCGTAGACCACGTTGGTCTCCATGATGGCGCTAACGGGGGTCGCCGGCGAAGCGCGGCCCGCCAGCACGATGTTCCTTGCATAGTGCCGCTCCGTTATGATGCCGAGGAGCCTGCCGCCATCCATCACGACCAGCGAACCGATGTTTTTGTCGGCCATCATCTTGATCGCGTCATAGACCGTGGCGTCCGGACGGATCGAATAGACCGCATGCCCCTTGTGATCGAGCAACTGCTTGACAGTCGTCATGTGACCGCACTCCATCAGGCGGCGGACGGGTAGGCCGTTCAAGGCCGCGCGCAGGCGCCGCGCCTGGTTCCGGCGCGCTTCGAGAACGGCGGTCTGTCGCAATGGGCGCATTCGTCCGGCGCGAACGGCGCTTGTTCTCCCTTTTTATATTATAGACCGTTTCAGGCGTTCCGGTTCTGACGGCGGGAATTTTTTCTGCGCAGCCGGCCGGCGAAGCGCGGCGGCGCCTGGGCGAAAGGGCGGGCTCCCTCTTGACGGCTAGACCTTTGCGACGCATCGTCCCCGGCGTTTTGGAGCGTCTCTGCTTTGTCCCGACGGGCGCTCTGATCTCTATGGCGGAGCTTCTTCGATGGCGCACAGGATTTCCGGTTTTGCCGCGGCCCTCGCGACGGCCGCGCTGTTTGCCGCGAGCCTTGGAGCCGCCATCCCCTCTTTGGCCCGTCCGCTGGTGCCGTCGGAGCGGCGCTATGAGCCCTTTGACAGCGTGCTCCCCGCCTGCGCCGACGATGCGCCGCTGAACGAAATCCTGGCCCGTTTTCATGAACGTGAAAGCGAATTCTGGCGCACCGGCCTCGAAATCGTGGCCTTCGAGGATATTCGCGAGATCGGCTTCCGCTCGAACGGCCTCGATTACATTCCGCGGCGCTATTGCGAGGCCCGCGTCCACATGAGCGACGCCAAGGTGCGCTCGGTCGATTATTCGATCTCGAAGGATCTTGGCGGCATCGGCGACCAGTTCGGCATCGAATGGTGCGTCAACGGCCTCGACCGTTTCGACGCCAATGCGCCGAACTGCAAGATGGCGCGGCCCTGAGGCGCCCGATGCCGCGTCCGCGCCTTGATCTCTCTGCGCTGCGGCCGCTGATCGCGGCCGCGCTCTTTCTCAGCTTTGCGGCTGGCGCCCGCGCGGAAAACTCCGGCTGCGTTCTCGATGAATGCGCCGATCAGGCGAAGCCAGCCGCGCCCGTTGGCGATCCTTCGCTCCAGCCGGCCTATCAGCCGCGCCGCGGGCCGGGCGGCGCATCCGGCGTTGCTGGCGAATTCGATTTCTACGTGCTTTCGCTGTCCTGGTCGCCGGGCTTCTGCCGCACGCCGGCGGGCGCCAGAGCGCGTGGACAGTGCGATCCGGGCGCGGGCCTTGGCTTCGTCGTGCATGGCCTCTGGCCGCAATATGAGCATGGCTATCCGCAGGACTGCGGCTCCGGCGCGCAAACGCCCTCGCGCATCGCCCTGCAGGGGGCGGCGGGCCTCTACCCGAGCGAGGGCCTCGCGCGCTATGAATGGCGCAAGCACGGCGTCTGCGCCGGGAAAAGCCCGACGGATTATTTTGCCGATGTGCGGCGCGCGCATGACGCCATCGTGATCCCGCCGCCGTTCCAGAAGGCGACGGCGGACCAGAACTGGACCGCGATCGACATCGAACGCGCCTTTATCGCCGCCAACAACCGGCTGCGGCCTGGCATGATGGGCGTCGCCTGCGCGCGCGGCGCGCTGCAGGAAGTGCGGATCTGCTTTTCCAAGGATCTGCGCGATTTTCACGCCTGCCCGGAGGTCGCCCGGCGCGGCTGTCCGATCGGGCCGGTCGCCGTGCCGCCGGCGCTGTGACTCTTTGAATTACGCGCATGATTTCCACGCCGGCAATTTCGCCGATGTCTTCAAGCATATTATCCTGACGCGGATCCTGCTTTACCTTGGCCAGAAGCCGGCGCCGCTGCGCTTCATCGAGACCCACGCCGGAAGCGGCCTTTACGATCTCTCAGGCGAGGCGGCGTCGCGCGGCGGCGAATGGCGCGGCGGCGTCCAGCGCCTTCTCGACGGACCGCTCGAACCTGCGGCGCAGGCGCTGATCCAGCCCTACGCCGATATTGTCGCGCCGCTGGTCCAGCCCAAAAGTTTTGAGCGTGATGCGGGCGGAAAAGTGGGCTCCACTTTTCCTCATCCCGCTCCGAGCGCCGATCCGCCGCGCTATCCGGGCTCGCCGCTGATTGCCTCGGCCCTGCTGCGGCCGCAAGATCGTCTGATCGCCTGCGAACTCCATCCGGCCGCCTTCGAGCGTCTGAAGGCCAATCTGCATAAAGACCGGCGGGCCAAGGCGATCGGGATCGATGGCTATAATGGGCTCAAGGCCTTCATCCCGCCGGTCGAGCGCCGCGGACTCGTGCTGATCGATCCGCCCTTCGAGGCGCCGGATGAGTTCGCCCGTCTCGCGCGGGCGCTGCCGGCGGCGGCGCGCAAATGGCCGGGCGGTGTTTTTATGCTCTGGCATCCAGTCAAGGACCGCGCCGCCGCCGACGCTTTCGCTGCCGCGCTCGGGCGCGATCTTGCGGCGAGCGGCGTCGGCTCGACCCTGCGGCTGGAGCTTGGCGTCGGGCTGGCCGAGGCGCGGGGGCCGCTCGCGCGAAACGGCCTCATCATCGCCAATCCGCCCTTCTGCCTGGAGGCGGAGGCGCGGCAGATGCTGCCAAGCCTCAGCCGGCGGCTCGGCGGCGCCGCGGGCGATCATTTGATCGCGCGGCTCGAAGGCGCCTGAGCGCGAAGACATCTTCAATCTGGCTCTGGCCGCTGAACCCAATCACGGTTCCCGAACGTATAGGTCGATGATCGCGCCGCGTGGGCTGCAGCCGAAGGGAGATCATCGATGGCGAAGGCGATGTTGCTGATTGGCGTTTGCGCGGGGGCCCTTGTCGCGGCGGCGGGATCGGGCCACGCCGCCGAAACCTGTTTCCATGCCTGCCTCAAGTCGAAGATGACGGATTCCCGGATCGACGATCAGGGCATTCGCGATCTCATGGCGGATTGCCGCGACGACTGCGAGGAGCAGGCTGAGGCGCGCCTCAAGGCGCGGGGGCGCGACGTCAAGATAGACGCCTGCAAGCCGCAGCCCGTCGACGACGCCGAGCTTAAGAAAGTCCGCTCGGCGAGTTCCTCGGTCGTCGCGTTCGCCAACGCCTTCACCTGGGACGTCAATAATGTGCTCCCGGGCAAGATCATCCGCCGCGTCGAGATCGGCGCCCAGAGCCTCGCGCTTCAGGACGTGACGTTGACCGCGTCCGGCATCGTCGAACCGGGCGAAACCGGCACTTTTTTTATGAATAATGTCGCCGACGGCTATCCGAGCCTGCGCGTTGCGTCTCGCATCAAGGCGATCTACGCCTGTCCGGCCGACTGACGCGGCGCTGGCTAAAGCTCGTCAGCGGGCCGCCGATCGGGTATCAGGCGCGCAGCCCGGGCGCGCGTCGCGCCGGCCGTTCAGCGGAGAGATCAGCGCCATGATGATTTTGCGAACGTCGTCGCCATCGCCCTTTGGCCGCAAGGTCCGCATCGCCGCCGGCCTCGCCGGCCTGACAGGAGCGATCGAGATCGTCGCCGCCGATACCGCCGATCCGGACGGCGCGCTCGCCAAGCTGAACCCGTTGGGCAAGATTCCGGTGCTGACGCTGAGCGGGGGCGCGACCTATTTCGATAGCCGCGTGATCGTGGAATTTTTCGACCATCTTGCCGGCGGCGACGTGCTCATTCCGGCCTCGCCCGCCGCGCGCTTCGACTGCCTCACGCGGGCCGCCCTGGCCGATGGCGTGATGGAGGCGAGCATCCTCCAGATCTATGAGCAGCGCATGCGCGATCCGGGCAAACAGGATCCGGCGTGGCTGGCGAGGCAGGCCGAAAAGGCCGAGCGGGGTCTCGCCGCCTTCGCGGCCGCGCCGCCGTGCGGAAAACGCGATGCGGCGCATATCGGTCTCGCGGCGGCGCTCGGCTATCTCGATTTGCGTTTCGAGGGCGCCTGGCGCCAGCGCTTTCCGGGGCTCGCCGACTGGCTCGAGGCTTTCGCGGCGGAGGTTCCGGCCTTCGCCGCGACCCGCGCCGATAGGACGGGATGAAGCAAAGCGGAAGCCCCCTTTTCCGCTCGCATCCTGCTCGGATCTTTCGGCTTCCGCCGCAGCAAAATGCGGGCGCCTTTTGGCGCTGGCCATCGCATCGGCCTCTGGCTATGTTGAGGGCGGCTTTCCGCCGCGCCGGACGGCGTCGCGGTTCGGGAACGCCCCTCGCGGACGCGAAGCCTGCGCCGGATCGCTTCGGGCGCCAAATCAGGTCCGACCACGAATCAATATGGAATATGCAATGTTGAAAATCGCCAGCGCAGCGCTTCTCGTCCTCTCGATGACCCCCGCGCGCGCCGCCGACGTCAATGATTATCCGACCGAGGCGCGGGCCGATTTCGTCTATGTCTGCATGAAGACCAATGGGGAGACGCGCGAGGCGCTCAAACGCTGCGCCTGCTCGATCGACGTGATCGCCTCGCTGCTGCCTTACGACAAGTACGAAGCGGCTGAAACGGTTGCGAGCATGGACCTGGCCCTTGGCGCCGTCGGCAACATGTTCCGCAATAGCCCACAGGCGAAGGCCATGTCGGACGATCTTCGCCGCGCGGAAGCGGAGGCGGAGATCCGCTGTTTCTAGAGCGGCATGAGGCAGGTCCGCTTTGCCGCCCGCATTCCATCCCGACGCATAGGGGTTGATTGCGCCATATGCGCTCAGTACAATTCGATCCCAGGAGCATCGTGATCGAGGCCACGGCGCGATCGCGTCGAGCGGCGTGTTTCTCAAGGCGGCGGCGCGTCTTGTGGACCTGGCTCGGGCCAGGGGCGCCGATGCGCCGACGCGGCTTCGACTTGGCCAAACCGGAGGTTTCCCCTCGCAATTGCGAGACAATTTGCCCGTTTGTCGCGAGATATTTTTCCCATTTGTAATGTGGGTTTCCGGGCGCAATCCGATCCGCGCGGCGGTCTGAAGAACTCTTCGCGATTTAAATTGATTAGTTAAATCAAATGCATGAGGCGCACATGCCGTATCGGGAAGGCTCCCGGTCGGGAAGAAAGCGGCTCGCGCGATGACTATTGTGTCAACTGGCCGCACAATGTATAGGTGCGCGGTACTTTTCCGGCTTCATGAGCCAACGGTCGGGGGCCGAGGCTCTGTTCGAAGACGGGAGCGGGACGAAAGCGGCAATCGCTCAAGTTTCGCTGAGGTGGTGACACGCTGCCGGAAAGACACGTGAGACCATGCTGTAGAAGCACCATAAGCTTCGCAGCCATTATGAAATGTCCGGAGGAAATACATGCGCAAAATACTGCTACTGTCCTGTGTCGCCGCATCCGCGCTCATCGCGAACGGCGCGGCCTTCGCCAATGACGAATTGGTCACCCTTCAAAAAGACGCGAAGCAATGGGTGATGCCGGCCGGCAATTACAACAATCAGCGCTACTCGGAACTCAAGCAAATCACCAACAAGAACGTCAAGGATCTGGTTCCGGCCTGGAGCTTCTCGACCGGCGTTCTGCGCGGTCACGAAGGCGGCCCGCTCGTCATCGGCGACGTGATGTATTTCTCGACGCCGTTCCCGAACATCGTCTACGCGCTCGACCTCAACAATGAAGGCAGGATCATCTGGAAATATGAGCCCAAGCAGGATCCGAGCGTAATTCCGGTGATGTGCTGCGATACGGTCAATCGCGGCGTCGCCTATGGCGACGGCAAAATCTTCCTGCATCAGGCCGATACGACGCTTGTCGCGCTCGACGCCAAGACCGGCGCGCCTGTGTGGCAGGTCAAGGACGGCGATCCGTCCAAGGGCGCCACGGGAACCTCGGCGCCGCTCGTCGTCAAGGACAAGGTCCTGATCGGCGTGTCCGGCGGCGAATTCGGCGTGCGCGGCTATGTGGCCGCCTACGACATCAAGGATGGCAAGCTCGCCTGGAAGGGCTATTCGATGGGTCCGGATGCGGACACGTTGATCAATCCCGAGAAGACCACCGCTCTCGGCAAGCCGGTCGGTCCCGATTCCTCCACCAGCACCTGGCAGGGCGACCAGTGGAAGATCGGCGGCGGCGCGACCTGGGGCTGGATCTCCTACGATCCCGAGCTGAACCTCGTTTACTACGGGTCCGGCAACCCCTCGACCTGGAATCCGGTGCAGCGTCCCGGCGACAACAAGTGGTCGATGTCGATCTGGGCGCGTAATGGCGACACCGGCGAAGTCAAGTGGATCTACCAGATGACCCCCCACGATCAGTGGGATTATGACGGCATCAATGAAATGGTTCTCCAGAACCAGGGCTCGAAGAAGGTTCTCGTGCATTTCGATCGTAACGGCTACGGCTATACGCTCGATCGCGTGACCGGCGAGCTTCTCGTCGCCGAAAAGTACGATCCGGCCGTCAACTGGTCGACCAAGATCGATATGGACAAGTCGTCCAAGACGTATGGCCGTCCGGAAGTGGTCGCGAAATACGCGCCCGGCTCCGCCGGCGAGGACGTCAACTACAAGGGCATCTGCCCCGCGGCGCTCGGCTCGAAGGACGAACAGCCTTCCGCCTACTCGCCGATCACGGAGCTGAACTACGTCCCGACCAACCACGTGTGCATGGACTACGAGCCCTTCCGCGTGAGCTACACCGCCGGTCAACCCTATGTCGGCGCGACCCTGTCCATGTATCCGCCTCCGGGCCAGACCAACATGGGCAATTTCATCGCGTGGGACGCCAAGACCGGCAAGATCGTGTGGTCGGACAAGGAGCAGTTCTCGGCTTGGTCGGGCGCTCTCGCGACCGCCGGCAACGTCGTGTTCTACGGCACGCTCGAAGGCTACCTCAAGGCAGTCGACGCCAAGACCGGCGAAGAGCTGTGGAAGTACAAGACCCCGTCGGGCATCATCGGCAACGTCAACGCCTATGAGCATGATGGCAAGGAGTATGTCGCGGTGCTTTCGGGCGTCGGCGGCTGGGCCGGCATCGGTCTCGCGGCTGGCCTCACCGATCCGACGGCCGGTCTCGGCGCGGTCGGCGGTTACGCCGCTCTTTCGAACTACACGGCTCTCGGCGGCACGCTGACCGTGTTCACCCTGCATAAATAAGCAGACCTGTAGGCGACGACAACGGACCTCGGCGCAGCCGCGCCGGGGTCCATGTTGTAGAATTCAATATCAAAGGAAACTCACGTGCATCTCAGCTCCCTGGCGCGGGCCTTGTGCGCCGCAACTCTCTTCTCGTGCGCAGGCGCCGCCATGGCCGAGCCTCCCGGAGATCCAACAGCCGTCAAAAAGGACGAAACCGGCAAATGGACGGACGCCAAGGGCGATCCGACCTACAAGATCGAGCCCGACGGCACCCTCGACTGGTTTTCCTATTCCGGATTCCGGCGCTATCATTCCGAATGCCACGTCTGCCATGGGCCCGACGCCGAAGGCTCGTCCTATGCGCCGGCGCTCAAGAATTCGCTGAAGACAATGAGCTATCCGGAGTTCGTCGGCATCGTCGTCGGCGGCCGGCAGAATGTCACGTCGAGCCAGACAAACGTTATGCCGGCCTTCGGCGATAACAAAAACGTCATGTGCTATCTTGACGACATTTACGTTTATATTCGTGGTCGTTCGACCGGCGCTATCCCGCGCGGACGTCCCCCGGGTCGCGTCGATAAGGAAGACAAAGCGACGACGGCCGAAAAAGAATGTCTCGGGCTCGATAAATGAAATCGATTCTGGCAACTTACGCTCGCGCTTTCCGTTCTCGCTTCTCTCGGGGCGCGGTTCGAGGCGCGGGCGCAGGAGGCCGAGCAGACTTCGATCGAACTCGTCGATCCTGACGTCTTTCGCGTCTGCGCCGACCCGCGCGACCTGCCTTTCTCCAACAAGGAGGGCCAGGGTTTCGAAAACAAGATCGCGGAACTGCTGGCGCAGAAACTCGGCCGGCCGGTCGCCTATACTTTTTACCCGAACTCGACCGGCTTCGTCCGCAACACGCTGAACGCGCATCGATGCGACGTCGTGATGGAGATGCCGCAGGGCGACGATTTCGTCCAGGTGACCAACCCCTATTATAGCGCCTCCTATGCGCTGGTCACGAAAAAGGGCGGCGATCTCGACAGCGTTGCGACGCTCGAGGATGAGCGGCTGAAGGGCAAGCGCATCGGCATCGTCGCGGGCACGCCGCCGGCGAACAACCTGGCCGTCAACGGTTTGCTCGCCAATGTCAAATCCTACCCGCTGGTGGTCGATACGCGTTTCGACGCGCCGACCGCCGACATGATCAAGGATCTCGAAGACGGCGTGATCGACGTCGGCATTCTCTGGGGACCGATCGCCGGCAATTTCGCCAAGGACGCCAAGCCGGCGTTGCAGGTGACGCCGCTTGTCAACGAAACAACCGGGCCGAAGATGGTCTACCGCATGGGCCTTGGCGTGCGCCATTCCGATCAGGAGTGGAAACGCACGCTGAACAGGCTTATCGCGGAGAATCAGGGCGAGATCGACAAAATTCTCAACTCTTACGGCGTGCCTCTCCTTGACGACCACGACAAGCCCAAGGGCAACTGACGCCGGGTTGTTTCGGGCCCCGGCGCCGCGGCCTCTTTGATCGCCGCGCGCGTCTTCAGGCAGCCTTCGGCCCAGGCGGCGCCGCAGCGCGGTGCGCCGCTCAATCCAGGCTGTTCTGGATGCTCCGCGCCAACGCAAACAACCGCTGCTCGACGAGCGTCGGCGCTTCGCACACGAAGCTGATCGAGCGCTGGCCCTCCTCGAAGGCGCGCAGGTCCAGCTCGAGCTTTTTTGATTGCGGATTGTCGGCGGCGACCCCTTCAGGGGCCGTGGCGTCAGGGCTCTTCTGAAGCTCGGCGTTTTCGGTCCTGATTCTGGCGGCGAGTTCCTTCTGCTTGCGTCCGAACCGCACCAATCCATCGATGATCTCGCTGCGCTCCGAGTTCAGCGTCGCGAAGAGCCCGGCGAAGAGCGCGGTGAGCTTCTTCATCTTGTCCGCGCCAGCCGCGGAGGCGAAGCTTTCAATGGCGTGGTCGGCGGTATCGAGCGGCGTCTTGCGCGCCGCGAGCAGGCGGACGAGTTCGGCCGTGGCGGCGTCGGCGCGCCAGTCGACATCCTCAATGGAGGGGCCTGACCAGACGGCCGGCAGCGAAACCCTGTCGACGAGAATCTGCTTGCACGGCCAATCCTTGCGCTGCTTGTCCGGCGTCGTTTCGTCCGCGAAGGCGGCGGCGGGAAGCCACGCGACGAAAGCGACGGCTGCGAGGGCTGGCGCAATTTTACGTGAAGCCGCGCCGGCGCCGTCTCTCGTCGCGCGAATGGGAGTTCGCATACTGGTTGATCCTGTTTGCATCGGAAGCGCGGCTGAGCAAACCTTTGCAGTGCTCACCTGACTGGCCCATCTACATGGCACAATCGGGAAGGCGCGCCAATCCTCCGGCTTTCAGGCCCGCTGACGAGCGCCGCCAGGTGGCGTGGAAAAAGCGCCGCCGCGGCAACTTGTGCTTTCGTCGCGAATTCCCCATTCTCTCCATTCGGTTTTGGTCACGCCCTGTCTGGGCGCAAGAGGCATTGCCGCCATGGGACTGATGGAATTGATCCTTACCGTTTGCGCGCTCGCCCAACCGACCTCCTGCGAAGAGACGAGCCTCGCCTTCGTCGATCAGGGCGAGAGCCTGATGCAATGCGCGATGTCGGCGCCGCCGACGATCGCGCAATGGGTCGGTCAACACCCAACGCGATTCGTCGCGAAATGGCGCTGCGGCTATCCCGACAAGGAAGGGCATGACCTTTGATCGGCGCGGCATCGAAGGCGGCCGGCCATTGAGCGCGAATGAAGCATTGCGGCCCGGCGGCGCGGCGCCGGCGCAAACGGGCGTCGCGGCCATGCTGGAAAAGCGCGACCGCTTTCTTCAGCGTATTGGCTCTGGCGCGCTGATCATGGGGATCGTCAACGCCACCCCTGATTCCTTTTCGGATGGCGGCAGGTTCCAGACCTCGGCGGCGGCCGTGGCGCAGGCGCGCCGGCTCGCAGCGGAGGGTTCCGACATCATCGACGTCGGCGCGGAATCGACGCGGCCGGGCCATGAGCCGGTTCCGGCCGATGTCGAACAGGCGCGCCTCGCGCCGCTTCTCGCCGACGTCGTCGACAGCATTGCGCAGCCGGTCTCGATCGATACGTCGAAAGCCTCCGTCGCGCGTTTCGCGGCGGCGCAGGGCGTCGCCTTCATCAATGACGTCTGGGGCCTGCAGCGCGATCCGGCGATGGCAGATGTCGTGGCGGAAACGCAGACGGGCGTCGTCGTCATGCATAATCGCGAGGCGGCCGATCCCGCCTGCGATATCATCAGCGACATGCGCCGCTTTTTCGACCGCTCGCTGGAACTGGCCGAAGCGGCCGGCATCCCATTCGGCCGCATCATCCTCGATCCGGGCATCGGCTTCGCGAAATCGGGGCGGCAGAATCTGCAGGCGCTGCAGGGCCTCGGCGCCTTCAAGGATTATGGCCTGCCGATCCTCGTCGGCCTGTCGCGCAAATCCCTGCTCGGCGCGGTCGTCGGCGACGAGCCGATCGGCGCGATGAAAATCGAGCCGCGCCTCATTGCAACGCTCGCCGCCAATCTCGTCGCGGCGGCGAATGGCGCCGCGATCTTCCGGGTGCATGACGCAGCCGAACATCTGGCCGCTTTCAAGGTTTTCGATGCCATCCGTCGCGCCTGATCGCAAACCCGTCGAAATCGGCCTCGGCCTTGGCAGCAATATCGGCGACAAGCCGGCCAATATTGCGCGCGCGCTGGAGCAGTCTTTCGGAGCGCGGCGCCGTCACGATCATCAAAGTTTCCTCGATCTATCGCACGGCCCCCTGGGGCTATCTCGATCAGGAGGATTTCGCCAATGCCTGCGCGCTGGCGACGACGATGCTGGAGCCTTCCGCCCTGCTCGCCGAGGTCAAGGCGGTCGAGGCCGATCTGGGGCGCACGGAAGGGGTGCGCTGGGGGCCGCGCCTGATCGATATCGACATTCTGTTCTATGGCGCAAAGGCGCTTGATTCGCCCGACCTCGTGCTGCCGCACAAGGAGCTGTTCAATCGCGCCTTCGTGCTTGCGCCGCTCGCCGAAATCGCGCCGGAGCTTTACCTTGGCGGGCGCAGCGTCGCGGTGGCGGCCGCCGAGGCGCCGGAGGGCGTGGAAAAATGGTTCAAGGGTTGAGCCCGCGGGCGCCCGCGGAATTTTCGTCGAGATTGGAAATTTTTACCCGCTCGCTCAGATCCGGCGCCTCGAATCCGAAGACGCGGCCGTAGAAATCAAGTTCGAGTTCGAGCACGCGGCGCAGCGTCTCGGCCTTGCGGAAACCATGCCCCTCGCCGGCGAAGAGATAACAGGCGACGGGAAGGCCTCGCGCCTGCATCGCCGCGACCATGGTCTGCGCCTGATTGGGCGGCACGGTCTTGTCGTCCTCGCCCTGAAAGAAAATGACCGGGCAGGCGAGGCGGTCGAGATGATGGATCGGCGAACGCTCGGCATAGAGCGCTTCCGCCTCCGGCAGCGGGCCGATCAGCCGGTCGAGATAGCGCGATTCGAATTTATGCGTGTCGCTGGCGAGCAGCTTCAGATCGGCGACGCCGTAAAGGCTCGCGCCCGCCTTGAATGTCGTTCCCGTGGTCAGCGCCGCGAGCGTCGTGAAGCCGCCGGCGCTGCCGCCGCGAATGGCGAGGCGGGCGCCATCGACGAAGCCGCGGGCGACGAGATGTTCGGCCGCCGCGCGGCAATCCTCGACGTCGACGATGCCCCAGCTTGCGTCGAGCAGGCGCCGGAACGGGCGGCCATAGCCGGTCGAGCCGCCATAATTGACGTCGACGACGCCGATGCCGCGGCTGGTCCACCATTGCACGTTGAGATTGAAATGATTGGTCGTCATGCTGGTCGGGCCGCCATGCGTCAGCACCACCAGCGGCGGCAGGGCGCCGGCCGGCCCGGCGAAATCGCGGTTCTTCGGCGCATACCAGAAGGCGTGTCCGGCTCCGTGCGAGGTCGGAAATTCGATCGGCTCGCCAATCGAGATCGTCTCCTTTGGCAACACGGAGGGCGCCGAAGCCCTGACGAGGAGGGGCGCGCCGTCGGCGGGCTTGATCAGGATCGCGGGCGGCGCGGTCGGCGGCGTCGCGAGATAGGCGAGGCCTTCGCCAAGGGGCAGCGGCGCATCCGCGACCTGCCCGATGTCGAGCGGCGTCAGCTTGCCGTCAGCGATCAGCGCCGCGCGCCGCACGCCATCCTTGACGACGCAGGCGACGATGCGGCCATCTGTCAGGAATGCGTAATAGCGCTGGCGGAACACCCAATGCGGGCCGCCGATCTCGGCCTCGATGGGACAGAGCGGGCGGTCGCGTGCGCCCTCGCGGGCGTAAAGATTCCACCAGCCGCTGCGGTCCGAGGAAAAATGCAGAATGTTTTGCGCCGACCAGGCCGGCTGCACGATGGCTTCGGGCTCGGCCCCCGCGACCAGCTCCGGCGGCTCCAGCGCGCCGTCAGCCTTGAGGCCGGCGCAGTAGAGCCGGGTGCGGTCCCAGGGCATGTCGGGATGATCCCAGGCGATCCAGGCGAGCTTGCTTCCGTCCGGCGAAAGCCGCGGCGAACTCAGGAAATCGGGGCCTTCGACCAGCACGGTCTCCGCGCGACTCACCATCAAGGGGCAGGGCGACGATGGCGGCCTTCGGATTGGTCGGCGGGCGGTCGCGATGGTCCTCGCGCACCGCCAGCACGCGGCGGCGCGCGGAGTCGAATTCGAAATCGGCGTAGCGGCAGCCCTCCGGCGTCGCGATCCGGCGCGGCGGCGCGTCTCGTTCGATGAGCCAGATGGAGCCGTCCTTGCGCTCGCTATAGATGACGACGCCCTTTTCGACGCCAAAGGCGCCGCCGCCATATTCATGAACGCGGCTGCCGACATTGACCGGCGGCGGGGTCAGGTCCTCGATTGTCCCGTTGGCGGCGCGGCGGCACAGTACGGTGCGGCCGCTTTCGCTCGGGCGCCCCTCCAGCCAATAGAGCGCGTCGCCGTCCGCCGTGAGCGCGCCGAGGCTGATCGCCGCGGCGGTCATGAGATCGGTGGTGACGGGTGAGATCCAGGCGCCGAAGGGGACTGCTGTTTTCATCGCGGGAGGCCGTGTGAGGTCATGGCCGCAATATGGGCCCCGCGCGCGCAAAGGCGCAAGCGCAGCCTTTCGCCGCCTTCGCGACCAGGCCCTTCGGCTTTGCATTCTGCAATATAAAATGCTATATTGGTTTAAAGAAAAGCGCCGAATCACGCCGTCCGGCGCCGATCACAATGGAGCGTCCATGCCGGAACGCAAGAGCCAGACCGCCGCCGTCGCCATCGAATTGCAATTGCCCAATGGCGGCACGTTGGGGCCAGAAGACATCGCCCTGATCGACATGATCCGCAAAGACCGGTCGATTATCGGGGCGAGCCGGACGCTTGGCGTCTCCTACCGCAAATGCTGGCTTCTCGTCGATGCGCTGAACCGCTGCTTCGAATCGCCGATCGTGGCCACTTTTCCCGGTCGCCGTAACGGCGGCGCTGAAATCACGCAATTCGGCGAAAGGCTCGTCGCGCTCTACCGCTCGATCGAGCGTCACGCCGCAACGTCGGCGCGAAAGTCGCTCGAGGAGCTTAACGCTTCGCTGGACTGGTCGTTCGATCCGAAGGCCAGGGTCGCGGGCGCGGAGCGTGATCTGGCTTGAGGCTGCTGCCGGAGATGGCGACGGCCTTGATCATCACCCACGCGCGCAACCCAGGCGTCAGCGCCAGCCGCTCGACTGATTCGCTCGTCACCAGCGCATAGAGCCGCGTCGCGCCGAGATCGAAGGCGACGCGCACGTAAGGCGGGTCGAGCGCGGCGATCTCGACGATTTCGCCCGGCAGACGGTTGGTGATCGAAACGTCCATCGGACGCGAAAGGGCGACCGACACGTCGCTCGCCTCGACCCGGACGATGACGCCGGCGCCGACCGGATGATCGACCAGCGGCGCGCGCAATTCGCCATCCTCGAAGTGGAGCGTCGTCATCGCCGCCGAAAAATCATGGCGCAGCACGCGCGCGGCGATGTCCGTCCGAAGGATCGGCGGAATCGTGTGGCGCTTTTTCTCCAACATGGGCATTGTCCGGAAATCGACAGGCGGGCGGCGGCGTCCTCAACCAGTCTGGCGAGACTTCCGCAACCATGCAATTTGCACGCAAGTTACGGCTTCGGGAAGTAAATTCCAACGAAGCTACGATGTCGCCTTTCAATGCAGCCCGCGGAGGTTTAGATCCTCACCATCCAACGCCGCTGAGGGGTTGGCATGCCGCCCCGCCGCGAGCGCGGCGTTGGCCTGCAAAGGAGACGACCATGAAGATTTCAGCACGCAATTCACTTGAAGGCGTCGTCAGGAATGTCGTCAAGGGCGCGACGACCGCGCATGTCGAACTCGAACTCGGCAGCGGCCAGATCGTCACCGCCTCGATCACCAATGAGTCGGTCGACGAACTCGGCCTCGCCAAGGGCAAGAAAGCCTACGCCATCATCAAGTCATCCGACGTAATGATCGCCGTTCACTAGAACGGGACGAGAAAAAGCCTGCTGATCACCTTCGTGATTTTGGATCGGTTCGATCCAAAATCATCGTGACACGATGATCTCGCGCGCGCCGGAAGTTCAGCCTTTCGGCGGCGTGTAGCCGATCTTCAATGATTCTTTTGCGTTATTGGTCAGGAACCCCTTGGCTTTTTCGCCGAGGGCCGCGAGAAGCCACGGCAGCTGCGCCTCGATGCGCACGCTGTCGGGCATCACGTCGATCTGCGCCGTCATGTTCTGGCCCAGCGCCGCGACGCGCAATTCCGCCCTGTTGCCCGTCCAGCTGACTTCGGAATGCGCTAGTTTATCGACATAGTCCGTGCGCAATGTTTCGATGCGCTCGGCGATGCGCTTTTTGGCGGCGTCTGCGCCGAGATTATGCGGCACGGTGACGACGATCGATTGCGGCATGAGGCTCCTCCAGTCACAATCATCTCAAGGCTTCCCATTTGGGGTCTCGCCGGGCGCTTCGAAAGGGCGCGGCGAAGCGTCGCCTTGGATCCTTGACGGCGAGGCGGCGTCCCAGACTTGATTTCGCGCCTCAGTGGATCATTTTCAACTATGATGCAGGCGCGCGCATGTCGGCTGCTCCCGCTTTCCGACAGAGCAGCGCGCGGACCGCCAAAGGATAGGTCGATGACGTCTGGTTCCGCCGATCCTGCTTCTGGCCCCGTCAGCCTGCCCGTCAAGGGCATGCATTGCGCCTCCTGCGTTGGGCGCGTCGAGAAGGCGATAGGCGCGGTGTCCGGCGTCGGCTCCGTCTCGGTCAATCTCGCGACCGAACAGGCGACCGTCAGCTTTCTCGGCCCGGCCGATCTCGAGGGGGTGATCGAGGCGATCAATCGGGCGGGCTACGCGTCCGTCGTGACGACGGCGCTGTTTTCAATCAGCAAAATGACCTGCGACAATTGCGTCAAAACCGTCGAGGAGGCATTCCGCAGCGTCGAGGGCGTCGTCGAGGCGCAAGTCAATCTCGCGACAGGAACAGGCTCCGTGCGTTTCGTCAGCGGCGCGACAACCGCGGCTGCGATCGCGCGCGCGGCGAGCGAAGCCGGCTATCCGACGCAGGAAATCCGGCCGGATGCGGATGGCGCCCTGCCGGCCGGCGCGCATGAACATGAGCACGATCACGGCCACGGCGGCGATCTGGCCCGCGCGACCTTGCTGGCGCTGGTCCTGACCCTGCCGGTCTTTGCGCTCGAAATGGGCTCGCATCTGTTTCCGGCGGTCCATCTGTTTGTGATGGACCGCATTGGGATGCAGACCGGCCGGATCGTCGAATTCGCGCTGACCGCCCTCGTTCTGTTCGGCCCGGGCTGGCGCTTCTTCAAAAGCGGCGTGCCCGCGCTGCTGCGCGGCGCCCCCGAGATGAATGCGCTGGTGGCGCTCGGCTCCGGCGCCGCATTCGCCTATTCGACGCTCGCGACCTTCGCGCCGTCGCTTTTCCCCGCCGGGACGAATGAGGTCTATTTCGAATCCGCCGCCGTGATCGTGACGCTGATTCTGGTCGGGCGCACCCTTGAGGCGCGCGCCAAGGGCCGGGCGGGGGAGGCGATCCAGCGTCTCATCGGCCTCAAGGCGCAATCGGCTTTCGTGCTGCGCGATGGCGCGGCGGTCGAGACGCCCCTCGACAAGGTCGCCGTCGGCGATGTCGTGCTCGTGAAGCCCGGCGAGAAAATTCCCGTCGACGGCGAGGTGATCGAAGGCTCCTCCTATGTCGATGAATTGATGCTGACCGGCGAGCCGCAGCCCGTCGCCAAGGGCGTCGGCGCAGAAGTGGCGGGCGCGACGATCAACACGACCGGCAGCTTCTCGTTCAAGGTGACGAAGACCGGCGCCGATACGGCCCTGGCGCGGATCATCCGCATGGTCGAGCAGGCGCAGGGCTCGAAACTGCCGATCCAGGCGCTTGCGGACAAGGTTACGGGCTGGTTCGTGCCGGTGGTGATCGCCATCGCGCTCATCACTTTCGCGCTGTGGCTGCTGCTTGGGCCGGCCCCGGCCCTGAGCCATGCGCTCGTCGCCATGGTGGCCGTGCTGATCATCGCCTGTCCCTGCGCCATGGGTCTTGCGACGCCGATTTCGATCCTCGTCGGCACCGGCCGGGGCGCGGAGCTTGGCGTCCTGTTCCGCAAGGGCGCGGCGCTGCAGTCGCTATCCGAAGTCAGGGCGATTGCGCTCGACAAGACGGGGACGATCACGCGGGGCGTTCCGGAGCTGACCGATTTCCGGCTGGCGCCGGGTTTCACGCGCGAAGAAGCTCTGCCGCTGGTCGCCGCCGTTGAGGCGCGCTCCGAGCATCCGGTCGCTGTCGCCATCGCGGCGGCGGCGGCGAAGGAAGGGCTAAAGCTGAGCCCGGCCGAGGCATTTTCTGCGCGTCCGGGCTTCGGCGTCGAAGCGCGGGTCGTGGGGCGCCGCGTGGCGATTGGGACGGATCGCTTCATGACCGAAATCGGCGTCGACGCGAGTGTTTTCGCGGGGCCCGCCGCGCTTGCCGCTTCGGAGGGCAAATCGCCTCTCTATGCGGCGATTGACGGTAGGCTCGCGGCCCTGATCGCCGTCTCTGATCCGATCGCCGACGATGCCGCCGCCGCCGTCGCCGCGCTGGGCGCCGAGGGGCTGAGGCTCGTCATGGTCACCGGCGACAATAAAAAGACGGCGGCGGCGATCGCAAAAGCCGTTGGCATCGAGGATGTGATCGCGGAAGTGCTGCCTGATGGCAAGGTGGAAGCTGTGCGGGAGATAAGGGCGCTTTTGGGCGCCACGGCCTTCATTGGCGACGGAATCAACGACGCTCCGGCGCTGGCCGCGGCCGATGTCGGCCTCGCCATCGGCGCCGGCACGGATGTCGCGATCGAGGCGGCGGACGTGGTCCTCAGCGGGCGCGATCTTCGCGCGGCGGCGACCGCGGTGGCGCTGAGCCGGGCGACGATGCGGAACATCAAACAGAATTTGTTCTGGGCCTTCGCCTATAATGTTTTGCTGATTCCCGTCGCCGCCGGCGCGTTCTATCCGGCGTTTGGCGTGCTTCTGTCGCCGATGCTGGCGGCGGCGGCTATGGCGTTTTCCTCGATCTTCGTCGTCTTCAATGCGCTTCGGCTGCGGCGCTTCGCGCCGGCGGAAACCTGATCATTGCGAATTGGCTGGCCAAACGCCGTTCGGGCACGATGTCTGAAGGAAGGATCTGCGGCCCTCGCCCCAGTTCAAATTGGCAATGACGGTCTCGCCGGGCCGGTACAGCTCCTGATCGGACCATAGGCTCATAGGCGCGCCGTCGGGGCGCGTCAGGCGCAGGCGGACCTCAATGATCTTTCGCGGGCCGTCTTCGTCCTCGCCAAGGTCGCCTTTCTCGACTTCGAGAAATTCCAGCGTCGCCATCAAGGGATGCCACGGCGTCTCGCGTTCGACGCGCAAAACTTTCGCGACGCCGACGACTTCGGCGGCTTCCCGCATCGCCTGGCTTTCGCTTTCGGACGGCGAGAATCTTTCAGTTGGATCGGCGGCGCCCGGATCGGCGCGGGAAAAAAGGCGCGAGGCGGCGGCGAGCGCTTCTTGGAGGCCGGATGGCGGCGGCTCCGCGACCCAAACAGCATTCCAGGAGACGGTCTGATAACAGCTATTTTCCGCGTTCCAGCGCAGATGGGTCAGCACCGTCTTGCCGCGCGGATAGGCGCCCTGATCCGTCCAAGGGCCGAGCACCGGCGCCTCGCCGCTTTCGCTCGCCCGCAGCCGGACCGAGACGCGCGGCCAGACAAGCAGCCATGGCCGGCGCCAGGGGTGCTTTACGAAGCGGATGAAGCGCAACCGGGCCAGCGCCGGCCGCGCGCCCGCGGCGGCTTTCAGCCCGATGACGCTGGCGTAGCCGGCGAGGTCGCTGGCCTCCAGAAGCTGCCGCCGGTTGAGAGGAGGCGGAACCATTTGCCGCGGCCTCCATGTCCGAAGGAAGTGAAAATGTCGTCAGCAGATTAGCGCGGCGGGCCATTTCGCCGCGCATAAATTCATGGACATGGCGCGGAAAATCGTCCATCGGAGCGGCGACGAGCCTGTCGGTCCCGATCTTCGGAACCCGTTGAACAGCCTCATTTCAGCCCGGATGGACGCCCAAAATGCCGATCGAGTTTCGCCGCGCCGGGCGGGCGCTGATTTCCGTCTCCGATAAAACCGGCCTCGTCGAATTCGCCCGCGGCCTCGCCGATCTCGGCGTCGAGCTGATTTCGACCGGGGGCACGCGTCAGGCGCTCGTCGAGGCGGGGCTTGAGGTTCGCGACGTCGCCGATCTCACCGGCTTTCCCGAGTTGATGGACGGAAGGGTGAAAACCCTGCATCCGAAGGTCCATGGCGGCCTGCTCGCGATTCGCGAGAATCCGCAGCACGAGGCGGCGATGCTGGCCCACGGCATCAGCCCCATCGACCTTTTGGTGGTGAATCTCTATCCGTTCCAGGCGACGATCGACGCCGGCGCCGATTTCGACGCCTGCATCGAGAATATCGACATCGGCGGCCCGGCGATGATCCGCGCCGCCTCGAAGAATTTCAACGATGTCGCCGTCGTCGTCGCGGTCGAGGATTACGCGCCCGTGCTCGCCGAACTGCGGGCCAATGCCGGCGCCACCTCTCTGGCGCTGCGCCAGAAGCTGGCGCAAAAGGCCTTTGCGCGCACGGCGGTCTATGATGCTGCGATCTCGAACTGGCTGGCCGGGCAGATCGGCGTCGATGCGCCGGCCTACCGCGCCTTCGGCGGGGCGCTGGCCGAGGTTCTGCGTTATGGCGAGAATCCGCACCAGAGCGCCGCCTTCTACCGGACGCCCGAGCGGCGCTTTGGCGTCGCGACCGCGCGGCAGGTGCAGGGCAAGCAGCTCTCCTACAATAATATCGGCGATACGGATGCGGCCTTTGAACTCGTCGCCGAATTCGATCCCGCGCGGACCGCCGCCGTCGCCATCATTAAACATTCGAACCCCTGCGGCGTCGCCGAGGCGGAGACCATTGAGGCGGCCTACAGACTGGCGCTGCGCTGCGATCCGGTCTCGGCCTATGGCGGCATCGTCGCGCTCAATCGCCGCCTAGACGCAAAGGCCGCAGCGGAAATCGTGCAGATCTTCACCGAAGTCATCATCGCGCCGGACGCCGATGAAGACGCCATCGCGATCGTCGGCGCCAAGAAAAACCTGCGCCTGCTGCTAACGGGAGGACTGCCCGACCCCCGCGCGCCCGGCCTTACGCTTCGCCCGGTCGCCGGCGGCCTTCTCGTGCAATCGCGCGACAATGCGGTCGTCGACGACATGGAACTGCGCGTCGTCACCAAACGCGCGCCGACTGAACAGGAATGGCGCGATCTCGCCTTCGCCTTCCGCGTCGCCAAACATGTGAAGTCCAATGCGATCGTCTATGCGAAGGATGGCGCGACGGCCGGCATCGGCGCGGGGCAGATGAGCCGCGTCGACTCGACGCGAATCGCGGCGATCAAGGCCGCCGAAGCGGCGAAGGCCGCCGGCTTGCCGGAAAGCCTCGCGGTCGGGTCGGTCGTCGCCTCGGACGCTTTCTTTCCCTTCCCCGACGGCGTGCTGACGGCGATCGAGGCGGGCGCCACCGCGCTGATCCAGCCGGGCGGCTCTATGCGCGACGATGCGGTGATCGCCGCCGCAGACGAAAAGGGCGTCGCCATGGCCTTCACCGGCGTTCGCCATTTCCGTCACTAGGGTGGGATGAGAAAAAGTGCGTGCACTTTTTCGCCCGCATCCCGCTCTAAACTGTCGGAATTGATCACGTTCATGATTTTGGATCGATTCGATCCAAAATCATCGTGATCTAATGTTTGACTTGAGCCCCGCGCGGCCTCCCAAGCCGCAGCTTATCTGGCGCCGCAGCAGGCCGCCGGCACGCTGGGCCTTGCCTCTAACATTATGTTTTAATTAACTTACCTTCCCAGCAACTTTTTTTGAATGCTGCAGCGCAGCGGAGTGTGGTAATACACCTGCGGTTCAGATTGATTGAGCCATAGTCGGATCGTGGTCGAGGCCAAAACCACGGTCAGCGTAACGCCAGGGTTCTGGCGTCCGAAGCAGGTGAAGCGAAACGCCGCGTGGCGCTCGCTGAAGGAGAATGAGATGCGTATCAGTTCAACGGATTCGATCGACGGCGGTCGCATCCTTTACCCTATCGGCAAGATCAAGGCGGCCTCGTCCTGGCACGCCGCCGAGGTCGGCTCCCATCAAGCCGAGGCCCATCAGGGCGATTGGCGCGAGATGGCGCTGCGTGAGTTGATCCAGCGCGCCGAAGACATTGACGCCGATGCGATCATCGACGTGAATTACGAAATGGATCGCGTCGTTCCCGCTGAAGATGCCGGCGTTAGCCTGCGCCGCGTCCTTGCGACAGGCACCGCCGTCAGGCTCGCCGTCGCGGCCTGACCCCCCAGAAATCAACCCGTCTTCAACGGGTCCCGCTCGTTCGCGCGAAAACGTGCGAGCGAGGGGCTCAGGGCTCCTTTTGCGGCCCGATATGGGCGACGGAATTGGCGAACTCATCGACCTGATCGCCAAGTTGATCGCGCGTGTCGGGATCGACGATGGCGACAGGGGCCGACACGGCGAGGCCCGCGGCGTGGCCGACGGCGCCCGCCGCGCTCGCCGTGGTCTGCATGATTTTCTCGCCGAAGCCGACCTGCGAATTGGTCAGGACCTGACCGTTGGAGAGGCTGCGGCCGATCAGTTCGACGACTTTCGGATCCTCGGCGAATTTGCCGTGATTGAATGAGTTCGTGCGACGGGAATGCCGTGAGATTGATAACGGAGATGTTCTCCCGCTCGAGCATGGATTTATAAGGCTCGATATCGGGATTGATCGCCCCAAGCCGGGGCGCGCCCCACAATTGCTTCGACGCGGCGAGGGCGCGATCGTCTTCGGAGACGAAAAGCGCGATATGGGGGCGATCTGGCCCCATCGCCTCGATCTGTTCGCGCGAGACGTCGACGTCGACGTCGGGCGAGGCGAGCAGGACGAGTTTGATCTTGGGGGCGACGCGTCCATCGCGGATCGCCATCTGCCGCAACGCTTCGAGCGTCACCCAATTGCCCATCGAATGGGCGAGGATCGTGATTTTTTTGACCTTTGGCTCCTTGACCAGATATTGCAGCAGCCTTTCAAGGGCGTCGCGCGAATAATTCGAGCTTTCGCGGTCATAGCCATAGGCGAAGACATTGCCTTTGGAGGGCCAGGTGAACAGCACAGGCGCGACTTCGCCAAGGGCGCCCGAATCGTGCAGGATCTGCGCGAAGCCATAGACCGTATTTTCGTAGCGTTCGTTGAAGCCATGCACATAAACCATGGCTTCGCTCTTGTTCAATTCGCGCAGCAATCGGGCGAAGGTGGCGATGGCCTGATCTTTGTTGATGACGTCGGCCTTGAGGGTCACGAAATCGGTTTCCGGATTGCCCGGAAGCTGCTTTGGCCATTGCACCGCGCCGATTTGGCGATTTGCATCCGGCGGGATCGACACAACCATGTCGGCGAAAGCCGGTTCGGGGGCTCTGCCGCCGGCGAACATGACTGCCGCGGTCTCGGCGCGCGTGCGCGTCGTCGCCACCACCATTTCGACATGGGTGGTGCCGGGCGCATTGGTGAAGGCGGGGACGGGTTCGAGATAACCGTGGATCGTGGTGCAGCCGCCGATCAGGCCAAGCGTCACTATGAGGCCGAGCCATTTCGCCGGCGCGACCGCTTCTTTCCGCATAAACTGACGCATCTCACCAACCAGGGCCCGCCGCCCGCCTCAATGACGGGCGGTACGACGCACACCGTGGCCGTGGCGGCGACCTCCGTCAAGCCGGGAACCGGCAAACGACCGGCGCGCCGCCAAAAAACGCGCTCACGTGCAGCCGCGGCGCCACAGTCGCGGCGCGCGCTCCGGGGCGAAGGCGATCAGGCGCTGCGCCGCTCCAAGTCGCGCACGAGCGGTTCGTCGACCTCGTCGGTCCAGACGCGGAAGCCTTTGAGGATGTGGGGCCCAAATGACGTCGCGAGCGGAATGTCGGTGGCGTCGCGCCCGCGCGCGACTGTGATACGGCCGATGCGCGGCGTGTTGTGGCGGGCGTCGAAGGTGATCCAGCGCCCGTCAAGCCAGGCCTCGAACCACGCATTATAGTCCATCGGGGCGGGATCTGGCGGCACGCCGATGTCGCCGAGAAACCCGTTGGCGTAGCGCGCCGGAATATTCATGCAGCGGCACAAGGCGACGGCGAGATGCGCGAAGTCGCGGCAGACGCCGACGCCTTCGTGATAAGCCTCGAAAGCGGTGCGGGTCGCTCTGGCGTATTCGTAGCCGAAGGTCAGATGGCCGCTGACGAAATCGCAGATCGCCTTGACCCGGCTCCAGCCGCGCGGCGTCGCGCCGAACAATCGCCAGGCGATGTCGCCGAGCTTGTCGGTCTCGCAATAGCGACTGCCGAGCAGATAGACCAAAGTCTCGCTCGGCAGGAACTCCAGCGGCGTTTCCTGGGCGTGCTGTTCGAAACCATCGGGCTGACCATTGTCCTCGATGACGAAATCGCGCGAGATGGCGAGGTCGCCGGCCGGCGCGACGAAACGCCGGACCTTGTTGCCGAAAAAGTCGGCGTAGCTATGCGTGGCGATCGAGGGGCTGGTCAGGAACGGGCTCTTGTAGCGGATGCGATAGTCATATTCGGGGTGCGAATCGAGCAGGCACACCATCAACGTCGGCTGGGCGCAGTTGAAGGCAAGTTCATATCCGTAGCGAATCAGCATTGCCTCGTCCTGATCTGTGGCGGGCGGCCCTCGAAAAAGCAGCGATGTCGCCGCCGCCTGCGAACATAGGCCGGAAAGCCGCCAAAGCGGCGTCCGGTTCCTCAGGCGATGCGCACATATGTTAGGCAACGCGCTGATAAATGCCGCTGATGCAGCCCTTGGCCAGCGTATGACCGCGCAAAACGTTCAGGATTTGCCGCCTGTCGGGGGCGGTGTCGAAATCCGGCCGCCAGTCGATCGCGAAAATCTCGAACACGTAGCGATGCGGTTCGTCTCCGGGCGGCGGGGCCGGCGGCGCCCACGACGCCTCGTTGAGGGAGTTCAGCCCAAGCAGCAGACCTTCGGTCGCCGCCGCTTCGCGCGTCAACGCTCCTGGAATGAGATCGTCGTCCTGCCCCGGCGCCTTGATCGCCAGAGCGTGGACAAAGGGCTCGGTCGTCGGGCTGTCCGCATCCTCGACGACGAGCACGATGGCCAAGGCGCCGTCCGGCACGCCGCGCCAGCGCAGGGGCGGCGAATCCTTTTCGCCATCGACGGCGAAAAGCGGAGGTATGGCTTCGCCGTCGTCAAAGGCGATGCTCTCGACCCTGATGATTTCGGGCGCGTCGAGGTCGGGGTCGGAATAAATCAGCTTGTCGAGCCAGGGCCGCGCGCATTCATGCGCCAGAGCGTGCGATTTTTCCAACATGCCGGCGACCTTCTCACGTGGTTGAGAAACTTAACGCTTTGGGCGCCGCATTGGTTGCAACGCTGCCGTTTGCGCCGCTGGGCGAATGTCGATCCTGCTGTTTTATAGGGCGATATTCCCGCTGCGCGCGCGCCTCGCGAAATAACGGCGTAGGTTCAGCCATTTTCGATACCTGAGGTAAACAGCCCAGCTGAGGAAACATTGCGGTTGGGCCGGCCCGTCAGCTAAAGGGAGATTGGCGCCAGGCGCGTCGCGCGCGCCCCGTCCAACAAAGCGTAGGCGACGCTGCTGGATTGGCGTTCCCACCGATTGAGGCCACATGACTCTCCAGGTCGCGGCGCCGCTTTTGTTCGTGCTGATCTGGTCGACAGGCTTCATCGTCGCCCGGGCGGCGGCGCCGCATGCCGATCTCAATATCTTCCTGCTGTTGCGCTTCGGATTAACCGCGCTCGCGCTCGGCGCAGCAGCGTTGGCGGCGCGCGCCGCGTGGCCGAAGCGAGGCGGCTTCTGGCCCCACATCGTCGCCGGTTCGCTTATGCAAGGCGTCTATCTTTGCGCCAGCTACTGGGCCATTGCAAACGGACTGGCGGTCGGCGCGATGGCGCTCCTCGGCGCTCTCCAGCCGCTCTTCACCGCGCTTCTGTCCGTTGCGATCCACCGCACGTCCTTTCGTGCGCGCACATGGATTGGGCTCGCGACCGGGTTTGCCGGCGTCGCGCTGGTTCTGGCGCCGAAACTGATGTCGAGCGGGGCTGGAGCGCTCTCGCCGCTCGTCGTCGCAGCGGCGTTTTTAAGCATCGTCGCCGTGACGATCGGCACATTTGTGCAAAAGACCGCGCTGGCGGCTGCCGACATTCGCAGTTCCGGATGTCTGCAGAATATCGGCGGCGCGATGGTCGCCGGCGCTTTGGCGGCGACCATCGGAACCGGCAAATGGGACGGAGCGCCCGCCCTTTGGGCCGCCCTCGCATGGTCTGTCCTGGCGACCTCTGTCGTTGGCGTGACCCTCCTCGTCTGGATGGTGCGCAAGGGAGAGGCGACCAAGGTGACGGCGCTGCTCCTGCTTGCGCCGCCGCTGGCGGCAATCGAAGCCTATTTTCTGTTTGGCGAGATATTGACGCCAATCCAGTTCGTCGGCTTCGCGATGGCGCTGATCGGCGTGGTCGTGACCCGGCGCGGATAGGGATTCGCGATCTCCAGGCTGCGAATGCTCAGCCCTTATAGGCGACGAGCAGGGCGCCGCAGCCGATGAGGACGACGCCGAGCCAATTCGGCGCCGACAGGCGCTCGCCGAGAAACGCCACCCCGAAAATGGCGACGAGAACGGTCGAAAGCTTGTCGATCGGCGCGACGCGCGCTGCATCGCCAAGCTTCAGGGCGCGGAAATAACAGATCCAGGAGGCGCCCGTGGCCAGTCCCGAAAGCGTGAGAAAAAGGTAGGTTCGGGGCGCGATGGAGCCGAGCGGCTGAAACCCGCCCGTCGCGGCGAGGATGGCGGCGAGGACGGCGACGATGATCACGGTGCGGATCAGCGTCGCAAAATCGGAGTTGATATTGGCGACGCCGATCTTGGCGAAAATTGCGGTGAGCGCGGCGAAGGCAGCCGATAAAAGCGCGAAGATCAGCCAGGGCGCGCCGAAGCTCTTCATGAGCCCTGCCTCTCGCTGTCGGCGAGAAGGGCGGCCTGATGATGGGTGAGCAGGGCGTCGATCACTTCGTCGAGCGCCTCGCCGGTCATGATCTTGTCGAGCTTGTAGAGCGTCAGATTGATGCGGTGATCGGTCAGCCGCCCCTGCGGGAAATTATAGGTGCGGATGCGCTCCGAGCGATCGCCCGAGCCGACCTGCGAGCGGCGGTCGGCGGCGCGCTCGGCGTCGAGCTTGCGGCGCTCTTCGTCATAGATGCGCGCGCGCAGAAGCGACATCGCCCGCGCGCGGTTCTTGTGCTGCGAGCGCTCGTCCTGCACGAAGATGATGGTGCCGGTCGGAATATGGGTGATGCGGATCGCCGATTCGGTCTTGTTGACGTGCTGGCCGCCGGCGCCCTGCGCGCGCATGGTGTCGATCTTGAGGTCCGCTTCGTTGATGTCGACGTCGACTTCCTCGGCCTGCGGCAGCACCGCGACGGTCGCCGCCGAGGTGTGGATGCGCCCCTGCGTTTCGGTGTCCGGCACGCGCTGCACGCGATGCGCCCCGGATTCGAATTTGAGCCGGGCGAACACGCCGCGTCCGACGATTTCGGCGATGATTTCCTTGTAGCCGCCGCTCGCGCCCTCGCTCGCCGAGACGATCTCGACGGTCCAGCCCTTCGATTCGGCGTAGCGCTGATACATGCGGAAAAGATCGCCTGCGAAGAGCGCCGCCTCGTCGCCGCCGGTGCCGGCGCGCACTTCCAGAATGGCGCTTTTTTCATCCGCCGAATCCTTGGGCAGCAGCGCGATCTTTAACTGCTGTTCGAGCGCCTCGAGACGAAGCTCGGCCCCGCGCAGCTCCTCTTCGACGAGGCTCTTCATCTCGGGGTCGGTGGCGGGATCGTCGAGCATGGCCTGGAGGCCGGCGGCTTCCGCGCGCTGCGTGCGGTAATCGCGTATAGCCGCGGCGACCTCCTCGAGGCCGGCGAGTTCGCGCGAGAGCGCGACGAAAACCGCCGGCTCCGGCGCCTCGTTGAGGCGGGCCGAGATTTCGTCGTGGCGGCGTAGGATGAGATCGAGCTTTTCTTGCGGCAGCATCTGTTGACTGAAAAGGGATGGGGGAAGGCGGATTTTCCGAGGCGAAAGGCCCCGGTCGGTCGTCTGTTCGGATCTTTCGTCTATATGGGGATGCCCTGATCCTCCGCGAATTGCCGCAGGGCGTCGCGCAGTTTGAGACCGGAAGACGGTTCGGTGAGGAGATTGCCGATGAAGGTTCTGGCGAGACGCAGGTCCGTTGCGAGCACCATCGCCTTCACCGGCCCGATCGCGGCGGCGGACATCGAAAGGCCGCGATAGCCGATCGCCAGCAACGCCAGCGCCTCAAGCGGCTTGCCGCCGATTTCGCCGCAAAGCGTCAGCGGCGTCGACGCGGCGCGCGCCGTATCCGCGATATGCTTCAAGGCGGCGAGGAAGGGCGGCGACAAGGGATCGAAGCGCTGAAAGACGCGCTTGTTGTCGCGGTCCGCCGCGTAAAAATACTGCATCAGATCATTCGAGCCGACGGACAGAAAATCGACGCGGCGGCAGATGTCCGGCAGTTCCCAGAGCAGTGAGGGCACTTCGACCATGATGCCGATTTTGAGATCGGACGGCGGCAGGCGTGCGTGGCGCTTCAAATGCGCGATTTCGAGGTCGACCATGGCGCGCGCGGCCTCGAACTCGGCGAGGCTTGCGATCATCGGGAACATGACGCGCAGGTCACGCCCGGCGGCGGCGCGCAGCATCGCGCGCAGCTGGCTGCGCAACAGCGCCGGCCGGTCGAGGCCGATGCGGATGGCGCGCCAGCCGAGCGCCGGATTTTCCTCCTTGAGCTGCGTCATATAGGGCAGCACCTTGTCCGATCCGATGTCGAGCGTGCGGAAAGTGATCGGCTTGCCGGGCGCGAGATCCAGCGCGGTGCGATAGAGGATTTCCTGCTCGCTCATGCGCGGGAAACGCGCGGCCAGCATGAACTGCAGCTCGGTGCGGAACAGGCCGACCGAAATCGCGCCGGTCTCCACGACATGGTGGAGATCGACGAGAAGGCCGGCGTTCATGTGCAGGTCGATGGCGACGCCGTCCTTGGTGACGGCGGGAACGTCGCGCAGCTTTCGATATTGCTCCTGCCGCTTGGCGCGCAGCCGCGCCATTTCGGCATAGGCGTGCTCGACGTCGGGGGTTGGCCGCACATGCACGTCGCCGAGCGCGCCATCGACGATGATGGCGTCGCCCGGTTCGACGAAATCGAGAATATTGGCGACGTCGCCCGCCGCCGGAATGCCGAGCGCGCGCGCGACGATGGCGACATGGCTGCCGCCGCCGGCGTCCTCGAGCACGAGGCCGCGCAGTTTGGAGCGGTCATACTCGAGCAGCGCGGCCGGCCCCATGGTGCGCGCGACGATGATCGCATTGTCGGGCAATTCGTCGTGGGCGGCGACAAAGCTCTGTCCGGTCAGCTGATGCAGAAGGCGGTTGGCGAGATCGTCGAGATCATGCAGCCGTTCGCGCATCGAGGGCTCGGTGCGCCGTTGCAGCTTGGCGCGCGCGTCGTTCTGGACGCGCTCGACCGCCGCCTCGGCGGTGAGGCCGGTGTTCACGGCCTCGCGCAGACGGCGCAGCCAGCCGCGGTCGTGCGCGACCATGCGGAAGGTTTCGAGCACGTCGCGATGTTCGCCGGGTCCCATATTGCCGCTTTCGATCAGGCTGTCGATCGAATCGCGCATCGCGGCGATTGCCTTTTCGAGGCGCGCCATCTCGAACTTGGCGTCTTCGGCGACAAGCTGCTTGATGATGATGCGCGGCTCGTGCAGGACGACATGGCCAAGTCCGACCCCGTCGGCGAGCGGCGCGCCCTTGAGGGCGAGCGCGCGGCGGGTGGCGATGGCTCCGCCGCCAGGCCCAACGAGCGCTTGCAGTTCGCCGGAGGCGATCATTTCGGCGAGCAGCATCGCCGTCGTCTGCAGCGCCTCGATTTCTTCTTCCGTATAGACGCGCCGGGCCCTGTTCTGGATGTCGAGCACGCCGAGCGTGTTGCCGCCGCGCAGGATCGGCACGCCCAGGAATGAGGAATAGATCTCCTCGCCGGTTTCGGGGCGGTAGGAGAAGGCCGGATGCGTCTGCGCGTCAGCGAGGGCCAGCGGCTCGGCTGTTTCGGCGATCAGGCCGACGAGGCCTTCGCTGGCGCGCATGGTGGTGAGATGGACGGCTTCCCGGTTGAGGCCTTCCGTCGCATAGAGTTCGAGACGGCCGTCGGCGCGCAGCACATAGACGGAACAGACCTCGGCCACCATGTTGGCGGCGATATGGACGACGATCTTGTCGAGCCGAGCCTGTGCGCTGACCGGCTCCGCCATGACTTCGCGAAGCCGGCGCAGCAGCAGACGCGGTCCGCCGAGGGCGCCATACATGGCATTTTCCTGTCCAGGCCTTAAGGCCTCTTGAACGTGCATCAAGGGCGCCGAAAGAACGCCGCCCGCCTCCCTGACATTGAGCGTCCCCGCATCGGTCCCGTTTAACCAGTGCAAACCCCGGACCGCAAGGGATTGTAGGGGGGGCGAGGCGGATTGGCGCGATATTTGCGCCTCAGGCTTTGTCGAGGCCGTAAAGCGAATGAAGCGTTCGAACCGCCAATTCTGTGTAGGCGGCCTCAATCAGCACCGAAAATTTGATCTCGGACGTCGTGATCGCCCGGATGTTGATGCCCTTGTCGGACAAAGCCTTGAAGGCGCGCGCGGCGACGCCGGCATGGCTGCGCATGCCGACCCCGATGGCCGAGACTTTGACGACATCGCTCGCTCCATGCAGGCTGGCGAAACCAATCTGCGACTGCGCCTTGAGCAAAATCGCCTTGGTCCGCTCGAAATCGGCGGCCGGAACCGTGAATGTCATGTCCGTCGACCCCGAATCCTCGGAGGCGACCTGAATGATCATGTCGACATTGATGTTAGCTTCGGCGAGCGGCATGAATATGGCCGCCGCGACGCCCGGGCGGTCGGCGACCTGCCGCACGGTGACCTGCGCCTCGTCGCGCGAAAACGCGATGCCGGTGACGATCTGCTCCTCCACGATATCCTCCTCGTCGCAAATCAGCGTGCCGGATTGCGGACGATCCGGATCGTCGAAGGACGACCGCACGAAGGTCCTGATCTTGCTCCGCATGGCGAGTTCGACCGAACGAACCTGCAAAACCTTGGCGCCGAGCGAGGCCATCTCCAGCATCTCCTCGAAGGCGATGCGGTCGAGGCGCCGGGCTTTCGGGACGATGCGCGGATCGGTCGTATAGACGCCGTCGACGTCGGTATAAATGTCGCAGCGGCTGGCGTCGATCGCGGCCGCGATAGCGACGGCGCTGGTGTCCGAGCCGCCCCGGCCGAGCGTCGTGATGCGCCCGCTTTCCTTGTTGATCCCCTGAAACCCGGCGATGACAGCGACTTCGCCGCGCGCCTTGAAACCCTCGATAAGTCCCGCGCCGTCGATGTCGAGGATGCGCGCCGATCCGTGCGAATCGGAGGTGAGGATCGGCACCTGCCAGCCGAGCCACGAACGCGCCGGAATGCCGCAGTCCTGCAGGACCAGGGCGAGAAGTCCGGCGGTGATCTGTTCGCCCGACGAGACGACGGCGTCATATTCGCGCGCATCATAGAGTTTGGCGGCATCATTGCACCAGCCGACGAGCTCATTGGTCTTGCCCGACATGGCCGAGACGACGACGGCTATGTCAAAGCCGGCCTTGCGCTCGCGCGCGACATGCCGCGCGACATTGCGGATGCGTTCCATGTTTGCGACCGATGTGCCGCCGAACTTCATGACTAGACGGGACATCGGGACGAAAAACGCTCCTTGGGCCGAGGCATTACAGGACGGTTCGGGCGGCGAATTCGCCGCCGATTTGCCTTGAGAGGATCTCAAAGCCTATCAAGGAGCCGGGCGCGTTTGAGCGGATGCGCCTTCCCCCGAGGCTTCGCGGCGAAGCCGCGCGCATACATGCAAAGGCCGGCGCGTCAAGTCAATGCAATAAAGCCCAGCGGATTGCAAACCATGGCTCAAGCCGAACAGTTTCAGCAAAAATCGACCGTTGATCCGGAGGATGTCGCGCGATTCGACCGCCTTGGCGACGAATGGTGGAGCGCGGACGGCCCGATGGCCGCGCTGCACAAACTGAACCCGGTCCGCGTCGCCTTTCTGCGCGACGTGATCTGCCGCTATTTTCCGGTCGAGGGACGCCCGCGCGAGCGCTATGGCGCGCAGCCCCTGCGCGGGCTCCGAATGCTCGACATTGGTTGCGGCGCCGGGCTTCTCGCCGAGCCGCTGGCGCATCTCGGCGCCGCGGTCACGGCGATTGATCCTGCGCCGCGTAATATCGAGGTCGCGAAGGCGCATGCAGCGCGGTCAAAACTCGACATTGACTATCGCAGCGCCACAGCTGAGGCGCTGGCGGCCGAGGGCGCGCGGTTCGACATCGTGCTGGCGATGGAGGTGGTGGAGCATGTGCGCGAGCCGGCGGCCTTCCTGCGCCTCGCCGCCGCAATGGTGCGTCCGGGCGGCCTGTTCTTCGCCGCGACTCTGAACCGGACGCTGAAAAGCTTCGCCTTCGCCATCGTCGGCGCCGAATATGTGCTCGGCTGGGCGGCTCCCGGCACGCATGACTGGCGCCAGTTCCTGACGCCGCGCGAACTTGAGGCCGCGCTTGCGGCGGCGGGCCTGAACGTCTTTGAAAAGACGGGCGTCGTCTTCGATCCGCTCGCCGGCAAATGGCGCCTCGCCCATGACATGAGCATTAATTACATTCTGGCGGCGCGGCGGCCGGGCTGAGGCCCTTCTGGCTGAGCCCTTGCAGCGCCGCGGCGACCCGCAAGATGGGCTTGCGCCAGTCGCCGCGTGCGCCCTGTCGGATCAGGCGCATCGAGGGATACCACGGGCAATCCTCGCGATCGAGCAGCCAGCGCCAGTCCGCAACCTGCTGCAGCAGCACGAAAACCGGGCGTCCAAGCGCGCCGGCGAGATGGGCGATCGAGGTGTCGCAGGTGACGATGAGGTCGAGGCTCGCCATCAGCGCCGCCGTATCGACGAAAGCATCGGCGCCAACGTCGAAATCCTCGCCCATCTGTTCGAGCCATTGCGCGCCGGCGCGATCCTCCGCGGGCAGATCGCCCGGCTTTTGCAGGCTGATGAGCCGCACGCCATCCATGGCGAGCGCCTCGAAGGCCGCGCGGGGCAGGGCGCGGCCGGGATCGGCTTTCAGATTGCCGCTGCCGCGCCAGCAGACGCCCACTTTCAGGCCATCCGGTCCGAGCCGCGCCGCCCATTTTTCGACGAGCCGTGGCTCGGGGCTGAGATAGGGCGTTCGCGCCGGAATTGCATCGGCGCGGATGCGCCGCGCGCGGGGCAGGCTGCAAAGCGCGATCTGATAATCGAAATGCGCGCCGGGGGCGATGTCGTCGACAAAGCGGACGCGCGGCGATAGCGCGCTGAAAAGCCGGTGCAGGCGCTTGCGGCAAAAGAAGACGACATCCGCGCCGAGATCGGCAAGCTCGAGGCAGAAGCGGATGAATTGAATGGCGTCGCCCAAGCCCTGCTCGTCGAAAACAACGATGCTCTGGCCTTCGAGCGCTTGCCCCTCCCATTCCGGCACGGGCAGTTTCAGCGCGCGCTTGGCGGTGCGGCTGAGGATCCAGCGCGATTTATAGAGATCCCAGCCGGCCTCGAAATCGCCGCGCTGGAGCAGGAGGACCGCCTTGTTGTTGCGCGCATGGTCGGAGTGCGGTTCGAGTGCGAGGGCGGCGTCGAGGCCGGCGAGAGCCTCGTCGAAACAGCCGAGCTGCTTTTTCGCCAAGGCGCGGCCGATCAGGGCTTCGAGATAATCCGCGCGAAGCGCCAGCGCCCGCTCATAGCAGGCGATGGCGTCCGCCGGACGCTGCGTCGCCATCATCAGATTGCCGCGGTTGTTCCAGGCCTGCGGCGCGCCGGGATCGGCGCGAATGGCGGCGTCGAAAGCCGCGTCCGCCTCAGCGTAGCGGGTGAGCGTCAGCAGCGCCGCGCCGCGATTGTTCAGCGCGGCGGGGTTGGCCAGGTCGCCCGCCAGCGCGCGGTCATAGGCGGCGATGGCCTCCTCCAGCCGCTCGAGGCTCTGCAGGAGATCGCCGCGATCCGTGTGGGCGTCGCGAAATGAGGGATCGAGACGGACCGCTTCGTCGAGAAATTCGAGCGCGCCGTCGCTGTAGCCGAGATCGCGCAGAACGAGGGCGCCTGCGCGCAAGGCTTGCGGATAGGCCGGATTGAGCCGCAGGGCGGCGTCATACGCGGCGATCGCCTCGTCGAGCCGTCCGGCGGCGCGCAGCAGATTGCCGCGATGAAAATAAAGCGCCGGCTCCTCGAGGCCAAGGCGCAGCGCTTCGTCGAACGCGGCGAGCGCTCTCGCGCGGTCAAGCTCGTACAGCGCCGTTCCGCGATTCGACCAGACCTGAGCGCAGCCGGGTTCGAGCGCGATGGCGCGATCGAACCAGACGAGCGCCGACTGGCTTTCGCCCGCGGCGAGATAAATCAATCCGGCGAGATTCGCTCGCTCCGGCCTCCGCTCATTTCCATGCGCCAGCGGGCCAACGCAGGCGAGGGCGGCGGCGATCCGGCCCGTTTTCAGATGCTCGATCGCGCGATTGAGGGCGGCGTCGATATCGGCTTCCGGCGCGGTACGGTCCGCGCCGCCACGCCGGTCGGCGTCGCAGCGCCTGATCCCGACCCTGCGCCGTCTTGAAGTTGCGATGCATTCAGCGCTTCCGAGCGAAGGATTTAAGGCGCGCGCCGATATGGCTGCTCGCCGGGCGCTCGGATGAGCAAAGCCCATGTTGCTTGCGCCGCCCTGACGCAGGAGGCGTCCGGGGTTTGAGAGGACAGATCGCCGCCTGCTTGCACCACGCCCGTGCGCGCGGCAAAAGATTCGCGCCCAGACTATTCTTTCATGCTGCATTGCGGTAAAAGCTTGAGCGGTTCCGTCGGCGGCTTTGTAGCCCGTCGCGATCCGCGGCATTTTCGATCGAAGCGAATCCCTGTTCGCATCAGGAAAATGCGCTAAGACATTAATCGCTGGAGCGATGTTCACGGTTCGCCGGGCCGGAAAGCGCTTGAGCTGGAGGTTTCGCTATGCGGCGCGGCGGTCTCGCCCATCGTCCGGGCCGACGATCGAGGCGGCGGAATTGATGAGCGAACGGAATGGAAGATCGACGGCGTCTATCTTGCGTTCTCGGCGCAGCCGGTATTCGAACCACCGTTAATTGAAATTGAAATGGAGAGGTGAATGTCAGCCGGGACCATCACTTCTGTTCAGCCGGAGGCGCAGCTTGGCGACAAGCGTCCGCTCGTCGTCGATCTCGACGGCACGCTGATCAAATCCGATCTGTTGCTCGAATCCCTGTTCAAACGAATTGGCGGCGATCCCGCCTCGCTGTTTGGCCTTGTCCTCGCGTTACGGTCCGGCAAGGCCCATGTGAAGGATCTGCTGGCGCAGCGGGTCGATCTCGACATCGCCACGCTGCCCTATGACGCGGCGATTGTCGGCCTCATCACGGAGGCGCGCGCAGCGGGGCGCTCGGTCTTCCTCGCCTCCGCGAGCAATGAGAAATTCGTTTCCGCCGTCGCGGCCCATGTCGGGCTGTTCGATGGCTGGTTCGCCTCCGACGCCAGCACCAATGTGTCAGCCGCGAACAAGGCTGCCCGCCTCGTCGAGGCGTTCGGCGAAGGTGGATTTGACTATGTCGGCAATGACAAGGCCGATTTGCCGGTCTGGGCCGCCGCCGCGCGACGGATCGGCGTCAGGACATCGCCGCAACTCAGCGGCCAGCTCGCAGCGCTCGGCGTCGAGGTCGTCGATTCGCCCAAAGCCAGCCTGAAACAATGGGTGAAGCTGATCCGGGTGCATCAATACGCGAAAAACGCGCTGGTGTTCCTGCCGCTGCTGACCGCGCATAAATTCAATCTTATCTCCCTGTTCGAAACGGTTCTCGCGGCGGTCGCCTTCTCGCTCTGCGCTTCGAGCGTCTACATCTTCAACGACCTCGTCGACCTCGCCGCCGATCGCAATCACCCGACCAAGCGGAACCGCGCGCTGGCCTCCGGCGCCATCGCGATCAAGGATGGCGTCATCGTCATGGCGCTCCTGTTTCTTGCCGCCGTCGGCATCGCCGCCTGCGTGTCCTGGCCGTTCCTCGGCGTTCTTTTGTTCTACTTCGCTCTGACCAACGCCTACACCTGCTGGCTCAAGACGAAGATGCTGATCGACGTCGTCGCGCTGGCGATGCTCTATTCGCTGCGCGTCATCGGTGGCGCGGCGGCAATCGGCGTTCCGGTGTCTGAGTGGCTCATCGGCTTTTCGATGTTCATTTTCGCCTCGCTTGCGCTGATCAAGCGCTACATCGAACTCGCGACCCGCCTCGACAGGGATTTGTCCGACCCCTCGAACCGCAACTATCGCCTCGGCGACATGCAGATTGTCGCGTCGCTCGCCGCCGCCTCCGGTTTCAACGCCGTCACGGTTTTTGCGCTTTACGTATCGTCCGACGCCGTGAAGCCGCTCTATCGCCATCCCCATATGCTCTGGCTTGCCTGTCCCGTCCTGATGTACTGGATCAGCCGCATGCTGATGATGGCGCACCGGCGCCTCGTGCATGACGATCCGATCGTTTTCGCGCTGCAGGATCGCGTCAGCTTCATCGCCGGCGCGCTGATCGTCGCCATCATGCTCGCCGCGATCTGAGCCCCGGCATGGTGAACGCATCTCCTTTGACGCCGCCCTCCGGCCGGCCGCGGCCGGCGGCTATCGCGCTGCGCTATCTGCTCTTCGCCGTGATCGCCGGCGCGATGAATCTCGGCGCGCAGCAAATCGTCTTCAAATTTTCGCCGCTGCAGCCGCTTGCGCTCTCGATCCTCGCTGGCACAGGCGTCGGCTTCGCCGTAAAATATCTCCTCGACAAGCGCTGGATTTTTTACGACGGCTATCACGGGCCGACGCATGAGGCGCGGAAGATCTTCCTCTATGGCTCCTTCAGCGTCGCCATGACGCTGATCTTCTGGGGCTTTGAGGTCGGCTTTCTTGCCGCTTTCGGCACCACCGAGGCGAAATATACCGGCGCGGTCATCGGCCTCGCCATCGGCAATTTCCTTAAATATCGGCTCGACCGCGCCTTCACCTTTGGTCGGAATCCGGGCGCCGTGAACGTGCCGGGCGAGGCGGCGCCGGCGGAGAAGGCGCGCTCATGGAGCTGACCGGCTGGGGCCGCTATCCGCGTTTCGAAACGCGCGCCTTCGCGCCGACGTCGCTCGCCGAGGCGGCGCGCCTGCAGCGCGACCTCGACGGCGTCATCGCCCGCGGCAATGGCAGATCCTATGGCGACGCCGCGATCGGCGCGGCGAGTTGCCTTTGCGCGGCCGGCCTCGATCGCTTCCATCGTTTCGACGAGTGCGACGGACGCCTCACGGTCGAGGCGGGCGTGCTGCTCAGCGACATCATCGCCGCCTTTCTGCCGCGCGGATTTTTCCCGCCCGTCGTTCCCGGGACGAAATTCGTTTCCATCGGCGGCATGATCGCCGCCGACATCCACGGCAAGAATCATCATGGCGCGGGAAGCTTTGGCGACCATGTGGAATCCTTTGACCTCGCCCTTCCGGACGGAGAGGTGAAGACTTGTTCGCGAGTGGAAAATACCGATCTTTTCGTTGCGACGATCGGCGGAATGGGCCTCACGGGAACGATCCTTGAAGCGACATTCCGGCTTTTGCCTATTGAGACCGCCTGGATCGCGCAGGAAACTGTCGTCGCCCGCAATTTGGCCGAGTCGATCGCCGTTCTGACCGCGCGCGACGAGGCCCCCTATTCAGCGGCCTGGATCGATTGTCTCGCCAGCGGCGCGTCGCTCGGCCGCTCGCTGATCTATCTTGGCCGTCACGCCTCGAAATCCGACGTCGAGACGCTCGCTTCGCCATCGCAGCGGGGCGGGGCGGTCAAAACCGCGCGCCGCCTCAGCGTGCCGATCGACCTGCCGGGCTTCACCCTCAACCGGTGGAGCGTCGCAGCCTTCAATGAAGTCTATTTCCGCAAGGGCGCGGCGAGCGCCGGCGCGCCCTTCCTCAACGCGATCGATCCGTTCTTCTTTCCGCTCGACGGCGTCCTCAACTGGAACCGCATCTATGGGCGGCAGGGGTTTCTTCAGCACCAAAGCGTGATCGACGCCGAACATGCCGAGGCGGCGATCGGCGAGATCCTGACCCGCTTCGCGCGGCGCGGCAACGCCTCCTTCCTCGCTGTCCTGAAGAAGCTCGGGGCCGCCGGCCGCGGCCTTCTGTCGTTTCCGAGCCCCGGCTTCACGCTGGCCCTCGATCTCGCGATTGATCGCGGCGTGTTCGAATTTCTCGACGAGATCGACGCGATCGTCACCGCCGCGGGGGGCCGCATCTATCTCGCCAAGGACGCGCGGCAGTCGCGCGCGACTTTCGCCGCCGGCTATCCCAATCTCGAAAAGTTTCGCGCGATCAGGCGGCGGATCGGAGCGGAGCGCCATATCGCTTCGCGCCTGTCGGACCGCCTGGGAATTTGAACGGAAAGCGCAACACATGGCAAACGACAAATTTCTTCTGGTTCTTGGCGGCGCCTCCGACATCGGCCGCGCGACGGCGCGGCGTTTCGCTGAGGCGGGCTGGCGCATCGCCATCGCGGGCCGCGACGTCGCGGCCCTGCAGCGCGAGGCTCAGGACATTGCGACGCGAACCGGCGTCAAGGTGGCGACGCCTGCGCTCGACATATTGGAGAGCGGCGCGTTTGAGGGCTTTATCGCGGGTCTCGACGCGCTGCCCGACGCGGTCGTCAGCGTCATCGGCCTGCTCGGCGACCAGGCGAAAGCCGAAGTCGACATTGAGCATGCAAGCCTCATCCTGCGCTCGAATTTCGAGGGGCCGGCCTTGCTGCTCGGGCTGTTCGCCGAACGTTTCCGCGTCAGAGGAATGGGCGTTGTCGTCGGCGTCAGCTCCGTCGCCGGCGATCGCGGCCGCGCGTCGAATTACGTCTATGGCGCGGCCAAGGCGGGCCTCAGCGCCTTCCTGTCTGGCCTGCGCAATCGCCTCGCCGCGATCGGGCGTTCGCGTCGTCACCGTCAAGCCCGGCTTCGTGCGCACAAAGATGACCGCAGGCCTCAAACTGCCGCCGCTTCTGACGGCGGAGCCCGAAGAGGTCGCTGAGGCGATCTATCGCGCGAGCGTGGTTCGCCCGCGCGACGTGATCTATGTCAAACCGATCTGGCTGATCGTCATGACAATCATCCGCTTGATCCCCGAACCGATCTTCAAGCGGCTCAAGCTCTGAGCCTGACGCCGCCGGAAGCGGTTTCGTCCAGCTCGTCGCGCGGGCTCCATCGCCCGCGCGAATCCCGGCCGCGGCCTGATCAGTGGGCGCCGACGTTGCTATAGTCCCAGGGCACGAAGCCGAGGCCGCAGGCCGGACTGACCGTCCCGCGCCCGTCCCGCCGCATGCGCTGGCCGTTCCCGGGCCGGCGTAGCTTGTGTTGAATGCGAAATTGCCGGTATCTAGCGACACGAAATTGGGCGTGATGCCCGGCGCATCGGGAGTTTTGGATGCACCGTAGAGCGACCCCGACATCCAGCAAAGAGCCTGCGCCCCCCGTCAACGCAAGCCATTGCGCAAAGGTGTGGCCGGCGGTCGCTTTAGAGAGATAGCTTCCGTCCTTCGAATACAAATTCTTACTAAATTGCCCATATTGCGGATATGCGGCGTAAGCATCCCCGTTCACGAAGGCTTTTGTCGCGCCTGCGGGATCTCCGGTCACTTTCCACGCGATGATGTTGGAATAGCTGTTCATGTAGGGCGTTCCCGGCAGCGCTCTGGCCCAGGTCCAGGTGACGCCGCCATCCACGCATACGCCGCCCGTGCATGTCGGCGGCGTATTATTTCCGGTCGTTCGAGAATCGGAGAAGGTGGACGAATAGACGGCGGCGTTATGCATGACGTAGCAAGTGGCGCTGCAAGCTCCCGCCGCATAAGTATGATTGCTCGTCGGCTCGGGGATAAGGTAATTCGGCGTGATGTCCAATCTCGGGATGTAATCTGTATAAATGATCGAACCAGCCGGAAACACGCTGGCGAAGATGTTATTCGATGATGATCGATCTCAAATTTCCGGTGTGCGCCGTGATCCGCGTCGGGTACACAGGCAAGCCGACCGCCGCCGCCGATCTGTTATAGAACAGATTGTTACTCTCCACGATGCCGTTTCCATTATTGCCATCGTGATAGTCAAGCGTCGCTCCGTAGCCATGACTGGAGACAATGTAACCGGCTGCCTTTCCACCTTAAGACGGGGTAGGCAGCGGCGCTGATATCGTGAATTTTATTGTAGCTGATTTGAAGCCTGTTTGCTGTGTTGGTTCCGTCGCCATCCTGAGGCCCGCTGATGTAAAAGCAGCCGAAATCCGTCGACATCGATCCGCCCGGAACGCGGACGCCCGTGAGCGTCGTCTCATAGCCGCAATTGTAGATTTCGTTGTAAGAAAACACATTGCCGTAAAATGGATAGTTGATTGACCCGCCCTGATGGACGGCGCCTACGATGCCATTGAACGAAGGTGCCCCGGCACTCGCGGCGACATCTGTGCTTCCGGAAAAGCCGTATTCGCCGCAATCGTGCATCGTATTATGCGTGATCGTGAATTTTTGCCACCCGGAAACGTCATGCACCCCATGCCCGGATGCACAATGCCGCCGTCATAGAGAAAATTATTGGTGAATGTCTGGCAGCAGTCGCTGGCGCCGGTGGGGTCCGGACTAATCGCCTGCACGTCCAAGTTGAACGAGGGCGTTGAGGGCCCAAAAGCGGCGGTTCCGTAATAACCCTGGTCCGTGTTGTAATGGTAGGGATCCCAATGCGTTAGGGCTTCGCCCGCCGTGATCAAGGCGCCGCCGGCGTCGTAAAGCTTGCTGTTCTGCACCGTGTCATGGTTCGAGCCCCATCCAATCGCAAGGGCGCTGCCGCCGAAATGAGCCATCGACACGGCATCGAAGATGACGTTCCTCGCGCCGATCGTCACGACGGCCCATTCGAGGGGTCCCACATAATGAGAGGCCTGCGTCGTTAAAAAGCCTCCGACTGCTCCGGAGAGGTTATGCACGCCGGTAAAGACCGATGTGTTGGTATGTTCGAAAAGAATGTGCTTGAAGACGAAATTGCCGACTGTTGCTCCCGCCGCGCCTGCGCCCGCCGCAGCGATGTCGGCTTTCGCGCTGGAGATCTTGACCAGTGTTTCCAGCGACGACGGTATGATCGCCTGCCCGGTCGCGTTGATGCTGGCGCAGGTCTCCTTGAGATCGGTCCGCGGCGTGTAATAGATGAGACCCGTCGTCCGGTTGGTGTAAAGTTCGCCCGTATAGCCGTCGGAGCCGAGATCCTCGAAACGGTTCCAGACGCGATAGCTGACGCCCGGGTACATATTCTTTATCGTGAACATCCGGCTGTTGAGCGCGACGACGCCCTTGCCGTTCACCATCGCGACGGGCGCGAGATTCGGCGTGATGTTGACGATTTCTCCTTTCACGTCGGTCTGGTTATAGGCGGTGGCGAAGTCGGCGACGCTGGCGTTATAGGGAAACACATTCTCCCCAAGCGGGAGATCCCGGTCGCCGGCGTTTTCTGACTGGACGGGATCCTGGATTTGACCGGTCGCGGTGCCGAGCGGGGTAACAGGAGCGCCGCCGGGGCTCAGGGAAATGGTGATGGTTCCTCCCCCCGTCGCGCCGCTCTTCGTCAAGATCCAGTAGGGGTGATTGGTAACGATGCCGCTTACCGCGGTTGCGAAGACGATGGGTTCCCCAACCACGCCGATGCGTTCCAGATAATTGGTGCGGACCGTCGCGCTGCCGGACGTAAAATACGCGTTCGTTCCGAGGAACAATTGCGAGCCGCGGTCCGCGCCGCCCGCCGTGCCGGGCACGCTGCGCCCAGGGGTTGCCGCTGCGCGGATTGATGGTCTCCTGGACGCGATGGCCATTGATCCAGGCGGCGCCGACGTAATATTTCGCATTGGCCTCCTTGAGCGGGGCCAGATGCGCAAGATAGGACGAGACGCAGCCGGGCGCGCCGCTCGGCAGGGTGGTCGAGGTCCATGTGCCGGCCGTGTCGAGGCCGCCGCTCCACTCGGTCTGCGTTCCATTATAAACGTCGAAAGTCGTCGTATAGCCCGACGAAACCGTATGCGCGGAGGTCAGGATCGCGGTGCTGGCGAGCCGGAACGGCCCCTTTCCGCCATCGAACGCCAGGCTGTAATTGCGGTTTGGGCCCGCGCCGCTGGCAATGTTGCTGGCGAGGAACGACAGCGCCTTGGCGACGGTTTTACAAGGGGCGGCAGAGGTGCAGTCGACCCCGATGGCATATCCCGCGCTATCCGATCCGGTCGGAGAGAAATAGGCGTCGGCCGCGGCGGCGGGGGTCGCGCCAAGCGCGCAGAAAAGCGCGATCTGCGCCAGGAGGCCGACGCCTCCAGCCAGTGTCGATAAATAAACGGCCTTGATTGGCAGGGGCATGCTCGACTCCTTAACTGGGCGAAATCCCGAAGAGTGTAGGGCGAGGGGTGGAAGCTCTAGCGTGAGAGGATAGGGGTGAACTATGACCACAAAATGTAAATATTAAGGCTAGTCATTTATCACAGCCATGCTTCTTGTGTACAGAAACAATTCTGTAAAATATCCGTATATCTACGATATTTTAGCTCTATGCGTGAAATATGCATGAGGAAAGTATAAGTAGTAAATAAATATCTGCGCCATTGCAAATAACATTAAACGCAAAGGCGTCAAACAATATACGATGTTAATATGAGTAATTAACGTGACATATCTTGATTTTATCTGCGCATATGTGCGCAACGTGTCGCTCAATATGGCCCATGGTGCCTCGTCCAGCGATCGTCATGCCTGTCACGTTGTCAATGCAGTGTTTTTGTCAATTGATCCGACCAGGGCGCATTGGAGGGCACGGTGCGCGGCGGATCGCCGCTCCCCGCCGCCATCCCTTCAAGCCGTTCCGCCGGCGCGCGGCCCATGCCGGGCTATGGCATTCCGCCGGATCGCGCCGGCGAACATCCCGCCGCGCGGCTCCCGACGGCGGCCCGCGTCCGACACGGCCGCGCGACGCCGCGAGCCGCGTTCGGCGTTGCGACCGGGAGTTTGTTGCTTTACAAGGACCGGGACTTTGGGGGCGATGATGGCTGACGACAAAGACGGGCCTTTTGGAAGCGCGGCGGCCGGAGAATCGGCGGCGGATCCCGGAGCCGGGGAAAAGATAGACGCCGCGTCCCCGTTCGCCGCGCAAGACGGCGGGGAAGAGGCGGAGGCCCCCGTCGCGTCGCCTGCCGACGCGCGGAAGGCGGAGAAAGTTAAAAAGCCCTCCAGCGCGCCTGGCTGGATCGCCGCCTTTGTCATCGGAGCCCTTGGCGGCTTCGGCGGCGCCTATGCGCTGCGCTATGTCGACGCGCTGCAAGGTCCTGATCCGGTCGACCACATTACCGAACTCAACGCCCGCGCCGATGCGCTGGAGCATAATGGCGCGTCGTCCGCCGCCGCGCTCGCCACGCTGGAGAGGCGCCTCGCATCGGATGAAGACGCCGCTGCGAAGGCGCGCGCCGCAGCCGAGGCGGCCTTGAGCGACCTGCGCAAGGCTGTTGCGGCGCGGCCCGTCGCCGCGGCCGGCGGCGGCCAGGGCGAGGCGCCGGATCTTGGCCCGATCGAGGACAAGATCGGAACGCTGGAAAAGAAGCTCGGCTCGCTCGACGCGGTCCAGCTGAAGCTCGGCCAGATCGAGGCGTCTCTCGCGGCGCCGAAAGCGGACGCCAAAGCCGATCAGGATCGCGCGCTCGCGGATCAGCGCGCCAAGGCGCTTTCCGCGGCCCATTCGCAAGGCGTCGTCGCGACGAGCCTGATGCAACTTGTCAGCCGCGGCGAGCCTTTCGCCAATGAAGTCGCGGCGCTTGCAAATCTGGGCGTCGATCCGGCCAAACTCGCGCCGCTGCAGGCGGTTGCGAGCACGGGCGTCGCCAGCATCGCCGACCTTTCGGACCAGTTCGCGACGCTCGCGCCATCGCTCGAAACGCCGGACGCGCCGGCGCCCGATACGGGTCTGCTCGATCGCCTCGCCCGCGATGCTTCGAACCTCGTTCGCATTCGCCGCGCGGGCGACCCCCACGACACGGATATTCCCGGCCGTATCGCCGCGATCGAGGCTGCGCTCGCGCGCCTCGATGTCGCTAAGGCTTATGCCGCCTGGTTGCAATTGCCGGACGCCGCAAGAACGAAATCGGCCAGCTGGGGCGCCGCCGCGAAAGCGCGGCTTGACGCCGTGTCAGCGGCGAGCGCGATTGAAGCCGACGCCGTCGCGGCGCTGGGAAAGACGAAATCATAGCGGTTAAAACCCAACGCCTGGCGCCCTTGGGTCAGGGCAGTTTTATCTGCTAGATCAAAACGTTGTGGCCAAATTCTTGCGACGTTCGAGCTTGTAATTGTCGTGGTCTGACCACGTAAGCGCGATTTAAACTGGGAACCAAAGACTTTCTTCCTCGCGATCCAGTGGCGAAACGAAAAGCTCCGGAGAGCCGGAGCGATGGAGTTTTGAATCGTCGTGCGTCAGAGTATGATCTCGAAAGTCGCAGGCCGTCGCGGTGCGTTCGCGCGCCGAAGGATTTGGGAGACTGAGGCGCATGACGGCGCGGCGTGGCCGGTTATGCTCTGAGCTGAGGCGAGGAAGCGTGACAAGTTTCTTCGAAAATCGCTTTACCGAATCGACCGTCCCTGAACGACTCTTTTTGACAGGAAATACATGATCCGCGTCCTCCTGTTCTTCGCCATTCTGATCGCTCTGGGTTTCGCCGAGGCCTGGTTGGTCGACAGGCCGGGCGAGCTCGTGCTCAACTGGCAGGGCTATCGCATCGAGACTTCCGTGCTGGTCGCAATCGGCGCCGTGATCGTGGCGGCGGCTGCGCTTCTCGCTCTATGGAGCCTCATCCGCTTCGTTTTCAAAATACCGTCCCTGATGGCCATTGCGACGCGCGGCCAGCGGCAGGAAAAGGGCTACGCGGCCCTTTCGCGCGGGATGATCGCGGTTGGCGCCGGCGATGCGCAACTGGCCCGCAAATCCGCCGCCGAAGCGCATAAGCTGCTTCGCAATGAGCCGCTGGCGCTGCTCCTCAAGGCGCAGGCGGCGCAGCTGTCCGGCGAGACGGGCCAGGCCGCGCTCGCATTTCAGGAAATGACCAAGCGCAATGACATGCGCCTGCTCGGCTTGCGCGGGCTGCATGTCGAGGCGCAACGCCAGGGCGACGCCGAAAAGGCGCAGGAATATGCCGAGGCCGCGCGCGAGATCGCGCCCTTGCCATGGGCGGCGAAGGCGGATTTTGATCATAAGGTCGCGAGCGGCGACTGGAAGGGCGCCTTGGCCCTGCTCGACGGGGCCGCCGGCGCCAAATTCCTCGACAAAACATTGCGCGAGCGCCAGCGCGCCGTGCTGGAGACGGCGCTTGCGCTCGACAAAGCCGAGGCGGACCCGGTCGGCGCGCTTGCGCTTGTCCGCGCCGCTCTGAAGCGCGCGCCGACCCTCGCGCCCGCCGTCGCCCTCGGGGCCCGGCTCCTCGCAAGCGCTGGCGACGCGCGCAAGGCGGCGAAACTGATCGAATCCGCGTGGCCGGAGGCGCCGCATCCTGATCTCGCTAAGATCTATCTCGGACTTTATCCCGGCGAATCGGACGCAGCCCGCCTTGGTCGCGCGCTGACCCTGGCGCGTTTCGCGCCGCGCGAGCCGGAAAGCAAGATCGCAGTGGCGCAGGCGGCGATCGCCGCCGGCGACTTCAAGGCTGCGCGCGAGGCCGTTCAGCCGCTGATCGACGGGCCGGAGCGGCCGACCGCGCGCGTCTGCCGCCTGATGGCTGAGCTTGAAGAGAAGCAGCATGGCGATGCCGGCTATATTCGCGAATGGCTGACCAGGGCCTCGCATGCGCCGCGCGATGCGACATGGGTGGCCGATGGCGTCGCCTCCGACCGCTGGCGTCCGATCTCGCCCGTCACCGGCAGGCTCGACGCTTTCGTCTGGCAGAAGCCCGTCGAGCGCTTGACTTCGGGGGATGAGGCGGAAGATGCGGTCTTCGCGCAGATCCTGCCGCCTGCGCCGGCCCTGCTGATCGAGGAGGGGCAAACTCCGTCGTCTTCCCCGGCGCCGGCCGAAGCTCTGTCTTCCACCGATGCGGCGCCGTCAGGGCCAGAGGCGCCGACCGCGCCCGACGGGTCCGAGGTCGCGGGACAGCAGGATGGGGCGAAACCGAAGCCCGGGGGGATCGAATATCTTTTCGGGCGTAAGTGAAAGACCCTGTTGAGGCGCTTCGCCAGCTGCTAGGAGCATGGTTGCGAAGCGCGCCGGTTGCCGCTAAGAAGCAAACCAGTTCGGACAGGCGCGGTCGCCGCCGGGCCGCGCCGCAATAGCTCAGTTGGTAGAGCACCTCATTCGTAATGAGGGGGTCGGGGGTTCGAATCCCTCTTGCGGCACCAAATCGCTGTCTGGAAGCGTCCAAAAACGTCCAGAAATACCTTAAAAACAATGATTTAAGCCCATGAGGTTGTCCGGCGGCGTCTTTGGGCGTCCGTTGGTATCCGCCTAAAAAGTTGGTATATTCGTTGGTACGGCGTCGATACCAACAAATGAGATACCAACAATGGCTCTCACCGATATGGAAATCCGGGCGGCCAAGCCCATCGCCCGAATTGTCAAGCTTTCGGACGGCGGCGGCCTTCAATTGTGGCTCATGCCGGACGGCGCGAAGCGCTGGCGACTCGCCTATCGCTTTGGCGGCGGCCAAAAACTGCTCGCCATCGGCGTTTATCCGGCGATCGGCCTTCGAGAGGCGCGGGAGGAGGCCAAGCGGCTTCTCGACGGAGGCCATGACCCTTGTCTCGCCAAGAAGCTCGCCAAGGCCGCCAAGGCGCCCGTCGCCGCTAATACCTTTGACGCGGTTGCGGACGAGCTTCTGGATAAGAAGCGCCGGGAGGCCAAGGCGCTCCGCACGATCGCTAAGCTAGAATGGCTTCTGAGTCTCGCGCGGCCGTCGATCGGCGCACGCCCGATCGCGGAAATTACCGCGCCGGAAGTCATGGCCGCTCTTCGCCTCGTCGAAGCGCGCGGCAGGCTGGAAACCGCCCGGCGATTGCGCGCCACCATTGGGGCCGTGTTTCGCTTCGCGGTTGCCACCGGCCGCGCCCAAGGCGATCCGACGGGCGCGCTCAAGGGCGCCATCGCCGCGCCCGTCGTCAATCATCGCGCGGCGATCATTGAGCCAAACGCCTTTGGCGGCCTTCTTCGTGCAATCGCGAGCTATGAGGGCGCGCCGGAAACGTGCGTGGCGCTCGAATTGCTCGCCATCACCTTCGTGCGCCCCGGCGAGCTACGCGCGGCCGAATGGATCGAATTCGATTTAGACGGGGCCGTGTGGTCAATACCTGCTGGAAAGATGAAGATGAAACGCCCGCATCGCGTCCCGTTGGCTCCGCGCGCGGTCGCTGTCCTAAAAAAACTTGAGGCGATAACGGGAGGCGGGAAGTTTCTTTTCCCATCCGTTCGTTCGCCGGACCGCTGTATGAGCGAAAACACGATCAACGCCGCGCTCCGGCGCATGGGCTTCGCAAAGGAGGAAATGTGCGGCCATGGCTTCCGCGCCGTCGCCAGCTCAATCTTGAATGAAAGCGGCAAATGGAACGCCGATGCGATCGAGGCGCAACTGGCGCATGTCGATAATGACGCAGTGCGTCGCGCCTATCACCGCGCGGATTATTGGAATGAGCGCGTGGCTATGATGGCATTTTGGGCCGATTATCTGGCCGGACTTCGCGAAGGCGCGAAGGTCATCCAAATTCGGGCCTGATTGGCAAGGCACAACGAATCGCGGCCGTATTTTCGGTAGCGGGACAAGCGCGAATCAGGCGCAAAGTTGCTAGACGCTCCGCTTTCAAGGTTTTCCTTCCGTTATCCCCACTTGTGGACAATCTTATAGTGCATTGATTCGTACTGTGGAAAACTCGAATCCTGTGGGGGATAACTACTGAGCGCCTTGCGGCCATGTTGGGATGCGGTAGGATTTGTGCAGTCGGATCGAGACGATCTTACGGCGCGCTTCCCGCATGGAAGCCGGCGAGAACGAAAAGAGCCGCATAACCCCTGCCAGGGTCAATGCGGCTCGCGGGTTTGAACCCGTGCTCTGGTAGGAGCGGGACCAAGCCTAATCCAGCGATGCAATCACTGTCAAAGGTTGATTGTGTCGCTGGCTCGTCGCCAGACGTGAAAGGTATCTTGTGTCCAATTCCAGCATGAGACCCGGCAACCAGCCGGGCGCATTCAATCATCAACTACCGCAGACTGGCTTTTTGCGGCTCTCATCCATCCTCGCCCCCAGTGGTCCAATCCCCGTTGGACGTTCGACTTGGTGGGCAGGCGTCAAAGACGGCCGTTTTCCCAAACCCGTCAAGCTGAGCCGCCGCGTCACGGCGTGGCGGGTTGAGGACATACGCGCCCTCATCGAAAACGGCGGCTGACGCATGACGCGGCGGCATGACCTCCGCCGCATCAAAATCCACTGGACCTACTCGGTCCAAGAAGCGGCGAAGCTTCTCGGAGTGCATAAGCACACCGTGAGCCGGTGGATTGCGTGCGGCCTCCCCCTCATCGAGCGCAAGCGGCCGTTCCTCATGCAGGGGAGCGATTTGCGTGGTTTCCTCAAGGCGCGGCAATCAGCGAAGCAACCGTGCGGTGCGGGCGAAATCTATTGCGTCCGTTGCAGGGCGCCGAAGCGCCCGGCCGGCGACATGGTGGAGTGCGACCACAAAACGCCGACGACGGTGCTCCTCACCGGCATTTGTCCGACTTGCAACTCCCTCATTCACCGCGTCGCGAACGTTGCGGCGCTCGCGTCGAATTGGGCCGGTTTGCTGGTTACGCACAAACTCCCACAACAACGCCTAACCGATAGCCACGTTCCCTCCCCGAATGTTGCTTTCAGAAAGGAACACACATGACCGTCAAACGAAGCGCCCGAAACGAGAGAACGAAGCGCCGCTACCTCCAGTTTCTCGCCGAGGTGAAGGGGCGCGACACGGCCTCCCTGGATGCCGTGGCCAAAGCGCTTGAACGCTTTGACGACTATAACAGGCGGCGCGACTTCGCCAAGTTTCATATCGAACAGGCGCGCGGCTTCAAGGCGCATTTCATAGAGCAGCGCAACGCGCGCACCGGCGCCCCCCTGTCGGCTTCAACGATCTCTTCGACCCTTGGCATCCTCAAGGCGTTCATCTACTGGCTCGCCGGTGAGCCGGAATATCGGGCGCATATCAAATTCGCCGACGCTGAATATTTTAACCCGCCTGAGAATCTTGCGCGCGTCGCCTCCGCGCATCGCCACCGGCCTTGCGCCACGCTCGCGCAAATCCAGACCGTCCTCGCCGCCATGCCCGCGACGGCGGAAATTGAGCGGCGCGACCGCGCGCTCGTCGCTTTCACGATTCTGACCGGCGCGCGCGATCGCGCCATCGTTTCCTTCAAGCTCAAGCATATCGACCTTGAGCGCGAATTGCTCGAACAGGACGCAAGGCAGGTGCGCACCAAACGCGCCAAGACCTTCACCACCTGGTTCTTTCCCGTCGGCGATGCCATCCAGCAAATCGTCGTCGAATGGGTGACGGAGCTGCGGACCGCGAAGGGTTTCGGACCGGAGGACCCGATTTTTCCCAAGTCCCACGTCGAGATCGGCCCCGACCTCCGCTTTGCGGCGAACGGTCTTGATCGCGACCATTCGGCCAATGCGGACCCGGTCCGCGCCATCTTCAAGGCGGCCTTCGAGAGGGCCGGCCTGCCGTACTTCAATCCGCATTCGTTCCGCAACACGCTCGTGCAACTCGCCTACGAGCTGAAGCTTGACGCCGAACAGTTCAAGGCTTGGTCGCAAAACCTTGGGCACGAACAATGCCTTACGACGTTTTCAAGCTATGGAACGCTTCCGCCGCATCGGCAGGCGGCGATAATCCGGGGTCTCGCCAGCGCGCCGAACGCGCGCCCGGCCGAATTCACGCCCGGATTACTCCGGCAATTGGCCGATCAAATGGAGCGGCAAAGGAAGGCGAGCGGGCCTTGATCGCCTCTTTCGCCGGCCGGGCGCCCTATGCTACCGGTTAAGACGGGCTTTGGTCTCAAGCGGGCTGTCAGGCGTCGTCTGGCGTCTAAGCCTTGCGGCCGGCAAACCCTTTGGCGCGCGAATTCATGTTTGAACAGACTTTCAAGAACATCGACGACGTTTTGTGGAAAGAGGCGGGCTGCACCACCGAACTCGACTACACGGAACAGACCTCATGGATTTTATTTCTCAAATATCTGGACGATCTGGAAACCGCGCGGGCGATCGAGGCGGAGCTTCACGGCAAGCCTTATTCCTTCATCATCGACCCGCCGCATCGCTGGTCGAAATGGGCCGCGCCGAAGACCCGCGAGGGCGCCTTTGATCACAACAAGGCGCTGACGGGGCCGGACCTTATCGCATACGTCGATAACGAGCTTTTTCCCTATCTGCGCGGCTTCAAATCGCGCGCGGACCGCCCGGACACCATAGAATACAAGATCGGCGAGATTTTCGGCGAGATCAAAAACAAGTTCCAGAGCGGCTATTCGCTGCGCGATGCGCTGGAGCTTGTCGATCAGCTGCGCTTCAACAGTCAGGCGGAAAAGCATGAGCTTTCGTCTCTTTACGAGGCGAAAATCAAGAACATGGGCAATGCCGGGCGCAATGGCGGGGAGTATTACACGCCGCGCCCGCTTATCCGCGCGATGATCAAGGTCATCAAGCCGCAGATCGGCGAGCGGATTTACGATGGCGCCTGCGGATCGGCGGGCTTCCTTTGCGAGAGCTACGATTACCTGCGGGCCAAGAAAGGGCTTTCAACCGGCGATCTGAAGCGGCTTCAGGAACGCACGTTCTACGGCAAGGAGAAAAAGAGCCTCGCCTATGTGATCGGGATCATGAACATGATTCTGCATGGCATAGACGCCCCCAACATCATTCATACCAACACGCTTGCCGAGAACATCAACGACATTCAGGAAAAGGACCGTTACGACGTGATCCTCGCCAATCCGCCGTTCGGCGGCAAGGAGCGGGCGGAGGTGCAACAGAATTTCCCGGTCAAGACCGGTGAAACGGCCTTTCTCTTTCTACAACATTTCATCAAGTCGTTGAAGGCAGGCGGGCGCGCGGGAATCGTCATCAAGAACACGTTTTTATCCAATAGCGACAACGCCAGCGTGAGCCTGCGGCGCGAGCTTCTGACAAAATGCAATCTGCATACGGTCTTGGATATGCCGCAAGGCACGTTTCAGGGCGCCGGCGTCAAGACGGTGGTGCTGTTTTTCGAGAAAGGGGCTCCGACGCGAAGCATCTGGTTTTACCAGCTTGCTCCGGGCGAAGCCTGGGCAAGACCAATGCACTGAACGATGATGATCTGGCGGAATTCGTCGAATTGCAGGCGCGTTTCGCCGAATTCGGCGAAGAGCTGGCGCGTGGACGCGGAGAGCCTCGATAGGGCGAGCTACGATCTTTCGGTGAAGAACCCCAACAACGGGGAGGCGGCGGCGCATCGAAGTCCGGAAGAAATTATGGACGAGATCGCGGCGCTGGACGCGGAAAGCGCGGAAGTGCTGGAGACCATTCGGGGGCTGTTGTGAAGGCGGGGTGGCAACGAAAGCCGCTTGGACAAATTGCGGACATTCGGACGGGCAATCCTGCGCCGCAGGACGACGCACTATTTGTCGGCGGACTTATCCCTTCTTCAGGACAGCAGACGCTGGCCGGATTCGCTTTGGCGAGATTTTCGAAGCTTCCGACCATCTCAACGATTATGGCATTAAAAAGCTTAGGCGTTCTCTGAAGGGAACAATCCTTTTTCCAAAAAGTGGTGCATCGACGTTTCTCAATCACAGAGTGATGTTGGGTGTGGACGGATATGTCTCCAGCCACTTAGCCACAATCATGGCACACCCCGACGCTCTAGACCAAAAATACCTCCTTTATTTTTTGTCGACTGTGTTGGCTCAAGGCCTGGTGCAGGATCATTCGTATCCCTCGCTCAATAAAGGAAACATCTCCGCGATCGAAGTGTTTTACCCGACAGCGCTCGCCGAACAGCGGCGGATCGTGGGTATTTTGGACGAGGCCTTTGCGGGACTGCAGGTCCTACGCGCCAACGCCGAAAAGAACCTCGGCAACGCCCGCGCCCTCTTCGAAAGCCAACTCAACGCCGTCTTTACCCAACGCGGCGAAGAGTGGGTGGAGAAGAAACTGGAAAAGGTTCTAGGCGTCCAGCCGCAAAACGGGTGGTCTCCTCCAGCAGCAAATCATTCGGAGTCCGGAACGCCCGTTTTAACGCTTTCGTCGGTCACAGGATTTGACTTCAAACCAGATAAGATAAAATTCACTTCCGCATCTACGGATCCTCGACGACACTATTGGGTCAAGAACGGTGACTTTCTTATCACTCGCAGCAATACGCCAGAGCTGGTTGGGCATGTCGCGATTGCATCAGGTATCTACAAACCAACAATTTATCCCGACTTGATCATGCGCATAAATCCGGTGCCGGACACTATGTTGACCGAGTTCCTTTATTATCAGATGCGATCACACCCGCTGCGAAAGGAAATTACTAGCAGAGCGCAGGGTGCAAATCCAACGATGGTAAAGATAAGTAACGGAGCAGTGCGAACCCTTCCAATCGCCGTACCGGCGATTGCCACTCAGCGAACAATCGTCGAAATACTAAACGCCCTCTCCATCGAAACCCGACGCCTCGCCGCCGTATACCAGCAAAAGCTCAATGCCATCGCCGAACTCAAACAGAGCATCCTGCAAAAAGCCTTCGCTGGCGAACTGACGATGGAGGTCTCGTCCGTCGTCATCGCTCCGACGTCGGCAGGGAAGGAAGTTGACGCGAAACGAACCACGGCCATGGTGCTGGCGCTCGCCTATGAGCGGCACAAGCGCCAGAAACGCGAAAAGAGCTTTGGACACGTCAAGGCCCAAAAGATCTTGCACATGGTCGAGGGCGAAGCTGAGTTCGATCTGTGGCGTCAGCCGATCCGCGACGCGGCCGGTCCGAACGACTTCCCCCACATGTTAGCGGCGGAGGACTGGGCCGAAGCTAATCAGTATTTCAGGTTTCCGAAGAGCGAGGATAGAGGCTACCAGTTCGAGTCCCTTGCCAAATTCGGAGAGCTAACCAAAGCCGCGCACGGGATCGAACCGTCGATTCGAACCAAAATCGAACGCGTCATCGACCTGTTCATTCCTATGGATAAGCAAAAAGCCGAAGTCTTCGCGACCGTTTATGCCGCATGGAACAATCTTCTGATCGAAAAGCGGAAGCCAACCGATGACGAAATCATCCGAGCCGCCCGCGAAGAGTGGCACCCCAGCAAGCTCGACATTCCGCGCCCGGAATTTGTCGAGGCCCTGCGACTGTTAAAAGATAAGAATTGTGCGCCGACGGGAAGAGGCCGGCTCGTACAACCACCTCCGCAAGGCCGGCTACCTCTATGAACGAAGCCGAGACCCGCGCTGAACTCATCGACCCTGCCCTTAAGCTCGCCGGCTGGGGCGTCGTCGAGGCGAGCCGCATTCGCCGCGAGGTCATCGCGCCGGGGCGGATTCTCGGGGCTGGCCGGCGTGCAAAACCCGAAATCGCCGATTACGTTTTGATTTACCGCAACACCAAGCTTGCCGTCATCGAGGCCAAGCGGCGCGGCCTTCCCGACACCGAAGGCCTGGGGCAGGCCAAGCACTATGCGGGCAAGCTACAAACCCGCTTCGCTTTCTCGACCAATGGCGAAGGCATCTACCGCGTCGATATGGAGACGGGCGCGGAGGGGTATGTCGCCGCCTGGCCTTCGCCGGAGCAGCTTTGGGCGCTTACCTATGCCGAAGCGAACGCATGGCGCGACCGCTTCGCCGCCGTTCCCTTCGTCGAAAAGGGAAGCGACTGGACCGTGCGCTATTATCAGGCGAATGCGGTAAACCGGGCGCTGGAGCGCGTCGCGGGCGGCGGCCGGCGCATCTTGTTGACGCTGGCCACGGGAACGGGGAAGACCTCCATCGCCTTCCAGTTCGCGTGGAAGCTCTTCGAAGCGAAATGGAACCTGGCCGGCGAGCCGATTCGGCGCCCGCGCATTCTGTTCCTCGCCGACCGCAACAATCTCGCCGATCAGGCCTTTAACGACTTCAACTCCTTCGCCTCGTTCGAAGAGACCGGCCTAATTCGGATCAAGCCGGACGAAATCACTAAGAAGGGGCGCGTTCCCAAAAATGGGGCCGTGTTCTTCACGATCTTTCAGACCTTCATGTCGGGCCGCGACGCCGACGGTGCGCCAGCGCCGAACTTCGGCGACTATCCGCCCGACTTCTTCGATTGCATCATCATCGACGAATGCCATCGCGGCGGCGCGCGCGACGAAAGCGAATGGCGCAGGATTCTGGAATATTTCGCGCCGGCCCTGCAATTGGGCCTGACCGCGACGCCGAAGCGCAAATTCAACGCCGACACCTACGCCTATTTCGGCGAGCCGGCCTATATTTATTCGCTGAAGGACGGGATCAATGATGGCTATCTGACGCCGTTCAAGGTGAAGCAGATCGCCACGACCCTCGACGACTATGTTTATACGCCGGACGATGAAATCATCGAAGGCGAGGTGCAGCAAGGTCGCCGCTATACGCAGGCGGACTTCAATCGCATCATTGAAATCGAGGCGCGGGAAAAATATCGCGTCAAGCTGTTCATGGATTTAATCGACCAGCGCGAAAAGACGCTGGTGTTTTGCGCGACGCAGGATCACGCCCTCGCCGCCCGCAATCTGATCAACCAGATGAAGACAAGCAGAGACCCGCATTATTGCGAGCGGGTGACGGCCAACGATGGAAAGATTGGAGACCAGCATCTGGAAGCATTTCGAAACAACGACAACACGATTCCGACGATCCTCACGACCTCGCAAAAGCTTTCGACCGGCGTTGACGCGCGCAACGTCCGCAACATCGTCTTGATGCGCCCGATCGGCTCGATGATTGAATTCAAGCAGATCATCGGGCGCGGAACCCGCCTTTATGAGGGCAAGGAGTTTTTCACGATCTATGATTTCGTGCGCGCCTACGAGCATTTCAACGACCCTGAATGGGATGGCGAGCCGCAGGAGCCGGAGCCGCCCGGACCGCCGCGCCCGCGCCCGGAGGACGAAGAGGAGGCGCCTCGGCCTGCAGGGGAGGGCGATGGAGAAGACGGCGGAGCGCCCGGAAAAATCAAGATCAGGCTCGCCGACGGCAAGGAGCGCGCCATTCAGCACATGATGGCGACGACCTTCTGGAGCGCGGACGGACGGCCTATGTCGGCGGCGCAATTCGTAGAGAGCCTGTTTGGCGAGCTTCCGGCATTCTTCAAAGATGAAGACGAACTGCGGCGCATCTGGAGCCGCCCGGACACGCGCAAGGCCCTGCTGCAAAGCCTTTCCGAAAAGGGCTACGGCGCCGCCCAGCTCGCCGAGGTCAAGGCCATGATCGATGCGGACAAAAGCGACATTTTTGATGTGCTGGCCTATGTCGCCTTCACGCGGGCGCCCGAAAACACGGCTGGAGCGCGCGAAAGCCGGCAAGAGCCGCCTTGTTGGTGAATATGACGACAAGCTGCGGACCTTTCTCGATTTCGTGCTGGCGCAATATGTGAGCCAGGGTGACGAGGAACTGGCGCAGGAAAAACTTGGCGCGCTCATCGCCCTGAAATACGGTTCGACGACGGAGGCTGCGGCGACATTAGGCGGGGCGGCGGCAATTCGGGACGCCTTCGTCGGCTTCCAGCGTCATTTGTATGAGACTTGAATCAAAGGCCGCCTTGCGTTCAAACAGAGTTCGCGGCATTCAATGCCTCCACATCAATCACGCGAGGTTTTGCGATGCCGATTTTCGGCTATCAGTGCAAGAAGTGCGGCGAGAACTTCCAGACGCTGGTGCGTTCTGGCGAGGAGCCGACATGCCCATCCTGTGGCGCTGTCGAACTGGAGCAGCAATTGTCCCTGATTGGCTCCCCGGCGAAAGGCGGTGACAGCGATGCGCCGACATGCTCGAACGCGGGCGCGGGGCCGGGTTGCGCAGCGTGTCCCGGCGCGGCCATGTTCGGTTAATCGAGGCCAGCGCGCGATTTTGTTGGTATTTTTGTTGGTATAATTTTTTCCATATTGGAAAATAATTAAGTAAATCATTTATTTAATATACTAATGCGGCTCCCTCTTGCGCACCAGTTTCTTTTGATGACAGAAACATAAAATAAATCAATGATATGCGGATAGGCCAGAAAGTGCTTGTGCCCCCCCAATCACGGCTCATTTGCACCCCCAAATTCGGCTTGACCGCCGCCCGTGGCCGCACCTCACTATGCACGTTCGCACCTCAACCGAATGGAGCATAGCGCTATGCAACTCGAAATCGTAGGCGCCCCGACCTGCCGCCTCGATACTTCCCGGTTCGCCGTCCAGTCTGCGAACCGGCAGTTCGCGGATCTTGCGCGCGCCGAGGCGGCTTTTCACGCCTGCAGCTGGCGATGAGGCTTTCGCTCCGCGGCGGCAATTGATTGGCGTAGCGCACCGGCCGCCGCGAGCGATCCGGCAGGGCCTCGAGCCCGCGCTCCTCGTAGCGATCGAAGATTTTGCAGCCGGTTTTCCGTGAAATGCCGAACTTCCGGCAAATATCGCTCATCGCCTCGCCGTCCAAAGGCCGGGCGACAAACCGAAGACGTTCTTTCACGCCCGAACATTCCTTCCACGGCGTCGAGGCCTCCCGCGTGGCTGGCCACGCAGAGGCGTCGCCCATGTGTCCGGAACAGACTGTCGCCCATGTCTCGGGCCGCTCACTCCCGGAAACGTCCAAAAACGTCCAGAAATCACTTAAAGACAATCGTTTAAGCCCATGAAGCCGTCCAGCGGCGTCCCTGGCCGCGCGTTGCTCCCGCCGCGGTCTCGCGCTGGTTCATCCGCAACGGCCGCCGCTTCAAAAAACGCTGCTGGCGAGCGAACAAGAGCGGCCGGACGTCAAACAGGCGCGCGAGGAATGGACCGCCAAACGGCAACCCCGGATGCGGCCTGAAAGCTCGCAGCTAGACGTATAGCTTGCCGCCCTTCTGCATGAATTCGGCGCTCTTGTCGGCCATTCCCTTCTCTCGCTCCTCCATCGCCGCGACCTCTTCGCGGATATCCTGCGTGATCTTCATCGAGCAGAACTGCGGCCCGCACATGGAGCAGAAATGCGCGCTCTTATGCGCGTCCTTCGGCAGCGTTTCGTCGTGGAAATGCCGCGCCGTCTCGGGATCAAGGCCAAGATTGAACTGGTCCTGCCAGCGGAAATCGAAGCGCGCGCGCGATAGCGCATCATCGCGCAACTGCGCTGCGGGATGGCCCTTGGCGAGATCGCCCGCATGAGCCGCGATGCGATAGGTGATGACGCCCGTCTTCACATCGTCGCGGTCGGGCAGGCCAAGATGCTCTTTCGGCGTCACATAGCAGAGCATGGCGCAGCCGAACCAACCGATCATCGCGGCGCCTATTCCCGACGTAATATGATCATAGCCGGGCGCAATGTCGGTGGTCAGCGGCCCCAGCGTGTAGAACGGCGCCTCATGGCATTCTTTCAGCTGCTTCTCCATGTTGACCTTGATCTTGTGCATCGGCACATGGCCGGGGCCTTCGATCATGACCTGGCAGCCTTTCGCCCACGCGATCTTCGTGAGTTCGCCAAGCGTTTCGAGTTCGGCGAATTGCGCGCGATCATTGGCGTCGGCGATCGAGCCCGGCCGCAATCCGTCGCCGAGCGAGAAGGAGACGTCATAGGCGCGCATGATGTCGCATAGTTCGTCGAAGCGCTCGTAGAGGAAGCTCTCCTTGTGATGGGCGAGACACCAGCGCGCCATGATCGAGCCGCCGCGCGAAACGATGCCGGTCGTGCGCCGCGCCGTGAGCGGCACGTAGCTGAGCCGGACGCCGGCGTGGATCGTGAAGTAGTCGACGCCCTGCTCGGCCTGCTCGATCAATGTGTCGCGGAAAATCTCGAATGTCAGATTGGTCGGATCGCCGTCGACCTTTTCGAGCGCCTGATAGATCGGAACCGTGCCGATCGGCACCGGCGAATTGCGCATGATCCAGTCGCGGATGTTGTGGATATTGCGACCGGTCGAAAGATCCATCACCGTGTCCGCGCCCCAGCGGATCGCCCACACCATTTTCTCGACCTCTTCGGCGACCGAAGAGGTGACGGCGGAATTGCCGATATTGGCGTTGACCTTGACGAGAAAATTGCGTCCGATGACCATCGGCTCAAGTTCGGGATGGTTGATGTTGGCGGGGATGATGGCGCGGCCGCGCGCGATCTCGTCGCGCACGAATTCCGGCGTGATGAAGGCGGGAATCGAGGCGCCGAAGCTTTCGCCGTCGGCGATCCGCGCATCGGCGCCCTCCAGCATCGTCTCGCGGCCAAGGTTCTCCCGCGCCGCCGCGTAGATCATTTCCTGCGTGACGACGCCGGCGCGGGCGAATTCATATTGCGTGACCATCGCGCCCGCGCGGCCCTTGCGCGGCGACGCATTGGCCGGGCAGGGCGGCACGAGCCGGTCGGGCGAAACGGCGCCATTGTCCTCCGGTCGGACAGCGCGGCCGTCGTAGAAATCGAGGCCTGCGCGCTGCGCCAGCCACGGCTCGCGGATGCGGGGAAGCCCGGCGGACAGGTCGATTGCGGCGTCGGTTTCAGTGTAGGGTCCCGAGGCGTCATAGACGCGAACCGGCGGCTCCTTGGCTGAGGGGTCGAGCGCGATCTCGCGCAGCGGCACGGCGATATCCGCGCCGCCCTGAGGGCGATAATAGATTTTTCGCGAGCCGGGCAGCGGGCCGGACGTCACCGATTGTGGCGCGATATGTTGCGGCTTGTCGTGAATGTTCATCAGATCCTCCGCACAAGAGCGCCCGCCATATCAGGCGAGGCCGCTGTCATTCCGCATTGCAGGAGGCGGTTGGCGGGAGACGGACGGACTCCACCGATCGTCTTTGCCGTCACGCCGATCCCTGCGCTGGCATTACCCAGGTTCAGGTTCAATGGGTGTGATCTCAGCCGCCGTCGCCGGCAGCACCCCAAGGCGAACCTTCAGCATAGTGCGGGGACGGGAAGAGGGCAAGCGGGCAAGCGGGCAAGCGGGCAAGCGGGACGTGAAGAAAGGGCGAGGCGCGAAGCCCCGCCCTCTTCCAGCGGCTGGCGGAGCGAGGGCGGGGGCGTCCTGTCCGGGTCGAACCCGGATTGAGGCTAGGATCCCGCCAGAAAATTGATGTTCAATATATTTCCGCCGAGGCAGCCGGCGTTCGGCTGATACGCGTTCTCGGGCGGATCATACATCGGGAAGAAATAGGCCTGCGGAATGACGGGCGGCACGGCCATCCACGAATTCGGATTGCCGCAATTGCTTGGATAGTTCTGCGGCCCGTAAAGCGTGCTCGTCGGTCCTTGACACGTGTAGGTCGGTTGATTCGAGCAGGTCAATTGAACCGGCAGATTATAGGATGCGCCGCCCGTTCCGGCGCATTGATTGAGTTTCCACAACGCGTCCGTGCAGTAATGGGGTATCACGCTGATGTCATACCATACGCAGACCCCTTTGCCGAAACAGCCGGGCGCGCTGGCCGGCTGGAATGTGGTTTCGACCATGGTCCAGTTATAAATCTGTGCGCTGGCGCAATTCGGGATGACCGCCCCGGGGGAAGCCACCACCGCGCAGAACCGCGTCGACGCGTTATTATAGGCGGCGGCAGCGGTGCAAGTCGCGCCGGCGGCGATCCGGAGGCCCGTGCCGACAAGGGAACAGCCCGTCGAGCTGACCCAGGTAATCGAGCCGGTGAAGCCGACATAAAGCGCAGCGGCGCCGGAGTTGATGATGTTGACGTTTGTCGGCGCGGGAGGGGGCGAATTTTTGCAAGGCCGCATCCCACACATTGTCAGCGCATCAGCGTCTCCTGCGAAAAAGAAGGAGAAAAGCGGGAATGAAAGAAAAAACAAAAACGCCGCCGATAGAGCCGTAACCGTCGCGCCGATCCGACGCCGCGGCTTTTGCAGTGCACCCTGTTGCATTGATGAATCCTCCGAAAATGATTTGAAACCGTTTCGGGACGGGACGTTCCAGATCGCCCGAACGCGGCGACGACAATTCGCAAAACAACGACATTAAAGGTGCTCAAACTTGAGCGGCGCATTCGCCGCCCACTTTTGTATTATATGCTAAAATTATTTATTATCGATCAAAAATAACTTGCCCGTCCCGTTGTTACCAACACCCGCTAAATGTGGGGTGGAGCGATTTTCCGGAGCGCGGGGCTCTGGTGCAAACCGTTGAGACGAGGCGTTTTCGCCGCAAACTGGCCTTTGGAGCAAGCGAACCTCGATGCTGAGCATGGAGGATCTTTTCAAGGGCCGCCATTTCGACCGGGAGATCATCATTCTCTGCGTCCGATTGTATCTTCGGTTCAAGCGTAGCTTTGGAGATCTCGTGGAAATGATGGCTGAGCGCGGAATGTCCCTAGCGCATACGACCATCATAGCCGGCATCGAACTCATGCATCGGATCAGAAAAGGTCAATTCAAACGCGGCAAGCGTCTCGTCAAAGGCAAAGCCGCACCCGGAGTTTGGAATGCGGTTCTCGCCGCATGAGCCAACTCAGGCTCCCTATCGATTCGTTGCGTTGATTCCGAAAGTTTGCACCAGAGCCCTCGTGCGCAGCGACCTCGCCCGCGCTGTTCAGGGGGTAAGGGGTTTTTCGAATACAACGCGCTCCGCCTCCGCCACGCCCAACGCAAAGAATGCCCCCGGCGCCAGATCGCCGGGCAAGTCCAGCCCGCCAAGCCGATCGCGATGGAGCGCGACGACATGGTTGCCGACGGCCGCGAACATGCGGCGCACCTGATGATAGCGCCCTTCGGTCACGGTCAAATGGGCGCTTGTCGGCGTCAGCACCTTCAGCGCGGCGGGCAGCAGGGGCTTCTCCTCGCCTTCGAGCATCAATGTTCCAGAGCAAAAATCGCAGCCTCGTCGCCGCGCAGCGGTTGCTCGAGCGTGGCGAGATAGCGTTTGGGGACGTGGTTCTTCGGCGAGATGATCCTGTGCAGCAGCGCGCCATCGTCGGTGATGAGCAACAGGCCGGAGGTCTCCTTGTCGAGCCGGCCGATGGTCGAGAGAGCGGGCTCGCGCAGGGGAAAGCGCGGCGGCAGCAGATCATAGACGAGCGGCCCCGCCTCCTTATGCGAACATGTGACGCCAAGCGGCTTGTTGAGCATCAGCACGACGCCCGGCGGCGGATCGAGCTTTTCGCCATTGACGCGCATGCGCTCGGGTAGATCCGCCGTCAGCGCAATGCGCGAAGCCGGGTCGAGGAGCGCCTGCTCCGTCCAACACAACGCGGCGGGCGCGCAGCAACTGCTGCGCCTGGCTGCGCGTGCCATAGCCGAGATTGGCGAGCAGCCTGTCGAGCCGGAGCGATGCCGGCTTGCTCATTTGCGCGCCTCGAAAATCTTGTAGCCGCCGGTCTCGATTATTGGCGCGATCTCGCGGAACAGGGGTTTCAGCGCGGCCTCGTAAGGCAGGTGCCGGTTGGCGGTGAGCCACAGCGCGCCGCCCTTGCGAAGCATTTTGGATGCGCGCAGGATGAATGCCTTGCCAAGGCTCTGATCCTCGGCGCCGCCATCGTGGAATGGCGGATTTATCACGATGAAATCAAGCTCCTTGAGGTCGGCGTTCTCCTGCCGCGCATCGGCCCAGAAAAAGCGCGCGCGGGCATCCTTGATGTTGCGCCGCGCCGCCTCGATCGCGCGGCGGTCGATGTCGATGAGGCTCATCTGCGAAACATCCGGCGAGGCGAGCGCGACGATCGACAAGGCGCCGGCGCCGCAGCCAAGGTCCGCGCCGCGCCCGGCCAGCGCGGGCAGGCTTTCCGCGAGAAGCGCGCTGCCCGGATCGATCCGGTTCCAGCTGAAGACTCCGGGCTGAGACCAAAGCCCGAGCGCCTCGACAAGTTGCAGGCCGCCGCCTTCGAGCGCGTCCGCAAGCCCTTCGAGGACGGAGGGGCGGGCGCAGACGCAGATGCGATGATGGCGTTTCGAGGTTTCGTCAACCGCGCAGCCGAAGGCCCCCAGCTCCGCGGCGATGCGCGAACCGCCCTTGTCCTTCGGCGCCAGCACGGTGAGGGGCGCGCCGGGCGCCAGCGCCTTAAGGGCCAAAGCGAGCGCGTAGCGGCGCTCCAGCGTGCCGGGCGGCGCCAGCATGGTCATGCCGGCGAGGGCTCCTGGCGGCTCGGCCTCCAGCACAGCAGCGCCCGGAATCAGGGGAGAACTGGATCGCCTGCGCCGGGACGCCGGCCAGTTCCGCCGGCGGGGCGCCATAGACGCCGCGCCTTTCCATTTTCGCCGCTTGCTGATCATCCGTCATAGGGATCGAAAACGGCTCATTCGGCCTCAGCGTCCGGCGCGGATTCCCCGGCAATGCCGGCGGCCTTGTCGGCGTCGGCCTTTTCTTTTTCCTTTTCCGCCTTGCGCGCCGCCGCCTTTTCCGCCGTCTTGGCGGCCTTGGCCTTTTCGCGCTCACGGCGTTCGAAATCATAATTTGGTTTACGCGGCATCATTATGCTCCAGAAGAATCAAGGTCCCAGTCTGGCGAAATCGGAGGGAAAAGGCTACTCCGCCGCTTTCGCGGCGACGATCGGGCGCCGTTCCAGCGCTTCGCGCAGGAACTGGCCAGTATAGCTCTTTTTCGTCTTTGCGATCGCTTCGGGCGTTCCTTCGGCGACAATCTCGCCGCCGCCGTCGCCCCCCTCGGGGCCGAGGTCGATCACCCAGTCGGAGGTCTTGATGACCTCGAGATTATGCTCGATGACGACGAGCGTGTTGCCCTGATCGACCAGTTCCTGCAGCACCTGGAGCAGCTTGGCGACATCGTGGAAATGCAGGCCAGTCGTCGGCTCGTCCAGGATATAGAGCGTGCGCCCGGTCGAGCGCTTCGATAATTCCTTGGCGAGCTTGACGCGCTGCGCCTCGCCGCCCGATAGCGTGTTGGCCTGCTGGCCGACCTTGATGTAATCGAGGCCGACGCGGGCGAGCGTCGCCATTTTCTCGCGGATCGATGGCGCAGCCTTGAAGAGCTCCGCCGCTTCCTCGACGGTCATGTCGAGCACGTCGGCGATCGATTTGCCCCGATATTTGACCTCGAGCGTCTCGCGATCGTAGCGCTTGCCCTTGCAGACGTCGCAGGTCACGTAGACGTCCGGCAAAAAGTGCATTTCGATCTTGATGACGCCATCGCCCTGGCATGCCTCGCAACGGCCGCCCTTCACGTTGAAGGAAAAACGGCCCGGCAGATAGCCGCGCGCCTTCGCCTCGGGCAGTCCGGCGAACCATTCGCGGATCGGCGTGAAGGCGCCGGTATAGGTCGCGGGGTTCGAGCGCGGCGTGCGCCCGATCGGGCTTTGGTCGATGTCGATCACCTTGTCGAGTTGGTCGAGGCCGTCGATCCGCTCGAAGGGCGCCGGGTGTTCCGCCGCGCCGTTGAGGCGGCGCGCCGCCGCCTTGTAAAGCGTGTCGATGACGAGGGTCGACTTGCCGCCGCCCGAGACGCCGGTGATGCAGGTGAAGAGGCCGAGCGGGATCGAGGCGGAGATAGCTTTCAGATTATTGCCGCTGGCGCCGATGATGTCGAGCTTGCGCTTGGGGTCCGGCTTGCGGCGCGGGCGCGGCGTCGCCACTTCCCGCGCGCCGGTGAGATATTGTCCGGTCAGCGAATGCGGGTCGGCCATGATCTCGGCCGCGGTGCCTTGCGACACGATCTCGCCGCCATGGATGCCGGCGCCGGGGCCGACGTCGACGACATAATCGGCGGCGAGAATGGCGTCCTCGTCATGTTCGACGACGATGACGCTATTGCCGAGATCGCGCAGGCGCCGCAGCGTATCGAGCAGGCGGGCGTTGTCGCGCTGGTGCAGGCCGATCGAAGGTTCGTCCAGCACATAGAGGACGCCGGTGAGGCCGGAGCCGATCTGCGAGGCGAGGCGGATGCGCTGGCTCTCGCCGCCCGACAGCGTGCCGGCGGCGCGGCCAAGCGTCAGATAATCGAGCCCGACGTCGATCAGGAACGAGAGTCTTTCGCGGATCTCCTTGAGGATGCGCGCTGCGATCTCGCGCCGTTTCGGATCGAGCTTGTCGGACAGGGTCTCGAACCAGCCCGCAGCCGCGCGCACGGAGAAGGAGGTGACCGCGCCGATGTCGAGCCCGTCGATCTTGACCGCCAGCGCCTCGGGCCGCAGCCGCGCGCCATGGCAGACGCCGCAGGGCGTCGCGGTCATATAGCGGCCGATCTCCTCGCGCGACCATTCGCTCTCGGTTTCGCGGTAGCGCCGCTCGAGATTGCGGATGACGCCCTCGAAGGGCTTGTTCACCTCATGCGAGCGAAAGCCATCCTCATAGGCGAAATGCACGCTCTCCTTGCCCGAGCCGTAGAAAATCATCTCCTGAATTTCTTTCGGCAGCGAATTGAAACGCATGTCGAGGCGAAATTTGAAATGCCGCGCGAGCGCTTCGAGCGTCTGCATGTAATAGGGCGAACTCGAACGCGCCCAGGGCGCGATGGCGCCCTTGCGCAGAGACAGTTTGGGGTCCGGCACGATGAGTTCGGCGTCGACGGTCTGCTCGAAGCCGAGGCCGCCGCAATGCGGACAGGCGCCGAAGGGATTGTTGAAGGAGAACAGGCGCGGTTCGATCTCGGGGATGGTGAAGCCCGATACCGGACAGGCGAATTTGGCCGAGAAGGTGATGCGCTTCGGCGCGCCCTTTTCGTCCTTTTCGTCGGCATATTCGGCGATGGCGATGCCGTCCGCCAGCTCAAGCGCCGTCTCGAAGCTTTCCGAGAGGCGCGGCGTGATGTCCGAGCGTACGGCGATGCGGTCGACGACGACGTCGATGTCATGCTTGAATTTCTTGTCGAGCGTCGGCGCGTCGGCGATCTCGTAGAATTCGCCATCTATTTTCAGGCGCTGGAAGCCGCGTTTCTGAAAATCGGCGATTTCCTTGCGATACTCGCCCTTGCGGCCGCGAATGACGGGCGCCAGCAGGTAAAGCCGCGTGCGTTCCGGCAGGGCGATGACGCGATCGACCATCTGGCTCACCGTCTGGCTCTCGATCGGCAGGCCGGTGGCGGGCGAATAGGGGATGCCGACGCGCGCGAACAGGAGGCGCATGTAATCGTAGATTTCGGTGACGGTGCCGACAGTGGAGCGCGGGTTTTTCGAGGTGGTCTTTTGCTCGATCGAAATTGCCGGCGACAGCCCGTCGATCTGGTCGACGTCCGGCTTTTGCATCATTTCGAGGAACTGGCGCGCATAGGCCGAGAGCGATTCGACGTAGCGGCGCTGACCCTCCGCGTAGATCGTGTCGAAGGCGAGCGAGGATTTGCCGGAGCCCGACAGGCCGGTGAAGACGACGAGCTTGTCGCGCGGAATGGTGAGGTCGACGTTCTTGAGATTATGCTCGCGCGCGCCGCGGACGACGATGGCGCGGCCCTCGAAAGCTGGTACGGCTGGTTTTACCGCTGGGGTCGCTGGTTCCTGCCGCGCCGCGCCGCGCCGAGGCTTTGGCGCGGTTTCAGGCTCAGCCTTGGGCGCTGGCCTGGCCGAAGCCTTGGTTGAAGGCTTGGCCGAGGGCTTGGGCGCGGCGCGACCGCTCTTCAGGCCAGCGGCGGAGGGCTTTGATGTCTTCATGGATCCTTGACTGACTGAAGCGGTGGCGCGCCGGTGAAAGAGCCAAAACAACCCCCTCCCGAAAAAAGGGGCCCCGAAAGCCTGGCGTGAATTTTTTTGGCGACTTTTCCTAATTTAGCTAGCTTGCTTCGATTTGCCATTGCATTTTGGGCTGAAGATGAAAAAGCGGAGCACGGCTGGGCTCAGTTCGAGCGTGGCCGGAAGCCTCCGCCGGCGATCAAGCACGATAAGAAGCGGCCGAGAGCCGCCTTTCCAGGGTGAGGAATTCCCATGGTTGCCCTTTCGGCGCACCCGGCGCACCCGGCGTCCCACGCGGCGAAGCCTTTTTACACAGTCCTTTACGTACAGGTTCTGATCGGCATCGCGCTTGGCGCGCTTTTCGGCTGGCTGCTGCCCGAATATGCGACCAGCGACTGGGTCAAGGCGCTCGGCGACGGCTTCGTCAAGCTGATCAAAATGCTGATCGCGCCGATCATTTTCTGCACGGTCGTGTCCGGCATCGCGCATATTTCGGACGCGCGCAAAGTCGGCCGGGTCGCGGTCAAGGCGCTGATTTATTTCGAGATCGTCTCAACTTTCGCGCTGGCTTTCGGCCTCCTCATGGGCAATGTGCTGCGGCCGGGCTCCGGCTTCAGCGGACATGGCGACGAAGCGGCGGTGGTCGGCTACGAGAAGCAGGCCGCGGCGCATAAAGCCGTCGATTTCGTTCTCGACATCATCCCGGACAGCGTCGTCGGCGCTTTCGCCAAGGGCGATATCCTCCAGGTGCTGCTGTTCGCCATTCTGTTCGGCTTCGCCCTGATGGCGCTCGGCGCGCGCGGCAAGACCCTGCTCTCCTTCATCGACGATGTGGCGCATGGCGTATTTGGGGTCATCAATATCGTCATGAAAGTCGCGCCGCTCGGCGCTTTCGGCGCGATGGCCTTCACGGTCGGCAAATATGGCCCGCATTCGCTCGGCAATCTCATCGGCCTCGTCGCCACATTTTACGCGACGTCGGCGCTGTTCATCATCTTGATCCTGGGGGCGATCGCGCGCATCGCGGGCTTCAACATTTTCAAATTCCTCGGCTACATCAAATCCGAGCTTCTCATTGTCCTTGGCACCAGCTCGTCCGAGAGCGCCCTGCCGGCGTTGATGGAGAAGCTGGAGCGGCTCGGCTGCTCGAAGCCGGTGGTCGGCCTCGTCGTGCCGACCGGCTATTCCTTCAATCTCGACGGCACCAATATCTACATGACCCTGGCCACACTGTTCATCGCGCAGGCGCTTGGCGTCGAGCTGACGTTCAGCCAGCAGATGACCATTCTCATCGTCGCCATGCTGACGTCGAAGGGGGCGAGCGGCGTCACCGGCGCGGGCTTCATTACCCTGGCGGGCACGCTCGCAGCCGTCAATCCGGCTCTCGTCCCGGGCATGGCGATCGTCCTTGGCGTCGACAAATTCATGAGCGAATGCCGCGCCTTGACGAATATCATCGGCAATGGCGTCGCGACCGTCGTCATTTCATGGTCGGAAGGCGAACTCGACCGCGACAAGCTCAAGGCGGCGCTCGAAAAGCGGGTCGACGTCGCCGATGTCGGCACGGGCGTTTCGACGGGGTGACGTTAGGGCTTCCGCCGGGAACGGGATTCATGCCTCGGACGCCGCCGCGCGCCTTGCGCCCGCCGAGGCCCCATGTTAGAACATACATAGAACATCTGGCGCTCGGAATTCGGTGGACAACCCATTCCCGCCGCCGTAACTGTGCCGAACGCGGTAAGATGACGATCAAATTTCAGACGACGGCGACACCGGATTGCGAAGGAGCGAAACGATGGCGGGCAGCGTCAACAAGGTCATACTCATCGGCAATCTCGGCCGCGATCCGGAAACGCGGCGGATGAACTCCGGCGATGCGGTGGTGAGCTTCAGCGTCGCCACGACCGAGTCCTGGCGCGACAAGGCCTCAGGCGAGCGCAAGGATCGCACCGAATGGCATAACGTCGTGATCTTCAACGAGAATCTCGGTAAGATCGCGGAGCAATATTTGAAGAAGGGCTCCAAGGTCTATGTCGAGGGCCAGCTGCAGACGCGCGAATTCACCGACAAGGAAGGCAATCAGCGCAAGACCACGGAAATCGTGCTGCAGCGCTTTCGCGGCGAACTGACGCTGCTTGACAGCCGCGGTCGCGGCGACGCCGATTCGGATCGCGGCGGCTTCGAGGATTCGGGTTCGAGTTTCGGCCGGTCCTCGCCGATGGAGCGCGCGCCCGAGCGCCGTCCCGCCGGGGCCGCGAGCGGCCGCATCGCCGACATCATCGACGACGACATCCCGTTCTAGGCGTAAATCTGAGCGCAAAATCGCGGTTCGGGGCGAAAGCTGCGCCCTGCGATATTGTCCCGTACCTTCCGGAGCGTGAAACTGGCTTTGCGGGGCGCGCTGGAATAAGGTCGCCGCTGCTGTCACATTCTGGAATAAATCCCATTGGCCGATACTGACGACACCGGACCGGCCGCGCCCGGATCCGACATCCGACCGGTTTCCATCTCCGACGAAATGCGGCAAAGCTATCTCGCTTACGCAATGAGCGTGATCGTCAGCCGCGCGCTCCCGGACGTGCGCGACGGGCTGAAGCCCGTGCACCGGCGCATTCTGTTCTCGATGATCGAGAACAACCACACGCCCGATCGGCCTTACGTCAAATGCGCCCGCATCGTCGGCGACGTGATGGGCAAATATCACCCGCACGGCGACAGCGCTATCTATGACGCGCTGGTGCGCATGGCGCAGTCGTTTTCGATGCGCCTGCCTCTCATCGACGGACAGGGCAATTTCGGTTCGGTCGACGGCGATCCGCCGGCGGCGATGCGCTACACCGAAGCGCGCCTCGCCCGGCCGGCGATGGCGCTGCTCGAGGACATCGATTCCGACACGGTCGATTTCCAACCCAATTACGATGGCAAGGAGCACGAGCCGGTCGTTCTGCCGGCGCGCTTTCCGAACCTTCTCGTCAATGGCGCGGGCGGCATCGCCGTCGGCATGGCGACCAATATCCCGCCGCATAATCTTGGCGAGGTGATCGACGCGGCGGTGGCGCTGATCGATCAACCGGAACTCACCATAGAGGAGCTGATCGGCTACGTTCCCGGCCCGGATTTCCCGACGGGCGGCGCGATCCTTGGGCGCGCCGGCATCCTGTCCGCCTATCTCACCGGCCGCGGCTCCATCCTGACGCGTGCGAAGGTCGAGGTTGAGGAACTGCGCAAGGAGCGCGAGGCGCTGATCGTCACCGAGATCCCCTATCAGGTCAATAAAGCGACCCTGATCGAGAAGATCGCCGAACTCGTGCGCGACAAGCGGGTCGAGGGCATTTCCGACCTCCGCGACGAATCCGATCGCGACGGCATGCGCATCGTCATCGAGCTGAAGCGCGACGCCGTCGCCGACGTCGTGCTCAATCAGCTCTGGCGCTTCACCGCCCTGCAGTCGAGCTTCGCCTGCAACATGATCGCCCTCAACGGCGGTCGTCCGGAAACGCTGACGCTGAAGGACTTTCTCAAAGCCTTCGTCGATTTTCGCGAAGAGGTGGTCAGCCGGCGCACCAAGCATCTGCTCGCCAAGGCGCGCGACGCCGCCCATCTCCAGGTCGGCCTCGCCATCGCCGTCGCCAATATCGACGAGGTCATCCGCCTCATTCGAACCTCGCAGGACGCAGCCGAGGCCCGCGCCGCCCTGATGGCGCGGAGCTGGCCGGCGCGGGATATGGCGCCGCTGATCCTGCTCATCGCCGATCCGCGCCATGTCGTGTCCGAGGACGGCGAATGCCGCCTTTCGGAGGCGCAGGCGCGCGCGATCCTCGAATTGCGGCTGCAGCGGCTCACCGCGCTCGGCCGCGAGGAGATCGCCGAGGCGCTGAACAAGCTCGCCGTCGAGATCGCCGATTATCTCGACATCCTGGGGTCGCGCGCGCGGCTGTTTGGCATCATCAAGGATGAGATGCTGGCGGTGAAGGCGGCCTATGCGACGCCGCGGCGCAGCATCATTCTCGACAGCGTGGCCGGGGTCGAGGACGAGGACCTGATCCAGCGCGAGGATATGGTCGTCACGGTCTCGCACCTTGGCTACATCAAGCGCGTTCCGCTCGCGACCTATCGGGCGCAAAGGCGTGGCGGCAAGGGCCGCGCCGCGATGCAGACGCGGGACGAGGATTTCGTCGCGCGGCTGTTCGTCGCCTCGACGCATACGCCGGTGCTTTTCTTTTCCTCGCGCGGGCAGGTCTATAAGGAAAAGGTGTGGCGCCTGCCGTTGTCGGCGCCGCAGGCGCGCGGCAAGGCGCTGGTCAATATTCTGCCGCTCGAGCAGGGCGAACGCATAACGACCATCATGCCGTTGCCGGAAGACGAGGCCGACTGGGCGACGCTCGACGTCATGTTCGCGACGACGCGCGGCACGGTCAGGCGCAACAAGCTTTCGGACTTCGCGCAGGTCAATCGCGCCGGCAAGATCGCCATGCGGCTCGACGATGGCGAAGAGATCGTCGATGTCCAGATCTGCACCGAGGACGCCGACGTGCTGCTCACCACGGCCAGGGGACAGTGCATCCGCTTTCCCGTCACCGAGGTCAGGGTGTTCAAGGGGCGCGATTCTATGGGCGTGCGCGGCATTTCGCTCAGTGAGGGCGACCGCGTCATCTCGCTTGCGATTCTGCGCCACATCGAGGCCGACAGCGGCGAGCGCATCGCCTATCTCAAGATGCGGCGCGCCGTCGCCGGCGAGGCCACGGCCGATGGAAGCGCCGAGTCCGCGGCGGAGGCTTCCGGCGAGGAGGCCGCGGAGGAAGCGCCTGCTTTGAGTCTCAGTCCCGACCGTTATGCGCAGATGTCGGCGAACGAGCAGATCATCCTCACCTTGTCCACGAACGGCTTTGGCAAGCGCACCTCGTCCTACGAGTACCGGATCACGGGGCGCGGCGGCAAGGGCATCGTCGCGATGGTCGTCAATCAGCGCAATGGCCCGCTTGTCGCCTCCATGCCGGTCGAGGATGGCGACGAGATCATGCTGGTGACGGACGGCGGTCAGTTGATCCGCTGCCCTGTCGAGGGCATCCGCGTCGCCGGACGCGGCACGCAGGGCGTGATCGTTTTCAATACGGGCGAAGGCGAGCAGGTCGTCGCGGTCGAGCGGATCTCCGAGGAGGACGCGGCCCGCGCTGAGGCGGATGATGAGCCGACGGCGCCCCAGCCGGACGAAGCCTGACGCCGGAGGGGAGGCGGCCGATGACCGCGAGGGAAAGGCGCGCGCGTCGTCAGAGCATTCCCGAGCGCGATGCGCTGCGCGATCCGTTGCTCTCCGGGCTCACGGTTCTTCTGATGGCCCTGATGTTCGTCGTCGTGCCGCTGCACGCCGCCGGCGCGATTTCTGACGCGGGCTATGGCCTCGCCATCATTCTGCTGCTGGCGAGCGGCATACTCATGCAGTCGACGAACTGGATCGTCATTTTCGTGCTTGTCGTCGGCGTCGGGCTCACGGTAGCGGCGCACGCGTTGCGCGTCGCATCGGCGCAATCGGATCTTGACCTCTATCTCGACGCCTTCGCCTTGATCATCATCAATGTCGCGATGATCGCGGTCATCGCCGGCGCGGTATTCGCGCCGGGGCCCATCACCCTGCATCGCGTTAACGGCGCGGTCCTTCTCTATCTCACCATCGGGCTGACTTTCGTCGGGTTCTACACCCTTGTCGGCCTGTATGCGCCGCACGCCTTCTCCGGCCTTACCGTGTCGCATGATCGCGGCCTGGCGAGCAGCGCCATTTATTTCAGCTTCGTCACGCTGACCTCAGTCGGTTATGGCGACATCGTCCCGGTTCATCCGGTGGCGCGAGCGCTCGCCAATCTCGAAGGAATCATCGGCCAGCTTTTTCCAGCGACCCTGCTCGCCCGGATGGTGACTCTCGAACTCGAGGATCGCCGCGCCCGCCACGGGGAGAAAGATTAATTGCGGCGCGCGGTTTTGATCTGATAGGCGCCGTCCTTGGCGCGCACGAAGATTTCGTCGACCTGGGGGTGGCGCACCGGATCGCCCGACGTGTCGGGCAGAAGGTTCTGCTCCGAAACATAGGCGACATATTCGGTTTCCGCGTTCTCCGCGAAGAGATGATAGAACGGCTGGTCCTTGCGCGGACGAACCTCTTCGGGAATGGATTGCCACCATTCGTCGGTGTTCGAGAACACCGGATCGACGTCATAAATAATCCCCCGGAAAGGATATTTCCGGTGCTTGACGACCTGACCGATCCCGAACTTTGCGATAAGAGCTTTCATGACGTCTCGCGCGCCGTCAAAATCGCTAAAAAAATAGGGACAATGCGGCCGACCACGCGACGGGATCCGCCGCTGCGACATTTGGGTCCCGGCTGCCGGTTTTGTCAACTTGGGCAGCGCCGCCCCCGGAGTTTTGAGGGCCCTTTCCATGACGCCGAATTATTTCCCGCCCGAGCTCCTTAGCAACGCCGAAATGGCCGAGGCCGACCGGCGGACGATCGCGAATGGGAACGCCCGGCCAAGAGCTGATGGAGCATGCCGGCTCAGCGGTTGCGCTGGAGGCGAGCCGGCTTGCGCCGCGCCATGGGCGCATCGCGGTTCTTTGCGGGCCCGGCAACAATGGCGGCGACGGCTTCGTCGCCGCGCGGCTCTTGAAGCAACGCGGATTTTTCGTTGAACTCGGCCTGCTTTGCCGCCCCGCCGCGCTGCGCGGCGACGCCGCCGCGGCCGCGAAGGCCTGGGACGGCGAGATCCTTCCTCTCGAACTCCGTTCCGCTCGAAGCCGCCGATCTTGTGATCGACGCGCTGTTCGGCGCGGGTCTCGCCCGCGATCTCGACGGGCCGGCGCGCGCGGCGGTGGAGCGGCTGAACATTTGGGCGCGCGAGCGCGGCAAGCCCATTCTCGCCATTGACGTGCCCTCCGGCATCGACGGGACGAGCGGGCAGGTCCGCGGCGTCGCGGTCAACGCCGCGCGCACGATCACCTTCTTTCGTCGCAAGCCGGGCCATCTGCTCCTGCCGGGACGCGTCCATTGCCATGAAACGACTGTGGCCGACATCGGCATTCCGGCGTCCGTTCTTTCCGCCATCGAGCCGAAGACGCTCGCCAATGGTCCGCAGGTCTGGGGCGATTCCTTCCCGGTTCCGCGTATCGACGGACACAAATATTCGCGCGGCCACGCCCTCGTCCTGTCCGGCGGCCTCGCGCATACCGGCGCGGCGCGGCTCGCCGCGCGCGGCGCGCTGCGCGCCGGGGCCGGTCTCGTCACCGTGGCGACGCCGGCGGAGGCCCTCTGCGTTCACGCGGCGGCGCTCACCGCCGTCATGACGACGATCTGCGACAGCGCGGATGAACTCCGCGCGATCCTTGAGGACAGGCGCAAGAATGCGGTCGTCCTTGGACCCGGACTTGGCGTCGGCGCGCGCGACGCGGGCGCTGGTCCGCGAGGCGCTGCGGGCGGCCGACGCGGCCGGCGCGCCGCGCGCCATCATTCTCGACGCTGACGCGCTTTCGAGTTTCAAGGGCGAAGCTGTCGCTCTTGCACGGGCGATAAGGGCGTCCCGCGCGCCTGTCGTCCTCACCCCGCATGACGGCGAATTTGACCGCCTGTTCGGCGAAATCTCAGCCGAGGACGAAAGCCAGTGGCTCGAAATCGAGCCGGACGAGGCGGCATTGCGCGCGCGGCTCGCCGGCCTTCGCTCGGCCTCGAAGCTTGAGCGCACGCAGGCGGCGGCGGCTCTCGAGCGGCGCCGTCGTGCTGCTCAAAGGCGCAGACACGGTGGTGGCGGACCCCGATGGGCGCGCGACGATCGACGATTCGTCGCCGCCCTGGCTCGCCACAGCCGGGTCAGGCGACGTTCTTTCGGGCATGATCGCGGGACTTTGCGCGCAATCCATGCCGCATTTTGAGGCCGCCTCGGCCGCCGTCTGGCTGCATGGCGCCGCCGCGCGCCAGTTTGGCCCTGGCCTCATCGCCGAAGACATTCCCGAAAGCCTGCCGCCCGTGCTGCGCGCCTTGTTTGAAAGTCTCGGCGCGAGCATTGCCTGGTAAACTGGCGTTGAAGTTGAGAATCAGATTGCGAAAATCGGGAGCAAACTTTCGGAAGCAAAGATGCGGGCGCCGAAAAAATGATGAGTTGCCGGCCCTGGCTGCAGCCGCCGTGCGGTTGGCGAGCGTAAGCCGCGATCCCGAGCGGCTAGATCCGCGCCGTTGGCCTCGTACGGGCCAGCGCCTGCGCTAGAGCGACGAAGCCTTCGACGCCAATCTCCTCGGCGCGCGCGGTCGGCTCAATTCCAGCTTCCGCGAGAAGCGCCAGAACGTCGACGGCCCCCAGCGACTTCAGCGACTGGCGCAGCATCTTCCGGCGCTGCCCGAATGCCGCCTGCGTCACCATCGACAGCAGCCGGCCCTCGCATGGGAGAGGCGTTTTCACGTGGGCGCAGCTCGACGACGCTCGATGTCACTTTCGGCGGCGGCGTGAAAGCGGCCGGCGAAACATCGAACAGAATCCGCGTCTCGCAGCGCCAGTTGCAGAGTACGGCGAGGCGCCCGTAAGCCGCGCGCTGCGCGGGCGTCGCGACGATGCGCTCGGCGACTTCGCGCTGGAACATCAGCGTCAGCCGGTCGAACCAGGGCGGCCAGATGTCCCCTTCGAGCCAGCGCGTCAGCAGGGCCGTGGCGATATTATAGGGCAGGTTGGCGCAGATCCGCGCCGGCCGCGCCGCGCCGATGAGGGCGCTAGGCTCGATCTCCAGCGCATCGCCCGCGACGATCTCAAGTCGCCCCGGATAATGCGCCGCGATCTCCGCCAGCGCCGGAAGACAACGCGCGTCGCGTTCGATGGCGATGACTTTTTCAGCCCCTTCCGCGAGCAGCGCGCGCGTCAAACCGCCGGGTCCCGGGCCGACCTCGACGATGGTCGCGCCCGCCAGCGGACCGGCGGCGCGGGCGATGCGGGCGGTGAGATTGAGGTCGAACAGGAAATTCTGCCCCAGCGCCTTACGCGCGTCGAGGCCATGACGGGCGACGACCTCGCGCAGCGGCGGCAGTTCTGGCTGGCCGCTCATTGGCCTTGATGGCTGGGCGGGCGCGCCAGCCGTTGCGCCAAACGTAGCGCCGCGATCAGGCTCGTCGGGTCGGCTACGCCTTTGCCGGCGATGTCGAACGCCGTGCCATGATCGGGCGAGGTGCGAATGAACGGCAGCCCCAGCGTCACATTGACGGCGTGCGCGAAGGCCAGCGTTTTCACCGGGATCAGCGCCTGATCGTGATACATCGCGATGACGACATCATATTTCTCGCGCGCCGCGGCGTGGAAAAGCGTGTCGCCCGGGTGCGGACCGCTGACGGCGATCCCGGCGCTCTCGAGTTCGGCCAGCGCGGGCGCGATGATCTCGATCTCCTCGCGTCCCATCGCGCCGCCCTCGCCGGCATGGGGATTGAGGCCAGCGAAGGCGAGGCGCGGCCGCGACAGGCCGAAGCGGACGCGAAATTCATGCGCGACGGTGAGTCCGGTCCGCACCAGAAGCGCGCGGGTGAGGCGTACGGGCACGTCTTTCAGAGCGATATGAATCGTCGCCGGGACGACGGCGAGTTCCGGCGACCATAAAAGCATGACGGGGTGGAGTTTTTCCGCATGCCGGCGTTCGGCGAGCACGCCGAGAAATTCGGTGTGGCCAGGATGCGCGAACCCGGCGCGGTAAAGGACTTCCTTGGCGATGGGGTTGGTGACGATGGCCGCGGCCTCGCCCGCCTCGACGAGCGCGACGCAGGTCTCGATCGAGGCGATCGTCCCCGCGGCGTCGGCGGGATCGGGCGCGCCCGGCTCGCCTTGAACCGAGAGCTTCGAATCGATCACTGGCAAAGCAAAGCGGAAGACCGCCGCCGCATCCGCGGCGCGCGCGATGGTCTCGATTGGAACCGCCAGCGACAGGCGCCTCGCCACCGCCGCGAGATGGCTGGGTTCCGCCGCGATCAGAAACGCCGGCGCCTCGGGGTCGCCATGCGTTGCGGCCCAGGCTCTCAGCGCAAGCTCCGGACCGATGCCGGATGGATCGCCGCGGGTCAGCGCGATCGGACGCAGCGCCGAAGCGGTTGTCATCGCTCGCGCGGCGTCAAGGCGAGGCTTTCACGATCACGGCCTTGTCGCGCAATTCCTTCAGACGCCGGGCGCTGTCCTCGGCGATTTTCGCCGCGAGCAGTTTCTGCGCGATCGCCTGGCGGGCGGCCGTGTCGTCCTTGGCGGCGCCTTTGGCGCAGAGCGCCACCATCTCCAGCCCGGAGGTCGTGCGCGAGGGCGCCGTCAAATGGCCGACCGGCGTCTTCTCGAGCAAGTCCCGCAGCCCTTCATTGATCTCGATCGACGTGCGGATGAGGGGATCGCGCACGGTCACGTCGTTGATCGCGCGGGCGAGCGGAATGCCGGTGTCGCAATCGGTGAAGCGCGCGCGCAGCTGTTCGACTTCATGCGCGCGGGCTGCGACCTCCGCCGGGGATGCGGTGGGCGACACGGTGAAGATGATCTGCTGCACGGTATAGGCGGTTCCGGCGCCCTTGCCGCCCTGTTTGGCGAGCTCTTCGCGAACCTGCGTCTCGCTCGCCTCGACGCCTTTGTTGAGCGCCTGCACCAGAACCGTGAACGAGACATTGGAGCGGAAATAGCCCTTGAAATGGTCTTGCGAGACGCCTGCATGTTGAAGGGCGGCGAGCAGGGCTTCAGGCTGCATTTTCAATTCCTGCGCAACCCTGACGATCTCCGGCGAGAGGTCCGAATCTCTCGCGTTGACGCCGAATTTCGACGCTTCCTGAATCTTGAGCCGATCGGCGTAAAAACTCTCGATCGCCGCGTCGCGCGTTGCGTTTTGGCGCAGCACGCGCAGCAGCTTCATGCGCTGGTCGATGTCGATGTTGGTGATCGGATCGCCGTTGATGCTCGACACGATGACCTGAGCGGCGGCCGGACCGGCGCAGACGCCCGCTCCGGCGAGCAGGGCCGCCACAAGACATGTTTTGAAGAATGCGCCAGCGCGTCCGCCGGACTTATGCTTCTGGATCCACTTCCGCATCAGGCCCAAGTTCCCATTTATGCCGAGCTCCTTATTCCCACTGCGCCGGGTTCCGGCTGGAGCCGTTGATTTCAGTATTTCACGCCGTCGAGCGCCGTGCTGTCGGTGAAGGTCTTGCTGAATTTGGTCGCGCCAAGCGTGCGCAGCTGCAATTGCACGAGCCAGGTCTGGTTGCGCGTCAGGGCGGTGTTGCCATTGTCCTGATAGACGGAGGTGTAATTGAGCGAGAAGGTGGTGCAGTCGTCTTCATATCCGGCGCCAAGGCCAAACGCCGCGGGCGCGAACGCGCCGGGATTGGTGTAGCCGATCTCGGCCGCGGGGTAGAACTGGCGGCTCATGTCGAAGGTGATATTGCCCTGCATAAAATAATTGTCGCTGATCTTGTAGCGGGAGTTAAGCGAAAGGCCTTCTCTTCGGACATAATATCCGATCACCGGCTGGGACTGGTAATTCGCATACTGGATGCCGCCGGTCCAGGCGCCGAGATTATAGGTTCCGACCAGATCGATGCGCCGCGCTTCAAAGGTGTTGACGTCGAAGCGGCCTTTGGCGGTGAAAGCGAGAATGGAACTGGGCGCGATGGTGAAGGCGCCGACGTAGTCGGACGCTCTTGTATCGAGGCCAGAACTCAAGCCGACATTGGCGGCGTCGGGCGTCGCATAGGAATTGGTGCCGGCGAGCTGATAGGACTGGCCGCCAACGACATTGACATAGCCGCCGTTCTTGAAATTCAGCGTGAACTGGCCGCCGTAATTCGCTCTGACGCCTGTCTCGAACCGGTCATAGCCGGAATATTTGTTCGTCTGGAAAAGGTTCGACTCGTCGAAAACGAGGCTTTGCGCGTCGAGGTTGACCATCGAGTAGGAGCCAAGCTGATTGTTCGGGCGCGCGATGATCTGCCCGATTGGCTCGATGGTCATCGAGCCGAACCCGAGATTGGCGAAGAATGGATAGCGGTAGTCGAGCCCGACGCCCGGCACCAGGGCGCCGTAGAGGGCGTCGGCCTTCGCGCCGTCGAAATTCAGCTGGGCGGCGTTGTAGAAGGTCGAGGATCCCGCGCTCGACGAGAATGTGTAGGAATTGCTGGTGTTGAGATCAAGCCATTCGCCGTTGACGCGCGCGAAAGCGAATGGCGTCCAGACCTCGCCGAGGGGATCGATCAGCTTGCGCTTCCAGGACAGATCAAGCGTGGCTCTCGTATAGTCGCCGCCAATCCCGCGCAGCAGGCAGGTTCCGGAGGTCGTGCCCCGAACATAATTCGCGCAGACGTTATAGAGCCCATAGGCATTGTCGAGAACCTGCGATCCCACCGACTGGAAGCTGGCGGCGGAAGCGGACAGGCTCGTCAGATTGAAGTCGAGCTCGACCTGGCCGCCGATTCCGTAGGATTTGGCCGGGTCGATGTCGAACGTCTTGTTGTAATCCAGAACGGGATGGGCGATCGGCTGCTGCGGCTGGAAATCATGGGTCGACAGGCCCTCGAAGTAAAAGCCGCGCAGATCGAAATAGCCGCGATCGCCCTGACCCGTCAGAAACACCGTCGAGGTTGATTCGCTGATGTAGTTGGAGGAGAGCGTCTGGCTCGGAATATTGTAATCGTTGATAAAAAATTTGTCGGACAGAAGCGTGAACTGCCAGCCGAATTTCCATTGGTCGGCGATGGCGAGCAGGCCCTTGCTTTCAAGCGATCCGCGCAGCGAGAGGTTGCCCGCGCCCCACGGCGGCTGCGAGAAGTCGGACTTGTTCAACTGATCGATGCCATTGGCCCGGATGTAATATTCGCCTAAGTCGAGCCGCTGGCGCCATTCTCCGCTGGCCAGAAAGCCCTGCTTGGACAGGAATGTCGGCGTGAGGGTCAAATCATAGTCGGGCGCCAGCGCCCAGAAGATCGGAATGCGCGACCCCGGAGCCGAGATAGGTCGAATTGGCGATGAAACGCGGGTCGAGAATGCCGGATTTCCGCGTCACCGTTGGATCCGGCGCGGAGAAGAACGGCACATAGGCGATCGGAAGGCCGAGGAACTCGAGCGCGGCGTCCTCGTAATAGATCATCTGCTCGTCGTTCTTGTGGACGATGCGCCGCGCGCGCACCCGCCACAACGGCGGCTTGTCGGGATTGTCCTTGCAGGCGGCGCAGGCGGTGTACGTGCCCTTGTCGAAGACGGTCGTGTCGCCTTGGACGCGCTCGGCGCGCGGCGCGCTGAAGAAGGTCTTGCTGGCGGTGTCCGCGCGCAGGCTTTCGATGAATCCATCGCGGAAATCGTCGGTCAGATCGAATTCATCGCCATGCAGGACCGAGCCGTCGGTCTCGGTCAGTTTCGCATGGCCCTGGGCCAGCACGCGGCCGGTGTTGCGATTATAGGTGACCTGGTCGGCTTCGAGAACGCGGCCCTTGTAATAGACGCGCGCGTCGCCGACGGCGGAAACCGTGTTCTTGACAGTATCGTACCGTAGCTCACTTGCCTCGACGAACATCTTGTCGGGCGGCGTCCCGGCCGGGGGGTGCGGCGGCTCCTGCGCGGCGGGCGCAGCCGCAGCGCCGGCCGCATAGGCTCCGGTCGCCGCGATAAGGACGGGCAGAGAAAGGCATAAGCAAAGGAAAGCGCGCGCCGCGGCGCGAAGAGAGACGTGCGTCGAGGCGCGCGCCAACGCGCGGGCTTGCGGGAGCCAGCCCCGAACGCGGCCATAAAAGCGATGAAGCCCGATATGCCGAGTTACGTCTGCGGGGCAAGAACGCCGCCCCATCAACCATCCTCCTGATTCAGCAACGCGAGCGCGCCGAGCATGCTGGCGACGACGGCCGGCGACCAGGCCGCCACGGCGGCGCTGAGCAAACCGGCCGAGCCAAGGTCGCCGACGAGTTTCGTCGCCAGATAAAGCACGAACCCCGCCGCCACGCCACCGCCAACCATTTTGGCACCTCCACCACCAAATCGGAAAAATCTTAAGGAAAAGGCCGCGGCGATCAGAACCATCGCCAGAAAAAGCAGAGGACGAGCCAGAAGCGACTGAAACTGCAGCCGGAACCCGATCGGATCAAGGCCTGCGCTCTCAGTCTGGCCGCGGACCGACTGCAGCTCCCAGAACGGAACCGAATCCGGCGCGACGGGACCCTTCGCCACCTGCTGCGGCGTCAAATTCGTCGCAAGGAGATAGCTTTTGGCCTCCAGCGGATCCTCGCCCGGCATCAGGATGCGGGCGTTCTCGAAGCGCCAGACCCCTTCGAAAAGCTGCGCGCCATCGGCTTCGATCTCGGCCTCGAACCGGCCGTCCTGGCCGTAGACATAGGCGGTTGGAGAGGTGAGGCGGCTTCCGTCCCTCGAGACCGCCCGCGCCTTGATGATGGCCTCGCCGTCGATGCTTTTTTGCCTGATCCAGAATCGCGCGTCCGCGTCCCGGCTGCTGACCTCGCCGAAGATCTCGGCCTCGAGAACCTCCGCGCGCTGCTTCATCATGGCCGAAACCGGATTGAACAGGGTGACCGAGGCGACGCCGATCAGAACGCCGATCGCCACCGGCGGAACCAGAAACCCCCAGACCGAGACGCCGACGGCGCGCGCCACCAGCAGCTCGAGTTTCCGCGTCAGGTCGAGAAACGCCGCCATGGCGCCGCAGAGGACGCAGAAGGGCATCAACTGTTCGGAGGCGGAAGGCGCGCGCAAAAGCGAGAGAAACGCGATCGTTCGCGCCGACACGCCGCCGATGTCGCTGGTGCGGCGGAGCATCTCGACGAAATCGACGACGAAAATCATGCCGCAGATCGTCACGAACACCGCAACGATCAGGGTGAGGAAGCGAGCCGCGAAATAACGGCCGAGGGTCCAGCCGATCATCGCGGATCGGACCCGGCGGGGCGGGCCGCGCGCCGGAACGGGCGCGAGATGCGCCGGGCGGCGGGCGCGGTGCGCATGGTACTGGACGGATTCATGCCCGACATTTCGAAACTCAAACCCCGCACGCCCCGCGATCCATCTGGTACAACGAGACCGCCGCGACCGCCATACAAACACGCGGCGCCGCGATGGCTGCGATGCGAAATGCGTCCGGGCGTGGCCTTCCGATCACAGCCGCGCCGGCGCCGCCCCGACAAAACCCGCTTTTGCGCTTTTGCTTTGGCGACCGGGTGACTAAACTCCTTCCTCGCGGCAATTTTTCGGCGCGATCGGGCCTTATCGCACGCGGGCGCCGAACGCGAGGTCTCTGCATTGCGCATTCTCCGGCGGCCGCGCATATGCGCGCGGCGAAAACGATTCCTATATGGGGTCCGGCATGGACTGATTGAACTATATCGTTTTTATAGTTTTATGGGCGCCCAGGACGCGCGCCAGCGGCCAGTCAGCAAATCGATCGCAGCGTGCCGGTTCACGATGTCGTGAGGGCGCGGCGGGCGGGTTTTTTTGAGGGTCGAGCTTTTTTTTGAGGGTAAAATGTCGCTATCCGTGAAAATCGAATTTTCCGCGCTCGCTTCCCTGTCCGGCGAGGCGCCGCGCGCCGAGGCGAAGAAAACGGCGGCAAAGCCGCGCGGCCCGCGGGCGCTGGTGATTTTCACCAATGCGGATTTTGAGTTTGGCGCGGCGAGCGCTGCCTTGCTCGGGGAAGCGGGCGAGGCCTTGATCAAGAGGGCGGCTGGCGCTGCGAAATTCAAGGGCAAGCCCTCGACGGCGCTTGATATTCTGGCGCCTGCGGGCCTGAGCGCCGACCGCCTGCTTGTCGTCGGCGTCGGACCCCAGCCTGAACCAGCCAAGCCTGAGCCAGCCAAGCCTGAAGCCGGCAAGACGGAGCCACAAGACGCCGTCGCGCCGGCCGCGATCAAGCCGGTCGCGCCCCTCACCGCAGCCGATTATGCTGCGCTCGGCGGCTTCGTCATCGGCAAGCTCGGACGCGGAGCGTCCGCGACAATCGTCTTCGATCCGCCGCGCGCGCCGGAGGATGCGGCGGGCGCGGCGGCTGAATTCGCGCTCGGGGTCCACCTGCGCGACTACCGCTTCGATCTCTACAAGACCAAAAAGAAGGATGAGTCGGACGAGAACGGGCAGACCGAGATCACGATCGCCGTCGCCGATCCCGCCGCCTCCCGCACCGAGGCGAAGCGGCGCGAGGCGGTGGCGACCGGCGTCCTGACCGCGCGCTCGCTCGTCAACGAACCCGCCAATGTCCTTTACCCGGACGAGTTCGCCAATCGGGTCAAGGAGTTGGAGAAAGGCGGCGTCGAGGTCGAAATTCTCGACGAGCCCGCCATGAAAGCGCTCGGCATGTGGGCGCTGCTCGCCGTCGGGCAGGGCTCCGCGCGTCAAAGCCGCGTCGTCGTCATGCGCTGGCGCGGCGGCAAGGGCTCCTACAAGGGCAAGGCGCAACCCATCGCCTTCGTCGGCAAGGGCGTCACCTTCGATACCGGCGGCATCTCGATCAAGCCCGCCGCTGGCATGGAGGACATGAAGGGCGACATGGCGGGCGCCGCCTGCGTCGTCGGCCTGATGCAGGCTCTGGCGGCGCGCAAGGCCAAGGTCGACGCGATCGGCGTCATCGGCCTCGTCGAAAACATGCCCGGGGCGAACGCCCAGCGCCCCGGCGACATCGTCAAATCAATGTCCGGTCAGACCATCGAGATCATCAATACGGACGCGGAAGGGCGTCTCGTGCTCGGCGACCTGCTCTGGTATGTACAGGACAAGTTCAAGCCGAGGTTCATCGTCGATCTCGCGACCCTCACCGGCGCCGTGCTGGTCGCGCTCGGGCAGGAGCATGCAGGGCTTTTCACCAATGATGACGAACTCGGAGAGCGGCTGATCGCCGCGGGCAAGACGACCGGCGAAAAGCTTTGGCGCCTGCCGCTGGCGCCGGCCTACGACAAGCTGATCGACTCGAAATTCGCCGACATGAAGAACACGGGCGGCCGCCACGCCGGCTCGATCACCGCCGCGCAATTCCTGCAGCGCTTCGTCAATGGCGCGCCCTGGGCGCATCTCGACATCGCCGGCACCGGCATGAGCTCGCCTTCAAGCGACATCAACCAGAGCTGGGGCTCGGGCTTTGGCGTTCGCCTGCTCGACCGGCTCGTGGCCGACCACTACGAGAGCTAGAGCGTTTTCCGACCGAATGGATTATTCGGTCGATCAAGAAATCGCTCCGCATTCAAAAGCTTGAGCATATTCTTGTCGATCAGATTGTTTCAATCTGATCGGAATATGCTCTAGGCGCGGGGACAGGGGAAGCCGGAATCGAGGATGGAGATCTGGTTTTACCATCTGCAGAGCCAGAGCCTCGAACAGGCGCTTCCCAGCCTGATCGAGAAATCGCTCGCCAATGGCTGGCGCGTCGTCGTGCAGGCCCGCAGCGAGGAGCGGCTGGAGGCGTTGGACCAGCATCTTTGGACCTATCGCGATGATAGTTTTCTCGCCCATGGGCGAGCGGCCGAGGGCGATGGCGAGATGCAGCCGGTCTATCTTTCGACCGGCGCCGAGACTCCGAACGGCGCGAAGGTGCGATTCTTCGTCGAAGGCGCGGATGTCGCGCAATGGCTCGGCGCTTCCCCGGCCGAAGCGGGCGCCTTCGCGCGCGTGATCGTCGCCTTCGACGGCGCCAATGAGGATGATCTGATGCAGGCGCGGGCGCAGTGGAAAGAGCTGAAGGCGCGGGGCCTCGCCCTGACCTATTGGCGCCAGAGCGAGGCCGGGCGCTGGGAAAAACAGGCTTGAGACCGGCGAAAAGCTTCCGGCTGAGCGCGGCGACTAACGAGGATAATTCGTGACCCAATTGCCTTTCGACCCGGGCTTCGCCGAACGGCGCGCGCGGGCCCGCGCGGAGCTTGACGCGCTCGACCCGGCCAAGAATGGCGCTGAACTGCCCGCCGACCCCTTGCGCCGCGCGTGGTTCGAGGCGGTCTATGCGCTCGCCGAAGATGATCCGGCCCGCGTGCCCTGGGCCAATCTGGCGCCGCATCCGCTGGCGCGATCCTTCGTCGATTTTCAGACGCGCGGCCTTGGCGAGCTTCGCGTCCTCGACGTCGGTTGCGGCCTTGGCGACAACGCCGAATATTTTTCCGCGGCCGGCGCGAAGGTCACAGCCTTCGATCTTGTGGATGGGGCCGTCGCCTGGGCGAAGCGGCGTTTCCCGCAATCGCGCGTCGGCTATCGCGCCGCCGATCTTTTCGCCGCGCCCGGGGAATGGCGTGGCGCGTTCGACCTCGTCCATGAATGCTACACCCTCCAGGCGCTGGCGCCGGCCCTTTTGGGCGATGCGCTTGCGGCGCTTTCGGCTTTGCTCGCGCCGGGCGGAAAGCTACTTCTGATCGCCCGCGCAAGGGACGAGGACGCCGCCGCGAACGGACCTCCCTGGCCGCTGCCGCCTTCGATCTTCGCAGAGGCCGCGCGTCGTGGCCTGCGCCCGATCGTCATCGAAGACATCGCGGCGAGCGCGGCGCTGACGTCCCGCCACTGGCGCGCGCTGCTGCGCCGCGCCTGATGCTTTTCTTCGGCGGCGGCGCGCGGCGGACCGTCGACCCGGATTCGACGGCAAAGGATGCCGGCTTCATCGACGCCCGGGCGCGGCGCGAATATTTGCAGATGGGCGCCGCCGCCTTCCTCGTCTCCTTCATGTATTCCCACGCCGCGCTGCTCGCCGTCGTTTTCGCACGCGAAGGGTTCGATCTGCACGCCACCGGGCTTTTGCTGTCGCTTTACGCCTTTCCGGTGATCGTCTTCACCTTTCTGTCGGGCGCGGTCGCCGCCCGCATCGGCGTCCTCAACGCCGCCCGGCTCGCCATCGCGCTGATGGTCATCGGCTTTTTCAGCCTGCGCTACACCGCCGCCGATTTCTGGCCGGCGCTGGCTTCGCGTCTGGTTCAGGGCGCGGGCCAGGGCCTGTTGCTCAGCGCTTTCGTCACCTATGGCCAGAGCCGGCTCAATGAGCGGCGGTTCATCTATCTGATCGGCCTGTTTTCGAGCTGTTTCGCCGTCGCGCAAGCCTTCGCGCCGCCTTTCGGCGCCGTGATCCTCAACGCCTTTGGCGCCAAAGCGATGTTTCTCGAAGGCGCCATTCCCGGCTGCGCCGCGCTGGCGCTGACCTTTGGCCTTCGCGCCATACCGCGCCCGCGCCGGGCGGGGGCCATGAATTTCGCCGGCGCCCTGAGCCACAGCCGCCTTCCGGCGCTCGCCGCCGTCTTCGTCAATGGCACGATGTTCGGCTTTACGGCCGCCTATCTCGCCGCCTTGCTGCAGGCGAAGGCGCTGCCGATCGGCGCGTTTTTCTTCGCCTCGACGACGACGCTGTTCGCCGCGCGATTTCTCGCCATGGGCGCATTGCAGGCTCTCGACCGGCGCGTGCTGGTTTCGATCGGCTTTGTCTCGCAGGGCGCGGGCTTCGTGCTCCTCGGCCTCGCCGGACAATCCTGGCTGATCGTCCTCTCGGGGATCTTGTTCGGCGTCGGCTACAGCGTCGTCTATCCCGTTCTCTCCGGCTGGATGAGCGAAGGCGTCGACCCGGCCGAGCGCGCCGGTCCGCAGGCGCTGCTCAACACGGCCTTCAACATCGGCATTTTTCTGATGCCCTATCCGCAGGCGCTGCTCATCGGCGCCGTCGGCTATGGCGGGACGGCGTTGATCCTCGCCGCGCTGGCGCTATCCGCCGCCGCTGCGATGTACGCTTTGAGTTTTGTGAGGGCGGAGGCGTAGTCACCCGGCTCCCAACAACCTTATCGCCTCGCCGCGCTCGAAAATATTGAGCAACAGCCGCAGTGCTTCGCCGCGCTCGCCCTCAAGCCTTGGATTCTCCGCGACGATTCCTTGCGCCTCGCGCCGCGCCTCGACCAGCAGTTCCCCATGCGCGGCGGGATCGGCGAGGCGAAACCCAGGGAGGCCGGATTGCTTCGCGCCCAACACCTCGCCTTCGCCGCGCAGCCGCAGATCCTCCTCGGCGATGCGAAACCCGTCCTCGGTCTCGCGCATGATGCCGATGCGCCCTTTCGCGGTCTCGCCGAGCGGACCCTTGTAGAGCAGGATGCAGGAGGATTTCGCCGCGCCGCGCCCGACCCGGCCGCGCAACTGATGCAACTGCGCAAGGCCGAAGCGTTCGGCGTGTTCGATCACCATGATGCTGGCGCCCGGCACATCGACGCCGACCTCGATCACGGTGGTCGCGACGAGGATCTTCGTCGCGCCAGAGGCGAATGCCTCCATGGCGGCGTCCTTTTCGCGCGCTTTCATCTTGCCATGCACGAGGCCGACCTGATCGCCGAAATACTGGCGCAGATCGGCGAAGCGCTCCTCGGCGGCGGCGAGATCGACGAGTTCGCTTTCCTCGACCAGCGGGCAGACCCAGAAGGCCTGCGCGCCCTGCGCAATCGCGCTCCCGACCCTTTCGATCAATTCGCCAATCCGCTCCACGGGCAGCGCGCGGGTCTCGATCGGCTGGCGGCCTTTGGGCTTTTCGCGGATCGCGGAAACATCCATGTCGCCGAAATAGGTCAACACGAGGCTGCGCGGTATGGGCGTCGCGGTCATCACCAATATGTCGGCGCGTTCGCCCTTGTCGCCGAGGGCGAGGCGCTGATGCACGCCGAAGCGATGCTGCTCGTCGACAACGGCGAGGCCAAGGTCGTGGAAGGCGACGGCCTCCTGAAACAAGGCATGCGTGCCGATGATGATGTCGACCGCGCCGGAAGCCAGCGCATCGAGGGTTTTGGCCCGCTCGGCGCCCCTGTCGCGGCCGGTCAGCAGCGCGAGCCTCAGGCTGCCTGGCGCCGCGAAAGCGCTCAACGCGGCAAAATGCTGGCGCGCCAGAATCTCGGTCGGCGCCATCAGGGCCGCCTGTCGTCCGGCCTCGACGCAGGTCGCCATGGCGAGCAGCGCGACCAGCGTCTTGCCGGCGCCGACGTCGCCCTGCAGCAGGCGCAGCATGCGCGTCTCGCTGGCGAGGTCGGCGCGGATGTCCTTCAGCGCTTCGGTCTGCGCGCCCGTCAGAGCGAAGGGCAGGGCGGTGACGATCTTTTCGGAAATGCTGCCATCGCCGGCGTTGGCGCGGCCGGGCGCGCGCCGCAATTGCGCTCGCATCAGGCCGAGCGCGAGCTGGCCTGCGAGCATTTCGTCGAAGGCGAGGCGCATGCGGGCGGGCGTTTCTGGCGCGATCTCCTCGGGCGCCTGCGGGCGATGCGCGGCGCGCAGGGCCTCGGCGAAAGAGGGCAGGCCCGGCGCTGCGCGCCATTCCGGCAGCGCGGGCAGCCGCGCAAGCGCGCCCTCGACCGCCTTCGAAATCACCCTTTGCGACAGGCCTTCGGCAGCGGGATAGACCGGTTCGACCGGCGCCATTTTGGAAAAGCCCTCGGCGTCGAGGATGCGGTCGGGATGCACCATCTGGCGGTGGCCGTCCCAGAGTTCGAGCTTGCCCGAAATCCAGCGCCGTGCCCCGACCGGCAGGCTGCGCTCGATCCATTGATGGTTGGCGAGGAAAAACACGAGCAGAACGTCGCCGGTCTCGTCCTCGACCAGCACGCGATAGGGGCCTTTCGCGCGCGGCGGCGGCCGGTGCTCGATGACGCTCGCCTCGATCACGATGAGCGCATCGAGCGGCGCCTCGGCGATCTTCGGCCGGTTGCGGCGGTCGAGCGCCCCGGTTGGCAGATGAAACAGAAGATCGATCACGCGCGCTTCGGGCGCGGCTCCGCCGAGCAGCCGGTCAAGCAGCTTGCCGGTCTTGGGGCCGATGCCGGGAAGGCTCGCGGCCGAGGCGAAGAGGGGATTGAGAATCGATGGGCGCATGGGTTTTGCCGGTTCAGAGCTTTATGCGCCGCCCGCCGCCAGCGAGGCAATCCGGGGAAGCTGCGACGACCAGTCAATAAGATCGCCCCCTTCATGGCTGCCTCTGGATTTGCGCCGAGGATTGAACCAGCCGAGCGTGTCCTGGGTGATTGCGCGAATCGGGCGTTCGGAGGCATTCTCATCGGCATGTCGGAACAAATTTCACCGGAAGACCAAGACGCGCCGGAAATGCCCGCGGCGCTCAAACAACTGTCTTGGTGCTGGCACCACGCTCGCAAGAATTGGGTACTTTTATCGAAGGGCCCTGTTCTCGCCTTTGCTACGATTGCGGCGCTGTCCGGTTTTTGGTTCGGTTCCATGCGAGATGGCGAAATAGTCAAAGTAAAGGATGAGACCCTAAGCACAAAAAATGAAAGAATAAGTTTTCTCAATGATCAACTTGCTGCATATAAAGATCGCTTGCAGGGGGCGACGCCTGACGAGGCGGCTAAAGAAATAGCGTCTCTGCGGGCCACGGTTGCAGGACAAGATGAAAAATTGCAAATATTACTACCTGCTAACCCTCGGATTTTAACAGATTTTGTCAAAAACAAAATTCGTGAGAATAGCCAAAACATACTACATGACGTAATGTTATTGCAGATATTCTCATTCTCTATCGGGGATTCGGTATTATACGCCAATCAGTTTATGAAACTATTTGCAGAGATGAAGATACCAGCTATTGGACCTATACTTACATCTTGCAGCAATTCTGAACAAGGTGTTATAGTAGGGCTAACTAATCCAGATAAACCCTCTCCGGCTGCTTTAGAATTTACGAAAATACTCTCGGATGCTGGCTTAAGGGTTTCTCACACCAAATGGGATGGAATGTCTGACCAAATTCCAATCCAAAATGTTCCGATTCCGGTTGAAATTCCCGTTCTTTCTGGGGTTTCAGTTGCGCAGGACTTTGATCTTTTTATATGCGGAGATCCGGTTACGGGTCCCCTGGGCACGGATCTTCAGGCCTTATTACGGAACGTGGCCCAGGATAAAAGGTAGAGGTAGGGAACCCGGTATCGAAGCCTCGTATGGCTCTCGGAATTAGAATGCTCGTTCTTCGAGGGTCTGCAACGGGCTGACAGCGGGGCCAGCAGCGCTTATACCGCTGGGAACGCGCCCGTGGCGCTTCATCCAATCCGGAGTTCCTTCATGTCCGCCCCTTCGCAGGCGACGCTCGACACTCGGCGCCGGCGCATCAAGTTCCGCGCCTGGCATCGCGGCATGCTGGAAACCGATCTCCTGCTTGGCCGTTTCGCCGATGCCGAGGTTGAAAACCTGAGCGAGAGCGAACTCGACGATTTCGAAGCCCTGCTTGAGGCGATCGACCGCGACGTTTTCGCCTGGGCGACGGGCGAGACGCCAACGCCGCAAGCTTATGATACGCTGCTGTTTCGCAGAATCGTCGCCTTCCACGCCAGATTGCATTTGGCGGGGATATGAAGGCCTTTTTCGGCCTCGCCGCATAACTTCCCTTCGCCGGGGCCAATGCTTGAATTGATCTTTTATCGTGGCTGATCTCAAACGCGCCGTCGCTGAACTCGCCAAGGGCGGCTCGCTGACGCTTTCCGCGCTCGCCGACGGGTTCGACGCCTTTTGCGTCGCCGATCTCGCCCGCGCGCTCGCCCGCGAGGCGGAGGATCGCGCCCTTGCGCTCATCCATGTCGCGCGCGACAGCCAGCGCGCCGCCGCCTTCACGGAGGCGCTCGCCTTCGCCGCGCCCGATATCGAAATCCTCGATTTTCCGGGCTGGGACTGCCAGCCCTATGATCGCGTCTCGCCCAACGCCTCGGTTTCCGCGCGGCGCATGGTCGTGCTGTCGCGCCTCGCGCGCTCGCGCTCCAGCGCGGAGCGTCCGCGCATTCTCAGCACCACGGTCAAAGCCGTCGTCCAGCGCGTGCCGCCTGTCGCCCAGATCGCCGCCGACACATTTTCCGCCGCGCCCGGCAATGTCGTCGACATGAATGCGCTGACGGGCTGGCTGGAGACCAATGGTTTCGTCCGCGCCTCGACCGTGCGCGACGCCGGCGAATATGCCGTGCGCGGCGGCATCCTCGATCTTTTCGCGCCCGGCATGGCGCAGCCGGTGCGGCTCGACTTTTTCGGCGACGCGCTGGAGTTCGATCCGCGCCTTCGATCCTGAATCGCAGCGCACGCTCTTCCCGCTGCGCGGCCTCGATCTCGTGCCGATGAGCGAGGTGCAGCTCACCAGCGAATCGATGCGGCGTTTCCGTCAGGCCTATCTCGCCGCCTTTGGCGCGCAGACGCGGGGGGACGCACTCTATGAGGCGATCAGCGAAGGCCGCCGCCATCCCGGCCACGAGCATTGGCTGCCGCTGTTCTACGATCATCTCGACACGATCTTCGATTACGCCGGCCGGGCGCCGCTGATCCTGGACGCGATGGTCGATGAGGCGGCGCATGAGCGCATCGCGCTGATCGATGATTATTACGACGCGCGCAAAAGCGCCTTTGACCTCGATCCTACCCATGCCGGCTATAAGCCGCTGAAGCCCGATTCTCTCTATCTGTCGGAGGCCGAGTGGCGCAGCCGCGTCGGCGGCGCGCGGGCGGTGCGCACAAGCCCCTTCGCGCAGCCGGAGGGCGCGCGCGGCCTCATCGTCGATTGCGGCTCAAAGCCCGGGCGCAGCTTCGCTCCCGAACGCGCGGATCAAAACGCCAATGTGTTCAGCGCGGCGGTCGAGCATCTCAAGGCGCGACAGGGTGACGGCAAGCGCGTCATCGTGGCGGCCTGGTCCGACGGTTCGCGCGAGCGCCTGACCCATGTCCTCGCCGACCATGGCCTCGCCGGGGAATCCAATGTCTCCTCGCTGGAACAGGCGATGGCGCTGCCGCCGCAGGGCGTCGCCATGGCCGTCATCGGGCTCGAGGCTGGATTCGAGACGGGCGATCTCGTCGTCGTCAGCGAGCAGGACATTCTTGGCGACCGCCTGCTGCGCGCCCGCAAGACGCCGCGCAAGGCCAAGGATTTCCTGAGCGAAGTCAGCGCGCTCAGCGCCGGCGACATCGTCGTCCATGTCGATCATGGCATTGGGCGGTTCGTCGGCCTGCAGTCGATCGAGGCCGGCGGCGCGCCGCATGATTGCCTTGAGCTTCATTACGCCGAAGGCGCCAAACTGTTCCTGCCGGTTGAAAATCTCGAACTCCTCTCGCGCTACGGCTCCGAGGACACCGAGGTCCAGCTCGACCGGTTGGGCGGCGGCGGCTGGCAGAAGCGCAAGGCGCGGATGCGCAAGCGCGTTCTCGAAATGGCGGCCGGACTCATCAAGATCGCCGCCGCGCGGCAAATGCGGGCGGCGCCGAAGCTCGTCCCGCCCGAAGGGCTCTACGCTGAATTCTGCGCCGGCTTTCCCTATGACGAGACGGAGGATCAGCTCACCACCATCGAGGCCGTTCTCGACGACATGGCGGCCGGGCGGCCGATGGACCGGCTCGTCTGCGGCGACGTCGGCTTTGGCAAGACGGAGGTCGCGCTGCGCGCCGCCTTCGCCGCCGCCATCGAGGGCAAGCAGGTCGCGGTCATCGTGCCGACGACGTTGCTCGCGCGCCAGCATTACCGCAATTTCGCCAATCGCTTCGCGCATTTGCCGGTCAAGGTCGCGCAAATGTCGCGCATGGTCAGCGCCGCCGACCTCAAGGCCGCGAAAGCCGGGGCCGCGTCGGGCGAAGTCGACATCATCGTCGGCACCCATGCCGCGCTGGGCAAGAGCGTCGATTACAAGGATCTCGGCCTCGTCGTCATCGACGAGGAGCAGCATTTCGGCGTCAAGCACAAGGAGCGGCTGAAGGAATTGCGCGCCGAGGTGCATGTGCTCACCCTCTCCGCGACGCCGATCCCGCGCACCTTGCAACTCGCCCTCACCGGCGTGCGCGAACTCTCGATCATCGCGACGCCGCCGGTTGATCGCCTTGCGGTGCGCACCTTCATCACCCCCTTCGACGAGCTGATCGTGCGCGAAGCCCTGCTGCGCGAGCGTTATCGCGGCGGCCAGAGCTTTTACGTCTGCCCGCGCATCGACGATATCGAGGACGCGAGCGCCTTCCTGCGCCAGCATGCGCCCGAGGTGAAATTCATTGTCGCCCATGGCCAGATGGCGGCGACCGAACTCGAAGACCGGATGGCCGCCTTCTACGATGGCCAGTATGACGTGCTGCTCTCGACCGCGATCGTCGAATTGGGGCTCGACATTCCAACCGCCAACACCTTGATCGTGCATCGCGCCGACATGTTCGGCCTGGCGCAGCTCTATCAGTTGCGCGGCCGGGTCGGGCGCTCCAAGGTGCGCGCCTATGCGCTGTTCACGGTCCCAGCCGATCGCGCGATGACGCCGCAGGCGGAGAAGCGGCTGAAAGTGCTGAATTCGCTCGATACGCTGGGCGCCGGCTTCCAGCTCGCGACGCATGATCTCGACATTCGCGGCGCGGGCAATCTGCTTGGCGACGATCAGTCCGGCCACATCAAGGAGGTCGGCTACGAACTCTACCAGCAGATGCTGGAGGAGGCGGTCGAGGCGCTGAAGGCGGGCGTCGAGGAGCCGGCGGAGGAAGCCTGGTCGCCGACGATCACGCTTGGAACGCCGGTGACGATCCCGGAAGAATATGTCGCCGATCTGCAATTGCGGCTCGGCCTCTATCGGCGACTCGCGGGCCTTGAGACCGACGAAGATATCGAGAGTTTCGCCGCCGAGTTGATCGATCGTTTCGGGCCTTTGCCGCCCGAGGTCGCGCAATTGATGAAGATCGTCTCGATCAAGGCGCTCTGCCGCAAGGCGCATGTCGAAAAGGTCGAGGCCGGGCCGAAGGGCGTCATCATCTCGTTCCGCGACAATTCCTTCTCCAATCCGCAGGGGCTGGTGCGCTATGTCGCGGAACAGGGCCGTGACGCCAAGGTGCGGCCCGACATGAAAATCGTGTTTGTGCGCGATTTCGAGAGCGTCGCGGAGCGGCTTGAAGGCACGCGCAAGATCATGCGCGTGATCGCCGCCATCGCGGTGAAGAAGGCGGCGTGAGCGCGATGATAACGACCGACATCGCCGCCTGGCTCGACGAAAACGAACCCGAAGACGAGCAGGATCGTGCCGACCTTCTGGCTTCGGTCCGCAATGTCGAGGAAAAGGGCAATTATCTCGCCGTGAAGAAGGGCGGCCGATTGCTGGTGACGGGCTGGGGCGAATTGACCCTCGCCCTCGCCAATGAGAAGGCGAAGGCGCGCCTGATCCGGGAGGTCGAGCTTTTGCCGTTCGACGATGAGTTCGGTCAGGCGTTCCGCAACGTGGAGCTGGATCGGAAAGGCTGAAAGATCCAGCCGCGTCCAGGCGAGCCTGTCTCGCTCGTACGCCGCCACTCGGGCTGGGCTCTCCCGAACTGCACGACGAGGGCGTTGTCATTCGCCTAGTGGAGCCTTGGATATGAAGAGAAAGACTATCGTAGCGCGCGAGCGCCATCAACGCCTGACGGCCTTGTGTTTTCAGGACGACGGAATAATCAACATTTCTCCCGATGCTTGTGCCTGCCTTGATATATTCGGAAGCGACGTCGCCGCGCGTATTTTGAACGCTCGCGCCTTCCATTTCGTCGCATTCCTGGGGAATAAGCCAGAGCACGAGCAGAATGAGGCCTCCCGCGCAGATCAAGGGTGGCCCGAGAAGGATCGCGAGGCCGATAAGCAGATGTTTTCTCCAAGAATGTGATCTCATTTCCAGGCTCCGGAATGAGCGCCATCCCGGCCATCACTCAGTCGGTGCTGGCCGACACCGGCGCGGGGGCCGAAAAATCGTAGAGGACGCGGATGTCGCCAACCCGCGTAAGACGCGACCACACGCTCTGGTCCTTGCGGAACTGCAACGCCAGCGTGTTGTCATTCTCCCAGCGCATGCGGGGATAGAAACCGGCTTCATGGTCGAAACGCGCAACAGTGACCAATGCAGGATGGGCCGTTGCTTTAAGAGTGATCGACCAGGACAAGTCGGTCCCTATTCCCGTGCACGCCTCAAGATATTCGGAGACGACATCACCGCGGGAGTTTTCTACGCTCGCGTCTTGCACGACGCCCTCATCGCAGGCATACCATGAATATTTCGTGATCAAAAAATGAAGGCCTCCGACGAGGATCACTCCAGGCGAAACAAAGATTGCGATTCCGATCAGGCTTCGTATTTTTCTCCTCCGGGCGAGGCGCGGATCGTGGTTGGCCCCCGGCTTTTCGTCCGCCGGCGTCATCGCCAATCCCCTCTTTGCGCGTCTTTCCAACCTTTCATCGTCCATACAAGGGCGTCGGCGCTGAAGGGATTGCTGGAGTTCCGTGCGGCGTAGCCGCGTGCGATGACGATCGTGTAGTATAAGTCATGGCCAGCGCCATTCATGTAAACGCCGACGGCGTAATTCGCCGCGTTTGAATATTCAGAGTAGAACGTATTCGCCGCTCTGTCGCGCTGAAAATCATAAGTTCCGAATTGACGGAGGGCGTCTCCGGCCGGGCTATATTGGTCGAGCAAGGACAGGTCCGTGATGGATTTGCCTGCGGCGTAGACTTCACGGAAATTCGCATGCGGCGGGCCCATGAGATTTCCTGTCTTAGAATTCGGGTCGGCCACGGCCGAACCGTCTGGCCGCGTCACGACGATCGCATCTTTTGGAAGACCATGAACCGTTGTGACTGGCCGTTCGGCGCTTCCCGACCGCCCCTCGACCACAGGCGCGCTTGCATCTCCGCCCGCCTCGCCATTGGAGGCCCATTGTCCGCTGGCGCGGCCGTTTCCCGCCGGCACGCGCGGTTAAAATCCTCATATTTCCTTGCGCGGAACTGAATGTTCAGCCCCAGCTCTCGCGCCAGTTCGCGCGGGCTCATGCCAGCGTCAAGCAGCCCCGCCGCGAGCCGCAGGCTCTCGGCGTCTTCTTCGTCAATCTTGCGAAGGCCGATCTGGGCGAGGCAGATGGCGGCGAGCGCCTTGTCGCCGGAACGCCAGTGTTTCGCCGCGCGGCCGACCGCGGGGATCACGGTTTGCTGGAGTTCCCGCCTTTGAGCGATCGCGAGCAAAATGAGGATGGAGTCCTCGTCAATGCAAAGCCCTTCTTCATCCATTTTCGCGAGCAGCACGCCGCGGCCAAGCATCAACCCCGCGCCGGTTATGCGCATGTAGGGGAAATGCGGGGCCTTACCGGCGCCGCCCGAAATTTCGCTCGCTTGCATCGTTTCGCCTCCAGGATCGGGAGCCGAATTCTGAATGCCAGCCGGCAGAAAGACCTGTGGACGCGCGCTTTCCGCCCGCGGTCAGCTACCGGACGGCGGCGTGTAAGATTGCGCTGCTGCCTCTGCCGTTCCCGTCCGGCCAGGGCCTCGCGAGCTTGCCCCTAAACATCGGCGGTCGGCTGCGCTATATAGGAGTAAGGAAACATTTGGAGAAATTGATGCCGAACCCGAAATTCGCGGTCGTCTCATTGACCGAAGCCGCCGCCGCCCGCGCCCGGGCGCTCATCGAGGCCGCCGGCAAGCCGGTCGCCGGGATCAAGGTTGGCGTCGAGAAGGGCGGCTGCGCCGGCATGTCCTACACGCTCGATCTCGCGGAAGCGGTCTCGCCGGGCGACGAAGTGATCGCGGATCAGGGCGTCAACATCCTGATCGCGCCGAAGGATTTGATGTTTCTGCTCGGCACGAAACTGGATTTCGAAGCCGATAAATTCGCTTCGAGCTTCACCTTCCAGAACCCGAACCAGACGGCGGCCTGCGGCTGCGGCGAATCTGTTTCGATCACGCCCGCAGCCGAAGCTTAAGTCAGCCTCGCTGGCTCGCGGGGCGGGATTAGCCCGCCCTGCTACGGCTTGCCGAACGCCAGCGGCGGCGGCGCCAGCCTTGGCTTCAGGGGCGCCGACGCCACCGTTTTCGCGTCGAGGTCGAAGCTCATCAGATCGATGCCGCGCAGCACCTGATCCTCATAGGTCTTCACATAGTATTTCTTGGTGGTCAGCTCCGCGACGGTCGACCATTGCGTGAATTCGAGCGGGCCATGATCGCCGGCGCCGGGTTTGATGAAGCCGCGCGGGATGTCGAAATTATTCAAAATATGCTCGGCGAGGCGCACGCTCTCGTCGCCGCTCGGAACGATTTTGGCCGATAATCGCAAGCCCGAGCGCGCGGATGAAGCGCGAGGGCGGCGTCGGATCGCCGGGAATTCCGAGCAGGCCCGAGCCTTGCCCGAGCGGAGGAATGGTCTGCCCGTCGATCGCGAGGGGGGCGGCGTTGACCGGCGAGAGCTTCACGTAATTGCGCAGATTCGTGAGATGCCAGTCGAATTCCGGCGAATTGGTCATGACGCCGAAGGGATTGTCGTAAACCTTGAGTTCGCCCTTCACCGGCTCGATCACGATCGAGGCGCCGCTCGCATCATGCAGCGTGTAATGGAAAGGCGGCGCGACGCCGAGATTGGGCTCCACGACGTCGATGATGTGGACGCCCGGGAGCGCGCCCTTCACTTCGGCTACGGTGGCGAAGCTTGTCAGCGCCCAGGTCAGAAATTCCCAAGGCGCCATGGCCGTCGCCGGATCGGTCCTGGCCGGATCGGCGTAGCCGGCGTAATCCGGGAAATAGAGAATGCCGCCGGCGAGGCCCTTCTCATTCATTCCATCCGTCAGCACGGGCGCGCCAAAGGCGTTGAGGCCGACGGCGCCATATTTCGCCGCCCAGACGAGGCCCGGCTTGCCGCCCGGACCGGTCGCCGTGAAAGCGAACCGCCGCGGAATCACGATTGCGTCGGAGGTGAGCTGGAAGCCGAACTCCATCGTGCGCCCATAGACGGCGCCGCCGTCAGAGGTGCGCAGCAGGAAACTGGTGCAAGCTTGCGCCGCCGGCGCCAAGGCCAGCGCGCTGGCGAGCCCGACCGCGGCGGCGTCCCGCAAAGCCCTCCGCCAGCGTTTCCCGAGACAATGCTTGCCGGCTTCCATGATAGGGCCTTTCCCGTCGTCGCCGTTGCGGCGAACTGACGAAACCTATCATGGCTCACATGGGTCGAGATTTGATTCAGCTCAGGCCTGCGCCGCCTGCTGGATCGCCGACAGTTTCCAGTCGCCTGCGCCGCCGCCCGGCCGGCGCGCGAAGGTCCAGATTTCCGTCGCCTCCTGCGGCGTCGAAAGATCGCCCGAGACGACGCGTCCGGTCGCGCGATCGAGCATGGCGTCGTTCAGCGAGAAGCGCATGGCGACGCTGGCGTATTCGGCGTCGGCTTCGCGCCAGGCCTCGGTGAGGTCGCCCTGCAGGAAGGCGACGTTCGACAATTTGTTGATGAGGCCGCGCCGCGCGTTTTCAGCGAGATCCGAGGTGAAACAGGACGCCATTTCGGGCGTCGTCATCGCGCGCAGGGCGTTCAGGTCTTCGTCGCTATAGGCTTTCTGCACGGCGCCGAGGAGCTGCTCGAACGCGCTATAATCGGCGGGCCCGACATCGAGTTTCTGCGGCTGCGGCGCGCCGCCGCCAAACCCGCCAAATCCGCCGCCAGCTCCCGGATTATTGCCGCCGAAGGGCGGCGCTGCTCCGAAGGAGGGCGCGCCGGTAAAGGCGCTCCCTTGCGCGGCGCTTCGGCGGCGCAGAAAGCCCATCACGAATTTGAACAGGAAGTACAAAAGCGCGAGCTGCAGCAAAAGCCCGATGAAGGACATGCCGCCGCCAAGGCCGCCGCCAAAACCATGGCCGAGCAGCATGCCGATAAGGCCGGCGCCGAGGAGGCCGCCCATCAGGCCGCCGCCAAATCCGCCGAACAGGCCGCCGCGCCCGCCCATTGCGCCGGCGCCGGGGCGGAAAAGGCCCTGGTTCGGCGAAGCGCTTGGCGAGGTCCAGGAGCGCTGGAAGGCGGACCCGCCGCCCGGCGCCGTCATGGTCGAGGACGGCCGGCTGAAGGACATCCCGCCCCGGCTGCCGAAGGAGCCGCCGCCGCCCGCGCGCGCGAAGGCGTCAGCGGAAAAGCCCGCCGCGAGCGTCAGGGCGAGCGCGAAAGCCAGAATTTTGTGGCGCATGGCCATGGGGATCGAAGTCCTGCAATTGGCGGGATCAGAGTCCCGCAGCGCTCATATAGGCGCGGGTCCGAAGCAAAGGAAGGGCGCGTGGACCGGATTCGCCCGTGCGGCGCTTCCGGCGGCCGGTCGCCTATGTTAAGACGCCGCGAAGGCGCAGGGCCGCATCAGGAGAAAGATCAAAGTGACGGAGACCAAAACGCGGCGCCAAAGCTTCGAATATGAAGATCTCATCGCCTGCGGACGCGGCGAATTGTTCATCGGCGGCCCGCAATTGCCTTTGCCGCCCATGCTGATGTTCGACCGCATCTCGGAACTGTCCGAAACCGGCGGCCCAAGCGGCAAGGGCCTGATCCGGGCCGAATTCGCGATCAACCCGGATCTCTGGTTTTTCAGCTGCCATTTCAAGGGCGATCCCGTCATGCCTGGATGTCTTGGCCTCGACGCCCTCTGGCAACTGCTCGGCTTTTACCTGGGCTGGCTCGATTTGCCGGGTCGCGGCCGGGCGCTCGGCGTCGGCGAGGTGAAATTTGCCGATCAGGTGCTGCCGACCGTCAAGAAAATCGTCTATGGCGTCGATCTGAAGCGCGTGTTCAAGACCAAGCTCTCGCTCGGCATCGCCGATGGCTGGCTGGAAGCCGACGGCGTCCGGATCTATGAGGCCAAGGATCTCAAAGTCGGCCTGTTCCGGGCGGCCTGAGGCGGGATGGTCGCCTCTGCGGCGGGGAGGGGCAAAGCGGCTTTCAGCGCGCATCCCCCTCTCACCTCTCGAATCGTTCACGTACATGATTTTGGATTGATAGTGATCCAAAACCGTCCCGATTCACGGCGCGGGCAGCGCGCTATATTGCTTGTTGATCCCGGCCGCCGCGTCGAAGAAGCCGAAGCGATCGGTCCGCACGGCGGCGGCGCGATAATGGCCCATATCCCTGAAATAGGGCACGCCGTCGCCATCGAGCGTCGGGCATTGCTGCGCGTCGCAAAGATAATCGACCGGCTCGAAAAAGGTCGCGCCGATCGCTGAAGCGATCGCGACCAGATTGCGCTTTACGAGCGCCGATTCCTTTTCGAACTCGGCCCGCTCGAAAAAGGCGATCTCCCGCGTATCCATGCCAAGAAATTGCCGCTTCAGCAGTTCGGCGGGCACATTCCATTTGCCATAGGGCGTCGCCGAAACGATGACGACTTCGGTCCCGCGCTCCTTGAATTTGCGCAAGGTTTCCCGCAGCCCCGCGAATATGGTCTCGACATGGGGAACGAACCAGTCCGGGTCGCGAAGCTTCATGGCGCATGAATTGCCCTCAATATAGCAGATTTTTTCATTGTCGGGATTGAAGTAGGAGAACCAGTTCGAGGCGAGCACGAGGCGGGCCGGGTTTCTTTCCGCGGCGTAAGCAAAGGCCTTGGTGAAATAGCCATTGCAGTGGAGCGGATCCTGAAGATAGCGAAGTCCCGTGACCGGGGGACAGCCGGACGAGATCAGGAAGCCGAGCGAGTTGTGCAGATTGGCCTTTTCCGATTCGAGGCGCTGATAAAGCTGCATTGCGAATGAATTGCCGAGGACCAGCGTTTCGGGCCCGTCCGTCCGGCCGAGATGGCATGGCCGCACATTTTGGTCGGCGTCGAAGCCGTCGCAGCTGTTGGGGAAGTCCCAATCGGTCGAAGCGGTCTTGTAAATGTCGACCTGCCGCGCGACCTCCGGGGTCCGATGCGCGAAGCCTCTCGTGAAATCAACGCTGAGCGCGAAGCAGAGCGTGATCGCGAAGCTGGCGGCGAGCGCGCCCGCCCGCCAGGTCGGTTGCGGCGCGATCGCGGCCCAGTCGACCCGGCTGGCAAGCTTTCTCGCGCCCCAGAGCAGCAGCGCGCCGGTCAGAATGATAGCCGTCAGGATGGCGAGCTGGCTCAGCACAAGGCCGATCGAAGACCGCGTGTAATTGAAATAGACGAACATCACGGCGATCGGCCAGTGCCACAGATAGATGGAGTAGGACCACTTACCGACGGTCTGCACTGCGCGGTTCCGGTACGGCCAGGCGCTCGCCTGATTTGCCGCGATGACGAGGCAGGTTCCAAGCACCGGCGCAACCGCCCAATAAGACGGCCAGATCATATTCTTGTTGAAGCAGAAGACCGACACGGCGATCAGCAGGAAGCCGGCCGCCAAAAGAACGCCCGAGTATTTCGGCGCCTGCGTCTTGAAATTCAGGGCGACGATGCCGCCCGCCGCCATCTCCCATGCGCGCTGGGGAAGCAGATAGAATGCAACCGGCTGGTCATGCGATGAATAATAGATGCAAAGAGCCAGCGAAACGGCGACAAGGGCGCATAAGAAGGCCGTCATATGACGGCGGGTCAACGAAAGTCTGTTCAATGCGAGCAGCAAAATTGGGTATATCATGTAAAACTGCCACTCGACGGACAGACTCCATGTATGCAGAAGTATTTTTGTATTGACTTCTGGCGAGAAATAGCCCTGCGATTTATTAAAAAGGATATTTGAATAGAATAGAATGGCGGAAATGCTGGTGTAGCTCAGCGTATTGTAATGTATCGGATCGAGGATGAAATATCCGATCACGAGCAGTCCGAAGCATAGGCCGAGCAGTCCCGGGACAATGCGCTTGGCGCGATCGTAGTAGAATTTCAGAACGCTGAAACTATCTTTCCGCAGGCGGCTGACGATAATATCCGTCATCAAATAGCCGGAGATGACGAAAAATATATCGACGCCGGCAAATCCGCCCGGCAAAAAATCGACATTATAATGATAGCCAACCACCGCCGTGACGGCCAAAGCGCGAAGTGCGTTGATGTCATATCTGAATTTTGTCATTTTCCCCGCACGCCAATGGCTTTGCTGCTGAAATCAATGCTTCGGCGGATCAATGAATGAGGAACCGATCCCGCGCGTCCCGATCCCTCGCCGCCCCGGCCGCGCCCCGGCATTTGCAGTCAGCCTCTCTATGTCTTGAAAAATTGTGACTTTCGTCGGGCGCGCCCGGAAAAAGGCGCCTGGCCGGAGAGCAGCCTTGAGCTTGAGCTTGTTTGGACGGGAGACGACGGGCGGGACTTCTCGGGTCGCGTGAGCCCTCACGGCCGCGGGCTGGAAAACCCGACGGCTCCGATTCCGGTCCCAGCGGAAACCGTCTGCGTCCCGCTAGCGACTTCCGGCCTTGCAATCCCTATGTTAGAAGGCGCGCGCTTTCGCTTTCATCTTCGCGCCTTCATCCTGGCGCGGTGGAAAATGGCGAGAGCGGGACAGGCCGGATATGCGGCGGGCGCGACCCTTTGGGGTTCGCGAAAATCAATCAGGCTCGGTGCGAGCGGGAGTTGATGAAATGAGACGTGTCGTGGTCACCGGAATGGGCGTCGTCTCATCGATCGGCAATAATACGCAGGAAGTGCTGGCCTCTCTCCGCGAGGGGAAATCGGGCATCGTTCGGGCCGAAAAATACGCCGAGCTCGGCTTCCGCAGCCAGGTGCATGGCGCGCCGACCCTTGATCCCGACCCGATGATCGACCGCAGGGCGCTGCGTTTCCTCGCCCGCGGCGGCGCCTGGAACCATGTCGCCATGGATCAGGCGATCGCCGATTCCGGGCTCGCGCCGGATGAGGTCTCGAATGTGCGCACCGGCATCATCATGGGTTCGGGCGGCGCCTCGCTGAAGACGATCGTCGAGGGCGCCGACATCGCCCGCACCAAGGGCCCGAAGAAAGTCGGCCCCTTCGCCGTGCCGAAAGCGATGTCCTCGACCACTTCGGCGACGCTCGCCACCTGGTTCAAGATCAAGGGCGTCAATTATACGATCTCCTCGGCCTGCGCGACCTCCAATCATTGCATCGGCAACGCCTATGAGATGATCCAGTATGGCAAGCAGGACATCATGTTCGCCGGCGGCAGCGAGGAACTGGACTGGACCCTCTCGGTCTTCTTCGACGCCATGGGCGCGATGTCTTCCGCTTATAATGACAGGCCGCAGCTCGCGTCCCGCGCGTATGACAAGAACCGCGACGGCTTCGTCATCGCCGGCGGCGCGGGCGTGCTGGTGCTCGAGGAATATGAGCGCGCCAAGGCCCGCGGCGCCAAGATTTACGCCGAGATCGCCGGCTATGGCCTCAGTTCCGATGGCTACGACATGGTCGCGCCCTCCGGCGAAGGCGCCGTGCGCTGCATGAGAATGGCGCTCGAAAACGTCAAGGCGCCGATCGACTACATCAATCCGCACGCCACCTCGACCGGCATCGGCGATCTCAAGGAGATCGAAGCGATTCGCGAAGTGTTCGGCGCCGGCGAAGGCTCGCCGCCGATCGCGGGCACGAAATCGCTGACCGGCCATTCGCTCGGCGCGACCGGCGTGCAGGAGGCGATCTATTCGATGCTGATGATGCAGAGCGGCTTCATCTGCGAAAGCGCCAATATCGATGAGCTTGATCCCGCCTTCGCCGACATGGACATCGTGCGCAAGCGCCGCGACAACGTGACCCTGCGCGCCGTCCTGTCGAATTCCTTCGGCTTCGGCGGCACCAACGCCAGCATCGTCCTGAAACATGTCGACGCCTGAACCGGGGCTTGCGCAAGGCTCCCTGATGGCCGGCAAGCGCGGCCTCGATCATGGGGGTCGCCAATGATCATTCGATCGCCTATGGCGTCGCCCGCGCTCTGCGCGGCGAGGGCGCCGAACTCGCCTTCACCTATCAGGGCGAGGCGCTCGGCAAGCGGGTGAAGCCGCTGGCGGCGAAGCTCGGTTCCGAACTGGTGCTGCCCTGCGACGTCGAGGATCTCGCCTCGCTGGACGCCGCCTTCGACGCGATCCGCGAAGTCTGGGGACGCCTCGATTTTCTCGTCCATTGCATCGCGTTTTCCGAGAAGGCCGAGCTCAAGGGCAGATATGCGGACACGAGCCGCGCGAATTTCGCGCGCACCATGCTGGTTTCGGCCTTTTCCTTCACTGAGGCGGCCGCCCGCGCGGCGCCGCTGATGGCGGAGGGCGGCGCGATGTTGACGCTGACCTTCGGCGGCGCGACGCGGGTGATGCCCAATTACAATGTGATGGGCGTCGCCAAGGCGGCGCTGGAGGCGAGCGTGCGCTATCTCGCCGCCGATTTCGGGCCGCAGGGCATCCGCGTCAATGCGGTTTCGGCCGGCCCAGTGCGAACGCTGGCCGGCGCGGGCATCACGGACGCGCGCTTCATGTTCAATTTCCAGAAAGCGCACGCGCCGCTGCGCCGCACCGTCACCATCACGGATGTCGGCGGCGCCGCGCTCTATCTCCTGTCCGGGCTTTCGAGCGGCGTGACGGGGGAGATCCACTATGTGGATGCCGGCTACAACATTATTTCGATGCCGCATCCAAACGACATGAAGGTGAATGAGGCCAAGGCCGGCGACGACGCCTCCTAGATCACGATGCTTTTGGATGGAAACATCCAGAAGCATGAAAAATGATCGGATTTTAAGAAGAGAGCGGGATCGCGAAAAATAGGGTTCTGCTTTTTCGCATCCCGCTCTGAGACGAGCGTTCGGCCGGGACGCTTGTAAGCGCCGGGGCGCCATGCTATCTGCGCCGCTGGCCGCGACGGAAGCGTCGGGACCTCGGAGAGGTGGCAGAGTGGTCGAATGCACCGCACTCGAAATGCGGCATAGGTGCAAGCCTATCGGGGGTTCGAATCCCCTCCCTCTCCGCCAGCGCGCGCCCTGTCCGGCCCTGAGACATGGGTGACGGAACGTACCTAAGACATGGGTGACAGCCTCGGGCCGAACGGGCAGTCGAGGGGTTGCAAGGTTTTCTGCTCCAGATTGATGAAGCCGAGATCGTAGCTCATGAGGTTGACGAGCCAAATGCCGCCGTCGACTTGCTTGATTCCCCGACGCTGGCCGGCGCGCGCTGTTGAGATGTTCGCGCTTTTGCCTCGCCTGCGAGTTGGCCGCGGGCGGTGACGAGCACTGCAGGTCGCGCGGCGGACAGGCGAGCCGGGCAGGCCGTCATCAGGCCGCGGCGAGAGGCGTAAACCTCCGCGGGCGCCTTCCTATCGTGCGGCGGGTTTTCCTCGCGACAACGCAATCGCGGCAGGCGTCGCTCATCGCCTCGCCGTCCAAAAGCCGGGCGACAGAGCGTAGCCGCTCATCCGTGAGCGAACTGTCCTGCCACGGCATCAATCCCTCCCGCTGGAAAAAGCGAAAAGCGCACCGCATCGGTCCGGTGCGGAATGTCGCCTGTGTTTTAGGCTGATCACTTCGCAAAATCAGGCGGATAAGAGCGGCCCTTCGTGGCCGCTTTTGCGGAGAACGGGAAGCGCGCTTTCGCTGTCCCGCCGGCGCGCTGAGGGGATTTTGGCTGGCGGGCGGGCTCGATCCATTCGCCTTTGCGCGGGCCCGGCCGGGCGCCCTCCCTTCCGGCGCGCGGCGTGGGTCTCCGCCGCGCCACGCGGCGCCACGGCGCGGATGGAGGCGAGAGCGCTGTTGCCAATATGCCACGTCGCCGGCGAAACGAGCGGCCCGCGGGGATGCCTACACTTTTGCCGATTGACGCGAGCTGAGCCGTACCGGAAGTTGCTATATCAATTCTAATATAGCCAGTCGCCGCCTGAGGCGCTCTCTCCAGAGACAAGCTCGCCATGCCGATGAAAATCCATCCCCGCGGAAGCTTCCCCCAAGAAAGCATAGCGTCCACGCGCAATAGCAATTCCCCACGATCTGGAAGGTCCACAGCAATGAAGTTCGGCGCATTTCTCGCGCATGGCGGCGCGCTCCTCCTCACGCTGGGCGCGTTGTCTTCAGCCCGCGCGCAGAGCGCCGCGCCGATCATACCCTTCAATCTCGGCGACGCCGTGCGCTCGGCCGAGCAGGCGCGCCAGCCGCCGCTTGCCGCGGCCGGCCGCGCCGCTGGTGCTGCCGCAGGTCGCCGAGCCGCAATTCACGATGAAGGACAAGGAGACGCTGTTCGTGCGCGCCATCGCGCTTGAGGGGCCGGACCTTGGCCACGCCGAGGAGGTGCGCGAGATCCTCGCGCCTTACGAGAACCGCAAGCTGACGCTCGGCGACATTTACGCGGCGGCGGACAGGATCACGACGCTTTTCCGCAACGCGGGCTATCTCGTCGCCAAGGTCTATGTGCCGGCCCAGGACGCGCGCGGCGGGGCCTTGCGCCTGAAGCTCGTTCCTGGCGTCTACGGGACGATCACGATCAACAACGCCTCGCTCGTCCGGGATGAGTTTCTGCACGCCGTGATCGATCAGGCGCTTGCCGGGTCGCCCCTCATTCAGAAGGATCCGCTCGAACGCGCCATGCTGCTCGTCTCCGACCTGCCGGGGGCCGGCATGCCGCGCGTCGCGATCGGGCCGGGGCAGGCGCCCGAGACCTCGGATTTCGCGTTCAGCGTCCCCGAGGCGCGCCGCGCCGATGGCTACTGGGTCGCGGATAATTTTGGTTCGCCCTGGACCGGGCGGGTGCGGACCAGCGGCGCGATCAACGTGAATTCGCCGCTTGGCCTTGGCGACCGCCTCGCGCTGTTTGGCATGGTGTCGCAGAACGCCGAACTCGTGAACGGGCGCGCGGCCTATTCGCTGCCGATCGGCTATGACGGGCTGCGCGGCGAAGTCGCCGCCTTCCGCACCACCTATGCGCTCGGCGGCCTCTACGCGGCGACGCGGGGGACGGGCATCGCCGACGGCCTCAGCGCGACCCTGACCTATGCGATGCGGCGCCAGCGCGACGACAGCATCTATATTTCGGGCAATTTCACCCATATGGGGCTGAACGACAAGCTGCTCGGCGTCTCCTTCGCCAACCGGACGATCGATCTCGGCACCGCGGCGATCGCGCGCGACACGGTCGGCGCGCTGATCGGCCTGCCGCTGACGACGAGCGGATCATTCTCCTTCACCGCCGGCTATGTGAATTTTCTCGATCCAACACAGAAGGCGTCGAACATCGCCGGCGCCGATACGGCGGGAAATTACGCCAGGATCAACCTGTCTTTCGTCGCGACGCTCGCCCTCAATGAAAGACTGTCGCTCTCGACCAATCTGCGGGCCCAGAAATCGCTGTCGGGAAATCTCGATTCCAGCCAGCAGATGAGCCTCGGCGGCTATTTTGGCGTGCGCTCCTATGACGAGGGCCTGAGCGGCGACAGCGGCTATCTCGTGACGCCGGAGCTGAAATACGCGCTGCCGGCCATTCCGGGCGTTTACGGCTACGGCCATGCGGTCGGCGTTTTCACCGACGTCGGCGCCGCCTGGCTCGAGAACGGCTCCTACACGACGACGCAGAAAAGCTACACGCAGCTGAACGACATCGGCCTCGGCTATTACGCAACTTACGAATATTCGCCCGGGCGGTCCCTGCTCCTCAAGGCGCAGGTCGCCCACACCTATGGCTCGGACAATGGCGCGCAGGTCTACGACCAGCACACCAAGGGGCTGATCCAGCTCGGCCTCACCTTTTGAAACGACGAATTCCTGTTGAACCGGCGCATGCCTGAAACGTCCTGGCGCGCGGCGCGGTTCGACCAGCCAACCGGCGGCCCCCGCCCCGAACGCCTCCAAAAAACGAGGTCTGGAGAAGTCTAAATGCAGATGGAATGGCTGTCGGCCGCAATCGATTTCGGCGTCATCGGACTCCTCGCCGCCCTCAGCGTCATCGTCGTCGCCGTCGGCCTCGAGCGGCTGTTCTTCTTCCGGTCCGTCGAGCCGGACAGCTTCACGAACGTCAAGGCGCTCGAACTGGCGTTGACGAAGCGGCTCGTGGTGGTCGCCTCGGTCGCGTCCAACGCGCCCTATATCGGCCTTCTCGGCACGGTCCTCGGCATCATGCTGACCTTCTACAACATGGGGCTCGACGCCTCCGCCGATGTCGGCAAGATCATGATCGGCCTCGCCCTCGCGCTGAAGGCGACCGCGCTCGGGCTCATCGTCGCGCTGGTGTCGGTGGTCGCCTACAACGCCCTCCTGCGCAAGACCAAGGTGCTGCTGCTCGAATGGGAGATCGCCCATGGATGAGCGGCCTTTCGAGACCCTCAACGTCATCCCGCTCGTCGACGTCATGCTGGTGCTCCTCACCATGGTGCTGACGACGGCCAATTTCGTCGTGACCGGGCGCATCCCGGTCTCATTGCCGCAGGCGTCAGGCTCCAAGGTCGAGAAGCACAAGGACAAGACGATCGAAATCGTCGCGAGCGGCGACATCTATCTCGAGGACGCGCCTGTCGCGCAGGACGCGTTCGAGAGCGCGCTCGCATCGCTGCCGCCGGACACGTCCTTCCTGATCCGCGCCGACCGCGCCGTCGCCTTCCAGAAATTCGTCGATGTCGCCGACGTTCTGAAGCGGCTGAATTTCAACAAGGTCGCCGTCCAGACCAAAACAACAACAGGAAGATAATGGCGAAGACAGATGGCGAGCAGCAATTGTCTCCGGAGCGCCGCTCCCCATAACGCATCAGGCCTATGAGTGTGGATGGAAATGTCGAAACTTTCGAGACTGTCGACGCCCGCCGAAACCCGCCGTCCTCAAACGATTGGGCCGGACCGGCGGCAATTCGGCAAACGCGGATGCGAGCGCGCAACCGCCCAGCCGGAATCGCGCCGTCATTGCCTGCAACGAGATAGCTCAAAATTCCAGTGGCTTGTGGCCAACTTGCAACGCCCTGTGAAGACGTGGCTCCTGGGTCGTGGTCAGACATTTTAAGAGTTGACACAACCTTGGCCGTACAGCAATCTTATATACAATCATATATAGCTTTCAAGGCTTGTCACAAGATGTCACCTCACAAGCGCAGAAATATCCTTCCCCCGGAGTGCACGGCTCCGAAGCGTGGCGCGCGGCCGCTTTCCTTCCCTGTCGCCACAGCGACGGCCATCGCCGCCGTACTGGCGTTGCAGCGCCCTGCGTTGGCCGGCCCCACAGGTGGAACGGTGGTTCAGGGCTCCGCCGGCATCTCGCAGGCGGGCAACATAACCAACATCAACCAGTCCTCAAACAAGGCGATCATCGACTGGCAGCGCTTTTCGATCGGCTCGCAGGAGACCGTCAATTTCAATCAGCCGAGCAGCTCGGCGGTGACGCTGAACCGCGTCATCGGCAATGAGCAGAGCGTCATCTCGGGCGCGCTCAACGCCAATGGCCAGGTCTTCATCGTCAATTCGGCCGGCGTTCTCTTCAGCAAGGGTTCGCAGGTCAATGTCGGCGGCCTCGTCGCCTCGACGCTCGATATCTCCAACACGAATTTCATGGCCGGAAACTATGTCTTCTCCGGCGCCTCGACTGCCTCCGTCGTCAACCGCGGCGCAATCCACGCGCATGATGGCGGCTATGTCGCGCTGCTCGGCAAGACGGTCTCGAACGAGGGCGCGATCAGCGCGACGCTGGGCACGGTGGCGATGGCGTCGGGCCAGAAGACGACGCTCAATTTCGCCGGCGACTCGCTGATCGACGTGACCATTGACGAGGGCGTACTGAACGCGCTCGTCGAGAACAAGGCGGCGATCAAGGCGGATGGCGGCCGGGTGATCCTGACGGCCAGGGCCGCCGACGCCGTGCTGTCGGCGCAGGTCAACAACAGTGGCGTCATTCAGGCGCGCACCATGGCGGCGCTGACAGGCGGCGGCGCGGGGGCGGCGCGCGCGGGCTCGATCAAGCTGCTCGCCTCGGGCGGAACGGTCCATGTTGCCGGCAAGCTCGACGCCTCCGCGCCGAAGAGCGGCAAGGGCGGCAAGATCGAGACCAGCGGCAACAGAGTGACGGTGGCGGGCGACGCCGTCATCACCACCAAGGCGGCGAACGGCGAAAACGGAACCTGGCTGATCGACCCGACCAATTTCACGATCTCCGCAGGAACCGGCGATCAGACATCGAGCGGCATAGGATCGACGACCCTCCTCAACGAACTCGCAAACGGCAATGTCGTCATTGTCACGAGCCTGAGCGGCGGCGATGCCGGCGACATCAACGTGAACGCGGCTTTGGACTGGTCATCGACCTCGGCGACGCCCTCGGCCAATTCGCTGACCCTGGCGGCGGCGAATAACATCAATGTCAATGCGCCTGTGACCTGGTCGGCTGGCGCGCTCACGCTGAACGCCGGCGCCAATATCAACGTCAACAATGTGATGACGGCTTCGGGCACGGCGAACTTCGCGGCCAATTACGGCCATGTCGTCGACGCGAGCGGCAATTCGACTGCGACGGCGACCGGAACCGGAATCAACGCCGACGGCTATACGCCATACGGATTATATACGCTTCAGGGCACTTCCGTGGCCGGAACCTACGCCGGCAAGATCAACTTTGCCGGCACGGGAACGGTCAAGCTGAACGGCACGCAATATACCGTGATCGAGAGCGCGGCGGATCTCTGGGGAGCCGCGAACCCCGTCAGCACCGCCGTCACCACATACAAAGACGGCAGCACGACCACGACCACGACGCTCCTTACCGGTCTTCCAGCCACATCCAGCACAACCGTCACGAACAGCGACGGCAGTAAAACGGTTACCACCGTCAGCTACCAATTCAATTCGACAACGCCCATTGCGTCGAACGGCAATTATATCCTTGGAGCCGATATTAGCAGCCCCGTTACAGCTGTAATCCCCTCTCTCGGATCCAGCGTCGGCGTCTCGCCGACGGCGGCGTCGGCCATCGGCGCCGACGCCACGCCGTTTGTCGGAAATTTCAACGGCTTCGGCCATACGATCAATGTAAACGTTGGAGCATATCCCGTAAAAGGCGTTACAGGGCTATTCGGGACCATCGGCGCGAGCGGCGTCGTCAGCAACATCAATCTTAATGCAGAGGTCACATCCGGCGCGAGCGCCAGCGCCTCGGGCGCCGCGCTCGGCGCCATTGCCGACGTCAACCGGGGAACCATCGTCAACACCGTGGCGACGAATTTCTGGCTTAATTACGGCCAGACGGAGCTGACGAACACCGTTGCCGTTCCGAGCGGCGTGACCGTCACCGACGTCGGTGGATTCGTCGGCGAAAATTACGGCCTGATTGTCAATAGTTGGACGGCGGGCGGCGTTGCCGGTTCGACGAATATCGGCGGCTTTGTCGGAGCCAACGAACAGGGCGGCTCGATCTACACCAGCTTTGTTCGTTGGGGCAATTCCGGCGTCACCCCATCGGCAGCTACGGTCGTCTACGCCGGCGGGTTCGCAGGCGTCAATTCGGGCCTGATTTCGAAAAGCTATACCAGGGCCGGCGTCATCACCGCCACCAGCACGTACGACAGCAATTTTAACCTTGTTTACACTGTGTCGCCCAACTCGATCGCCGCCGGCTTCGTCGGCCAGAACACGAGCACCGGAATCATCGACCAATCCTATGTTAATTACGGCCGCCTATCCGGCCCTGAAATCGTCTACGGCGCATATAGCGCTGGCTTTGTTGGCGATAACGCGGGTAAGATCACAAACTCCTATACGTTGGCGGCGGACTATACCAACTTTAATGAGATAACCTATACGGCCGGCTTCGCCTATGCCAATTCGGGCACGATCAGCACGTCTTACGCCCAACTGGACGGCTATAATGCCAAGACCTATGGTTTCGTGGCGCAAAATAATGGCGGGACGACCACGGATGACTATTATTCGTATAAAAACGATCCCAGCGCCGCTCAGAAGCCGTCCGACAGTTCCACGGCCAAGTTCCTGACGGTAGCCCAGGCGGCGGACACATCCAATTTCGTCGGCTTCGATCCGACCATCTGGAGCGAAGATAGCAGCGCCAACGACGCCGTCGCAGTATCTGACGCCAATCCTCCGGCAACTGCCGGTTCTGGTCGAACTGACATCCGCCACGTCCGCGCCGACCTACGGCGCCGACGCGGGCCAGATCGTCGGCTCCAGCTCCGGCGCCTATCTGACCGCAGTCGGTCTGCAGGGCTATTTCAGCACGATATACGATGAGCAATAATCCCCTCAGCCAGTTCTCGCTGACCACGCCCTCGAACGGCTATTTGGACGCGGGACCCTATCTGTCGGGCTCGGTTATCACGTCGTCGGCCTATTCGAATATCCAGGGCGTTTTCACCATCGCGCCGAAGACGCTGACGCTCGCGAGCGGCGTCGTTGCGGACAAGACCTATGATGGGACGACGGCCGGAACCGTGAACAACGGGTTGGCGAACGGCGGCCTCGTCGGGCTCCTCGGCGGCCAGACCCTTGCTATCGATTATCTCTCGGCGGCCTTCAGCGACAAGAACGCCGGCAAGAACAAGACCGCCACGGTCGCCTTTACCGTCGCAGATGGAGCAAACGGCGGCAAGGCGAGCAATTACCTCGTCTCCGACACCGCGACGGCGACAATAAACCCCAAAACCATCAGCGCCAGTTTCAGCGCCGCCGACAAGACCTACGACGGCTCGGCGACGACGACGGCCACGGCGAAGCCGCCAAGCGGGGTCGTCGCAGGAGATACTGTGGCGGTTGACTACGGGTCGGCTCTTTTCGCCGATAAAAACGCGGGGCAGAACAAGGCCGTCACAGTGTCGGGCCTCACCCTGTCGGGGACCGACGAAGGCAATTACACGCTTCAGACCACGTCGGTCCAGACAACCGCGTCGATCTTGCCCCGCGTGCTCGACCTCTACGGAACCGAGGTGGCCGCGACCACGACGAGCTTTTCGGCTGGCAAACTCTTCGCAAAAAACGCCGTGCCCGGCGACGTCGTCGGGTTTACCGGGACGGTCACTCTGGCCGGGACGGCGGCGGGCGTTCAGCCCATCACCAGCGTCAGCGGCGCCAGCGTCAAAAATGCAAATTATACGCTGGCCGGGGCGACGGGCTCCGTCCTCATCGGCACCGCCAGCCTGGCGCTGGACAAGGTCGTTTCCGGAACGGTGGATATTGCATCATCCGGGACCTCCACAACGGTGACCGAAAGCACCAACAGCGCCATCATCGACTGGCTGCGCTTTTCCATCCCCGGCGGCTACACCGTCAACTTCGTGCAGCCGGGGGCGACCTCGATCGTCCTCAATCGGGTGACCGGCAACGAGCAGAGCGTCATCGACGGCGCGCTCAACGCCAAGGGCCGTGTCTTTATCGTGAACTCCAATGGCATTTTGTTCTCGGGTTCGTCGCAGGTCAATGTCGGCGCCCTGGTGGCGACGACGCTGAATATCGACAACAGCAATTTCGAGAATGGCGACTACCAGTTTGCCGCCGCCGGCGGCGCTGGATCGGTCACCGCCCTCGGCACAATCAACGTCGCTGACCACGGCTTCGTCGCATTGGCCAGCGGCAACGGCGTAACTTTTTCCGGGGCCTTGACGGCCGCCGGCGGGACCGCTGTCCTTGCGGCGGCGAACAACATGAGCCTGACGCTGGACAGCGCAACGCCGGGCCTCACGAATTATGCGCTGGGCGGGCTCTCTGGCGTGGCGAGCATCGGAGGCAGTCTGAATGTCAGCGCCGCGAGCGGCAATGGAGGCCTCATCGAGACGGCCGGCGATACCGTCGTCCTCGGCACAGGTCTGGCGATGGATACGGGAACCAACGGGACGTGGTCCTACAGTCAGAATGGCGATATATCGATCGGCGCAAAGGGCGCCTTCACGGGGCTCTTCGTCGGCAACAATCTCGCAAGCCGCAATCTCAGCCTCAACTCTCATAAAGGCGCCGTCAACATCAATGACGCGGTGACGTGGTCGTCGGATGAGCGCCTGACCCTCGCGGCGGCGACCAATATCAACATCAACAACGCCGTGACCGCCACAGGCGACCATGCCGGCCTGACGCTTGCTTATGGAGGCTTTTCGCAGACGGGCGCGGCGGCGGCGGGATCCAATTATTTCATCAATAATCTGACGATCGCCAAGGATTTGTCGATCGGCGTCGGACCCGCCTCCGTGACGCTCTCCGGCGCCAATGCGGGCCTCAGCATCAATGGCCAAGCCTATACGCTCATTCAAAGCCTGGCGCAGCTTGCAGCGCTTCCGACATCGCTGGTCCTCGATAAAAACGGCAAACCCATCTTCGACTTCAACTCATTTAGTTATCAGTTCGCCGTCCAAGGATTTTACGCCCTCGGGCAGGATCTTACGGCGACGCAAACCTATTCCGGCCCGCTGATCGCGACATTTTCCGGCACGCTCGCGGGTCTCGGACACAAAGTAACCAATCTCACCATCAATGAAGCGGCAGGCAATCGCGGGAGCGGACTGATCGGGTCCATTGGGACAACTGTGGCTGATTCTAGCACCTTCCCCCCCAAAATAAGCGTCACGAGCGTTGGAGCAATTCGCGATCTTGGCATGACAAATCTCTCCATCGCAGGAGAGGGCGCCGGCCTTGCCGTAGGCCTATCGCAAGGCAGCACGATCAGCAACGTCTATGTCAAGGGAAGCATTGTTACGAGCACTAACAACAAGGACGTAGCGTTTAATACCGCCGGACTTGTCGGCAGCAACGGTGGCGTCATCGACAATGGCCATACCGACATCGCCATCACGGTGCCTGGCGCCGGCAACGACATCGGCGGCCTGGCGGGATCAAACGGCACCACGGGCCTCATCGAGAATTCAACGGCCAAAGGAAGCATCTATGTCGGCGGACAAGCATTGGCCGACGGCGGCGGCGTTGGCAGCGGCTCCATCGGCGGTCTTGTCGGAATCAACTATGGCAACATCAAGAACAGCCGTTCGAATGTGAACATCACCGCTAATAATAGCACCCAGATCGGCGGGCTTGTCGGCTGGAACTGGAACGGGGACGACACAAGCGCGACCGGCAACATCTCGAATTCGTCGGCCATTGGCTCGATCAACGCCGAATGGTTCACCACGCAGTATGGCGGTCAGAGCATCGGCGGCCTGGTTGGAGAAAACACCGGCGGCGCCATTAGCGGATCATCCTCGACGGTCAATATTTCGGTGAAGGCGACATATTCTGATCCGTCCAGCGGTTGGGCGACATTTACCAGCGTCGGCGGCCTCGTCGGCATGAATGAATCAAATTTCAACACGGGCGCTGGCGGGGTGGTCACGAATGACACGTACAATGGGGTCATAACGGCCACTGGGGCCGTGGACAGCATCGCCGGCGGCGTCGGGACCAATCAGTATGGGACTGTCTCCGGCATACAGACGTCCGGTTCGATAAACACCAGCCAGGGCGCTTCAACTCTCGGCGGCCCCAGTGACATCGGCGGCCTTGTCGGCAGCAATGATGACAGCCTCAGCAATTCCTCCACGTCAATGTCGGTAACCGGCACGTCTTACTCGGTCGGCGGCGCCGTTGGATCGAACGGCGGCTCGATCAGCAATGTCTCGGCAAGTGGTTCCGTCAACGGCACCTACAACGTCGGCGGATTTGCTGGCCAGAACGTCGGTTCGATCGTCGGCAGCAAATCGAGTGGCGATGCGAACGGCGTTACCAATGTCGGCGGATTTGTCGGCGCCAGCCAGGACGGTCAAAGCAGCAAGGCGATTTTCGATGGGAACACCTCCAGCGGCAATGCAAACGGCAACACCAATGTCGGCGGTTTCGTCGGCTTGAATGGCGGCCAAGTTTCTTCCAACACTTCAACGGGCGACGCCCATGGCGTCAAGAATGTCGGCGGGCTGATCGGCCAGAACGGCGGCAAAGATCAATTTGGAAATGTGTTGAACGCAATTGTTCGGGGCAATTCGACATTCGGGAGCGCCTTTGGATCCGAAAGCGTCGGCGCGCTGATCGGCCTGAATAACAATGGCGGCGCGGGCGACGTCTCGGTGATCAACAACTCGGCGTTTGGCGCGGCGTTCGTCAACGGCCAGGATACCGGCGCGCTGATCGGCTCCGATGACGGAAGGAACACGACCGACAACACCTATCAAGATTTGCGGGCTCAAAAAGCGGCCGCGGCGAAGCAGGCGGCGCAGAAAGCGGCTGCCGCTGCGGCAGCCGCCACCGTGACGGCGACGACGGATGCGGCGATGACGGCCGGCTCGCCCCCGAAGGCGAGCCAGTCTACTGCCGGAACGCAGGCCGTCTATTCGAACGCGGCGCCGACGTTCGAGGACAATGCAGACGTCAACGCGCCCGTGCCGGCGCCGCCGGCGCCGACGGGATCCGAGCCCGAGCATCGCACGCGCCGGGCCGCCGCCGATACGACATCGGGCGGCCTTCGCCAGAGCCGTGGCGGCGGCGCGGGTGGGAGCGGCGGCGGCTTCGGCGCCAGCATCCGCGGCATCGAGATCAACGGGCAGCATTTCGACCTCGAGCAAAACAAGCCGAAGGACGGAGCGGCTCCCGGCGACGCGCGGTAGGGCATTGTCCGGCCGGAGCGAATTGTTCCGGCCGGATCGCGAACAGGGCGCGGCGGCTCGCCCCGCGCCTGGTGACGGGCGCCGCTCCGGCTGGCGCGGGATCTATGCCGGCGCGGCGCGCCGTAGGAAAAGATGATGCGGAAATTACGGTTCACGATCTATCACGGCCTCGCCGCATCGATCGCTATTCACTCGGCGCTCGGCGTTCCCATGTTCCTCTACGCGCTGGCCGCGGCGCCCGAGGAGCCGCCGACGCTTGTCGTCGAGCTGCAGGGCCTCGTTGCGGATACCCAGACCGAGGAGAAGGTCCTCCAGGAGACGAAGGGACAGGCGGCGGCGGAGACGGCCGCGCCCGCCCCGCCGCCGGTCGCCGAAACGCCGCCGGTTCAGCCGCCGCCGCCCGAGGCGCAGGCCGCGCCGCCGCCCGCCGCAGAGGCCGCGCCGCCGGAGCCGGAGGCCGAGGCGCCGCGGCAGGCGCAGGAAGCGCCCCCGACAAAGCAGGCCGAAACGCCGCAGCCGAAGGAGGCGCAGACCCCCCCGCCTGAAGCGCCGCAGCCGAGACAGGCCGAGGCGCCCCGGCCCGAAACCGCCAGGACGCAGGAGAGTTCAACGGCGCCGGGCGCGGCCAACGTCAAGGGCGATGACGAGGCGCGGAAGGCGCAGGCGATCAAGCTCAGCGAGGAAGAGGCCGATCGCCTGCGGAAATATGTGAAGGGGCTGACGAAAAGGGTGCAGTCCAATCTTCGCTATCCGGACGAGGGCCGACGCGCCGGGATGCAGGGTGCGGCGACCGTCTCCTTCACGCTCCTCGCGAACGGGCAGATTCGACCCGATTCCTTGAAGATCGTCGAGAGCAGCAGTCAGCCGAAGCTCGACGCGAGCGCGCTGGAAACGGTCCGTTCGAGCGTTCCCTTTGAATCTCCGCCAAAGGAGATGACCGTGGCGATCGACGTCGTCTTCGGCCGCAAACGCTGAGAGAGCGGCGAAGACACGCCGGGCTTCCCGATGGCGCGGCGTCCCGAATCATTTGGCGAGGATCCGGAACTGCCGCTTCAAGGCGTTGACGCGGACGAGATAGGCGGCGACGTCATGGTCGCCGCAGCGCTGGTCGCGCCCCGGCTGAAACCCGCCGCGGGCGAAGGCCGCCGCCGGGCCCGCGCCGCAGAGATGGGCGATCACGGCGAGATCCTGCTTCTGCTGCAGGTTCGCGCGTTTGTGCAACCGGCGCGCGAGGATGTTCGTGACCTTCCGGTCCAACGACACCGCCGCAAGCTCGATCGCCTGGCTCGGCACCGCGCGCGAACGAAATCTGTTGAACCAGCATGAGCGCCAGTCATTCCAGGCGCCTTCCGCGATGACCGTGTGGTCTCGTATGCAATAGCGCCTCGCGTCGGCGAGGATGGCGTCGGTCAGCTGGAACAGGCCGACGGCGCTGGAGGCGGGCTGATAGATCTCGAAAGGGTTCCAGCTGAGGCGCCAGCGCCAGTAGGTGCGCGCAATCGGATTGCCCGTGCTTTCAACCTGGGCCAGCGCCGCGAGCAGATCGGGCGTGATGGCGGCGGTGGAATATTCGTTGAAGAGCGGCCCATATTGCCGCCATGTTTCCGCATGGCGTCTTGTTGAGCGCGCGGCTCACGGGGAAGAACAATTCCGTCGGCTTGCGCATGACATGATAGGCGATGTTCGCCGCCGCGAAGAGGCCGAGAGCGAGGGCCGCGATGATGACGCCGCGCAGCGGAGGAGGCAGCGCGACCAGATGGCGCAACGGCGCAATGGCGCGGTCCCGCCATCGGCGCAGCCGGAGCAGGAGCATGTTCTGGTCGTGAGCGGCCGGCGCCCTGACGGGCGGCTTCCGGGCGGCGCCCGATGACGAAGAGTTGATTGCGGGCGCGACGCTGCGGCGCGGTTTTGCTGGTTTGAGCCGTGCTTCCTGCATTCACGCGGCCCGCCCTGACATCTCAAGCGCGTCTTGCGACGCAAGACCCCGCGCCCGATCCGCCCAACCTCAACCCTGGAATCGCGAAGCCTGACCTTAGTCTGCGCCGATATTCCTTCGGTCTGGTTAAGCTTTCCACCAGGGCGGGGCAGGGCTCATCGTGCGGGCGTCCGGTCGGCGGAAAAATCTTCGAGCCATCGCCGGAGGCCGCCAAAAGCCGCGCGGCTTTATTGCGCCAATTGTATCCAGAACATTAATTGGCGCCGCCAATGGAATAATGTTTTTGATTTCAGATCAGGTAGTCGCCGGACTCCCGCTGCGCCATTTTAGCGGTCGGGCGGCGGACGCATGGTTCGCGCCGATCAATCGCAACCTCAGGCTGCCCGATCCCGCCGAATGCGAGCCTGGGACGGAGCTTGCCGTTTCTGGAGACCGCCGAGCGATGCTGCAGGAAGTCGATATCTACGGAGTCTTCGTGCCCGCTCTGGCGCTCTGGATGTTCGGGGCGCTGGCGCTCAGCATTCTCCTGCGCCGCATGCTGGCGCTGTCCGGGGCGCATAAACTGTTCTGGCATCCACCCCTGTTCGACCTTGGCGCTTTCGTCTCGATCCTTGGCGCCCTGACGCTGCTCTGCGTCAGGTGAAGTCATGACCGCCCTGCTTTCGCGGCTTGGCCGCTTCACCATGACCGCTTTGGTGCTGGCGGTCGCGGCGCTCTTCGGCTTCGAGCTTTGGGACTATTATGTCGAGGCGCCGTGGACGCGGGACGGACGGGTGCGCGCCGACATCGTCGCCGTCGCGCCGGATGTTTCAGGCCTCGTGACGGATGTGCTCGTTCAGGACAACCAGATCGTCAAGCGCGGCGACGTGCTGTTCAAAATCGATCGCGAGCGCTTCGCCCTCGCGTTGCAGGAGGCGCAGGCCGCGGCCGAGGGGCGCCTCGCCGCGCTGACCCAGGCGAGCAGCGATCTCGCGCGTTACAAGCAGTTGAGCGACAATGTCGTCTCGCGGCAGAAGTTCGAGCAGGTCCTGGCGACGCAGCAACTCGCCGCCGCGGCCTATAAGGAGGCGCTCGCGCAGCGCGACGTCGCGAAGCTCAATCTGGATCGCAGCGAGGTGCGCGCATCGGTCAATGGCGCGGTCACCAATTTCGACCTCCGTCCCGGCGCCTATGTGTCGGCCGGCAAGGGCGTCTTCGCGCTTGTCGACAGTGACAGCCTGCATATCGAAGGCTATTTCGAGGAGACCAAATTGCCGCGCATTCACCCGGGCGATCGCGTCTCGGTGCGGCTGATGGGCGAATTCGAAGATCCAGACCGGGCGCGTCGAGAGCATCGCCGGCGCGATCGAGGATCGCGAGCGCAGCGCCGGCGCCACGCTCGTCGCCAATGTCAATCCGACCTTCAGCTGGGTCAGGCTTGCGCAGAGAATCCCGGTCCGGATCATGCTCGACGAGACCTCGCGCGACATCCGTCTGCTGCCGGGTCGAACGGCGACCGTTTCGGTTGACGAGCCGCGACAGCCGTCGCGATGGGAAGCGACGCTGCGCCTGCTCGCGCGCATCAATCCGCTCCGCTTCTGGTCGAATGCATGACGACGATGCGCAAGAGTTCGCGGGGATTTGGATTTATGACGTAAAAACAACTAGATACAGGCGAGGCCGCGCGTTTGCGAGGCCGTCGCGCACTAGTATGACGCTTTCGCGATGTCTATATGACAATGTCGAGCCGCTGATTTAGGGCCGGAGTCGGCAGCGTCCAGCGAATGCGTTTTCCCGGCGACACGAGACGTCCACAAAGAATTGACAGTGTAAAAATGCAAAAGCTTGATGATCTCATCACCTTCGTTCGCGTGGTTGAGCGCGGAAGTTTCATCGGGGCGGCGCGCCAGCTTGGCATTCCGCCGGCGACGGCGAGCCGCAAGGTCCAGGATCTCGAAAGCCGCCTCGGCGCGGAGCTCTTGCGGCGCACGACGCGGCGCGTCGTCGTCACGGACGCCGGCCGCGAAGTCTATGAACGCGCGGCGCAGGGCCTGAGCCTGATCGATGAGGCGGAGCATGCCGCAAAGACCCATACCTCGAAACCGTCGGGCGTGCTGCGCGTGCTGGCGCCTTACGCAATCGGCGGCCTTCTCATCGATCGCATGCTGTCCGAGTTTCAAAAGCTCTGTCCCGAGGTGCAGATTCAGCTCACGCTGAACAATGAGCCGCTCGATCTGATCGAACATGGCTTCGACGTCGCGTTGCGGATCGGCGCCTTGAAGGACTCGGGATATGTCGTGCGTCATCTCTTGAACGGCGAGCGGCGCATCGTCGCCTCGCCCGAATATCTCGATACGCATGAGCCGATCAAATCGATCGAGGATCTTGAGTCGCACCCCTTTTTGGCCTCCAGCATCGATTCTTCGGGCGGCGCGACCTCCTATCACCTGTCGAATGGCGGCGAGGCCCGGGAACTCACGCTGTCGCCGCGCATCGCCTCGAACGAACCCTCCGTCGCGCTCAATCATGCGCTGAATGGCGAGGGCTTCGCCATCCTCGCCGAATTCTACGTGCGTCCGCACCTTGAGGACGGCACGCTGAAACTGGTTCTGCCGGATTGGCAAAGCGCGGAGGACCTCCGCGCCTCGCTCCTCTTCTCCCGCCATGCGACGAGCGATCCGAAGATCCGGATGTTCATCGATTTTCTCGGCGGATCGTCGCGCCATCTCGTCTGACGCGACTCTCGCTTTTCCACATGCGCCGGAGTTTGTCGGACAATTCGTTTCGGCATTCTTCGACGCCTTCGCCAAAGGCAGCCGGGCGCGCCCGCTCGTTATCGTCATCAGGCGCCTCGCGCCGGCCGGATCGCCAATTGTTGGCTTCGACGACATTGTATGATGCGGACCGCGCGGCTTATCGCAGGCCATGCAACAGCCTAGGTCTATCTCATGAAATCAGCGGAGCCGCGGCTCTCGCTTTTCGGAGATGCGAACATGAAAGTCCTCGGTCTGGCGCTGGCTGCGCTCGCCATTGTTTTTTCGGCCTCGATGGTCGTCGTGCGCGATGTGAGCGCGCAATCCCTGCAGAAGAAATATCCGGTTCAAGCGAGCGTCGAGAGCGGCCGCTCCGTTGCAAGCCAGCGCGAAGCGCCGCGCCACACCGGGTATGCGGGCCCCGCCGAAGGCGCCGTCATGCGCGAACCGGCCGGACCGGCGAATGTCTCGGATTGACGGCGAACGAACAGCTCTGACGCCGGAGCAAAAGCCCGGCAAGGCGGGGAGCCTCGCCGCGCGCCGGGACGCGACCCGCGCGCTGAAAGCATTCCTCCATGGCTTCCTATACGTTTCGCGACTGGGCCTTCGCGCTCAAGACCTTCGCCGCCGCGGCGACGGCGCTCTACATCTGTTTCTGGCTGCAGCTGGAGCGTCCCTACTGGGCCGTTGCGACCGTCTATATCTGCTCGCAGCCGCTCTCCGGCGCGACGCGCGCGAAGGCGTTCTATCGCGCCTGCGGGACGTTTCTTGGCGCCGCGATGTCCGTCGCGCTGACGCCCAATCTCGTCGATTCGCCCGAGCTTTTGAGCCTTGCGATTGCGTCGTGGATCGCCGGCTGCCTGTATTTTTCGCTGCTCGACCGCACGCCGCGCGGCTACATGTTTATCCTCGCCGGCTACACGGCGGCGTTGATCGGATTTCCGAGCGTCGACGCGCCGGACCTGATTTTCGACGTCGCGACGGCGCGGGTCGAGGAGATCCTTGTCGGCATCGCCTGCGCGATGGTCTTCTCCACGGTTTTCTTTCCACGCGAGGTCGGTCCGCAAGTGGCGAGCCGGCTGAGGGCCTGTTTCGCGGACGCCGATCTTTGGGCCTGCGACGCGCTTGAGGCGCGCATCGGCGACGATGCTTTGAACGCGCGCCGCCTGCGTCTGGCCGCCGACGCAACGCAACTCGACGCGCTCGCCACGCATCTTGCCTTCGACGATTCCATCCAGCGCTACGCGGCGCGCACGGTTCGTCTGCTGCGGTTGCGGCTTTTGATGTTGCTCCCGGTCATTTCGTCGATGGAGGAGCGAATGCGCGCGGTCGGCGGCGGCGGCCGTCCGGCTCACGCGGGCGCGCGCCAATTGCTGGATGGCGTTTGCGCGATCCTGCGCGATGGCGGAGACATCGGCGCGGAACAGGAAGCGCAGACGGGCCAGCTTATCGCGGATTATGAGTCGCAGGCTCGACGCGGGTTCCGGCGCGAGCGAGATCGTCGAAGCCGGGCTGCTCCTGCGTCTCAAGGACTTCATCGATATTCGGCGCGATTGCCGGCTGCTTTGCAGCCAGATCGAGTCCGGCGCGCTGCAGATGAACCAGACGCTCGCCTTTCAGGCGCCGGCGGGCGTCGTCGACGCGCGCCACCGCGACCGCTTCGGCGCGGCGATTGCCGCTCTGACGGCATTCGTCAGCGTCGGCGGCGTCTGCCTGTTCTGGATCGCGACGGCGTGGCCGGACGGCGCGACGGCGGCGATGATCGCGGCGATCGTCTGTTGCATTTTCGCTTCGCAGGCGGATCCGGCGGCGGCGTTGCGCGCCTTCGCCCTGTGGTCGGTCGTCGCGGTTGGCGTGACGCTGGCCTATCTTTTCGCCATTCTGCCGCGCATCCAGACCTTCGAGATGCTGATCGCCGCGCTCAGCCCGGCGTTCATTTTGTTCGGCCTGCTCGCGACGCAGCCGAAAACCGCGGAGGCGAGCATCGCGCTCTCGCTCTGGACTGCCACTCTTCTCGCCTTGCAGGATAATTACAGCGCGGATTTTTCGGCTGTCGTCAATTCTGGCTCCGCGCTTCTCGCCGGCATTTGGGTTTCGACCCTGGCTTTCACGCTCTTGCGCGCCACCCGCGCCGACTGGCGCCTGCGCCGCCTCGTCGAGGCGAGCCGGGCGGAACTCGCCGCCGCCGCGACGGGCAGAGGCAAGCGCGACCGCGCGCATTTCGCTGCGATCATGCTTGACAGGCTCGGGCTCGCCGCCTCATGCCTCGCCTCGTCCGGAGCGGGTGACGCCACCGCCTCGACGCTTCTCACCGAATTGCGGGTCGGCCTCAACATCATTGAATTGCGCTACGCCCGTCATGGGCTGTCAGAGGCCGCCGTCGCCAGGGTCGACGCCATGCTGGCCGGGCTTGGCGCCTATTTTCGCGGGAGCCGCGCGCCGCCATCGCCCCGCCTGCTGGCGCTGATGGATGACGCGCTTCATGCTATCGCGTCTTCGCCTCCCGGCGCGCACAGGCGCGCCGCGCTGCTTGGCGCGGGCGGCGTCCGCTATTCGCTGTTTGCAACGGCGCCGGATCCGGGCGCGACGCCGCTCGCAAGGCCGCCCGCGCTCGATATTCTGTTCGCGCGGCGCAACGGATGAGCAGGGCGCAACGCATGTGCGCCGCGACGACAGGCGCCACCGCGTTTAAATGATCATCGTCATGCCGAGATGTTCGGGGATGTCCGCGGCGCTGTCGGGCGACGTCGCGCGGGCGGATGGATCAGGGCAGGCTGGCGGCCAGATCGCGGCCTTCGGGCATGGCGCCGAAGCTGCCGCTGGCGCCGCGCGGATTGGCGACGACGCCCTATTCAGCCGTCCCGTCAGGCTACTCGCGCGGCGCCGGCGTTTCCAGCGCAGCGGGCCATCGGGCGTGAGCTTGATGCGCGCCGTCGTTTGATCCGAATTCAGAACGAAAAATGGCGGATCGGCGCGCCAGGGGGGAGGGGTGCGCGCGGATCCGCCAAGTCGACGCTCGCCAATTAGGGGGCCATAGGCGGCGAGCGTAAGTCAAAAGGCGCGGGGCGCGCGCGTGATGCGCCCCGCCGTCGAGGGCGATCAATCGGTCGCGAGGCCGGGGCCTTCCGGATGGGTCGGGGCGGCGCCGAGGCCTTCGCGGCCGCGCGTGCCGGACTCGTGAAAGGAGAGGCGGTCGCTGTCATCGGAGACGAGATCGCGGGCCGGATTCTGGTAGATCCCGTAATATTTGTTGGCGTCGGCGGGATACTGGTCTTTCGCCGCGACCGCGCCGGCCGTTCCGGCGAGCAGGGCGGCGGCGATCAGGGCGCCGCCAACATGTTTGGCGTATTTTTCATGGTTAATCATTGGTAAGCTCCTATAAGCAGTCGAGCCGTTGGGGAAAAGAAAATCAGCAGCTCATGGACTGTATATAGGCTATTCAGGCAAGCAGATGTAGTGCAAAAGCGGTAATTATACTTGTTGTTCTTGCAATTCATTATTCCAGATTCGCGGCGTCACGGCGCGCGGCATAGCGATCTGGGGGCTCGCCATCGGCATGCAGCCGCAAGGGCGGCGGTGGACGGGCGCCAACGGGATCGCCATGGAAGGCGGCCGCGCGCATTACGTCACCTGCTGTTCGACGACCGACAGCGTCGAGAGCTGGCGGGGCGGGCGGCGCGACGGCGGCGTGTTGATCGACATAGAGACGGACGCCATCATCGCCGAGGGGCTGTCCATGCCACATTCGCCGCGCGTCGTCGGCGAGACGATCTATTTTCTCGAATCCGGGCGCGGCGCGCTGGTGCGGCTCGATCGCGCGACAGGCAAGCGCGAGGACGTGGCCTTTTGCCCGGGTTTTGCGCGGGGCTTGGCCTTCGTCGGTCATTACGCGGTGTTGACGATCTCTTTGCCGCGCGTGGTCGCTTTCAACGGACTCAAAGTGGCGGATCAGATGCGCGCGCGCGGGGCGACGCCCTGGCGCGGCATCCTGATTGTCGATTTACGCAATGGCGATATTGTCGAATGGCTGCGGCTCGAGGGGACGTCACCGAACTGTTCGATGTTGGCATCATAGAGAATATCCGCTGCCCGCGAGGGCTTGGGCCGCATTCGCCGGAACTGGCCGAGGTGATGCGCGGGGAGGGGATGTGAGTGATTGTCTAGCGATTCGTGGATTTGAAGATCTGTTCCTACCAAGTTTAGATGAGGTGGGCACAAATATTTAACAAAGTATAAGTGGGGGCGTAGCGGTGGAACCGACGGCAGGCTTTTTTTTCATATTGGCTACAATTTGTAGTGTGTTGATCATTTTTTCCTCAGTCAGATTTATTTTGCGCTACCTGAAATGGAAGAAGACAGACGGTGTCGTTGAACATGTTGAAACGGTTCCGCTTGGTGATATTTACGATGACCGGCTCACTGTGAGATACGTCATCGATGGGGTTACCTACGAGTTTAAACTTCCAACCGGGAGTACGTATGATAACAAGAGCGTGGGCGATCCCATAAGAATTTTATACGATCCGAGCAACCCCCTTCATTGCGACCTTTATGACTTTGGAGCAAAAGTAATTATACCAATTTGTGGGTTGAGTATTCTAATATACATTAATGTATCAATTATTATTGGCTGGACTAAACATGTTCGTTGATCTGCAAGAACAGCAGTGTCGCTTCTGGAGGTGCGAAAATGGGAAGTAATTCAGATTTAACTACGGCCGCTACTATTAATTTAAGGGCATTTCGATTTGATTTTGGTCTTTTTGGGATATCGCTTTCGGAACGTTCGTCTCTCACCGATCCGGGCACCGTGACGGCAAATTTGCAGGTTGAAATTGCTGGATTGTCCTTTAGAGGTACCCGGGTAGATAGTGTTTTTTCGGCGGACTCCTACTGGCAGGCGGCGGTTGGCGTTGGCAAGATCGTTCCAAATGCAGCTACTGTTTCAGGTGCAGACGTTCTGGGGTTTGTCGGAATTGGGTACAATAGCGATAAGGGAATCGTCGCTACTGCCTCCGTCTCGGGAAATGTGGGGAAGACGAACTTATCCGCAAGCGCAACCTTAAGCTTGGTGACCCCCGCCGGGTTGGGAGAAGATCGACTTACATGGCAAGCGCGGCAGGCGTATTATTCACTTCATCCCTACGGCACATTGAGCATTGATCCCGCCGCCCAATATGGACAGGCCATTTCGACCTTTGGCAACCCCGTCGGTATCGGATATGCATCTCCGCCAGTTGGGGCTTCCGCGTTGCCCGGGACAACGCTCCCAAGCATTCTCCCCGGTTCGGCGATCATGCCGAATTTGCCGCTGGGCGACACCTACGGCGCATTGAGCTCGGACCCGAACCTTCAATACGCGCAAGGCGTATTGTCCTTCGGAGACCCGAGCAACACCGGACGCGCCGCGCCTGTAGTTGGCGTCAGCAGCGACGGCGTTTCCGCCTTGCAGACTCAGTCCGGCTCATCACAGGGCGGAACGAGCTTTTTCGGCTCGCCGCAGATTGACGGCTTTGTCCAGCCCGGCGGCGATGGCGTGCAAATGCCCTCGCTGCTCAATGTCACTTCGATCGATCCAACCGTTCCGGCGGGCGGACAGCTGTATGGGACAGTCGGTTTCGCCGATGTGGCGCCCGTCGGCGTGGTTGCGACCAATCCGATCGTCGCCTCGGGCGACGGATCAAATATGGATTGGACCAACATCATGACCCAGTGGGATGCGCAGAGCGCCCAACTGGATCAAGCCTTCAACTCCATCGACTGGAGCGCAGGGGCCGTTACCGACAATAGCAGCTATTCCAACAGCTATTCCGCCTGGGACGTTGCCAGTTACAGCGGCGGCGGCGGCGGTGGGAGCTCTTCCGGCCCGATCGTCCTCGATCTGAGCGGCAAGGGCATCAATATCACGCCGCTTTCCTCATCGAATAATTTCTTCGACATGGTGGGCGACGGCTATCAGCATCGCACCGCCTGGGCGGGCTCTTTTGATAGGCGCGACCGTTCCGCGCGAAGGGCGAAGCGCCGGCGCGTTCGACGGCGGGGAACAGGGTCGCGGAGCTGCGCGATCATGACTTTGCGGTCGGCCAAGGACACGCGCCGCCGCAACCCGGACGGACGCTTCCACCCTCCCGCGCGGATGATGGAGGGATAATCGCCAGCCCGCCCCGCGCGCGCCGCAAGACTCGTCAGATCGACCAGTCGTCGCGGAAATCGGCGATATGGTCGATGATTTCGCGGCGGACCAATTCCGCGACGATCGCCGCCGCGCTCTGGGCCGCCGTCTGGCCGTCGCGGGCGACGATGATCTCCGGATCCACCGGCGTCTCGTAGGGCTGGTCGATGCCGGTGAAATTCTCGATCTCGCCGGCGATGGCCTTCTTGTAGAGGCCCTTCGGGTCGCGCGCGATGCAATCCTCGATCGGCGTATCGACGAAGATCTCGATGAATTCGCCCTTGTCGAGCATCTCGCGCACGAGCTGGCGATCGGCCCGGAACGGCGAGATGAAGGAGCATAGAACGATCAGCCCGGCCTCGGTCATCAGCTTCGCCACCTCGCCGACGCGGCGGATGTTTTCGACCCGGTCGACCTCGGTGAAGCCGAGATCCTTGTTCAGCCCGTGCCTTATATTGTCGCCGTCGAGCAGAATGGTGCGCGCGCCGCGCGCGTAGAGCCGCGATTCGACGAGATTGGCGATGGTCGATTTGCCCGAGCCCGAAAGCCCCGTGAACCACAGCGCCGCCGGCTTCTGGTTGTTCAGCCGCGCGCGGTCGATCTTGGCGACATTCAGCCCTTGCAGATGCACATTCGTCGCCCGCCGCAGGCCATGGGCGATGAGGCCCGCCGCCGCGGTGGCGTTGGTGGCGCGGTCGATCAGGATGAAGGAGCCGGTCGAGTGATTGTCGGCATAGGGATCGAAGGCGATCGGCGCCGTCGCCGCGAGATTGCAGAGGCCGACCTCGTTGAGGCTCAGGGTGCGCGCCGCCATTTCGCCGAGCGTATTGACGTCGAGCCGGTGCTTCAGCTCGGTGATCGTGACGGGAACCGTGCGCGAGCCGCTCTTTAAAAGATAAGAGCGGCCGGGCAGCAGCTTGTCCTCGCTCATCCAGATGAGATGCGCCGCGAACTGGTCGGCGACCTCGGGCCGGCTTTTCGGATCGGAGAGCACGTCGCCGCGCGCGATGTCGAGTTCGTCCGCCAAAGTGAGCGTCACCGCCTCGCCGGCGCTGGCGCTCGTCAGATCGCCATCGGCGGTGACGATGCGCGCGACCTTCGAGCTTTTGCCCGAAGCCGCGACGATGATCTCGTCGCCGGGCCGGATCGTCCCGCTCGCGATCGTGCCCGTGAAGCCGCGAAAATCGAGATGCGGCCGGTTGACCCATTGCACGGGGAAGCGGAACGGCTTGCCGCTCTGGTCTTCCTCGACATCGATCGTTTCGAGGAAATCGAGCAGCGCCCGCCCCTTGTACCAGGGCGTATTGGCGCTTCTCTCGGAAACATTGTCGCCATGCCGGGCCGAGATCGGGATCGGCGTGATCGACTTGAATCCCAGCGGCGCCGCGAAGCCGATGAAATCGGCGACGATCTTCTCGAAGCCGGCCTGATCGAAGCCGGTGAGATCGATCTTGTTGACCGCCAGCACGACATGCCGGATGCCGATCAGCGAGACGATCGCCGCGTGGCGGCAGGTCTGCGTCAATAGCCCCTTGCGCGCATCGACGAGCAGGATGGCGAGATTGGCGCAGGAGGCGGCGGTCGCCATGTTGCGCGTATATTGCTCATGGCCGGGCGTGTCGGCCATGATGAAGGCGCGGCGCGGCGTCGAGACGTAGCGATAGGCGACGTCGATGGTGATGCCCTGTTCGCGCTCGGCCTCGAGCCCGTCGACGAGCAGCGCGAAGTCGATATTGTCGCCATCCGTGCCATGGCGCTTCGAATCGCGCTCGAGCGCCGCGAGCTGATCGTCGAAAATGAGGCTCTGCTCGTAGAGCAGGCGCCCGATCAGGGTCGATTTGCCGTCGTCGACGGAGCCGCAGGTGATCAGCCGCAGGGTCGGCGGCGGCGAGGCCCCTTGCGCATCTTGCGCGCCTTGCGCGGGGGAGGGGCTGACAGCCTCGAGCATCAGAAATATCCCTCGCGCTTCTTCTTTTCCATCGAGCCCGACTCGTCATGATCGATCAGGCGGCCCTCGCGCTCCGACATGGTCGAGGCGCGCATCTCCGCGATGATCTCCGGCAAGGTCTCCGCGTCGGAGCGCATCGCCCCCGTCAGCGGATAGCAGCCGAGCGTGCGGAAGCGGATTTTCTCCATGCGCGGAACTTCGCCCGGCAGCAAGCGGCAGGCGCTCGTCATCGACCATGATCAGCGTTCCGCCGCGCTCGACGACGGGCCGCTCTTTGGCGAGATAGAGCGGCACGATCGGCACGTTCTCGGCGGCGATGTAATCCCAGACGTCGATTTCGGTCCAGTTGGAGAGCGGGAACACCCGCATCGATTCGCCCTGCTTGATGCGCGTGTTGAAGAGGTTCCACAATTCCGGGCGCTGGTTGCGCGGGTCCCAGGCGTGGGAGGCGGAGCGGTGCGAGAAAATGCGCTCCTTGGCGCGGCTCTTCTCCTCGTCGCGCCGCGCGCCGCCGAAGGCCGCGTCGAATTTCCATTTGTCGAGCGCCTGGCGCAGCCCCTCGGTCTTCATCACCTGCGTATGCACGGAGGAGCCCGACGCCACCGGCGAAACGCCGCGCCTGACGCCATCCTCATTGATATGGACGAGCAGGTCCATGCCGACGCGCGCCGCCATCTCGTCGCGAAAGGCGATCATTTCGCGAAATTTCCACGCGGTGTCGACATGCAGCAGCGGAAACGGGGGCTTGGCCGGAAAAAACGCCTTTTGCGCGATGTGGAGCATCACGCCGGAATCCTTGCCGACGGAATAGAGCATCACCGGCCGCTCGAATTCGGCGACCACCTCGCGCATGATGAAGATCGCCTCCGCCTCAAGCCGGCGCAGATGCGGGGACAAGCGCGGGGATGCTGTGGATTTCACGTTATATGCCTGTAATACAAAAGATTTCACGCCGGATGAGGTGTCATTTAGGCCGTCGCGCCGCAATTTGCAACCGCGGGACGTCGGCGCGGGACGCTCCGGTCAGAAACGAAACTTCGGCGCCTCGCCCGGTTTGACCTGCGTCGCGATGCCGGCATTCATGAGAACGACCGCCTCGCAGACGCGCGCCAGCGTCTGATTGAGGGAGCCCTGCGCGTCGCGGAAGCGCCGCGCGAGGGCGTTGTCGGGGACGATGCCGCCGCCGACCTCATTGGAGACGAAAATCGCCGGTCCCGCAAGGCGGCCGACAACCTCCGCCAGCTCCGCCGAGGCCTCGGCGAGATCGGCCTCCCGCAACATCAGATTGCTGAGCCAGATCGTCGCGCAATCGACGACGATGATGCGCCCCTGGGCGGCCTCCCGCGCCAGCGCTTTCGCCAGCGCCAGAGGCTCCTCGACAAGGCTCCAGTCGGGGCCGCGCTCGGCGGCGTGCCGCGCGATGCGCGCCTGCATCTCGGCGTCATGCGCCTCGGCCGTCGCAATCAGCACCGGCCGCGCGCCCGAGCCTTCAGCAAGCCGCTGCGCAAAGCGGCTCTTGCCCGACCGCGCGCCGCCAAGAACGAGCAGGGATTTGGTGGGCATGGAATCCTCGGGGCGGGGGGCGGCTTTAGGCGCCTCCAATATCAGATGTTCCGCCGGTGCGGGAGCGTGAGGGACTTCGCCCCGCTTCGGCCCGCTATGGGGCCGATCCATCCATAAATACATTCAATCTCGCCCGCGCGCCTGCCGCAAGCCACGCCCCCTCCATCCTCTCATCCTGAGCGGAAGGAAGTCCGAGGTTCCGTTGCGAACGAAGCGGTTCGCGAAGCGAACGCAATGGAAGCGGGCGACTGGAGAGAGCGGGCGAAGCCCGCGTCTCGAAGGGCGAGGGGATAGCGCCAACCTTGGCCGCCCTCGTCCTTCGAGACGCCGCCTTTGGCGGCTCCTCAGGATGAGGGCTCGGATTGGGTCATTCCTAAAAGCCAAGCGCAAGCCTGATCGCGCCAAAATCAGCCAATCATACTTCGCCGCGCTTCAAACCTGTCTTTTTCCAATTGCGCCGCATGGCGCGCTGTTTTCAGGGGTGTTTCACGTGAAACACCCCATCCAAAACGCCGCCCCCATGCGATTTTCCGATCCCCCGCCTGTTCGCGGGGGTGTCTCACGTGAAACTTTTTTGACCGATTGGGGCCGGGTTCCTTACATCAACGGGACGCCATCCTACAAAAGAGGAGTCCGTCCGGCCGCGATTTTGCGCCCGATTCAGGTCCGCCAGGGATGCTCCGGCAGCTCGCTGACGCCAAGCACCGCGACGCCCGCCGCGGCCACTGCATTGTCGTTCTCGACGGCGCTGCCGCTGACCCCGATGGCGCCGACGAGCACGCCGTCTTCATCGACGATCGGCAGACCGCCGGGGAAGGTGATCAGCCCCTCATTGGAATGTTCGATGCCGAAAAGCGAGCCGCCCGGCTGCGAAAGCTGGCCGATCGCGCCCGTCGGCATGCCGAAGAAAACGGCGGTCTTGGCCTTCTTGATGGCGATGTCGATGCTGCCCACCCAAGCGTCGTCCATGCGGTAGAAGGCCTTCAGATTGGCCCCCGAATCGACGACGGCTATACACATCTGCGTCTTGAGTTCGACCGCTTTCTTGCGGGCGGCTTCGATGGCGGCTTCGGCGTGTGCGATATTGACATGCATGGCTGGCTCGATTCTCTTGTTGCGTGTCCTGGCCGGGGCGCGCGACGGCTTCGCATCGGCGCGCCCCATTTTAATATAATAGGCGGCGCGGAAATTTGCGCCTGCTCATGCGCCGCTTTCGCGGCGGGGAGTTCCGCGCAATGCGCCTGCCGAGACGTCTGCGCGCTGTGCTGGCGGCCCTTGCCCTGTGCCTCGCAATGCGCGCCGGCGCCGCCGCGGCCGAACCGCGCCAGCTCAATATTTTAGGCTGGGGCGATTATTTCGACCCGCGCGTTCTCGATGAATTCACCGCCGCGACCGGCGTGCGCATCATGTACGATACATACGCGACGCGGGAGGCGCTGGACGCCCGCCTGCGCACGACGGGCGACTACGACCTCCTCGTCATCCCCGGCCCGGCGCTGCGAACGCTGATCGCGGCCGGCTACCTGCAAAAGCTGGACAGGTTAAAGCTAAGTAATTTCAACAATTTATGGCCTGAGATCATGGCCCGGCTGGCGGCTTTCGATCCTGGCAATCAATATGCCGCGCCCTATCTCTGGGCGACGGAAGGCCTCGCCTTCGACGTCGAGCAGGCGAAGGCGAAGCTCGGCGAGGCTGCTGCCCGATTCGCTCGATTTTCTGTTCCGCGCGGACCGCGTCGCACCTTTCGTCGAGTGCGGCGTGTCCGTTCCCGACAGCGCGGAGGCGCTTTTTCCCCTCGCGTTGCGCGAGCTGCGCCTCGATCCCGGTTCGAAAAACCCGTCGGACCTCCGCCGCGCCGCCGAGCTTCTCGCCGTCATGCGGCGCAACGTAAAAAAACTCAACGCCGCCGACGCCGCCGGCGCCCTCGCCAATGGCGACGTCTGCCTCGCGCTCGTCTCAAGCGGCGAGGCCCAACAGGCCAGCGCCCGGACAAGGGAAGGAGGCGCGGGCGTGGATATCGGCTACGCCATCCCGAAAGAGGGGACGCTGATTTCGATCGACGCGCTCGCCATCCCGAAAAACGCGCCACATGCCGAGGCGGCCCTCGCCTTCATCAATTTCCTGCTGCGTCCGGAGATCGCCGCCCGCAATACCAACGCGACCAAATTCGCCAATGCCGTTCTGGCCTCGAAGCCGTTGATCGCGAAGGAAATTAGCGAGAATAAATCGATTTATCCGGACGCCGTCGCGATGGAGCGCCTGTTTGCGGCGCCGAATTTCGACGCCGCGACGCAAAAGCTCATCGGCCGGGAGTGGACCCGCATAAAATCCGGTAAATGAGGGCCCGTGCCGCCGGAGCGGCCCGCGCGTACCGCCAGATCAGGCCTTGGCCCGCTTACCGGGGCAGAATTTTTAAGCGCAGCAATCCTCTTGGGGATAGCGGGGATAAAGCGGCCGGACAGAGGGCCGCGGCGCTCGATTGCGCTCAGCCGTCTGGCTGAACCGGCGCAGAAAGACGGTTCATTGACGTTTTTACGAAGATTGGTGTGTTGACATGGGGTGGGTGGGGGCCATATAAGGTGCTCATTGGAAGCGGCGCTGCTTTTTGCGGCGGACGCGGATTTTGCTTCTCGGGACTTTCGTTTCTTTCGGAAAATCCTCGGGTTTGTTCGCACCTGGCGGAGCCTGGCTTATGTTGAGCTTGGCCGGGATGGGAACGGCTTTCCGCGTTTTGACCCTTGTTGGGGTCTTTCGTTTCGGTATTGGATCGCTTCTGGCGGTCCTTGTTGATGCGGCCGCCTGAGGCGGTCATGTTGATGCGGCCGCTGCGCGGCCATGCTGTTTGACAATTGAATCGGAAGAAAGAGAAACGTGGACGGCGGAGTCCTTGCGCGCGCCTTATCCTTCGGGATGGGCGCGGATGAGATACTCTGGCGGTCACGTTATCAAGTTCATCGAAGTTTGCGGCTTTCTGCAAAGAGAGCTGCGGACAGATGTGCTTGGGACTCGTCAAAAAGAGTTGCGCCGTGAGGCGCGATCTCAAACTGGCGCATTTTCAGGGCCTTTCGGGGTTTTGGATGCGCCGCGCCGTTTTTCGCTGTCTTAACGGGCGCGAAGAGCGGGTGACCAGCCGGGCAAGCAAATTCTCATTACTGCTTCGAAAGAAGCTTCAACTTGAGAGTTTGATCCTGGCTCAGAACGAACGCTGGCGGCAGGCCTAACACATGCAAGTCGAACGCCCCGCAAGGGGAGTGGCAGACGGGTGAGTAACGCGTGGGAACATACCCTTCGGTTCGGAATAGCTCAGGGAAACTTGGATTAATACCGGATACGTCCGCAAGGAGAAAGATTTATCGCCGAAGGATTGGCCCGCGTCTGATTAGCTAGTTGGTGAGGTAACGGCCCACCAAGGCGACGATCAGTAGCTGGTCTGAGAGGATGATCAGCCACATTGGGACTGAGACACGGCCCAAACTCCTACGGGAGGCAGCAGTGGGGAATATTGGACAATGGGCGCAAGCCTGATCCAGCCATGCCGCGTGAGTGATGAAGGCCTTAGGGTTGTAAAGCTCTTTTACCTGGGAAGATAATGACGGTACCAGGAGAATAAGCCCCGGCTAACTTCGTGCCAGCAGCCGCGGTAATACGAAGGGGGCTAGCGTTGTTCGGATTTACTGGGCGTAAAGCGCACGTAGGCGGATCTTTAAGTCAGAGGTGAAATGCCGGGGCTCAACCCCGGAACTGCCTTTGATACTGGGGATCTCGAGTCCGGGAGAGGTGAGCGGAACTGCGAGTGTAGAGGTGAAATTCGTAGATATTCGCAAGAACACCAGTGGCGAAGGCGGCTCACTGGCCCGGTACTGACGCTGAGGTGCGAAAGCGTGGGGAGCAAACAGGATTAGATACCCTGGTAGTCCACGCCGTAAACGATGGATGCTAGCCGTTAGGCAGCTTGCTGCTTAGTGGCGCAGTTAACGCTTTAAGCATCCCGCCTGGGGAGTACGGTCGCAAGATTAAAACTCAAAGGAATTGACGGGGGCCCGCACAAGCGGTGGAGCATGTGGTTTAATTCGAAGCAACGCGCAGAACCTTACCAGCTCTTGACATGTCTCGTATGGTTTCCAGAGATGGATTCCTTCACTTCGGGTGGCGAGAACACAGGTGCTGCATGGCTGTCGTCAGCTCGTGTCGTGAGATGTTGGGTTAAGTCCCGCAACGAGCGCAACCCTCGCCCCTAGTTGCCATCATTTAGTTGGGCACTCTAGGGGGACTGCCGGTGATAAGCCGAGAGGAAGGTGGGGATGACGTCAAGTCCTCATGGCCCTTACGGGCTGGGCTACACACGTGCTACAATGGCGGTGACAGTGGGATGCGGAGGGGCGACCCCGAGCAAATCTCAAAAAGCCGTCTCAGTTCGGATTGCACTCTGCAACTCGAGTGCATGAAGGTGGAATCGCTAGTAATCGTAGATCAGAACGCTACGGTGAATACGTTCCCGGGCCTTGTACACACCGCCCGTCACACCATGGGAGTTGGTTCTACCCGAAGGCGTTTTCTTAACCGCAAGGAGAGAGGCGACCACGGTAGGGTCAGCGACTGGGGTGAAGTCGTAACAAGGTAGCCGTAGGGGAACCTGCGGCTGGATCACCTCCTTTCTAAGGATGATCCTTCAGTCATCGAGGCTTTCGCCTCGATCTATCGGATCACTTGGAACAAGGTCCCATCCGCGCGCGCTGCGCTCACGCGCTAACGCCGGATGAAGGGCCAATATGCGGGACTTCGCCGCCTTCGTTTCTCTTTCTTCCATGGACAGGCTCGCTTTCCGAGGGGCCGCTCGCTTCTTAATGGAGGCGGCTGCCCAGGCAAGCCTTGAGCTTAGAGTTCGGGCTTGTAGCTCAGTTGGTTAGAGCGCGCGCTTGATAAGCGTGAGGTCGGAAGTTCG
>CAVYFP010000020.1:0-12500 GCA_963767805.1 uncultured Alphaproteobacteria bacterium | reverse complement strand
GGCGATCTCGCTCATCGTCGCAGGGCCATAGCCGACGCGATAAAACGTCGCCCGCGCCGCGTCGAGTAGCGCCGCGCGGCGGCATTCATCCGAAAGCGCTATCGGGCGCCCGCGCCGCGGACCTCCCGCCTCGCGGGCGGCGGGCGAGTCGAGGAGGGTCTGATCGCTCATCGCGTTCGTTTTCCTGTTCCTGATCAGTCAGCGTCACGTTCTCGCGCACTCCAGGTCAAAACGTTTTGACCCAGGACAAGGGGCGCGTGCCCGAAGCGGCTCTTGACATTGGAAACCGACGGGTTTCTAAAGTCAAGGAAACCGGCCGGTTTCTTATATGGGCGGTCGTCAATCGATTGGAGCGGCATCTTGAACCCTTCTTTGCGTCTCCCCGCGCCCCCCAGTGCAAGACACGCGTCAATCCAACTCCATAGACTGTTGCTTCCATACGCGGCCGTTGCGGGCCTGGCTTTGCTCTCGGGCTGCGACGAGCCCCAGCGCGGCGCGGCCGCGCTACCCGCCGCTCCCGCCGCTGAGGTCTCCGTGCAGACGGTCAGGGCGGGAGCCGTGCCGATCACGATCGAACTGCCCGGCCGGACCTCCCCCTATCTTATCGCCGAGGTGCGTCCCCAGGTTGGCGGCATCATCGTCAAACGCCCTTTCGACGAAGGCGCCGAGATCAAGGCCGGCGACCTCCTCTACCAGGTCGATCCAGCGAGCTATCAAGCCGCCTATGACAGCGCCAGGGCGACGCTCGACAAGTCGGAGGCGACTTTATCGAGCCTCGAACTCAAGGCGGGCCGCTACAAACAGCTCTCCGCGATCAAGGCTGTGAGCCAACAGGACTACGACGACGCCGCGGCCGCCCTCAATCAGGCCCGAGCGGATATTGCCGTGAGCCGGGCGGCGCTTGAGACCGCGCAGATCAACCTCGCCTATACGCGCGTCACATCGCCAATATCCGGGCGCATCGGCCGCTCAGCCTTCACGCAGGGCGCGCTCGTCACGGCCAATCAGAGTTCGGCGCTCGCAACCGTGCAGCAGCTCGATCCGATCTATGTCGACGTGACCCAATCCTCGACCGAGATCATGCGCCTGCGCAGAGAGCTCGCGAGCGGCGCGCTGACGGCCGGCGCCGGGACGGCGAAAGTCAAACTGTTCCTAGATGACGGCACGCCCTACGATCTGGAAGGCACGCTCGCTTTCTCGGAGGTGACCGTCGATCAGGGCACCGGCTCAATCACCCTGCGCGCTGTCTTTCCCAATCCAAAAACCGAGCTGCTTCCCGGCATGTATGTCCGCGCCGACATCCAGCAGGGCGTGAGCGAGAAAGCGATTCTGCTGGCGCAGCAGGGCGTGACCCGCGATCAACGCGGCGAGCCCATCGCATTTTTCGTCGACGCCGGCGGCAAGGCGCAGCGCCGCGCCCTCAAGATCGCGCGCGCCATCGGCGACAAGTGGCTCGTGACCGACGGCGCCGCGGATGGCGATCAGTTGATCGTCGAAGGGCTTCAGCGCGTCCGCCCCGGTTCTCCCGTCAAGGTTGCGGTGAAGGATGGCGTCGCGGCGCTCGCGGCTGACGCGGGACCAGCTCGCTTGCCGCAAAGCCGGACGGCCGCTCTGCCCACCAAGGATTGATCTGAAATGTCGCGTTTCTTCATCGACAGGCCGATCTTCGCCTGGGTGATCGCTATTGTGATCATGCTCGCCGGCGGCCTCGCCATCCTCCGGTTGCCAATCGCCCAATATCCGACAATCGCGCCGCCCGCGATCGCGATCACAGCCAATTATCCCGGCGCGTCGGCGAAGATCGTCGAGAATTCGGTCACGCAGGTGATCGAACAGAACATGACCGGCGTCGACAATCTGCTCTACATGTCCTCGACGAGCGACTCGACTGGCAGTGTCACGATCACAGTGACCTTCAACGCGGGTACGGATGCCGATATCGCTCAGGTTCAGGTGCAAAACAAGCTGCAGCTCGCAACGCCGCTTTTGCCCCAGGAAGTCCAGAATCAGGGCGTCACCGTCACCAAATCCGCGGCGAGCTTCGTGCTCGTCGTCGGGTTCATTTCCGAAGACGGAAGCATGTCGAGCATCGACCTTGGCGACTATGTGACCGCAAATCTTAAGGATCCGATCAGCCGCATCGAGGGCGTCGGCGACATCACCGTCTTCGGCGCGCAATACGCCATGCGGATTTGGCTCGATCCCAACCGACTCGACAATTTCGCCTTGACGCCAATCGACGTCGTCAATGCGATCAAGGCGCAAAACATCCAGGTCTCCGCAGGGCAGCTCGGCGGCGTTCCATCGATCGCCGGTCAACGCCTCAACGCGACCGTTACAGCGCAAACCCGCTTTCAAACCGCCGACCAATTCCGGCAAATCCTTCTGAAGACCAGCACCGACGGCTCCAATGTCCGGCTACAGGATGTTGCGCGCGTCGAGCTTGGCGCTGAGACTTACGACACATCGTCGCGCTACAATGGCAAGCCCTCCACGGCGATCGCCATAAAGCTCGCGACAGGCGCCAACGCGCTCGATACGGCCAAAATGGTGAAAGAGCGCATCGGCGAGCTGGCGCCGAATTTCCCCATCGGGATGCGGGTCGTCTACCCTTTCGACACGACGCCCTTCGTGAGGCTGTCGATCGAGGAGGTGGTGAAGACCCTGCTCGAGGCGATCGTCCTCGTCTTCATGGTCATGTATCTTTTCCTACAGAACTTCCGCGCGACATTGATCCCCACCATCGCGGTGCCGGTCGTGCTGCTCGGCACGTTCGGCGTGCTCGAAGCCGTCGGCTATTCGATCAATACGCTCACCATGTTCGCCATGGTGCTTGCAATCGGACTTCTCGTCGATGACGCAATCGTGGTCGTCGAGAATGTCGAACGCGTCATGGCCGAAACAAAGCTCTCTCCGGTCGAAGCGACCCGCAAATCGATGGGCGAGATCACCGGCGCGCTCGTCGGCATCGCACTCGTGCTGTCGGCCGTGTTCGTACCGATGGCTTTTTTTGGCGGCTCGACCGGCGTGATCTACCGGCAGTTTTCCGTCACCATGGTCTCGGCGATGGCATTGTCCGTGCTCGTCGCGCTCGTCTTGACCCCCGCTTTATGCGCGACGCTTCTGAAGCCCGTCGAGCACGCCCATACGGAACGGCGAGGCTTCTTTGGTTGGTTCAACCGATCCTTCGACGCCAGCGCCCATGCCTATCGGCGGGCGTCCGGCGGCGTCGTCCGGCGCTGGCTCGGCTTTGCCCTCGCCTATGTGCTGATCGTCGCCGGCCTTGGCTATCTCTTCGTCCGTCTGCCCTCCTCCTTTGTGCCTGATGAAGACCAGGGCATCCTGTTCAGTCAGGTCGTCCTGCCTGTTGGAGCCACCGCCGAGCGGACTGAGGCCGTGCTGAAACAGGTTGAGGATTATTTCCTCACCGTAGAAAAAGACGCCGTCGAATCCGTATTCGACGTGCGCGGCTTCAGTTTCGCCGGGCAGGGGCAGAACGTCGGCATGGCTTTCATCAAGTTGAAGGATTGGGACGAGCGCAAGAATCCCGCGTTGCGCGCGCAAGCCATCGCCGGACGAGCGATGGGCGCGCTTTCCCGCATCCGCGACGCCATGGCCTTCACATTTCCGCCGCCCGCGATCCTCGAACTGGGCAATGCCTCGGGCTTCGATCTCTTCTTGCAGGATCGCGCGGCGAACGGCCATGACGCGCTTATCGCCGCGCGTAACCAGCTTCTCGGCCTTGCGGCTCAGGATCCGCGCCTGATGGCGGTTCGCCCGAACGGCCAGGAGGATACGCCGCAATACAGCATTTCGATCGATCAGCCGAAGGCGGGCGCGCTCGGCGTCGCCTTGAGCGACATCAGCAATTTGATGAGCTACGCCTGGGGCGGAACCTATGTAAATGATTTTGTCGATCGCAGTCGCATCAAGAAGGTCTATGTCCAGGCGGACGCGCCCTTCCGCATGTTGCCCGAGGATGTCTCCAAGTGGTTCGTGCGCAATGGCGCGGGGGGGATGGTTCCCTTCTCTGCTTTCGCTCGCGGCGAATGGGCCTTTGGCCCGGCGCGGCTCGAACGCTACAATGGAGTTAGCGCGGTCGAAATACAGGGCTCCGCCCCGCCAGGCGGCAGCACTGGCGCGGCCATGCAGGCGATCGAGGACATCGCCGCCAAGCTGCCGCCGGGCTTCGGCGTCGGCTGGACAGGCCTTTCCTACCAGGAGCGGCTCTCAGGATCGCAGGCGCCCGCGCTCTACGCGATCTCCCTTCTCGTGGTTTTCCTCTGTCTCGCGGCGCTCTACGAAAGCTGGACGATCCCGATCGCCGTGATGCTCGTCGTGCCTCTTGGCGTCGCGGGTTCGGTCCTCGCCGCGACCGGCTGGGGGCTATCGAACGATATTTATTTCCAGGTTGGCCTCCTCACGATCATTGGGCTCTCCGCCAAAAACGCGATCCTGATCGTCGAATTCGCCAAAGACCGATATGAGGCGGGGACGGATCTCGTCGAGGCGACGCTCGACGCGGCCCGCCAGCGGCTGCGTCCGATTATCATGACCTCACTTGCCTTCGTCCTCGGCGTTGCGCCTCTGGCGCTCAGCAATAGCGCGGGCTCCGGCGCGCAGAACGCGATCGGCGTCGGCGTCATCGGCGGCATGATCGCGGCGACCTTTCTCGGCATTTTCTTCGTGCCGATGTTCTTCGTGGTCGTGATGCGCGCCTTCGGCCGGAAGTCCCGCCAATCCGCTGCGGACGCGCCCGCGGTCTCGTCATTCGCTCCCAGCTCCACCGCCGAAGGCCATTGACATGACGACGACACGTGTGATGGCGACGGCCCTGGCCGCTGCGCTCCTGGCCAGCTGCTCGCTCGCGCCCGAATATCTGCGCCCAGCCCTGCCTGTATCCGAGAGCTGGCCGGCGGGCCCCGCCTACAACAAAACCGATCGGGGCGGCGAGGCCTCGCGCGTCGCCGATCTCGGCTGGCGCGAGTTCTTCGGCGATGCGCGTCTCAAGGACCTGATTGCGCTCGGACTCGACAATAATCGTGATCTTCGCGTAACCGCGCTCAACATCCAGAAATCGCGAGCGCAATACGCGGGTCAGGAGGCGCAGCTGTTCCCGACCATCGCGCTGCAAGGCAGCGGAAACACCACGCGCACGCCGGCCGATGTCGCGGGCGCCTCCTCGCCCGTTACGGCTGGGACCTATGGCCTCAACGCGGGATTGAGCTCCTATGAGGTTGACTTCTTCGGCAAGGTTCAGAGCCTGACGAATGAAGCGCTTGAGACCTATCTCGCGACCCAGGACGCGCAGCGCTCCGGCTATCTTTCTCTCGTCGCCGAGATCGCCACAGATTATCTTGCGCTTCTCGCTGATCGGGAGCGGTTGCGAACCGCCGAAGTCACTCTGGCCAGTCAGCAGGCTTCCCTGTCTCTCACGGAAAAAACTACGGTTGCCGGAACCGGCACCGCGCTCGCGGTCGCACAAGCCCGCACGTCTGTCGAGAGCGCGCGCGCGGATGTGTCGCTCTACACCCGTCAGGTCGCGCTGGATCAGAACACGCTGACGCTCGTGGTTGGCGCACCTGTTCCACTGGCGTTGCTGAGCGACTCTTCCTTGCATTCTGTTACAGCGGCGCCGCGCATCCGCGCCGCGATCCCCTCGGACGTGCTTTTGCGACGGCCCGACATCGTCGAGGCCGAGCACACGCTCAAAGCCGCCAATGCCGACATCGGCGCGGCGCGCGCGGCCTTCTTCCCGAGCGTGACGCTGACGGCAAATGGAGGAACGTCGAGCGCCGCCTTGACGCATCTTTTCAGGGCGGGGTCCGGCGCCTGGGTGTTCGCGCCGCAAGTCAACCTGCCCATCTTCGACGGCGGCAATAACCTCGCAAATCTTCATGCCTCGGAGGCGCAGCGCAGCATCGCCGTCGCCCAATATGAGAAGTCGATTCAGTCGGCCTTCAAGGAAGTCGCCGACGCGCTCGCCGTTGAAGGCACGATAAGCGCACAGCTTTCGGCGCAGCAGGCGCTGGTCGCGGCGAACGCCGATTCCTATCGCCTGGCGCAGGCGCGCTTCCGCGGCGGGATAGATAGCTATCTCGCCGTTCTGACCGCGCAGCAATCGCTCTACACGTCGCAGCAGACGCTGATCACCATTCGCCTGACGGGCCTGACGAATTGGGTGACGCTGTACAAGACGCTCGGAGGCGGAGACAGAGAATATGGCGCCGGTAGGCAAATCGCCGCGTCGGGGCCGGGGCGGTAGGAGAGGTTTTGTCGCCAACTGTTGTTGGCGGGGTTCCGGCGCAGGGTTTTGGAAGCGCCTCGATGAGGCCCGGCGACTGGAAGAGGCTCGGGCGCGTCACGTCGGATAAGTCACGCCAAACCGCGATCAGCAGGGCCTTTGGATAAGGCCAGAGGCGGCCAAGCCGGCTCGCCCTTGGCGGCGGAATGGATTTCGTCGAGTTGTTGCCCGACAAAAGCCCTGCCGACCCGGCCCATCAGCTCGTCCAATGACGAACGCTGGGTTGCATCCTGCGACGTGTACCTCGGCTCCTCCCGACCAATCTTCCGGCGCGACATCCGACCCGGCTCGTGATGATTCTATCACCGCAGTGGATCACATCGCGCCACCGTTTCGAAGCCTCCCGCGGACAGGTCTCATAAGCACGTATAACTATGCGGAAAAATATGATTGCGCGGGATATATTGATTGTTATCATTATTCACTCCGCGGCTTTGAGCAATGCTACAAACGACCGTTCGCGCGCCTGTCGTTTCAGGCGGAGCTTTTCCCGATCACACGTTTCAGTAGGAAGCACTTTTTACCTTGAAGAAATACACATATGCAGACCGTTTAATGCGCAAGGGCGGCGTGAAAATATGTTGTAAGTATTGTGTGCAGGGGAAGCAACGGCGACGTGTAGGGTAACTTCGAAAATAGCTGACATTATCGTTTATATAAATGTATATCGCCCAGTAAGTGTGTAACACGCAAGAATATATACCACAGTGTGTAATATATTGTAAATATATATAAAATATACATATACATTACAACATTATAATACATTGTTATGAAATGTCGTACGCGAGCAGGATTGGCCGCAATGGCGCATTATCAGAAACGGTAAGCGACGTAATACGTCTTCTAATGCGACGGGTATTTGACAATACGGAATGGCATCGTCATCCTAAAAAGTCAATTTCCGAATTTTCTGTTTACATAATTCAACCATTTTTTGAGTCGATGATCCCCCAAAGTCAAGCTCTGGCCTACCTGCGCGTCCAAGCGGGCGCGGCGCCGGAGGACCGCTAACAAGGGGGTCGAACGTGCCGCTTCCCAATTTCGAGGGCTCACGGGTTTGTATTGGCGGCGGCGGCGGCCTGCGCCAAGACAGCGGAGCGGCGTGCGCTCCGGGGCCGTCACCATTTACAACTCTCGGCTTAGAGTTTTCGGAAGAGGCCGCATTTTCCCAACGCCATCGCTCATTTTTGACCGAGGCGGAAAGCTCACGCCATTCGTTTCGAGGCTGCTCGACCCCGGCAGGCGGCATCTTTGAGAAAATAAAGGGAGGCGTTGAAAAATCTATATCTGAATATCAAATCGCGTCTAGAACAACCATGCTATATCATAAATGCATTGGCAATAGTTTATGCAAGGCTTTGACTGGGACGACAAGATCCATTTGCTCTAAAAGCATAACGCGATTTCGTAGCTATCTATATTTTACAAATATTATTAACTGCCTTTTTTTGGCTCGAATGTATATCTGTATATCTCTTTCCATTGCCCGTACTACACCCCCGGCGGAGGCTTAAATGTCAGTTTGCAGCGCAATGTTTGCTGGGCCCAGGGGCGCAGCCCCGCCGCGCAGTTCAGCGAGAGCACGCGGACGCAGCAGGCTCTTCTTCGTGGGAGAATGCTTTGCCCGTCCAGCTGGATATGCTATGCGATCAGCCGTGTTCTCCGGCTTCATTATGCTTCCCTTGGCGACGGCTTATGCGCAGACCGTCACCGTGAACGCATTGACGGCGACGCCAGCGGTTGTGCAACCTGGCCAAACCGTGGTTTTCAGCGCCACTATGACCGCCAGCGCTAACGCCTCGAATTACCCTGTCGAGTTTTCGGTTCCAGGCGTCGACCGCGACGTCGTAACGTCGTTTACCGCCGGGATCCCGGTGACAGCGAAATCTAGCTGGACAGTGCCTACAGGCACGGCGGTCGGAGCCAAGATCCTCACGCTCGGCGTGTATAATCCACAGTGGCAAGTTCCTGCGCGCGCCTACGCGTCGACGTCCTTTAATGTTTCAACTAATATTTCAACGGCCAATGTTGCGGCGCCGGCTGTCAGCCAGTTGCCGGTAATCAGCGGTACCGCGCAGGTCGGCAAAGTGCTTACGTCCTCGACAGGCACCTGGACGGGCGCGGTTTCATTCGCGTATCAATGGGCCGGCAATGGCGCGGCTATCGCGGGCGCGACGACATCGACGTATACGCCGGTCGCGAGCGACGTCGGGCACACTCTCACAGCGACGGTAACGGCGACCGGCGCTAATGGCGCGACGGCCGCGACCAGCGCTCCAACGGCATCCATCGCCGCCGCGAGCAGCGGCGTAGCCTCCTTCGTTCCGCTCCACAAATATTACATTTCTCCAACTGGCAATGATAGCAACAATGGTACTTCCGCTACAACGTGCGGGACGAATTGCGGTCCTTGGGCGTCTCCGAACCATCCGGTCGCGTGCGGAGACGTCATCGTCGCGGCGGCAGGGGCGTATTCCGGAAATCCCAGCCCCTTCGAGCAAGGAAGATGGGGAACTGTATCAAGCTGTCCTTCAACGAGCGGCGGCATTGATGGAACTGGTGGAGTTTATTTTGCGAACGTCGTATGCGCGACCCCGTTTGCCTGTACGATTGCGGCGACTGGCGCCAGCAGCGGTTTCCGCGTCGATCATTCAAATTGGGCGGTTACCGGGTTTACTGTCAGCTCGACCAGCAATACCTGTTACCAGGCGGTCGCTCTGAAAGGCTCGCCAATTCACCACGTCGCTTTCATCAATGACATCGCTAGCGGATGTTGGCAGAATGGATTTGATTCCAACGACGCCGGCCAATCGCTCGGAGGCGTCGATCAGTGGGCGCTGGTTGGCGCAATTGCATATGGCGCGAGTTCAAATTGGGGCCTGTGCAACAGCGGCGTGTCAGTAGCAGGGCCAATAAGCTATGACCAGAGCGCCGGAACCCACATATTCGTCGGGGGGGTATTTTCGTACAGAAATATCAATCCGGCTACCGGTTGTAACGGAGCGTCGACGACCAGTGACGGTGAAGGCATAATTTTCGACACTTGGGATGCGCATCCCTACACTGGGCAAGGTGTAATTGAACAGACCGTCACATGGGGAAATGGATCAAGCGGCATTCAGGTATTTCAGAGCCAGAGTACGTCTGCGCCGCCAATCCTTATATTCAATAATACGGCGTATGGGAACTACCAGGATCCAAGTCATGCCGGGAGCACAGTGGGTGAGCTTACGATTTAAAATGCCAAGACCTCGCCAATAACAATTACGAACAATTTGCTTCAATCTTCAGTCAAAACGCCGGGGAATGCGAAGCGCAATAGTGCAAATAACACGGGCGGAAACGTCTATGCCTCCTTGATAGGCGGTCCTTATCCGACCACGGTGACTTCCAATTTCATGAAGAGCCTTCAGACCACGTGTGACGCCGTCTGTGATTTAGCGGACAGCGCCATCGCGTGGAACGGATACAAATATGGCGCAAATACATATGCGGCGCCGGGCTTCGCCAACCCGGCTGGGCTGCCGACGACCGCACCGAATTGCGCCGGCTATTCGACGACGACCGCATGCATGATCGGGGCAGGAGTTGTCGCGAATTTGACTCCAAGCGGCGCCGCAGCTGGAAAAGGATATCAGCCGCCGGGACCTTGCACAGCGGATCCATATTTTCCGACATGGCTGAAGGGCGCTGTTCACGTTTCCGTCAGCGGATCGAATTTGGTTTATAGCACCGGACTGATCACGAAACCGTGCGGCATGTAGACGTCGGGACGCTCTTTGGTGGACATTCCGCAGGCGATCGTTGTTGCCTGTGGGCCGGAAATGGCGGTGACAATCCGGTCGATCGCGGCGCCGTCATTTCGCTGTCGAGACCCTCCCCTGAAACGCGCGTCGAGAGGCCGACGGCGGTGCAAAATCTCAAAATGCGCTGAGATGATCTGGTTTACGGCTCGGCGGAAAATGCTAGGCTCACGTGATACTTGGATCGGTTCTTCCGACTAGAAGATGTCTTAAATCAAGGGATTCGAAGCATGGTCCGCTGGTATTACCTCGCATCAGCGCTTTACCTGCTGATCGAGTTGCAAGCGTTTAGCATCTTCGACCGTCTTGCATATGGAGAATGGGAAGGGAAAGCCGGCGACAAGTTCACCACAGCCTTGAACCTCCTATGGATCGTGACAAGCCTCGCGCTGTTCATCTGGGGCCTTCGCAGGACGAAGGGAACCTCGACAGGTGGCGCTCTTTTGCTGGCGGCGGCAGGCTATTTGCTGATTTCAACGTTATGGTCGATCGATCCGTCAACCACTTTGCGACGGGGCATGCTGTATCTGTTTTCCGTCATGGGCGCGATCGGGGTCGCCAGTGCGCTCGACGTCGACGAGTTCATGGATGCGTTAGGCTGGACCTGCGCCATTTCCGCCGTAGCATCGCTTCTGCTGCTTGTTGTCGCGCCAGGCGCCGCGTCGATTTCGATGGGCGCCTCCTCTGATTTCCGCGGCATCTTCTCACATAAGAATATGCTTGGTCAGGCTATGGTGGCTGGTGCGTTCGCCAGCCTTTACAGCTTACGGGCGGGCATCGGCGGGCGTTCGCGTAACGTGGCAATGTTGTTTTTGTTCGCGGTCGCAGCCGCGTTATCGAAATCGACGACATCCTTCATGACGATATTTTCATTCTGCGCGGCAGATGGAATTATAGTATTCTTCCGTAAAGGCGGCGCCTCGCGCATCATGGCGGTTGGCGCAGTCGTCCTTCTGCTGCCGGCCGTGGTCTTCGGCGCGCTATTCCCTGATTCACTTCTGGAACTGCTCGGCAAGGATCCCACGCTGACCGGACGAACCGATCTGTGGGCTTATGTCATCGCTGACATTGCGCAAAAGCCCTGGCTTGGATGGGGATACTCAGCCTTCTGGTCACCCAACGATCCCGCGGCGGCCGAAATTTCTGATATATTGAAATGGTATGTGCCGCAGGCTCATAATGGTATTTTGGAAATGTTGTTGAACGCGGGGATTATCGGCACGGCGTTCTTCGTCTTTTTGTGGGCGAGGAACCTTCAGGTGGCGGCGAAATGTTTGCGCACACCGAAAAAGGCGTTGGCGATATCGACGTTTTTCGCGTGCGGCGGGCTCTTTCTTATAGGCATCAGTGAAAGCGTTCTGATGGAGCCTTTTCAAATCATTACAACCATGTTTTTCGTCACTGGGCTGATGTCTGAAAAAGCCATTCAGGCAGCGCGCAGGCGATCTTACGCACTTGGTTTAGCCAGCGCCCGAAAGTAAGCGATTCTGCCCGGATCTTTACCGGAACTTCGTCGGACGCGATATACAGCGGTCCATCGGGTTGTGGTGAAAATTGTCCAGGAGAGAACAGCGAAAGGGCATGATGTTGATTTACGCTTCGAACTGACCCGGGTGGACGATGCATCCCGCGTTACGGGCGTCGGGTCAAGCGGCTGATGGTTCCTTCCGCGTTTTGGGAGCTGGGGCGCCAGCATTGAAGCGGAAGCTGTCGTTGCCAGTCTCGAGGATGTGGCAATCGTGGGTTATCAGACCTGTGCGCGGGAGGCTTTGAACCGGTGGCGCGATGTGATTCGCTGCGGTGATGGAATGGTCATGAGGTCGATCGGATGTCGTGCCGGAAGATTGGTCAGGAGGAGCTGAGGTTCACCTCGCACGATGCAACCCGCCGTTCGTCACTGGACGAACTGACGGGCCTGGTCACCGCATGACAACGCTAAAGCCGCGACACCGCCCGCCCAAACGTCTATAATGGCCACAGGTCGGAGTTCAAGGATTATATGCACTTCCCGATTCCTTACGCGCCTTTCTACAGCGAGTTGATCGCATCGTTGGCGAGCGAGGCGCTGCACGTGCTGGACGCTCTGCTCTATCGTCGGAGCGAAGTCGCGACAGGCCGACATCATACGGATGGCGGAGTTGACTCCGATCATGTCTTCGCGCGCTGTACACTGGCGGGTTTCCAGTTCGCGCCGCGCATTCCGGACCTCAAGCGCCGTCGCCATACTGTGCAAAGGCGAGGGCGTCCCCGAATTCATCGCTGTCGCATCCGTCGCCGCTGGGCTGGGAGCATGTCAATCTCTCCGACGACTTCACTTGGACTGGCGAACAGAAGGTGTCGGAAAACGTCGACGGAAACAGTCCGCTGCGGACTCCCTCCGAAGCTTTCCT
>CAVYFP010000019.1:0-233124 GCA_963767805.1 uncultured Alphaproteobacteria bacterium | reverse complement strand
CCGCGATCCTGCTTAGCGTCTCGAAATCCTTAATGACCATCCAATTCCGTTTGAAATCGATCAGGTCCAGCTTCCGCAGCCGATCAAGCGTCCGGTTGACATAGACTGTGGTCAAGCCCAGGGCGTCCCCCAGATGTTCCTGCTTAGCAGGAGAAACTGTACTTTCCCCATTTACGCTTAACCCCTCGATGTCTTAGGCGCATCTCCAAGTCCAGGATCAGTTGACCAACCGCCCCATGGCGCTCTTGCGACCGATATCGATCAGTCTCTGATTTAGCGACGCCATGTGTTCGTACATCGTGTTCCGATACGTTGCGATTGTGCGCCATGTGTATTTGCCAAGCGCACCATATCGCCCAATGCAAAGGTACAAACCGCGATCGCCGTCAACGTCTTCACCGAGTACGGCAGCGGCAAATTCGGGAGTGTTATAAATTTTTACGACCACCGATCTCCCGGCAGTAAGAATGAGAGAATTTGACGGCGACCGTCTGCCAGCTGTTTGTAGCCAAAAGCCCAACCGGAATAGAGAGTGTAGCTCTGTGAGGGCTTTTCACCTTCGCGAAGGAAGGTCCTGCCGGCCTGGATGGCGAGCATGCCGCGGCGGTGGATATAGATCTCATGGGGCTGGCAGCCTAGGTTGGCCCGTAGATCGCGAAGCGTCCCAGCCGACAGTCGGCGCAAGCGAGCAGCAGCGGTGCCGCGAGTCCAGAGCCTCGGCCGGAGCCGCCGTCGGCGTCCACCTCTCCGGTGGAAGCGAACCCCTTTTTGGTTCGGTGTTTTGCAATCCAAAGCTGTGCGCCCCTCAATTCGCAGGATAGCTTTTGAAGAAAAATCGTGCGGCGCTTTGTCCCCGGACATTTTGCGATATATTTCCTATCGAGGCTTCATTCGGGGAAATCCGTCTGCTCGGTGAGCGCAATGGCGCTCCGGTATTGCCAAAAAACAAAAATAATACTGTGAAATGTTGAAAGATCGGTTGTGCATTCATACGTGTCGTAAATGGAGCTGACACGCGCGCCAAAGCGGCTGTTGGACCGATATCCCATCATTCGGTCGGCCAACGTCGCCGAAATTGAACATACCATTCTTGGCATTTATGGAGCACGACGGTTCAACGTGGTTGGGCGCGGTTCCCCGTTTGCAGGTCCATGCCAATTATTGGCGAAGTCCGGGTGTCGCATTGTCCTTCGGTCGCAATGACGGGGCCGAGATCGAAGCCAGTTATTCCGGCGTCTGCTATTTTCGGCAACATTTTGCGATATCCGGAAGCACCAGTCTGCGAATTGGCCGACGTCAACACGAAATATCGCCATCATCATCGTGCCTGGTGCCCGCTGGCGAGCCGCTGGGTCTGAAATTCGACAGCCCGGGTTCGAAAATCTTGTCTTTCGCATCGACCGTGCCTTTCTAGCCGACAAAGCCGCGGCGGCGATCGGACAGTCCGAACCGAGCCTTCAGCCGCTTCCAGGGTTGCAATCATGTCCGGCCGGCGCCGCTCGGCTGGAAAGGCTCATTCGCTTCCTGGTGGCCGAAATGGAACCGGGGAGACGTACCCCAACTCTTCATTACGGAAATGGAACAGGCCCTGGCCGCGGCGTTCCTATGCGCCAATCCGCAGCTCTTGGGCAAGGCGGCGTCCCAAAAGCCCTCGTCCATCGCACATCGCGGACTGCGCATGGCCGAGGATTATATCGAAGCCAATTGGGACAAGCCTCTCGCGTTCGAAACGCTTGCCGCCATCACCAATGTCAGCGCACGAACCCTCTTTTATTATTTCCGAAAATTGCACGGCAAGACGCCGATGCAATATCTAAAGGCGGTGCGGCTGAGACACGCCCGGCAGATGTTGCAACAATCGCCGCAGATGAAGGTCACCGAAGTCGCCTTCGCTTGCGGTTTTGGAAATCTCGGTCATTTCGCGCGCGACTATCAGGAGGCCTGGGGAGAGCGACCTTCTGAGACAAGGCGCGTTCATGGCTACAAGAACTGATTGCCGTAATGGGCGGGTTATTCGAGCTCTGCGATATCTCGCAGGGCCTCGAAATTCCGCACGGTCATGCGGTTGCGGTTGAACTGGATGATTTCGAGCCGGCGAAGCCGGTCCAGCGTGCGGTTAACATAGACTGTGGTGAGGCCCAAGGCATCAGCCATGTGTTCCTGGCGGACGGGGAAGTCGAATGATCCGTCCACGCTCATCTGGCGGCTTCGCAGACGGAGCTCGAGCTGCAGAATGAATTGGGCGATGCGGCCCAGCGCGCTCCTGCGGCCCACATCGACAAGGCGCTGACTGACGGATTCCACCTGTTCCCACATTGCTGCGGCCAGTCTCTGTGCCTGTCGGTCGGCTCCGGCAATGTCGTCCTCCAGATCGAACGCGCACCTTGTGATATGCGTCAGGCTGGCGCCGAACAGGCGTCGTGGCTTCACCGGCAAACTGCGGTAGTGGCGGCGCAATAGCGATCAGATGACGCCGTCCATCCTGAGACTGCTTGAAGCTGAACGCCCAGCCGGAGTGCAGCGTATAGATTTGACGGATTTTCTCGCCTTCGCGAACGAACGTCTTTCCGGCCTGAACCGACAATATGCCGCGGCGGCGGGTGGAGATATCGTTCGGCCTGATTTTTGGTCGGGCCATAGATGGCGAATTTGCCCAATCGGCAATCAATACACGCCACGGGCGGCGATGGCCCCCGGAAATGGTCGTTCATTTGCGCGTTCAATCAATGAGATGTGAAAAGACGTAATTGAAAATTGAGTGGTGCCAATTAATCCAAAAAAAAGAATGGAAATTATCCGGCACATGGACGAGCTTGATGCGCGCCACATAATCAGCGGGATGCACGCGAAGCAGCGCCTCGTAATCGAGTTCCGGCGCCAGCTCCCGGTGCAGCATCTGAAAGATTTCGCTTTCGAAGGCGCGATCGAGGACGCGGATCCGGTCAGCGCGTTCGGGATGGCCGGGACCGGTGTCATGTTCAAGGCTGGAAGGGTGGCTAACGAAAAGCGTCGACACGCAGAGGGCTCGCTTCTGTCCGGGTTTTGGCGGCCGCGCGCAAATGTCGCGCTAAAACCCACATATTGCCTCCGGCGCGCGCTGTCCATCGGATTGGATGCGTCGAGCCGGGCGAGGGTGGCGACGCGCAAGCTTTGTTGTTATTGCGATCAGGCCTTCTAGGATTCGATCTGCTCCGTCGCGGCGATCGTCGCCACGACGATCTCGGGCGGCCGCATGAACCGCACCGGCGCGTGGCTCGTGCCGAGGCCCGCCGAAATGATCAGGTTGCGGTTTCGCTGCACGATATGGCCGTAGACGAGATCGCCGAAGGCGCGCTTGAGCCGCGCTTCGGCGATCGGAAGATTGACCTGGCCGCCATGGGTGTGTCCGGCGAGAGTGAGCGCGACCCTGTCCGGCATGCGGCGGAATATGAAGGGCTCGTGAGCCAGCATGAGGACGGGCGCGTCATCGGTGATCAGCGCCATCGTTCCCGGCAAATCGTCGACGCTAGCGGGACCGCCCTTCGGGCCGGCGATCTGGTCGCCAAGGCCCGCCACCCAGAAGGGGCGGCCTTGTTTGGTCAGACGGACGGCGTCATTCTCGAGCACCTTGATGTTCGCGCCGTGCAGGGCGCTCCGCACGCCGGCGGCGTCGTCGCCCGGCATGCCCGGCAGCGGACCGTGCAGCCAGTCATGATTGCCGAGGACGGCATAGGCCCCGAGCGGCGCCCTCAGCGCGGAAAGCGCCTCGCCCCATTGTTCCGGCATCACAGGACTGGACAGGATCGCATGGCCGCCGCTGAAATCGCCGAGCAGGAAGACAATGTCCGGCATCAGCGCATTCGACAGTTCGGCGATGGCGCGGATGCGGGCGGCGGGCATCCAGGGTTCGCAGGCGTGAATGTCGGCCAGCACGACCGCGCGGAGCGTCAGGTCGATCGGCCAGTTCGGCGGCGTCACGCGATAGGACGTCACCTTTAGGCGCAGTCCGGGCTCGACGGCGAACGCATAAGATCCAAGTCCGCCCGCCGCCCAAACCGCGCCGGCGGCGCTCTGCAAAAAAGCCCGTCGGCCGATGCTGCTCATGAAGACACAAATACCGTACAAACCTGCGGGAGCCAACCTTCAGCCTGGCTGGCGCCCTTTATCGGGAGGCGGCGCGTCGCTTCACGCCGCCTGTTCGTCGCGAAGCACGGCCGGATTCTGGCCGGCCTCGATCGTCTTGGCTTTCGGGCGCTTGTTGGACTCGAGAGCGGCGGCGACCGCCGAAATCCCGATTTCACGATAGAGTCTGGCGAAAAGTTCGTGCGGCCCGTTCGGCTGCGCCGTCGCCGGCTGCTGTCCCTCGTCTTGCTGGTTCATCGTCGTGGCTCCGCTTGAAATGAAGAAATTCTTCCGAATTGGCTTCGATTAAACATGAGGCGGGAAGTTTAAAGTCCTTGACCGGCCTCGTTACGATCGAAAAACAAACGCCTGACGGATCTAATGCGCATCGCGGCGCGTTCGCTGTGCGATATCGCTCGCCGTCGCACTTTGTGGCGCCTAAGTTTTGAGGCTAGGCTGAAACGCTTGCGAGAAAGTTAAGTCGTGCATCGAGGTCCGATCCCAAAACGGGCCCGAGGGCCTTTTTGCCGCAACGCCAGGGCTGGACGGTCAAAATTCGGGGTCGGCCTTAATTCGGTCGAGATCGCAGCCCGTTTCAGAGCCTCGATCTGGAATTAAGCTGGCGTGGCGGATAAATGACGTGTTTATGGCGCGCTGCCGCCGCTCAAGCGCCGAGGTCGAGTGCTAAGATTTCGAAATGTCACAATTTTTGCGGCGCGATGGAAAACGAAGCCGCTTCAGGGCCCCGAGCTTGGATCACGGACTGATGCATAACAGCGTGGAGCCACAGTCCGAGGGCGGCGGCTCGGCCGGTTTCCCGCAAAAGCTGCCTCCGCTGATTTTGAACGCCGCCAGCGGCGATTCGGATACGGAGATCGCGCTCGCCATCACCGATCGCCGCCGCGTCATCGGAAGGCGGGTCGCCGCGGTTTTCAGCGTCGCGATCGCCGGTCTTTCGATCTACGTCCTCTTTCGCACGCTTGCCGGCGTCAGTCTTCCGGATCTGCAGCGGGCAATCGAGGCGACGGGCGGCGATCAGATCGCCGCGGCCGCGCTGCTCACCGCGGTGTCCTTCGTCGCCCTCACCGGATATGACGCGCTCGCGCTGCGCCAGTTGCGCGTGCGCGTGCCCTATCGGACAACCTCGCTGGCTTCTTTCACCAGCTACGCCATTTCATTCGTGCTCGGTTTTCCTTTGATCACCGCGGGCACGGTGCGCTACTGGATTTACTCGCAGGTCGGGCTTGCGGCGAGCAAAGTCGCCAGCCTGACCCTCATTGCCGCGGTGACCTTCTGGTTCGGCATGATTTTCATGATCGGGGCCGGGCTCGCGTTCCGCGCGGAGCAGGTCAGCGCGATCAATCATCTGTCGCCTGCGCTCAATCTCATGATCGGCGCGGGTCTCCTTGGCGCAATATTCATTTACCTTGCATGGGTCGCGGTTCGCCGCCGCGTCGTCCGCGTGCAGGGCTTCCGGATGGAGCTTCCGGGCCTATGGCTGTCTCTTGGCCAGATTTTGCTCGGCGTGATCGATCAATGCGCAGCCGCAGGGGTGCTCTTCGTGCTGCTGCCGCATCAGAGCCATCTCGATTTCCTGACCTTCACCGCGATTTACGCTTTCGCCTGCATTCTCGGCATCGCCAGCCATGCGCCGGGCGGCATCGGGGTTTTCGAGGCCGCCATGCTCAAAGCCGTGCCGGGCGTCGCCGAGGAATCGCTGCTCGCTTCGCTGCTTTTGTTTCGCGCCATCTATTATATCGCCCCCTTTGTTCTCGCTCTGGCGCTGCTTGGCGCGCACGAGGCGTTTCGGCGCTGGAAAAGTCTGCGCGAGGCGATGGATCGCGGCGAGGCGCAAATCGACGATCTTGGCTGACGCTAGCCGCCGGATTACGCGCGCGATTTCGCACCGAAGCCTATTTGCGCGAATTAACGGCGCGAAATGCGCATAAAATCGCTTTGACGCGGGTGACTGTCAAAAAAGAGTTTTAATCATGCTTCAATAAATTGAAGTCTTGCGCTCGCGGACGCATTTTACGAGGGCGCGTGTGCTGTTGTGATTTTGAAAAAGTCGAACTTTGACGGAACTGAACGCGCTGATTGAGGTTGTTTCGGAGTGCGAAGGTTGCGCGCAGACGCAAGAGCCCGCATGAAGTCGGCCGCCGACGCCAAGCCCCTGCCGATGCGCGACCGCCATGTTGTCGCCCGCCTCATTGACGCCTTGCCGGAAGCGGTGATTGTCGTCGACGCCAGTGATCGCGTCGTGGCGGTCAACGCGCCGGCGTTGACGTTGTTTCCGGCGCTGCGGCCGGATCTTTTGCTGGCGCGGGGGCTGCGCTCGCCCGACGTCCTGGACGCCCTCATTCGCGCCCGCGCGTCCGGTCACCCGGAGCGCGCGACCTGGCTCGATCGGGTGCCTGTCGAGCGCTTTTTCGAATTGCACGTCGCCGCCATGGAAGGGCCGGCAGGCGCCGCCACCATGATCTTGACCATGCGCGACCTCAGCGAGGCGCGCCGCGTCGAGCGGATGCGGGTCGATTTCGTCGCCAACGCAAGCCACGAGCTGCGCACCCCGCTCGCCTCGCTGCTTGGATTCGTCGAAACGCTGCAGGGGCCTGCGCGCGACGATGTCGGGGCGCGGGTGAAATTTCTCGGCATCATGCGGGAGCAGGCGCGCCGCATGACGCGTCTCGTCGACGATCTCCTGTCGCTGTCGCGCATCGAGCAAAATCTGCATCTGCTGCCGCAGTCGCCGGTCGACATGGTTTCGATCATTCGCCACATCGCCGATACGCTGGCCCCGATGGCGCAGGAAAACAGCGTCCTTCTGAAGGTCGAGACGCCGCCTTCCGTCATCATCGGCGGCGACCGGGATGAACTTTTGCGAGTCGTCGAAAACCTCGTCGAAAACGCGATCAAATACGGCGCCAGCGATTCCTTGTGCGAGAACCGCCAGGTCGACATCACGCTCGTCGCGCAGGAGCGTCAATGCGTCCTCAACGTGAGCGATTATGGTCCGGGCATCGCGCCTGAACATCTGCCGCGCCTGACCGAGCGCTTCTACCGGGTGGACGCCGGCCAAAGCCGGGCGAAGGGCGGCACGGGTCTTGGCCTCGCCATCGTCAAGCACATCGTCGCGCGCCATCGCGGCCGCCTCGGCATTGAATCGCAGCCCGGGCAGGGCGCGACATTCAGCGTGACCTTTCCGCTTCAGACGAACTGATCCCGATTCGATCCCGTGACATAGGCATCAGTCATCAAGACGTCATGCTGGCTTCATACAGACCACGTCAAACGCGACTAGTTTGCGTGCAGTCGGCCGACGCCGCACCCGCATTCGGCCCTTCAAAGACCGGCGGCCGCCTGGCGATACCCCCGATTGGGCGGCGCCTTCGGGCTCTCCAAACCTTCTGTAAATGAAGAGGCATTCCATGAATTTCACGTTTCTCAGAGCGGCTTGCACCGCGGTGGCGATCGGTCTCGCCGGGATCGGCGCCGAAGCGGCCGACATCACCGGCGCCGGCGCGACCTTTCCTTTCCCGATCTATGCGAAATGGGCTCAGAGCTATAAGCATGAGACCGGAAACAGCCTGAACTACCAGTCGATCGGCTCGGGCGGCGGCATAAAGCAGATCAAGGCGAAGACCGTGACCTTCGGCGCCACCGATGCGCCTCTGAAGCCCGACGACCTCAATGAATCCGGCCTCGCGCAATGGCCGATGGTCATCGGTGGCATCGTGCCGGTCGTCAATATTGAAGGCGTCGCCGACGGCCAGCTTACGCTGGACGGCCCGACCCTCGCGAAAATCTTCCTCGGCGAGATCAAGACCTGGGACGATGGCGCGATCGCCAAGCTGAACCCGTCGCTGAAACTGCCTTCCTCCGCCATCGCCATCGTGCACCGTTCGGACGGATCGGGCACGACCTTCAACTTCACCAACTATCTCTCGAAGGTGTCGCCCGACTGGAAGAGCAAAGTCGGCGAGAACACGGCTGTCGAATGGCCGGCGGGCATCGGCGCGAAGGGCAATGAAGGCGTCGCCGCCAATGTCGTGCAGACGAAGGGCTCGATCGGCTATGTCGAGTACGCCTATGCGAAACAGAACAAGATTCCGGCGACCAAACTGGTCAACGCAGCCGGCGCTACGGTGTCGCCGACCGTTCCCGCCTTCCAGGCTGCAGCTTCGAACGCAGACTGGGCCAAGGCCCCCGGTTACTACCAGATCCTGACCAACGAGCCCGGCGCCGGGTCCTGGCCGATCACGGCCGCGACATTCATCCTGATGCAGAAGCAGCCTCAGGATCCCGCCGCCGCCGCCGAAGCCCTGAAGTTCTTCGCCTGGGCTTTCGCCAATGGCGCGCCGGCTGCCGAGGAACTGGATTATATCCCGCTGCCGGCTTCGCTCATCGCGCTCGTCAAGAAGACCTGGGCGAGCGACATCAAGGGCCCCGACGGCAAGGCGCTCATCGACTAGATCGGGCAAACAAGCGCGGCGGAAGGGCGATCGCGCCTCTCCGCCGTGAGGACTCTGCGGCGCCAGCGCTGGAACTTCAGCCTGGCGTCGGTTATTTTGGCTATTGGCGATGGAACGAGAGGACCGAGGGGAGCCGTGGCGGACGTGACAATCGACACCGTTGCGTCCGGACGAGCGCAAGACCGCTTCAGGATGCTTCGCTGGCTGCGGGTCCAGGACAATGGATTCCGCCTGCTGACCATGTCCGCGGCCCTCGCGGTGCTGCTGATCCTCGGCGGCGTCATCGCGTCTCTGGCGATCGGCTCCGTTCCGGCCTTCAAGGCCTTCGGGTTGGGCTTTCTCGCCACCGAGACGTGGAACCCCGTGACGGAGAAATTCGGCGCGCTTCCGGCGATCTACGGGACGCTGGCGACCTCGGCGATCGCCATGTTTTTCGCCGTGCCGATCGGGCTTGGCATCGCGATATTCCTGACCGAACTGTGTCCTAATGGGCTACGCCGTCCGATCGGCGTCGCGATCGAACTGCTGGCGGGAATTCCCTCGATCATCTACGGCATCTGGGGCCTCTTCGTCTTCGCGCCTTTCCTGCAAAGGACCATGCAGCCAGCGCTCATCGGCGTTTTCGCCGACGTGCCCATACTGTCCTCCCTGTTCGCGGGCCCGCCCTATGGCATCGGCATTCTGACCGCCGGATTCATCCTCGCCATTATGGTGCTGCCTTTCATCACCTCTGTTTCGCGGGACGTGTTCGACACGGTCCCCGGGATTTTGAAAGAATCGGCTTACGCCTGCGGCTGCACGACATGGGAAGTCATCAGCGCCATTGTCATTCCCTATACGCGCGTCGGCGTCATCGGCGGCGTCATGCTGGCGCTTGGCCGCGCGCTCGGGGAGACCATGGCCGTGACTTTCGTCATCGGCAACTCACATCGCATTTCGTCATCTCTGCTCGCGCCTGGCGCCACGATCGCGTCAAGCATCGCCAATGAATTCACCGAGGCGGAAGGCGCGCTTTACACCTCCTCCCTGATCGCCCTTGGCTTGATCCTCTTCCTCATGACTTTCGTCATTCTGGCCCTCGCGCGCTTTCTGCTGATGCGCCTCGAGCGGCAGGCGGGTAGGTGAACATGGCGCTTTACCAAAAGCGGCGGCGCACCAATGCGATCTATATTGGCCTGTGCTACGCCTCGACCCTGTTTGGCCTCAGCTGGCTCGTCATCATTCTTTTAGAACTGTTCATGCAGGGATTCGGCAGCCTGTCGCTGTCGGTCTTCACGCAGATGACGCCGCCGCCTGGTTCCGCCGGCGGTCTCGCCAACGCCATCGTCGGCAGTCTGATCATCACGATCCTCGGCGTCGCCATCGGCGCGCCGCTCGGACTGCTCGCCGGCACCTATATGGCGGAATATGGACGATTCACGAAGCTCACCTTCGTCGTTCGCTTCATCAACGATATTCTGCTCAGCGCGCCCTCGATCGTCGTCGGTCTGTTCATCTACGAGGTCATGGTGGCGCGCGTCGGCCACTTCTCCGGTTATGCGGGCGCCCTCGCGCTCGCAGTGATCGTCGTTCCTGTCGTCGTGCGCACCACCGAGGACATGTTGCGCCTCGTTCCCGATTCGCTGCGGGAGGCGGCGAGCGCGCTTGGCCTGCCGCGCTCGCACGTCATCGGCAAGGTCGCCTACCGCGCGGCGCGCGCCGGCCTCATCACCGGCGTTCTCTTGGCGGTCGCCCGCGTCAGCGGCGAGACCGCGCCTTTGCTGTTCACCGCGCTCAACAACCAGTTCTTCAGCACGGATCTCAATGCGCCGATGGCGAGCCTTCCGGCGATCATTTTCCAGTTCGCGCTGAGCCCCTATAAGGATTGGCAGCGGCTCGCCTGGGCCGGCGCCCTCATCATCACATTGGCCGTGCTTGCGCTTTCCATCACGGCGCGCGCGCTTGGCGCGCAAAGGACGCCGAAATGATGAATGCGATCGACGCCACACTGCCGCAGAAGGTCAGCGTTCGCGCCCTCAATTTCTTTTATGGCGAGTTCCATGCCCTGAAAGACGTCTCGCTTCCCCTCTATGCGAAAAGGGTGACCTCCTTCATCGGACCGTCCGGCTGCGGAAAATCGACGCTGCTGCGCGTGCTGAATCGCATGTATGATCTCTATCCAAATCAAAGGGCAGAAGGCGAAGTGATGCTCGACGGCGAGAACATCCTGCGCCCGGGCCAGGACCTCAACATTCTGCGCGCCCGCGTCGGCATGGTGTTCCAGAAGCCGACGCCCTTTCCCATGTCGGTTTACGACAATATCGCTTTCGGCGTCAGGCTCTATGAGCGGATCCCCAAGTCCGAACTCGACGAGAGGGTGGAGGCGGCGCTGCGTAGCGCAGCGCTTTGGCCGGAGGTCAAGGACAATCTGAAGGCGTCCGGCCTGTCGCTCTCCGGCGGCCAGCAACAGCGCCTCTGCATCGCCCGAACGGTGGCGATCGAGCCGGAGATCATATTGCTGGACGAGCCGTGCTCCGCCCTCGATCCGATCTCGACGGCGAAGATCGAGGAACTGATCGACGAGTTGAAGGAAAATTACACGATCGCGATCGTCACCCACAACATGCAGCAGGCTGCGCGCGTGTCCGATTACACCGCCTTCATGTATCTTGGGGAACTTATTGAATTCGGCGTGACCGGGCAGATGTTCACCTCTCCCGCCAATAAGCGGACGCAAAACTATATTACAGGCCGGTTCGGCTGATAGGCGGATGCAGACATGACCGACCATATCGTCAAAGCTTACGACACCGAACTCGAGGGTCTTGGCCAGAAGATCGCGGAAATGGGCGGCATCGCCGAAAAAATGCTGTCCGACGCGATGGACGCGCTTTCCGACTTCGATATCAAGCTCGCGCAATCGACGATCGCCTGCGATCCGCGCCTCGATATATTGCAACGCGAGATCGAGGAGCAGGCGATCCTGACGATCGCGCGGCGTCAGCCGCTCGCAGTCGACCTGCGCGAAATCATCGCGACAATCCGCATCTCGAATGATCTCGAACGCGTCGGCGATCTCGCCAAGAATATAGCGCGGCGCGCCATCAAGATCGCGGCCGACGTGCGCATTCCGCGCGCGATCATCGGCCTCAAATCCATGCATGATTCCGCCGCCATCCTGCTGAAGGACGTGCTCGACGCCTATTCGCAGCGCGACGCCCAAAGAGCCCGCGAAGTGTGGCTCTTCGACGCCGACCTCGATTCCCTTGAAGATTCGGTCTTTCGCGACCTCCTGACCTTCATGATGGAGGATCCCCGCAATATTTCGTTTTGCGCGCATCTTCTCTTTTGCTCGAAGAACATCGAGCGGATCGGCGACCACGCGACCAATATCGCGGAGACCGTCGTTTATCTCGTCACCGGCGAATCCATGCCGACCGACCGGCCGAAGGGCCGGAACCTTTTATCCGATTCACCCTCTGTCCCTGGTTGAGTGCAATGAGCGATATTCAATCGTCCTCTGAAATCCGCACCGGCGGACGCGGCGTCGCTGCGACCCCCGCTCCCCGCATCCTCGTCGTCGAGGACGAGGCCGCTTTGAGCCTGCTGCTCGCCTATAATCTGGAAGCCGAAGGCTTTGTCGTCGACCGGGTCGAGCGCGGCGACGAGGCTGAAGTCCGGCTGAGTGAAGTCATTCCGGACCTCGTCATCATCGACTGGATGCTGCCCGGCGTCTCGGGCCTTGAAATCTGCCGGCGGATGCGCGCGCGCGAAGCCACCCGCAGCCTTCCGGTCATCATGCTGACCGCGCGCGGCGAGGAGAGCGAGCGCGTGCGCGGCCTTTCCATCGGCGCCGACGATTATGTGGTGAAGCCTTTCTCCGTGCCGGAACTGATGGCGCGGGTTCGCGCGCTTTTGCGTCGGGCGCGGCCGGATCGCGTCGCCGGGATTCTCGTCGCCGGCGATCTCGAACTCGACCGGCAGAACTGGCGCGTTCATCGCGGCGCGCGCGATGTGCATCTGGGGCCGACCGAATTTCGCCTGCTCGAACATTTGATGGAGAAGCCCGGCCGGGTGTTTTCCCGCGCGCAACTGCTCGATAGCGTCTGGGGGCTTTCGGCGGAAATCGACGAGCGCACTGTCGACGTGCATGTCGGGCGCCTGCGCAAGGCCTTGTCCAACGCCGACGAAAAAGACCCGATCCGCACGGTGCGCGGGGCCGGCTATTCCTTCGATGAGACCTTCGGCAAGGACTAGCCAAATTTTGATGCGGAGTTCGCCAGCTGCAAACTGACGACCGAAGCCCGTATCGGGGCAGGGATCGTCAGATTGCGGGTTGGCGAGGCGATCGCGTTTTCGTCGCGCGCAGGATCTGGCTTACGCCGCGTCGCGATCCTTGGCGGTTGTCTCGGTCGGGCTATAGAAGGGCGACGATATGCCCCGGCTCGCATCGGCGACGACGTCGCCGTCAAAGAGCCGAACCGTCAGGCTGCCGCCAAGCTGCTCGGCCGCTTTGGCGAGATAGCCGAGGGCATAGGACTTGGCGTTCTCCAGCGAATCGAATTCGTAAAATCCGCCGATCGTGTTGGTGTTGACGCCGCTGAGCCACGTCTTGCTCTTCAGGCCCTTCTCTTTTTTCATCGATTCATTGATCGCGGGCCAATCGATCTTCTCGAATGGCGTCGACACTTGAATCTCGGCGTACAGATAGACCTTCTTGATGCTCATTGGTTTTCATTCCGCGTTGGAAAGGAAGTTCAGTCCGCCGTGGCGGACCGTCTGGCGCATTAGCCCTGGACTTCGCGACGCCCTTGCGCCGCGCGGCGGCCCTGGCAGGCGGCGGTGACGATCAGGCGTTCGCCGGCGCCGCCCGCCAAGGACGGAAGCACTCCTAAAAATACATAATTTCCATAGAAGTTAAACAAAAAATTCGCCTGTCGTTAATGACGTTAGCGGGAGCTGTCCGGCTCATTTTTCGGCCCCGCATTATTTATTGACAAGTTCTATGGAAAAACGTGCTTTTATGTCGCGCCGCTGCGCTGCGATCGTTCGACGATGCGCACGCCGCCAGAAGCCTGCAAAATCCCCGCAGAACGTGGAGCGAAATTGAGCAATTCATTCTACGCCCAGGACATCCATGGGCCCTTCGAGACCTATGATCTCGGCGATTTCGAGCTTGAGGAAGGTGGAACGATCCGCGGTTTGAAGCTCGCCTATGCGACCTTCGGCGCTCTGTCCGCAAACAAGGACAATGCGATCCTGTTTCCGACCTGGTATTCGGGCGCCAGCAAGATCGTCGAGCAGGCCTATGTCGGGCCGGGGCGCGCGCTCGATCCGAGCAAATATTTCATCATTCTCGTCAACCAGATCGGCAACGGGCTTTCGAGTTCGCCCAGCAATACGCCGCCGCCCTTCAACGCCGCCCGGTTCCCGCGCATCACGATCGGCGACGATGTACGCGCGCAGCATCGTCTCATCGTCGAAAAATTCGGCATCGAGAAATTGGCGCTCGTCCTTGGCGCCTCGATGGGCGCGCAGCAAAGCTACGAGTGGGCCGTGCGTTTCCCCGACGCCGTCGCGCGCGCCGCGCCGATCGCCGGCACCGCGCGGGGCACATCGCATAATGCGTTGCTGGTTGAGAACTGGATCGAGGCGGTCGAGAGCGATCCCGAATTCGACGGGGGCTGGTACGTCGACGCGAGCGCCGTTCATCGGGGGCTGCGCCGCCACGCCCGCATTTTCGCGACCTCGGGCTTCACGCAGGATCTCTACAATCAGGGCGTCTACCGCAAACTCGGATTCACCTCCCGCGAAGATTTTCTCGTAGGCCTCGTCGAGAATAATTTCGTGCCGCAGGATCCCAATAATCTGCTGCTCCAGTTGCGCAAATGGCGCGACTTCGACGTCGCCCGCAATAGCGGCGGCGACCTGGCGGCGGCGCTCGCCCGCATCAAGGCGAAGACCTTCGTCATCGCCATTGAGGAGGATGTCTTCTTTCCGCTGAAGGACGTCGCCGCGCATCAGAAACTCGCAGCCAACAGCGAACTGAAGCTGGTTTCCTCAGTCTGGGGCCATCTTGCGCTGTTTGGCGTCGATCCTGGCTACAACGCGCGCCTCGACGCGCATCTCAATGAGCTTCTGGGCGCCTGAAGCCGATCGGGAATTTCGCTGCGATCCCCGGCGGCCCGGCTCCCGGCCCGACGTAAATTCCACCCTAATAGAGGAGAGCTACATGGCTGTTGCAATTCCCGCGGACCGCCCCGCCATCGATCCCTATCCGCTGAGCCCCTATGTGGAATGGGCCGGCAAGCGCAATCGCGATCCGATCCTCGCCGTCTTCAAAGACCTCTTTCCGCAGACGGGCGACGTCCTTGAAGTGGCCAGCGGCGCCGGCTTGCACATCAATTATTTCGCGCCGCATTTTCCGCAGCTGCGGTTTCAGCCCTCGGATTACGATCTGAAAGTCTTCGATGAGATCAAGGCGAAGCGCGATGCTGCGAATAACGCGAATGTGGCCGACCCGATCGAGGTCGATCTGATCCGGGCGGAAACATGGCCCGACCCCAAGGATCGGCTTTACGACGCCATTTTCGTCATCAACATCTTTCAGGTGGCGCCGCTCTCCATCGCGAGCGGCCTCGCGGAACTCGCCGCGCGGCTTTTGAAAAAAGACGGCATCCTTGCGATCTATGGTCCATTCAAAGTGGATGGAACCTACACCACGGAATCCAACGCGGCGTTCGACAAGGAGATCCTCGCGGCCAACGTGCCCGAATGGGGGTTGAAAGACGTCAAGGAGATCGAGGCCATCGCCGCCAAATATGGCGTCGTCCTGAAGAAGCGCCTCGACCTGCCGGCCAATAATTTCATTCTCGTCTTTGGCAAGGCGTGACCGCCCGATCGGATTCCTGCTAGAAGCTTCTTTAGGTGAAACCAGGGCCGGTGCGCGGTGGCGCATCGGCGCGAAACGGGCAGGGCGCTCGCATTGGGGCAGGGCACGGCAGTCGTCGTTGGAGTGGGGTCCGAACGCGGCCTCGGCGCGGCGCTTGCGCGCCGTTTCGCCAAGGAAGGGCTGCGGGTCATCCTCGCTGGACGGACTGCGAAACGCCTTGACGCCGTCGCGGCGGCGATCGAGAGCGCCGGCGGCGTCGCGCTGGCCCATTCCGCCGACGCGACCCGCGAAGAGGATGTCGCCGCGCTGTTCGACCGCGCCGCGGGCGCCGGCGATCTGCGCCTTGTCGTTTACAATGTCGGGAGCAACGCGATGACGCCGCTGCTGCAAACGGAGCCAAGCGTCTTCGAAACCATGTGGCGCCAGAATGCGTTCGGCGGTTTTCTCGTCGGGCAGGCGGCGGTGCGAAAAATGGCGCCGCGTAAAGAGGGGACGATCCTTTTTACGGGCGCCACGGCTTCCTTGCGCGCCCGCCCGCCTTTTACCGCTTTCGCCGCCGCCAAGGCGGCGTTACGCGCCGTGGCCCAGGGTTTTGCGCGAGAGTTCGGCCCGCAGGGGATACATGTCGCCCACGTGGTGATCGACGGCGTCATCAAGGGCGATTACGCGCGCCGCAACTTCCCTGATTTCGTACGCGCCAAGGGCAGGGACGGTTTGCTCGATCCCGACGCGATCGCGGATAGTTTCTGGGCGCTTCACCGTCAACCGAAAAGCGCCTGGACCCATGAACTCGATCTGAGGCCCTTTAAGGAGCCGTTCTGATCCGGCCGCTCGCTTGGCGGCCCCGCCAAACTTCGAGCCTTAGGCGGATTTTTGCGGCCTCAGGCGACGGCGGTCCTGCTGCGGCTGGTAGGCGATCGCCGCGTGACAGCCGCAATAGGGGCCTTCGCCTGGCGTCTTGCGCGCGCCGCAGAAGCGGAATTCGGCCTGGGTCGGATCGCCGATCGGCCATCTGCACATGGAATCGCGCAATTCCAGAATCGTGACGGGCTCTGTGATCGGAACGACGACTTCGCCGCGAGCCGCGATCTCATTGGCGCGCGCCGGCGCCTCGAAGGCGACGGGCTGAACCGCCAGCGCGGTATTGCCGCGAACGAAAGTCGCGCTGCTTTGCACAGCCCTCGGTTGCGCGCGCTGCGGCGCTTGTCGCGCCGGCGGACGCGTCGCATGTTTATGCAGCGGCTGCGGCTCCGTCGTGGAGGTCGTCTCGGCCGCCGCTTCCTTGACCCGCCCGGAAAGGCCAAGCCGGTAGACCTTGCCGATGACGGCGTTGCGGGTCAGCCCGTTGGCGAGCTCGCGCGCGATGCGGCTGGCGCTCATGCCCTGAAGCCACATCTTTTGCAAGAGATCGATGCGTTCGTCTGTCCAGGACATCGGGGTCTCCCAGTATTGAGCCAGTCTGAAAATGGCGGTCTGAAATCGAAAGGTCTGACAAACTTGATCACGGCGAAGACTTAACCGGTTCGGACGGAAGTCGCCCGAATCCAGTTTGCCCTAACCCAAAACCGCCGGGGTCAAGGCCAAGCTCCCGATGATCCATCAGCGTCGCGGTTGGCACGCTCGGCCGATGCAAATCTTCATTTCGCCGCACGACATCTCGTGGTCTATGCCCCAAACGCTACACTAGCTGTTGAATCCCACGCAAGCTCCGCGACTGCCCGGGAAATGTTTTCAACAGGAGCTTGCGCCCGCGCGCCTCAGGGCTCCAGACGCCGGGGGCGCGGCGGCGAGTTATTTCGCGGGCGCGGCGCTTGAAGGCACGCTGCCACGCCCGAGGGCGGGCCCATTGCCCCATCGCTGATCCCCGCCGTGAAATCCGCTGCGACGCGCCGGGTTGCGGCATGGCGCCATCGCGCTCGGCGCGCAGTTCCGCCGGCCTTCAAAACCGCGCCCTCGGAATCGCGCCCTCGGATTCGCGACAGCCGAATTGCGCTGGCGATCCGCTCGCTATCCCGCGGCCGCAGCCCATCCTCGCCTCTTCAGCGCGGAGCGAACCGCACGGCGGGCGCGAAGCGCTTCGCGTCGCGCCTTTTTCGCTGCGGACCAATCGCCAACAGTCGATCGGCCACAACATATCGCTTCACCTCCCCAGCTTCTCTGCCGTCATACCTTCTATCTCGCGTCCCTTGCGCTGGGCTGGCGCTCCGCGGCGTCAATGGCCGCACGATCGCGTTTCCGGCGCCGCCATTCGATTTGACCGCACCCACGGGAATGCCTAGATTAAGAAAGACCAATTCTGCCGCCCCATCGGGCGGCATTTGATTTTGCAAGGCTCGCGCGAGGTTTGGAACGCGAACCCGCGCAGCGAACCCGGAGCGAAACCGTGCCATCATCGCTTCTGCCGACCTATGCCCGCGCTGATCTCGCCTTCGATCATGGCGAGGGCGCCTGGCTGACTTCGACGACGGGCGAGCGATACCTCGATTTCGGCGGCGGCATCGCCGTGGCCTCGCTTGGCTATTCGCATCCCCATCTCGTCTCGGCGTTGATCGCGCAGGGCGACAAGCTTTGGCACACCTCGAATCTGTTCCAGATTCCGCAGGCGGAGCGTCTCGCCGAGCGTCTTTGCGCGGCGAGCTTCGCCGACTATGCGTTCTTCACCAATTCCGGCGCCGAAGCCGTCGAAGGCGCGATCAAGACGGCGCGCAAATACCAGTCGGCGAGCGGACATCCGGAAAAATTCCGCATCGTGACCTTCAAGGGCGCGTTCCACGGGCGCACCATCGCCACCATCTCGGCCGCCGGAAATCAGAAATATCTCGAAGGCTTCGGTCCCGCGCTCGAAGGCTTCGATACGGTTGAGTTCGGCGACCTCGAAGCGGTCAAGGCCGCGATCGGCCCGCAGACAGGCGCGATCCTGGTCGAGCCGATCCAGGGCGAGGGCGGGATAAGGGTCGGCGCGCCTGAATTCATTCGCGGCCTGCGCGCGCTTTGCGACGCGCATGGCCTTCTGCTGGTTTTCGACGAGGTGCAGTCCGGCGTCGGCCGCACCGGCAAACTGTTCGCCTATGAATTATACGGGGTCGCGCCCGACATCATGGCCATCGCCAAAGGCATTGGCGGCGGCTTTCCGCTTGGCGCCTTTCTCGTCACCCGCGAGGCCGGCAAGGGCATGGTCGTCGGCACGCATGGCACCACCTATGGCGGCAATCCGCTGGCGACCAGCATCGGCAACGCCGTGCTCGACATCGTCCTCGCGCCCGGCTTTCTCGATCACGTCGCGACGATCGGAGCCAAACTGAAGCAGGGACTGAATGGCCTGCGGGACGCGCATCCCGACGTGATCGCCGAAATTCGCGGCGAGGGCCTGATGCTCGGCATCGGGCTCAAAGTGCCCGTCGCCGATTTCGCCGTCGCGGCGCGGGCTGAACATATTCTGGTGATTCCGGCCGCCGACAATGTCGCGCGCGTGCTGCCGCCCTTGGTCATCGGCGAGGCGGAAGTCCTTGAAGGCATCCGGCGTCTCGACGCGGTTTGCGCGCGTTTCGAGCGCAAGCAGGCCGCCGCCTTGAGCGAGGCGGCGGGATGAGCCGCTCCACTCCCGACGAAATGGCCGGAGCCAGGCATTTTCTCGATTTGTCTGAAATTCCGGCTGTGGACTTGCGGCGCATCCTCGACCAATCGGCGGCGATCAAATCGGTTCGGCGCAAAGGCCGCCGCGCCGCCGAACTGCCGCTCGCCGGCAAGGTCCTGGCGATGATCTTCGACAAGCCTTCGACGCGCACGCGCGTGTCGTTTGACCTCGCCATGCGTGAACTCGGCGGCGAGACGGTGATGCTTACCGGCAAGGAAATGCAGCTCGGCCGCGGCGAAACGATCGCCGACACGGCGCGCGTGCTGTCGCGTTTCGTTGACGCCATCGTCATTCGCGTTCTCGAGCATGAGGACCTCATCGAGCTTGCCCACCACGCCGACGTGCCGGTGATCAATGGCCTTACCAAGCGCTCGCATCCCTGCCAGGTGATGGCCGACGTGCTCACGTTCGAGGAGCACAGGGGGCCGATCAAGGGCCGCAAGGTCGCCTGGTCGGGCGATTCGAACAATGTGCTGGCGAGCTGGATTTACGCGGCGCAGCGCTTCGATTTCTCGCTCGCCGTGGCGACGCCGGCGGAGCTGCAGCTGCCGCGCGATCTCATCGATTGGGCGCGCCGCTCCGGCGCCCGCCTCGAGGTCACGCGCGATCCCTTCGAGGCCGTGGCCGGCGCCGATGCCGTCGTCTCGGATTGCTGGGTGTCGATGGGGGACCGCGACGAGGCGTTTCGGCATAATCTTCTCGCGCCGTATCAGGTCAATGCACGGCTCATGGCCGCCGCGGCGAAAGACGCGGTCTTCATGCATTGCCTGCCGGCGCATCGCGGCGAGGAAGTCACCGACGAGGTCATCGACGGTCCGCAGTCGGTCGTCTTCGACGAAGCCGAGAACCGGCTGCACGCGCAAAAAGGCATTCTCTCCTGGTGCCTCGGCGATAGCGCTGGAGACGGCAAGGCATGAGCGACGGGCCGCTGCCGGCGCGTCCGGTTTCCCGACCCGTCTCCGATAGCGCGCGCGATGACACCGTGCTGCCCTTTTCCGTCGACAGCCTCGATGTGCGCGGGCGCGTCGTCCGCCTCGGGCCCAGCGTCGATCGCATCCTGAGCCAGCACGGCTATCCCGCGCCCGTCGCGCGCGTCGTCGGCGAAGCGCTGGCGCTGACTATTCTGCTCGGTTCGTCGCTGAAGATTGAAGGTCGGTTCCAGCTGCAAACGCGCAGCGATGGCGCAATCGATATGCTCGTCGTCGATTTCGACGCGCCCGACCGGCTACGCGCCTTCGCCCGCTTCGACGCGGCGCGCCTCGCCAGCGCGGGGAAGGGCCAGGACCTTCTCGGCGCCGGCCATCTCGCCTTCACCATTGATCAGGGCGGCGACGCCGCGCGCTATCAGGGCATCGTCGCCTTGCAGGGCCAGGGGCTCGAAGCGGCGGCGCATCAATATTTCCGTCAATCCGAGCAAATTCCGACGCAGATCCGGCTCGCGGTTGCGCAGAGCGTGACGGCTTCCGGCTTCAGCTGGCGGGCGGGCGGTCTGATGATCCAGTTTTTGCCTGGCGCCAGCGAGCGGCGGCGCATCGAACTCGATCCCGGCGATGTTCCAGAAGGGACCTCGTTCGAACCGGCGCCGGAAGATGACGCCTGGACCGAAGCCAAGGCGGTCGCGGCGACGGTCGAGGATCACGAACTCGTCGATCCCACCCTGTCCAGCGAGCGGCTGCTCTACCGCCTGTTTCACCAGCCCGGAGTCAAGGTCTTCGAACCCAGAACGGTGCGCGACGCCTGCCGCTGCTCGGATGAGGGCGTCAAGACCATGCTGCGCGGATTTTCGGCCGAGGACCGCGGCGAAATGGTCGGGGACGATGGCATGATCGGCGTCACTTGCGAATTCTGCTCGGCGTTCCGCGCTTTCGATCCGAAGGATTTCGAGTAATGGCCGCCGGCGCGATGGCGCGCGCGCCAGCTTTTCTCAATTCAGCGCGGAGCGGATGCGTTTTCGCATCGCCGAGGTCAACGGCAGGCCGAACAGCCGCGCCACCGCATCCTCCAGGCTGACTTCGGATTCGGGCGCCTGCGCCCGTGCGCGTTCGATCGCGGCCTTGATCTCGATATGCGCGATCATGTCGAAGCGTCGAAGGCGCGCCGGCGCGCAGGCTCTGTCGCGCACCGGCGGCGCTTTCTTTTGCCGCTTCGTGAACCAGAAACCCTCGTCGCAGCAAAGATCCGGCGCCTTCGCCGCGAGAAGATCGAGAGCGTCCGCGATCGCCGCGGCGCCGCGCATGCTGCGCTCGCCATGGCCAAAGAAAGCGCGAACCCGGCGCCCGATCTCGTCCCGGTGAACAGGCCCTTCCTGCTCGATCACCGAGCGGACGATGGCGGCGAGCCGTTGAACGTCCGCCTCGTCGATATCTTCGCTTTCCGCAACCGTGTCTTTCGCCAGCAGGTAAGGCCGCGCGACGCCGGCGGCGCCCTCTTTCTGCCGCCCGACTCCGCGATTGCCTGATTCCGGGACGGCGGCCGGTCTGTTCTTTTTCGGCATTTTGTCCAGGGGCCCTCGCGCGGCGTCGAGCGTCGCCTTCAACTGGCGTAGTTGCTCTTCGCGCCGGTAAAACCAGTCGGTGCTCCAGATGCGGTGAATGCGCCAGCCGAGACCTTCAAGCACGTCCTGGCGCAGGCGGTCGCGCTCGCGCGCCCAGAGCGCTGAATGATAGGTCGCCCCGTCGCATTCGATCGCCAGCATGAAGCGCCCTGGATTGGCCGGATCGCGCACGGCGAGGTCGATCCTGAAACCAGCCGAACCGATTTGCGCTTCGACCTCGTAGCCGAGGCCCTCGATCGCCGCGGCGACGTCAGCCTCGAAAGGCGAATCGAAATCCGCGCCGGTCGGTTTCGCCTCGTCGAGAACGCCGGTCTCCGCGAACTGAAAAAAGCGCTTCAGCAGGCGCGGTCCGGCGCCGGTCGCGCGTTCGAGATTGATGTCGCCCGAACCAAATGACGCGAAGATCTCGCAGCGCACCCGCGCGCGCGTGAAAAGCACGTTGAGGCGCCGCTCGCCGCCCTCGCTCGAAATGGGACCGAAGGCCATGCTTTCCAGCGGTTTGCCAGGCTCGCGCGGGCCGTAGCCGATGGAGATCAGGATCACGTCGCGCTCGTCGCCTTGCACATTCTCCAGATTTTTGACGAAGGCGTCTTCCCGGCCGCGCTCGCGAAGAAAAGCGTCGAGCAGCGGATCGCCGCGGCGTTTGGCCTCGAGGCGATCGCTGATGAGATCGCGCTGCGCGGTCGAGAAGGTGACGATGCCGAGCGACTGGCCCGGACTGACGCGGGCGTGCTCGGCGGCGGCCGTGGCGATCGCTTCGGCCTCGATGACATTGGTGCGCAAACCGCCGCGATCATAGGCGCCGGCGACGCGGCGGAGCCGCAGCCCCTTTTCGTTGCGTTCCGTCGTCGGCGCCGGCGGCATCACCAGTCGCTTGTAGAATTCCGCGTTTGAAACCTGGATGAGGGAAGGGTGGCGCGAGCGATAGTGCCAGCGCAGCATCTGCTTTTCGACGCCGCGCGCTTCGCAAAGGCAAAGGATGCTTTCAAGGTCGCTGACGGGCGCCGCGCCCGCGCCGCGGCTCGCCTGTTCGTCGTCCGCGAGATCGACCTCATCGGCGATCATGCGGTCGAAAAACTGGGTCGGCGGCAACTGTTTTTTATCGCCGACGACGACCATCTGCCGGCATCGCGCGATAAGGCCCAGCGCGTCGCCGGGCCGGACCTGGCTCGCCTCGTCGATGATCAGCAGATCGAACTCGACCGCGCCCGGCGGCAGGTACTGAGCGGCCGAAAGCGGGCTCATGAGAAAGACGGGCTTGATCTTCTGGATCGTATCGCCCGCCGTCTTCATCAGCTTGCGCAACGGCATATGATTGCGCTTGCGGCCGATTTCGCCGCGAATGACCCCCATGGCGCCGAGCGCGCCGCGCGGGATTCCGGCTTGATGCTGGGCGCGCACGCTCAATGTCGCGGCGCGCCGCCGCCTCGCCTCGAGCTCCCTGAACGCCGCGACGAGCGTATTGTGCCGCTCGCCGTCGAATGCGGCGAGATCCGGATCGATGGCGATCGCCTGCTTCCATGACGCCTCCGCGAAAGCAGCCTCAATGGTGGCGTGCGCCCGATCGGGCCGCATCTCGCCGCTGGCGAGGGCGGCGGCGATCGAGACCGGGCCGATCGCATGCAATTGGGCGTCGGCTTCCGAAAGGCGCGCCCATTCTTCAAAACGGCTGGGATTGGCGGCCCACCGCCCCGCGCGGTCGGCGAGGCGATCGAGATCGACTCCCGCGATCGACGTCGCTCCGAACGCCGCGGCGACGTCGAGGTCGAGCGCCTGAACGGCGCCGGCGAGCGCGTGCCCGACAGAGGCGAGGCGGCTTTCGAACCCGTCGGCGAAGCTGGCGGCGACGCCCTCGCGAGCGAGTTCGATGACCCGGTCGAGATCGAGATCGGGGTCGTAAGCGGCGAGCGCTTTTATCGTTTGCGCGACTTTATGCAGCAATGCGAAGTCGGTCGCGGCGCCGCTCCAGGCTTCGCCGAGTGTGGGCGCGAGAAAATGCGACTCGATTTCCAGCGCGGAGGACAGCGCCTGGCCGGCCAGAAGCGAATCCAGCAGCGCGAGGCGTTCGCTCGGCCGTTTCGGCAGAGGCGCCGATGCGAGGCTGCGCAACTGGCGGTCGGCTTCGCGATAGGAGCCGGCCAGCCGCGCCGGCCAGAACGCGACGCCTCTGGCCAGGGCCGGGCGCAGGCGCGCGAGCGGCGTCCGCCAGACCCGCGCGTCGAAGGTCCTGGCGCAGCGCGCGCGGCGGCGGCGCCACTCGACGCCCTTCGCAGCGGCGTCGATGATCCGTTGCGGCGCCTGGGCCCTGGCGACGGCGGCGGCGATGCCCAGTCCCTCGCGCGGAAGCGCGGCGGTCGCTCCGCAGCAACAGGATCAGGGTTTTGACCCCGGAAATTGTGGGCCTTTGCCGCAGGCCGAGATGGCGTCCGATCTCGGTTGCGTTGGCGGCCAGCGCGGCGGCCTCGTCGGCGAGGCTTCGCAGGCGAGGCGCCAGTCGCTGAAAATCGGCGGGCTGCAGGGCCATCCGACCAACGCCGTAGAAGACATGGCGATGTAGCGGCCCGCTTCGCTCCGTCAGCTCGGCGAGCCGTTCGACGCGTCGCGCCTTCTCGTCGTAATCCTCGCGCGTCCATCTCGACGCGGCTTCGACGAGGCTGATCTCCGGCGTAATCTGGCGGCTCATCGCGGCGATCTGAATAGAGAGGGTCTGGTAAGGCGTCATCCCGGTCGGTCCGATCGGGGCGTGCAGGCCGCTGGCGACATGGTTCAGGGCGTCGCGCGCAATCCTCAGTTCGTCGGCCGCCCCCGCGTCGTCAAAGCGGAAGTCGGCGACCGACTGGAGCGTCCGGTCGAGCCGATCAGCGACCAGCCGCTTGTTCGCCGTGTTGCTGTGCAGTTCGAGACAGATTTCTTCGAGCCCCGCCGCGCGCAGGCGATCATGGACGACATTCAGCGCCGCCATTTTTTCGGCGACGAAAAGAACCGATTTCCCGGCATGCACGGCGGCGGCGATCATATTGGTGATGGTCTGCGATTTCCCCGTGCCCGGCGGCCCATGCACAATGAGATTGCGGCCGGCCCGCACGCTTTCGATGACGCGGGTTTGCGAGGAATCGGCGTCGACGACCTGGATGAGGTCGGCCGGATGCAAAAAGGCGTCGAGCTTTGCGTCTTCAGGCAGCAGGGGCGGCGCGCTGGCGAGGCCCTCGAAGAGCAGGCCGCGCACCAGCTTGTGCTCGACGAGCGCGTTGCCCGGCCAGTTGGCGGGCTCGAGATCACGCATGATCAGGAATTTTGACGACGAATAGAAGCCGATCTCGACGCCCTCGGTGTCGATCGACCAGCGGCGCTTCGACGAAACCGCCGTCGCCACGGCGCTGAAATAGGCGCTCGGCAGCCAGTTGTCGGTCTCCGGAACGTCGGGGAGGCCGATGCCGAAATCGCCGCGCAGACGTTCCTGCAGGGCCTGGTTCGAAGCGATGTCGTCGTCGCGAAAGCCGAGGTCGAATGTCGACCTCTTGCCATCCCGCACCAGGCTGATCGGGAGCAGGATCAGCGGCGCCTCGCGCAGCGCATCGGATCGCTCGTCCTCGTACCAGCGCAGAAATCCGAGGGCGAGGAAGAGCACGTTGACGCCGCGCTCCTCTTCGGCGGTCTTGGCGTCGCGATAAATTGCGTGAAGGCGTTTTTGCAGCGGTTCGGGCGCGAGCGTCGTCTGCAGGCCGTTGCGGCTCGCGTGACTGGCCTTGCCGCCAGCTTGATCTTGTTCCCGCGCGATGAGGCGCGCAATCTTTTCGCCGGCGGCGTCCGGCGCCGCCTCCTGGAAGCCATTGGCTGGGAGGAGGCGAAGCATCTTCTTTTCGCGCGAGAGACTGACGAAGACGGCGTCCGGCTTGGCGCTGACGACCGGCAGGCAACGCGTCCGTTTGCCGCTGCGTGGCGTGTGGATGAGACGGTTGCGCGTCCCGGTTTCGATCAGTTTGGCGCGGGCCTCGCGGAGAAGCCTTTCGATGCTGTTCTCGAGCGGATCGATGCGCTGTCTGCGCGCCGCCGTCAAGGATGTGACCGCGCCCATGATTCGTCCTTCTTGTCCGGGCCGCTGCTCGAGGCGGGCCGCTTCCGCCTCAAAAACGCCTTGATCTCCACTGTAGGGGGTTGACAAATATTGCGTAAAGGCAGTGATCATTTAACATTATAGATATGATAAATATTTCATTTATGCCGCCGCGGCCGGGCATTGGCGCGCAGACGCCGAGGCGTTCGTCGACCCGCCGCGCGCTGTTCCGCCGCAAGAGCGCCGCGCCATTGTCCCGGCCCGCGAAATCGGACAAACTTTTGCGTGGGCGGCGCTCCGATCTTGTCCGGCGCCGCCGCCCGCGTCCCTGACGACTTGCCGGCTGGCGAACCGGTCTGGTCGCCCCTGGTTCAGCGCCGCCGGAACATCGTCATGAAATCAATCCTGATTCCGGTCGAGGACCATGCCCTCATGGACGCGGTGACGCAGGTCGCCGTCAATCTGGCGCGAAGCTTCGACAGCTATATCGAGGGCGTCGCGGTTGGCCCCGACATCGCCGAATTCGTCGCCGCCGATTTCGCCTTGAGCGGCGTGGTGCTCGACGAGCGGACGCGGCGCGATTTCGTCGACCACAGCCGCGGGCTGTTCGAGGGCTTCATGAGCGCGCATCATGTCGAGCGCGCGCGCGGGGATCTGCATGGGCCCTCATATGGCTGGGGCGGGGAGGCGCTGATCTCCGACACCGGAGTCGGCGAATATGGCCGCGTGTTCGATGTCATCGCCGTCGGCCGACCGGGGCCCGGTCTTCGGCTGCCGCGCAAATCAACCCTTGAGGCCGTTCTCTTCGAGAGCGGCCGGCCGGTTCTGATCGCGCCGCCGCTGCCGCCTGCGACGCTCGGCGAGCGCATCGCGATCGCCTGGAACGGCACCACCGATACGGCGCGCAGCATCGCTTTCGCCATGCCGCTGCTGATGCGCGCGCAAGATGTCGTCGTCCTCACCGTGCCAGGTCCGGCGCTGCCCGGTCCCGGCGATGAACAGGTGGCGAAGAGCCTGCGCAGGCACGGCGTCCCGGCTCGGGTGGGGCTTGTCGGAGGCGCGGGAAGTTCGCCCGCCGCGGCGCTGCTCGATACGGCCGCCGTCCTGGGCGCGGACCTCCTCATCAAGGGCGGCTATACGCGAAGCCGGCTGCGCCAGCTCATTTTTGGCAAGGTCACGAGCGAAATCCTGGCCGAGACCAATCTTCCCGTGTTCATGGCGCATTGACGCGGCGATGCAGGCCGTCGTCGAGACGATGATTTTGCTGGACAGGAGCGAGACGCGGGCTGCGATTCGCCGCCCTCGCCGTGATGGCGAATTCCTGACTTGACCCTGAACTTGATCCAATATCTGTTTTGCTGGCGAAACGGGCCGGCGTTCTTTATGATCGTCGTGCTGAATGGGCGGAAACGTGAATTAATCCCGAGAGTGGCAGGAACTATTCTATGATGTTGGCTGAAATTGACATCAAGGTCGGCCCGATCGCCGGCCAGCGCCGCCGTTTTTTCGGCGCGCACGCATTCCACCGGGCGCTGGCCGCGATTGGATTGAGCTTCGCGCTCGCGACTTCAGCCCTGGCGCAGGCGCCCGCCGCCGCGCCGGAAGCGGCCGGGACGGCTGCTGCGCCCGCGTCGCTTCCCGCTTCTGCGCCTGACGCCGCAGCCGCGTCGCGATCAGACAATCCCGCCAGCGCGCCGATCCAACTGCCGGCTGAGGCGCAAGGCTCGCTTCCTTCCGCCGTGCCGAGCAATCTATCGCCATGGGGCATGTTCCAGCACGCCAATTTCGTCGTGCAGATCGTGATGACAGGGCTGGCGCTCGCGTCCCTCGTCACCTGGACCATCTGGCTCGCCAAAAGCATCGACCTGTGGACCGCGCGGCGGACCGCCCGGCGTGGCCTCGAGACGCTCGCCGAGGCGCCGAGCCTGCGCGCCGCGGAACAGGCCCTCGCCGAATTCTGTTTCGCCGGTCGCAATCTTCGTACGGGCGGCGGCAGGCGAGGAGGAACGTTCCTCGGGGCTGCCAGCCGATGGGGTCAAGGAGCGCGTCGCCGCCCTGCTGTCGCGCCTTGAGGCCCATGCCGGACGCAAAATGGCGCGCGGCACGGCGATCATCGCCACCATCGGTTCGACGGCGCCCTTCATCGGCCTCTTCGGCACGGTCTGGGGCATCATGGACTCGTTCATCGGCATTTCGAAGTCGCATACGACCAATCTTGCCGTCGTCGCGCCTGGCATCGCCGAAGCCTTGCTGGCGACCGCGATGGGCCTCGTCGCCGCCATCCCGGCGGTCATGATCTATAATGCGTTCGCGCGCGCGGTCACTGGCTATCGCGCCCAGCTCGGCGACGCCGCAGCCGAAGTTCTGCGCCATGTTTCGCGCGATCTCGACCGCGAGGCTCTTTCGCCGCCGAAGGACGCTTCCGCATGTGATCGCCATGCGCCGGCCGGCGGAGTGAGGCCATGGCGGTTCGGCTCTCGACCTCGGACGGCGACGATCTCGACGTCAATCACGAGATCAATGTCACGCCTTTCATAGACGTGATTCTGGTTCTTTTGATCATTTTCATGGTGGCGGCGCCCCTGTCGACGGTCGACGTCAACGTCGATCTGCCCGCGTCCACGGCGCAGCCCGCGCAGCGCCCGGACAAGCCGCTGTTTTTGACCATTAAATCCGACCTCACCTTGTCGCTTGGCGAAGATCCCGTCGCGCGGGGCAATCTCGGCGCGGCGCTCGACGCGCAGACGCAGAACGACAAGGAGCAGCGGGTGTTCGTGCGCGCCGACAAGAGCGTTCCCTACGGCGACGTGATGGAGGCGATGAATCTTTTGCGCGCGGCAGGCTATCTCAAGATTGGTCTTGTCGGCCTCGACGCGGGATCCGGGGCGGGCGCGGCGCCGCAGGCGCCAGACACGCATTCCTGAGCGCCCGAATGAACGTGAGCGCCCGATTGCAGATGCCCGCGATGACGATGCGGCCTCCCCTGGTTCTGCCGCCGGACGACAGATCGTCCGCATCGGCGCTGGATTCTGGCGGCGGCTGCGGTCGTTATCGTCCACGCCGGGATCGCCTTTTGGCTGAGCAGCCGGGTCGAGGCGCCAAATCAGGCCGGCGAGCCGGAGGCGGCGGTGATGATCGAACTGCCGCCGATGGCGGTTTCGCAGCCGGCGCCTGCGGTCGAGGTTCCGCCTGGACCGCAGATGAGGGAGGCTGAGCCCGAGGTCGAGCCGCCGCCGCCCCCGCCGGAGCCCGAACTCGTCCAGCCGGAGCCGATGCCTGTTCCGGAGCTGCCGCCGGAGCCGAAAGCCGACGCCGTGCTCATCGCCCCCGAGAAGCCGGCGCCCGAACCGCCGAAGATTGCGCCAAAGCCGAAGGTGGAAGCAAAGCCCAAGGTCGAGCCAAAGCCGAAGGTCGAGCGGCAGAGGCAGGAGGAAAAGGAAACCCCAAAGGCGCAGCCCAAGCGATGAGCCTGGCCCGCGCGCGCCGCGGACCAGCGCGCCGCCGCGTCAAAGCGCGGGGGCGCCAGGCCAGAGCGCGGCTCAGGCGGCGCGAGGATCGGCCGGCTCGTCGTCTATGTCCGCCAGCGCCTGGCAGGGACTCGTGTCGGCGCGGGTCAATAGCAACACCCGATATCCGTCCATCGGCGCAGGGCGCCACGGGGGCTTCCTCGGTCAGTTTTTCGATCGACCGGTCAGGCCGGCTAGTCTCGGCGAGCCTCAGCCGGAGTTCCGGCTCGGCGGCGCTCGACGCCGAGGCGGTCGCAACCGTTCGGCGCTCCAGCCCGTTTCCGCCGCCCCCGGCCGAGATTCCCGGCGGCCGGTTCAACTTCACCAAGACGATCAATTTCCGCCACTAGCGGTGATCGTCTTGAAGAACCATTTGAATCGATTATATGGCCTTGTTCTGGATATGAACAAAGGTAAAATGTTATATTTTAGAATATAACCGGGCTGGCGTCGTAATGTATGGAGTAAAGAAATGGTTTATAGAACCGCAAATGTTAAATACATCGCCTTCATTGGCGCGCTGACGGCGGGTCTTTTCCTGCAGTCGGCGCCGGCTGTTCTGGCCGCCTCCGATACTGTCTCGAAATTTGACAAGGACAGTGACAAGACGCTCGACCTCGCCGAGGCGAAGGCAGCGGCAGGCGCGCAGTTCGACGCGCTCGACAAGGATTCCGACAAGACGCTCGATCGCAAGGAAACCAAGGGCGCCGTCGGCAAGAAGGAATTCAAGGCGGGCGATCCGGACAAAGACGGCACGCTGACCAAGGACGAATATCTCGCCATCGTCGAAGAGCTCTTCAAGAAAGCCGACGTCAACAATGAGGGGACGCTCGACGCCAAGGAGCTGAAGTCGAAGGCTGGCCGCGCGCTGGAGCGCCTCATCGATTAGCCGAAAACGCAAAACCGCGAAGCTCTCGCCGGGCGGCTTCGCCCGGCGTATTTCTGAAGTCGGCGCCGGGGCCGACATGAAACAATGCATCGCGCGCGACGTTCGGCTATAAGGGCCGCCTCGCGCAACACCGGACCCGCTCCATGCCATCAAAACTTGATCAACTGAAAACCATGACTGTCGTTGTCGCCGATACCGGCGATATGGAGACGATCCGCGCCTTCGCGCCTGTCGACGCCACCACCAACCCGACGCTCATTCTCAAGGCGGCCCAGTTGGAAGCCTATGCGCCGCTGGTTGCGGAAGCGATCGCATGGGGCCGCGGCCGCAATCGTCTGACCAGCGAGATCGCGGACCGGCTGACCATCAATTTCGGCGAGGAATTGACCAAAATCGTGCCTGGACGGGTCTCGACCGAGGTCGACGCGGATCTTTCCTTCGACATTGCCGGAACGCTCGCGAAAGCGCGCCAAATCATTGAAGAATACGAAAAAAGAGGCGTCAATCGCGGCCGGATCCTGATCAAGATCGCGGCGACCTGGGAAGGCATCCGGGCGGCCGAAATCCTGCAGCGCGAGGGAATCGACTGCAACATGACCCTCATCTTCTCGCTGACGCAGGCGGCGGCCTGCGCTGACGCCGGCGCTTACCTCATCTCGCCCTTCGTCGGCCGCATCCTCGACTGGCATGTCAAGGCCGGGGGCAAGACCTTTACGGCCGAGACGGATCCTGGCGTGCTCTCGGTGAAGCAGATCTATGCGTATTACAAAGCAAATGGAATCAACACGGTCGTCATGGGCGCCTCGTTCCGCAATCTGGGCGAGATCGAAGCGCTCGCGGGTTGCGACCGGCTCACCATTTCGCCGCAGCTGCTCGACGAATTGGCTAAGGATTCCGGGGTGTTAGAGCGCCAGCTTGATCCTTTCGCCGCGGCGAAAAGCGCGACGGCGAAAATGAGTCTCGACGAAAAGACGTTCCGGTTCATGTTGAACGAGGACGCTATGGCGACCGAGAAATTAGCCGAAGGAATCAGATCCTTCGCCAGCGATCTTCGCGCGTTACGTGAAGTTGTGTCGCAGCGGCTCCTGGCGGCAGCGTAATTTACTTCATTCTATTATCGAGGAAGCTCTTATAATACTCTGAATATACATATATATTCAGCGAGATAAGCGCATTTGCAGGGCCGGCGGGCGAGCAGGGTGTTTCACGTGAAACACCCATGCCCGAAGCCTTTCGCGCAACATGAAAATTGGCCGGGGCGTCTTTGGAAGTTCATGTGGGCGGGCCGGAATGGGCCTTCTCCCATCGCTCCGGCGCGGGCGATCCGCGTCCTTGGAGCGAATGGAGCGCCTTGTTCAGGCACGTCGCATCGCCAATCGCCGCCAATTGGGGCGATCATAGGCGATCAGACAGAAACCCTCAGGCTTCCTTGTCTTTTTGCGTGAAAATCTGCCGGCCGCGATACATGCCGGTCTTCAGATCGACATGATGGGGGCGCCGCAGCTCGCCGGAATCCTTGTCTTCGACATAGGTCGGGGCCGCGAGCGCATCGGCGGAGCGGCGGAAGCCGCGCTTCATCGGGGAGGTTTTGCGTTTCGGAACGGCCATAGGGATCAATCTCGGGTTTTAGCGAGCGAAGCGGCTCAACGGAAATCAAGGTGAACGCGGCTCATACAATGAAATGTCCGGCTTGGCTATCGCAAAACGCAGAGGCTCAAAACGCGCAGGGCGCCGCCTCGATTTCGGCGGCGTTCCTGCGCGTCGCGGTCGTCAGGGATCAGTGCGACGTTTCAGCCGTAAGGGCTTCGAAAGCGGCGGGCTCAACGCGGAAGCGGCCGCGTCCGCCGGCGAAGACCTGGAATTTGGCGCCTTCGGCGCGGCAGAGCCGATAGAACCATTGCTGCCCGCTGCAATGCCGGGGAAGCGCGTCGATCATATTGACCGTGCCGTCGGGGTGAAAGCGCACGTTGATATTGACCGTGCTGGCGGCGACCGGGGCGGGGGCCGTCAGGCCGCGCGTCTCGTCGCCGACGATCGTCAGGCGCGGCCCTTCGACCGGCGCTTCGACTCTTTCCAGAACCGCGCAATTGCCCTCGACTTCGGAAGTCATATGAATTCTCCCCACTGATGCGTTGGATGGCCCTCCGGCGTCTGGCGCCGCTGGTGGGTATTTGATATATCCTGCGTATATAACGTGTCAACGCGGCGACGCGAAAAAGCGTCGACCTAAAAGGCCGGTCGGCCGGCGACGCCGCAAGATGCGGCGCCCGATTTGCCAGGAAATTGCTCTAGCATGGCCTGGCAGCCCGCCTGATCGGGCGCTGTCCATGGCGCAGAGGGATCATCTTCATGCCGGTCAACCAGATCGACGCTCTCCTAAGCCTGCGAAGCGACGGACGGCTGCTCGTTGGGCGCGACCGCATCGCGCTGCTCGAAGCTGTCATCGCGCATGGCAGCATGACCAAGGCGGCGAAAGTCGCCGGCTTCAGCTACAAGGCGGCCTGGGACGCCGTGCAGGCGATCAATAATCTATTGCCCCGGCCGGCCTTCATCACCCGCACGGGGGGCAAGCGCGGCGGCGCCGCCGAAGTCACCGAGGAGGGGCGCAAGCTCATCGCCGCCTTCCGCCGGCTGGAGGACAAGCTCGCCCGCATCTCGGGCGCGATCGCCGCCGAGGGGCTGGACAATTTCGACGATCTTCTGCTCTGGGGCCTCGCCGTCAAGATCAGCGCCCGCAACGCGTTCCGCTGCATGGTGGTTCAGGTCGACGACGATCCGGTCGACGCCGCCGTGACAATGCGCGTCTCCGCAACGAACGACATCCGCGCCCTCGTCACGCGCGGCGCGGCGGAGGATCTGCGCCTCGCGCCGGGACGCAGCGTCGTCGCCCTGGTCAAATCCTCATTCGTGATTCTCGCGCCGCCCGAGGCGGCGATCAACCCGCAGGGCCGCAACATGCTGCTGGGGCAGGCGACGGGGCGCATCGACGGGGCCCGCAATAGCGAGATCAAGCTCGACATTGGCGACGGCAAGATCCTGACCGCCGTCGCGCCGATCGAGAGCGCCGATGATCTGCGCATCGCGCCGGGCGACCGGCTCGCCGCTTTCTTCAAACCATCCGACGTCGTGCTGGCGGCGGATTAGGGGCGGAACTCATATCCAATAGCTGACGGTTGCGGCGAGACAGACGGCTGCGAGGAAGTTTCCGGCGAGACGATCGTATCGTGTGGCGATCCGGCGGTAATCCTTCAGGCGGCAGAACATGCGCTCGATTGCGTTGCGGTTTCGATAAAGATGAGGCGAGAAGCAGTTCTTCCAGCGCCGGTTTGATTTGGGCGGGATATTCGGCATCGCGCCCTTGTCCTCGGCCTGCCGGCGGACGGCGTTGCTGTCGTAACCTTTGTCGCCGTGCAGGATCGAGGCTTCCGGCATCTTCTCCAAAAGCAGGGCGGCGGCCGTACAGTCGGCGACCTGGCCGCCGGTGAGCAGAAAAGCGATGGGGCGACAGGCGGCGTCGGTCAGAGCATGGATTTTTGTGGTTCTGCCGCCACGCGAGCGGCCGATCGCCTGAGCGCGCTCCCCCCTTTCGCCCCGGCGGCGCCCCGGTGAGCCTTGACGGCGGAACTGTCGATCAGCACCTGCGCGGGTGGACCGCCCGCCGCGGCGAGCGCATGAAACATGTCGACCCAAACGCCTTTCGCCGCCTAGCGGACGAAGCGGTTGTAGAGCGTCTTGCGCGGTCCATAGACCTCCGGCGCGTCGATCCAGCGACCGCCGGATTTGACCACATGAACAATGCCGCTGATGACCCGGCGGTCGTCAACGCGCGGCTTACCCCGCGTGTCCGTCGGCAAAAGCGGCTGAAGCCGCGCAAACTGATCGTCCGAAAGCCAAAAATAGTCGCGAATCATGAGCCGTCCCCCTCGGGAGCGGTGAATCATAAATTTGTCCCGCCGGGAATCCTTTATGGGTCCGGACCCTAGTATTACAGTTGCGGATTTATCTGATTTCTGACTCACTGGGTCACCATGATTCGTCATGGGGGGTCACGGGATGTCGGGAGCGTCGATCGAGACGACGTTGGAACTGTGGGCGTCGTCTCTGCGAGATGTGAAGCGTCGGATGCGGCCGCTGTTTACGCAAGCGCGGGTGGCGCGGTCCGCGGAGAATTTTCTCGAGGGTCTGCTCGGCGAGGAGCGCCGTAAGACCGGCTGGATGCGGGCGGAAGCGGCTGGCGATCCTGGTCCGTGGCGGCAACAGGCCATTCTGGGTCGCGGCCAGTGGGACGCTGATGCGCTACGCGACATCGTGCGCGATTACGCGCTCGAAACCCTGGCCGACGACGACGCGGTTCTCGTTGTCGACGAGACGGGGTTCTTGAAACAGGGCAAGGCGTCCTGCGGCGTCGCGCGGCAATATACGGGTTCGGCGGGCAAGATCACCAACTGCCAGATCGGCGTCTTCGCCTGCTATGTGGCGCCGCGCGGCCACGCCTTCATCGACCGCGAATTATATCTGCCCAAGAGCTGGACGGACGATCCGGCGCGCATGGCCAAGGCGCATGTGCCGCAAGAGATCATCGACAGCGCCTCTGGCGGCTTTGCGACCAAACCAGCGCTGGCGCGCGTCATGATCGAGCGCGCCATTGCAGCGAAAGTTCCGTTCTCCTTCGTCGCCGCCGACACGGTCTATGGCGTCGGCGACATTGAAATGGCGTTGCGGCGCGCCGGCAAGGGCTATGTGCTCGGCGTGAAATCCAATGATCCGTTTCGTTCCTGGGGCAAGCCGCGGACCGTCGCTGGAACGGCGAAGGAGATCGCCGATGGCTTGCCGGTCTCCGCGTGGCGGCGTCTTTCGGCGGGCGCGGGAACGAAGGGCGAGCGGTTGCACGACTGGGCCTATCTCGAACTCGCCGATCTCGATGGCGGCGAATACAACGAGGCGCTCGCCGGGCAGCCATGGACGCGCGGACTTTTGATCCGCCGTAAAATCGCCGACGGCGATCTCGCCTTCTTCACGACCTGGGCTCCGCGGGGAACATCGATCGAAAGGCTGGCGAAAATCGAAGGCCATCGTTGGGCGATCGAAGACAGTTTCGAAACGACGAAGAACGAACTCGGGCTCGATCACAACGAGACGCGCTCTTGGCATGGATGGCGCCGTCACGTCTCGCTGGTCATGCTCGCCTTCGCCATGATGGCGGCGATCCGCGTTCACGCCAATACGGTCGCGCCGCCCCCAAAAACAATGCGGCGCAAGGCGAAGACACCCAGTCGGACGCGGCGTTGACCAGCCCATCGCTCATCCGCTGGTCCATGCAGGAAATCCGCCGCATCGCCACGCGCCTTGCTCGAAAGCGAATCCGACCGGAGTTCGTCATCGCTTGGTCGCTCTGGCGGCGAGCACATCAAGCCCAAGCAAGGCGCGCTCACATGAAATCGCAACTGTAATGCTAGGCTTCGGGACTCGTCGATCCGGTCGACGTCGCGTTTTCTATAAACGGCGATGGTCTGGTCCCGCTGGGCGGAATTTCCTTGCAACGTACGGCTATTTACCGTACATGACAGAAGGAGGGGATCTAATGGCCGAGGAACCTAACCGCACGGCGCGCATCGAGGCGCGCATCGCGCCCGACGCTCTCGCTGTCGTCAAGCGCGCCGCCGAAATCACCGGCCGCAGCGTCAGCGACTTCGTCGTCGCCGCCGCGCAGGACGCCGCCAACCGCACCATCGCGGAGACGCAGATCATCCGCCTCTCTGTCGAGGATCAGCGCGCCTTCGCCGAAGCGATCCTCAATCCGCCAGAACCGACGCCGGCGCTGCGCCGGGCCTTTCGCCGTCATCGCGCGCTCATCGATAATGCGCGGTGAAGGGCGGCTTCGTCATCGAGCCGCTCGGCGGTCATGACCGCTCAAGGTTCTCCTGCGGCGCGGCGCCGCTTGACCGCTATCTCCGCGAACACGCCTCGCAGGATGTGAAGCGGCTCGTGGCGAGTTGCTTCGTCGCTGTCGAGGCGGCGACCCAGGCGATCGCCGCCTACTACACGCTGGCGGCGACGAGCGTTCCGGCGAGCGACCTCCCGGTGGAGGTTCTAAAGCGCCTGCCGCGCTACCCGGTTTTGCCGGGGGCCCTCGTCGGCCGTCTCGCCGTCGATCAGCGTTTCCACGGCAAGGGACTGGGCGGCGCCCTTATCGCCGATGCTGCGCTGCGGGTTCTCAAAAGCGATATGAAGGCCTTCGCGCTGGTCGTCGACGCCAAAGACGCCGCAGCCGTCGCATTTTATCAGCATCATGGATTCCGGCGCTTCGCCGGTAGACCGGCGACTCTATTCCTGCCCATCGGAACCGTCAGAAAGGGAGCGGCGGAGTAGCTATGGACGACAAACAATCAAAGATCGCCCCGCTTGGACGGGTCGAACTCAGGCTCCGGCGTGAGGACAATGCGCGCTGCTGTGCTCCAGTTAGAATATCTCGCGCATTCCGCATCCATTACCTATGCCAATCCCCGAAAATCCCCGGGTAGGCACACTAAAATCTACAATGATGTCGCCGTCAAAGTGCGGAGCGCTCTTGCCAATAATAACTGTGTCTATACTAACGACTGCGCCTGACCTTTTTTTAATTAAATCAACAATATTCTGTTTATAAAGATGCTCGTTAATGTCATTGTTTATACACTTATTTGCCTGCGCCCAGCCATAGCAATATATCGATCCTCCGCCTATCGCAACAATAGCAATGATTAAAAGTGCCAGCTGATGATGCCGCACCAAACGAACTGACATAACAGGTCTTCTTCCTGTCTCACGCTGCGCTGTTAACATGTCAGAAGTAGCTCCGTTCGATCAATACCAAGCCCTCACCCTGAGGAGGCCTGAAAGGCCGTCTCGAAGGGCGACGGTGCCCGCGAGGCGTTGGCCATCCTTCGAGACGCCCACTGCGTGCGCTCCTCAGGATGAGGAGTGCGGCTTTAACCCCTAATCCACGCAGCTCGTGTCCTCGTTCTTCACCCGCGCCGCGATGGTTCCGGCTCTGCGGGCGAGGTTGCGCGTCGGGTGGGCGGGATCGCGCAGATGCGGATTGGGCAGGGCCGAGGCGAGCAGGGCGGCTTCCTGCAGGCTCAGCTGCCTCGCGCTTTTGTGGAAATAATGCTGCGCGGCGGCCTCGGCGCCGAAAATCCCGTCGCCCCATTCGGCGATGTTGAAATAGACCTCCAGAACGCGATGCTTGCCCCAGAGAAAATCGATGAACAGCGCCACCGGGATTTCGAGCCCCTTGCGGATCGCCGAGCGGCCCGGCCAGAGAAACACATTCTTGGCCGTCTGCATGGTGATGGTCGAAGCGCCGCGCGAGGGACCGTCCTCGTCGGCCTCGTCGAGCACTTCCCTGAGGGCGCCCCAGTCGACGCCATGATGCCGGCAGAACAGCGAATCCTCCGAGGCGATCACCGCGCCGCGCAGATTGGGCGAAATCTCCTCTGAGGGGAACATAGACGCGGGTCGTCGGCTCGCCCCTGATCCAGCGCGCCAGCATCAGCGTCGAGACGGGCGGCACAGTGATATAGGCGAGCGCCAGGGCGACAAAGCCGATCGCCAGCGCCGCCGCGAGGGAGAACAGGACGAGAAAGATCGTGCCGAAAAGACCCCTTCGGCGGAAATGCGGCGCCATGCGCGAGCCTTGACCGATCTCGCCGGATCGGGCAAGCCGGGCCTCGACATTATTGGCGGGCCCTAGCACGGCCGGATCGCGGGCAAGAGGTTGAGGCGAGCATGACGCAGGGCGCGGCCGGAGCGGAATTCGACAGGCGGCTGAAGACTGTCGCCGAGGCGATCGAGGCGCTGCTCGACCGCCTGCTTTCGCCAGCCGCGCTGCCCGGCGAGATCGCGCGGCCGGGGCGCCTGCTCGAGGCGATCCGCTATTCGAGCCTTGGCGGCGGCAAAAGGCTGCGGCCCTTCCTTGTCGTCGAGACCGCGCGGCTCTTTGGCGCGGAAGGCGAAGGCGTGCTGCGCGCCGCCGCCGCGGTCGAGATGATCCATTGCTATTCGCTCGTGCATGACGATCTGCCCGCGCTCGATAATGACGATCTGCGCCGCGGCCGGCCGACAACCCATAAGGCCTATGACGAGGCGACCGCAATCCTCGTCGGCGACAGTCTCTTGACCTACGCCTTCGATGTGACGGCCGATCCGCTGACCCATGAAGACCCGGCGATCCGGGCCGAGCTCGTGCTGGCGCTGGCCCGCGCCTCGGGCTTTGGCGGCATGATCGGCGGGCAGGTGCTGGATCTGGAGGCCGAGCAGGCGCGCGAGCCGCATACGGCCGAAGCGGTGATCAAGCTGCAATCGATGAAGACCGGCGCGCTTTTGCATTATTCGGTCGTCGCCGGCGCGATCCTTGGCCGGGCGGACGCGAAGGCGCGCGCGGCGCTCTCGGCCTATGGCCATGCGCTGGGGGCGGCCTTTCAGGTCGCCGACGACATTCTCGACGTCGAAGCCGATGAGGCGGTGCTCGGCAAAAGGGCCGGCAAGGACGCCGAGCGCAACAAGGCGACGCTGGTCGCCGCGCTGGGGCTCGAGGCGGCGCGGGCGCGGCGCGACCGGCTGGCCGCCGAGGCCGTCGCCGCGCTCGATTTATTGTCGCAAGGGCGCGATGCGTCGATCCTGAAAGAGGCCGCGCGCTTCGTGGCTGCGCGGGCCAATTGAACGATAAAGGGTCGCGGGATGTGGGGCGTCGATTATCCCTATGCAACTGTCCGGGGCCATCCGCGGCTTTTCATCGCATTTCTGTTTGGCCTCGTGGTCGGGTTTTTCCTGCCGCCCACCATTCATCACACGACGCGGCTGCTGATCGCCTGGAACGCCGGCACCTGGCTCTATTTCATCCTCTCCGGAATCATGTTTTACACGGCGACCACGGAGTTGATGCGCCGCCGCGCCCGCGACAGCGATGAGGGGCGGTTTTTCATTCTGATTTTGACGAGTTTCGCGGCGATCGCCTCGATCGCCGCCATCATCGCGCAGCTCGCCGCCACCAAGGACATGTCGGGACTGCACAAGGGCCTGCATGTCGGGCTGGCCGGGGTGACGATTCTCAGCGCCTGGTTTTTCATCCATCTCATCTACGCGTCGCACTATGCGCATGAATATTTCGACGAGGTGGAGCAGGAGCCCGGCAAGGAGCCGAAAGACGCGGGTGGGCTGCATTTTCCCGGCACCGACTTTCCCGATTACCTGGATTTCGTCTATTTTTCCTTCATCATCGGCGTCGCTTCGCAGACTGCCGACGTCGAGATCACCTCGAAGGAAATGCGCCGCGTCTCGCTGATGCACTCCATTCTGGCGTTTTTCTTCAACAGCGCGGTGCTGGCGCTGACCATCAATATCGCGGCGGGGCTGATCTAGCGCGCGTTCCGCGGCTTTTCGCGCAACTGTTTCTCCAGGGCCGAGGGGCCTGACGACCTCGGTTTACTGCGCCGCCGCGGCCTGGCGGGAGCGGCGGTTTGAAGATTGAGAATATCCAGTCGAGGCGCGAGAGGGTTGCATGGGCTTGATAGATCAAATTCTCGGAAGCGGCGATATTCAAATTGTAGCCTTTTGCGTCACTGTGTATTGTCTGCTCGGGTTGCTGTTTTATAACTTATTTAAAATAGCGTTCGGAAAAATTACAATAAAAGGAGATAGCTATTACGGTGTAACAATCATTGGAACGTTGGTATCTGTAAATGCTGTTCTTTTGATTTTCGTTCTCGTGCAGTCTGTTTCGACGGTCCAACAAATCAATGGGGTCGTCAAGCGTGAGCTTGAAACAATATACTCTTTGGAAAGAGTTATGGCCCCATTGCAAAGCGAGAGTATGAATCAGATAAAGCCATATCTTAAAGCTTATTTGACGTCGATTGTAAACAGAGAGTGGGCATTTATGAAGACAACGGAGCGCGATGAGGTCACGGAGCAGTTGCTCGATGATCTCGTTGTTTCTATTAAGACCTTTTCGCCGCAAAATGTGAGTGAGTCCAAAACGAAGGAGGACTTAAAGGGAATCCTGAAGGACATGATAGAAGCGCGATTCGATCGCTTGAAATATAAGGGAAAGAATCTTGCTGAAGTATTCTATTACTCTGTGTTTTTCATGCAGATTTTGTTGGTTTTTCATTTTTTCATACTGACAAGCAAAACAGCGTTTTCGCAGCTAATTTTGACGATTCACATGGCGACGCTGGGGACGCTATTCGGTCTCGTCTTAGTCTATGATCGGCCTTTTGAAGGACGCAGCGGCATTCACGCCAGTGAATTCTCGCCCATGATAACGAGGCTGGATGATTTGATAGGCGGGGAATACAATCAATAATATCGGCTATTGTCATCATGACGGGCTAGCTGTGCTTTTCATGCGTGAGAGTTTCTTCCAGGCTCGGCCATTTATATATGGAGCGATGAAACAGAGCGAGGCTGACTTTATCGCCATACATTCCGGCCGAATTTATTAACTTTCAGGCGGTTGCCGGCTTGCGGAGGCGGGTGGCCCAGGCGCGCCAGTTCGTCGCTGCTAATCGCAAACTCCCGATTTCACTGCCGCCAGCTGCCGCCCACGCCTCCCTCTGAACAGGCCGCAATCGCTTGTTTCGCGAGGACGCGAACTGCTTGGGCGTCATACCTGCGGCGTCCTCTGCTTTTGCGACTGCCATAGGCGAGGGCGTAATAAATGACGGCGTTCGTCAGCTAGCGGCAAGGTTCATGAGCTAAACCTAGCGCTGAGGCGGAGTGAAAAACTTGACCTTAGCATCTGGCGATGGGAGTTTTCGGCTTGTAGGTAACTCAAGTTTTTCGCAAGCTTGGCGAAGCGCTGGACGCTCGAATTTAGCGTATTTGCGACGAAGCAACCTCGACTCCTCCTTAAGAAGAGGAGCTATCGGCTTGAGTCGATATGGTTGATGTGGCGATCTGGATCCAAAAAGTGGCATAAAAGTTAGTATCTATCCATTTATATTGATTTTATATACTTGAAAGTAGAAATACGCACAATCAATTATCACGAATAAGTGTTGTAACGAAAGCGGTTATGTCATAAAGATGAAAATCGAAGCCGCAAATTCTGAAAAATGGCGGCTTTTTGTCGCATTTATGCTTCTATATAGTGGTTTAGTCTGTGGCATAGGCAATATTGTCTTGAGCCTGGAGACTGTAGTATGATGAATGTGCTGTCTATGCGTGCGTTGCTTTGCTCGGCGCTCGTTTTTGGCGTCGCCGGTTCGCTTTCATCCGTTCCCGCGAGCGCCGCTGCGCCGGATGCGCAGGCCGTCGCCGGCGACTGCGTCATTTCTAAAGAAGCGGCTGAACAGACCGCTCTGGCTGCGGTCGGCGGCGGGACCGTGGTCGTGGTAAGATGCGAAAAAGGCGTTTACTGGCATTGGTCGATCGATATCCGCAGCAAGAGCTACAAATATGCGGTCTGGGTCAGCACGGCCAATATCGTCGTCAAGGCCGATCTCTTTCCGCTCAGGCCTACAAACTTCCGCCCGACATCTTGATGAGTCCGTACAAAGCCGCCGTATATTTTGCGTAGCGCCGGGCCTCAACGGCCGACGCCATTCCAGCGTCTTTCTTCACCAGCGAGTTGCCGGCCCCGACGATCGATATCGTGGCGGGGTTGATTTGAGGGGCAATCATTCAACTTCCCCTTATCTGCCTCGCGGCGCGGCGCCGGCGGCATTGAAATCTGAACGCGCCTTGGGGGTTTTGTAGCGGCTTCGGTGGCGAGGCCCATCGGTCGCTTTTCTTAGTTCGCATGGTTCGACGACGCCGAGGCGCGCGGCATAAGCCCCGCGAGCCTTCGTCTGTTCTTGCGCCGAAGCTGATGCGTCGGACGGCGATGGCGTGTCGTGGTCGACGAAGCGGACATTTGGCTGGGATGCTTCAGGGCGATGTTATTCGCCAGCTCAACATGTTGCGGTCCAAGCTCGACATTCGCAGCGGCGAATGTCGAGCTTGGACCATTCGTCAAATCCATCGGCGAGCCCGACTGGCCAAGGACCCCAAGCCTTTTGTAGGCTTGGGCGATTGAGTTTGCTATTCGTAAATGGCGCGGCCATATTCCGAAAATCCTTTCTTGCGGTCCGGCTTGGCCCGATGCGGGATGCCTTGCTGGTAGCGCTCGTCCTGCGGCGGTTCGTAGGCAATAGAAAGGAATGCCGTCATGATCCGACGCTTATTTCGCAAGCCGTTCGTTTGCGCGCTGTGGCTGATCGTCGCCACCATGGCTTGCGGCGGCTGCCCATCGGTTATTGCGCAAACCTCCGTGCGGGGCGCGGCCGCTCCGAACCTGGTTTTTTCCACCTACCTCGGGGGATCGACGGCCTGCGCGGATTGCAGCGATGTGCGCACCTACGCACAGAACGCCGCCAGCGACGCATCGGGCGACACCTATGTGACGGGCGCGACGAAGGTCTCCGATCTCGCCGCGCCGTTCGTTTGCCAAGGCAAACCGGCGGCGCACAGCAAGCTCTCGGCTTTCGTTGTGAAATACGACGCCTACGGCAGGCTCCTGTGGTGCACATACCTGGGCGGCAACAAGCAATCCATGGGGGTGGGGGTCGCCGTCATGCCGGATGGCGGGGTCGCCGTCAGCGGAATGACCACGTCGGACGGATCGCAACCGTTCCCGACCCTGAACGCCTTTCAGGACAAGAACAACGGGAAAAGCGATTACTTCGTCAGCGTGTTCGACGCCAAAGGCAAACTGCGGTACTCGACCTATCTCGGCGGGAGCGAGGTGGATGGCGAGGATGGAGACTTCGGCGACGCCAGCGCAAACGGCGACAACATCGCCGTCGACGCGGCGGGTTTGGTCTACCTCACAGGCTCGACCAGTTCACGCGGCGGCGCCGCGCCGGCGATTAAATTCCCCGTTACCTGGAACGCCATCCAGCCCGACATGAAGGGCGCCAAGGATACGTCGGACGCCTTCCTGTGCGTCCTCGATCCGGCAAAGAGCGGCAAGGCCTCGCTGCTTTACTGCAGCTTCCTTGGGGGCAGCCAGATTGACAGGGGGCACAGCGTTGCGGTAAGCGCCAGCGGCGGCGCCATTGCCGTGGCGGGCTACACGAAGTCCCCTGACTTTCCGACGACCGCCAACGGCTATCGGAGCCTCCCGGCGCAGGACGGCTACCTCAGCAATGGCTTCGTGACTGAATTCCGGGCCGCTCAAAATTGCAACGGTCCCGTATCCTGCAGCTATGTGATGCGGTATAGCACCTATCTCGGAGGCGTCTCGAAAGACGCCAGGGACGATACCTATGACATCGCCCTCGATTCGAGGGGGCTGATCCTCGCCACCGGCCGCACAGTGTCATCCGACTTTCCAATGACCCCGTATGGACGCTCCATTTACAACAAGGCGCCCTACCTCAAGGCGGGCAGCGCCAACGATCAGCCCTACCTCGTGAAAATCGATCCTTCACTGGCTGGAAAGGCATCCCTCGCCTATTCGACGTTTTTGGGTGGGGGAGGCTTTTGCACCGGCGTCGCCGTCAATCAGACAGGCGGCGCCTTCGTCGCCGGAGAGGAGTGGGTTGATGGCGCCGCATTCAAACTGTCGCATTTTCCGGTCGAGTCGCCGAAGCTGTTTCCCTATACCAGCAATGCGCTGATCCGCTCTCGTCAAGGGGGCGTTGACGCTATTCTCACGCAGATCGCCCCGGACGGCGGCAGGTTGAGCTACTCCACCTATCTCGGTGGGACGAAAGACGATAGCTCCTACGGATTGGCGGTCGATCGCTTTGGCGATGTGGTCGTCTCGGGGGCGACCGCCTCGCGCGATTTTCCGCTGAAAAACCCGGCGCAGGGCTGGCCGCCGGGCAGCGTTCAAAACGCTTTCATAACCAAGTTTCCCTTCGGCTCCTACCCGCATTGATCGCAGCCGCAGGCGCGGGTCCCGGCGGAGAGATGCGCCGCCGTCGGATTTGGCGTAGGATGCAAGCCCAGATGGCGGTGCGTTGAAGACGAAAGCCGGGGAAGTTGCAATGACGACCAGCAACGCGCAATCGGCGAGCGGGCTCCTGCCGGCCGTTCCCGTGATCGATGTCGGCGATGGGCGGCCCGCTGCGCCATGCCGAGCTTTATCGCTTTCGCGCGCGCGAAGTGCGCGACGATTGCCTTGGCGCCCTGCCGGCTGTCGCCGCGCCCCTGGTGCCGGCGCTCGACGCGGCGGCGCGCCGATGGCTCAGCCGGTCATGCTCGCCCTATGTATCCGAGATCGACAGAATCGCGGCGACGCTCGGCTTTTCCGGCATCTGGCTCCTCAACGGCTCCTACCAATGGGGCTGCACTGCGCTGGCGCGCGAGGAAGAGGGCGCGCCCTGGCTCGCGCGCACGCTCGACTGGCCGTTCCCGGGGCTCGGCCGGCTTGCCGATGTCGTTCGTAGCGAAGCGGCGGCGGGGGAATATTTCAGCGTCACCTGGCCGGGCTACGCCGGCGCGCTGACGGCGATGGCGCCGGGGCGCTTCGGGGCGAGCATAAACCAGGCGCCGATGTGGCGGCGCACGCAACATCCCTGGCTGCGCGCCTATGACCTTGCGGCCAATGCGCTTCATACATGGACCCGCGTCAGCTACATCCCGCCGGATCAGTTGCTGCGTCAGGTCTTCGAGAGCTGCGCAACCTATGGCGACGCGCGTTCGGCGTTGGAGCGCACGTCTGTGGCGCGGCCGGTGATCTATGTGCTCGATCGGTTGCGCGCCGGGTGAGCGCTGCGTGATCGAGCGGACGGAGACGGGTTTCGAGACGCGCGAGAACGAGACGGGCGCCGCCAATGATTGGGCGCGGCAACATCCGAAATGGGAGGCGCGCATCGCGGCCGATTATTTTCTGACGAGTTCGCCCGAACTCGCGACGGCGCGATGCCGCGCCCGCCGCGACGCGCTCAGCCGTTGGCCGGAGCCTCTGTCGCGCCCCGATTTCGATTGGGTGCAGCCGCCGGTCCTCAACCCCTACACGCGGCTCGCGGTCACGATGAGTCCGGCGCACGCGATTTTGCGCGTCGCGGGCTACGAACCGACGGGCGGCGAGCTGCCGGAACAGGTGACGCAATTATTGGCGATTTAGGATTGCGCGGCGGACGGATAATACCTACTCGTATTTGATATTGTTCAATGAGTTTTTGATTCGAGGTCGTTCCATGCGCAGTGAGAGCCGAGCCGGCGCCGCTTTTCCCCAGTGGGCCGCGCCGATTGCGCGGCTTCTTTGCTTCCTGGGCGTGATGTGCCTCGGCGCCGGCGCAGCCTCCGCCCAATATAGCGCCAGCGGCCTCTACGGCATGAGAGGCTCGCTCGGCCTTTACGGCCAGGCCGGCATGAGCATTCCCTATCCTTTCCATTACAATAGCCTTTACACGACCTATTTCGGCCCGGCGGCGGCGGACATCCTGGTCAAAAACGAGAATTTCCTCTCCTGCCGGCCGCCGATCGGCCCAAGCTTCTCCTATGCGCTTTGCTATTATTCCGGCCCCGCGGTCAGCACGCCGGTGGCGGCGCCGGGGACGACGCCGGTCAATCCGGCGCTGCCCTGCGCCTTGTCGAGCGATGGCAAATCGGCGAATTGCACCTGCTATGCGCTCACCACGCAGCAATATCCGCCGCCCGTGCCCTATTTCGTCGACATCAACGCGATCCTCAATCTCGACCTTTACCTCAGCACTATCTGCGACATGCGGGCATGACGGCGCGGGTTGCAGCCCGCATGACTACACAGACTGGAACAAGGCGCCCGCCTGTCAGGCCGTCAACCGCAACTGGGTGATCCCGACCGCGCAACTCCTCTCGGTGTTTTCGCCGGTCATGTCGTCGAATTACACGACCGGATCGACGGCCTGCACGCAGGGAAAATATGCCGGATGCATGACGGCGCCCTGCTATCACACCGGCAAGTACGACAGCGCGGGCAATGAACTCGTCGAATGCAAATGTCCGGTCTATGACGGCCCGTTCGAGATTGGCCAGCCCGGCATGCCATGCGACGCCAACGCGCTGACGCCAGCGAGCAGTTCGGCGGCGCATCCGCAATATGTCTGGTCGGCCGCGCATAATCCAAAGCTCAACCATCCCGATCCGCCAGCGACCGGATGTCTGCCGGACATGGCGGGCGGCAAGGGCTGCCCGCTCTACACGCCCGGCGCGACCTATCCCGTGTCGAAAGGGAGTCCGCTGTGCAAGCAGGTCTGCGACAGCTACAGGAATGACATACGCGCGGGTACGGCGACCGCGCCGGGAAAGGGCGTGCAGATTCCCTATAGTTGCGACGCCGCGATTTGCACGACTCTCGGCATCGGGCAATCGGCGCCGCCGCCGCCAAATCCGCTCAAGAAAGCCAACATCCTTCAAAACGCCTGCGGCGGACTTTCGAGCCAGGCCGGCCTGCAGGCGATCATGACGCTGGAGGAAATCGACCAGTGCAGTTGTTGCGCAAGCCAGGTCTGCGGCTGCGCCAATCCCGGAACCGACATCAACGCCGATACGCAGGCGCAGATCGGCAAGTTGAACGCGCAGCAGGAGCAGATCGGGATCGCGCCGCAATGTCAGATCAATGGCACGCTCTGCGGGGCGCAGGCGCCGTAGGCGCCGACATGAGGACAGAAGCCGGCGCGGCGGCCGCGCAGGAGGGAGGTCGGGCCACGCGATTTTGCGCGTCGCGGGATATGAACCGACGGGCGCCGAGTTGCCGGAACAAGTGACGCAATTACTGGCGATTTAGCCGGCGGCTGACCGGGGCCGAGCGCGTGAGCCAGCGAGTTGCCTTGACGCGTGCGATCAGTTACATTCAACCAAATGGTTGAATTAAATCAGCAGGCCCTCGACCAAGTCTTCCATGCTCTCGCCGACCAGTCGCGGCGGGCCATGCTGGCGCGGCTGGCGAGGGACGATCTCTCCGTCGGCGAACTGGCTGCTCCGCTCGCTATGTCGCTTGCGGCGGCCTCGAAGCACGTCAAGGTGCTGGAGAAGGCGGGGCTGATTGATCGGCGCGTTCGCGGGCGCGTTCATATCTGCCGACTTTCGACGCGCCCCCTGGCGGCGGCGAGCGGCTGGCTGAAGCATTATGAGACATTCTGGGCCGAGAGCCTCGATCGCCTGTCCGACCTCTTCGGAGAAGAGGAATGAACCGCCCCCCCAACGACGATGTGACGATCGTCATGACGCGAACGATCCCTGCGACTAGCGATAAACTCTGGCTCGCATGGACCCGGCCCGAAACGATGCGGCGCTGGCTGACGCCGGGTCAAAACACCATCGTCGCCATCGAGGCGGATGTTCGCGTCGGCGGCGCCTTCCGCATCGAGAGCGTCGATCCTGCGGGCGGGCGTCACGTGATAACCGGGCGGTACCGTGCGCTGGAGCCGGGCAGGCATATTGCAAAGACCTGGATCTACGACGGCCCCATCGCCGAAATTCGCGGGCTCGTCACAATTCTCGAAGCCGATTTCCGCGCGATCGACGCAACGACGACGGAGTTGACGCTGCGACACTGGCGCATCGACGACAGGCGCGCGCGCGATGTCTTCGAGGAGGGCTGGCCGAGCTGTCTTGAAAAACTGCGGAGCTGCATGAGCAGCCTGAACTGAAAAACGGGAGGAGCGCTTCAATGACAAGCCCGCCGCCGCGCCGGGGACAATCCGCCGCGATCAAAGCCTGGTTCACACTGGACGCAATCGTCGCGCTTGCGCCGCCGCTCTATTGGGCGGCGGACGGCAGCACGAGACCGATCCTGGGGCTTCCAGGGGCGCTGTTCTATTTTCTCGCCGTCGGGACCTGCATCGCGGCGAGCGTCGTCGCCGCTTATTTCGACGACCGCGCGCGCGGGGAGTTCGCGCAATGATCGTCACCTTCGGGCTCCTCGCGGCGTTCTTCGCGGCGATTATCTACATCCTGCAGAAGATGCGGGCCGACGACGGGTCGTTCACGCAATACGCCGTCGGCGGGCGTTCGTTCGGCGCGCGCTATCAGGCGATGTCGTTCCTGAATACGTGGTATCCGGGGTCGATGTTCACCGCTTTCGGCGCTCTCGCCGCGACGGCTGGCGTGATGTCGTTCTACGTCGTCTCCTACAGCCTGCTGACCGTCGTTCTGATGTATGTGATGTCGCGTACGGTGTGGCTATGGGGCAAGCGATTCGATCTGCGCACCCAGCCCGATCTCCTCGCCTTGCGCTATAACTCGCGGCATATCCGCACCATCGCTGCGATCATCGGCATTGTGTCGGGAATTCCATGGCTGGTGCTCGGCATGCAGGCGCTGGGCGATCTTTTCCAATATATGTCGTTCGGGCGGCTGCCCTTCAGGGCGGCCGTGATTCTCGGCGTCTGCGTCATCGCATTCCGGCAGATCTGGACGGTTCGCATCGGCATGCGCGGAGTCGTCGTGTCGGATTATTTTCAGGGCCTCGTCGCCTATGTTGGCGGCGGGTTCTTGTTGTGCGGGCTGATCGCGTGGCTCGTCATGGCCAGAGGCTCGACGTTCGGCGCGCTCGATCCGAAGATGTTCGCGATCCCAGGCCTCCACTCGGAGCAGGGGCCGCTCTACATCTTCAGCCTGATCGCCACCGGGACGATCGGCGGCTGGTGCTGGCCCTACATCTTTGTGCGGCTGTTCACGGCGGATGGCGTCGAAAGCCTCAAGAAGTCAGCGGCGCTCGCTGTGCCCTTGTCGCTCGCCTTCGGCGCGGCGCTTTTGATCTTCGGCATGCTGGCTTCGACGCTGCCCTCGGCCATGGCGCATCCAAACGACGTCTGGTTCGTCGTCGCGCAGGAGGCGGGCGGCCCGGTGCTGCTGGGGCTCGCAGGCGTCGTGCTGCTGGCGGCCTCGATGGGCCATACCGACGGCAATATTCAGGCCTATGGCGCGCAGATCGCAAACGATCTCGTCGGCAATTATGTAACGCTCGATCCCAGGCGCATGATCGTCGTCGCAAAGCTCGGCATGCTGCTCATCACGCTACTGGCGTCCTGGCTATCCTGCCTCACGCTTCCCGCATTGTTCTCGCTGGCGGTGCTCGCCTACCAGGGCATCATACAACTGGCGGTGCCGCAGTTCCTTGGCATCTTCTGGCGGCGCGGCAACAGGCAGGGCGCCATCGCGGGGATGGTCTGCGGCTTCGCGGTCGCCGTCGCGCTCGAACTGATGTTCCCGGGCTATCTGCCATGGGCGTGGGGTTTGACCTCGGGCGCGGTCGCACTCGTCGTGAACCTCGCCGTCTACGTCGCCGCGGCCTATATTTTTCCGCAGCCCGAGGCCGAACGCGCGCGCGTCGAGGGTCTGTTCCGCATGCTCGATCAGCGAAGGGCGCCGACGCCGGGCGAGCCAGCCGTTTTGGGGGCGCTGGTATGACCGAGGAGAAGGCGGGGAGCGGCATGTTTCATAAAGGCCGACGCGAATTGCAGGACCGATATGGCGCTCGCGCGCTCGCGGACCGGCAGGATATGGTCATCGTGCATGAGGAGTTCACCGACGAGGAGATCGCGTTCGTCGAGACCCGAGACATGTTCTTTCTATCGACGGTCGATCCGTCCGGACAGCCGACTGTATCCTACAAGGGCGGCGCGCCGGGCTTCGTGCGCATCGAGGACGGGGCTCTCGTCTTTCCATGCTACGACGGCAATGGAATGTTTCTGACGATGGGCGACGTTCTGGCCAATCCTCGCGTCGGACTTCTCTTCATCGATTTCGAGACGCCGCGGCGGTTGCGCGTTCACGGCCTCGCTAGCCATGACGACGGCCCGGCGCGGAGAGCGTTTCCGGGCGCTCTGTTCCTCACGCGGGTTCGGCCAACCAGCATCTTCGTCAATTGTCCGCGCTATATTCATCGCTACCAGCGCATCGCCGCGTCGCCCTATGTTCCCGATGCGAAAGGGCGGGCGCCGATGGCGCAATGGAAGCGGCTTCCGATCGTTGAGGATGTTCTGCCCGAACGCGACAGGGCCGAGGCCGAAGCGGCGGGACCGCTCGCGCTCGAGGAATATGAGCGCAAGGTTCTGCGCGGGGAGGGGTGACGCGGCTTTTGGGCGCCGCATTCAGAGAGTTTGCCCTTACTCCGCCGCGCTTTTCGCGCCGCCGAAGCGGCGTTCGATGTAAGTCTCGACGATGGTCTTGAATTCGGCGGCGATGCCTTCGCCGCGCAGGGTCATCGCCTTCTGGCCGTCGATAAAGACCGGCGCCGTCGGCGTCTCGCCGGTGCCGGGCAGCGAAATGCCGATATCGGCGTGTTTCGATTCGCCGGGGCCGTTGACGATGCAGCCCATCACCGCGACATTCAGCGTCTCGACGCCCGGATAGCGGGTCTTCCAGCCCGGCATCTCATCGCGGATATAGGCCTGGATGTCGCGCGCCAGTTCCTGAAACACGGTGGAGGTCGTGCGCCCGCAGCCGGGGCAGGCGGCGACCAGCGGCACGAAGGTGCGAAAGCCCATGGTCTGCAGGATTTCCTGGCCGACCTTGACCTCGATGGTGCGATCGCCGCCGGGCTCCGGCGTCAGCGAAACGCGGATGGTGTCGCCGATCGCCTTCCTGCAGCAGCACGCCGAGGGCGGCCGAGGAGGCGACGATGCCTTTCGAGCCCATGCCGGCTTCGGTGAGGCCGAGATGCAGGGCGTAATCGCTGCGCCGCGCCAGCGTGCGGTAAACGGCGATGAGCTGCTGCACGGCGGAGACTTTCGCCGAGAGAATGATCCGGTTGCGGGGCAGGCCAATGTCCTCGGCGCGCGCGGCGGAGAGCAGGGCCGATTGCACCATGGCTTCGCGCATCACCGCGTCGGCGGGGGCGGGCGCGGCGGTTTTGGCGTTCGCGTCCATGAGGCTGGTTAAAAGCTCCTGATCGAGCGAGCCCCAATTGGCGCCGATGCGCACGGTTTTGCCGTGCAGAATCGCCATTTCGACGATGGCCGAGAACTGGCGGTCCTTCTTGTCCTTGAAGCCGACATTGCCCGGATTGATGCGGTATTTGTCGAGCGCCTGGGCGCAGGCCGGATGGTCGGCGAGGAGCTTGTGGCCGATGTAATGGAAATCGCCGATGAGCGGCACGAAGCAGTTCTGCCGCGCGAGCTTTTCGCGGATATGCGGCACGGCGGCGGCGGCCTCGTCGCGATCGACCGTGATGCGCACCAGCTCGGAGCCGGCCCGCGCGAGGGCGGCGACCTGCGCGACGGTCGAATCGACGTCGGCGGTGTCGGTATTGGTCATGGACTGGACGACGATCGGGCGCCGCCGCCGACCTGCACGGCGGCCGGGCCGGAGCCGACGAGAACGCCGACCGAGCGGCGGCGCGGCGCGGGACCGGCGGCGAGCTCATGGGCGTAGTCGGGCGAGGGAGCCTGCGTGTCATGTGTCATGCGGAGCGGTTTCCCGAGATTTTGGCGCGGCGCAATCGTGGCCGGCGAATCGTGGCCGGCGCGATCTGAACCTGTGCGCAGCCTGAACCTAGAAGAGCGCCACAGTCGTGGCCAAAAACGGTTTTGGCGTCAAGCCTGCAAGTTCAAGCTGCGCTTTCAGGAAGCGAAAGATCATTCTTGAAAAGGCTTGTTTCGTTCAAGAAAGATCAGACAATGTAATGTATTTTCAGTGGCTTGTCGGCCGGCGTGTCGCTATGGCGGCTTTGTCGGCGAAGCCATTCGCACGATCCGCCCGCTGGCCCAAGGAGGTACGCCGTCGCTGTCCCGCTTATGGCGAGGCATCCCGGCGCTTGACCGCCTTTATCGCATGCATTGCTGCTGAGTCTTGCGACCAGCACTTACTCTATCATTCGTTCTCGACCTGAGTTCGCGCTTCACGCTCGGAATGGGCTAAGGCGGCTGTCGCGGGAGCTTTGATTAATTGCCGGGATCGGGCCGCGCATTTTCCGCCGCAGCCGCCGATGGTTCGGCCTTGATGCCTCCATGAGAGCCAACTATGGCTTTTCGGGTCGCTCAACTTAAACGCCGTCAGGTACAGACATGTTTGGTCGGGGAAAGTGTCTATGATGCAAGCCTTCGAACAATTTGATGCAACAATACATTTCGATGAAAAATTGGCGGCGAAATATGACCGTCGAATTCGATATTTCTGTCCAAGTTATGATGTGTTGCATCAAATTATTGCGGCGTGGTTGCGACGCTTGCCTGAACAAGCCAATTTTCTTTCCTCAGGCGCAGGAACCGGAGCTGAAATCCTCGCCTTGGGCAAGTTTTCGGTTCCTGGCGCTTCACCGCCGTTGATCCCTCCCGCGACATGCTAAAGGCTTGTCACGACCGAATTGTTGATGCCGGGATGGCAAATCGCGCGACGTTCTTCAACGGTCGCTTGGAAGATTATCAGTCATCAGCGCCATTCGATGCCGCATCGTCTGTATTTGTGTCCCATTTCATCAAGGAAAAGAAGAGAAACTCGCTTATTTTCGCGCGGTCTCCGCCAACTTGAAGCCAGGAGGAGTATTTATCCTCGCTGACCTGTTTGGCGACAAGGCCTCGCCGGCATTCGGACAATTGTTGGATGCCTGGATGGTTTCCTATGCATCTCACGGCGTTTCGGAGCAGGAATTGGCCAAAGACCGCGCCCACATTGATCGTGACGTTTCTTTCATTCCTGAGAGCGAGTTATTTGACTTGCTAAATGCGGCGGGATTCGAGGCTCCCATTCGCTTCTATCAAACATTCTTGTTTGGCGCCTGGGCGGCTACGAAACGAATCTAAGCAAGATAACAGCAGGTCAATATCTCCATGGACCGACAAAGCCGGATGGAGACGAGATTTATGGCCGACTGAGCGAGAATATTATGTGACGGAATATATGAGTAACATGCAGAATATAGAAATTATGGGTGATTTCACGCTCCCGCGCACGCCCGGCACAGTCCCGTGACCTCCATCACCTGCGCGCGGGGCGAGAAATGCGCCTCTGTGGTCAGGGCCGCCAGGCTGCCGCGCAGGGCGCCGGAATCGGCTTCCTCCACCGCGCCGCAAGCCTCGCAGATCAGAAAGGCGATGGCGGCCTGGCGGGCGTGGCCGTGGCCGCAGGCGAGATAGGCGTTGCGCGAGGCGAGCCGGTGGATGAGATTATTCTCGAGCAGGAAATCAAGCGCGCGATAAATGGAGATCGGGGCCGGGCGCTTGCCGGTTTCCGCCGCCACCCGGTCGATGAGGTCATAGGCGCCGAGCGGGCGGCCCTCGCGGGCGAGAATTTCCAGAATGCGCCGCCGGCCCGGCGTCAGGGCGATGCCCTCGTCCCGGCAAAGGGCGAGCGCAGCCGTCAGCGCGCCCTCGCCGCAGCCGCGCGCCGCGGGCTCGTCGCCACGCGCGGCAGGCTCGTGATGATGCTCCGCGTGATCCTGCGCCGCGGGCTCGCGGAAGGGGGGCGCCGCGCGTGAAACTGTCATACTTGCAATATATCGCAAAGAAGCTCGGAAGGCGAACCGCGCGGCGGCGAAACCGCCGAACGACTCGCGCGTTTCCTGATTCCCGTTGTAGAAAGAGCCGTCGCCAAGTTCCCGGCTTAAAGTCCCCCGCCAAAGCTTCCCGCGCATCCGCGCCACGTTACGGAGCCAATCCATGTCCCTGAAAACGCGCAACGCCATCGTTACCGGTTCGACCAGCGGCATCGGGCTCGCCATCGCCCGCGCCTTCGCCAAGGAAGGCGCCAATGTCACCATCAATGGATTCGGCGACGCGGCGGCGATCGAGGCCGAGCGCGCCGGCATCGAGAAGGATTTCGGCGTCACGGCGCGCTACAGCCCGGCCGACATGACGAAGCCCGAGGAAATCCGCGCGATGGTGGCGGACGCCGAGAAAGCCCTCGGCAGCGTCGACATTCTCGTCAACAACGCCGGCATCCAGCATGTCGCGCCGATCGAGGAATTTCCGATCGACAGCTGGAACCTCATCATCGCCATCAATCTTTCCGCCGCCTTCCACGCCATCGCCGCCGCGATTCCCGGCATGAAGGCGCGCAAATGGGGCCGCATCATCTCGACCGCCTCGGCCCATTCGAAGGTGGCCTCGCCCTTCAAATCGGCTTACGTCAGCGCCAAGCACGGCATCGACGGGCTGACCAAGACGGCGGCGCTGGAGACCGCCAATTCGGCATCACGGTGAATTGCATTTCACCCGGCTATGTCTGGACGCCTCTCGTCGAAAAGCAGATCCCCGACACCATGGCGGCGCGCCATCTGACCCGCGAGCAGGTCATCAACGACGTGCTGCTGACGGCCCAGCCGACCAAGGAATTCGTCACCGTCGACGAGGTGGCGGGGCTGGCGGTCTTCCTCACCAGCGACGCGGCGAAGAACATCACCGGCGCCAATTACTCGATCGACGGCGGCTGGACGGCTGAATGATTCGACGTCAGGAAAAGAAAGACCGCGCATGAACGACGAGCCGGCGCCGATCGATTGGACGGGGCAGAAGAAGATCAGCCTCGCCCTGCAGGGCGGCGGCTCGCATGGCGCCTTCACCTGGGGCGTCCTTGATGCGATCCTCGAGGACGGCCGGCTCGACGTCGAGGCGATCACCGGCACCAGCGCCGGCGCGATGAACGCCGTCGTTTTCGCCGAAGGCTATCTCGAGGGCGGCCGCGAGGGCGCGCGCAAGAGCCTCGCCAAATTCTGGCGTTCGATCAGCGATGAGGGCGCCTTCACGCCGGCGCAGCAGAAATTCGTCCATCTGTTTTTTCAGGACTGGCCGCTGCAGGCCAATCTCGCCTATTGGTGGTCGGATTTCCTGACCCATTATTCGAGCCCCTACGACTTCAATCCGCTGAACATCAATCCGCTGCGCGACCATCTCGTCAAAACCATTGATTTCGAGAAGGTGCGCGCCTGCGAGGAGGTGAAGCTCTTCGTCTCCGCGACCAATGTGCATAATGGCCGCGTCGCGGTGTTCGAGCGCCACGAACTGAGCGCCGATCATGTGATGGCCTCGGCCTGCCTGCCGTTCCTGTTTCAGGCGGTCGAGATCGCCGGCGTCCCCTATTGGGACGGCGGCTATATGGGCAATCCGGCGCTGTTTCCTCTGTTCTACAAAACCGGCTGCCGCCGACATATTGATCGTGCAGATCAATCCGATCGAGCGCATTCCCGTGCCGAAAACCGCGCGCGACATTCAGGACCGGCTGAACGAGATCACGTTCAATGGCGCGTTGATGGGCGAATTCCGCGCCATGGATTTCGTCAACAGGCTGATCGACAAGGGCAGGCTTTCGGGCGACGAATACATGCGCACGCGGCCGCATCGCATCGATGGCGGCGCGGCGCTCGCGCCCTTCGCCGCCTCGACGAAAGCGCGGGCGTCCTGGACCATGATCGAGCAGTTGCACGGTTTCGGGCGCGCCGCCGCGAAGGAATGGCTCGCGGCGAATTATGACAAGATCGGCGTCGAGGGGACGCTCGATCTGCGCATGGCCTATCAGTAGAAACCGGCGCGGCGCTTGATCACCGGTTGAGCCATGCGATCGCGCCGTTCAGCGCCACCGCATAGCAAATCCAGATAAAGTAAGGCGCGAGCAGCCAGGTCGCGAGCCGGTCCGCCTTCGCGCTGTGCGCCATCGCCGCCGCGAGCGTTGCGATCATGAGGATGATGATCGCCAGGCCTGCGCGGATGGCGTGCAGGCCGAAGAAAACCGGCGACCAACTCGCGTTGAGCGCGAGGTGAACGAGGAGCAGGATCGGCGCGCGCCTGTGCGCGCCGGGACGCCGCGCGCGGTCCCACAGCCGCCATAGCGCGACGCCGATCAACGTGTAGAGAATGCTCCAGGCGATGGGAAAGGCGAGGTTCGGCGGCGTCCAGGCGGGCTTCGCCAGACCGGCGTACCAGCCCGGAATTTGCGGCGCGGTGGCGAGGCCGCCAATCGCCGCGATCGCGCCGCAAAGCGCGAGGCAGAGGATGAGGCGCAGGATCGACGCCGGAAGGCCGCGCAGCGCGCTATCGGCGCGCCTCACGCGGCGCCTGCCTTCGCGAGCCGCTGATAGATCAAAAGGTCAAGCTCCGGCGCCGCGCCCGTGATCCGCGTCAGCAGCGCATGAACCTGGCCGCGATGATGCGTCTGGTGGTTGAAGAAATGGGCAAGCGCCTGCCACATGGGTTGCTCGATCAACTTCGCCGAGCTGATGCTGCGATAAGTGATCTTGCGTAGGATTTCGTCGCTGGTCAGCGCGTCGACATAGACGCGGATGCGGCTGTCCTCGGCCTCGCGCGCGGCGCGCAGCGCGGCGAAATCCCGGAACAATATGGCGTCCAGCCGGTCGGGCGCCGCGCCGGCGCCGGTGAAGCGCTTCATCCAGATGCGGTCCGCGACCAGCAGATGGTTGAGCGTGCCCTCGACCGATTTGAAAAAGGCGCCCTGATCGGCGCGATAATCGATCTCGCTCAGCGCCGCCGCGGCCTCGAAGAGGCGGTGATTGGCGAAAGCGTTGTAATTCGCCATCATGTCGAATTGGGCCTTGAGCATCAAACCTCCGAAAGCCGCCAGTTTGACCGCTTCTCTCGATATTGTTTTTTCATCGGCGCGGCGGCCCCGCGCGACTTCGAGTCGCGCCGCCCGGCCCGCGTCTTAGGAACGTAGTTTTTCTGTGTTTTCTTATCGCTTATGCGACAAAAACGAAATCATTGGCATCTTGTGTTGAGCGGCTGGCGTGAATGGCGCATCTGGCCTCTGCGCAGACCGAAGGAGCAACCAGCATGAGCGGCGCAGATATATCCGTGAAGGAACAGAAAGCGGCGCTGCGCGGGCAATCGGTTCAGGCCTATATCGACGAGACGCCGATCTGGACCGACGGGACGGCGCTCGGATCGGCGCCGATGACCTCGATGCAATGGCGCATCTGGACGCTCGCCGCAGCGGGCAAGTTTTTCGAGGGTCTCGTCGTCTTCATGACCGGCGTCGCCCTGCCGCTCATCGCGCAGGAATTCGACATCACGAAAGCCCAGCATGGCGTGATCGGCGCGGCGAGCCTCTTTGGCATCCTTGTCGGCGCCATCGGCCTTGGCGGGCTCGCGGACTATTTCGGCCGCAAGGTCATGTTCATCGCCGAAATGGCGATTTTCGTCGTTTTCCTGTGCCTGCTGGTGGTGAGCCCAAATTATTTCTGGCTGGTCATTTTCCTTTTCGGTCTCGGCGTCGCGCTCGGCTGCGATTATCCGACCGCCCATATGATCATTTCCGAAAGCATTCCGAGCCGCATGCGCGGGCGCCTCGTGATCGGCGCCTTCGCCTTCCAGGCGCTCGGCGCGCTGACCGGGACGGTCATCGGCTATCTCGTGCTGAAGAACATTCCCGAGGTCGGCGCCTGGCGCTGGATGTATGCAACCGCCATCATTCCGGCCGTGATCGTCATTCTCGGCCGCTTCTGGATCACGGAAAGCCCGCATTGGCTGCTTGCGAGGGGGCGCAAAGCCGATGCCGAGAAGCAGGTCGAGCGTCTGCTTGCGCGCAAGCCAATGCATCCAAAAGAGGTGCTGCTGGCGGAGACCGGCGCCGGGCGCTCGGAGCGGAAATTTTCCGCGCTCTTCAAAAGGAAAAATCGCCGCGCGACAATTCTCGCCTCCGTTCCGTGGTTTCTTCAGGACCTTGGAACCTATGGCATCGGCATTTTCACGCCGACGATCCTCGCCGCCTCGATCGGCCACAAGACGGCGCATGTGCGCAACCTCACCGACCTCATCAACAATGACGTGCTCGCGGCCAAGGGCGCCGGCCTCATCGACCTGTTGCTGATCGTCGGCATCGTCTTCGCCATCCTTCTCGTCGACAAGGTCGGCAGCATCCGCCTTCAGATCTTCGGCTTCATTGGCTGCGCCGCCGGTCTGGCGGTCGCGGCGGCTTCGAGCTACGCCAGCGGCGGGAACCAGATCCTGCTGATCTTCGCCGGCTTCATGATCTTCAATTTCATGACGAACCTCGGGCCGAACGCGCAGACCTATCTCATCGCGGGCGAGGTTTTTCCGACCCGCCTGCGCGGCAAGGGCGCTGGATTCGCGGCGGCTTTCGCAAAGATCGGCGCGGTTACAACCGCTTTTTTATTCCCGATCCTGCTGGCGGACATCGGAACGCAGGCGCTGCTCTACATTCTCGTGGGGACGTCGCTTCTCGGCGCGGTCATCACCTTTGCATTCAGGATCGACACGACCGGCGTGAGCCTCGAGCAGATCGAGGGCTGACGCGCCCGAACGCCCGCGGGGCAGGGCGCCTCAGCCGGAAGCAGCACCTGTGCCGGGGTCAAAAAAACGCCGCGCGGGGTGAGCCGCGCCAAATTGACCGTAAAAAAACGCCGCGCGGGTTGACCCGCGCGGCGAGATCTCAATGAAATCTGTGTTGGATCAGACGGCGGCGTCGCCGCGCGGCCTCTGGCCCTGCGGTCTGGCGGCGGCGCCATAGGGCGCCCTCGCCGCGACCGGATGGGCTCCCGCGCTGCGTCCATGCGGACGCGCCGCGCCGGCGCCGGCACGGCGCTCTTGCTGATGGCGATCCTGCTGGTGGCCCTGCTGCGGCCGGTCCTGATAATGGCGGGCCGGCGTCGCCGCCCGCGCCGGCGGCTTCAACTCGGGCGAGCCCGGGGCGGCGCGGCGGTCCTGCGTCGGCAGGGCGTTGCGCGTCAGCTTTTCGATGTTGCGCAGGAGGTCGCGCTCGGCTCCGTCGCAGAGCGAGATGGCGACGCCTTCGGCGCCCGCGCGGGCGGTGCGGCCGATGCGGTGGACATAGGCTTCGGCGACCTCGGGAAGGTCGAAATTGACGACATGGGTGACGTTGTCGATGTCGATTCCGCGGGCGGCGATGTCGGTCGCGACGAGGGCGCGGACGCGTCCCGCCTTGAAGGCTTCAAGCGAGCGCTCGCGCTGGCTCTGGCTCTTGTTGCCGTGAATGGCGACGGCGGCGATGCCGGCGGCGTCGAGATGCTGGGTCACCTTGTCCGCGCCGCGCTTGGTGCGCGTGAAGACGATGGTGCGCGCCATCGCGGAATCGCCGAGGAGATCGACGAGCACGTCGCGCTTGCGATGGGTCTCGACGAACAGAACCTGCTGGTTGACGCGGTCGGCGGTCTTCGCCACCGGCGTCACCGAAACCTGCACGGGATCGCGCAGCAATTCGGCGGCGAGCTTTGCGATCTCGGTCGGCATGGTCGCCGAGAAGAACAGATTTTGGCGCTGCTTCGGCAGCGTGCCGACGATGCGGCGGATCGACTTGGCGAAGCCGAGGTCGAGCATCTGGTCAACTTCGTCGAGGACGAAGAATTCAGTCTTGCCGAGATGGGCGACGCGGCTGTCGAGATGATCGACGAGGCGCCCCGGCGTCGCGACGAGCACGTCGAGGCCCTTCGCCAGCGCCCGGATCTGCGCGCCATGCGGCACGCCGCCGAAAACGACGGCGACGGAAAGCTGCATCTGCGAGCCGAGGGTGCGGAAGCTCTCGGCGATCTGGCTCGCCAGCTCGCGCGTCGGGCTCAGCACCAGGACGCGGGCGCCGCCGCGGGGCGGCTGCTGCGGATTGGCCAGCAGATGATTGAGAATAGGCAGGGCGAAGGCGGCGGTTTTGCCGGTGCCGGTCTGGGCGATGCCGACGAGATCGCGGCCCGCCATGAGGTGAGGAATGGCTTGCGCCTGAATTGGGGTCGGCTTGACATAGCCGAGTTTGCTCAGGGCAAGGAGAAGGGGCGCGGCGAGGCCGAGTCCGGAGAAATCTTGCAAGTGGGGATCTTTCGATAAGCTCGATAAGCGCCGCCGGGCGGCGGGAAACGGGCTGAAAATAGTTGGACGCCCTGCGTGGCCTGGGCTGTCGAGCGGATTGCGCCGGGCGTCCGACAGGAGGATAGAAACCTATCCTTCACGCAATCGGCGCGCCAACATCTACTTTTGAGCAGATGGATGCTATATCGCTGCTTTGCAGCAAAAAGTCAAGCTGCATCGCGTCAACAGATCGGCCGGCCGCAGCTATCGCTTCCCTTCAAACGATGGCCCGGCCCCGGCGCCATGGCGACGCGCGATATAAAGGGATTAGAGAAATAACCTGGACTTGAATCGAACAGAAATGCCGCTTAAGAGATTCCGGATATTTCGGTCTTATTATGTAAATTTTCAAAAATACGCGAGATTAAAATGAATTTTTCTAACGAGGCGCGCCTTGCGCACGGGGCCGCCGCGAACGGTTCGCCAACGTTCGGCTTGCCCTTGGTAAGCGTAATCGTAGTCAATTACAATTATGGGCGTTTTCTCCGCCAAACCGTGGATTCCGTCTTTGCGCAAAACTATCCGAACATAGAGTGCATCATTGTCGATAACGCGTCGACCGATGACAGCTCCGAAATCATCGCCGATCTCGCGAAGCGCTATCCGGACATCACCATATTGCGACGAGCCGATAACGCGGGTCTTTGCATAGCTGCGACGGAAGGTTTCGAATCGAGCGCAGGCGAATATGTCATTTTCCTGGATGCAGACGATGCTTTGCTCAACTCATGTGTCGAAACGCATATTTTTGTGCACTTGTCGCTTCGCATTGCTGTGGGCGTAACGTCCGCCGATATGATTCAAGTGGCGGGAACGCGAGTTGTGCTCGGCACTTATTTGAATCAGACAGAATTCATGCGATCCGGAAAAGGCGTCAAGGCGGATCTTTTGCGGCGCATTGATGAAAGCGCCCCTGAACTCTGGCCATTGCCAGGCCCAGACGCGGCGCTTGCGTCCGAAGTTCGTTTCGTGGAGCCGATGGACGCCAATTGGGCGTGGTCGCCAACATCGGCTAACTGTTTTCGCCGTGACGCAGTGAAATTGTTTCTGAACAAGAAGAGCCTTGGCGACCTTTTAGGATGTCTTGACAGCTATCTTCTTCGAGGGATCAGCGTGCTGACTGGAAGCGTCCTGATTGATCGTCCTCTGGTTTTCTATCGTATTCACGGCTCGAATATATTTTCGAAGCATCCAACCCTCAACGGCGTTGTGAATTTCGAACGCGGAGGCAAATATGATGAGGAACAGCATTGCCGGAAGATGCTGATCAATCACATGATCGCCAACGCGAGCAGTTTCTTGACGCTGCTTCCAAGCATTGATTATTATATGAGGGCGTTGGGGGCGTTGAACGATTCATGGCCGCGGCTTTGTCCGTCCGGCGTGCCATGCGAGTCCTATCTCGCCACAAAAATAATGGCCGAATTCGATACTTTCGCTGGACTGATTGGCGTCGCCGAGACGCAGTCCTGGCTGGCGCGGCTTGGCTTCAGCCGACGCTCGCTGACGTTTGCAAAGCTCCGTTTCCGCGTCGGCAATGCCTTATCCCGCGCGAAGAAAGCGGATTAGCTCGGCGGTTTCGCCTCTTGTCGTTTGGACATTGCGGCGGGAATCGGCGATGGTGGCCGTTTCGCGCCGCGCCATCGCCCCGCATGGATTGCGCCTCCAATCCGGATTTTGGGATCTGACGCTCGTGGTCGGACAGCGCCGCGCTATAACCACGTCCTGAAATGAAATGCGGGTCGATCGGGCCGCCGATTTATCTTTGGGTCGTGGCGATAGTTCCACAATTGCACGCCGGCCTCATGAATCCGATCGTCGCCGAGCGCGCGGCCGACCGTGCATAGAAACTCGGCGAAAGGCTTCAAAATTGGGAAATGCAGGAAACGCGCGCACGCGATGATGAAAGGGTCGGCTTCGGGAGGGAGTACGAAGCCCTGCCGAATGCGGGAACTGAATGGCGTCCGCGTCACGCCGACCTTCGAATTGACGAGATACTCAAAACTATTGTGGATCGCATTGACGCACACCAGGCGTCGCAGCGGCCTGCCCGCTAAGAATCGTTCGCGCTCTTCGGCGACGACGTCGAGAAACATCGATCTTATCGATGAAACCTCGCCTTCAGCCTCCCCGGACGACGAACCGTCCATTGGCGCGGTCGTTCCTGCGCCTTTGAGAGCGAAATCAAAAACGAAGGAATTCGGCTTCCCGAAGGAGGTGATCGAGATCCGCCACCCTGGCGTCGCGAATTTCCCCGCCGCTGAATTGACGGGCGAATTGGCGCTCTATCAGAAGCTCGCCGCCGAAACGCATTTCGTTCCAGAAGGCGGAAAAGGCCAAAAACATGTCCCGGCCACCGCCGATCCACGCGATCCTGGAGCCCGGCGCCGCATTGATGAAAATGTCGGCGAGAAACGGCAGCACATGGCGCGCGTCATAGGTGACGGAATCATAGGAGTCATCCGTGTAGCGCGCATAGGTCGGGATCGCCATCTCGGTCTTGATGACCGCCTTCATGGCGTCCAGATAGCAAGAATTTCGCGTGTGGTTTAACCGGATTTCTTCGATCTCGTCTTCGGAGCAACCCCACGTCTCGGCCTGATCCTTTTTTTGAGCTACGTTAACGCGATCAATGAAATCGCCGATGCTGTTTTCCACGCGGTTCGCGCTGTGCATCGGGGTGACCTGGCGCGTGTGGTCGCAATGGTAGCCGAATAGTTCATCGACGAGATCGCCAACTTCCCCGTAGATCAGATGCAGACGCTTGGCCATATTCGCGTCCACATGCCAACCGAGAAGCATGTTCTCGTCAAAACCTTTAAGTCGAAACAAATCATCTCGCTCGATCAGCTGAAAATCGCCGGGCGCGTCATATTTTATGGTTGGCGCGCCGAAGACGATTTCATTGAGATGCGCCGCGCGTCCCCACGCGCTGACCGAGTTCGATTGTTTTCGCCGGGTCCATCCGGTCGAAGGTTTCCCATAGCGTCTCCGGAATCTCGAAACGCGGGATGTGATAAAATCCCTTGGGCAGATCCTTGACGATCGTCGAAAGCGAAGCGCGAGACCGGGGCGTGAAGATCATGTCGGTGTTGGTGGACAGGATCCAGCGGTTCGCCGGGTTGGAGCGCCTCACCGCGACATTGCGGGCGATCGGCTCCAGCGCGAGAAGGTGCGTCCGTTTCGCAAAGCGGCGGTGAATCCGTGGCCGGACCCTCAGGATGCGCAAGATTTCCTTCGCGCGCGGCGTGAGCGTATCCTGAATGGCCTCCGGAAAGGTCGGGCAGTCGTCGGGCGTATTGTAATCGACGAATAAAATCTCGTCCGCGGGATCCGACAGCACTTCGGCTATGCAATTCAGGCTGAGCGCGGCCCGCTTATGCAGATTATAACCGTAATTGTCGTTCCTGCCGTACAGGACGACCGAAATCATGCCGGAACTCCAGATATTGCGTAAGCGCGCCGCTCCAAAATCGTAACGGGGCCCGGGATGATGTCGGTCATCGCTTCGCGCATTTGGCAGGGGAGGAGACCAATCCGGCGACCGTCCGAAGCAGGCCGAGCGCGCTCGCGGATGGATGGCTCCGCCACGAGCCCAACGAGTCGCGGCGCGAAGGAGCGCGGCTGGCGACGGACCGAAGCGGCGGTTGACGGGGCGCCGTTCCGGCAATCAGGGCGATCATTTGTATATCCATTTTCTCCCTCGGCGCGTCCCGTCGGTCGGCAATGCGCAGCGGCGATTGCCAGGGGGCGTCGACATTCAACTTCGACAATTGCGCGTCACCCATGCGCGAGGCCAGTCGCGAATTAGCGGGAAGAAGGCGCATCGCAAACTACAATTATGAAATCTAAACTTCAGGCGCGGGTTTGATCAATATCTTCGACCTCTTCACGCGTTCGTTCCGCGCCGCCGCGCGGGCTGACGGGGTCGAGGTGCGCGATGTTCGTGGCCGATTGCGCCGCGCCCATATAGCATTTCGAATATAGCAAAATCAAAAATTTTTTGAAATTCTACAATTTACAATGGGATACGAACAAAAGACATGAGCGCGCCGGCCGGCTCACTGCCTAATATGGAAATATTTTGCCTGTAAGGAAATAATAGTGGGGCAATCGAACCGCGGCTTCGGCGTTTCAGCTTCACGCCGCGCGAGCGCGGCGATTCTCGGCGCGCGGCCGGGGTTCCCCGGCCGCAACGCTTCCGGCGCGCTGATCAGACGTCCGTGCTGCCGTCGTCGCCGCTGAAATCCGAGCCGTAATCGGCGGCGTCCTGCGCGTCGTCCTGATCTTGATCCGCGTCCTGCTGGGCGTCCTGCTGGCGCAGCGCGTCGTCGCCGTAATAATTATTGACGACGGTTTCCCGGCCGCCGCCAAGGCCGGCGAGGCCCTGATCGATGCCCGGCACGCCGGCGCCGATGCCAAGCGAATTATTATGGCCGCCGAACAGCCCCTTGATCGAATCGGCGAGAAGCACGCCGCCGGCGACGCCAGCCGCCGCGCCAAGGGCCCCCTTGAGGAAGCCGCCGCCCTGAGAAGGGCCGCCAAAGCCGCCGCCACCGAAGGGACCGCCGCCAAAGCCGCCGCCGGGTCCTCCCATTGGACTGCCCTGGGGTCCGCTCTGCGGCGCCCCCCATGGGCCGGGCTGCTGGCCGTAACCCGGCTGCGGCGGCTGCTGCCAGCCGCCCTGCTGGGGCTGCTGGTTCCAGCCGGGCGAAGGCGCGCGGGGCGGCGGCGGCGGGGCGCCGCCGAACAGCGAGCCGAGGCCGCCCAAAAATCCGCCGGCGCCGGCTTGCTGCGGCTGCGCCTGCTGTTCGAGATCGCGCACCTGCGCTTCAAGCTGCTGCAGGCGGTCATTGGCGGCGCGCAACGCCTGATCCTGCACGATGACCGTCTGGGCCAGGAGATAGGGCGCATAGGGCAGCGCCTTGACGGCGTCCCCTATGAAGGCCTCGGCGTCCTTGTCGCGCGGCGCGGCGCCGGCGTTCTGGATGCGCTCGAACAGGCCTTGGAGCAACTGACGTTCCTCGGGTGACATAGCCTTCTCCGGTGAAAAATATGGCGCAGGCGTGCGCCGCCTCATAAATAGCGCTGATTCCACCCCCGCCAAGGGGGCGGACGCGCGCGCTCCCTTGCCGCAGCGCGTCGCGCCTCGTAAGAAGCAGCACCGTTACGAGGATTTAATGAACGACGAGACGAAAAATGCGCCGCGCGCGAGCGCCAGGCTGCCGCGCGGGCTGGCCGACCGCGGGCCAGCGGAGATCGCCGCGACCGAAAGAATGCTCGCGGCGATCCGGGAGCTCTTACGAGCTTTATGGCTTCGAGGCGGTCGAGACGCCGTTCATCGAGTTCACCGACGCTCTGGGCAAATTCCTGCCCGATCTCGACCGGCCGAATGAGGGCGTGTTTTCATTCCGGGACGATGACGTCGCTGGCGATCTATCGCAACAGCGAGATCGCGAAGGAAGCTGGCTGTCGCTGCGCTACGACCTGACCGCGCCGCTGGCGCGCTATGTCGCCGAGAATTTCGACAAATTGCCGAAGCCCTACCGCAGTTATCGCGCCGGCTATGTCTTTCGCAATGAAAAGCCGGGGCCGGGACGGTTCCGCCAGTTCATGCAGTTCGACGCCGATACGGTGGGCGCGGCGAGCGTCGCCGCCGACGCCGAGATGTGCATGATGGCGGCCGATACGCTGGAGCGGCTCGGCGTCCCGCGCGGCGGCTATGTCATCAAGGTGAATAACCGCAAGGTGCTGGACGGCGTGCTCGAGGCGATCGGGCTCGGCGGCGAGGAGAACGCCGGGCGGCGGCTGACGGTGCTGCGGGCGATCGACAAGCTGGACCGGCTCGGGCCGGAGGGCGTCGCGCTGTTGCTCGGGCCGGGGCGCAAGGATGAGAGCGGCGATTTCACGAAGGGCGCAGGCCTCGATGAGGGTCAGATCCGCCCGCTTCTCGCCTTCGTCAATGGCGGCGTCGGCGATGGGGCCGATGCGCGCGACGCCAACAATCTCAGAACAGTGCAAAAAATCCGGCAGGTGTTTCCGGAAAATGAGGCGTTTCAGTGCGGACTGGACGAACTCAGGGAAATCGCCACGCTTGTCGATGCGGCGGGCTATGGTGACGGCCGGGTCGTGATCGACCCCTCCGTCGTGCGCGGCCTCGAATATTACACGGGCCCCGTGTTCGAGGCCGAACTCACCTTCGAGGTCGAAGGCGACGACGGCAAGCCGATCCGCTTCGGCTCGGTCGGCGGCGGCGGGCGCTACGATGGGCTCGTCGGGCGCTTTCGCGGCGAGAATGTCCCGGCGACCGGCTTCTCCATCGGCGTCTCGCGCCTCTATGCGGCGCTGAAGGCGGTCGGCTCGCATGTCGTCAGCGCGAAGCCGCCGCGCGGCCCGGTGATCGTGCTGGCGCTCGATAAGGATCAGCTGCCGCGCTACCAGGGCTTCGTCGCCGCGCTGCGGGCGGAAAACATCCGGGCCGAGCTCTATCTCGGCCAATCCGGCATGAACGCGCAGCTGAAATACGCCGACAAGCGGGGCTCGGTCTGCGCGGTCATTCAGGGGTCGAACGAACGCGACAAGGGCGAAGTGGCGATCCGCGATCTCGTGCTTGGCGCCGAACTGGCCGCCTCGACGAAGGACCGCGCGGATTACCTTGAACTACGCGCCAAAGCGCAATTCGCGGTTTCCGAGGCGGTGTTGGTCGCAGCGGTGCGCGAGGTTCTCGATCGCCACCAGAGCTGATTGGGCCACGCTCCTCTGGGACTTTTTTGCGGACTTCGGCATTCATCTCTGGCGGCGAGCGTGGCGAGCGGATCGATCCTGTCAAGGACGCGCAGCGCCGGTTTCGCCGGTGCGAGCGAAGCTCGCATCCTTGACAGGATCGAGTCCGCCTCGCCAATAATGCCAGCCATGAGTTGAATGGCTGGTTCCGATCCCGGGCGATCGAGGGCAGCTGGTCGGCGGCTCATCCCCCGTTCACTTTTCCCAGCGAAACCTGTCGCGGCTCAAGCTTTCGCCTGCTAAACAGCTGTCGTCAGGCTGAAAACGCCGATTCCGAACCGCCATGAGCCGCGCCGTGACGCATGTTCCAACACCCGCCGACGCCGTCGCGACGCATCTCATCCATGCGGGCTATGCGCGTTGCGAGCCGGCGATCCTGCAGCCAGCCTCCATCTTCTTCGATTCCGGCGAGGATCTGCGCGGCCAGCTCTACCTCACGAGCGATCTCTCGGGCGCGGAGTATTGCCTGCGGCCGGAATACACCATTCCCGTTTCGCGGCATTATCTCGCCTCGGGCGAGGCCGGGCGGATCGCCGCCTATTCCTATTGCGGCCCGGTGTTCCGTTACGCCGCCGGCCAGCGCTGCGAATTCACGCAGGCCGGCGTCGAGAGTTTCGGGCGCCGCGACCTTGAGGCGGCGGATGCCGAGATCCTGACCCTCGCGCTCGATGCCGCGGCGATCGCCCATAATCTCGATCTGAGCGTGCGCATTGGCGACGCCGGGCTGTTCTCGGCGCTGCTCACGGCGCTCGATCTCGCGCCCGAATGGCGCCGCCGCATCGCGCGCGGCCACGGCCAGGGCAAGCCGGTCGCGGCGATCCTCAACGCCTCCCGCAATGGCGCCGGGCGCGATCATTCCGGCGTGCTCGGCATGCTGGAGGGGGCCGACAAGCAGGGCGCGCGCGCCTTCGTCGAGGATCTTCTCTCGATCGCGGGAATCGCGACGGTCGGCGGACGCACGGCGGGCGAGATCGCCGACCGCTTCATGGAGCAGGCGGCGTTGAGGAGCGGCGTCGGCGTGTCGGCCGAAAAGATGAGGATCATCGAGCGCTTCCTGCGCATCGAGGGCGAACCCGACGCGGCCTCGGCGCAATTGCGCCAGCTCGCGAGCGAGGCCGGCCTCGATCTCACCGCGCCGCTGGACGCGCTCGACACGCGGATCGGCTTCATCGCCGCGCTCGGCTTCGATGTCGCGGCGCTGCGCTTCGAGGCGAGCTTCACGCGCGATCTCGATTATTACACAGGCTTCGTGTTCGAGGCGCATGACCGCGCGCGGCCCGATCAAAAACCCATCGTCGCGGGCGGGCGCTACGACCAGCTGTTGCAGACGCTCGGCGCCGATCGCGCTGCTCCCGCCGTCGGCGCGTCGATCTGGGTCGATCGTCTCGGCGAGCCTGCCGACGCGGAGGGACAGGGCGCATGAGCGACACGCTGGTCCTCGCCGTGCCGTCGAAAGGGCGCCTGCAGGAAAATGCGGCGGCCTTCTTCGCGCGCGCCGGGCTCGAATTCGTGCAGGGGCGCGGCGCGCGCGATTACCGCGGCCAGCTCGTCGGCCTGAAAGACGTCGAGATCGCCTTTCTGTCGGCGTCCGACATCGTCGCGCAGCTCGCCAGCGGCCATGTCCACATGGGCGTCACCGGCGAGGATCTCGTGCGCGAGACACTGGCCGACGCCGACGCGAAAGTGGCGCTGTTGACGCCGCTCGGATTTGGCGGCGCCAATGTGGTGGTCGCAGCGCCCCGCGCGTGGATCGACGTGCGCACCATGGCCGATCTTGAGGATGTCGCGGCGAGCTTCCGGGCGCGGCGCGGCGAACGCATGCGCGTCGCCACCAAATACATCAATCTGACGCGGCGCTTCTTCGCCAAGATGCATATCAGCGACTATCGCATCGTCGAAAGCTCCGGGGCGACCGAAGGCGCACCCGCAGCGGGGCAGGCCGAGCTCATCGTCGACATCACCACCACCGGCGCGACGCTGGCCGCCAATGCGCTGAAGATTCTCGATGATGGCGTGATCCTGCGCTCGCAGGCCAATCTCGTCGCCTCGCTCAGCGCCTACTGGAGCGAATCGACGCGCGAGAGCGCGCGCGCGATCCTCTCGCGCATCGCCGCCGAAGAAGAAGCGCGCACGACGCGGGAGGTTTCGACCGTGCTCGCCAATCCGGCGGCGGCGCTGATCGCGGAGGCGGAGACGCAATTTTCCGCGCGGTTGCGCCATCGCATGGCGGATGGACGCCTGACGCTGAATTGTCCGCTCGACAAGGTCGCGCCGCTCGCCGACTGGCTGATCGCGCAGGGCGCCGATCATGTCAGCGTCGCAGCGCTCGACTATGTATTTTCGGCCGCCAATCCGCTTTACGAGAAACTCGTCGCGCGGCTGGCCGGACGGCGTTGAGATGACGGAGAGAGAATGATGTCGGCGCGCATTATCGTGGATATTCTTGATGGAAAAATCGTGCTTTTCGGCGGCGCGCCGGTAGAGGGGTCGCCAGCCGTCGGACTTTCCGACGGCTTCACGCGCGCGAGCGCCGAGGAGTTCATCGCTGGGCTCAGTTCGGTCGGCGAAATCGTGAAAGCGTTCGAGGCGTCGATCGCCGCGCTGCCAAACCGGCCGGAAAAAGTTGAAATCGAATTCGGCGCGACGCTGAGCCAGGAATGCGATCTATGGATCGTTCCGGCGGGCGCTTCGCCCGAGTTCAGGATAAAGCTGGCCTGGGGCAAAGGCCAGTAGCGTGGGAGTTGGGCCGGTGATCGTCCTGACGATGCTGCCTTTGTGGCTTTCGGGCCTCATCGTCGTCGTTCTGCCCGTCATCATCGCGATCGGCGTGACGATTCTCATTCGGCGAAACGTCCCATTCGAGACGCTGCGCGAGAACAATGAGGTCGCCGGATTCAACTTCGCGACTGTCGGCGTTCTCTATGCGGTGCTGCTCGCCTTCGCCGTCGTTGTCGTCTGGGAGAGATTCAACGACGCCGAGAAAGGCGTCGGGCGCGAGGCGGGCGCCGCCGTCACCATCTACCGGCTCATCGGCGGCATCGGCGGGGAACATGGCGCCAACCTCCATGACGCGTTGTCCAATTATCTCAAGGCGGCGGTTGAGGACGACTGGCCAGCAATGGAGAAGTCGGGCCGGGCGAGCCCCACCACGACGCACGCCCTCGACGCGGCCTACGCCTCGCTGTTGGAATATGACCCGACCGACCGGCGCGGCGTGGCTCTAATGACGGAAGTGCTCGGCCAACTCGACCAGCTGACACAGGCGCGCCGCAGCAGGCTAGTGCTGGCGTCCGGCGTCGTTCCCGGCATCATCTGGTTCGTGCTGTTCGGCGGCGCGATTGTCACCGTCGCCTTCTCGTTCCTTTTTGGCGCTAAAAGTCTGCGCGCGCAGACGGCGATGTCGGGTGCGCTGACAGCCATCATCTTCTCCGGGCTGCTCGTCATCGTGACCATCGACCATCCCTTCGCCGGCTCGGTGAAGGTTGGTCCCGAGCCGCTTTCGCGGGTGCTGGAGGAAGCGGAAGCCGGCCTGCGATAGAGTCGAATGACAGCGATCAATATCGTGGATCGCGGTGCGTTCATCTGCTTCGGCCCGGTCCCGAATAACGCAATCGAATTCATTCATTTCGAGCTGGAAGGAAATGAGCGTTCGCTTTTCCTCGTTCGGTTCATGGGAGGCGGCTATGTTGGCGACGCTGGCCACGCAATCCTTGTGGTTCATCATCCTTGTTCTTTTCGTGTTGCCAGTGCTTCTTTCGATGATCGGGCCGATTTTCGTGCGCCGCTTCGTGGCGCTGGAAAAACTCAGCACCAACAATCAGGTCGCTGGCTTCAAATTCAACACCATAGGCGCCGTCTACGCGGTGTTGCTGGGCTTCGCCGTGATCATCGTCTGGGGGAAATTCAGCGACGCCGACAATGGCGTCTCGCAGGAGGCGGGCGCCGCGGCGACGCTCTATCAACTGACTGACGGCATTGGCGGAAAGCCGGGCGCCGCCATTCGCGACGCGTTGACGAACTATCTGCAGGCGGCGGTCAGGGACGATTGGCCGGCGATGGAGCGGGGCCAAGCGAGCCCGGTTGCGACGCGCGCCGTCAAATCCGTATACGCTGCGCTCATGACCTACAGGCCGACCGACCTTGGTGGTCCGGAGCTGCTTGCTGAGTCGCTGAACCAGCTCGACAGGATGATGCAGGCGCGCCGAAGCCGGATCGTTCTGGCGTCCGGCATCGTGCCGGAAATCGTCTGGGAAGTTCTGTTCGGCGGCGCCATCCTGACCGTCGCCTTCACCTTCTTTTTCGCGGTGGAAAATCTGTTCGCGCAAACCGCGATGACCGCCGCGCTCTGCGCCCTTATATTTGCCGGGCTGGTGGTCATCGTCGCAATCGACCATCCCTTCGCCGGCACGGTGAAGGTCGGCCCGGAGGCGCTCTCCGCTGCGCTGGCGGACGGCGGCGGCGACCCCTGACCCGGGGGCGGCAGGACGAAATCAACCGGCGGGATGCGCGCGCAGCCAGCGCGCGACCTCGGCGGCGCTCTCGTCCGGCGGAAACACCGGATAGAACACATGCTCGATCGCGCCCTCGCGCACGATCAACGTCAGGCGCCTGATCAGCCGCTGGCCGGCGGCCTCAAAGGTCGGCAGGCGCAGGGCGTTTGTGAATGCGAAGCCGGCGTCGCTCAAGACTTCAAAGGGCAGATGCAGGCGTTCGGCCATCTCGCGCTGATAGTCAGTTGATTGCGTCGAGAGGCCAAAGACGGCGGCGCCAAGCCCCGCCAGTTCGGCGGCGTGATCGCGAAAGCCGCAAGCTTGCGGCGTGCAGCCGCGCGCGCCGGGAATGAGATCCCAGTCTTCCGGCAAAGCGACGCCGGGCGCGCCCGTCATCGGGTAGCAATAAATCACCGTGCGGCGAGCGGGCAGGGCGGCGAGATCGACCAGTCGGCCAGCCGTCGAAGCCAGGCGCAGCGCCGGCAGCCGCATCCCCGCCAGATGGCGGCAGGCGCCGTCATCGACGGGGCGGGGCAGATCGGGCGGCAGTTCGAACGCATTGGGCATTGTCATCTGTAGCTCCTTTCATCGCCATTGCGGCGCGCCTCTCAGGCGACGACCGTCTTTTCCCCGATCCGCGATCCTTCCTCGCCTTGCGGCTGCAGCTCGATGTGTCGCTGATGGATGTCAAGCAGGCTCGAGCGATGCCCGATGGAGACGATCGTCGTTTTGCGAAGCTCCCTGAAAAGGACCTCGTAGATGTTCGATTCCATGGTCTCGTCCATCGCCGCCGTCGCCTCGTCGAGGAACAGCCAGTCGGGTTTGGCGAGCAGCGCGCGGGCGACGGCGAGGCGCTGCTGTTCGCCGCCCGAAAGCCGCTGTCCCCAATTGTCGACGACATGGAGCTGGTCGAGCAATTCAGGCAGATGCGCCGACACGAGGGCGTCGCGCACGGTCTCTTCGCTGTAGCTGTCCGCCGCCGCCGGATAGGTCACGGCGGCGAGGAGGGTTCCGATGGGGATATAGGGTTTTTGTGGCAGCAGCATCACCTTGGCGCCGGGCGGCGTCGAGACGGCGCCCTCGCCAAAGGGCCAGATGCCGGAGATGGCGCGCAGCAGGGTCGATTTTCCCGAGCCGGAGGGGCCCGTCAGCAGCGTCGATTCCTGCGGGGCGAGGCGCACCGTCGCGTCGCGCACGATGACGCGTCCGTCCGGCAGGCGCAGGGTTACGGCGTCGAGGCCGATATGCTCGCCGGCGCCGGGCGCGGCGGGCGCCGCCAGCCCCTTGGGCGCGTCCGCCGACTCGATCGCGGAATCGAATGAGGTGAGGCGATCGAGCACGGCTTTGAAGTCGGCGAGCGAGACGTAATAGTTCACGAAGAAGGTCAGCGCCTCATTGACGCTGCTGAATGCGCGCGCGGTCTGCGTCATCACGCCGAGGGTGATCTTGCCGGCGAAATAGAATGGCGCCGCGACGATATAGGGAATGATCGGGCTGAGCTGGCCGTAGAACGAGGTGAAGCCGATCAGGTTTTTACGAACGGCGACGATCTGGAAGTAATTGCCGATGATCGCGGCGAAGCGCTCGCGCAGCGAATGCTTTTCCGAAGTCTCGCCCTTGAGCAGCGCGACCTGTTCGGCATATTCGCGCAGCCGCGCCAGCGAGAAGCGGAAGTCCGCCTCGTACCGCTGCCGCGTGAAGGAGAGCTGAACCAGCGAGCGTCCGATGAGATGCGTGATCCAGGTGCCGATTCCGGCGTAGATCAGCGCGACCCAGAACAGAAAGCCCGGGAAGGCGATCGTCGTATAGGGCAGGGTGAAGTTCGCGGAGAGCAGCCACAGCAGGATCGAGAAGGAGACCAGCGAACTCAAAGTCGAGATGAGGAGGATCGAGAAGCTGTAGATGCCATATCCGCCGGTTTCGCCGCCGTTGATGAAGCGGTTGACGTCCTCGGAGATGCGCTGGTCAGGGTTATCGGCGCCGCCGCCGAGCGACATCCGGTAATGGGTGTGGCGATCGAGCCAGCGGCCGGCGAAATCCTCGGTCAGCCAGCGCCGCCAGCGGATGATGAGGGTCGAGGCGATGACGAATTCGAGGATCGCCGAGCAGATATAGATGAACGCCCATGGGATGAAGACGGCGAAGAGCTGCGACCAGAACGTCGCCTGGTCCTTGTTCTGGATGGCGTTGAACCAGTCGCGCGAGAAGAATGACAGCCTGAGCTGCATGCCGACCTGCGCCTGATTGACGACGACGAGGAAGACGACCATGGCGATGGCGAGGGTGCGCTCGCCGACGCTGAAGGACGGGAAGGGCCAGATGCGCGCCGTGGTCGGGCCTGCGAAATTGAAATAGCGATCGCCGATGCGCGTCATCTGGCGCACCACCGGGACGAAGGAGGTCGCATAGACGAGAATGGCGAAGATCGCGACGGTGAGCGGCAGGCTTTCCGGCAAGGCGTAATCCTGCAGCGATTCAGGCCAGAGGCCGACCTGCGCGATCAGGAAGACGACGCCGAAGACGACCGTCTCGATCGCGAAGATCGCCGCGAAAATCCGCAGGAAGCTGGAGATTTTCGGCGTCTGCCAGGTGGTGTAGGCGCACAGCAGCCCGGTCGCGGCGAGAAGCAGGATGATCCCGTCGCCGTGTTTCACGCCGATGACGGCGGTGATTACGGAGAAAATGGCGACGACGGCGGCGAGAACATGCATGGCTTGCCTTATCTGTCGGGCGCCTCAACGCAGCGCGTTTTTCGAGGCTTGGGTTGAGGATGCGCGAAATTCCGTGCGGCGTGAAATCAACAAAGCTTTTGCTTCGCCGTGCGGCGCCCGCGCCCCGAGATCGAGTTACAGCGCCGCCCGGCGAGACCGCCGCCGCGCCAGCCTTCGAGCGCTACAGGGTTCGGCGCCCGATCTCATCTTAAAACTCTGTAATGATTTTGAAAAACGCGGCGCCGAGGCGGCCTTTCGGGCGGGGTCTTGCGCTCGCGGGGCGTCACGCCTCGGGCTGCGCCGCGCCGCCTCAGTCAGCGGATGAATCTTCCGGCGGAACGGCCCCGTTGACGCAGGCGGAGAGGACGGGCGAGGGCTTAAAGGTGAGGACGCGGCGCGATTTGATCGGCGCTTCGACGCCGGTGCGCGGGTTGCGGCCGATCCGTTCGCGTTTGGAGCGGACCGAAAACAGTCCGAAGGAGCGCAGCTTGACGCACTCGCCGCGGACCAGCGTCGCTGCGATTTCCTCCAGCGCCATTTCGAAAATGCTTCTCGCCTGGGCGCGGGACAGCTCGGGACAGGAGGCGTAGACCGCATCGAGAAGCGCCGCGCGCGTCGCAGTCCTGCGGGTAACGGCCGCATCCGGTTGCGGCTCCGACGCTTGTCGCACCTCTGGTGTCCCCCGCTGCTATTATATTTCGGAAAGAGCTTAGAGCATATTTCGAGCCGTTGGAAAGCAGGGAGGACGCTTTCTGGCCCAATAAGGCCAATTATCGCCTCGCGCACTGCGCGGCGCAAAAGAAAAGCCCCGGATTTCTCCGGGGCTCCGATGCTTTCTGCGAAGCAAGGGCGGATTTCGATCAGAAATCCATGCCGCCCATGCCGCCCATGCCGCCGCCGCCGCCGGGAAGGCCGCCGGGGGAGGTGTCTCTTTTGGGCTGCTCGCTGATGATCGCTTCGGTGGTGATCAAGAGGCCGCCAACCGAGGCCGCATCCTGAATCGCCGTCCGCACGACCTTGGTCGGGTCGATGATGCCGAGCTTGACGAGATCGCCATATTCGCCGGTCTGGGCATTGTAGCCGTAAGCGTAGAGGCTGTTCTCGATCAGCTTGCCGACCACGACGGCGCCATCGGCGCCGGAATTGTCGACGATCTGGCGGGCCGGGGTCTGGATCGCCTTGCGGACGATGTCGACGCCAGTCTTCTGATCGGCGTTCTCGACATTGATGTGATCGAGAGCCTTGATGGCGCGCAGCAGCGCGACGCCGCCGCCCGGCAACACGCCTTCCTCGACGGCCGCGCGCGTGGCGTTGAGCGCGTCGTCGACGCGATCCTTCTTTTCCTTCACCTCGACTTCGGAGGCGCCGCCGACGCGAATCACCGCGACGCCGCCGGCGAGCTTGGCGAGGCGCTCCTGGAGCTTCTCGCGATCATACTCGGAGGTGGTGTCGGCGATCTGCGCCTTGATCTGGACGATGCGGGCCTCGATGTCGGTCTTGGCGCCGGAGCCGTCGATGATCGTCGTCGATTCCTTGTCGATGCGGATCCGCTTGGCGCGGCCGAGCATCTGCAGCGTGACGCTTTCGAGCTTGATGCCGATTTCCTCGGAGATCAGCGTGCCATTGGTCAGGATCGCGATGTCTTCGAGCATGGCCTTGCGGCGATCGCCGAAGCCCGGAGCCTTGACGGCCGCGACCTTGAGGCCGCCGCGCAGCTTGTTGACGACGAGGGTGGCGAGAGCTTCGCCTTCGACGTCCTCGGCGATGATGACGAGCGGCTTGCCGGACTGGACGACGGCTTCGAGAACCGGCAGCAGCGCCTGCAGCGAGGAGAGCTTCTTCTCGTGGATGAGGATGTAGGGATCCTCAAGCTCGGCGATCATCTTCTCGGCGTTGGTGATGAAATAGGGCGAGAGATAGCCGCGGTCGAACTGCATGCCTTCGACGACGTCGAGTTCGGTGTCGAGGCTTTTCGCCTCTTCGACCGTGATGACGCCCTCGTTGCCGACCTTCTGCATGGCGGTGGAGATCATCTCGCCGACCGACTTGTCGCCATTGGCGGAAATGGTGCCGACCTGGGCGATCTCTTCGTTCGACGTGACCTTCTTGGAATTGGCCTTGAGATCGGCGACGACGGCGCTGACGGCGAGGTCGATGCCGCGCTTCAGATCCATCGGGTTGAGGCCGGCGGCGACCGCCTTGGTGCCTTCGCGTACGATCGAGGCGGCGAGAATGGTGGCGGTGGTGGTGCCGTCGCCAGCGGCGTCATTCTGCTTGGAGGCGACTTCGCGAATGAGCTGGGCGCCGAGGTTTTCGAACCTGTCGGCGAGCTCGATTTCCTTGGCGACGGTGACGCCGTCCTTGGTGATGCGGGGGGCGCCGAAGGACTTTTCGATGACGACGTTGCGGCCCTTGGGGCCGAGCGTGACCTTCACCGCATTGTTAAGGATCTCGATGCCGCGAAGCAGGCGATCGCGCGCATCCGAGGCGAAGCGGACGTCTTTTGCTGCCATGATTGGTAACTCCTGAAAAAGCGATTATGAGAATTGGCAGATCAGGCGACGATGCCGAGAATGTCGCTTTCTTTCATGATCAACAGGTCCTGCCCGTCGATCTTGACCTCGGTGCCCGACCACTTGCCGAACAGAACCTTGTCGCCGGCCTTCACGTCGAGAGGCGTGAGCTTGCCGCTGTCGTCGCGTCCGCCCGGGCCGACAGCGATGATTTCGCCTTCCTGCGGCTTCTCCTTGGCGGTATCGGGGATGATGATCCCGCCCTTGGTCTTTTCCTCACCCTCGAGACGTCTGACCACGACGCGGTCGTGCAAAGGACGAAAGCTCATGACTTATTCCTTCAAAGGCCGTTCGAGACGCTTGTTCCGCGCGGGGACGCCTCTTAAAACGGCGGCAGGTTTGAAAACGGAACTCTGTTAGCACTCTCATCATGTGAGTGCCAAGAGCCGCCTGTACATAGGCAAGACCCCGATAACTGTCAAGGCTGGCCTCTTGCGGCGGAAGGCCGAATGGAGGGGCGCGGGCGGCAATCTTCCCGAGGGGCGGGGAATGTCTGACCGATCGGACGAAGAGAATGCGCGAGGGACCCTTGCGAAGCCCGCGCGGCGTGCGGTGCGGACGGCTAATGGATCGCGGATCGCGTCACTTTTCGCCGACCCCCCACTGGATTTTCGCCCAGAGCCTTTCGTGCACGAGATACGCGATCGAGGTATAAATGTTGCTGACGATCATAAATCCCGCTGCGACCTTTATCGCGCCGGTAAATATGTAAATCGTTGCGAAATCGAGAGTCATGATCACGACGCGATAGCTTATCGCCTTTGCGAATGACCTGCGGAAACTGACGGCGCGCATCGGCATGTCCTCGAATGAACCGGAAGTCGATAAAGCCCGCTTCGGGGCGACGTCGTCTTGACGACGCCGAACGAGCCAGCCCCGGAGAGAACTTATTTATGCAGCCGCCATTACGAAGCATCTGTGAAGCATGACCGACCGAACGAATTCCGGGATCTCGCCCGTTGCGCTGGTCACGGGCGGCGGACGGCGGATCGGCTTGCGAATCGCGGAGCGCCTCGCAGGCGCTGGCTACGCCGTCGTCGTGCATTGCGGGCCGGCCTCGCTGGAGGAGGCCGAACGCGCCGCCCTGCGCCTGCGGGCGGGCGGGGGAAGGGCGGCGGCTCTCAGCCTCGATCTCGCGGATGCGGCGGCGACAGGCGCCCTCATCGCGAAAGCCGGCGCGCCGTTCGGGCCGCTGACGCTTCTCGTCAATAACGCCTCGGCGTTCGAGCCAAGACTCGGCGCGCGATTTCGATGTCGAGGGTTTCGATCGGCATATCGCCGTGAATTTGCGCGCGCCCGCCATCCTCTGCGCGCGACTTCGTCGCGGCAGGCGCCGGAGGGCGCCTCGATCGTCAATATCGTCGATCAGCGCGTGCTGCGCCTCACCCCGGCGTATTTTACATATACGCTCGCCAAGGCCGCGCTGTGGACGGCGACCCGGACCATGGCGCAGGAATTCGCGCCGCGGGGCGTTCGGGTCAATGCCGTCGGGCCGGGACCCGTGTTTCCCAACGCGAACGAGGGCGAGGCGGGTTTTCTGCGCGAGGTTCAGGGGCTGCCGCTCGGGCGCGCGGTCAGTCGCTGACGACATCGCCGACGCCGTGCTCTATCTCGCCGGCGCGCGAAATGTGACGGGACAGATGATCGCGGTGGATGCCGGACAGCATCTCGCATAGAGCGCGCGGGATGCGGCGACGTTAAGCGCGGGGCGGTCAGTCTCCGATGGCGCTGCATAATTCGACAAGAAATCCATGCGGATCGCGAACATAGGCCACGGTCTGGCCCCACGGCTTTTCACGAGGCGCGACGAAGCCGGCGGCTCCGGCCGCGAGGGCCTTTTCGTAAGCCGCCTTCACGTCGTCGGCCACAAAGGCGATCTCGGCGCCGGCCGGTTGTTCCGCCGGACGGTTCGCCCGAAAGCCGCGACATGTTTCCAGGACGAGTTTCTCTTCCGCAAAGGCGAGCGCCGTGGCCCCTGTCTCCATCTCGGCATATTGCCCGCTTGGGTGAAGAAAACGCCTGACGAGCCCGAACGCGCGTTCATAGAATTCCACCGCCGCCGGAACGTCCGGCACATAGACGATCACATAGCCCAAGCGCATCGTATTATGTTCCTGTTTTGTTCTTTTTGGAAAGTAGCGCTTTTGCTGGCGATGCTCAAGCCTTAATTCCAGCATCCGGGATTTGGCGCGGCCGGCCCGGGTCGCCGTTCAATCGGTGCTTTGCAGGCGCCGCATGGTGAAATCCATGCGTGTCGCGAGGGCCATTGTCTGGCTCCACGGTTTTTCATAAGGAGCGGCGCGGCTCAAAGCTCAGGCCCAGATCGCCTGTTGGTCCGGTGCTGAATTCACATTCCGCCAGCCACGAAAATCACTTGTCTACCCGGCTTGACCACCGTCGCGACGCGATTGTTGTCGCCGATGAGATTCTACATTACAAAACAAGGTCGTTTTTGTCACTGAACCAATAAGTTGCAAACATTACACCGAGCCTTCGAATGGCTGGGCGCATCGCCCGGACCAACAGGAGGCATCGATGAAGTTCTATTCGCGACGGGCGGCGCGCAAACGAGGCGGCCTTGCTCCGGAAACCAGCGCGCTTGCGCTCCTGGTTCTCACCTCGCTCGCTGCGTGGCCGGCCGGAACGGCGCCCGCGCTGGCGGACTCGACCCAGGAGGAAATCCAGCTCCTCAAAGCCCAGTTGAAACAGCTTGAGGCGAAAGTCGAGGCGCAGGCCAAAAAACAGAAGGAAACGCAGGTCCAGATTCACGCCGTCGCATCGCGGCCGGCGCCGCAACAGGCGTCCCTGGGCGGACTTCCGAGCGGCATCGCCGTCGCCCCTCTCGGCGGCGCGGCGCCGACAGGTCTTACCGGCGTTCAATCGGCGGTCCGCGGCTTGCCCGTCGCCGGCGCGCCGAGCCTCTACATCAATGGCGTCAGCATCACGCCCGGCGGCTTCTTTGCGCTCGAGAGCGTGTTCCGCAGCCGCTTGATCGGCGCGGATGTGTCAACGCCCTGGCAGAACATCCCCTATGGCAACATACGCACCGGAAGCGCCAACGAGTTCCGGTTTTCCGGGCGTTCGAGCCGCGGCATTCTGCTCGTCAAAGGCGACGTGAGCCCGTCGACGCATCTTGCTGGCTATCTTGAGGCAGACTTCCTTGGAGCCGCCCAGACCGCCAATTCGAACGAGAGCAATTCCTTCAACCTGCGCATGCGCCAGCTCTATGCGACGATCGATCAGGATGATTTCGGCGCGCATCTCCTTGCCGGCCAGGCGTGGTCGCTCCTGACCATGAACACAAAGGGCATCGTGGCGCGTCAGGAAAACATTCCGCTCGCGATCGATCACCAATATGTGCCGGGCTTCGCCTGGGCGCGCCAGGCTCAACTGCGCCTCGTCAAGGATTTCGGCAACGGATTTTCGGCCGGCATATCGGCGGAAAACCCGCAGACGACATTCGGCGGCTACACCACGGTCGGCACGACCGTGGCGACGCTGCCGAGCACGCTTGTCTACAATGTCACGCCAGTTGGCGGTTCGCTGTTCAATTCGCTGAACGCCACATCCATTAATCATATGCCGGATATCATAGGAAAACTCGCCTATGACACGAGCCTCGCGGGTCACGACATTCACCTCGAAGGCTTTGGCATCTTCCGGGATTTCTATAGTCAGATCAACAACAGCAATCAGGACGTGGCCGGCGGCGGCGGCGGCGGCTCAGCCCTCGTCTCGCTGATTCCAAAGACGCTGGAAGCGCAATTCTCGGGCTTCACCGGCAGGGGAATCGGCCGCTACGGCACGGCGCAGCTGCCTGACGTGACGTTCAACTGGAACGGTCAGGTCAAGCCTATTCCTGAAACGATGCTTCTTGCGGGCCTGACCTGGCACGCCATGCCGAACCTCGACCTCTATGTTTACGGGGGCGAAGAAATCCAGTCGGCATCCTATTCGACGACTTGGGCCAACGGAACCGCCAACGCATTCGGCCTCGGCAATCCGCTCTATTCCAACGCGGGATGCTCGATTCCGGGTTCAACCGTCTGCAACGGCAACATCCATCTGGTTCGACAGATCACGGCCGGACTTTGGGACAAGATTTACCAGGGATCGTTCGGACAGCTGCGGGCCGGCGTGCAATATGCCTACACGCAGAAATTTTCGTTCCAGGGCATCGGCGGCGGGGCGAAAGCCGACGACAATATGGCGCTGGCGAGCCTGCGCTGGTATCCGTTCTAGACACAACTTCGCAGGTATCGTCCCTGCGGTCCTGTCCGGCGAGGCAGAAGTTGAAGCTTCGGATTTCGCCGATGGGACCGGAGGAATGTCCAGAGGATAGCTGTTGAAGCGGCCGGCGGGTTCCAGCCTCAATCCGCGGTCGGCAGGCGCCGCATGGTGAATTCGATGCGGTCGTCTTCGAGTTCGCGCCAGGATTCGATCTCGGTCATATAGGCCGCCTTGGGGAAGCGCGCGAACCATTCGCGCGCCTTGTCGCGGGCTTCCGCGCGCGGCAGCGTGAAGGTTTCGCGTCGCCAGCCGCCCTGGCGCCTGGGATCGTCCTCGGCCTGCGAACGCGCGCGCCGCGCGAGCCGCCGCGCGATGTCCGAAGGCTTGTTGTCCCCTGCGCTCACGGCGCATCTCCTGAAGGGCGTCGCGGCATCATAGCGCGTTGAACGGCCCGCCAAAGCCTTGAGTTCACTTTTTATTCAATAGAGAGCGCGCGCCGCACGGAAGATTGCCGAAGCGGTTAATGGCGCGGGGCGGCCGGCGCGACCTCGTCGAGCAGCCGCGCCAACTGGCCGGGATCGTCGGGAAAGCCGGCGCCGATCCAGCGCTGCCTGAGGCTTTCCAGCGCTGCGCCGATGGCGCGTCCGGCGGGAACGCCGCGCGCAATGAGATCGTCGCCCGAGAAGGGCAGTCGCGGCTCCGCCACCGCGCGCAGGAATGTGAGCGCGTCTGCCCATTGCGCGGGGTGCGGCGCGCGGATCAACGTCAGCAGCAACGCATCCGTCGCGGCTTCGCGGCCATGGAGGAAGAGCAGGCGGCGCAGCTCGTCTGGCGGCGGCGCGCTTTGCGCGCCATGCAGCGCGATCAGCGGGTTCGCCGCCCGGGCAAGGCGCTGGCGCTCGGCGTTGGAGAGGCGCAGGCGCTCGCCGAGGCGCTCGGCATCCTCAGGCAGATCGAGACAGAGTGCGGCGAGGCGCAGCAAGGGATCGCGCGCGGCCGCATCCTCGATTTTCGTCAGCGTCCGCAGCCGGGCCGGATTGGGGGCTGAGGCGAGGAGGGGGCCGAGCAGGCCGGCGTCGGTCATCGCCTGCGCGGCGTCGGCGGCGCGGCGCGCGACGAGCAGCTTCAAAAGCTCCGCCCGCACCCGCTCGCGCGACAGCCGCGCGAGCCCCGCGCGCTCGCGCATGGCGGCGAGGAGCCCCTCGGCGTCGAGCGGTCCCGCGCTGAAATCGGCGGAAAAGCGGAAGAAGCGCAGGATGCGCAGATAATCCTCGCGGATGCGCCGCGCGGCCTCGCCGATGAAGCGCACGCGTCCGGCCGCCAGATCGTCGCGGCCGCCGACATAATCGAAAATCCGGCCATCCTTGCCAAGAAAGAGCGCGTTGATGGTGAAGTCCCGGCGCAGCGCGTCGGCGGAAAAATCGCGGCCGAAGCGAACCTGCGCATGGCGTCCGTCAGTGTCGACGTCCTCGCGCAGGCTCGTCGCCTCGAAGGCTTCGCCATCGGCGAGGAGGGTGATGGTGCCATGCGCGATGCCGGTCGGAATCGCCCGGATGCCGGCCGCCTCCGCGCGCGCCAGCACAAGTTCTGGCGTCGCCGTCGTCGCAAGATCGATTTCCTTGACGGGCGCCCCGCCAGCGCGTCGCGCACGGCGCCGCCGACGATGCGGGTTTCCTCGCCGTCCCGATCGATGGCGGCGATGACGCGCCGCAGCGCCGGATTGTCCAGCAATCGTTTGAGCGCAATCTCATCGCTCACTGGATTCGTCCCGGCACGATCTGGCCGTTCTCGACATGGGCCGGGATATAGGCGCCTCGACCGCGCGGGGCGAAAAGGCCGATGGCGAAGACGCCGAAGACGGCGATGGCGAGGCCCGCCAGCGCCAGCGTCGAGACGGCGCTGTGGCTCCAATGCTCGATCTCGAACGGATATTTGCGGCGCAGCGCGAGATAGATCACATAGGCCGCGAAGGGAGACCCGAAGAGAAGCGCGGGTTCGAGGATTGCGCGCAACATCAGGAATAGAGCCTTTCGTAGAGCTTGCGCAGAATGCCGGCGGTGGCGCCCCAGATATAGCGATCGCCATAGGGCATCGCATAGAATCGCCGCAGCTGGCCGTCGAATGTGCGGGAGTCGAAGCTGTGGTTGGAGGCGTCCATCAGAAACGAGAAGGGCGCCTCGAAAGCGTCGGCGACTTCGCCCGGATGCAGGCGCAGCGAAAAGGGCGGCTCGATCCGGGCGACGACGGGGATGACGCGAAAGCCGGTGCCGGTGACGTAAGGATCGAGATAGCCAAGCGGCTCCACACGCGCGGGCGCAAGGCCGATCTCCTCCTGCGCCTCGCGCAGCGCGGCGGCGGCGGGCGTCTCGTCATGGGGCTCGATCTTGCCGCCCGGAAAGGCGATCTGGCCGGCGTGCAGGCGCAAGGACGCGGCGCGCTCGGTCAGCAGAACGCTGACGCCGCCCTGATGCGCGACGAGGCCGACGAGCACGGCGGCGGCGCGGGTTCCGGTAGCGGGCGGAAAAACCGTCGCGCCTTCGTCCTCCGAGTCGATGACCGGATCGCTGAGCAGAAGCGCGGCGGGCGCCGGATCGAGCGCGAAGCTGAGCCGGCTCCGGATATGAGGGAACACGCGCGCGGGCGCAAAACGCGCATCTTCATGTTCACGTGCGGCTGGGCCCTGGTTCCGGCCGTCATCCGGGGAAGCGCTCAAAGGCCTGCCTCTATCGCGGCGAGTTCCTGCGCATCGGCCAGCGGAAAAAACGCGCCGGCCGAGGCGACGCCAAAGCTTTCCGCGCCCTCATGCGCCCTCATTTCGCAAAGCGCAATGAGGTCTATCGCGCGCGCAGGCGTGGCCAGCGCCCAGAGCCCGCCGCGCACGCGCACATAGGGTTTGACCCCGCCGGTGGCGTCCGTCTCGAAGCGCAGCGGGTGCGCCGCGTCGACGCTGACCCAATCATCGACATTGGTGCGAAAACGCAGGACTTGCGAGGCTCCCGCGCCCTCAAGCAGCATCTCGACGGCGACGAAAGGGGCGTCCTCGACAATGATGCCGACGCGCTCGACCGGCGTCACGAGAACGTAGCGCTCGGGGTCTTTGCGCAGGATCGACGCGAACAGCCGCACCATCGCCGGGCGGAGAATGGGCGTCCCCCGATAGAACCAGGCGCCGTCGCGCGCGATGCGCATGTCGATGTCGCCGCAGAAGGGGGGATTCCACTGCTCGACCGGCGCAGGCCCCGCCGCGGCGCGTTTTGCAAGTGCGCGCGCCGTCGCCCGTGATCCCATCCTGCGGCGGAAACGCCTCAGCCATCATTTTTCCGAGAGCTTAAGCTGTTCAAAGGAGCCATGAAAAAGCGCCAAACCGCACTGATTGTGACGGACGCGGGAGCGCGCGACGTGCAAAGACGCATTTCTTGCATATCAACCAAGTTGACTATCGGCCCGGCTCGTTGACTATCGAGCAAGCTAAAATACTGTGTTCGCGCCGCCGCGCGAAGAGTTAAAAGGGATCAGATGGCAGAAGCAGCAGCAGCCTCATTCGAAGCCGCCATGGAGCGTAGCGCCGAGACGGCGCTGGAGCGCATCGGCGCGGCGCGGACGGCGATCGAGACGGTCATTTTCGGTCAGACGCAGGTCGTCGAGGAAGCTCTGGTCACGCTGCTGTCGGGCGGCCATGGTCTGCTCGTCGGCGTTCCCGGCCTCGCCAAGACCAAGCTCGTCGAGACTCTCGGCGCCGTGCTCGGCCTCAATGCGCGGCGCGTGCAGTTCACGCCCGACCTGATGCCCGCCGATATTCTCGGCTCGGAGGTTCTGGAAGAATCAGGCGGGCGCCGCAGCTTCCGATTCGTGCAGGGTCCGATTTTCGCCCAGCTCCTGATGGCCGACGAGATCAACCGCGCCAGCCCGCGCACCCAGTCGGCGCTGCTTCAGGCGATGCAGGAGCAGCATGTCTCGATCGCCGGCGAGCGCCATGATCTGCCGCAGCCGTTCCATGTGCTGGCGACGCAAAACCCGCTGGAGCAGGAGGGCACCTATCCGCTGCCCGAGGCCCAGCTCGACCGGTTTTTGATGCAGATCGACGTCGGCTATCCTGATCGCGCCGCCGAGCGGCGAATCCTTGTCGAGACGACCGGCGCCGTTCAGGCCGAAGCAAGGCATGTGATGACCGCCGAGGAACTGATGGCGACGCAGCGCCTCGTGCGCCGGCTGCCAATCGGCGATAGCGTCATCGAGGCGATCCTCGACGTCGTGCGCGCGGCGCGCCCCGGCGAAGGCGATCCCGCCATCACCCAGCATATCGCCTGGGGGCCAGGTCCGCGCGCGGCGCAGGCCCTGATGCTGGCGACGCGGGCGCGCGCTCTCCTTGATGGCCGCCTTTCGCCATCGAACGCGGATGTCGCGGCGCTCGCCGTGCCGGTGCTGAAGCACCGCATGGCGCTGACTTTCTCCGCCCGCGCCGAAGGCGAGACCGTGACCGACCTCATCGGCAAGCTCACCGCGCGGCTGAACTGACCATGCCGGAGGTCGCCCTTCTCGATCGCCGCGAGAGTCGCCTTCAGGGGCCGGGGCAGGATCGGGCGCTTTCGCTGGCGCGACGCTTTCCCAGCCTCGTCGTCGCCGCGCGGGAAGTCGCGGCCAGCGTCCTTCACGGCGTTCATGGCCGCCGCCGTGCCGGGCTTGGCGAATCCTTTTGGCAGTTTCGTCCCTTCGTCGCCGGCGAATTGCGGAGCCGCATCGACTGGCGCCGCTCCGCGCGCGACGAGCGGCTTTACGTGCGCGAGCGTGAGTGGGAGGCGGCCCATACGGTCATGCTGTGGATCGACCGCTCCGCGTCCATGTATTTTTCCTCGAAGCTGGCGCTGCAGCCGAAGATCGACCGCGCGCTTGTGCTTGGCCTCGCCGCGGCCGATCTGCTGATTCGCGGCGGCGAGCGCGTCGGCCTGCTCGGCCTCACCCGGCCGCTCGCGGCGCGCAACATCGTCGAGCGCTTCGCCGAGGCGCTGCTCGCCGAGGAGCGCGGACAGGGCTATGAGCCGGCGGAACTGGCGCCGGCGGGCAGCCTGCCGCGCAATTCACAGGCGGTTCTGATCGGGGATTTTCTCAGCGACCCGAACGACATCGCGGCGATGATCCATTCGATCAGCCAGTGCGGCGCGCGCGGGCATCTCATCATGATCGCCGATCCGGTCGAGGAGACCTTTCCTTTCGCTGGCCATGTCGAATTCATCGACGTCGATTTGCCGGCTCGTCTTCGCGTCGGCGAGGCGCAATCCTTCCGGGTGGATTATATGCGAAGGCTGGCGGCGCATCGCGATGCGATCCGGACGGCGGCGCGGGCGCGCGGCTGGACCTTGATGCTGCACCGGACCGACCGGCCGGCCTCGGAGGCTCTGCTCGCCCTCAGGATGCAGCTTGAGGCCAATTCCTCCAACGCCTCCGCGGGGCTGGCCATTTGATGTTCGGCATGCCGCTCGCCTTCACCGCGCCGCTCGCGCTCGCCGCCCTGGTCGGCCTGCCGCTGCTCTATTATCTTCTGCGCGTGACGCCGCCGCGGCCGCGTCAGGTGCCGTTTCCGCCGCTGCGCCTGTTTTTCGATCTGATCCCGGCCAATCAGACGCCCCGGCGCACGCCGCCCTGGCTGCTGATCCTGCGCCTCGCCATCGCCGCGTGCATCATCCTCGCCATGGCGGGGCCTGTGCTCAATCCGGCGCCGCTCGCCGTCGGTGCCGGCCCCTTGCTGGTCGCGCTCGACGATGGCTGGCCGGCGGCGCCGAGCTTTTCGCGCCGCATCGAGGCGGCGGCGCAGCGCATCGAGGCGGCGGGGCGGCGCGCGCGTCCGGTCGCCGTCGTCGCGGCCTCCGACGGCCCGCGCGAGATCGTCGCCACCGACGCGGCGAAGGCGCTCGAGCGGCTCCGCGCGATCAATCCGGCTCCCTATGCGCCAGATCGCCGCCCGGCGCTGACGGCGATCCGGGGCTTCGTCGCGGCGAATCCGCAAGCCGCGATCGTCTGGATCGCAGATGGCGTCGAGGCCGGCCACGCGAGCGAGTTTGCGAGCGGCCTTGCAGCGCTTGGCGTAGATCTCGACGTGATCGGCGGCGCCGATCGCGTGCGGGCGCTGGCTGGTCCACAAAATCTTGCGGGCGGCCTCGAAGTGCGGGTGATTCGCTCGGCAGCCGGCGGGCCGGAGCAGGGTCAGGAGCAGGGCGAGTTGCGCGCGCTCGACATGAAGGGTCTCGCCATCGGCTCGGCGCCTTTCGATTTCGCCGGGCAGATGGAGACGCGCGCCAAATTCGATCTGCCCGTCGAATTGCGCAACGAGATCATGCGCCTTGAAATCGTCGGCGAGCATTCCGCCGGCGCTGTGTCGCTGCTTGACGCGCGCTGGCGCCGGCGCGCCATCGGCCTCGTCAGCGGCGAGGCGGCCGACGTCTCGCAGCCGCTGCTGGCGCCGAACTATTACTTGAAGAAGGCGCTGGCGCCCTTCGCCGACGTACGCGAGGCGCGGCCGGGAACGGTCGATCCCATCCACGAGCTGCTTGAGAGCCATGTCGCCATCATGATCCTCGCCGACGTCGGCGCCGTATCGGGGCCGGACCATGACGAGTTGCGGCGCTTCGTCGAGGATGGCGGCATCCTGTTGCGCTTCGCCGGCACGCGGCTCGCCGGGGCCTCGGACGATCTCGTGCCGGTGCGGCTGCGGCGCGGCGGACGCGTGCTTGGCGGCTCGATGTCATGGGACACGCCAAAGACGCTCGCGCCCTTCGAGCGCTCCAGCCCGTTCTTCGGCCTGAACGCGCCCGCCGAAGTGACCGTCTCGCGTCAGGTGCTGGCGGAGCCTGATCCCGGGCTTGCCGGGCGCACGCTGGCGCAGCTTTCCGACGGCACGCCCCTGGTTACGGCCTTGCGCATGGGCAAGGGAATGACGATTCTGTTTCATGTGACGGCCGACACCACCTGGTCGAATCTGCCGCTTTCGGGACTGTTCGTCGACATGCTGCGCAAAATCATCGATCTGTCGGGCCAGACGGCGCCCGGCGCCGGGGATGCGGACAGCAAGGCCTCGGCCGGCGGCCTCGCCGCCAGCGCGGAGCAGGCCAAGGCGATCGCGCCGGCGAAGACGCTCGACGGCTTTGGCGTGCTCGGCGCGCCGCCCGCGAGCGCAAGATCCATCCCGCCCGGCTTCGAGGGCGCCGCCGACGCCGATCATTTGCCTGGCATTTACGGGCCGCCCGACGCTTTCGTCGCCGTCAACGCGCTGCAGCCCGGCGATCACGTCGAGGCGCTGAATTTCTCAAGGCTCGGCCTCGCGCCGCATCCGCTGCGCGGCGCCGAGCCGATCGATCTGAAGCCGTTTCTGCTCGCCCTCGCCTTCGTGCTGTTCTGCCTTGACGCGCTCGCTTCGCTCTGGATTGCCGGATCGCTGCGCCCCTCGCGCCGGGCGCTCGCGGGCCTCGCCATCGCCGCTATGGTTGGCGCCGCCGGCTGCATCAATGCGCCGTCTCGGGCCCTGGCCGAGCCCGCCGGGAGCGGTCAGGCTATTTCGATTGCGCCGCATGATCTGAGTTCCGCGCTGACGACGCACCTCGCCTATGTCGTCAGCGGCGATCCCAAGGTCGACGAGACGAGCCGGGAGGGGCTGATCAGCCTGTCGCGCGTGCTGGCGCGGCGGACGTCCCTGACCCCTGGCGAGCCGGTCGGCGTCGATCCCGCCCGCGATGAACTGAGCTTCTATCCGCTGCTCTATTGGCCGATCGTCGCCGACCGTCCGCTGCCGTCGCAGGAGGCGATCGCCAGGATCAGCTCCTTCATGAAGCTCGGCGGCACGATCGTTTTCGACACGCGCGATGCGCTGACCGCGCGTCCCGACGGGCTACCGACGCCGGAGGCGCGCTGGCTGCGGCAATTGCTCGCGGGCGTCGATGTGCCCGAACTCGCGCCCGTGCCGGCCGACCATGTGGTCACCAAGACTTTCTATCTGCTCGACGGCTTCATTGGCCGTTACGCCAACGGGACGACCTGGATCGAAGCGCTGCCGCCGGCCCCGACCGATGGCGGGGCGCGTCCGGCGCGCTCGGGCGATGGCGTGTCGCCGGTGATCATCACCTCCAACGATCTCGCCGCCGGATGGGCGAGCGACCCTGACGGCGAGAGCCTTTATGCGCTGACTCCCGGCGGCGGCCGACAGCATGAACTCGCCCTGCGCGGCGGCGTCAATCTGGTGATGTACACGCTGACCGGCAATTACAAAGCCGATCAGGTCCATGTGCGCGACCTGCTGGAGCGCCTCGCGCATTAGATCGCGATGATTTTGGCTTGAGTTTTGGGTCGGGCAGGCAAAACGGGCTTCCGTTTTTCCACCCGCCGCCCTGTGCGTGATGGCTCAAAACGGAGTTGATCCGCCCGTTTTTGCGTTAACGCATTGATGCCGCCCCGTATAGCTGCGACTTTGCAGCTTCGCGCTGGGGTGAGTTGATTCCGGCGAGGCATTCGCAGTTTCCTGGAGTCATTCTAACCCCGCGGCCAATGCGCGCAGGCTTTGCACAAGTTTCATCTCCTCCCGTGGGGCGCAAGCGTAAGAATTGGCGCGTTCCGACGCAGATCGATCAACTTTTTCTTAAGGCTTGATTTTGTTCGCTCCAGCGGCTTTAACCATGCGGCGGCGGGCTTTGACTTGGCCGCCGGTTTGGGGAGAAGGCCCCATTACCGCCATTAACCTTTTGTTAACCATTGGGCCGATAACTCAAATGCCACGGCGGCTCATAAGCTTCAATCAAGGTTGACGGAACCTTCTCTTAATAGTCGAAGCCTTAGGAATCATCCTGTCCTGCGATCAACCAAGGAGTAATGGGATGAGCTTTCTCAAACGGAGGGGCGAATGGAAAATCGCCGCCGTGCTGGGCGCCGCCCTCGCGATCGCGGCCTGCGCCAAGAACCCCGCCGAAGATCCCAATGCGCTGGCGAACGCCAATAGCGCCGCCGGGGCGGCGACGCCCGGCAGTCCGCAGGATTTCGCGGTCAATGTCGGCGACCGGGTTTTCTTTGACAGCGATTCCAGCGAACTGAGCCCCACGGCGCAGGCGACGCTGGACAAGCAGGCGCGCTGGCTCGCGCAATACGCGCGATATAATTTCACCGTCGAGGGGCATGCCGACGAGCGCGGCACCCGCGAGTACAACTTCGCTCTCGGCGCGCGCCGGGCCGAGGCGGCCAAATCCTATCTGGTCGCGCGCGGCATCCCGGCCGCTCGCATCCACACCATCAGCTTCGGCAAGGAGCGGCCGGTCGCGGTCTGCAACGATATTTCCTGCTGGTCGCAGAACCGCCGCGCCGTCACGGTGCTGGCCGGGTCGCAGTCCTGAAGTAGTCTCTTCGTATCGGCTCTGGAGAGCGCGCCGGGATGCGCGACAAGCGCTTCTCGTCGCGGCGTAGGGATAGCCCTCGACGGCTGCGGAACCTCTTGCGGAACGACCCGCATATTGCGGCGTTCTGAACGGCTGGACTCCGTCCAGGATTGGCGTGACGCAAGCTCCCGGTCTTTCAGGAGCCCGCCGCCGCCCTGAATGCGATCGATGCGGACCTCATCGTGCCGCTCCATTGCAGTGGCGAGGCCTTCTGCGACATCATCAAGGCGGAGGGGCTCCGGCCAAGCCGGCGAGGTCATCACCGGCACGCAATTTACGTTTACGGCGTAATCGATCGCCGGCCGGCAAAAGGCAAACAAAGCAAAGGCCGCCGTCACTTGCGTGAGGCGGCCTTTAACCGTTTTGGCGGCGGTGAATCCGGCCGATCAGGCCTGCGGCTGGGGCTCGAGGCCGCCGGGCTCCGGTCCCGGTTTCGGCCTGAGATTGGCGCCGGTCGTCGGCACGGGCGAGCCGCGCAGCGGCGTCGCATCCTCGGGATTTTCGCGCACGGGCCGTCGCCCCTGCAAAAGCCCGATGATTTCGTCGCCTGACAAGGTTTCATATTCGAGCAGGCCCCGCGCCAGCGCTTCGAGATCCTGCCGCTTCTCGGTCAGGATTCGTTTTGCTTCGGAAAGGCCCAGTTCGACGAGGCGACGCACTTCCGAATCGATCTTGCGCGCGGTCTCCTCGGAAATCGTCTGCTGCTTGCCCATCGAATAGCCGAGGAACACTTCTTCCTGATTCTCGCCATACATGACGGTGCCGAGCTCCTCGGAGAAGCCCCAGCGCGTCACCATGGCCCGCGCCAGCTTTGTCGCCTGCTCGATGTCCGATTGCGCGCCGGAGGTGATCTGGTCCTTGCCGAAGATGATCTCCTCGGCGACGCGCCCGCCCATGCAGACCGCGAGCCGCGACGTCATCTGGGCATAGCTCGTCGAGAGCTTGTCGCGTTCGGGCAGCTGCATGACCATGCCGAGCGCGCGCCCGCGCGGAATGATCGTCGCCTTGTGGACGGGATCGGTCGCCGGAACGTTCAGCGCGACGATGGCGTGGCCGCCCTCGTGATAGGCGGTGAGCATCTTCTCCTGCTCGGTCATGACCATGGTGCGGCGCTCGGCGCCCATCATGATCTTGTCCTTGGAATCCTCGAACTCGGCCATCGTGACGACGCGCTTGCCGCGCCGCGCCGCGAGCAGGGCGGCCTCATTGACGAGGTTCATGAGATCCGCGCCCGAAAATCCGGGCGTGCCGCGCGCGACGACCTTCAATTCGACGTCGGGGGCGAGCGGAACCTTGCGCACATGCACCTTCAGGATGCGTTCGCGGCCGACGACGTCGGGATTGGGAACGACGATCTGGCGATCGAAGCGGCCCGGCCGCAGAAGCGCGGGGTCGAGCACGTCGGGGCGGTTGGTCGCCGCGATGAGAATGATGCTCTCATTGGCCTCGAAACCGTCCATCTCGACGAGCAACTGGTTCAGGGTCTGCTCGCGCTCGTCATTGCCGCCGCCAAGCCCGGCGCCGCGATGGCGCCCGACGGCGTCGATTTCGTCGATGAAAATGATGCAGGGCGCGTTTTTCTTGGCCTGCTCGAACATGTCGCGCACGCGGCTCGCGCCGACGCCGACGAACATTTCAACGAAATCCGACCCGGAAATCGTGAAGAAGGGCACGTTGGCTTCGCCGGCGATGGCGCGCGCCAGCAGCGTCTTGCCGGTGCCGGGCGGCCCGATCAGCAGCACGCCGCGCGGGATGCGCCCGCCGAGGCGCTGGAAACGCTGCGGATCGCGCAGGAACTCGACGATCTCCTGGAGATCCTCCTTGGCCTCGTCGACGCCCGCGACGTCCTCGAAGGTGACCCTCCCATGCGCCTCGGTCAAAAGCTTGGCCTTCGACTTGCCGAAGCCCATGGCTTTGCCGCCGGCGCCCTGCATCTGCCGGGACAGGAAAATCCACACGCCGAAAATGGCGATGAGCGGCAGCCCGTTCACGAGCAGCGTCAAAAGCCAGTTATTGCCGTCGGACGGCGGCTTCGCCGAGATGGTGACGTTCTTTTTGTAGAGGCTCTGCACCAGCGTCGGATCATTTGGCGCATAGGTCGAGAAGGCGCGATTATCCGTGTAATGACCGGTGATTTCATTGCCCGCGATGGTGACTTCGCGCACGCGCCCGCCGTCCACGTCGGTCAGCAGCTGGCTGAACGTGATGTCCTGCGAGGCGGCGCGCTGACCCGGGTTCTGGAACAGCATCACCAGCGCCACGACGAGCAGGATGATGATCACCCACAGTGCAAAGTTACGAAAGTTCGGATTCATCTCTTGGTCCTGGTGCAAGCCCTGCGAACCGGAAGGTCGCCTGCCTGTCGAGAGAAACAACGCACTGTGAGTCCTGTCGTGCCAGTGTCAATGTAGGCGTCGTCCGCAGCATTGCCAAGGGGAAGCGGGCGCCGCGGGGGTCTTCGGCGGCCGCGCTAGAGGTCGCAGAGCTTTTCGCGCCGCGCCGCTATGTCCCGGCGTCGCGGTTTTTCGGGCCGGATCGTCAGCATGTGGTCGCGGCCGAGCTTTAGCGCGGCGCCGCCGAGCGTGCCGCTGAAAGGCGTGCTGGCGCGAAGCGCCGCCTGCATGGCGCAGGCGAGCGTTTCGAGCCGTTCGAGCCGGAGTCGCCCGAGCTTCGGCTCGTCGAGCGAATCACCAGGCGGATCGCCAAGCGTGTCGCCGGGCGGGTTGACGATCGGAACAATTTCGCGGGCGAGGACGCGCAGGAAAATTTCGTCGGGCTCCTGTGCGAGGCTCGAAATATCGGCGCGGTAGAGCCCCGGCGTGCATTCGGCCGGAAGCGCTTCTGCGACGGTGGATGCGCGCGCGGCGAGGGCCGCTTCCGCCCGCGCGGCGCGGCGCCCGAGTCGGAGCAGGGCCTCGCGGCCGAGGCCCTCTGGTTCAAGCAGGCGGCCGAGCGCGCGCATCCGCGTGCGGGCGTAGGCAGGATCGCTGTTTGAGGAATTGGTCAGAAACGGATGCGTCTTTGCTGCGCAACAAGCGATCAACTCGGCTTTGCTGCATTGCAGCAGAGGGCGCGCATGCGTCAGCCCAAGGCGGGCGCGGGACGCCGCCATGCCGGAAAGTCCGGCAGGGCCGCTGCCGCGCAGAAGCCGGAACAGGATGGTTTCCGCCTGATCGTCAGCGTGATGGGCCGTGGCGACGACATCGGCGCCAATCCGCGCGGCATGCGCAAAGAGGAGTTGATAACGCGCCTGCCGGGCGCGCTCCTGAATTCGCGACTTCGGCTTCGCGCCGGTCCAGACGAGGGTGTCATGCGGAAGGCCGAGCCGGCGCGCCCATTCCGCCACCTGTTCGGCTTCGGCGCCCGCCTCGGGACGCAGGCCGTGATCAACGGTCGCGACATGCAGGCGCGGCGATGCAGCGCAATCTCGCGCCCAAGCCGACGCCAGCAGCATCAAGGCGACCGAATTGGGGCCGCCCGACACGGCGAGAAGAATTTTTCGGGCATTTCGCCACGGGTGGAACAGCCGCGCGACCACGACAGGCGTAAAGGCCTCGCACTGCGGGCAATCGCTTTCCCCGCCCGGTGGGATTTCCTCGCGCCCGTCCCGCGTCGCGCCGCTCAGCATTGCACGCGCTTCGCCTCCCGGTCCGCCTCGGCTTTGACGCCCGGCGCGGCGTTTGGATATTTGCGCGGGATTTCGGCGAAGGTGGCGCAAGCCTGCTCCTTGGCCCCGAGCGCATGGAGCGACTGGCCGAGCCGCAGCATGGCGTCGGGCGCGCGCTGGGAATTCGCGTATTGCGTTGAAATCTTCAAATATTGCTCGGCGGCTTCGCGCGGGCGGCTGCGCTGGTAGAAGCTCTCGCCAAGGTAATAGGTTGCGTCCGCCGTCAGCTTGCTCTTCGGATTCTTCTGGATGAACGCCGTGAAGCTCTTCTCCGCCGTTTCATATTGCTTCTGCCGGAAATAGCCATAGGCGACGTCGAACTCTTCCTTGACCGGATTGATCGGCGCGCCGCCAGCCGTCGCGGCGTTTGGCGTCGTCAGTGCGGCGATGCCGGCGTTGCCCGGCGTCGCCAGCGCGCTCGAGGCCCCTTGCGACGGAGCGCTTTGCGGGGCCGCCTGCGCGCCCTGCGACGCGCGCCACTTCGCGCCGGACAGATCGAGGGGCGTGTCGGGGCCGGGCGCGGCCGATTTGGCGGCGGCGCGACCATCCCTCAAGGGCGGGCTCGCCGAGGCGGCGCTTCCGAGAGGACGGGGCGCGCCCGGGCGCGTTCGGATCAGCCGCCGGATCGAAGGCGTCGGCGCGCCGGACCGGACGCACGGGCGCAATCGACGCGGACGAGGCGGGATTCAACGGCTCCGTCGCCGCGGTCTCGTCGTCCGGGGCGGCGAGGCTGTCGATCGAATCGGTGCGCTTTTGCGGCTTGGCGGCGGCGGGAGCCGGGGCGCCGCCGCGTCCGCCCTCCTGGAAGCGAAAGTCGACATCCTCCTGGAATTTCTTCAGCTGATCCTCAAGTTTGCGGTTCTGGAACTGCAATTGCTCGATCGCGCCGTTCATCTGACGCATCTGGCTCTCAAGCCGGTCGATCCGAAGCAGCAGGGATGACGGATCCTGCGTCGCCTGGCTGTAGCCCTCATCGCCGCCAGGAGATCCGACATCGGCCGGCGGGGCGCCGTAATTCTGCGCCAGCGTGAGCCTGCCGTCCGCCGTCGGGGCGCCTTCCGCGCGCAATGCGGTCGAGGCGATCGCGGCGGCGAGAGCGACGACCGGACAGGCGCGGAAAAATCCTGCGAAAAACCTCATTGAGCAAGTTCCCATAAAATTGGCGCGATCGAGCGTTAACGGAATATTCTGACGGCAGTCTGATGATCCATCTCGGGCGCAGCGCTCCGTCTGAGCGCCCGCGCAAGCATTCCTTTTGTCAACTTCAATCAAGACATTTTCGTGTAAGAGCAAAGCGGCGGCAAATTACAAGTTCGCAAACAACAATTGGATAGCGCTGCGATCGAAGCCGGACGCGCCCGCTTCGGGTCTTGAGCACGGCCTCGCCCGGGCTCAAGACGGGCTCGGGCGGCGCGGTTTCCGGCGGCGGCGCTGAGGACAGGTGCAAATGGTTCGCAAGCATTTTGGCACGGACGGGATCCGGGGCGAGGCAAATACGGTCATCACGCCGGAGCTGGCGATGAAGGTGGCGCAGGCGACGGGGGTGCTGTTTCAGCGCGGCGAGCATCGCCACCGGGCGGTGATCGGCAAGGATACGCGGCTTTCGAGCTACATGATCGAATACGCCATGGTGGCCGGCTTCGCCTCGGTCGGCATGGACACGCTGCTGCTCGGGCCGATCCCGACGCCGGCCGTCGCCATGCTGACCCCTTCGATGCGGGCCGATGTCGGGGTGATGATTTCGGCCTCGCACAATTCCTTCGAGGACAATGGCATCAAGCTGTTCGGGCCGGACGGCTTCAAGTTGTCGGACGAGGCGGAAGCCAGGATCGAGACGATGCTCGACAGGGATTTCGCGCTGAAGCTGTCGAAGCCGGCCGACCTCGGCCGCGCCATGCGCGTCGAGGGCGACCGCGCCCGCTACATCGAATTCGCCAAGCGCACCCTCGCCCGCCACCTCTCGCTTGCCGGGCTGCGCATCGTCGTCGACTGCGCCAATGGCGCGGCCTACAAGGTCGCCCCCGAAGCCCTGTGGGAACTCGGCGCCGAGGTGTTCCCGATCGGCGTCGAGCCGGACGGCTTCAACATCAATCGCGGCGTCGGCTCGACCGCGCCCGAGGCCCTCGCCCGGAAAGTGCGCGAAGTGCGCGCCGACATCGGCATCGCGCTCGACGGCGACGCCGACCGCGTGCTGATCATCGATGAAATGGGCAAGCCGGTCGACGGCGACCAGCTGATGGCGGTGATCGCGCAGAGCTGGAAGGAGGACGGCCGGCTGTCGCAGCCGGGAATCGTCGCAACCGTGATGTCGAATCTCGGGCTCGAGCGCTATCTTGAAGGCCTCGGCCTGCACCTGGCGCGCACCGCGGTCGGCGACCGCTACGTGCTCGAACACATGCGCCGGCACGGTTATAATCTCGGCGGCGAGCAGTCCGGCCACGTCATCCTGTCGGATTATTGCACGACCGGCGACGGCCTTGTCGCGGCGCTGCAACTGCTGGCGGTGGTGATGCGCCAGTCGAAGCCGGTGAGCCAGGTCTGCCATCGCTTCGAACCCTCGCCGCAGGTCCTGAAAAGCGTCAGGGTCGGGGCCGGCAAGCCGCTGGAGGACGCCGCCGTGGCGCAGGCCATCGAGGCGGCGCGAAAACAGCTCGGCGGCGCCGGCCGGCTCGTCATTCGCGCCTCCGGCACCGAGCCGGTGATCCGGGTGATGGGCGAGGGCGACGATCTCGACCTCGTCACCCGCATCGTCGCCGAAATCTGCGACGCCGTCGCAACCTTCGCCCGAGCCGCGTGACGGCGGTTTAAGCCGAAGGCCGATTGCTGATTATCCGCCGGCTCGGACAGCTGAAGCCGAGCGCCTGTTGGCGCAAGGCCTGTTCGCAATTTAGCTATGCTTGAACTCCGCCTGGCAGGCGGGCTTCAGATGATACAAGTTCTTCTCCAGGCAATGCTGAACCAGCTTATGGTCGGGGATGACCCTGCCGCAAAATTTTTCGGCGTCGTCGTGACAGGGGTGGCGGGCGAAGGCGGCTCCCGTTCCGAGCGACAGAAACATTGCGACGGCGAGCGCGCGCTTCAAGGAAAACTGCATCATTGATTCAATCCCATCATTCGTGGTTGGCTGCGTCGCCGCCCCGGGGAAACCTAAGGTGTCTTGCGTCGTCGTTGCGGGGCGGGAACTTCAGGGCAGGAACTCATAGGCGAAAGCGCAGGGCGGCTCAAGCTGTTCGAGCCGGACCGATCGCGCTCCGCGCGCTCGCTCGCAATTCAATTCCGCCTTCGCCATATTGATGCAATGTTTCAGTGAGGACAGCCTCCATTGACCGAAGCAATCTTCGCGCCCGAAGAGATCGAGCGCTACGCGCGCCATATTGTGCTGCGCGGCGTCGGCGGCCCGGGCCAGCAGAAGCTGAAGGCGGCGCGCGTGCTCGTCGTCGGGGCGGGGGGGCTCGGCGCCCCGCTGCTGCAATATCTCGCGGCGGCCGGGGTCGGTCATATTGGCGTCGTCGACGACGACATCGTCGCGCTGTCGAATTTGCAGCGGCAGGTGCTGCATGCGACGGCGGATATCGGGCGCGCCAAGGTCGAGAGCGCCGCGGCGGCGATCGCAAGGCTCAATCCGCATGTCGAGGCAATCCAGCACAAGGCGCGGCTCGACTCGGGCAATGCGCGTGAACTGGTCGCAGCCTATGACGTCGTCGCCGATGGTTCGGATAATTTCGCCACCCGCTATATCGTCTCGGACGCCTGCTATTACGAAAGACGCCCGCTGGTGACGGCGGCGGTCGGCGCCTTTGACGGTTCGCTCACCGTGCTGCGGCCCTATGAGACGGGCCCGAGCGGCGAACCGAACCCGACCTATCGCTGCCTCTTTCCCGAGCCCCCGCCGGAGGGCGTCGCGCCTTCCTGTGCGGAGATCGGCGTCCTTGGCGCCCTCACCGGCGTCCTCGGCGCCATGATGGCTCTGGAGGTCATCCGCGAGATCGTCGGCTTTGGCGAGAGCCTTGTCGGCCGGCTGGCTCTGGTCGATGCGTGGGGCATGCGTTTCGAGACGCTGCGCTATGGCTGGGACGCGGCGAACCCCTTGAGCGGGACGAAGGCCGCGGCCTCCTGATTCGCGCGCGGGCCCGGCTTTTGGGGGCTCAGCCGGCAATTCGGTCGAGGCCGGCGCGGGCCAAGCGTTGACAGCGGCGAGGCGAGGACCTAGATCACGTTTCCGCCCGCGCTGTCGCGCCATCGCACGCGATCCGGGCGGCCAGGCGGCGCTACCGCGCCTGCGTTGGGGGATAGTTCAACGGTAGAACAGCGGACTCTGACTCCGTCAATCTTGGTTCGAATCCAGGTCCCCCAGCCATTTGATTTCTTTTGATTTTTCCCTTTTTGGCCGTGTTCTTCAGCGGTTTCTCATGTTGCCTCGGGCGCAGACGGTTGCCGTTGATTTCAAAAGGTTTTCAAAAAGTCGCGCCAACTCCACGCGACGCGGAGTGACGTGATCGGAAATCGGCGGAGCGCGATGGTGCGTTTTTGGCTCGACGTTCGACTGGCGCCGATTAGCTTAATCTCGATCCTTAGCAGGCACTGAGGCCGGAAGAGATCGAACAATCCTTGCTGGTCGCCGCGCCGATGGTGACGCTCTGCCGAAGGGCAGGGGGCAGATCCTGCGCCAGCGTTTTCTGGAATTCTTTGGCGCGCCGATAGCGAGGTGCTGCGGCCGCATCAACTCGTAGAGGCGCTCTCGGCGACGCGGGCGGGTCCCATTTCCAATACCGGCCGTTCGAGACGCCGCGGCGCCGCCCGGTGCTTGCCGTCCAGAAAGGCGCAGTCGGTGACGGCCACAGTTTGATTTGGGTCGCCATTTTCATCAACGCCGAGATTCGTGCATGGCGAGGCAATGTGCAAATTGGAAGCGCCTCTGGGCAATCGAGGGTTGTCGGCGCCGCCCGTCGTTCGTCCGCGCAAGCTCGCCATGATCGAGGCTCATCGCACCGAAGGACTCGTTGCGCGTAGCTCTATCTTATGCGTGAAGCGACCGGCGTTCTCAGAAGATATTTGGGCTTTCAAGAGCAAATCAAAAAAAACGCAGCTCGTCGACCCGGACAAAACGCGAGGCGGGAGGGCGGATGTTCAAGGACCCGCCTTCCCGTTCCGCCGCGTTCGATAGCGGCGAACAAGGCGTCAGAGCCATTAAACAGCCACTTTTCTGACCGCTTGATCAAGCGTCGACTTAGCCCTGATTTCGAAGCGCACAAAATGCGGGGCCCGAAAAATCGAGCTTGAGGGTTGCGGATCTTCCACCTTTTATATGATAACGTATCTTTCAATTGTTATTTGAACCGAGCGGAACGCCAGCGATTACGGCGTCATGAACGCGAGCGGCGAGGGGCGAATTGGTGACGCATTCGAGCAGCATCGGGGAAGCACCCGCCTCAGCGATCGCAGACCTTAAATGGGCTCCACTTGAGCTCGAAAAGCAATCGCCCGCTCGAATACAGAATAACATTTTGGCGCGGCGCGAGCGGACAGTTCTCAACTGGCTATGTTCGTATATGCCAAGGACGATAACCTCCGACTCCCTCACATCGATCGGCGTGGCTGGCGCTGTCATTGTTTTTGTGGGGTACGTCGGCAGCCGGTTTAATCCGAATTTCTTTTGGATCGCATCCGTCGGATTTGTCGTCAACTGGCTTGGCAATTCGCTTGACGGAAGTCTTGCCCGGTTTCGCGGCGAAGAAAGTCCGCGCTATGGCTATTTTCTTGATCACTCCGCGGATGCGGTCTCGATTCTTTTCGTCATGGTTGGATTGGGTTTATCCTCCTATGTCCGACTGGAAGTCGCTTTGGCGGTGCTTATCGCCTATTTTTTAATGTGTATTTACGTTTTTTTATACAATCACGTCTCCGGAAGCTTTCAATTGTCTTTCGGCTCTCTTGGGCCGACGGAGCTTCGCATTGGTTTGATTATCCTGAACGTTTGGATGTATGTCGGCGGTCCGGCCAGGTTCGCCATCCTGGGCGAGGTTTTTTCGGTCTATGATGTGGTGCTTGGCTGCGTCGGCGTTACGCTCTTTTGCTTGTTCGTGGTTAGCGTGTTGCAGGCGGCGAGCCACCTGCGCCTAGAGGATCGCCCGACGATCGTCAGAAGGCCTCGCCCTGAGATCAAGATCTTCCATGAGATCAAGACCCGCCACGACGCATCGCGTCTGCCGGATGAGCCGTTTGAGGCTTCAGCGGCGCGGGTTTCGCGTTCGTCGTCGTAACGGCATCTCTTTGCAGTCCGCCTAAAGGCCCGCCAGAAACTCCTCCATCGTCGTAAAATAGCTATTCCAATTTGTCGCGCGCCAGAGGTTCTGTCGCGCGAGAGCGGCCTTGCGCACGGATGACTGCGGGGCGGCAAAGGCTCGAATTGTCTCGAGCCACTTCTCACCGTCAATCGGACTGATCGACAGGATTTGGCCGCCGGCGGCTTCTCGAAATGCCGGGATGTCCGAGGCGATGACCGGCGTTCCAGCCGCGAGCGCCTCGGCGACCGGGAGCCCATATCCCTCCGCAAAGGATGGCATCAGCAGCGCGCATGCGCCGTCGAGCAAGGCCTTGAAGCTCGGCGTCGAAAGTCCCGACGCTTCAATGACGTGATTGCCGATCGCGCGGCATCTTTCCAGCAGATCAACGACATTTTCGTTCTCCCAGCCCCTCGCGCCGATCAAAACGAGCTTCGGAGCCGCGGCGCCATCGCGGCGCACAAGCTCGCGCCAGACTTGCAGCAGCAAGAGATGGTTCTTGCGCGGTTCGATGGTCCCGCAGGCCACAAAATAGGGCGTCTCCGCCAGATCCGACGCTGTCGCCGCGCGCTCGGAGAAGATCGGCGCCGCTGGGATAGGCGCGACGAGAATCGGAAAGTCCGTTCGGCCGATCGACGCCAGATGGCGCTCCAGAGCCTCCTTCACGACCTCCGTCGTCACAATCGCCGCCGCTCCAAAATCCGCGAGATTTACGAGCCGGCGTAGATGTCGCCCGTATTCGCCCTTCCGGAAATACTCCGGGGTTTCAATGGGCAGCAGATCGTGGATGAAGAAAACGCCCTTGAGGTCCGGGCGCTGCTTGAGCCAATTGAAATAGCCGGGCGTCCAGAGTGGGAACTGGCTCACGTTGAGGTAGCGCGCGCCGACGGGCAAAGCTGCGGCCGGAGATCTGCCGATCGGGAATCCGTGACGCCCGACCCAGCGCGCCACTGCGGAAACCTGGCCGGTGCGGCCACGCGCGACGCGCTCCGAACCTTTGAACCTTGGCGTTTGGCCGGCTATCCAGGAAAGGATTTGGCGATAGCTTTCGTCGGCGTCCGGACTCTCATCCTCGCCCCAGTGGGCGAAGATGCCGTCGACCGCATCCGTGCCCGCGGCCGGCGCAATGAGGCGCGGTCCGAGGATCGTCATCATCATAGTGGAACGATCAAGGCAATCGCGGTCGAGAAAATGGCGCGCGAAGGCCGAATTAATCCTATCGATGCCGTTGGGCGTGCGACTGAAGACGCGCGACGCCAGCCGCGTGACATCATAGGCGAGGTGGAACTCTGTCATGACGCTCCGGTACAAGACCCGCCGCTGACGCATCACGCAAAAGCTGAATACGGATCGCTCGTTTTTCTTGCGCCCGCCGACGGGAGCACACTTGCCCGACTTTTTTGCAGTTGGAACCGGGCGCCGCTAAATCACCACGCCAAAGAGGCACTCGCCGCTCCGGTTTCGCGCGAGAGGCGCCATGCTTACCGAACGGAAATCGACAAAGCTCTCGTTTTTGATCAGACAGGATCCCCGATTTGCTCGAATCGTCGAGTACTATATTTTATGTGAAGGCTTTCAAATTTCCATCCTTAATTATTTCTAGCCAGACCGGATCACAGTATTCCCTGCTTTATTCTCAGCCATGTTTTGGCGGCGTTAAGCGTTTTGATGGAATATTCTTTTCTCCCCGGTTAGAGGTGCGCCCGGCGATCAGGCTTGCTGCGCGAGGACTTGGTGAAGGCTCGCCTCTCTGACAATCATCGCCATCGCCCTTTTAGATACATTTTAGAGACATCGGAGAGGTAAAGTGCGGCGCGGGATTTCGGGCTGTGGCCGCAATCGCGCGGGAGTGGTAGAAACTTGGCCGTCATAACGCGGGGTGCTAAATCGTGACTTACTCGCAGATTGCTGCACGCTTTCTCGCGCCGATCGCCCTGCTTTGTCTGGCTGCCTGCTCGAGCATCCCGAATTCCGGGCCAAGCGCCGATGACGTCCTTCAGCAGTCCGGCGCGACGACCGCCCCTCGTTACGAAGTCGTCGATATCGATGCCGCCGTCGTTGAGGCCCTGCGGCAAAATGTCCCCGACAGTTTTGCGACCCATTTTGGCGACTATAGACCCTCAGTCGAACCTCGCATCGACGTCGGCGATATCGTTTCGGTGACAATTTGGGAAGCGAGCGCGGGCGGCCTGTTTTCGGCTCCGCTCGCCGGCGATAAATTCACGGCCGGCTCGAAGAGCGCGACAATCCCCGACCAGGTGGTCGGGCGTGACGGAGCCATTTCCGTGCCATACGCGGGCAGAATTCGCGTCACCGGACGTACGGCCAGAGATGTCCAATTGATTGTTGAACATGCCCTGGAGGGCAAGGCCATCCAGCCGCAAGTCCTAATCAACGTGCCTCATTCGGTCAGCAACTCAGTCACTGTCACGGGAGAAGTGGCAAACGGCGCCAGGGTGCCATTGAGCGTCAAGGGCGACCGGATCATGGATGTCATCGCGGCGGCGGGGGGGCTTCGCGCGCCGGTCAACGAAACCTATGTCCAACTTTCACGTGGCTTGTCTACAATTCGCGTGCCGATGACGCGCGTCGCTTCGGTTCCGCAAGAGAATATCTATTTGCGCCCCAACGACGTCCTGACGTTGATTCGCGACCCGCAAACTTTCATCGCCTATGGCGCGACCACACGCAACGCCGAGATCCCTTTCGACGCCGAAGGAATTACTCTTCCGCAGGCTTTGGCGAAGGCGGGCGGGCTTCTCGACTCCCGGTCCGATGCGGCCGGCGTCTTCGTTTTCCGCTACGAACCGGATTATGTCGTTCGGGCTCTGCGACCCGACAGCCCACTGAATTCAACCAGGCCGGTTGACTCCAGTTGTCTACCGCTTAAATCTGCATGATGCGAGCAGTCTGTTCGTCGCCCAGAATTTCCGCATCCGCAGCAGAGACATGCTCTATGTTTCGAATGCTTCAATCACAGATATACAAAAGGCTCTTGGCGTCTTCAGCGCGGTGTTTTCGCCGGCGGCTACCGCAGCGTCTATTTGCGTATCGGCAAAGTGCTAGGCGTTTGGTCCCGGGATGAGGCGACGAGGATTGATCTTGAAGATTGAAGGATCGGTTGTCCAGGTGTGAGCAATCGCCTCGAACGGCGCTTTCCATCGCAAGGCCTTGAGATGCTTAGCGAGGTTGTAGGCCGCGACGAAGGCGAGGACGTGCGCCTTAAGGTTCTCGATATCGGGGTAGTGGAACAGCTTGATGGTCGCATCCTTGATGGTTCGGTTCACGCGTTCGGCTTGGCCGTTGGTCCATGGATGGTAAGGCTTGGTGAGCCGGTGCTCGATGCAGAACTCGGTCTAAAATATGCGGGCCAAGGAACCGGCGGCTGGGGCCGTGGCGGTTCTTAGGCAGATCGGCGAAGGCCATTCCGTAGTCGGTCAGCACCGCGTGAATCTTGTAAGGGAAGGCCGCCGCGACGTTCCGCAGGAAAGCTGCGTCCTCCATCTCGCCGGCGCGATCATGGAACTCGACACAGGCGAACTTGGAGACGCGATCGATGGCGAGGAACATGACCAGCTTGCCGTCCGCATGGCGCAGTTCGCAGCTGTCGATGTGGACATAGCCAATCGCGGTCTGCGCGAACTGGCCGCGCTTCGTCATCGCCTCGCTTGTCGGCAGCCGGGAGACGCCGTGGCGTTCGAGACGGCGATGCAGGCTTGATCGCGTCAGTTTCTGGATGCTGTCGCGCATGCATCCCATGACATCATCGAGCGGCAGAAGCGTCCGCTGCCGGAATGCAACGATCATGGCTTCTTCGACCGGCGTCAGCACCGTGCTGCGACACTCGCGCGGCCCCATCGGCGCATCAGCCGTCCCTGAGCGCAAGCGCCACTTCGCCACTGTCGTTCGACTCAGTCCGTAACGCCTGGCGAGCACGCCGGTCTTCTCTTTCGACGCTTGGAGCTCGGCTCGAACTTGCGGCGTTGTTCGGGCGCTCTGACCTTGCCCCCAAAATGCCCCCAGTCATAACTGGACTCTGTTCTCCGTTTGATCCGATTTGCTCCGCGCGGCAAACTCGTTTGGCGTGAGGCCGCCGAGACGGGTGTGAGGACGGCGGGCGTTATAGTCCCGCCGCCATTCCTCGATGCGCCGCCAGCGCATGACGCGATGCTCGGCCCGGTCCGGACGTGTCTCGACAACCCGCGCCAATTCCGCTCGCTGCTCGGCCGAGAGGCGCGGCAGCGAGCCCTTCGGCCAATTGTCGAGAAGCCCGTCAGGGCCATGGTCGTTAAACCGATGCACTCAGTCTCGGGCAGAGTCTGGCGATCCATGCCGCCGATCGGCGCCGCATCTGTCAGGTTCATGCCGTCCAGGACCGCCGCCAGAGCCAATAGACGCCGGCGCTGGTTCGCGTTCTTCGCCGCCGCAGCGCGCCGGCTGAAAAATCCATCCGCAACTTCACCGCGGACGCCATCGCGCGAATCCTCCCCGCGCCATGGAATCATCTCAGCCTCGACAAAGGAATCCCCAACGAGTCAAAAGCAAGAGCCTTTGGGATAAGTCGCTCCGAGGACCGCGCCCATGCCATATTCGCTCCTAAAGCTGGCAGACGTTTATGTGTAATTAGGAAATAAAATCAGAGAACGGAAACAGGAGACGTCTACTGAAGCGCCTTGCCTCTTACAAGACGTTCGAGGGCAAGGCCTGCGAACAGCGTGATCAAGGCGAATGTAACCAAATAAGTCTTATCAAGGATGTTCGCTCCATAGTCCTCGTAATAGGCCGATCGCATCCATTCCACCCCTTGCAAAGTCGGCAGATAAGAGAGAGGTCCGCGGACAGCTTCCGGCAGCGCATCGGGCACGAACAGAACGCCCGACGCCGCCCATAGGATGATGGACAAAAGCACAGAGCCGGTGACCCAAAAGGGCATAGCGGCTGCGATGATGGCGTTGATGACGCCGAAGCCAAGACCGAGCAACATCATGGCGAGAAGCGCCAGGCTAGCCTGCGAGACATCGACAGGCATAAAATCGATGCCGAGCGCCCAAAAAATTGCGAACAGGATCAAGATCACGAGCCCGGCATTGAGCACTTCGACCAGGGCTCGCGCAAAGAGAATGTCGGTGATCTTGACGGCCGGAAAGGAGAGCAGCGGTCGGTTCAGGACGATCCCCAACATGATGAAGCGTGATATATAATTAAATGCCATAAAGGGAATAACGCCCGTCGCGAACCAGAGCGCGGCGTTATCGCCATATGGAGCGGCGCGACCCATCCCCGTATTAATGATCAGGAGAAGGAGGATATGCGAGAGCGGCCAACCGACCCCCATCAACAAGAAACCGAGTTCATTGCCGCCCAGGCGGGTCTTTAGGTCGCGGAGCATGAGTGCGACGAGGATGCGCCCTTGCGCTCTCAGCATGCCGACGCGGGTAAGCGCAAATTCGCCTTGCAGGCCCAACGATCCCTCCAACTTCAGTAGCGATGATCCTCGACCGCCGCGCCGACGAGCGCAAATATGCCCCAAATGACCAGCAGGCCAATCGGGATCAGCAGGGACAGCGCAAGCCGCTCGGGATATTTCGCCTCTTCCGGCGCGGTCGGGGGCACAAAGGTGCTGATGAAGATGTTCTGCTGTTCGGCTCGCAGGCGCGCGCGTTCCAGCGCGTCCTGGGCCATCGTATAGAGTTTTTCGGCGAAAAGCCGCTTGAGCTCCAACTCTTCGAAGGTGACAAGAGAGGCCGCGATCGTGCGGCCTTCCGCGGAATGGCCGGTAAGTTCGGCCTTCAATTTCGCCACCTGCGCGTCGAGCCCCTCAAGTCTGGACTTCAGGCCGACGACGGTCGGAGCTTCGGGCGAGGTCGCTTTGGAGGCCACAAAATAATCATTCTCAAGGCGGATCTTTTCCGCCATGTCCTGCATCAGCAAAGTCGAGGTCGCAGTGGCCGACGAGGCCGGATCGATGAAGCCCTCACGGTCGCGGAAATTTCGCATGTCGAGCAGCGCCGCGCGGACGAGGCCCTCGGAGCGGCGCACTTCGTCCTCCGCCTGATGCATGATTGTTCTGCGCGCTCGAGCGGAGACGTCATTTGCGAGCTTTTCGCTCGCTTCGAGCACGGCCTGTGACAGTCTCTCCGCGTCTTTGGGCCGGAACGCTCGCACCAATAAGGTCACTATGCCCGAAGGGCCATCGACATAGGTCGTGACCATCTTCTTCCAATAATTGGCGTATTCCTCGGCGGATGGATCTGATTTAAGCCGCGCCCAGAAATCCGCCTCGGGCCGCTGATAAATTTCCTTGATGTCGATCTTCCCGTTGAGATCCTCGAGGATCGCGCGGCTGTGGATGTAATTGGTGATGATGTAGGCGTCCTGACCCGCAATCGCCGGAGTAGAGCCGGAGCCCAGCGAGGCGAGCGCGCCGCTGGACTTGTCGCGTCCAAACTCGAACTGCGCCGCCTTCACCGCAAGGCGCGCTTCTGCGACATACTGGTCGGAGGCGATGAAGGCGAGATAGATGATGCAAAGGAAGGACGGAATCGCGACGATGGCTATGAAGCTCGCGAGATAGACATTAGGCAGCGACAGCGGCTTGCCTTGCCGGACCTCCGCAGCCGCACTGGCAGGCTGCGCGGAGCCGCGCAAAGAAACGGCCGAAAAGACACGGCGCGCGACGTCGCCAGAGCTGCGCGTAATCGCCCCCACGAGCAAGCCGGGGATCACGCGGAGCAAGTCGCGCTCATCCTTCTCTTTCGTGACGATCGGTCCTTCTATTTCCAAACTTCAAAATCCCAGTCGACACATGCACAAGCAACGAGGCCCAACAACGCGCGTTCAGGCCTCTCGCCCCCCGCCTCCGATCGGCTTATCGGATACGGCGACTATTGCCGCGCTACTGGCACTGCGTGCGCTCTGGAGAGCGAAATGGCGCGAGGCGGCAATTTTGAAGCCTCGCCAGACTGACCCATCTTTATGGTAATTTATTGAAGGCCGTCTCAACGTAGTGAAAGAGTTCCCTATCCTTTTCCAGAATTCCGTCGACTTCGCCGCTGTTTTTCAGGAGCTGCGCCAGAGGCGGCACAGTCGCGAACCGCGGCGTGCGAGGCAGGCTATCGGCCTTGATCTCGAGGATTTCGGCGAGTCCCTGGAGGAACCTTCCCGGTTCATTGCGCAGCCCGACGAGCGCGGAATTGGCGAGAATGTCGAGGCCGGCGGCGACCGCGCCGCCGCCTGGCATTTCGTCAGGGGTTGCGGCGGTGAGCTGGCGAACCAGCGGATTGGCCAGAAGGGCCATCACGTTCTCCGGCATTTGGCGCAGCGCCCGCCGCAACGCCTTCTCGTCCTCCGTCGGCAGAGCTTCAGCGAAATCCATCGCTGGCTCCAGTGCGGCGCTTTCCCTTACGCCGAGATGCGCAGTCCCAACTTGCCTGATCTTACTCAGCACCAGCAGCCGCTCCGCCAGTTCCTCGTAAGGGTCTTGCAGCATCATAAAAGGTTGAAATCCGGATTCTATGTAATATGCGTAGTTTTTATAAAGTATCTTGCCGCTAAGATAGACGGATTCAACAGCATTCAGCAAAAATAACTGGGTAGCTGTTTCGCGCCCATGGGCCTCAATGCCTTTAGCGAAATATTGGAATTGCGGCGCAATCGCATCATCGAGCGTCCAAAGCGGAAAAAGATGCGTTTCGAGACGCAGGAGCTTCTTCTTGAGGTTATGATGTTTCGGCCTTCTATAGATGAGTATGCCTGTCTCCGCTTCGAACAGTTGGAGATCAGGGAGATCTCGCAAATTGGCGAGAATGCCCGGATCAATTGAAAATCCGCATTGACCGGTTTCGTGGCGCGCCCGCATAGACCAACGCCTCGCGCTTTTCATTCGCGGAAAATGTGAGAAGTTCTTTATTTTTATTGCAGACCCGAATCGTCGGCACGCCGGAATAGCCGTCTGGCACGATATAGCCGACGATGCGGTCGCCCGAATCCTCTTCGATATTGAATAACATCGATCGCCGGTTACCCGCCCCTCGCGCTCACGCCTTGTAATTTCTGATCATCATGGCGAGACCGCAGCAGGCGCCCCAAATCGCCAGCGAGCCGGCGAAGACTGCGACGGTGACCAGAAGCCGGCGCGGATATTGCGGCTCCTCCGGCAGAACCGGTTTAACGAAAGTATTGAGATACATCATTTTGCGCTCGGCGACGAGACGCGCAATTTCGAGCGACGTCGCGGCGCCGGCGTAAAGCCTTTCGGCTACCTGGCGTTCGAGATCAAGTTCGGCGAACTTGGACATCGACATGGCCAGCGTAGGCTCATTCGACGAGGTCAATTTCGTCGCCGTCAATTTTAATTCCAGCTCTGCGATCTGGCCGGAAGTCGCGTCGATACGTGATTTCAGGGCGCGCATTGCGGCGCCGAGTCCGAAACATAATTGAGCTGGCTGGTATATTCCTGCTGCATTTGCAACAGGCCGGAACGCGTCTCGGTGATGAGTTTGTTGAGCGCATCCGAAATCTTGACGGCATCGAGTAATCCGGTGTCGTTGCGGGCAGTCTCCAGCGCGATCCGCGCCTGCTTCAGGCGCTCTGACGTGCGCTCAAGTTCGAGTTCCGAATCCGAGACCTCCTCGTGATGCATGCGATCGTTCAATTCGTTGACGAGGGCTTCGCTCGCGTCAAGAACTGCCGTTGCGATTTTCGTCGCATCGGCGGGCGTGAAAGCACGCACCTTCAAATCGACGATTCCTGCCGGCAAACTGATCGAGACATCCGCCATACCCCGCCAGTATCGAAGGAATTTTTCGATCGGCTTCGATGGGTCGAAACGAGAAACCCGATCAGCCTGCTGCGTGGCATATAGGCTGCGAATGTCGATCATACCCTCGAGTTTTTCGAGCGCGGCGCGGCTATGGATATAGTTCACAATGATTTGCGTATCCTGAACGATTGCGATCACAGGAATGCCGGTAAACGATCCAATCGCGTCGGATGACGGCGGCTCGCCGCCGGTCACAGTGAATTTTGCCTCGGCGACAAATTGGTCGGAAGCGATAAACGCGTAATATATGGCGGCGATTGCGCCTGGGATCGCAACCATCAGGACAAAGCTGATAAGAACGCCCATACGCCAGGCTTTAGCGCCGCGGCGCGCATGAAACCCGCCGCTCACCAGAGCGCGGCGACCGCGTTTCGAAACGCGAGCTAGGCGCGCCGCGTCGGCGAGAGCCTGTGATACGGCGCGAGCTCGATCGAGAGCCGAGACCGGCCGATCCACTGCCCGCTCGTTTTCGACGTCCATCAATCGCTCCTCGTCGGACGCGCCATTTTGCCGATCGGCGTTATATCGGTACGTCTTGATCTCATCGATTTAAGCGATTGTACATTTCAATCGCCTTCTCGACCGAGTTCGAACATGAGCAATTGTCCGTCCACGAGCACTGCGCCGTGGTCGCAGTATTCTTTGATTGTTTCCATGGAATGCGAGACGACGATCAAGTCCGCATGGGCGCGTCGGTAATCAAAGATCTTCTTGCACCTCGCCTGAAAGCGCGCATCGCCGACCGCTAAAGTTTCGTCGATCAGATAGCATTCGAATTCGATGGCCATAGAAAGGCCATAGGCCAGCCGCGCTCCCATTCCGGAGGAATACGTCCTTACCGGAACGTCCAGATAATCGCCCAATTCCGCAAAATCCTCGACGAAATCAAGGACTTTGCGAACATTCTCGCCATAAGCGCGCGCCACGAATTTTACGTTCTCCCGACCGGTCATGAGAGGATGGAAGCCGCCGGCAAGCCCGAGCGGCCAGGACACGCGAACGGAACGTCTTACGCGTCCCGCATTGGGCAATTCCGTTCCGGCTATTAGCCGAATGGTCGTTGATTTTCCCGCCCCGTTGACGCCGAGCAGGCCGTAGGATCGCCCGCTCTGGAAGACCGTGGAAATATGGTCGAGAACGATCTTCGTGTGCGATCCGGTCTTGTAAAATTTGAACACGCGGTCGAGCTGGATCATGACGCGGGGTCTCTGGACGGCCTGACCGGAAAGAGCTTTCGCTCACGGCTGCGCGACGTTAAGCTAAATGAAACAAAGCTTCGTCATTATTAAATCAAACCTGTATTTGATAGCGATGCTGCCTAATAATCAATTTTCAGAATTCACGCCGTTTCGCGGCGATGCTCGAACGGAAATATAGCCGTGAATGTGCGTTTTCGATGGCCTGTCCCTTGACCTTGCGCGACCGCATCTCGTCGGCGCCGGCGGTCGCATTTGGTCAATCGAGTCCGCCCTATTGAATCCATCTTGCGATGCGATTGTGAAAGATGCGTATGCCGGGCCGGTGGATGATCGCGGGACAAAATTGAAAAAGCTCGTGGCGCGGCCTAAACGAGGAGCCTCGTCCTCTCGTAATTCGCGTCCGACCGCACGGGACGTCGAATCGGATGCCCGCTCATGGTCAAAATCCCGCTGTTTTCGCGTTTGCGCGCTGCATTTCACCGACGCTTCGCCAAGGACAAGGGCATCGGGGCGCATTTTCGCCATGTGATCGCGCTCGCCGCCGCAGCCGAGGATCGTGAAGGACCGGCAATCGGCGATGCAGAACAGGAACCGTTGATCTCGTTCGTCGTTCCGGTTTTCAATACTAATCCAAAGTATCTCTCGGAGCTTGTCGCCTCTTTCCAGATCCAGCCGCAAAACCTCTGCGATCTCATTTTGAGCGACGATGGATCAACTTCGCTACCGACGCAGCGATGGTTGGATGAGCGTTTTGCCGTAAAGGGCGTCACCGTTTTAAGGAATAAGCGCAATCTCGGCATCTCGGCCGCGACCAACCGTGGAATTACACATGCGGCGGGGCGTTGGATCGCTCTCGTCGATCATGACGATGCCTTGGCGCCTTATGCCGTCTCCCAAATCGCAAAGGCTTTGGAGCGATCTCCCGGCTGCCAATTTCTCTATACCGATGAAGTGATCGCAGATGGCGATCTTCGACCAGTCGACTATTTTCTGAAGCCAGCCTGGGATGAGGTCCTGCTATCGGGAATGAACTATATTAATCACCTTTCGCTCTATCGCCGCGATCGTCTCCTGAAGATCGGAGGCCTGCGAGAAGGGTTTCAAGGATCCCAGGATTACGATTTGTTGCTTCGCTACACGCGGGGGCTTCATCCGGGGGAAATACTTCATCTGCCGTTCCCCGCCTATTTGTGGCGCCGAGATGGCGCGAGTTTCTCCGTAAAATTCCTCGACACCGCCACCAGCAATGCGCGGCGCGCCTTGGCCGAGAGCTACGCCAAAGGGGATCGCGCGGCGATCGTTGACGAGGCTCTCAGTCCCGATCTCCACCGCATTCGCTTTGATCTCCTCCGCTCCACATGGCCCCTGGTTTCAGTTATCATCCCCAGTCGCGACGCCTTGCCATTGATCTCGAAAATACTCGATGGCTTGACGAGAGTGACGGATTATCCTGCTCTCGAAATCATCGTTATAGATAACGGCTCAAAAGACTCGAATATAATGACACTTTATGACAAATATCGTCAAGGTAGGGTGCCATTTACCGCCTGCATTGAAGAAGAACCGTTCAACTTCTCCCGCTCCATAAACCGCGGAATCGCAATGGCGAAAGGAGATCTCATCCTTTTGCTGAACAATGATATCGAAGTTTTGGAGTCAAATTGGCTCAAGGAAATGGTGTCTTGTTTTGATTACCCGAAAACGGGAATCGTCGGCGCCAAATTACTCTATCCAGATCGAACCATTCAGCACGTCGGCGTGATCGCGGGCCTAGGCGGGTTCGCAGGTCATTGGTTCATTGGACGCAACGAAAGCTTTCCCGGCCCGATGGGCCGGTTGCGCGTTCGGCTGTCTTTGTCGGTCGTCACCGGGGCTTGCATGCTTATTTCCCGGTCCTGCGTCGAAGAGACCGGTCTCTTCGACGAGGAGGTATTTGATATCGCCTATAACGACGTAGACTATTGCCTGCGCGCGCTCAGCCGAGGAATTCGCGTCGTGTGGACGCCATTTGCAACGCTCGTCCATCATGAATCCGCGTCCCGCGGCAGCGACGAAGCCCCAGAACGCATCGAACGGTTTCGTCGGGACAAGCAGAGTTTGCAGGCGCGACATCGAACCGGCCAATTTGAAGATCGGGCGTTCAATCCCTGGTATTCCAACGATCATTCGGATCCTGTTCCAATCCGGCTCGAACGGCTCCCCTTTGCGCGATAATTGCCGATTCCGTCCGTCCATGCTCAATGAGCCATTGAGAACGAGTCGGCGCTCTAGCGGACATGATCGTGTTCACTGATAAATGGAAGAGATCGCATTTGTCATTGCTTCGGCTCGTCGCAGACGGGTTGCGCAAGGCTGCCGGATCGCTTGACCTTGCGGCCGTAAGACGAGAAATCCGGGACGCAAACCGTCCAGGCGCGATACTCGACGAGTATGTCGTTGGCATGCCGAGCGCCCAAAATGCGGTCGATGCGTTGCCGGGTTGGAATTCCGCTCTCCCCGAACATGTTGGCGCAAAAGCTGGACCCGCCGCCTTCCACAATGATCCGAGGATTCTTTGGGCGCTCGAACAATTTGGTTCAATTGAAGGATGCAAAATTCTCGAACTCGGTCCGTTGGAAGCCTCGCACACTTATCTTTTGGAGCGCGAGGGCGCGGCGGTGATCCACGCGATAGAGGCGAACAAACTTTCGTTTCTTCGCTGCCTTGTCGTGAAGGAGCTTCTCGACCTGAAACGAGCGAAATTTTTTCTCGGCGATTTCACGGAGTGGCTCGAACATCCGCCAGAGCGTTACGATCTCATCGTGGCCTCCGGCGTTCTTTATCATATGCAGAGCCCGGGGCGTTTGCTCGAACTCATCTCGGCGTCTTGCAACGCATTCTACCTCTGGACACATTACGCCAGCGACGAGGCGATGCCAGCTAGTGATCCGAGGCGAAGCGTTTTCGTAGGTCCGGCCGAAATACAGGAATGGCGCGGCGTTCGGGTTCGGCTCTATAAGCGCAGCTATCATGGCGCGTGGCGAAGCAAATCATTTTGCGGCGGCATGCACGATCTGCATCGCTGGATCGAGAAGGACGACATATTGGCGCTCATCCGCGCCCTCGGCTTCGCCGACATTCGAATCGCTCATGACGAACCCGACCATCCAAACGGTCCATCTTTCTCGATCTTTGCACGCCGTGCAGGTTAAGGGCGAGCCGTTGGAGATGGCTGTAGTTCAACCGGAAATATTGGCGCATGACGAAATATGCTTGAGTGGTTTCGCGCGCGACAAGACTCACCCCCTGAACGGGAACCGGGGCCTGGAGTTAGGATCGTGAGCCTTCGACATTTGGGGGCCCCGGGCGCCGATTCAGGTCTCTCGTCAATCTCCTTAAGCGTCACGCGAGACGTCGAAATTTGCGGCGGGCTCTATTCGGCTCTCTCGGAATCGCCCTGGTTGCGGATCGACTTCAAGGGCGGAGCGCCGGCCGGCCGCTGGGTCAGATTGACCTACCTTGCGAGCCTGTTGGATCCCTTGGTGCGGCCGTTGGTTCGATGTTTTATCGGAGACCACTATCATGACGAGATCTTGCCAGGCGCGCTGTTTGGTCGCGCCGTCTGGATTGGCCTCATACCGGAAGGCGCCGAGGAGATATGGATCTCGCCGACAAACCGTCGTGGCCCGTTTGGCTTTTCGATAGAAAACATTGCGGCGCTCTCTACCGCGGAGCTCATTTGGCAATGCCTGCGCCAAAATCCCGGTCGTTGCCTGACCGGGCTCGGCGCGCGCCTTGTGGGATTGCGTTTCGCAGCGGACAATGAGTTCCGCAGAGTGCTTTCGGCGACCCGGCTCAAAAACTACCACGAATGGCGAACAACCCAGCGTCGAGACCTCGATTTGACATGCCTCGACTTACCACGGACCAACTGGGAGAATGGGCCACGTATCAGGTTCGTGACCAGTTTGCAGTCTTGGGACGAGAAAGGCGTCCAATCCATCATATCCCAGCTTGGCGCCCAACCGTATCCACGTTGGACGCTCGCAGTCATTTCGTCTTCGGAAAGCGGCGAAATTCCTGGATCAATGTCAGCGACTTCTGGCCAACGCATTATCTTGCTGGAGCCTGACGCAATGGCTCATGAAGTTCTCGAAGGGTTGTCGGATGATGATATCGTCGCGCCTATCTGGCCGGGGGATCAGCTACCCGCGTACGCCGTCGCAGTTTTGGCGGAAGCCGCAATCCAACATCCCGCCAGCGAAATCTTTTATGGGGATCAGGAATTTATCGGGCCCGACGGCAAATATGGGAATCCATTGTTATTGCCTGACTGGAGTCCAATTTTTTATGCCGCCAGTCCGTATACGGGCGGCGCCGAATTTTTCAGAGTCAATGTACTGAGGCCGTTTGCCGGCAGTATGCCGGCGGTGGATTTGGTTCGCTCGTCGGACATTATCTCCAGATGCGCTCTCCACGAACAGGCGGCGGCAAGCCACATCCGGCGCGTCATGCGAACCCGGATCGGAGCGCCGACAGTCCCTCGTGCCACCGCGCACGCGCCAAATTCAACCGGATCCACGTTGCGAATGGAGCACGCCGAAGAGCCGTGTGCGACAATTATTATTCCGACGAAGGACAGATTGGAGCTGCTTGAGTGCTGCATTAACAGCTTTAGGAACCGAGCGGCGCCCCGCGACATTGAGGTCATCGTCATCGACAATGGCAGCGTTCAGGATAACACTCGACGCTTTTTGGCCAAGCTGACACAGGATGATCGGTTTCGCGTTGTCGCGCGTCCCGGTCCCTTCAACTTCTCCAGGCTTTGCAACGACGCTGCGGCTGAAGCGCGGTCCGCGACGCTTGTCTTCCTGAACAACGACACGGAAATTATCGACGAGCATTGGTTGAAGCCGCTGCTTTATTGGGTACGGCAAAAGGACGTCGGCGCCGTGGGAGCGAAGCTTCTCTATCCGAACGGCGGCGTGCAGCACGCCGGAGTCGTTGTCGGCATCGATGGCCGGGCGGGTCATTTTGAAAGAATGTTGAAAAAGGATGATCCCGGCTATTTCGGCCGTCTTTGCGTTCCGCACGAGGTCTCCGCGGTCACGGCCGCTTGCCTCGCGGTGGAAAAGAGGAAGTTCGACGCAGTGGGAGGATTCGACGCAAATCTGATGGTCGAGCTCAATGATATCGACCTCTGTTTGCGTTTGTCGGAGCAAGGGTGGAAATCTGTCTGTACGCCCAATTCTTTTGTCGTCCATCACGAATTGGCTTCACGCGGCACTACACTGCGACCTGACGCAATTTATGAGAAGGAGCATGCCTATTTCCGCGCCCGCTGGATGCATCGGCTGCGCGACGACCCTTTTTTTCACCCGGCGCTATCGCTGGCCAGGCTGGATGCGGCTTTGGGTTAGCAGACGTCGGCTGACACCATCGGCCACGCAGGAATGTGGGCGATGACATTGCCCCCAAGTTTTATCCATGCGTGAGTTCGCTCCGGCGGTTGCAATTGCCCTTTCGGGCGGTTTCAGCGGCGGGAGCTGGCGCGGAGCCGTCGGCGGAGCGCAGCGCCAGATCCCGGCGCGAGTGGAAGGTTGAGGCAAAGGCAGAGGGCGTTTGCCAGCCGATTTTCGAATGCGGGCGTGATCCGTTGTCGTCCGCCCTCCACATGGCCAGGGCGATCCGGGCCTGCGCCAGGGTGGAGAACAAGGTCTCGTTCAAAAACTCATCGCGCAGCCGGCCATTGAAAAACTCAATGAACGCATTCTGCGTCGGTTTGCCTGGCGCGATATAATGCCACTCGACCTTGGTCTTGCCGGCCCATGCGAGGATTGCGTTGCTGGTGGGCTCGCTGCCGTTATCGCTGACATTCATCTTTGGCTTGCCGCGCTCGAACATCAGCCGGTCGAGCTCTCGCGCCACCCGGATCCCCGAGAGCGATGTGTCCGCCACCAGCGCCAGGCACTCCCGCGTGCAGTCGTCGACGATGGCGAGGATGCGGGAGCGGCGGCTGTCCGTCAGCTGATCGGAGACGAAGTCGAGCGACCAGCGATCATTCGGCCGCCTCGGAATCATCATGGGCGCCCGTGTTCCAATGGCCCGCTTGCGGCCGCCGCGACGGCGCACGGCAAGCTTCTCCTCGCGATAGAGCCGGAAGAGCTTCTTGTGGTTGACCGCATAGCCCTCTCGCCTCAGCAGCACATGGACGCGTCGATAGCCGAACCGCCGGCGCTCATGCGCGATGGCTTTCATGCGTTCTCGCAGGGCGGCGTCATCCGCCCGTGTCGTCTTGTATCTCATCGTCATGCGGCAGGAGCCGATGGCTTTACACGCCCGCCGTTCGCTCATCCCATGAACGCTCATGAGATGCGCGACAGCTTTCCGCTCGGCAGCGGGCGTCACCACTTCTCTCCCAGCAAATCCTTCAGCGCCACGTTGTCGAGCATAGCGTCGGCCAGCATGCGCTTGAGCTTTGCGTTCTCATCCTCCAGCGCTTTCAGCCGCTTGGCCTCGGACACGTCCATGCCGCCAAACTTCGCTTTCCATTTATAGATGCTGGCGTCGCTGACCCCGTGCTTGCGGCACAAGTCCGCAACTGAGATCCCAGCCTCGTGCTCCTTCAATATCCCAATGATCTGTTCTTCCGAAAAGCGACTGCGCTTCATCCTCCGGTCCTCAGATTGGGCCAGAGCGAACTTCAAACTGGATTAAGCCCAAGGGGCAATGTCACATGATCTGGGCTATGATGACGCGCGAAGAGAATTATCGAATGGCGTGAGCCAGTCGCCCTCAACTGGGTTAATGCTGGCAAGCGCCTGGGGGCTTTGCAGCCCTCGCAAGGAGATCGACTGACGATTATGCGGCAAGGACTTCAATGTTCAGGACGTGGAAACCAGTCCCGGGGCTTGAGCGGCACAGCTCTCTGAACCGATGTGGACCTCGTTCTTCGAACTGCATACCGGCCCGCGGCGACTTTGAGCCACACGAAGAGGCCTGACATACGAGCGATACAAGCGCCCAGCTGCAGAACGTCAGAAAATCACTTGCAAAACCGGGGGCATCCACAAACGCCCCTCCCGGTGCCGTCGCACAAACTTGGAAGCTGCGCTTCGCCAAGTCGATGGCGAGAATGTGGACATCGGTCATATGCTCCTCCTTCTAAAGCGCGACTCCGCGCCGTTCTGGCATCATACGATGCCGGGCGAAGGGGGCATCCACCCCATCAGTTCAGAGCGGCAGCAGCGCGTGCCGCCGGAAGGCGACGATGATCGCTTCGTCCTCGGTCGAGAGGACTGTCGACTTGGCTTCCTTCGGGCCGGTCGGGAGGTCGGCGACCGCCTCCCGCTTCTTCCACTTCGCGACGGTCTTGTGGTTGATCCCGTAACGCTTGGCGAGCGCCCTCAGGCTCTCTTGACTATTTTGTATTGCTCGACGGACCGCCTCCGTCGTTGTGGCGCACCTGTGCAGAACTTGCCCCATAGCGCATCCTTCCAGTCTTGCGACAAGAATGCACCATGAAAGCCTAGTGGATCGAATCTAACGCTTGGTGCCCGCGCCTGACGGCAGCGATGATTTTGTCTGGATCGGCGGTCCAGTGGAAAGGCTTCGATTGCTGGTTATGCTCTTCGAGGAAGCGGTTGATGGCGGCCTGCAGGTCCGTGATCGAACGAAACACGCCGCGCTTCAGTCTCCGTTTGGTGAGAATGGCGAAAAATCCCTCGACGGCGTTCATCCATGACGCCGAGGTGGGCGTGAAGTGAAAAGTCCAGCGGGGATGCCGGTCCAGCCATTGGCGCACCTTGGGATGCTTATGGGCGGCGTAATTGTCGAGGATCACGTGGACAACCTTGCCGGCAGGGACTTCGGTCTCGATAGCGTTGAGAAAGCGGATGAACTCCTGATGGCGATGACGCTGCATGTTGCGGCCGATCACCTTGCCGTCCAGAACGTTCAGCGCAGCGAACAGCGTCGTCGTGCCGTGCCGCTTGTAATCGTGGGTCATGGTTCCGGCGCGGCCCTTTTTCAAAGGCAGACCCGGCTGGGTGCGGTCGAGCGCCTGAATTTGGCTTTTCTCATCGACCGACAGGACGATCGCGTGTGCCGGTGGATCGACGTAAAGCCCGACGACGTCGCGCAATTTATCGACAAATTTCGGGTCGTTGGAGAGCTTGAACTGACGGACCCGATGCGGCTGGAGACCATGGGCGCGCCAAATGCGCTGGACCGAACTGACCGAAACGCCAATGGCCCTGGCCATCATCGCGCCGGTCCAATGCGTTGTTTCGCCGGGCGGATCCGTGAGCGTCAAAGCGACGACCCTTTCGGCGACGTCAGCGCTGAGCGGTTCGATGCGGGCGGGCCGCGTCTTGTCACGAAGGAGGCCGTCGAAACCCTCCTCCATGAACCTCTCCTGCCAGCGCCAGACGCAAGTCTTGGACTTGCCGGTTCGCCGCATGATCTCGCTCGTGCCGATCGCGTCGGCGCTGAGCAAAATGATTTCCGCCCGCCAAGCATGTTTTTGGGCGGCGTTTCGATCCCGGACCAAGGCCTCAAGCCGGCGTCGATCCAAAGCCGATACTGTAATGGAAATTCCCGTGCGCATCGCTCAGACTCGCACAAGCCGCGATCAACGGGAATCCCACAAAGGACTCTTCCCTCAGATTTCATCCACTAGGATCAAACAACTAGGGCCAAAATCAAGCTGACGCAACTGCGTAATCAGGATATGTTTTGAACGCCACCGGGTGACTCTGAAAATGCAGAAGATAGTCAGCTCTGACCACGACGCGCGATTCCAGGGTTACATAGACCGGATCGAGATGGGTCCGGCTTTTATTGTCGTGGAATTTTGGTTGGGCGACCGCCAGGGAACGGAATTGAGTCCGTTTCTCCATGCTGGCGGAATTCGCCTGAAATCCGCGTGTACGAAAGTTTCGCGCCATGATCTTCCAAATCTAGCGACAGGCTTCAGGGCAATCTTGCCATGTTCCGAGCTTGACGTTGCGACGATCGGTCTCGCGATTGGAACGAATGATCAATGGAGCGTTCTCGTCTCGCAGATTTCGGACATCGTCCCTGGACGTCCACGCGGCGGACTGGACGGCTTTGACGGTCGATGCTTGAGCGGATGGGTCGACACGTCCAATGTACATCCGGCGTCTCGCACCTCACCTAAGCTCTTCATTGGTGAGGTAGAGCTTATGGACGTTGTTTGTGGAGTTCTCTCGCCACGATGCCGTTGACGCAATACTGACACTCTCCCCAAATACCGGTTTTGAAATCGGACGGGCGGAACTCTTCTCCGCGATGACAAGCAAGGGGCTTGGAGCGGTCAGTCCAGAAAATGAAATAGAACTCGAAATACGCTGTGCTGCGCATTGCCTCGATACGAAAAGAATCACGATAGAAGGCCACCTTCGCGGGTTCCTGGAGCGCTTTTCTGAGGGAAAACTATACGGTTGGGCAATTCATAATTCGCCTACAGGCCGGTCCGTGGATCTCGAACTTTTGATAGACGGCGTTCCCTACAAGTCCTTCCAGGCTAATATGCAGCGTGACGACCTAAAGTCCGTTTGTGCTGCGTACGAGGGCGGGGGCTTTGAGATCCCTCTTCCATTCGGACCGACTGATGAAGCGCAGGTCGAGATCAGGGTTGTTTCACTTCCCAACCGAAAGCCACTCGATGGCGCGTTATCGTTGACGCGCACTGAACTTGTTCAGGCGGGTCAATTCGCCGAGCCCATCCCGCGTCGGCTTGTCGACGGCGACTCGAATCCCCACGTCGTCATAATCGTTCCCGTTTACAATGCTCCAAGTGAAGTCGAAGACTGTCTTGACTCGCTACTGCGGAACACGACTGTTTCAGCGCGGTTGGTCGTAATAGACGATGCAAGTCCGGATCCGGCCATTGCAGAGCTACTGGAGCGTTACAAGCAGATTGACAATGTTGACGTCATCCGTAACCAAGCCAACCTCGGATATACGGGAGCTGCGAACCTCGGCCTCGCCCTTGCCGGACAAGCCGATGTTGTCTTATTGAATTCAGATACAATAGTGACGCCGCGCTGGCTCGAGGGCTTGCGCCGCGCCGCCTATGCGGCGGTAGACATTGGCACGGCGACGGCCGTTTCCGATAACGCCGGCGCGTTTTCAATCCCCGAGATCGATCGTTTGAACGAACGGCCCGCCGGCCTCGATCGAGATATTTATGCGCGCCTGATTACGCAGATATCCGCTGGTCTCAGGCCGCGCGTCCCAACAGGTAGCGGCTTCTGCCTTTACATTCGCCGCGATTGTCTGAACGCGATTGGAAATTTCGATGAAAAGGCGTTTCCGCGCGGCTATGGTGAAGAAAATGATTTCTGCATGCGGGCGCTTCGAGCCGGCTGGTCGCATGTAGTCGACGATCGCACCTTGATCTACCATAAGCGATCTGCGAGTTTTGGCGCAGAAAGGCTCTCTCTTTGCGCGTCCGCATCCCGAATCATCGACGAGCGATATCCTGAGTACAAGAAGTTGATCCGCATATTCAGCGAAGGTCCGGAGATGCTCGCAGTGCGTTATCGAGCGCGACGCGTTGCGGCGGGACCGGTCCCGGATGCGTCGGGCAAGCCGCGCGTTCTTTATGTCATCTCTACACGCGAGGGCGGTACGCCACAGACGAACCAGGACTTGATGAATGCGCTCGAAAACGATTACGACACGTGGCTTCTCTATTGCGACTCATTCAATTTAGAGCTTTCACGCATCGGGTCGGGACATTCTACGGTGATCGCCCGACAGTGTTTGAGGGCTCCGTTGGATGTCCTAAGCCACCGATCCAGGGAATATGATGAGGTCGTCACCGGATGGTTGTGTCGTTACGCGTTCGAGATGGTGCATATTCGCCATATTGCGTTCCACAGCGTTGGGCTCATCGACCGATGTCGGCGCCTCGATATTCCGATTGTTTTCTCGTTCCATGATTTCTATACGATCTGCCCAACAATAAAACTCCTGGACGAAAATCTCCATTATTGCGGAGGCAAGTGTACGCCGTCCGCCGGCGATTGCGTCGCTGAGCTCTGGCCGCCTGAAAGCTTTCCGCCGCTTAAGCGGCGCTGGGTGCACCGCTGGCGCGAGATTATGACCGAAGCGCTGCTTGCATGCTCCGGCTATGTCACAACGGCGTCTTCCAGTTTCGAGACCGTAACGTCGACTTTTCCGTTTCTACGAGATCGTGATTTCCGCGTCATCCCACATGGCCGCTCGTTCCCTGCGATGCGGAGGCTCTCCCAAACGCAAATTCCATCTGGGCCAGTTCGAATTCTCGTGCCGGGCAATATCGATAATGCGAAAGGCGCCGAGCGCATTCTCGCTTTGCGTAAGTGCGACGTTTTGGGCAGGTTGGAATTTCATGTTCTCGGTATGGCGATCGAGGGGGTGAATGGCCCCGGCATCATTTTACATGGATCCTACGGCCGAGAGGAATTCGCGGCGCGCGCCGCCGCGATCGACGCTCATTTTGGCGCGATCTTCTCGATCTGGCCGGAAACCTACTGCCACACGTTGACTGAACTTTGGTCGGTCGGGCTGCCGGTTCTCGGCTTTGATTTTGGCGCGGTCGGCGAGAGAATTCGAGCGACTGAGGCGGGGTGGATTTTACCCCACAATGACGCCAGGACTACGCTGGACGCGATAATCGCGATCGCCAGCGATACGGACGGCTACAGTGAAAAAGTCGACAACGTCGAACGCTGGCAGGAAGGCGAAGGCTTGTCGAACGATGTGCAGCTGATGGCGTCGCAGTACAAGAAGCTTTATGCGGATGTCGCCGAGAGACGGCGCGTCTTTCGCGCGCCAGCGCAATCGGCGATAGCGGATTGAGCGCAGGCTAAAGGTCTTTCGCTTCCGTCTCAAGGCCGACATAAATTTCGCGATGAAACGCCTATCTCCGACGGAATTTGACAATCGGGTCTCGAACCGAGACTTCTATGTCTCGATCAAGAATTTCAAAGCTCTTGGATTCAAGCATTCCACAAAACCAATCGGTCCCCAAGTGATACCAGCGACCGGGCTTGGGATTTTGATCTTCGGCTTCGGCTTCGCCGGTTGAGATCGTACGACCATCAACGGTTACGAGCTTCTGGTAGTCTGAGATCATGCAGAAACCGGTTGCAGAAGGCTTCATCTTTTGGCTTATTGCCGTGAAGTAGGCTTCCGTACCCCGGCGGCTGATGTGGCAAAACACCCCAAACGAGAAGAAAAAATCGATTGAGTTCTCGGGCACGTGAGAGCAAGTAAAATCCTGTACTTGAAAATACTGTACGACATCGGTGTTGCCAACATATTCCCAAAAACGATTGTGTTCTGCTGATAAAGCATCAAGAGCGTAGACCCGGCGCGGCCTCTGGCTCAAGATAGCCTTCGTCCAAGCTCCTCTTCCAGGTCCAATCTCAAGGACGGTTGCATCACACGGCAATTGTTTGCGAATTGTTAGAAGATAAGTCGCGTAGAGAGTGCTGATAAAACCCGTTTCTTTTGAAACTATGTTTTGGGGGCGATCCGGAAAGCCACGCCCAAGATCCTGATAAGAGTAGTTCGATCGCCCATGTGGATCGAGGGGATTGCCCTCGAAGTAACCGCCCTCCCAAATGCCTTCAAATAACTTTACCTCGGGATCCGGATCCATAATCGCCCCCTCGAATCAACCGCCAATCTCCGGACGGAGCCCTCGGCGGAACAAGGATTGCCACCGCGGCCGGAGTTTAGCAAGTCCGCGGCGTCGCCGTCGGCCTCCGACGCGCATGACAACGCCTTATCTCTCTGTCGTGAATGGGATTAGCAACGAGTTTTCCGTCATCGAGGTGCACCTCTCTCATAGTTTTTGTCGCAACGCGCAGCACCGAGTTCCTCATGCTGTTGGCGCGACCGGCGGCGGTCGCAGTTCGATGATCAGTTGGAGGATCTTCGGCGAAGAGATTTGTCGGGATCGCTACCTGCGCCATCTGAAACGTGACACGGCGACCGTGACTGACGTCCTTCGTGCCGTTCTTGATCAGCGTTTCCTTGAGACTGGTGAGCAACCAATCCTTGACCGGCTTGGGCGTCGCCGGGGTGCGTAGGATCGCCCAAAAGCGCCGTCAGATTTCAACCGCCAGCGCGCGGTTCTATCGTTTTAGAACGATTACTTGATTTGCAGAATATTCAAGGTCCAAATCGAAGCCATTTAAAATGAGCTTTCTTATCATTTGATTTGTTGAATTCTCCCCCACCACCATGTAGTGAGTCTCCATGATGATAAGCCGTATGTTTTGGAGGTCGGCCCGAGACAAAAGCTCGACTTCTGCGCCTTCAATATCGCAAATTAAAACATTGGCTGAGTGTTGCTGGATTTCGTCTTCTATACAATAGATTGGAATCTTAACAGTGCCAACAATACCTGGAGAGTTTATCGAAGCGTTAAGTCTTGATGCAACAAACATACTGTCAATATAGAAGTCAATATCTTGTTCCCCTCGGCGCATATCCCTCCAGTTGCGCAAAATGCCTACATTCGACTGAATCTCGCTCATACCGTTGCGCTCAAAATTCGCACGCGCATCGTTCACAATGTCCGGGTTGGCGTCAAAAGTGCGTACTTGAGCCGGCCCGACGATTGATGCCGCTGTCATTGTGACAATACCGATTGCGGTACCTGCCTCTATGACCCGGTCGCCGGGCATGAGAAGCTCTTTGACTAGATGGCGCTCTCGGTGCTCATAAAGATTCCGGTCAAGGGCCGTCACGATTTCTTTATGATATTGATCGGTGTCATTAAAGATATTGAAGCCTTCCACGCGGGAAATGTGACCGCGCGACCCACCGGCATCACCACAGCTTGCTGTTCTCGGCAAGCGTCACGGTCGATCAACTGCCGACGAAAGGCCGGATCCGGTAGCGAACCAAAAACCTGACATTCGTTGAAATGGAGACAATAGAATCCATCGAGGCGGATACGAATAAATCGGGCAAGCTGCGGCTCATCGAGTTCAGCCACAAAGGGCAAGCTATCAGTCTCTCCAAAAACCGAATTGTCCACCTTTCTTATCAGTATGGTCCAATTGCTTCCGTCTAGTGACTTCAGAATCGTGAAACGTTTTAGGCGCTTTGCCTCGATCCGGCGATTGTATATAACAATTTTTCGAATAGCGTATTCATCCAGCAAATCAACCTGCCACCAAGGACTATCCTCTGTAGCTGTATGGAAACCTAATTCACTAGAAATGTGCCCATTATTGCCGCCCCTCGCGTCCTCTTCGGGAATGTTACTACGAGACCACTCGCTGGTTGAGCTTTGGGTCGCGGGCTTATCAAGAGCCAGATTAACCAAGCTGGTCTCTGCTCCGGCATTCGTGGGAGCCACTTCCCGGTCTTTGGGTGATAGGATCTGCATATCGATTCCTTATAACCTTCCTAATGACCGCGTCGCACCAACGAAGGCGGTATCACTGACTTTCACATTCGCTGGTCATGAATCCGTTCTACCTACTCTCTGTCCGGAAACATTCTGAAATCCAGGAAACTGAGATCAACTTTTTCGTTGAGCGACGCGGGATCGAATGAGGCTACCTTGTCCGTTATTGCGGAAATATAATCAATGTCGCTCTGCAAAAGCCCTGGAGCACTATCAAGCACACGCCTAAAAAAATGAGCGTAAGCCGGTACTGAACTTGCGAACAAGCTCCCGATCTGTTGGCCGTGATTGCTTGACCAGTTCCAAGTTTTCTCAATTATAGAGTTTATGGCGCCCAGTTTTGGTCCATGAAAATGTACTATTTCGGCTCGTTCATTGGCGCCCCAATATGGTTTCCAATTCATTTCGACAGGAAGCCGATCCCATTGGTCACGGTAAAAAATATTGTACGCAATCTGGTCGTGAAACCCATATGTATGCTCACGAATGTTGTTGATAAGATATTGTTCAAATTCTCGATAGTCCTCCCGCAGACCCTCCACGTTAACAAGCATAACGCCAGCGTTAATATAATTCCATGAGTTCGGCTTAAATTGGGGAGCGGCCGCGAAATATCTTGGTTGCATTTCTATCGCCTGTGAGTTAGCTAGAAAGACAACATCTACGTCAGTATACAAGACGAAAGTGTCATTCTTTTCTTCAAGGCAGACGTTCGTCCTTAGCCAATGGCCCAGCGTCGCGGTTGAATAACGCCCCTCTGCGGTGAGTTTAAGGATCAACTCTACGTAGGGGACACTTGAATCTATAATCTGGACGCCCTGCTTTTCAAACCATTTGGTCTCTTCATTTCTCTCGCCAGTGTAGAGTAGAACAGGTTCGAGCTGGGTGTTCTTCCGGGCGGATAACACGGCCATGCGCGCGTGAAGTCCAATTTCACCGCGTGTTCCCGCTTCATTGAGTGCTAAATACAATTTCATTGCGTAAATCCGATCAACCTCAGCTTCGTGCTCACTACGGCGTTCAGTGTCAACGTATTATCAAAGCGCGTAGCCAAAGTCAGATCTCCGAGGTTGCGGGATGGTTGGCTCTTAAGCCATAATAATCCCGGACGATGCTCGGATATGACGTCGATTTCAGCGCCCGCCGATTACGCCAAAGCTCCGCCAATGGCAATGCAAGGAGTGCGTCATTCAAAGCGGGTGGCTGTGAGACAAGCGAAAAGTCGAGGATTTGACCCGCCTCCATGTCCCTCAGTCTTTCAGCCGGCGCGCCGATGTCGAAGACGACTGGAGGTATGCCCGCCGCCAGGGCGAGCGACAGGGCGTAGCAATAAGTCTCAGGCCAGATGGACGGGAAAAAGGCGATATGGGGGCGCGCGTCCTGCAGTAGCCGCACGGCTTCGGCATCGCTCGCGTAACGACCGGTTTCCTTGACGCCGAGCGTCTTCAGGTCATCGGCCATGTTTGAGTATCCGATAATTGTGAACTCGATAGGCAATGACCTTTGTCTCGCGTCGAGCGCCAGATCGTGCACGACGCCTGAACCCTTGTGCGCCCCGATCGCCCCAATGATGGCGATCCGCAATGGATAAGCGAACTCCTCCATCACGGGGGGCCACGCCGCTGTCTCTGGAGGAAATTCCTCATGCGGCCTGACGACCAGATTCAGATCCAGATCGAAAAAAGCGTGTTTGAACCGCGCCGCCGTATCGAAGGAGGGGACGAACAGATGCGCCGCTCTCTTCAGGAAAGCTCCATAAATGCTTCGACGAATTTCGGGATCGACGGGATCCACGCAACTTTGATCGGCCTTTACGCACGCTCTGCAAATCCGGATCCCCGGCTGACCGCAATAGAGCCCTTCGGGCGTCACGAACTGATGTCGATGGCAGATTGGCGTGAAATCATGCAGGGTGCAATCATAGGCGACGCCGGCATTCCCGATAATTTCCATCAATGCCGAGGTTCCCGACCAATTGAGGCCGGCAAAGGAATGAACGTGAATTATAGCCGGCTGCAACCAGTCTAGGAAGTCGGAAAGGAGTTCGGGAAATTTTGAGACGAGAATCGGCTCGAGCGAAGGCGTATAGACATTCAGGTCCTTGTGAAGCGACAAGGCAATATTCATTGCTCCCCCGACGCCGACCTTTATGTAGAGCACATTGATGTTTTCGCTCGCCAATCGAGCGGCCATATTGCGAATATGGGTTACAATGCCGCCGCCCAACGCATGGGTTATGAAAACCGCGGAATTTCGTCCCAATGTCTGCGCCAGCCGATAAAGATCGAGGCGGATCCGCGCCTCGCGGGCCGGATCAGCCTTGAGATAGCGTTGAACCCGCAGGGAATAGTCTGGATGTTTTCGCAGGAGCGTCGCTTGACCGGGACCGTATGAAGACGCGGCAAAACTTGCGAAGGAGATCTGCCCGGTATGATAGACGAAGACGTCGTGGGCGAAGATGTTCTTGAAGCCGGCCTTCAGCGCCCGCATGCAATAGTCGTTTTCCTCGCCGTAGCCGCGCGGGAAGGAAACGGCATCGAAGTCGCCGACTATGTCAATGACTTTGCGCCGCATATAAAAGCAAAAGCCAATACCTGTCGGTAGAACGGAGTTCCTTCCTCGATTGGAGGTACGGGCGAATTTATCCAGGTCGGCTGGCGAAACTTCCAGACCGATCAAATTGTTTTTGTTGATGTCAGGATAGCTACAGATTGTTGCATTATTTGACATGGGCGTGATCGTCGCTATCGAGTTGTCGCTTCGCGCGTGCGCTTGTAGGCGATCAATCCAATCGCCGAATACGACAACATCCGAGTTGAGAAGAATGACGTCGAGCTCGGGGCGGTGCGCGAGCCCTCTGTTGATCGTACCGGAGAAGCCGAGGTTCTTTTCATTTTCGAGATATGTGAAAAAATTCGAATCAGCGAGATCGCGAAGTTTTGCATTCAAGGCCTCGTCAGGACCCTGATCATTGATCACGAGAAGCTCGAAGATTGTGTTCTGACGATTTGTCAGGACCGAATGGATCGCCGCAAGCGTGTCTGCATATCCTTTGTAGACAGGCATGATTACGAGGATGTCGGCATCGGAAATGTTTTTCGCCGGGAATGCTAGGCTCCAGTCGGTATCGGAGGGAGCCTTGGGACGCTCCCATAATATCGATCCGACGGGATTCGGCTTACGTCCTTCTCGGCGCCCGTAGGCGACATAGTGGTAAAGTGGGTTGCCCCCCCATTGTCGGATATCCCCATATTTCGAAAGATAATAGGCAGTCGAAAACAAAGCGTTCGGATCGCGGCCCTCCCGCCAGCCAAATTCGACATAATGTTTCAATGGATCAATTTTCGCAGTTCTAACGTCAGAATACCTATTCAAATAATATTCCGCATCGAACTCCCCCGAAATAGCCTTCACAATGACAGCAATTTCGAGGGGTAAATTTTGCCTCACTTTCGTGTCAGCAGGACGGGAAGCGACTAAACCGCGCTCTGCGGACCCGGCTTTCGATAATGAAGCATAATGATAAAATGGACTTACGCCCAAGACCGCGATATGCGGATGAATTTTTAGATATTCGGATGTAGAAAATGTTGGCGACGGTTCGCGTCCCTTGAGCCAGCCCGTTCGCAGATAATGGTCGAGTGCATCTGTGCCGGGGGCTAAATCAGCGCCGCGTTTTCTGTAAAAAAATTCGTCGAAACATTTCCGGACAACGCGTTTCTGGACTTCGATATATTCCTCTTTCGAGTTGGGAGCTGTTTTCAGCTGCTGAGCAGTTTGGTTATTTTGATAATACTCAAGAGGATTGACGGCGACGTCGCTTTCGGCGAGATATTTATCCTTGAAAAACAAAGTGTGAAACGTCGCTGACGGATTTCGGCCCTCTCGCCAACCGTGAAGCATGAAATGCGAAAGCGGATCCTGCCCGGATCGGGCGACATCCGGATAATTTGACAGATAAAATTTCTCATCAAAACCAATCGTTTCGCTTCGACGCAGCGGCGTAAAGCGGCCAAGAATTTTCCGAAGCATCGAAAGTATCCGTGTCAGATATATAACAAGACCAAGGGAAAGTGGATCGAAACCAGCTTCATCGGCACCGATCACCGCTCGAATATGACCTGTTGCAGCTTTGTGTCCAGCATCTCCTTCGTCACGGTGGACGCGCCCGTTCGAGCGTGGCTTGGCTATTCTGACGCTAGAGCGCTTTCCGACCGAATGGATCATTCGGTCGGAAAGAAATCGGCCCAAATTCAAATGCTTGAGCATATTCTTATCGATCAGATTGATTCAATCTGATCGGAATATGCTCTAGTGTCGATCCTCGGCGCAATGGGCGGTTGGTCGCTGCGGGCTTTCGGACGGTAATGACACCGCCGATCGCCGCAACGTTGACTGGCGATGCTCTTGTTGTAGCCACTATGAATATTGGAGAAATGCTGCGCGCGCTATAGTGAACTTGTAAAAACTAGCGAGGTCAGGTAGATGTCTTTGTTAATATGCTAGATTTGCATCCGCATCGCCGAATTTTTCGGTCGGAATTAAGCGCGGCGGAGCGCAGGTTTTATGGTTTCCCGTGGGCGGCCAGCATGGGGCCGCGCTTTTTTGAACCAACCGGGTCGCTGCTCAAAAATGGAAGCGAAGTCTCTAGCCATTCCCGGTCCGCTGCTCTTGACGCCGCGCAAGTTTGGCGATGTGCGCGGGTTTTTCTCTGAAGTTTACAACGAACAGAAGTTCTCTTCCATTCTTGGCGGCGTTCGGTTCGTTCAGGACAATCATTCCATGTCGACGGCGCGCGGCACTGTCAGAGGTCTGCATTTCCAGACGGCTCCCAAAGCGCAAGGAAAGCTCGTGAGGGTCGTGCGCGGAGCGATCGTCGACGTCGCAGTTGACATCAGGCGCCCGTCGTCGACCTATGGCAAGCATGTATCGGTCGAACTGAGCGCCGAGAATTGGGCGCAGCTCTGGATCCCGGTCGGCTTTGCGCATGGGTTCTGCACCTTGGAGCCAGACACCGAGATAATCTATAAGGTCACCGACTATTATAGTCCGGCTGACGACAAGGGAATTGCGTGGAACGACCCGGACATTGGGATCGAATGGCCGGTCGAGGCAGCTGACGCGGTTTTGTCTGACAAGGACCAGCGCCAGCCACGGTTTGCCGGTCTTCCGGATTACTTCAGCTGAAACGAAACCTTGGCGGGGGGCTGCGTGCGAATATTGGTGACCGGCGGGGCGGGGTTCATCGGTTCGGCTTTGTGCCGCCACCTAGTAAAGGAGGTTGGCGCCACCGTCCTGAATGTTGATAAACTGACTTACGCTGGCAATCTCGCCTCGCTGCGTGAGCTCGACGGGCTTCCGAATTATCATTTCCTCAAGGCCGATATCTGTGATCGCGCGGCCATGGAAACCGCGTTCTCTGATTTCCGTCCCGATGCGGTCATGCATCTGGCGGCCGAAAGCCATGTTGATCGCTCAATCACGGGAGCTGGCGAATTCGTCGCGACCAATGTGGTCGGGACCTTCACCCTGCTGGAGGCGGCGCGGCGCTATTGGTCGGGTCGCGACGTGTCGACGCGGGAGCGGTTCCGTTTCCTGCAAGTTTCGACCGATGAGGTCTATGGCTCGCTGGGAAGCGATGGCCACTTTCAGGAGGCGACGCCTTACGCGCCTTCGTCTCCATATTCCGCGTCGAAGGCCGCTGCGGATCATCTTGCGCACGCTTGGCATTGCACCTACGGCCTGCCCGTGGTCATCTCCAACTGCTCCAATAATTACGGACCTTTTCATTTTCCAGAAAAGCTTATTCCCCTCGTTATTTTGAACGCCCTGCATGACAAGCCGTTGCCTGTCTATGGCGACGGCTCCAACGTGCGCGATTGGCTGTTTGTCGACGATCACGCCCGCGCGTTGGCTATGATCGTGATGCGTGGTCGGCCCGGCGAAAAGTATAATGTCGGCGGCGGCAACGAACGGCGCAACATCGACATTGTGCGGCGCATCTGCGAAATTCTCGATCGGCTTGCCCCAGCTTCGTCGCCACACGAAAATCTGATCGCATTCGTGCGCGACCGGCCGGGTCACGACCAGCGTTACGCAATCGACGCAGACAAGATCGAGCGCGAGCTGGGCTGGCGGGCGAGGGAGACTTTCGACACCGGAATCGAGAAGACGGTGGAGTGGTATTGCGCGAACGAATGGTGGTGGCGGCCGCTGCGCGACCAGCATTATTCCGGCGAGCGGCTCGGCCTCCTCGAAGCGACTGACAATGTTCAATAAGTATCTGCGAATCGTTGTGACCGGCGTGCGCGGGCAAGTCGCGCGGGCCTTGCAGGATCGCGCCGGAGACCTTCTTGACGTCATCGCGATCGGGCGGCCTGAATTTGACCTTGGCGCGCCGACGGATCCGACGCCGCTGTTCGCGGCAATGCGGGCCGACGTCATTGTCAATGCCGCAGCATATACCGCCGTTGACAAAGCGGAAACAGATTGCGCGGCGGCGCTTGCAATCAACGGCGCCGGCGCTGGCGTCGTGGCGCGGGTAGCGGCGGCGCTCGGGGCGCCAATCATTCAGCTTTCGACCGATTACGTCTTCGACGGAAACGCGACCCGCCCCTACCGCGAGGACGATCCAACCGCGCCGATAAATTTCTATGGTCGCTCGAAGCTTGCTGGCGAGGAGGCGGTGCGCGCCGCGACGCCAAATCATGTGATCTTGCGAACCAGTTGGGTCTATGCTCCCGAGGGGCAAAATTTTGTGCGCACCATGTTGCGGCTCGCCGTCGATCGCGATGAGATCCGGGTCGTCGCCGACCAGTATGGGACGCCGACGTCGGCGCTCGAGATCGCCGCCGCGATCGAACAGGTGGCGCGCAATCTCGTCGCAAATCCGGACGAGCCTTCGCTGCGCGGCCTGTTTCATCTGACGGATTCCGGCGCGACGACCTGGGCCAATTTCGCCGCGGAGATTTTCGCGATTTCCGCTGAGAGCGGCGGCCCTCGAGCGCTGGTTGTTCCGATCACCACCTCGGACTATCCGACGCCGGCGCGCCGACCGGCCCGCTCGCTACTCGACACCACGAAGATCACGGGCGTCCACGACATCCGACCGAAGCCCTGGACGCAGGTTCTGCGCGAGGCGATGAGGAAGTTAGCGTAGAGTTTGGCGCGATGAACTCATCGTGGCGGCGTAAACATGGAGATCGACGGCCCGATGAAGGGAATCATTTTAGCAGGAGGCAGCGGAACTCGTCTCTATCCGTTGACTAACGTAATTTCCAAGCAGCTTTTGGCGATTTACGACAAGCCCATGATCTATTATCCGCTCTCGACGCTAATGCTCGGGGGCGTTCGCGACATTCTTGTGATTTCAACGCCACAGGATCTCCCGCTATTTCAGACATTGCTCGGCGACGGAAATCGTTGGGGAATCTCGCTCAGTTACGCCGAACAGCCGAAACCCGACGGTCTGGCTCAGGCTTATCGCATCGGCGCCAAATTCATCGAAGGCGGGGCCTCGGCGCTGATCCTCGGCGACAATATCTTTTACGGCCATGGCTTGTCCGATCTGGTTCGATCCGCCAGGGCGCACACCCGGGGCGCGACGGTTTTCGCCTACAAGGTCACCGACCCCGAGCGTTATGGCGTCGTCACGTTCGGTGATGACGGCAGCGCCATCTCGATCGAGGAGAAGCCGCAGCACCCTTTGTCGAAATGGGCGGTCACGGGGCTTTACGTCTATGATGCGCGGGTTGTTGACATCGCGGCCGATCTGAAGCCCTCGCGCCGGGGCGAGTTCGAGATCACTGACGTCAATCGCGTTTACCTGGAGCGCGGCGAGCTTGCCGTGGAGCGCATGGGGCGCGGCTTCGCCTGGTTCGATACCGGAACGCCTGATTCGATGCTTGATGCGGCGGCCTTCGTTCGTTCGCTCGAGCTGCGGCAAGGTCTTCGGATTTGCTGCCCAGAGGAGATCGCGTTTCAACTTGGCTATATTACGCGGGATGAACTCGCCAGCCTGGGCGCTGCCTTGGGCAAGAGCTTATATGGCAAATATCTCATTGAGGTGGCGAAGGAGGACTTATGAGGCCTGCCAACGTCCATCCGACTGGTCGCTGACGCCGTTTCTATCTCGTTCCATCTCGCATTGTTTGCGAAAAGCGCCCAATGGAGAAATGCCATCCGGAAACGCGCGTTTGTCATCTGAGTGATAAACTGGCCTGCGAAACGGGATTTGCCTTGATAGCAAACCAATAGGGACCAGAACGAATGATCCTCAAGAAGCTGACCATAGGCCTGCTGGCCGCAACGTGCCTTGGCGCAACCGCGCAGGCCGATGTAATCCGTCATGTGCTGCTCGTCAGCGTGGATGGGCTGCACGCCCTCGACGTGGAGCGCTACATCGAAAACCATCCGACATCGGCGCTGGCCGAACTGTCCGGCCACGGCCTCACATACACGAACGCCCGCACGCCGGCCAATTCCGACTCGTTCCCGGGCCTTCTGGCCCTCGTGACGGGCGGATCGCCTGTCTCGCATGGTTTCTTCTACGACGTGAGCTACGACCGCACGCTGTTTGATCCGACCAATGTGGCTTGCACGGGCCATGCTGGCAACACGATTGTTTTCGACGAAAGCATTGATAAATATAGCGCATCCAACGTCTCGTTGAATGTCATCGATCCGGCGAAACTGCCGCGCGGACGAAACGCGAAGGGCGCATGCGTTCCGGTTTACCCCCACAGCGCCCTGAAGACGAACACGATCTTCGAAGTGGTGAAGAGCAGGGGCGGTCTTACCGCCTGGGCGGACAAGCACCCGGCCTATGATCTCGTCAACGGCCCGTCGGGCGTCGGCGTCGATGATCTCTACACGCCTGAAATCACGAATGTTAATGGGTTGGACGCCACCGTCAGCGTGGATTGCACCGTCGCCGACGACCAGAAAAAAGTCACGGCCATCATCCATGAAATCCATGGCCTGAAGCATGACGGGACCTCGGGCTTCGGCGTCCCGACCGTGTTCGGCATGAACTTTCAGGGAGTGAGCGTCGGGCAGAAGCTCGCCAAGGACAATAGTGACGGCAGTTGCCCGACGAGCACGCACACGGGCCAGGCGGGCGGCTATCTGGATGGCGCCGGGACGCCAAGCGCCGTCCTCGCCTATGGACTGCAGAAAACCGACGAAGCCCTGGCCAGCATGATCCAGGCGCTGAAGCAGCAGGGCCTCTATAATTCTACGCTGTTCATCGTCAGCGCCAAGCATGGCCAGTCGCCGATCAATCCGGTCAAGGTCAATAAGCCGGGCCACTTTGCGGATCTGGTGGCTGCGCTGCCCGACGCTGCGACAAACCCGGCGGCGCTCGCTATCGCCAGTGCGAGCAATTGCTCCACTGGCCCCTGCGGCTTCGTCCAGGACGATGATATCGCGTTGATCTGGTTGCAGGATCAAAGCAAGACAAGCGCGGTGGCCGACTATCTGAACGCTAACGCTAAAGCTCTGTTCATTGATGAAGTGCTGGCCGGCGACGATCTTAAGCTGAAGTTTAACGATCCGAAAAGCGACAGCCGGACGCCCGACATTATCGTTCAGCCCCAGTACGGCGTCATTTACACGGGATCGTCGAAGAAGAACGCCGAGCATGGCGGGTTTAGCTTTGGCGACACCAATGTCGCCCTGATCGTCTCCAATCCGCTCATCCGGCCAGCGGTTCTCAAAACCCCTGTCGTCACCTCGCAGGTGGCGCCGACGATTCTGCAGGCGCTCAATATCGCTCCGGGCGCGCTGAACTCCGTCGTCGTGGAACAGACCAGCGTTCTGCCCGGCTTGTTCGCACATCAAACGTCTTCGCACTAATGCGCTAAACGAAGGGGCCCTGTGTCGACGGGCCCCTTTTTTCTTTGATGAGTTAGCGGCGGAGCCCTTCATCGCGGCGATGATCCCGTGGGATCGTCCAGCCATGACGGCCCCACTCCGACAGCGCGCCACGCGCGCGCAGCCCTAATGACAAACACAAGCCGCCATGCGACGGTCCGACGCGATCATCGCCGCCGCGCCAGGCGGGGAGGGGCCCGATGCACAGACTGCTTTTGCCTTTTACGCCGCGCTTCATCTCCTTCACGCTGGCGGTGATCGCAACATTTGCAGTCGTCATCGTCATGGCGACCACAGGCGCCTCGGGCGTCCTTTGGTGGATAGGCCTTGCGGCGGCCGGCGGCCTTTCGGCGCTTGGGGTCCACGATCTTCTGCAGGAGCGCCATGCGATCCTGCGCAACTACCCCATCGCCGCCCATCTTCGCTTCATCCTGGAGGAAATTCGCCCCGAGATGCGGCAGTATTTCTTTGAAGGCGAGAAGGACGGCGCGCCCTTTAGCCGGGATCGGCGGGCGATCGTCTATCAGCGCGCCAAGCAGGCGCCGGACAAACGGCCGTTTGGAACGCAGCACGACGTCTACGCCAACGGCTATGAATGGGTCCGCCACTCGATGGCGCCGAGCGCGGTGCAGGACGCCGATTTCCGCGTCACGGTCGGCGGTCCGGATTGCGCGAAGCCTTATTCGGCTTCCGTTTTCAATATCTCGGCGATGAGCTTTGGCGCGCTCAGCGCCAACGCCATCCGGGCGCTGAACAAGGGCGCGGCGATGGGCGGCTTCGCGCATGATACGGGCGAGGGCGGCTACAGCCCCCACCATGCGGAATTTGGCGGCGACACCATCTGGGAGATCGGATCCGGCTATTTTGGGGCGCGCAATCTCAACGGGAAGTTCGCGCCCGAGCGCTTCGCCGAGACGGCGGCCATTCCGCAGATCAAGATGATTGAATTAAAGCTCAGCCAGGGCGCAAAGCCCGGCCATGGCGGCGTCCTGCCCGCCTCGAAGGTGAGCGCCGAGATCGCCGCCATACGCGGCGTCAAGGAAGGCGTCGATTGCGTCTCGCCGGCGCGCCACTCGACCTTTTCGACCCCGATCGAATTGATGCTGTTCATCGCCGAACTGCGCCGCCTCTCGGCTGGCAAGCCGGTCGGCTTCAAGCTGTGCGTCGGCCACCCGTGGGAATTTCTCGCCATCTGCAAGGCCATGATCGAAACTGGCGTCTACCCCGACTTCATCGTCGTCGACGGCAAGGAGGGCGGCACCGGGGCCGCGCCTTTGGAGTTTATGGATCATCTTGGCATGCCGCTGCGCGAGGGACTGAACTTCGTCCATAACGCTCTCGTCGGCATCAATGCGCGCGAGCGCATCCGCATCGGGGCCAGCGGCAAGGTCGTGACCGCCTTCGACGTCGCGCGGACCATCGCGCTCGGGGCGGACTGGTGCAACGCCGCGCGGGGTTTCATGTTCGCGGTTGGCTGCATACAGTCGCAAAGTTGCCACACCGATCGCTGCCCGACGGGCGTCGCCACGCAGGATAAAGTCCGCCAGCGTGCGCTTGTCGTGCCGAGCAAGGCGGAGCGGGTGCGCAGCTACCACAGCCAGACGCTGAAGGCGCTCGCCGAATTCGTCGCCGCCGCCGGATTGTCGCATCCGCGCGAGTTCACGCTGGCGCATTTCTCGCGCCGAATCTCGTCGCACGAAGTGCGCGACCTCGCCGACAGCTATCCAGCGCTGGAGCCGGGCGCGTTGCTGGACGGCGTGCAGGACCATCGCTTCAGGGACGCCTGGGCAATGGCCGACCCCAAATCATTCCGGCCGAGAGCGCTTGTCCGCGTTCATGCGGCGGCAGGCGGCGAGACAGCGGTCGCGCAGTTGTAAATATAGCTGCGCGGCGACTTCGCTTCCACTCAGGGACGGCTGCCTGATGGCCGGCTCATTCGTCTTCGCCAAAGCGGTTCGCCACCAGCGCCTCAATGGCGTCGAGGGCCTCTTCCGCCTCGGAGCCCGTCGCCGTAATCATGATCGTCATGCCGATCCCGGCGCCAAGCGTCAAAATGCCCATGATCGACGTCCCGCCGACCATCTCGCCGCAGCGGCCGATCAGCACGTCGGCGTCGAAGCCCTCGACGCATCGAACGAGTTTCGCCGTCGCCCGCGCGTGCAGGCCTTTGCGGTTGACGATCAGAACCTCGCGGACCAACGCGCCCTCCGGCGGCTGATATTCCGGACAATCCTCGCAATCAGACGGGTCGCAATCGTCTTGCATTATTTTCCGCTCAACACGCGGCTGGCCACGTAGATATATTTGCGGCCCGCATCCTGCGCCTGCATGACAGCCTGTTCGAGGCTGGCGCTTTCGCGCACCGAGGCGAGCTTGATAAGCATCGGGAGGTTGATCCCGGCGACGACCTCGACATGCGATCCGTTCATGACCGAAATCGCGAGATTCGACGGCGTTCCGCCGAACATGTCAGTGAGGACGACGACGCCGAAGCCGCTATCCACCGTCTCCACCGCGGCGACGATATCTCGTCGTCGCTGCTCGATGTCGTCGTCGGGACCGATCGAAATCGTCTCGACTTGTTTCTGCGGGCCGACCACATGCTCCAGGGCCGCGCGAAACGCCGTGGCGAGGTGACCGTGGGTGACCAGAACCAGGCCAATCATCGGTTGGGGCGGCGCATTGACGAACTCCGTCTGTGGTCAACGGCGACAGGGCGGGCATTGGTCAAGGGAAGGCGCCACGAGGTTGGAAGGTTCAAAGCAGACTGCCCCGTGCGGAAACCGCGATGCGGCAAAAGGGTCGAACTGACGAGTCCCGAAATGACGAAGCCGCCTGGATGGACCTGATTTCCAACGATTTTCTTCTACCTTCAGCGCGGGCCGCGCGATCCTCGCGCCGAGGCGACCATCGCCTGCGCAAAAGCGAAACGCATTTTGTGCGTCGCGGCCGTCTTGGCAAGCGAAATGAATCGGGAACCGGCTCATTTCGCCAATTTTCTTTTGCCGACAGTTAAGGACGGCGCGGCGGCCGGCCACGCTCCGAACGCCGCCGCTCCAGCCGCATCGCAGAATTTCGCTAGCCGGAAATGCTGCAGCATGGCGCAGGCGAGGTCGGCGGCCGCGGCCGTATCGGGCGCGATGAGCAGGGGCGCACGGACGCCGGCCAGCTCGACGTCGCCGAGACCGCTGAAATCCCAATCCTGCGACCTAAAGCCGGCGCATTCCGTCGCGGGCTGGGGATAGCGAAGCGCTTGGTCCGCCGGGACGATGTCGACGACGAGGCGAATGACGGCGGCGGTGACGAAGGGCGCCTGCAAAATTCCGGCGCCCCTCTGTTCGATCTGGCCGAGGATCAGCGGATGGCCACGCGCGATCAACCTTTCATTGCAGCTTTCAAGCCTGATCCTGTCGTCTCCGACGAGCCGGGCGAAGGCTCCGCCGCCGCGGGCAGCCGCGATCAGCGCCAACGCCAGCCGGCTCTTGCCGGACCCGGAAGCGCCGCGAATGAGAACGCCGGCCTCGCCTATTGCGACGGCGCTCGCGTGAATCTCGAACTTCGCCATCGGTCCTTCTTGTTTTTCCGGCCGGTGAATGACCGTTGCCCGAAAAGCTCAGGCCCTGGGCAACCAGATGGTCAGGCGGGCGCCGAGCACGGCCGGAGGTTCGCCCTGCTTGAAGGAGGGCCCAACCCGGTTTCGCGCGGAGATGCGCCCGCCATGCGCTTCGATGATCTGGCGCGAGATCGACAGGCCAAGACCAGAGTTCTGGCCGAATCCGTGACTTGGCCGGTCGGTGTAGAAGCGCTCGAAAATCCGCTCGAAGGCGTCGGCTGGAATGCCTGGCCCGTCATCATCGACGGTGATCTCGAAGCCTTCGCGCAATTGGCCGCGATCGACGGCGAGCTTCGCCGCCCGCAGATGAACGCGAACCCTGCCGCCGGGATGCGAGAACGAGCGCGCATTGTCGATCAGATTATTGAACACCTGACCGAGCCGCGAATCATGCCCGAGGACGCAGAAACCGATCTTGCGGGTTTCGTCATAATAGCCGCCAGAGAGCGTCAGACCGACATGGACGATCGGCTCCGCGTTGGTCTGATTGGCCATCGAGATGACGGCATTGAGGATCGATTCGAGATCGACGAGGTCCATGTCGGCGCGGGCGAGTTCCGCGTCGAGGCGCGAGGCGTCAGAAATGTCGCTAATCAGCCGGTCAAGCCGCCTGACGTCATGTTCGATGACGGCGAGCAGTCGCTGCTGCGTTTCCGGTTTCTTCGCGATCGGCAGGGTTTCGACCGCGCTGCGAAGGGAGGTCAGCGGATTTTTCAATTCATGCGCGACATCGGCGGCGAAACTCTCGATCGCATCCATGCGGTCGTAAAGCGCTTTTGTCATGTCGCGCAGGGCGCCCGACAGATGGCCGATCTCGTCCGAGCGATCTGTGAAATCGGGAATCTCCCGGCGGAATTTCGTGCCGCGCCGGACCCGGTCCGCCGCTTCCGCAAGATGCCGGATCGGTTCGGCGATCGTCCCGGCGATGAAGAGGGAGAGAAGAAACATGATGATCGCGGAGACGAGGAAGATGCGCACGATCGCCCAGCGTTCCGAGGCGATGATATTGTCGATGTCGCCGCCCAGCGTCGACAGCAGCAGCACCCCGCGCACGACGCGAAAGCGCTGGATAGGGGCGGCGATCGAGACGATCGTCTCGCCCTTCGCGTTAACGCGGACGACGGATTGTTCGCGACCGCCGAGGGCGTTGTTGACTTCCGGGTAGTTCTTGCCGTTGTCGACCCCGCTCTCCTCGTAAAGCGGTAGGTCGGAACGCCAGATCATGCCTTTCAGCCGGGTCCAGAGGCGCTCGAACAGCGAGCCCCGATCATCCTGGGCAACCGGCGGCAGATCGAAGCGAAGAATATTCGAACGGCTGGTCAGCGAGCGCGAATTGAGCAGCAGATAGCCGTCGCGATCATAGATTCGCGCGCGCGTGCGGGTCGGCGAGGCGAGGCGGCGCAGCACCGGCCCCACCCTTTCGGGATTGATCGAGAATTCCAGCGAGGGCGCGGAATCTTCCGCGAGCCCGTAGCTTTCGCCGGGCGCAAGCTGGAGCAGTTTTTCAGGATCGATGGTGATGGAATCGGTGTCGACCGTGGCGGAAGCCGCGATCGCGGCTGCGATGATCTCGGCCTGCGTCTGCAGGCTTTGCACGCGCGCGTCGATCAAGCCTTCACGGAATTGATTAAGGTAGAGGAATCCGACGAGCAGGGCGACGAGGCCGCCGAGATTCAAGACGACGATGCGCCGCGTCAGCGACGACGAAAACCGCGAACTGACGCCGCGCAGGAAACCACGCAGGCGTGCGGAGAGGCTGCGCCGCATCCGCTTCGCGCGCCGCGCGGCTTCCTGCGTGCGCTCGAAATCCAAATCCGGTTGCGCCTCGAGAGTCACCGCTTTTTCTTTCCGAAGGCGAAGCGCGTCATTTGCGGCACGACGCTATTCCTTGAAGCGATAGCCGACTCCATAAAGCGTTTCGATCATTTCAAAATCATCGTCCACCGCTTTAAATTTTTTTCGTAGCCGCTTGATGTGGCTGTCGATTGTGCGGTCGTCGACATAGACCTGATCGTCATAGGCGGCGTCCATCAGGGCGTTGCGGCTCTTGACGACGCCGGGCCGCGTCGCCAGCGCCTGCAGGATCAGGAATTCCGTGACCGTGAGCGTGACCGGATCATCCTTCCACGTGCAGGCGTGGCGCTCCGGATCCATTTTCAAAAGGCCGCGCTCGAGAATCTTGGCGTCGGCTTCTTTCTGCGAGGCGGCGTCCTTCGGGTTCGCACGGCGCAAAATCGCCTTGACCCGCTCGACGAGAAGGCGCTGCGAAAACGGTTTGCGGATGAAATCATCGGCGCCCATCTTGAGGCCGAATAATTCGTCTATCTCTTCGTCCTTGGAGGTGAGGAAGATAACCGGGAGGTCGGATTTCTGCCGCAGACGGCGCAGAAGCTCCATTCCGTCCATGCGCGGCATCTTGATGTCGAGGATGGCGAGATCGGGCGGATCGCTCTTCAGCCCGTCGAGGGCGGTGGAGCCGTCGGTGTAGGTCTGCACGCGATAGCCTTCGCCTTCGAGGGCGATCGACACCGAGGTGAGAATATTGCGGTCATCGTCGACCAGGGCGATCATCGGCATGAATGGTCCTAACTTCGAGAGCGAGCGCGCAAGGAACTTCGCGTGAATAACCGGAAAAACGGCGGTCTCGATCATTCGATCGAATAATGGGTTCTCCGCGCAGTTCGTCAAACTCCTGCGCCGGATCGGAGTTTTCTGCTCCGATCTGAATTGCGCGAGCGGCGCCGAAAGCATCAAAAGACTGCGGATAGCACCGATCAGAGCTATTGCCTAGAAAATCATCGCTGAACTTGCCTTTAGCTCGACCGCTGCTTTGAAGGTCCAGTTTTGCGCGGCCGAAGCGCCTGTCTGCTTTGACTTCATAAAGTGCCTCAAATTACATAACAGGAAAATTCAGAGGCCGAATTAAGGCAAGCCCTCGCTTCACCCGTTTAGCGCCGCTTTCTCGCCTGTTTTGCGCTGCAGCGCGGGCCCAATTTGGCCGGCGGTCCATTGCTTTTTTTTCCCGTTTGTCGCCGCTTCGATCAAAGCTTTTCCATGCGGGAATCGCTTCAATCGCCGAAAACGTGGGGTACGGCGCGCGGATGGCTGGATCTCGACGGAAACAAGCGGCCAGCAGGGAAAATCAAGGGCGCGGGCCAAAAGGTTAATGGGAGCGGAATGATGGACTGGGCTCTTGCCTTATCAACTCTGCCGATGTGGCAATCCTTGCCACTCGTCGTGGGGCTTGGAATGATTTTCGGCATGGCTGGCCCGGTGGCTGCGCGAAAATTTTGGGGCCTTGATCGGCTGAAGATCAATAATGAGGTCGGCGGCTTCAAGTTCGCCGTCATTGGGGGAGTCTATGCCGTCACTCTGGGGTTCGCGACCATCGTTGTCTGGGAGAAATATCGCGACGCCGAATCCGCGGTGATGCAGGAGGCGGCGGCGATCTCCGCGCTCGACCGGCTCATGAACCCGCTTGACCAGGCCTCGGCGCATAACATCCGCGCGCAACTGCGGACCTATGATCGCATCGTGGTCGACGAAGAATGGCCGACGATGCGCGTCGGCCGCTCAAGTCCCCTCGTCTCAAAGGCGCTGGACGGGCTCTATGCGTCGGTGCTCGCACAAGTGCAGCAGGGTTCCCAGGACAACGCCATCCTTCAGGCGCAGCTCACGCAGCTCAATAGCCTGACGCAGGCCCGGCGCGAACGCCTCGATCTGGCGAGCGGGATCGTGCCGGGGATCGTCTGGCTGGTGCTCGTCTCGGGCGCGCTCGTGACTGTCGGGTTCACCTTTTTCTTTGGAGCCCCGAGCCTCCTGGCGCAGATCCTGATGAATGGCGCGCTGTCATTTCTGATCTTCATGTCGTTACTTGTGATTCAGGAGATCAACTATCCCTTCAGCGGTCCGGTCAGCGTGACGCCGGAGCCTCTTCTCGCCCTGGTCAGTCTCTGGAGCGACTGATCCGCACGGCGCCGCCGAGCTATCTGAGCAGGGCTTCGAGGCTTTCGATCCGGTCCGCCTCGCGCGCCGGCTTGTCCCATCGTATTCGCGCGATGCGCGGAAAACGCATGGCGACGCCGGATTTATGTCGGGTCGAGCGGTTTAGCCCCTCGAAGGCGATTTCGAGGACGAGCCCCTCCGCCTGTCCATGCGCGACCTCCCGGACGGGGCCGAACCGGTTCATCGTGTGATCGCGGACATAGCGGTCGAGTTCGATGAGTTCGGCGTCGGTGAAGCCGAAATAGGCCTTGCCGACCGGAACGATCCGCAAGCCGTCCCGATCCTCGCGCCAGACGCCAAAGGTGAAATCGGAGTAAAAGGACGAGCGCTTGCCGTGGCCGCGCTGGGCGTACATCAGCACGGCGTCGACCGTGAAGGGATCGCGTTTCCATTTGTACCAGAGCCCCTTCGGGCGGCCGGGAACATAGATCGAATCCGCGCGCTTCAGCATGATCCCTTCGATCGCATCCGCATCCGCGCCGGCGCCGAAATCGGCGGGGTCTCGCCGCGCGTGCGCCAGTTCCTCGAAGGAGGCGAAGGGCACGAGGGGCGACAGATCGAGCCTTGCGCAGCCCGCCGCCGCGACGAAGGCCTCAAGCCGGCGACGGCGCTCGGTGAAGGGGAGTGCCCGCAAGTCCTCGTCATTCTCGCGCAACAGATCATAGGCGCGAATATGGGCCGGGAAATCGGCGAGGAGCTTCGCGGAGGCCGTCTTGCGGTTCAGCCTCTGCTGCAGCACGCCGAAGGGTTCGACGCGTCCGTCCCTGACAATCAGCAATTCGCCGTCGAGCGAGAATCTCTCGACCGGCAGTCGCATCAGGAACTCCGCGAGATCGGGAAAGGCCGCCGACATTTCCTCGCCCGTTCGGGAGTAGAGCCGCAGGGCGATGCGCCCATCCGCCCCGACGCCCCGCGCGGCCTGAACCCTGACGCCGTCCCATTTCCATTCGGCGACGAAATCGGCAGGCGCCATTTCGGCGAAATCCTTCGGCTCGATCGCATGGGCGAGCATGGCCGGGCAGAAAGGGGCCGGGTCGGACGAATCCGGCCGCTGTTCGCGTCCCTCGACCCAGGCGAAAAGATCGAGATAGGGCGGGGCGAGGCCGTGCCAGACGTCCTCGACGTCATTGGCCTTTATGCTCGCGCCGTTTTTTGCGGCAAGCTCCGCGACGGCGGTTTTCGCCAGCCGCGCCGAGACGCCGACGCGAAGCGCGCCGGTGATCAGTTTCAGCAAGGCCCAGCGGCCGGTCTCGTCCAGCGCGTCGAGCCAGGCGGCGAGCTTGCGCGGCAGGTCGAGCTTGCCGCCCCCGCTCAGCCCATGCACCACTTCGCAGAGCGTCAGGGGCGCTCCATTATCTCCGGCGGTCGCGGGCGCTTCGTCAGGCGCGGGCCAGAGCAGGGCGACGGTCTCGGACAGATCGCCCACGAAATCATAGGAAAGGGCGAAAAGGAGCGGATCGACCCGCTCGCTGATGAGAGTGCGAACGAGGCCGGGCTTGGCGTGCTGGAAGGACAGCGCGCCGGTCAGGGCGGCGAGCGCGTAGCCGCGTTCGGGATCTGGCGTCGAGCGAAAATACTCCGTCATCAGGCGCAGCTTGCCGAGGCGGGAGGGCTCGAAGCCGAGGCGGTCTAGCAGTTCGGCGAAGCGGTTCACGCGCTTCCCCCGGGCGCCTCTTCGTCGGCGGGGGGCGGCGTTTCCGCATCCTCATCGCCATAGCCGAGCAGGTGCAGAGGTTCGGCCGCGATCCCGCAGCTCCGCGCCCAGTGAACAAGCGCCTCGGCCTCGCCATGCGTGACCAGAACTTTCCCGCATCCGGAATCCTTGATCGTCTGGGTCAGCCCGGCCCAGTCGGCGTGATCGGAGATGATGAGGGGCAGCTCGATCCCACGCTGGCGCGCGCGGGCGCGGACCCGCATCCAGCCCGAGGCGAAGGCCGCCACCGGATCGGGAAATTTGCGCGACCAGAGATCCTGCAGCGCGCCCGGCGGGCAGATCACGATCTCGCCGGCAAGTCTGGCGCGATCGCTCAAAACGACGCTGCGCAAATCGCCAAGCTCGATCCCTTCGGCCGCATAAAAGGCGGTGAGCTTCTCCATCGCGCCATGCAGATAGATCGGCCGGTCGTAACCGGCGCCGCGCAGCAGCGCGATGACGCGCTGCGCCTTGCCAAGCGAATAGGCGCCGACGAGATGCGCGCGATCGGGAAACAGTCTTTGCGAGGCCAGCAGCTTGGCGATTTCTTCGTCCGTCCGCGAATGACGGAAGATCGGCAGGCCAAAGGTCGCCTCGGTGATGAAGATATCGCAGGCGATTGGCTCGAAGCCGGCGCAGGTCGGGTCAGACTCGCGTTTGTAATCGCCGGAAGCGACGATGATACGCGCCGCATCCGCCATTCTGATCTGGGCCGAGCCCAGAATATGTCCGGCCGGATGGAAGCTGACGTCGATGGAGCCGATGCGCAGGCGTTCGCCGTAGGCGACCGGCTGCTGCGTGCCTGAAAATCCGGCGCCGAGCCGAATGGCCATGATCGCCAGCGTCTCGCGCGTTGCGAGGACGGCGCCGTGACCTGCCCGGGCATGATCGGAATGGGCGTGGGTGATGAGCGCGCGCGGAACCGGGCGCAGCGGATCGACAAAAAAATCGCCCGCGGCGCAATAAAGGCCCGCGGGCGTCAGGGAGAGAAAATGAGCTGACGCCATGATCCCAGGATGGGGAAGAGACCAGGCGTCAGCAAGCTCTGCCGGCAAATCGCCGGTGAAAATCTAGTTCCCGCAGACCAGTCCGCGGGTGACGTAAATCCGCCCGTCGGGACCGGCGATGCGGGTGACCCGCACGCAGTCCTCGTCCTCGCCGGCCGAGGCGTGGCCCAGCTGCATCGCCGGCCCCTGGACCAGCGGCTCATAAGCGCTGCGATGTTCGATCAGGGCGGCGCTCGACGCGACCTTGGCTTTGGGGGTGATGGACATCGGAGCGGCGAACACGGCGACGCCGAGGCATGAAACGCCAATGGCCGCCATCGTGAACTTCAGCGCGTGCAATCCGATAATTTTGCCCGACATGTCCATCGCCCGAATTCCCTTCCGCCCGGCGCTTCCGTCTCAGCGCCCTCGCCAGTAACCTTGCCCTCAAGGCCCACTCGTGGTGGTGCGGTTTCACACAGGAAACGCCGGTCAAGCTAAAAGGTTGCGGCGGTCAAGAAATAAAATTAGCCAAAACTTAAGCAAACCCGGAAAATTTTATGGGCTGCTCCATTCCCGGCCATGCAGACCCGCGACAGGGCCTGCACAGGCAAAGGCGGCGCTAAAATCGCTCAATGCGCCAGCTGTCAGTAACACATCCGGACCGGACGATAGCCGACGAATTGTCCCCAACCGTCGTAGACGGGCTGGTTCTGGAGATAGCAGCCGCCATAGCCGCCATAAGCGCCGTAAGGGTAGGCGGATGCAGCGATGGCGCCGACCGCGAGGCCGCCAAGTACGCCGGCCGCCACAGGCCCGCCCCAGCCGCCACCCCAACCGCCGCCGCCGCCGCCGCCAACCGCCGCCGCCACCGCCGCCATGCCATCCGCCGCCATGCCAGCCGCCACCGTGCCATCCGCCGCCGCCGCCGCCATGCCATCCGCCGAACGCCGCTGCCGGCGTCGAGGCCGTCGCCGTGACGGCAAGTCCGAGGGCGAGAGCCGCCGCCGCGATCGCGCTTCTCTTCAACATGCCCGTCATCTCGCAATCTCCTTCAAACAGGCGGCCATCGGCCTTATGCGGCGAACCAGCCGCCTTGCGCCCATATATGGATCCGCGTCGCTGAACCTGTAATGAATGACCGGGCCGCCGATCGGTTCAAATTCGCGAGAAGATTTCATCCCGGAGCCTCGATTGACCGGTTCGGATTTTGAACTGCCGGCGCGATTTCTCGCCTGGTTCGCCGCGCGGGGCTGGACGCCGCGACCGCATCAGATGGCGCTGCTGCGCGCCGCGCGGGCGCAAAATACGCTGCTGATCGCGCCGACCGGCGCGGGCAAGACGCTGGCCGGATTTCTGCCGACCCTCGTCGATCTCGAAAAGCCGCCCAACCGGCGGACTCTGCACACGCTTTATATTTCGCCGCTGAAGGCGCTCGCCGTCGACGTCGAGCGCAATCTGTCGCTCCCCGTCGCCGAGATGGGGCTTCGCGTTCGCATTGAGACGCGCACCGGCGACACCTCCGCCGCCAAGCGCCAGCGCCAGCGCCGAAATCCGCCGGATATTCTGCTGACGACGCCCGAGCAGCTGGCGCTTCTGCTCGCCAGCGCCGACGCCGAACATCTGTTCGCCTCGCTTCGCCGCGTCGTCTTCGATGAATTGCACGCCATCGCCGGCACGAAACGCGGCGATCTGCTCAGTCTCGGGCTTTCGCGGCTGCGCGCCATCGCGCCATCCCTGACCGCGACGGGGCTTTCCGCGACGGTGCGCGATCCGGACGAACTGCGCCGCTGGCTGGCGCCGCAGGGGCGCTCCGACGCGCTGGCCGCCCTCATCGCAGCGCCCGACGGCGCCGCCCCCGATCTTCGCATTCTCGACACCCGGGAGCTTCTGCCCTGGGCCGGACATAGCGCGCGGCATGCTCTCGGCGAAATCTACGCCGCGATCAGGGCCGCGAAATTGACCCTCGTCTTCGTCAATACGCGGGCGCAGGCCGAATATATCTTTCAGGAGCTGTGGCGGCGCAATGAAGAAGCGCTGCCGATCGCGCTGCATCACGGCTCGCTCGACGCCGGTCAGCGCCGCAAGGTCGAGGCGGCCATGGCGGCGGGCCGGCTGAAGGCGGTCGTCTGCACCTCGACGCTCGATCTTGGCGTCGATTGGGGCGACGTCGATCTCGTCATCAATGTCGGCGCCCCAAAAGGCGCGAGCCGCCTCGCCCAGCGGATCGGGCGCGCCAATCATCGGCTGGATGAGCCCTCCCGCGCCATTCTCGTTCCAGCGAATCGCTTCGAGGTGCTGGAGTGTCGCGCCGCCGTCGACGCGGCGCGCGAGGGCGCCCAGGATACGGCGACGGCGCGCGCAGGTGCGCTCGACGTGCTCTGCCAGCATATCCTCGGCATGGCCTGCGCCGCGCCCTTCGAGGCGGAAGAGCTCTTCGCCGAAGTGCGCTCGGCCGAGCCTTACGCAAATCTAGCGCGCGAAGATTTCGACTCGGCGCTCGCTTTCGTCGCCACCGGCGGCTACGCCCTCAAAAGCTATGAGCGCTTCGCCAAGATCAGGCGCAACGCGGACGGGCGTCTGGCGCATCGCCAATGGCCGCGTCGCGCAATCCTACCGGCTCAACGTCGGCACGATCGTCGAGGCGGATCTCTTGAAGGTGCGCCTCGTCGCTGGCGGCGCGCGCGCGGCCGGCGCTTATACCGGGCCGCTGCGCCGGGGCGGGCGCGTCCTTGGCGAGATCGAGGAATCCTTCATCGAGATGCTGGCGCCGCGCGACACCTTCCTGTTCGGCGGCGAGATTCTGGCCTTGCAGGGGATCGTCGAGAATGAAGCGCTCGTCTCCCGCGCCAACGCCACCGCGCCAAAAATCCCCTCCTACGCCGGCGGCAAATTCCCGCTCTCGACCTATCTCGCCATGCGGGTCAGGAAACTCTTGTGGGATTCCGCCGCCTGGGACGCCCTGCCGGAGCAGGTCGCCGAATGGCTGGCGCTGCAGCGGGCGCGCTCGACCCTGCCGCCGCCGGACCGGCTTCTCGTCGAATCCTTTCCGCGCGGCGAGCGCTTTTACCTCGCCCTTTATCCGTTCGAGGGGCGGCTCGCCCACACGACGCTCGGCATGCTGCTGACCCGCCGCATGGAGCGCGCCGGGCTGAAGCCGCAGGGCTTCGTCGCCAATGATTACGCGCTTTGCGTCTGGTCGCTGAGCGACGCCGGCGCAGCATTCGCGAAAGAGCCGCGCCGGCTCGAGGACTTGCTGAGCGAGGATATGCTTGGCGACGATCTCGAGGAATGGCTTGAAGAATCGGCGCTGATGAAACGCACCTTCCGCAATTGCGCGATCATCTCGGGGCTGATCGAGCGCAATTTTCTCGATCGGCGGAAAACAGGACGGCAGGTCAAGATTTCGACCGACCTCATCTATGACGTGCTGCGCCGCCATGAGCCGCGGCACATTCTGCTGAAGGCCGCCCGCGCCGACGCCGCCACCGGCCTCCTTGATATCGATCGCCTCGCCCAGATGCTGACGCGGGTCCAGGGCAGACTTATCCACAGGCCGCTGAGCCGCGTCTCGCCTCTGGCGGTGCCGATTCTGCTCGAAATCGGTCGCGAGACCGTCTATGGCGAGGCGCAGGACGTCATTCTCGCCGAAGCCGCAAAAACCCTTGTGGATGAAGTGCTGGAGGAACGTCCGCCCGTTGCCAGCAGGGCGGCGCCGCGGGATGCTCCCGCTACCAAGCCCGTGGCCGAATCGGCGCCGAGCCGCGCCAAACGCCCAAAGAGGACGCCAGCCTCCCATGCCGAACGCGGCGCGCGAAAACCAAAGGCCGGCGGCGCTTTCGATTCGGGACGTTGATTTCATCGCCGATCCGGCCGGCGCGCTTTACTGGCGCGAAGAAGGCATTCTCATCGTCGCCGATCTGCATTTCGAGAAGGGTTCCGCCTTCGCCGCTCGGGGCGTTTTTCTGCCGCCTTACGACACTGCCGCCACTCTGGCGCGGCTCTCCCGGTTGATTGAGTTTTACGGGCCGCGCTGCGTCGTCGCGCTCGGCGATTCCTTCCATGATTCCGGCGCGGGCGAACGCATTGGCGCGGAGGATCGCCGTATGATCGCCGCGCTGCAGCTGCGGCGCGACTGGATCTGGATCACCGGCAATCACGACAGGATCCTGCCGCGCCGCCTGCCCGGCGAATCCAGCGCTGAACTCGCCATCGGCGCGATCGTCTTCCGCCATGAGCCGCTCGCCGGCGCCGCAATCGGCGAGATCGCCGGCCATCTCCATCCCGTCGCGCGCGTCGCGGGGCGCGGCAGCTCGGTCCGGCGCCGCAGTTTCGTCGCCAATGGCGTGCGCTGCGTGCTGCCGGCCTTCGGCGCTTTCGCCGGCGGCCTCAATCTTGTCGATCCCGCCTTCGAGCCGCTGTTCAGGGGCCGCGCGTCAATCCTCGCCTATGTCATGGGTCGGGACGCGGTCTACGCCGTGCCGCGTTCGGCCTGCCTGCCGGATTGAGCGGCGCCTTCTCGGACGCTTTGCTTCAGGAACGAGAAATCGCAAATGGAAAACGACCTCCTTTCGGAAGCCGTGGCGCGGCATTGTGCGCGAGCTTTTGGATGCGGAGCGATTTCTTGCCGACAGAATGATCCATTCGGTCGAAAAAGGCTCTAGCTCGGGATGAGAAAAAGTGTAAGCACTTTTTCGCCCGCATCCAACTCTAAACTGTTGGAATCGATCACGTTTATGACTTTTGATCAATTCGATCCAAAGTCATCGTGATCTAGCTCGACTTGACCTGGACGCATCGTGATCTAGGAGCGCGGCTGCCTCACAAGGTGCGCGCGGCCGGTGAATTCGCCGGGCAGGATCGCCGCGCTGCCCGCGATCGCGCGCGTTGCTTGCGCAATCGGAATCGAAGGCGGAATGTTGCGCGGGGCCTTAAGAGCGGCCGGATCGAGAAGCCCGAAGGCGATGCGCGGCGCATCAGTCGGTCCGCGAAGATTTTCGCGGGCGTCTTTCGCGCTGTCTCGCCCGCCGTCCGCCGTCGGGTATCGGCCGTCGACGACGACCGAGCGCCACTCCAGCGGAGCGGCGCGAAGTCCGATCGATTTCAGAAAGCGCGGCGGCTCGAACCCCCTCACGGCGGCGAAACAGGTTAGCGCGCAGGCGCCGAGCGCGACGGTCAGCGCGGCGACGGCGAGCCTGATCGCCTTTCGTTGAGCGCCGAAAAAGCCGCCGTTGGCGCGGTCGGGCGGCTTGCCCGCGGGACGTCGTCCGCCCGCATTCGCGCGCGCCTGGGCTTCCGAATCCGCGTGGCCGCGGATGCTTTTGGCTTGGGCCCGGTCGCCGGCGACGCGTCCAGCATAGGGTCGCGCCGGCGATCTCGGCCTCGGCGCGCGCGGCGGAAACCCGGCGCCGGGTTCGATCAGGAAATCATCGATCTCCGCGCCCGGCGCCTCGCCCGTGGCCTCTCGCTCGCCGGCATGCGGGCTCCCTCGCGGCGAGGCGGGACCGGGCGTTGGGGGCTCACGATCGCTGCGTGGCCGGCGCTCGGGCGGCGGCGCCGGGATCGCTCGGTTCGGCCGCATCGGGCCGGGATTCGTCGCCAATCCGGCCGGTGGGTGGTCGACGCCGCGCAATGTCTCATGCACTGCGCTCAATGCCAGATGGATGCGATTATCCGCCTCGTCGCGCGCGGCGCGCAGCTCAGCGGTCTCGCGCGCCGCGCGCCCTTCATGCTTGCCGGACGCGCGCCCGCGCGCCGCCTTGGCCTCGTCGGCGATCTGCCGGCGGGTTTGCTCTATCTGCTCGACCAATCGGCCGATCGACTGCTCGAAATTGGCCAGCGCTGCGAAGCCCTTATCGGCGCCTGCGAGATGCCCGGCGATCGTCGCGACGTCGCGCTCCAGCGCCTTGATCGCTTTATCGCGAGCCGCCGTTTCGCGCGGCGCCTCGATCTTTTCCGCGAGCGACTGCACCGCGCCTTTCAAGGCGCGGGTCTCGGTCGCGGCGGCGGCGAGCCCCGTCTCAAACGTATCGATGAGCCGCCGGCGGGTCGAACTCGATGAGATTTGTCAGGGCGTCTGGAGAGCCGACGGAGTCAATTTCGGCGTCCGCTCCGTGGGGGGCGAGCGCTGCGGCGCGAGCCGCGCTCGTCGTCTCGGGGTCCGCGCGCGGGGCGCGCCGGCCAAGCTCGGCTTCGAGATCGGTCAGGGCGAGCGACAGCGATTCTGCGCCGCCAGCGCGCGGCTGCCCTCCGGCGCGGTCCAGCACTCCGCGAGGATCGAGGAGGCTTACGTAAGCCAATGTTTCGCCGCCGCCTTCGAGGTCAGCTGGCTCTGCGATTTCGGCGCGAAGCGGTTCGTGGGCCCTGGTTGAACCTGCGCTGCCGGGCAAGCCGCGCGCGGCGGCATGCGGCGCCTGCCGCGGGTGAACGCTCTCCAGGAGAAGCGCCGCCATCGCCTTGAGGCCTTCCGTCAAATCAATCGGCGTCTCGTCGTCGGCGCCGCGACGCACAATATCGGCCATGGCCCGCTGCAGCCAGTTTTCAATCGCCGCCAGACCCGGCCCGCCTGGCACATTCGTCGGCCGGCCGCTCGCGCGATCGGCGCTGCTCGCATTCTCCTTGCTCATGCTTTCGTCCGGTCGGCTCGAAATTCCATCGCGATGCTGCGCCACAAGCTTTTTTGCGGAGCTGCGCCGCCGCTTTGCAGGCGCCTCGAGGCAGCTCCGGAAAAATGGCGTAGATGGTTGTATGTGAAATATATACAATTTTTGGTTGCAATCACATATGAAATTTTGTAATTTTTATCAGGCGACACTTAACGGGGAATCGGGGGCAGGATCTATGGACGCCAACCCAACGCGTAATCATGAACATCAACTTGACGCTCAACGGCGCGATCGCGGCGCTGCGCCGCTTGCGGGGGCCTCGCCTTCGATCTCCCCGGCGCCCGGGAAGGGCGGCGCGGGCGCCGAGAGCACGATTCGTGAAATGGCGCGCGATTTTGGGGTCAGCATCCGGGCATTGCGCTTTTACGAGGATCGCGGACTGCTACAGCCGCGGCGCGAGGGCTCCTCGCGCCTCTACGGATTGCGCGAACGCCGAGATCTAAAATCGATCCTTAAGGCAAAGCAGCTCGGCTTCACCTTGTCCGAGATCCACGACATGCTGCGCTCGCGCAGCGGCTTCGATCGGGCGATAGAGGCTCAGGAGCGCGGCGGCGACAGGTTCGACGTCGAGGAGACCGAGCTTGAGCTGCCGCTTCCGCCTGAGCAGATCGTCGCCCAGATCGGTTATCTGGAGCGCCAGCGGAGAGAGCTCGACGCCGCCATCGTGACCTTGCGCAACGCGCATCGCAGGATGCTCGAATCGCCCGGGCGCGCGGCGCTGGCCTGAGATCTCGCGCAGGGCGCTCGATCGATCGGGTCCCTCATCGTCGGGGCGCCCGCGTCGATATCGCGCCATTCCCGGCTTGGTCCACGCCATCAGTAGCCGGCGATGGGCGGGGGCGGAAGAGCGACGCGTTGCATTCCGAGGCTTGATCCGCGAATGCGTGGCCGCGCGGCTGATTCACAGCCGCTGCCCAAAAAATCGGCAAAACGCGGCTCGTTCGGCCGTGCTTTGTGCTTATGCGTTGGTTTTGGCATCAACGTTGCTTGGCGCACAGGCTTGCTTCAAGCAAGCGGCCAATCATCAGGCAAGCCAGCGGGCGGGAATTCATGTCGAGCAACGTCATCAGCCTTCGCGGCCAGTTCACGCCGCCAATCTGCGAGCCGAACAGCACCGTCGTCGAGGAGCTGGAGCGCCTGCTCGAAGCCGCGCGAGCGGGTGAGATCGTCGGACTCGCCGGCGCCTATGTTCATCGCGACAAGGTGGTTTCCTATTCCTACGCGGGCGCAGTCGCAAGCTATGGCATGCTGGGCGGGCTCGACTGCGTCAAGGAGCGGCTGCTGCGCATCGCCACGGCGCAGGACTAGTCAGCTGGAAGGTCGCCGAGTGCGGCTCGCAGGCGCGAAAAAGGGCGCTCGCGAGCGCCCTTTCTTATTCAGCGAGTTTTGCGCGGCCGCGGCTATTCGACGGCGGCCTGCTCGGCCTTTTCCTTGCCTTCGAGGTCTTCGCCGGTTTCCTGATCGACGAGCCGCATGGACAGGCGAACCTTGCCGCGATCGTCGAAGCCGAGAAGCTTGACCTTGACCTTCTCGCCCTCCTTGACGACGTCGGAGGATTTCGCCACCCGCCCCTTGGCGAGTTGCGAAATATGGACGAGGCCGTCCTTCGCGCCGAAGAAGTTCACGAAGGCGCCGAAATCGACGACCTTGACGACAGTGCCCTCGTAGATCTGGCCGACCTCCGGATCATTGGCGATGGATTTGATCCAGTTGATCGCGGCGCGGATGGCGTTGGCGTCGGAGGAGGCGACTTTTACCGTGCCGTCGTCCTCGATATTGATCTTGGCGCCGGTCTTCTCGACGATTTCGCGGATCACCTTGCCGCCGGTGCCGATCACTTCGCGGATCTTGTCGGTCGGGATTTTCAGGGTTTCGATGCGCGGCGCGAATTCGCCAAGCTCGGCGCGCGCGCCGGTCAGAGCCTTCGACATTTCGCCGAGAATATGCAGACGGCCGGCCTTGGCCTGATCAAGCGCCACCCGCATGATCTCTTCATTGATGCCGGTGATCTTGATGTCCATCTGCAGCGAGGTGACGCCCTCTTCGGTGCCAGCCACCTTGAAGTCCATGTCGCCGAGATGGTCCTCGTCGCCGAGGATGTCGGACAGCACCGCGAAGCGCTCGCCTTCGAGGATGAGGCCCATGGCGATGCCGGCCGTCGGGCGCTTCAGCGGGACGCCGGCGTCCATCAGGGCGAGCGAAGAGCCGCAGACCGTCGCCATCGATGACGAGCCGTTCGATTCGGTGATCTCGGAGACGATGCGGATCGTATAGGGGAACTCCGCCGCCGTCGGCAGCATCGGCCGGATCGCGCGCCAGGCGAGCTTGCCGTGACCGATTTCGCGCCGTCCGGGCGAACCCATGCGTCCGGTCTCGCCGACCGAATAGGGAGGGAAGTTGTAATGCAGCAGGAAGCGCTCTTTATAAGTGCCTTCCAGGCTGTCGACATATTGTTCGTCTTCGCCGGTGCCGAGCGTCGCGACGACCAGCGCCTGCGTCTCGCCACGGGTGAAGAGGGCTGAACCATGGGTTCGCGGCAGCACGCCGGCCTGGGCGAGGATGGGCCGGACCGTCCTGACGTCGCGCCCGTCGATGCGGATGCCTGTGTCGAGAATGTTCCAGCGCACGACCTTGGCCTGCAGATCGTGGAAGACTTCATGGACCTGCTCTTTCGAGAAGGGCGCATCGCCGCCTTCGGGGAAGAGTTTGGCGGCGACTTTCGCCTTCACCGCGTCGACGGCATTGTAGCGAAGCTGCTTGGCCGTGATTTTGTAGGCTTCGCGCAGTTCCGCCTCGGCGATGTGGCGAACCGCCGTCTCGACATCGCTCTTGTCGACGACGACGAGGTCGCGCGGCTCCTTGGCGGCCTTCTCGGCGAGCTTGATGATCGCGTCGATCACCGGCTGGAAACCGCGATGGCCGGTCATGACCGCGTCCAGCATCACCGCCTCGGAAAGCTCCTTGGCCTCCGATTCGACCATCAGAACGGCGTCGCCGGTGCCGGCGACGACGAGGTCGAGCGCCGATTCCTTGAGTTCGTCGATGGTCGGATTGAGCTTCAAGGCGCCGTTGATGAATCCGACGCGCGCGGCGCCGACCGGACCCATGAAGGGAATGCCGGAGAGGGTCAGCGCGGCCGATGTCGCGACCATCGCCAGAATATCGGGATCATTTTCGAGGTCATGCGACAGCACGGTGACGACGACCTGCGTGTCGTTGCGGTAGCCATCCGGGAACAGAGGCCGGATCGGGCGATCGATCAGGCGCGAAACCAGCGTCTCCTTTTCGGAGGGGCGCCCCTCGCGCTTGAAATAGCCGCCGGGAATGCGCCCCGCGGCGAAGGCCTTTTCCTGGTAATTGACGGTGAGGGGGAAGAAATCGACGCCGGGTTTCGGCGTCTTGACCGAAACCACGGTGGCGAGCACGGTCGTCTCGCCATAGGAAGCGAAAACAGCGCCATCGGCCTGACGCGCGATGCGGCCGGTCTCAAGCACGAGCTTGCGTCCGGCCCAATCCAGTTCTTCACGATGAATTTCAAACATTTATTCGTCTTTCGTAATGTGAAAGGCGAAGACGTTTGTCAAGGCAAGACGGCAAGAGGCTGTCGCAGGGCGCGCTTGGGCGCGATGGCCTTGGGCGCGAAGGACAGCGCCTGGCGATCCTGCCATGACGCGTAGTGTCTTCACCAATCGTCGGGATCGGCGGCCCCATGCCGCCGCAGCCCGTGTCAGCGAAGCCTTAGCGGTTCCGCATCCTGTTCTTTCGTTCGGGGCGAATGCGCCGATGCGCATCGCCCGGCGCCGCGAGGGCGCGTTTCAGGCGCAGGATCATTCAAAATTGAATTGACCGGGCGCCTGTCTCTTTGCTTTACGGCGCGATCCATCCGAAAAATAAGTAACTTTTCGGGATCGATCCGCCGTGGGCGGAACCCGGCTGAAAAGCGTCCGGCCGGGTTTTCGACGTTGCCTTAGCGGCGGATGCCGAGACGTTCGATCAGCGCCCTGTAGCGCGGCTCGTCCCTGGCCTTGACATAGTCCAGCAACTGACGGCGCTGCGAGACGAGCTTCAGGAGGCCCCGGCGCGAATGATTGTCCTTGACGTGGGTCTTGAAGTGCTCGGTCAGATTGACGATCCGTTCGCTCAGGATGGCGACCTGAACTTCGGGAGAGCCAGTATCGCCGGGCTTGAGGGCATAGTCTTTTACGAGCGCCTGTTTGCGCTCAGCCGTAATCGACATCGTGTAAACCTTTCAAAACAAAGAAGGATTGACCACAGGCGGCGCCGCGCCGGGATGTCGTCCAGCACGGTGGCGCGAATGGGTGCGCGAAGATCGCGTAGCCTCCTTATACAGGAAAGCAACGCCGATGGAAGAGGGGCGCCGCGCGCCGCCGCGATTTAATGCGCCGGCGGCGATCCGCAATCATCGTCAAACAGAGCCAAATTATAGTCAAATATAGCTGCGTCAACGAACCGCTCATTCATCACACTCCTTCACGCGTTGTTTGAGGTTGCTGCGTAAGCTGAAGGGGAATTCGCCGCGCGATCGGCCGGCCGAGTCTCCAGGAGGCGTTTAACGCAGATGATGGACGCGCATCGCTTCAGCGAAATTTCCGGTGTGATGCTGCGCGCCAATGACGGGAGGCTGTTCGCCTTTCTTGGCTGCGCGGCGGCGCTCTTCGGGGCCTTTTTCCTCGCGCGGCCCTTGTTCCGGCGCCTCCCGATGGGCGTTGCCCCGGACGGGACGGATCACATCGTCGAGTTCATTCGGGGTCACCGCCGACAGTCTGCGCGCCGTCGAATCGCGGTGTCGCGAGGCGGGCGTCGCCGAGGCGCATATCCCGGCGCATGTGCAGGACGCCGCCCGCTCGCTCGCCGAATTGCGCCGGCGACTTCTCGACGTTCATCCCGAAGCGCTTGAGCTGGTCGATCGCGGCGATTTCGAAGCGGCGGCGGCAAAGTTGAAGCTTGATTGCGAATTGCGCCTCGCGCCGGTCGGCGGCGCGCGCGCCCCCGAGGACGCTAGCAGGGACGCCGAGCTTTGCGCCGCCGCCGCCGCGATCGATCAATTAAATCTCGACCATCGCGGCGCCGCCGAGAAATACGCTGCCGCCGCGGACCTCGTCTCCAATGCGGCGGAGGCCGCCGGGACGCCGCCAGCCAGCGCCGGGGCGGCGTGGCGCTTTCGCATGGCGCAGGGGCGCGCGCTGGTCGACGACGGCGCGCGGAGCGGGCAGGGCGACAGCCTCATCGGCGCAATAGAGAGCTATGACCGCGCGCTCGACGCCGTGTCCCGCGCGCAATCGCCCCTCGCCTGGGCGCGGACGCAGTTCCATCGCGCCGATGCGCTGGTCGCCTCCGGCGTCAACGACAATGTGGCGAGCCGAATTGAGGAAGCTGTCGGCACCTATCAGCTGGCGCTTGAGGAATGGACGCATGACGCGGCGCCCTTCGAGTGGGCGCGCGCGCAGCATAATCTCGGCGATGCGCTGCAGCGGCTGGCGGAAATGGAGGATGGGATCGAGCGGCTGCGGCCGGCCGCCGAAGCCTATCGCGCCGCTCTCAAGGCGTGGACGCGGCGCGCGGCGCCGGACCTCTTCGCCATGGCGCAGGGCAATCTCGGCGATGCGCTCGCCGTCATGGGAGCGCACACCGGCGACGAAGCGATGCTGCGTGAAGCGATCTGCGCCTATCGGGCGGCGCTTGGCGAATTGCGCCGGGATCTTGCGCCGCAGGAATGGGCGCGCATGCAAAATAATCTCGGCAATGCGCTCGAGGCCTTGTCCGAACGGGAATTCTGCGAGCGCAAATATAAAAGCGACCAGCTGAGGCAAGCCGTCGAAGCCTTCCAGTCCGCGCTGGAAGCGCAGACGCCCGAGGCCTCTCCGGCCGAGTTCGCCGCGACGAACGTCAATCTTGGCGATGCTCTTCTGACGCTTGGCGAAGGCGAAGCCGCCGAGAATCCGGCTTATGGACATGATCTGCTGAGGAGGGCCGCCGCCGCCTATCGCGCGGCGCTCGCGGCGTCCGACGGGAGGGCGCCGATTGAAGCCGCCAAGATCAAGATCAATCTCGCCTATGCGCTCGGCCTGCTATGGAACGGCACGCGCAATCGCCAGATGCTGAACGAAGCCCTCGCCATGCTCGACGGCGCCATCGCGGCGATCACGGAAACCGAGGAGCATGAGCACGTCGCCGACGCTGAGCGCGCGCGGGAGCGGATCCTCGCCGCTCTGGCGCAGGCCGAGGCGGCCTGATTGTCATTGGCGGTCAAGCAAGAAAATGGAGCGGTTTCCCGGCTAGGGAAATCGCTCCAGACAACGCAAAACGGAACCTGGGCCGGTCCCGTCTCAAGCGGGCGGCGCTTACTGGATCAGGCCAAGCAGTTTCTGGCCGGCCGGGCTTGCAAGTTCCGCTGCGTCCAGCGTGCCGTCTCCGTCCGGATCGGCCTTTTTGAAAGCAGCGGCGATCTCGGCCGCATATTCGGCCTTGTCGACCGTGCCGTCCTTGTCCGGGTCGGCGGCCGCGAAATCGACCAGGGCGCCCTTGCCCTCCTTGGCGTCGAGCGTGCCGTCCGTGTCCGGATCGAGCGCTTTGAACTTGGCGACGCCAGCGGCCTGCGCTTCCGCAAGGCTGACCGTTCCGTCGCTATCCGGATCGAGCAGTTTCAAATTCGCCGGCGCGGCGAAAGCAGGAAGTGCGATCAGGCTCGCGCCCATCGCGAACAGCGCGGCGTAGGCTGCATTTTTGAGCAACACCTTAGTCTCCTATGTATCATTCCAATGAATTACGCGAATAACACGCATAATGGAAGTTTGAAAGCAAAATGATAGAAAGTGATGCAGTTAAAGTCAAAGCTCCAATAGAATAAATCTAATATCGATAGATCTAATCATGCGTCTATATGACTCATTGGATTCTAAACAGTGAATCTTTCCAGATTCTTATGTGTGTTTTTCCTTGTCCTCACCGAACTCCGCGCGGCTTTTTCACGCATGGACGAAAATCGGGGATAACGCGGCGCGCCCTTTGGACGCGCGCAGCGACTCAGCCGGCGCGATATTCGCGCCAGCCCTTCGCCCGCAATTCGCAGGCGGGGCAGTGGCCGCATCCATAGCCCCATTCGTGCAGGACGCCGCGCTCGCCGAGATAGCAGGTGTGGGTGTCCGCGTTGACGATCGAAATCAACGCTTCGCCGCCGATTCTTTCGGCAAGGCGCCAGGTGTCGGCCTTGTCGAGCCACATGAGCGGCGTCTCGACGCAAAAGCGCGCATCCATGCCAAGGTTCAGCGCGAGCTGCATCGCCTTGACGGCGTCGTCGCGGCAATCGGGATAGCCGGAAAAATCAGTTTCGCACATGCCGGCGACGATATGGGTGAGGCCGCGCCGGTAGGCGAGCGCGCCGGCGAGGGTGAGGAACATCAGATTGCGGCCCGGCACGAAAGTGTTCGGCAAGCCCCGCGCGTCGGTCGTGATGGCGACGTCATGGGTCATCGCCGTCACCGAGATTTCGGCCAGCGCCTCGACGCGGATGAGGTGATCCTCGCCGAGCTTTTCGCGCCATGCCGGAAAGTCTCGCAAAAGCGCGTCGCGGATGACGGCGCGCTGGTCAAGCTCGATGCGGTGCCTCTGATTGTAATCGAAGCCGATGGTTTCGACATGATCATAGCGCTCGAGGGCATAGGCGAGGCAGGTCGTCGAATCCTGGCCGCCGGAGAAGAGGGTCAGCGCCCGTCGCGCGCGGCCGTCTTGATCGCCCTGGCGAAACCTGCTGTCCGCGCCGTTTTCCGCCCCGTTCATCCGGCGTCCCCGGCCGCCCAGGCCGTCATCATGAGATTGGCGATCGCGACCCGCGACGGGCTGGTGAAGCCGGCCGGATGCGTTCTCGTCAGCATTTGCCGCACTTCCTCCCGGCTGAACCAGCGCGCGTCTTCGAGCTCCTGATCGTCGAGGCTGAGATCGCGGGTCAGGGCTTGCGCGACGCAGCCGATCATCAGCGAACTCGGGAAAGGCCAGGGCTGGGAGGTGAGATAATCGACTCGGCCGACAGCGATCCCCGTCTCTTCGGCGACCTCGCGGCGGACGGCGGCCTCGATGGTCTCGCCGGGCTCCATAAATCCGGCGAGGCAGGAATACATTTTGGGCGCGAAGGCGGGCTGACGGCCAAGGAGACACTCATCGCCGTCAGCGACGAGCATGATGACGACCGGATCGGTGCGCGGAAAATGCTGGGCGCCGCAGGCGTCGCAGCCGCGCCGCCAGCCGCCGGCGAGCATCCGGCTCGGCGCGCCGCAATTGGCGCAGAATCTGTGCCGCGCGTGCCAGGCGAGCAGGCTTTTGGCCTCGCCGAGCGGACCGACGATGTCGGCCGGCAGCAAGCCCTGCGTCGCGATCAGGCGGATGTCGAGAAAGGCGATGGACTCTGGCGCCGGCGCGTCGTCCGCCCTTTCGATGAGGCTCGCAAACAGCGCCGACCGCTCGTCGTCGCCGTCAAAGCCGCCAAGAAACACGGTTTCCCGCATTGCGCCGAGTTCGGCCGCCTCGCTCAGGGTGAAGAACGGGTCGAAGCCCTCGCCCGCGCGCTTCACGACGGGCATGCCGTCGGACAGCACCAGCGTGCGCGCGCCGCCCGATCGTCGCACGGAATCGAGATAGGCGGCGTCTTGCCGGCGCACCGCCATGCGGTTGAGCCGATTGACGGCGAAGCCGACCGAGTCGGAACGATCGTCGAGATCGGGAGGAAATTTCGCGCCGCCGTGCATTCATGATCCTTGATCGGGCATTTCCCGGCGAAGCTTTGGCTTCGGCCGCGCTCCTTGCCGACTCGCATGTCGGACCAGAAGCAACCGCCGTGGTTTCGCACGCCGCGCGTCGAAAGAAATGCCGTAAAATAAGAAATGAGCGATTTTTCGAGCGGGATCGATTCTTCGGGGATCCCTGGATCTGGAAAACGCGCCTGCGTGAAGCGGTCGCCAGACCGCAGCTAACTTAAGCCCTTCCGTCGATTGCGCCAAATCGGTCTTTCGCGGGAGGGCGGAAATTATTTTTGCCGGAGACCGAATGACCTGCGCCATCCAAAAAGGTTGCGAAAATCGCGCTGGCGGTCCAAATAGGAGTTGGGAGGTTGGCGGTGGACGCACCACTCGCCAACCGGGTCAGATCCGGAAGGAAGCAGCCCTAACGAGACCGGGCGGGTCTCTGTCCAGCCTCCTACTTTTTGCGTTGCGGTCGCGCGTTGCGCGGCTGCGCGCCGAAACTTCTCGATTGGATCGTGCTTTTGGACGGGTCTGGCGCGTGAACAGGTCTTGGCGAGGCGCGTCGACTGCCATGAGGGCGCCAAACGTCGAGGCGAAGCCACAGCTCCCGGCCAGGCCAGCCGCCCCGGCGAAAAGATGACCGCGACGTCTCCTCCGGGCGCGCCGCAGGATCCCGGCGCGAAGGCCGCCGCTCCCTATCGCGTCCTCGCCCGCAAATATCGTCCAGCCAGTTTCGACGATCTGATCGGCCAGGAGGCCATGGTCAGAACCCTTTCCAACGCCTTCGACCTCGATCGCATTCATCAAGCCTATATTCTGACGGGCGTCCGCGGCGTCGGAAAGACGACGACCGCGCGCATTCTGGCGCGCGCCTTCAATTATGAACTGCCCGCGCACGATGGCCGCGCCGCCGTGACGCGTCCGACCATCCACATGAGCGAACTTGGCGTGCATTGCCAGGCGATCATCGAATCGCGCCATGTCGACGTCATCGAGATGGACGCCGCCTCGCACACCGGCATCGAAGACGTGCGCGAAATCATCGAGAGCGCGCGCTACCGACCGGTCATGGCGCGCACCAAGGTCTATATCATCGACGAAGTGCATATGCTCTCGAAGGCGGCCTTCAACGGTCTCCTGAAGACGCTCGAAGAGCCGCCGGACCATGTGAAATTCCTCTTTGCGACGACGGAAATCGAGAAGGTGCCGGTGACAGTGCGCTCGCGCTGCCAGCGCTTTGACCTGCGCCGGATCGACGCCGGCGCGCTGATCGCCTTTTTGGCTGGAATCTGCGCCAAGGAGGGCGTCGCCATCGAGCCCGAGGCGCTGGCGCTGGTCGCGCGCGCGGCCGAGGGTTCGGCGCGCGATGCGCTGTCGCTGCTCGACCAGGCGATCGCGCATGGCGCCGGCCATGGGCCGGGGAAAGGGCAGGGAGCCGTCTCGGCCGAGGCGCTGCGCGCCATGCTGGGCCTCGCCGATCATGGCCGCATCATCGATCTGTTCGAGTCCGTCATGCGCGGCGAAATGACGCAGGCGCTCGGCGGATTGAAGGAGCTTTACGATGGCGGCGCCGATCCGGCCGCCATCCTCATCGAACTTGCCGAATTCGTCCATCTCGTCACCCGGCTGAAGCTTGCGCCGGCGGCGGTCGAGGACGCCGCCATCACCCAGGAAGAGCGCGAACGCGGCGCGGGCTTCGCGGCGAGCCTGTCGACGCCGGTTCTGACGCGGGCCTGGCAATTGCTCTCGAAGGGCTTGCAGGAGGTGAAGGATTCTGACCGGCCTCTCGCCGCAGCCGACATGGTTCTGGTGCGCCTCGCCTATGCCGCCGACCTGCCGACGCCCGACGAGGCCCTGCGCAAGCTCGCCGCCCTCACCAATGATTTTTCGGCCCCCGCCGGCGGCGCGCGCGAAACGGCCCGGCCCGCTGGCGCCGGGCCTTCGGTTGCGACGGGGAGCGCGGGGCGGCCCCGCGACATGGCGCTCACATTCGGCGCAGCCGTCAGGCGCGGCGACGGCGCTGGCGCCGCTGCGCGGCGATCCCGCGCCGGCGATACGTCTTTCGACGTTCGAAGACGTCGTGGCTCTGGCCGCGCTCCATCGCGACATCCAGTTGAAGCTCGCACTTGAACGAGATGTGCGGCTGGTGCGTTTCGAGGATGGCGCGATCGAATTCTCGCCCGCGCCCGGCGCATCGGCGCAATTGGCGCAGGTTTTGATGCGGCGGTTGCAGGAATGGACCGGGCGGCGCTGGATGGTCGCCGTCGTCAGCGAGGCGGGCGCGCCGAGCCTTAAGGAGGTCGCGGACGAGAAAGCCCGGGTTGCGATGAACGGCGTGCGCGCCGATCCGCTCGTGCGCCGCGCGCTCGAAGTTTTTCCCGGCGCCGAAATCATCGCCGTCCGCGTTACAGAGGAGGCGGCGGCGACAGAGGGGCCGCGCGCCGGCGACGAAGATGTTGGATTTGTCGACGACAGCCATGCCGAGGCCGATCCGTGGTGAGAGTGACCTGCGATGAAAGACGCGCCGGAACATCCTTCATCCCCCGCTCATGAAAGAGGGTCAGTTATGCGCGATATGTTGGGTTTGATGAAGCAGGCCCAGGCCGTGCAGGAGAAAATCCAGGCCATGCAGGCCGAGATGGAGCGGCTTGAGGTCGAGGGCCAGTCGGGCGGCGGCATGGTGCGGGTCACGCTCAGCGCCAAGGGCCAGCTACGCAATGTCGCGATCGACGATCAGCTCCTGAAACCTGAGGAAAAGCAGATCCTTGAAGATTTAATTGTGACGGCGCACGAGGATGCGCGGAAAAAAGCCGAGCGCCTGATGGAGGAGAAAATGCAGGGCATGACCGCCGGCCTGACCTTGCCGCCCGGCATGAAGCTGCCGTTCTGAGGGCGCGGGTTTAATGGCCGGACGCGTTGCGGGACCTGAAATCGAGCGGCTCATCCAGCTGCTGGCGCGTCTGCCCGGGCTCGGGCCGCGCTCGGCGCGGCGCGCCGCGCTGCATCTCATCCGCAAACGCGAGGAGCTGTTCGCTCCGCTCACCGACGCGATGCAGGCCGCGCGCGAAAAAATCGTCGTCTGCGGCGTCTGCGGCAATGTCGACACGCTTGATCCCTGCACCATCTGCCGCGACGAGCGGCGCGATCCTTCCTTACTCGTCGTCGTCGAGACCGTGGCCGATCTCTGGGCGCTGGAGCGCGCCGCGGCGCTCAACGCGCGCTATCACGTGCTCGGCGGAACGCTGTCGCCGCTCGATGGCGTCGGCCCGAAGGATCTAAATCTCGCCAGCCTCATTGAGCGCGTGGCGGCGGGCGGCGTGAGCGAGGTGATCCTCGCCGTCAACGCCACCGTCGACGGCCAGACGACGGCGCATTACATCACGACCCTCCTGGCCGAGTATAATGTCCGCACGACGCGGCTCGCGCACGGCGTGCCTGTCGGCGGCGAACTCGATTATCTCGACGAGGGCACGCTCGCCGCCGCGATGCAGGCGCGCACCGCGTTCTGACGCGCGACCGGACGGGTCGCGCCCGGCGGCGCGTAAGATCGCGGCCCGCGCCTGTCCGGTTCGACGGCTCAATCGGTCAAAACTGTTTCAAGTGAAACAACCCCTCGGGGCGCGCGGGGGCCGCGCGCGGACCGGGGGCGGATATTATATTATGATCATAATTCTACAAACGCGCGGCCCTATTCGGCGGCCTTCAGCCTGTCGGCGGCGGACTCCGCGCCGGGCGCGGTGAAATCCATTTGATCGATGCGCTCGCCGCATTTTGCAATCCGGTCGGCGCTGGCGACGAGGCCCGCGACATCCTCTTCCGCGCCCGAAAAATGCGATTGCAGTTTCAGCGCCCGCCCGCGCAGCCGCGCAACGTCTTCAACGAGGCGGCGCACCTCCGCCTGGATGATATGGGTCTGCTCGCGCACGCGTTCGTCGCGCACGAGCGCCTGCATCAGTTGCACCGCCATCATGAGAAGCGAGGGCGACACGATGATGATGCGGCTGCGATGGGCGCGTTGCACAATGTCGTCGAAATGTTCGTTGATGTCGGCGTAGAGCGATTCAGACGGCACGAACAGAAGTGCTAGATCCTGCGTCTCCTCGGGCAGAAAATAGCGCTCGGCGATGTCCTTTATATGTTTTCCGACATCTGATCTGACCCGCGCCGCCGCATCCTTCCGCGCAGCCTCGCCCTGCGCGCGTTTCAGCGCGGTGAAGGCTTCGAGAGGAAATTTGGCGTCGATCACCATGAGGCGCGGGTCCCCGGGCAGACGAATGACGCAATCGGGGCGCATGCGGTTCGACAACGTATGCTGAAACGCATAGGCGCTCTCGGGCAGCGCGTCCCTGACGATGGCCTCGAGCCGGCCCTGGCCGAAGGCGCCGCGCGCCTGTTTGTTGGCGAGGATTTCCTTGAGGCCGATGACCTCCTGCGTGAGGCCGGTGAGGCGCGTCTGCGCGGCGTCGATCACCGCGAGCCTTTCGTTGAGTTTGGCGAGCTGCTCGCCGGCGCTCTTGCCCGAGGCGGCGACGCCCTCGCCGACGCGGGCGCCGACCTGATCCAGCCGCTCGGCGACGAAGCGGGCGAGATCGCCCTGGCGCGCGCCAAGCGTCTCGGCGACCGTGCGCACGCGCCCCGACAGTTCGGCGTTCTGGCGGGCGAGAAGAGCGAAAGCGCGCTCCATCTCGCTCTGGCGCTCATCCGCCTCAAGCGCGCGCCGGCGCGCCGTGCGGCCCATGCCCGACGCCATGAAAAGCAGCGTCGCCAGCGCGATCGCCGCAGCGCCGAGCAGCAGTTCCGCAGCCGTGACCGGCGTTCCGGCGAGCAGGAATATGACGCGATCCATGCAAAGGCTCAGGTGATTCGCGGGGCGGACCGGAACGAATTTAGAACATTTGCGGCGGAGAGTTCAAGGGCGGGCGATTTTGGCGCGGCGTCCGGGTTGCACGAGCTGGGCGCGCTCCGTCGGCGACAGGATGGCCCGGAAACATTTGCGGGCGGGCACGGCGGCGCGGGAAGGTCCGACGCCGCCATGATGAATTTATTGGAGAGGCCCAACCGTGACTGTCGCCGTCGGGGCGGAGGGCGCGAACCAGCTGCTTGGAATCGGATCGAGCTTTGACGGAACGTTGCCATAGGGGGGCGGAGATCCCGGTATGTAGACGGGATTTTCGTCAAACCCATATCCATACACCATACCCATTAGAACGCCCTGATTGCTGGTGGAGGTTGGCGTAATGCTATTGTTCGGCGCCCAAAAGATGTTTTGCGCAGATAGCTGGGCGGTGTGCAGATATTGCGCGTAGTAATTTTGGCGCCCCGCCGCCGGATACCAATTGGCCTCGTTCGACCAGTATTGGTCGGATGGACTAAAGCCGCCCGTCGTTTGTTTGGCGTCGGCCTTAAGCGTTATCGGCTTTATTTTCGCGCAAAGCGTCGTTCTGAGCGTCGAATGAAACCCGGTGTTCATGGTCACATTATTGCAATTTGCGATTCCGCGACTGAACGCGTTGACGACATTTCTCTGAATGCTACGCGAAACCTTGGCGAGAGATGTGTTGCCTTTATAATAGTCCCAGGAGGCGAAAGCTCCATCATTGGCAAAAACCATCTGGCTGGGCGTTTCGGACCATTTGTTGCTCGAAGTCCAGGTTATGTTGCTGAAGACCCATTCTGTAAAGGATGGGTTGGGGGCGGGACAAGGGTGCCCTGTCGTGTATACGCACGCCGTTGCATTGGGGTTGGTCGTCGATGGGCCATTGAGGGCGTTAAGCCACATCTGGTAGACTGTTTTGGTATTCACGGTCGTTGTTTTGAAGCTCGTAATTTGTCCAACCCAGCCCGAGGATGGCTGACCGAAATACCAGTTTTTATATTTGGCGTACAGGTTATACTGGGCCTGTGTTAAGTCAATTTCATAGGTTTGAACGACGCCAGACGTGGGGGTCGTCTGGTGAATTGAGGACGCCGGAACGCCGGTGGACGGGAAATTCACGACCTGACCGACAGGGTTGCACAGCACGATCGAGGTGGCCTTACCGTTGATGTCGGCGCCGGAAAAAAGGAGCGACTGAGAATCAGCGTTAAGATAGACGGGGCACGAGGTTCTGCTCGTCACTTTCCAGGGCTGCTCCGGGATCACAGGGCTTACGTCCGGGGCGTCCGGCTTTCCCGTATCGCCCATGACGACCAGCGCCGCATTCGCCACCAGCGCGTTGGTGAAAAACGTCGAGACCTCACTGTCATAGTATGAGTTTAGCGGGTCGAACCAATTCACCAGATCGCCGTTCAGGCTGCAGTTGCTGGGAACATTCGGGTTTGGACTGGCGTTAACCTGGCATTGCAGATTTAGATAATCATTGGGCGAGATGATATAGGCGTATGGATATTGCGGGCTCGTCGACGATGGACTGCTCGGCGGATTCCAGGCGGCGAGCGCGAGAGGCTGGAAATTTAGGGCCGGGCCGCCGCCAGTTGGCGGCTGTTTGCCGAGCCAGGTGACCAGTGGCGAAGTCGCGCCGCCCGCGTCATTCGGCCCCGTAATCATTGTTTGACGGGTAAAGGCAGGTGAAACAACGCGGTTGCCGAGAATTCCCAGAACATTGGCGCCCTGTTTGATCGATATCGCCAACGGAATCTGAAACGTATCAACATTGGACGTATCCAATGTTATCACGGGCGAGAGGACGTTGTTCACGCTCGTCTGCCAGACGGTCTCCTCGAAAAGCCCAGACGGGTAATTGACTGTCGGCCTGGTGAAGTTGCCCAAATTATCCATGGTGTATTGGATATTGTTGGCGCAAGAAAATCCGCCTGCCGGAAGCGTCTTTATGACGTAAATCGAGAGGTTCGCGGAGTTGATGTAGGCTTGGCCGATCGGGCTGGCGGCGAAACCTGTGATCCCGTTCGTTCCGCCGATTTGTATGGCCTTCACGGTATTCGATGCGCCGGCGACGACCCATTGGGCGGTGGCCGAGCCTGTTCCTCCAAGGGTCCCTGGGGCGGGCGACGTGACCTCTGGCTGCACCAGATAATACGCCGCAGGCGCTCCGGGGGGATTGGCGGGCGAAGCGCCTTTGCTGGACCCGATCACGCAAACCAGCGCTGCGCCCGAGCTGTCCTGAAGACTGATCGTGGCGGGCACGTAGCTTTGCGCGCCCGCCGTGCTGGCGCATATGCAATACATGCTCGTCCCGATAATGGCGCTCAGGGAGACGCCGTTGCCTCGGTTTGAGTTTCTTCGATTTACATAAGATGTGTTTGGGAAAGCAATTGACATGGTGATTGTCGCCAAATTGCAGGGCCTACAGAGAATCTGTGGCTTCACGGTGGGGAAGGGCGGGGAAAAGGGCATGGCTTGTAAGACATGTCTTGGACGGCAAGTCGGCATTCTCCACCATCGCTTGATTTCAGCAACTCATTTTTCACGTAACAACAGTTATTTTTCGTAACAACAAACATGCAAGTTTATGTATTTGCGTCGTCTCGGAGGCTCCTCTTCATCGAGACTCCGCCATGAGGGCGTCGCCGTCGGAGCTGGGTTCCGGCTCGACCTTAAGAGTGGGCTTGCGACTATGGCGACCAATGGATGAAACGGTTCGTGCGATCTGGCGCGGCTTTCCTATCGTTCGCGGAGCAAAACGCGAACATCGGCAAGGAAGAGTTTACGGGAGAGGTCGGGAAATCATATGAAACGCTGGGCATGACCGCAACGCGGTTGAGGCGGGACAGGCGCCTTAATTGCCGGGGATGGAAACCGGGCGATGCGGTGTGGGGAGAACAGAGCATGAATGGCGGGAAGCTTGCGGCGGCGTTCAGGGGGCTGTGCTATGTCGCGCTCGCCTCCCTGCTTGGATCTTTCGCGATCATGGCGATCCTTTCCGTCAGCGGGCTTTGTTCGCGCATTGACGAAGGTCAGGTTGCATGCGCGACGAGCGCGTTCTCTTTTCTTGCGCAGGCGGCGCTGGCGACAGCGCTGCTGAGCGTCTTCACCCTCGCGCCGCTGGCGCTGGCGATCTGCGGCGTCATATTTCTCATTCGCGCGGCGCTCCGCCGGCCTTCGTGACGCTGGCGGCGCCGGCTTCGCAACGCATGCGGATCGGCTCCGGTAATTCGTGCGATCCAGCGCCGCGGCGGTCGCGGCCGCGCGGACTGAAGATGTTTGCCGCGAAGACCGGCTTGGGGCCGACGATAGCGATTGGCCGGGGCCTCACGCGCGGAGCGGCCGCAAGGCGTGATTTCTCGCCGAATGCGGGCCTCTCGGACTCTCCCCATTCGTGAAAAATCGGTTAAGGTCATAACTGCGCGGCATTGGCGCGCGTTTGTTTGGGGCCGCAATCTGTGCGTGTGGCGCCGCCAGAAACCTGACTTTGGTTGCAAATTCGCACATTCTCGGATCGAACTGGCGAAGCTGTTTTCATGGCTCAGGACAAAGATGGCGAAGCGCCGAAAGCCGCGCACCCGGAGCGGACGGCGAAGGGCGACAGCCTGCGCGAAAAGGTCGGCACCGCGCTGCTCGGCTTTCTCCTGACCGGCGTCGTCGGTACGATGGTGGCGACCTGGTTTCAGCAGCGCGGCTGGGCCTGGCAGAACCGGGTTGCGCAGGTCGAAAAGGACACGACGAGCGCGCTCGAACTCGCTGCGCTCGGCGTCCGACCTTCTCGACAAGCGCTGGTCCGCGACGTTCCAGATGCTGCAGGCAACGCAGACTCCGACGGACGGAGACTTGTCGAAGGCGGCGAAGGACAGGTTTCTCACGGTCAACAATGAGTGGGAGCTGCAATACGCCAATGTCGACGCCGCCGTCGAATTCAACGTCGACAGGCCGTTCGGCGTCGACGCCAAGCGCACGCCCGATGCGCTGTGGGTGTTTCAATGCAACGCCTACCCGTTCGACGATGCGGCGGGAGGGGCGCTCGACGCGAATGCGGCCCATACCATCCTGACGGTGGTCAACCATTGTCAGGATCTCGTCAAATCGGATATCGGCGATATCGGCAGGGGCGCGAACGACCCGAGCGCGCGCAAGCGGCTTACCGATCAGTCCTATTTTCGTCTGTCGAATATCTACTATATCGATGACGCCCTGCGTTGCGTGATTCTGGAGCGCGCCGTCGCGATGCGCCGCAGCCTCGATGCGCAGCTCGGCTGGGCGTCTTTCTTTCAGGAGGGGTCGCAGGCCTACAAGATTTCCCGCCCGGGAGCGCGACTGCCTCGCGCAATATCGTGAGTGGTCGAGCAAGAATCCCCCCAAACAACAATAGGGATCAGCGTGGGCCTCCGCGGCTTCCTCATGCGTTCGCATAATGGCGCAGGAGCCGCAATCCTTCGGCCGAAGTCCAATCGGCTTGGCCGGTGAGATAGCCGGCGATGCGGCCGGCGCGATCCGCCACATAGGAGATGGGCATCCCGTAAAGCACAAAGGGGGAGGCGCCCGCTCCATCGATTTTTCTGGCGAGCCGCCCGGCGGGATCGAGATAGACCGGCAAATGCTCAATCTCGAGGCGCTTCAGGAAAGCCGTCACGCGCTCGCGCCCGGCGGCGTCGATCGATATGGCGATGATTTCGAGCGGCTCCGATCGCGTGAGGCCGCGAAGCCGCTCGAGCAGCGGAAGCTCGCGGGCGCAGGGCGGACACCAACTCGCCCAGAAATTGATGAGAACCGCCTTGCCGCGAAGCATCGGGAGATCGAGCGGCGCGCCATTGATTGCGTCGAGGCGGATCGCGGGAGCGGCGACCATGGGCTCGATGAGCGTGAACTGTTCGCGCGCCGTTTCAAATGGGGGCGGCGCGTCCGGGACGGAAACAGGCGCGGCGCGCGCCGGGGATGCGCCGATCAGGGCGCCAAGGCCCGCCAGGACGAAGCGGCGGGAGGGCGCTTTCATGCAGGGCGCTTTCATGCAGGCCGCCTCAGGGCCGGTCGGCGGGCGCAGCGCGAGGGGCGGGGTCCGCGCCGATGAGATATTCGCGGACGAGGACCCGGGCGCGATGCAGGCGGCTCTTGACGAGGCCCGCCGGCGCGCCGAGGCGCGCGCCGATTTCGGCGATGGACAGTTCCTCGAAATCGCGCAGAAGCACGATTTCGAGATAATGGGCGGGCAGGGATTCGAGCGCCGCCGCCAGTTCGAGACGCAGGGAAACATCCGTGCGGCTCGCCAGTTGCGCCTCGATGCGCGCATCGGTCCAATCCTCGTGGAAGGTCATGCGCCGGGCGAGGCGCCGGCACGCGCGCCGCACCACCGTAAACAGCCATCCGGCGAAGGACGTCGCCGCCTTGAGCGAGCGGATGCGCCGCGCGACGATGAGCAGCGTTTCCTGAACCGCGTCGTCGATCTCGCTCGTCTCGCAATGGCGGCGGGCGTAACGCCGGACATCGGCCCGGCATTCCCGCAGCAGCCGCTCCAGCGAGACCTCACTGCCGCCCTGCGCGGCGGCGACCAGGGTGGCGCGGTCGGCTGGCGCTGTCATGTCCGGGCCTGTTTATCCAGCTTGCGTCCGACCAGGGCGCAGGCCGGGCAGAATCCGAGGAGGCCGGTCATGGCCGCCATCGCGCCCATCGCGCCGACGCCCCAGCCAAGCGGCGTCGCGCCGAAATAGGCGATGGCGGCGGCGATGGCGGCGACGCCCATGAGAATGCGAAGGGCGCGCTCCATTGGGGGAACATTCTTTACGTAAAACATCTTGTCTCTCCAAGCTGCGAGATGAAGTACCTCAAAAGGAAAGAGGTGGGGAATGTTCGGATGGGTTCGCGGCGGCGAAACAATTTTCCGGCAAATGTTCCAACTCCTGTAATTTCGAATGACCGCCCAGACACGAGGCCTTCAGGAATGCGATCAGCCTTCGCCATCCTTTATGACGCGGCCATGAAATTTCTGGCCGACGACGGCTGGGCGATCTCGAGCTATATCGCCCTCACGATCCTCACCTCCATGTTCCCCTTTCTCATTTTCGTGACGGCGCTGGCCGGCTTCTTCGGCACCGAGAACCTCGCCAATGAGGCTGTCTCCATCCTGTTCCAGACCTGGCCCGAGCAGGTGGCGAAGCCGCTTGCGGCCGAGGTCCATAATGTGCTGACGCAGACGCGCGGCGGCCTCCTGACCATCGGCGGCGTGCTGTCGATCTATTTCTCGTCGAGCGGGGTCGAGGCGCTGCGCGTCGGCCTGAACCGCGCCTATGACGTCAAGGAGACGCGGCCCTGGTGGCTGTTGCGCCTTGAATCCATCGCCTATGTGCTGCTCGGCGCCTTCGCCCTTTTGACGCTGACGCTGCTCGTCGTGCTGGCGCCGCTGATCTGGAGCGTCGCGCTGCGGTTCGCGCCGCATATCGAGCCGCTCGACAGTTTCGTGACGTTCAGCCGGTTTGGCATCGCCACGCTGGTCTTGCTGCTTGCGCTCGTCATCATTCACAAGCTGCTGCCGGCGGGGCGGCGCAAATTGCGCGAAATCCTGCCCGGCATCCTGTTCACCTTCGCGCTTTGGGTGGCGGGCGGCGTCGTCTTCGGCTCCTATCTGGCGGAATTCGCGCGCAATTACGTGACGACCTATGCGGGCCTCGCCTCGGTGATGATCGCCCTGGTGTTTCTCTACATGGTCGCCGCCATTTTCATCTTCGGCGGCGAACTGAATCAGGCGATGTCGCGCGCGGCGGCGAAGCGGGCGGAGGGCGGGCCGATGCGATAAAGCGCCTTTCAGGGCGCGCTGAGCACTGCGGCGACGCCGATGCGCGCATCCGGCGGGGCGGTGAGCGCGATCAGCTTCAAGACCTCGCCGGCGCTGCGATAATGGCTGAGGCGCTTCAGCCCCGCCGCCAGCGCCTCCATCGGCTGCGCCGCGGAGATCGCGACGATGAGGTCCGCCCCGAAGGGCTCGTGGACCTCGAACGTCCAGGCGAAGGCGGCAGCCTCGACGATGCGCGCGTCGGAGCCGATCGGGTAGAGCGCCTGCACGAGGCCATCGCCGCTGACCGAGAAAAGGATCAGCGCGCGGTTGGACATGCCGGTGACGTCGATCTCGACCCTGTCGTCCCTGCGCCGCACGGGCGGGCCGTCGGCGACGCTGATCGGCTGCGGGCGCGCGGCCGCGAGCCTGACGATTCCCTCGGCGAAGGCCATGCGGTCGATCACCGCCGGCAGGTCGGGCGGCGCGACGTCATAGGCGATGACTTCGCCCTTTGACGTCGCCTGGCGCGAGCCGGGGTCGAAGACGAGGTCGGGGCCTTCGGTTGGCGCCACCAGCTTGAAGGGCGCCGCCTGTGCGGTCATGCCGGCGAGCAATCCTCTGTCGTCGCCGGCGACGGCGACGCGAATGGTGTCGAGCGGCGGCGCCTTGTCGTCGGGCGCCCGCAGCCATTGCGGAACCGGCGGCAGCGGCATCATGTCGTCGCCCGGATTGAGCAGTCGGACGCCGCCGCGCGCCGGGGTGAGGCTCGCGGTCAGCAGGAGACTCGCGCTCAGGATGCTGGCGGCGAGCGGCCAAGCCGCCCGCGCGGGCGTGCGCCGATGCGTCCGATCCAGAGGCTCCTCGCGCGGTGGCATTTCAACAAGTCGCCTTTTGGGCGTCTCCCGACGCCTTTCTGAAACGGAAAACGAAGGGCGCAAATCAAGCGTCTGGGCGTCTCCGTTGCGGACTTTGCCGCAACCGGCGCTTCGAGGCCAGCCTCAAAGCCATCGCGGCTGGATCACGTCATGTTTTTGGATGGAAACATCCAAAAACATGAAACGTGATCGATTGTTGAGAAGAAAGCGGGATTTGACGCGAAAAACCGGATGCTGCGTTTTCGTATCCCGCTCCCACCGGCGCCGGACTTAATCTTTGCGGAGCGAAGCCTCGGCGTTGATCTTCGCGGCGGAAACTGGAAAAAGGAGGCGGGCGCATGGGGCGTCCGCCGCGCAAACCCTAAAGGATGGCAATAATGGCGTCTGCCTGCACGCAAGGGCTCGACACCGGCTTCGTCGCGCTTGGCTACGCCAAGGTCGGCGTTCTCGGCGTCGTTCAGGGCATTACCGAGCTTCTGCCGATCTCCTCGACGGCGCATATGCGCATCGTTCCGGCGCTGCTCGGCTGGCGCGATCCGGGCTCGGCCTTTTCGGCGGCGATGCAGCTCGCGGCGCTCGCCGCCGTCGTCAGCTATTTCTGGAGCGACGTGCGCGGCCTTGTCGTCGGCTCCTTTTCGGCGGTGCGGCGGCGCGATTTTCAGGATTGGGACTTCCGCTTCGCCAGCTGGATCATTCTCGCCACCATCCCGATCCTCGTCGCCGGCGTCTTGCTGGCGCCCGTTCTCAACGCCTGCGGCTCGCCGTTGCGCAGCCTGACCGTCATCGGCATCGCCTGCGTCGTCATGGCGGCGCTGCTGGCGCTCGCCGAGATTTACGCGCGGCCGAAACGGACCATGGAGCATGCGACCCTGACCGATGCGCTCGTCGTCGGCGTCGCGCAGGTCGGCGCGCTCATTCCCGGCGTCTCGCGTTCGGGCTCGACGCTGACAGCGGCGCTGTTTCGCGATTTCAAGCGCGACGAGGCGGCGCGTTTCTCCTTCCTGCTCGGCGTTCCGGCGATCGCCGCCGCTGGGATCAAGGAGCTGTTCGAGCTGCACAAGGCCCATCTCGACGCGCAGGGCTGGTCGATCCTCGCCTTCGGCCTCGTCATCGCCTCGATCTCGGCCTTTGGCGCGATCTGGGGCCTGTTGCGCATCCTCGAGCGCTTCTCGGCGTGGCCCTTTGTGGTCTATCGCGCGCTGATCGGCGTGTTTCTGCTCGCCGCCGTCGCCTTCGGCTGGCTGCCGAACTGAGGCTAGGCCAAGGGGGCCAAATGCGCCCGGACCTCCATTGGATCGAGGAGCCCGGCGCGTGGCGATTGGCGATCATGGCGCGCCCGCGCGCAGGCGACTGGCTCGACGATGAAATCGCCGGCTGGCGGAGCGAGGGCGTCGATATCGTCGTGAGCCTTCTTGAAGCCGAAGAGATCGACGAACTCGGACTGCGCGCGGAAGCGGATTTGTGCAGGGCGCAGGCGATGGCGTTCATCTCCTTTCCGATTGCCGATCGCGGCGTTCCTGCATCCATGCAGGAGACCGCGTTCCTCGCGCAAACGCTGGCTCGCAACTTGAGTGAAGGGAAGGCGGTTGCGATCCACTGCCGCGCCGGGATCGGGAGATCGTCCCTTATCGCCGCCTGCGTGCTGGCGTGCTGCGGCTGCGATCCGGATGGCGCCTTTGCGATGATCGAGAAAACGCGCGGCGTTAGGGTTCCCGATACCGACGAACAGCGCCAATGGGTCGCGGCGTTTCACAAGGCTTCGCGTTCGCCGCCGGCCCTTCATAGCGGGCCATGACTGCGAGGATGTCGCCGGGGGCTTTGGAAAGCAAACGGATCGCTCTCGCCTTTCAGACGCGCTCGGGCCCGACGCGGCTACATCGTTGCATGACGACTCACGGCCGATGGATGACGATACTGAATCCCTCATCTGGCGCGGGCGCCACGAAGCGGCTTGTGATTAGCTCGAACTGCTCGTCGGTAGCAGCGAATAAATGTGCTCCGCTCGCATTTCGAGCGCGCAGGCGCGCCTTGCACACGTCGTCGGGCACGTCGAGATAATGGAGCTGGTGCGCTGACCCCGCCCTTTCAAAGACGCCGCGCATCCATGCCCTGTTAGCCACCGTGTTCGCCGGGAAATCCAGGACGACGGAGAGGCCGGCTTGCAGCAGGGCGACAAGGTGCGGCTCAATCGCGTTGCGGAGCCGCCCTGAACAGCGGACATAGTCGGCGACGGACGACATTTCCCCAGGGTAGAGCGCGGCGAGCCATTGGTCCTCACTCACGACGATGGTTCGCGGGCGGCGCCCCAATTCGGCGGTAAGGGTTGATTTGCCGGCAGCGATCTTGCCGCAGAGCATATGCAGCGTGGCTTCCTTGGCGGACATAGAGATTGGCCTTGTGTATTGCGCGCCGCGCGCGGTTGACGTTCACATGTATAAAAAGCCCGGCCTGACGGATCAAGCCGGGCGTTTAATTCGACCGCAGACAGCGGCGACCACATTGTGAACGGCAAACGTTATATCCGGCCGATACGATACCATCCATCGCATTGCGTGGCCAGCCGGCGGCTCGCCACAAGGGCGGATATTGCAAAGCAAGCGCGCGACTTTCATAGGCGTCAGGCGGCGAACTTCGCCACGCCGTCGAGCTCCTTGAGCGCATCCTCCGGCAGCGCGAGTTCGGCCGCCGCGAGATTCTCGCGCAAATGCGCGAGGGACGAAGTGCCGGGGATCAGCAGGATGTTGGGCGCGCGATGAAGCAGCCAGGCCAGCGCGACCTGCATCGGCGTCGCGCCAAGGCGCGCGGCGACGGCGGTGAGAGTCGACGACTGCAGCGGCGTGAAGCCGCCGAGCGGAAAATAGGGCGTATAGGCGATGCCCTCGCGGGCGAGATCGTCGATCAGCGCGTCATCGTCGCGATGCGCCAGATTGTAATGGTTCTGCACGCAGACGATGTCGCAGATCCGGCGTCCCGCCGCGATCTGCGTCGGCGTTGCAGTTGCTGAGCCCGATATGGCGCACGAGGCCGCGCCGTTGCAGCTCGGCGAGGGCTTCGACCTGCGCCTCGATCGGTCCTTCGACGGGCTTCTCCACGCCGAATATGATGCGAAGATTGACGACTTCGAGCACGTCGAGCCCGAGGTTGCGCAAATTATCATGCACCGCCTGCGTCAGCTCCTCGGGCGTGAAGGCCGGGAGCCATGATCCATCCGCGCCGCGCCGGGCGCCGACCTTGGTGACGATGACGAGATCGTCGGGGTAGGGCGCGAGCGCCTCGCGGATCAGCTTGTTGGTGACATGCGGGCCGTAGAAGTCGCTTGTGTCGATGTGGTTGACGCCGCTGGCGACGGCCTCGCGCAGCACGGCCAGCGCCGCGCTCATGATCTTTCGGCGGGCCGAAGACGCCGGGCCCGGCGAGCTGCATGGCGCCATAGCCGAGGCGCCTGACGGCGCGGTCGCCGAGATTGAAGGTCCCGGACTTGTCTATGATTGACATCATCTAACTCCTTTCGAGACAGCGGGAGGGCAGGCGCCACCTTTGTGCGCGAACATCAGAAACGCTCGCCGACCATCTCCTCGCTTTTCGCCCAGAGCGCTTTGGCCCGCTCCGGATCAAGCGCGTAGGCGCGCACGCCGCCGCGAATCTCTGCGTCCCCGCCGGCATTTACAGTCTCGGCAACGTGGCAGTCCTCGCAATAACGGCCGCCGACCTGATCGGCGGGGGCGACGACGCCGGCCCAGACGGAGGTCGCCGCGCCCTGCGGAATGCTTTTCACGGTCAGGGGCGGCTGCCCGGACGCCGCATTTGCCGCGTTGATCTGATCGATCAGCCCCTGCAAGGCCTCGGCGCTCATGTGGCGCGCAAGCTCGGTCTGGATGACGCCCGGATGCACCGCCGTCGCGCGCACGCCATCCGCCTTGTGGCGCCGGTCGAACTCGACGGCGAAAAGGATATTGGCGGTTTTCGAGCGGCCATAAGCCACGAACTCGGCATAGGGCGTGCGCTCGAAATTCGGATCGTCGAGATCGACGTCGGCGTATCGATGCCCTGCCGAAGACAGGTTGACGAGGCGCGCGCCGGGCTTCAGCAATGAGGCGATGCGATTGACGAAGACAAAATGGCCGAGGTGATTCGTGCCGAACTGGGTTTCGAAGCCGTCCGCCGTCTGGCCCTTTGGTGTGGCCATGACGCCGGCGTTGGCGATGACGAGATCGAACGGCTTCGCGGGCGGCGACGAGCTTGTCGGCGCAGGCGCGCACGCTGGCGAGCGAGGCGAGATCGAGTTCAATGAGTTCGAGGCCGCCGCCCTTCGCCGTGTCGGCGCGAACCTGTTCGGTCGCCGCCCTGGCCTTGCTCAAGTCCCGCACCGCGCCGACCACATGGGCGCCATGCGCGGCCAGCGTCCGCGCGGTCTCGACGCCAAGCCCGGCCGAGACGCCGGTGACGAGAACGCGCTTGCCGCTGAGATTTACGCCCGCGAGTACGTCGTCGGTCGTGGACGTTGCTCCGAAAGTCTTCGCTGCGAATGTCGTCGCCATGGGTTTTCTCCGCTGCTCTGGCGTCGATTGGCCTCCGCTGGCCGGGGCCGCAGCGATGATTGGCCGGCGGCCGGAAAAGGGTATAAACGGAGGATTCCTCCGCCTTATATACGGAGATACCCTCCGTTTATCAAGGGGGACATCTTGATGAGCGCCGGAGACAAGGAGGAGACGGGCGCGACGCCCCCGGCGCGCAAGCCCCGCGCCGACGCGCGACGCAACCGCGAGCTTCTGCTGAGGACCGCGCGAGCGGCGTTCACGGAGGTCGGCGTCGACGTCAGCCTCGATGAAATCGCGCGCCGCGCCGGCGTCGGCATCGGCACGCTCTACCGCCACTTCCCGACGCGCGACGCACTCATCGAGGCGGTCTACCGGCACGGGGTCGATGAATTGGCCGGTGCGGCGACGCGGCTTCTCGCCGCGCTGCCGCCGGGCGACGCGCTGCATGAATGGATGCGGCTGTTCGTCGATTATATCGCGACCAAGAAAGTGATCGCGCCGGCGCTCGGCTCGATCATCGACGGCGGCCCGGAGCTGAAAGCCTATTCAGTCGGCAGGCTCTCCGATGCGTTGGCGCTGCTCCTCGCGCGCGCGAGCGCCAGCGGCGACATTCGCGCCGACGTCGATCCGGAAGATCTTCTGCGCGCGCTGTTTGGCTTCACTTTTGGCAATGCGGAGCCCGATTGGCGGGAAAGCGCAATGCGGCTGATCGATATATTGATGGACGGGCTGCGGCCGCCTCGCGGCTGAACCTTTGCGCTCAATCGTCCGGCGCCAGCCATCGCTTCGGGCGGCGGCCGCGCATCGAAGGTTTCGCCTTCGACGAGGCCCGGGCGAAGCGCTTCCTCGCGCGGTGGGGTTCAGTTGAGATGCGCGGCCTTGGCGATGCGCGCCGCCGCGTCAAAGCCAGACGGAGAGGCGCGGGCCTGTCAGTCGCCGCCGCCGCGCGAGGAGCGCTGGCCGACGAGAACCGGATCGGCGGCCTGCCAGTCGCCATCGTCGCCGAATTCGCTGCTTGAGGTGATCGACAACAGCTCCGACAGGCGGCTGCGCGCGCGGTTGACGCGGCTCTTCATCGTGCCGACCGCGCAGCCGCAAACGCCGGCGGCCTCCTCATAGGAGAGGCCCGAGCCGCCGATCAGGATCAGCGCCTCGCGCTGGTCGGCCGGCAGATGCTGCAGCGCCTCGCGAAAATCGAGCATGTCCATGTAGCTGTTTTGCCCCGGCGCCGTGGCGAGCCGGCCGGCGATGGCGCCGTCCGAATCGGAAACCTCGCGCCGGCGCTTGCGATATTCGGAGTAAAAAATATTGCGCAGGATCGTGAACAGCCAGGCGCTGCAGATTGGTGCCTTCGACGAAAGACCCGAGCTTGCTCCATGCCTTGACGAGCGTCTCCTGCACGAGATCGTCGGCGCGATCGAGATTGCCGCAAAGCGAGACGGCGAAGGCGCGCAAATTGGGAATCACGGCGAGAATGTCGGCCGTTATCTGGGCGCTTGCGACGGGATCGGCGACCGCGTTCCCATCAGGCGCACCCGGCTCGATCGGCCCCTGGCCGCGCGAGTCCCGCGGCTCGCGCGGGCCGTCCGGCGTATGGGAGGCCTCCTGCGTTGGGGTAGCCGCCAGTTTGGCGGAGACTTCCTGTTTGGAAGAGTTCCGGGGACGGTCCTTGTGCGCAATCGTCACTGAGCGTCCTTCTTCAGCTGCGGTCCGCCAACGCGTTCGAGCTGCCGCAAGAGATCGAAAAAACGGTCCGGAACAGGTTGCGACAGGACGTCGTCGTAAACGCTGCGGAGGCCGACGCCGATCTGATCGGCGACGTCAGCCTTGCCGCATTTCCGCGATCTCGAGACAATGGCGCCTTCCGTGAATTCATTCAACCTTATCCCCTCGCCGATCGCCTCAGCGCGGGGCTGGCGCCCTTCGCTGGACCGGAGCGCCGCAGCCTTGATCATGGCGGCGCCGGATTTCAAATTCGTTACCGGCTCATCCCTGCGGCGGTCGTTGCCATTACTCATCATATCCCCTTCATCCGGTCTTCATATAGCCGCGATCTAGCGGTTGCGATCAGATGGTCACGTCAAGTCTCGGCGACTGCGGGCCGGGCCGCGGACCGAAGTCGTGAGACGGGATCGTTTTCGTTAACCCGGATTTGAACGCCTTTCGTCCGGCAAAGTTCCCAAAATTGGAACCTTTTCTGTAAACTGGCATTGTGAAGTTCAGGCGGCCCCGCCTTCGCGGGGGCCTTTGCACAGGGGCTGTTATTTATGTCGATATCCCAGGCGATTTCCTCTCACATTCCGTATCTGCGCCGGTTTTCCCGCGCCCTGACGGGATCCCAGGAAGGCGGGGATGCTTATGTGCTGACGACCCTCGAATCGATCGTCGCGGACCCGTCGGACTTCGAGAATGAACATGACGTGCGGACCGCGCTGTACCGGCTTTTTCTCAAAGTCTGGAGTTCGGTCCCGGTCAACGAGCATGTCGATGACGTTGGTTTTTCAGGCGACGAGGTCGGCGCGCATCGCAATCTCGAAGCCATCACCCTGCGCCCGCGCATCGCCTTTCTGCTGAGTTCGCTCGAAGGATTCAACACCGCGGAGGTCGCGGCGACGCTCGAATGTTCGGCCGACGAGGCGGCCGCGCTGATCGACGCCGCCGGCAAGGAAATCGCCAATCAGATCCGCACCGACGTGGTGATCATCGAGGATGAGCCTTTCATCGCGCTCGACCTCCAGACGCTTGTCGAGGAGCAGGGCCACAGGGTCATCGCCGTGGCGCGCACGCATCGCGAGGCGGTCGAGGCCGTCCGCAAGGAGCGGCCCGGATTGATCCTCGCCGACATCCAGCTCGCCGATGGCAGCTCCGGCCTTGAAGCGGTCAATGAAATCCTTGAGTCCTTCTCGGTGCCGGTGATCTTCATCACCGCTTACCCCGAGCGCTTCCTCACCGGCGCGCCGCCCGAGCCCGCCTTCCTCATCACCAAGCCATTCGGCGTCGACAGCCTCAAGGCCGTCATCAGCCAGGCGCTGTTTTTCGATCGCAAATCGCATCGCAAGGATGAGGCGGCGCCAAAGAACGCGCTGGTCTGACGCGCGGCGCCGCTGCGCGGTAGAGCGTCCGCGGACGTGTTCGCACCCGTCTTTTGCAAAGGCGATTTGTAAACATTTGTCGCAGACGGGTCAGAATGGCAGGCGTCCGCCGCGCAACCCTCGACCGATGATGAGCCCCGCGCCCGTCGCCAGGGCGACCAGCGCAATCGGGTTGAGCTGCTTCGCCACTTCAACTCCGGCCTCGATGGCGAGAACTTCCTTCTCCAGTCCCGCGTCGCGCAGCACGTTGATCACGGGATCGACGGCGGCGTCGATATTGGCGGCGAAGGCGGGATTGCGCGGCGCTGGCGCGGGCGCCGCCTGCGCGCCGAGCGAGGCCGCCGCGAATGCCGCCGGGGCCGGCGCCCTGACGACAGGCTCGGGCGCCGCGTCGCTCACGGACGGGCGCGCCGGGCGGCGCAGCGCGGCGATCAGGAAGATCGCGGCGAACAGAAGATAAAGGCCGCCGATGGTCGCCGCAGCGGCCAGCGCGCCCCACCTGCTTTCGATATAGAGATAGAGATCGATCGTCAGAAAGACCGATGCGGCGATGGCGCAACCGGCGGCGAGCGCGACGAGCGCCGCCGTTTTGATCAGGCGGGCGAGCATGTCCTCAAGAGGCGCCGAGGCCTGCTGCGCCAGCCGGGCGATGAAGGGATTCATTGGCGCCCGCGGCTGAGCAGCCCGATGACGAGGCCGGCGCCTAAAGCAATCAGCACCGCGGTCAAGGGGTTGCGCTCGATCGAGGCCTCAAGCTCGGAGCTTGCGCCGGAAAGCCGGTCTTTGGCGCCCGCCGCGCCATCGGCGAATTTCCGCCCCGCGGCGCCAACGGCGCCGAAAACGCTGTCCGTCGCGGCCGAGGTTTCCGCCTTGACCAGATTGGCGACGGAGGCCGTCAGCTTTGCGATGTCGGCGCGCAGCGCGGCGAGGTCGGCGGCGAGATCCTGCGTCGCCGCATCCGTCGCTTCATGGAATTGTTTTGTGTCTGTCATAATATATCAGTCCCTCTGGATCATGATGTCTTTAGTCCTGAATCGAAAAGCATTGTGATCAATTCCAAGACCTCGGAAAGCGGCGGACGCGTCCGTTGAAAAATCCGGCTGAATGTTCCGCGAGTGATCTGCGCCGAAGCTAACAAACTCTCGGCGAACCGGCCATATGGCGGATCAAATCAGCCGGTCAGGCGCCGCCGCGCGTCAGCAACACGATGACGATGATGAGGAGAATGACGCCAAGGATGCCGGACGGGCCATAGCCCCAGGCGCGGCTGTAGCCCCAGGAGGGCAGGGCGCCTACCAGCATCAGCGCCAAGATGATGAGGAGGATTGTCGTCAGCGACATGAAAAGCTCCCTTATCCAAATGCGCACCCCTTGCGCCGCCGGAACGCCCGCCGGCGCGGAGAGGTTCCGCTTCCATGCTTCAGGCCGAAGCCGGGCGCAAGGAGACGCCGCGCGACCGCTCGATTTCTACGCTTCGTCGTTTCAATATGTCGCCACTATTCAATATGTCGCCGCGCTGATGGCGCGCGCGGCGCGCAAGGGTTGGTTTTGTGGATCGGCCTCGCCGGGAAAGTCGGGATCTGTCAACGGCGGTAGCGGATCATCGCCGGGATATCGTTGCGGCGGCGGCGCGGGGTCGGGCGCGGGGATGTCCGGCGGCGCAGGCGGGTCTGGGGGCGTGATGTCGGGTGGCGTGACGTCGGGTGGAATGTCGGGGCCTGGCGCAGGCTCGGGGACTGGCGGCGTTGGAACCTGCTGGGCTGTCGCGCCTTCGGGCAAGATCCGCTCCTTTTCGACTTTCAAGCCTGTGTCAAATGCCGAACGCGCCGGCGCCGGCGAGGTTCCGCGCCGCACGGGGAACCGGAAAAGCAAGGGCCGCGTTTGAAAATGTTTTACTTCGCCGCGTTGCGTCTGGAATTGGTCGACAGCCGAAAGCGAGTGCGATGAATGCGCTTCAAAAAACCAGCGTGAAACTGACCCATCCTGATCGCGTGCTGTGGCCGCAGGCGGGCTTCACCAAACAGGCGCTGGCGGATTTTTACGCGCTGGCCTGGCCGCTCATGAAGCCCCACGTGGTCGCGCGCCCGCTCGCGCTGCTGCGCTGTCCCGCAGGCGTTGACGAGGGCTGCTTTTTCCAGAAGCATCGGTGGGAGGGCGCCGGCGCGCATATCGTGGCGCGGGAGGACCCGGAGGATGGAAAGTCTCTCGTCGGCATTGATGATTTCGACGGCTTGATCGCGCTTGTGCAGGCGGGCGTCCTGGAAATTCATCCCTGGGGGGCGACGTTCGACGATCTCGACGCGCCGGATCGGCTGATTTTCGACCTTGATCCGGGCGAGGGAATCCAATGGGCCGATCTTGTCCGGGCGGCGCGCGGCGTGCGCGCGCGGCTCTCGAACGACGGCCTTCGGAGCTTCGTCAAGACCTCCGGCGGCAAGGGCCTGCATGTCGTCGCGCCAATTGCGCCGCGCGCGTCCTGGGCGCAGGCGAGGGCCTATGCGCGCGCGATCGCCGAGGCGCTGGCGGCGGCGGCGCCCGACCGGCTGACGGCGGCGATGGCGAAGAGCGAACGCAGCGGGCGCATCTTCATTGATTATCTGCGCAATGCGCGGGGGGCCACCGCGGTCGGGGCCTATTCGCCGCGCGCGCGGCCTGAAGCCGGCGTCTCGACGCCGCTCGCCTGGCGCGAACTCGATTCCATCGGCGGCGGCGATCGCTTCACGCTGCGTAATATCGATCGCCGCCTGAAGAGCCTCACGGCCGATCCCTGGGCCGATATGGCGAAGACGGAGCAGGAGTTGCCGCTGAAAATCGCGGCTGACGCGCGGTGAAATGAACTTTATGGCCGCTCGGGACTTCCTCCGCGTGAGATCGCGAGAGGAGTTCTGCGATGCGACATGAAACGAATGTTTTCAATCGGGAAAGGACAGGCATTGGCGAGGCCGCCCCGCGCGGGAGGGGTCCGGCAGGGCCCCCGCGCATTATGTCCTCATCGGCGGAATGGCGCTGGCGCTAATCGCCTTATTGGCGATGTTTCTGGTGCATTAGGCGGAAAATCGAAGCGACGCCCCCGGCCAACGATAAGCTTTGACCTGAGAGGGACGACCAGGCGCCGTTGGGCGTCGGCTTATCGTCAGGCTGATGGACATGTGAAGGGAAGCGCCTTTTTTTTGCACTCTGCTAAGCCCGCCACACACTTGCAAATCCCGGCCCTCGACGAAGGCCTCGATGAAACCCACCGGGCTTTCCGACCCGACATAATCATCGACGGCTTCAGGAAGAAGCAGCATTTGTGAGCGGTCTGTTCCAAATAAATGTCCCATGGCAGAATGACGCGATCAAGCACACAAACTCAGAACCCCGCCGGCTTCATTCTGGACGATGCGCCCGTCAGCGACATTTGACAATGAAAGCGCCTATGACGACCAGCTATTTTGTAACTCATCCTGAAGTCGTTATCGAACCTTCAACACCAGTTCCGGAATGGGGGTTATCTTCGAAGGGATTCGAACGCATTAGAGCTTTCTGCGGTCGTCGCCTGTTGGAGGAGGTGACGGACGTGTTCGTCAGCGATGAGCAAAAAGCATTGGATTGTGCAAGAACGCTTAAAGCGCTTCGCGGAAACTCTTTCCAATCCTATAGCGGTTTACGTGAGAACGACCGATCATCAACTGGCTACGTTGCACCTCCTCGTTTTTGGGAAATAGTCCACGATTTCTTTGCTCACCCGTCACAAAGCGTATTGGGTTGGGAAAGATCCATAGATGCACAGAAGCGCATTAAAGACACAGTGAGCCGCTGCATCGCAGATCGCTCCGGAAAGGGTGATATTGTTTTCTTTTCTCATGGAGGTGTCGGCACTTTGTTGCTGTGCGATCTGTTGGGGGAGCCGATTTCTAGAGCGCAGGGTCAGCCGATTGCTGGTGGCGGCTGCTTCTTCGCCTTTGAAACGGAGACGCTTCGTCTACTTCATGCCTGGAAAGATATCGTTCCATGAAGGCGCGCATTCCGCGGCATGAAGCATGCGCCAGTTAGCTGTTATACTTTTGACCCAGTCTACTTGATTTCTGCGTTAGCTTCGGCGCGCCTGCGCCCTGAGCGTCAAACAGCCGTCCACACCGCCGAAAGATGCGCGTGGATGACCGCGGCGACTTCGTCGGCGTGATGGATCGCCAGATCATGGTCGCCGCCTTTCACGACATGCAATCGCGCATTCGGCAACAGATCAAGCAAGCGTTGACCAACAGCAATCGGGCTGATCGGGTCGCTATCGCCCCAGATCAAAAGCACGGGGGCCTTGATCGACGGAATTTCACTCGATAGGTCTTGCCGGATTTCCGTGATCCATTTTGCGGCCGATGGAAACGCTTTCCGGTAGTCCGGGCGCCAGTTCGAGCCGCCGAGATCTTCGACCGGCGCGCCGGCCGATGTTGCGGTCAGAACGAGGCGCCGAATTTTGTCCGGCGCCTTCAACGCGCTTCGTACGGCGATGAGGCCGCCCATCGACTGCGCAACGATGCTGGAAGCTTCGTCGAGCGCGTCGAGAACCATCGAAACAAGATCGTCGGCGCCGCGCATATTTTCCGCGGGCGGCTCGTTCCCCAGTCCCGGCCACGAGAGGCGCAGCTTCGGCGGATCAGCCGGAAGCCGCTCCGCCACAGGCCGCCAAAATTCAGCGCTTCCTCCCGCGCCTGGAAGAAAGATCGTCTTCATGGCGCCCTTAGATGGCTGAGGGCGAGCCTGAGAAGGAATGCGGCGCCGGGCTGATCGGCGTCGCCACGCCATCGTTGATTTCGAGCACCGACAAGGCCGCGCTCATTGGCGCCGTCGGGCTGGAAGCGGAACACGCCATCCGCGCCATTGAAGCCCGAGCGATTGGTGAGGACATTATCCGAATAGCGCTGCGAGCCTTGCGTATGGGCAAGCGCGGCGGCGAGCGAGACGGCGTCATAGCTCAGAGTGGCGATGCGCGGCGGATCAACGCCATATTTGGCGCGGTAGCGGCCCGCGAAGGCGTTGAACCCGCCATTTTCGGGCGCCGAGAACCAGGCGCCCTGAAGCGCCGGAAGCTTCAGGACTCGGGCGTCATTCCAGAGGCCCGTGCCGAGCAGCTGCGCCTTCTTGCCATTGATCCCGGCATTCGTCAGCGCCTGCGAGACGGCGGGCATGGCGTCGGCCTGTTCGGGGATGAACAACGCATCGATCTGGTCGCCGAGCGCGGCGATTTTCTGCGTCGCGGCGGCGAGCGTCTGCGGCTGGTAATGCTCGATCGTCATGACGCGGATATTGTCGCGCGCCGCCGCCTGCTGGAAGGCGGCTTCCGTGACGCGGCCGTAATCATTGTCGGGAATGAGCGCGGCGACCGATTTTTTACCCTTGGACGCCGCAAAATCGATGATGCGGTCGACATAGGATTCGGCCAGAAACGACAGAAGATAAACGCCATGGCCGCCCGTCGAGGCGTCGGTCGAGAAGGCGATCACCGGCTTGCCGGCGACATGCGCGACGCGCCCGGCTTCGCGGACGCTGGGGCCGAACAGGGGCCCGATGATGAGATCGGCGCCGCCCGCGAGCGCCTCCTGCGTCGCAGTGGCGGCGCCGTCCGGCGTGGAGTGGTCGTCCTTGACGATAAGGGTGAGATCATTGCCGCCGGCTTCGGTAAGGGCGAGTTCGGCCGCGTTGCGCATGGCGACGCCGACCGTGCTGGCGCCGCCGGAGGTCTGCGTCAGCGGCAGGATCAGGCCGACCTTGACGGGACCCGAGCCGATCTGGTCCGGCGCCGCGGCCGGCGGCGCGTCGGCCTTCTGCGCCGGGGCGATCTGGTCGGCCGGCACGCGCCCGAGCGGGCCGCCGGTGGATCCGCAGCCGGCCAGAGCAAAAGCCAGCGTCAGGATGGCGAGCGCATTCGCCAGTCCGAGGCCGGGGCTTGCTGCGCGCGACGAAGCTCTCACGGACGAAGCTCTCATGAAGGCGATCTCCAGGCGACGGATGCGCGAGTTCGAGCATGTTTTAAAGCGCGCATATCGTAAAGGCCGTGCGGAACTTTTGGCGTCATGCCCGGGGAACCGGAGCCGGAACGCATCGAAGGCCCGGTCGCCGGCCAAACTCCAGATTGTGTTAACATAGTGTTAGCTGCGAGGTTCAGTCACAAAATTCGGGCGCTGGCAATAGAAACCCGGAAAAAGCGCCGGGGATCGTGGCCGGCCGCCGCGCGGAGCGGCTTGCAGGGGGCCGACCCGTGTTCTATAAATAGAACAAATAGATTTTTTATAGAACAGACTTGCTTGATTCATCCAGCGGACGCTGGGACAAATGAAATACGGAAAGACGATGCAGCGTCAGATCCAACCAAACGAAGTCAGATGGGGCGGCGCCATGAGCGTGAGCGAGCGAGACCGGGCGGAGCCCGATGGGGACGGACGCGGCGAAGCGGGGCAGTCGAGCGGCCTTTCCAGCGCCTTCACGGCCTTTGGCCTCCGGGCCGAGGTGGAGCCGATCCGCAAGGGCCTGCATGTCGTCGCGACGCCGATCGGCAATCTCGGCGACATCTCCTTCCGCGCGCTTTCGACTCTCGCCGCCGCCGACGCGGTCATCGCCGAGGATACGCGCGTCACCAAGACGTTGCTGGCCCATTACGGCATAGCGACGCCTCTCGTCGCCTATCATGAGCATAACGCCGCGGTGATGCGGCCGCATCTGCTGGCGCGGCTGGCGAGCGGGGCGGCTCTGGCGCTGGTTTCCGACGCCGGCACGCCGCTCGTCTCTGACCCCGGCTACAAGCTCGTCGCCGACGCGCTGGCGCAGAATATCGAGGTCATTTCCGTGCCGGGCGCCTCGGCCGTGCTGGCCGCGCTGGTGGTCGCCGGCCTGCCGACGGATCGCTTCTTCTTCGAGGGCTTCCTGCCGCCGAAAACCGGGCCGCGGCGCCAGCGCATCGCCGAACTCGCCTCCATTCCGGGCACGCTGGTGTTTTTCGAATCGCCCCGGCGGGTCGCCGCCATGGTCGCGGACCTCGCCGCCGTTCTCGGGCCTGCGCGACGCCGCGCTGGCGCGGGAACTGACCAAATATTACGAGACCGTCCGCCGCGCGCCCTTGAGCGAACTCGCCGCGGCGCTGGCGCAGGAAGAGCCGCCGAAGGGCGAAATCGTCGTGCTGGTCGGGCCGCCCAGCGCCGAGGCGCGCGGAAGCGCGGAAGAGATCGATGCAAGACTGGCGACGGCGCTGGAGACGCTCTCGGTCAAGGACGCCGCCGCCATCGTTTCCGCCGCGACCGGCCAGCCGCGCCGGAAAGTCTATGCGCGGGCGATCGAGTTGACGGGTTCTTCCGAGCCGCGCGAGTGAAGCTTGAGAAGCGCCGATGAACGCCGCGCCGCGCACGGGCAGGGCGTCTTCGCCGAGCGCGTCGCCATCCTCCTTTTGCGGCTGAAATTCTATTCGATCCTCGCGCGGCGCTACAGCATTCGCGGCGGCGAGATCGACATCATCGCGCGGCGCGGCGACACCATCGCTTTCGTCGAGGTCAAGGCGAGGCCAACGCTTGACGAAGCGCAAACCGCGATTACGCCGGCCAAGCGGCGCCGCCTCTCGCGCGCGGCGCGGGTCTGGCTCGCCAGCAACCCTTATGCGGCGGGGTTCACGCTGCGCGGCGACGCCGTTTTCGTCGCGCCCTGGCGCTGGCCGCGGCATCTTCCGGCGGCGATCGAGCTGGAGAATATTTAACGTTGAAAGCCGTCAATTGGCGCTCGCGCGCGCAAGATCGGATGCGGTACATTCGGCGCATCGGGAGTGGACAAAGAGAGCGCTGCATTGGTGGATATCGTTCGCCGGGGCGATGACGCAGAGGCTGGGGTTGGCGCGGATGCGCCGGGCGCCGGCATCGCCGCGGACCTCATCGCCGTGCTGGTCGCGGTGAGCTGCGGCGATCCGCGCGTGCTGACCATTCAGGACAAGCGCGCCTTGCCCTCGGGGCCTTTTCAGATCGCGCATCGCTCGCTGCAGTCTGGCCTGCGCGCCTGGGTCGAGCGCCAGACCCGTCTGCCGCTCGGCTATGTCGAGCAGCTCTACACCTTCGCCGACAAGGATCGCGCCGGCGCCGGCCAGCAGGTCATCTCGATCAGCTATCTTGGCCTCACCCGCGAGCAGCCGGCCTCCGGCGAATATGAAGCGGGCTGGGCCGGCTGGTACGCCTATTTTCCGTGGGAGGACCATCGCCTGGGTCCGCCGGCCATCATTGAGGAGCGGCTTGCGCCGCGGCTGCGCGCATGGATCGAGGCGGCGGCCGGCGCCGACATCCGCCATGACCGGTCGCAGCGCGCCGCGATCACCTTCGGCCTCGACGGGCGGCCGTGGAACGAGGAGCTTGTGCTGCAGCGCTACGAGCTTTTGTTCGAGGCCCGCCTCATTCCCGAGGCGCGGCGCGGCGAAAAAGGCGTCGCGCGCGAAGATCCCAATGGCGCGCCGCCAGGCGGCCGCTCAATGATCCTCGATCACCGCCGCATTCTGGCGACCGGCATCGCGCGGCTGCGCGCCAAAATCAAATATCATCCGGTCGTTTTCGAGCTGATGCCGGAAACTTTCACGCTGCTCCAGCTTCAGCGTTGCGTTGAAGCTTTGGCCGGGCGGCTGGTTCACAAACAAAATTTTCGCCGTCTGATCGAGCAGCAGGAACTCGTCGAGGAAACCGGCGAGGCCAGTCAGGACACAGGGGGAAGACCGGCCAAATTGTTCCGCTTTCGCCGCGCCGTCTTCACCGAACGCGCCATCGTCGGGACAAAGCTGCCAATCTCAAAGGCTTGACAAATCTTATACTCATCCCCAGCATATGGAGGGGAAATGCTCAACTGGAGTATAAGACGATGTCTCTGCCGGGCGAAATATCGCGTATTGACGCTCGCGGCGAAGAGCGCCCGCACGGGCCCTTTCCCGCGCCGCGCTCCCCTGTCGCGAAAGCCGACCCCGGCGCCCTCTATGCGCGGGTCAGCCACGCGATTCCCGCGATCGAATGGCCCTTTTACGCAGCTGACATTGACGCCATCATGACGCTCAAGCGCAGCCGCAACGCCGTCGTGCTCGCGCATAACTATCAGACCCCGGAAATTTTTCATTGCGTCTCCGACATCGTCGGCGACAGCCTCGCCCTGGCGCGAGAGGCGATGAATGTCGACGCCGACGTCATCGTGCTCGCCGGCGTGCATTTCATGGCCGAGACGGCGAAGCTGCTGAACCCCGAAAAGACCGTGCTGATTCCGGACCTTGGCGCCGGCTGTTCGCTGGCGGATTCGATCACGCCGGAAGACGTGCGGCGTCTGCGGCGCGCCTATCCCGGCGTGCCGGTCGTCACCTATGTCAACACTTCGGCGGCGGTGAAGGCGGAATCGGACATTTGCTGCACCTCGGGCAACGCCAAGGCGGTGGTCGAGTCGCTCGGCGTCCCCCGCGTCATCATGCTGCCCGACGAATTCCTCGCCCTCAACATCGCGGCGCAGACCGACGTCAAGATCATCACCTGGTCCGGCCATTGCGAAGTGCATGAGCGCTTCACCGCCGCGGAAGTTCGCGAGCTGCGCGAGGATTATCCGGGCGTTGTGGTGCTGGCCCATCCGGAATGTCCGCCCGAGGTCGTGGCGGAAGCCGATTTCTCCGGCTCCACGGCGGCCATGCAGGCCTATGTCGGGCGCCATCGCCCGGCGCGGCTGGTGCTGCTCACCGAATGTTCGATGAGCGACAATGTCGCCGTGCAATATCCCGAGCTCGAATTCGTCCGCCCCTGCAATCTCTGCCCGCACATGAAGAAGATCTCGCTCGGCAACATCCGGCGCGCGCTGGAGACGATGCAGCATGAGGTCAAGATCGATCCTGCGCTCGCCGCCCCGGCGCGCCGCGCGGTCGAACGCATGCTGGCGGTGAAGTGAAGCCATGAGACTTAGGGCGACGCATATGGATGCGACGGGTTCCTGCATCATCATCGGCGGCGGTCTGGCCGGGCTTTCGACCGCGCTCGCGCTGGCGCCGATGCCGGTCATTCTGCTCAGCAAGGCGCCTCTCGGTTTCGAGGCTTCGAGCGTGCTGGCGCAGGGCGGCCTCGCCGCCGCCCTCGGGCCTGACGACGGGCTCGCCCTGCATCTCGCCGACACGCTGAGGGCGGGCGACGGCCTGTGCGATCCGGCCGTCGCGCGCGCCATTCTCGGCGCCGCCCCCGCGGCGATCGAAAATCTGATCCGGCTTGGCGCGCCCTTCGATCGCGACGCCAGCGGGCGGCTTGAGTTTGGCCTTGAGGCCGCGCATTCGCGCCGGCGCATCGTTCATGCCGGCGGCGACGGCAGCGGCCGGGAAGTCATGCGCGCGGTGATCGAACGGGTGCGCAAGACGCCCTCGATCACGCTGCTCGAAGGGATCGCCGCGCGCCGCCTGATCGTCGAGGGCGACGCGGTGACGGGCCTTATCGCCGACGGCGACAGCGGCCCCATCCTGTTCGCCTGCAATCGCGTTGTCATCGCCACTGGCGGCGTCGGCGGCCTTTATCAATATGGCACCAATCCGGCCGGCTCTTTCGGCGAGGGCCTCGCCATCGCCGCGCGCGCCGGCGCGCTGATGGGCGACCTTGAATTCGTGCAATTCCATCCGACCGCACTCGACAGCGCGTCTTCGCCGCTGAAGCTCGTCAGCGAGACCGTGCGCGGCGAGGGGGCGACGCTGATCGACGAGCGCGGGCGCCGCTTCATGGCCGATGTCGAAGGCGCCGAACTCGCGCCGCGCGATGTCGTGGCGCGCGCGGTCCATGCGCAACAGGTGGCGGGCCATCGCGTCTTTCTCGACGCGCGCAAGGCCATCGGCGCCGGCTTCGCGAGGCATTTCCCGGCGGTTGCAGGCTACTGCCGCGAGGCGGGAATCGATCCGGCGACGCAGCCGATCCCGATCCGTCCGGCGGCGCATTACCACATGGGCGGCATAGCCGTGGATCTTGCCGGACGCAGCTCCCTCGAAGGCCTGTGGGCCTGCGGCGAGGCGGCCTGCACCGGCCTCCACGGCGCCAACCGGCTCGCCAGCAATTCGCTGCTCGAAGCCGTCGTTTGCGGCGGTTTCGTCGCCGAAAGCGTCGCCTCGACGAGCCCGCCGCGCCGCCGCAAGCTGGCGCCCGACCTGCCGGCGAGCGTTGGCTCCGACCCGGCGCCCGTGCGCAGGATCATGTCGAAATCTGTCGGCGTTCTTCGCGATGCCGAGGGGCTGCGTTCAGCCGCGGGCGCGCTGTTCGCTCTCGCGCGCGACGAGGGCCCCGCCAGCGAAGCCGCCGCCGTCGGCCTGATGATCGCTGTCGCCGCGCTGCGCCGCGAGGAGAGCAGGGGCGCCCATGCGCGCACCGACTTTCCGGCTACGGCGGCGAAAGCGCAGCACACGACCCTGCGTCTTGCGGATGCGTTCCGCACGGCGCAGGCATTCGCGCCTGAACTCGTCGATTGACGGCGAGGCCGCGGACTCCTCCCGCGGCTCCCGGCGATAAACCAATGGCGCATTCCGATGACCTTTGAGCCCTCCCTTGCGCCGCTGCCGGCGATCATGATCGAGCCGCTGGTCCGCGCGGCGCTGCTCGAAGATCTCGGGCGGGCCGGCGACATCACCTCGGCGGCGGTCGTCCCGGCGGAGCTAGTCTCGCGCACGGTCCTCGTCGCGCGCGAGGCGGGTGTCGTCGCGGGTCTCGACGTCGCAAGGCTCGCATTCGGGCTGATCGATCCGCGCATCGTCTTTCACATAGAGCGTCATGACGGCGCGATGGTCGGCCGGGGCGAGCGCATCGCCGCCATCGAAGGGCCGGCGCGCGCCATTCTGACGGCCGAGCGCACCGCTTTGAATTATCTCTGTCATCTCAGCGGAATTGCAACCGCGACGGCGGCGGTCGTCGCTGCGCTGCGCGGCTACAGGGCGCAAGTCGCCTGCACGCGGAAGACGACGCCGGGATTAAGGGCGCTGGAGAAATATGCCGTGCGCGCGGGCGGCGGCGCCAACCATCGCTTCGGCCTCGACGACGCCGTTCTGATCAAGGACAATCATGTCGCGATGGCGGGCGGCGTCAGAGAGGCGCTGCGCCGCGCGCGCGCAGGCGTCGGCCATCTCGTCAAGATCGAAATCGAGGTCGATACGCTCGATCAACTGGTCGAGGCGATGGCGGAAGGCGTCGATGCCGTGCTGCTCGACAATATGAGCCCTGAGACGCTGGCGAAAGCCGTCGCATTTGTCGATGGGCGCGCGCTGACCGAAGCCTCCGGCCGCGTCACGCCGGAGACCGCGCCGTCCGTCGCTGCTTCAGGCGTCGATCTGATTTCGATCGGCTGGCTGACGCATAGCGCGCCCATTCTCGATATCGGCCTCGATTTCGAGTCCTGACGGATCAAGGGGCAAGCGCGTCGAACGCGAAAGCCCTTGATCGACCGGCGATTCGAGGCCTGGAGCGAAAGCGCTGCAAAATCAGGCGCCGGGCGCTCCGACAGGATCGGAGCCGCCGCCCTTTTTCTGCGTCTACGCAGCGGGACTATGCCGAAAGCTAATCCCGCTTTCGGGGGCGGGCGTTTTAGATCAGCGGCTCAGCCGGCTCGACGCCAAGGAGCGGCGCCTCGTAATGGGTCTTCTTCGAAACGCTGAACGGAAAGCGGGGCGTCGAGGCGCTGCGGCCCTCGGCGAGCGGAGCGACTCCAACCGGCTCGAGGTAGACGTGCGACACGTTCATCGGAAATTGCGTTTGCGCGGAAAGACCCGAGACAGTGAGGCCGAGGCCCGAGAGGAAGCTGATCGTCAAGACGGCATAGCGCATTGGTTTCTCCTGCCTGTAGCGCAACTTTAAATCAAACGCACGCAATCGTGAAAAGTTCCGCTTCAGGATCGACCGCCGCATAAAAAGGCGGCGCTATCGCTTCTTGCTGCTCCAGCCAAAATGACCCGCGAGGAGATAATCGAGAGACAGGACGCCGGGCCCGCGTGCGATGACCACAAGAAAACAGGTCGCCCAGACGCCATGCGTCGGCCAAGCGTCGGGATAGACGAAAACTTCAATCACCGCGGTCATGCCGAGAAGCGCCAGCGCCGCGAAGCGGCTGGCGAGGCCGATGACCAGCAAAGCCGGAAAAAAATGTTCGGCGAAGGCGGCGGCATGCGCTGCGATTGAGGGATCGATCAGCGGCAGGCGATATTCCTCGCGAAAAAGATCGACGGCGCTGTCGCTCAAATGCCAGCCGTCGACTTTCGTCTGGCCGGACATCCAGAATACGGCCGCCGGAAATATGCGCGCACAGAGCGAGATGAAGGATTGCGGAATGCGATCGAGGAGGTCGAAGAGGGCGCGGAGCGGGCGCTTGGCGGCCGGAGCCGTCTGGCTTTGCGAGATGTCCATGGGAAGGATCCTTCAGATGAGCGTTCGGATGGCGAGGCCGGCGCTGACCAGAGCCGCGAGATTGATCGCCAGATCGAACGCCGCATCGGCGTCGAGCGCGATCCCCGCCGCCTCGCACAAGGGAGCGCCGGTCTTGAGGCTTTTCAGGAAGGCGCCCGCGCCGGCGGGCAGGCGGCGCACTTCGACCTCGAAGGCGGGGCGTATGACGAGGGCGTCTTCGCCGCGCCAGTCGTCGATGGCGGCGAGGGGCGTCTCGCCCGCGTTCATGGCCCAGATGGTCACGATGGGAAAGGCGGAGGCGATGATTTCGAGCGAGGGATGCAATTCGAAACGCAGCGCCGCGAGATCGCTGGCCTGAACGCTGGCGAGATCGGCGGATTGGAGCGGCGCGGCGTCCGCGGCATGATAGGCGCGCGTGCGCGCCGCCTCGACGCGCGCCACGTCGGCGAGATAGGCGATTTCGGCCGCCGGTTCGAAGCTTGCGAGAAAGTCGGGAAATTCATCGCCATAGGTCATCATCAGCGGCGAGCGCGGCGGATTGGCGCGCGCGAAGACGCTGGCGCTGGCGCGGAAAAATTCCTCGCCGACGATGCGCATGACGGCTGGAAAGCGCGCCTCGAGCGCGTCGATGAGGCCCGCCACGACATTGTTGCGATAGACGCCGAAGCGCTTCACTGGCGCCCCAGACGTGTGGGAAACGACGCCGGCCGGCGGCGCGAGGCCGGGATCGAGCAGGGCGGCGGCGAAGGCGTCTTGCATCTGTTGCATGATTTTGGTCGCCTTTCGCGGATCAGGCCGCGCGCGAGAAAAAATCGAGCGCGGCTTGCGCCGCCAGCGCCTCGTCGCGCAGAGCCGGCCAGGCCGGCACGTCATTGTCCCATTCGATCAGGGTTGGCAGCGCGCCGGCGCGCGCGATCGTCATCTCGTAGAGCGCGCGCACCTCGGCGGCGACCGGCGCGCCATGCGAATCGATCAGAAGCTCGCGCCCCCGCGTCATCGATGGTCTCGAAAAAGCCGGCGAGATGGATTTCGCCGACGCGATGGAGCGGAAATTCGGCGATATAGGCGCGCGGGTCGAAGCCGTGATTGCGCGCGCTGACGTAGACATTGTTGACGTCGAGCAACAGGCCGCAGCCGGTCGCGCGCGCGAGTTCGGCGAGGAAATCGGTCTCGGCGATTTCGCTCTGCGCAAAGCGCACATAGGTCGCCGGATTCTCGATCAGAATTTGCCGCGCCAGCGCATTCTGGGTCTCGTCGACATGGCTGACGACAGCTGCCAGCGTCGCCTCTGTCAAGGGCAGCGGCAGCAGATCATTGTAGAAAATTCCGCCATGCGACGACCAGGCGAGATGTTCGGAAAAGCTCTCGGGCTGGTAGAGATCGCAGAGCCGGCGGAGGCGCGAAAGATGGTCGCGGTCGAGCCGGGCGGGCGAACCGATGGAGAGGCCGACGCCATGCAGCGACAAGGCGTAATTCTCGCGCAGAAAGCGCAGCTGCGCGTGCGGGACGCCGCCGGCGCCCATATAATTCTCGGCATGGACTTCGAAGAATCCAAGCGGCTGGCGCTCCGCCGCGATGGCGGAAAAATGCTCCGGCTTGAAGCCGGCGCCGGCGCGGACCGGAAGGCGAGAGGCCGGGCGATCATGGGAAGCGGACATTTGGGCGGACTCGGCGGCTGCTGACGTTGATAGAGGCGCGCGGACGCGCCTCTCTCGTGATTTCCAGGATCTGCAAATCTTCAGGATTTGATCGGGGCGAGCGAGCCGGTCCCATGCGGCGTCTTGATGGTTTCGCAGGCGCCCTTGGCGACGAATTTCCAATGCGCGCCGTCGTAATCGACCTTCGAGCTTCCGGCGCAGGTCGTGCCGGGACCCGCCGCGCAATCGTTCTGGCCCTTGAGCGCGACGCCATAGCATTTTTCCTTGCCGGGCGTGTCGGGCGAATCGTGGGCGGCGGCGGGAGCGGCCTGCGCGGCGATGAGGGCGAGCGCGGTCGCGAAAGCGCCGGCGAGCGAGGCGGACGTGATCGTGGCCTTGGCGGTCATGCGTGTTTCCTTTATCGATAGGTGAGGCGATTTGAGCTGTTCGAGCCCAACGCATCCTTTTACGCCGGTCTGGCCGCTGGCGTTACGGTTGAGCCGGCGATTTTGGGCGGTTTTTTCGATTTGGCAAAAAAACTGTCGCGAAGCCGCATTTGATGTGTAACGCCGGGGCCTTCGACGCCGAATGACAATGTACGATGGAGCGCGCGTGCGCCTCGACGAACGGGAAAAGGAATGGGCGGTGCTGATGCGCGCCGGCAATGCGGGCGATTCCGCCGCGTATCGTCGCTTGCTCGCGCAACTGACGCCGGCGCTGCGGGCTTTCGCGGGAAGGGGCCTCGCCCGGGCCGGGGCGTCCGGCGCCGACGCCGAGGATATCGTGCAGGAAACCCTGCTGGCGCTGCATCTGAAGCGCCAGACATGGGATGAAAATGGGCCGCTCAGCCCCTGGCTCTACGCTATCGCGCGCCACAAGCTGATCGACGCGCTACGCCGTCGCGGCCGCCGGATCGAGGTCTCGATCGATGATTTCGCCGAGATCCTGCCCGGCGCCGATGAGGGCAAGGGCTCGGTCGCCGCCGATGTCAGCCGCCATCTGGGCGAGCTGCCGCCCGGACAGCGCAATGTGGTGAATTGCATCGCCGTGGACGGCGCCTCGATCGACGAGGCCGCCGCACGCCTCTCGATGAGCAACGGCGCCGTCCGCGTCGCCCTGCATCGGGGATTAGCTTCTCTTGCAGCAAAATTTCGAAGTTACGAATGATGGACACCAACGAACTGATCGCCGCACTCTCGACCGACAGCATCCGGCCCCCGGCGCCGGGACGTGCGCTGACGCTCGCCCTGATCCCCGGCGTCGTGATCGCCATCTGCCTGTTTCTTGGCGTTCTGGGGTTGAGGCCGCATTTCCTGTCGTTGCTCAGCGAGCCGCGGTTTCTGTTCAAGCTGCTGCTGCTCGATCTGCTGGCGGCGCTTTCTGGCTATCTCGTGTTGCGGCTGTTCCGGCCCTCGGCGCCGCCGCGCGGGGCCGTATTGGCGCTCGCGATCCCGCCCGTTCTGCTCGCATTCGCCATTGGCGCCGAACTCATCGCCGTCCCCGCCGCGCAATGGGGCGTGCGCCTGATCGGCTCCAATTCGATGGTGTGCCTGCGCAGCATTCCATTTCTCGGCCTCGCGCCGCTCGCCGCGATATTGTTCGCGCTGCGCAATGGCGCGCCCGAGCGTCCGGCTCTCGCGGGCGCCGCCGCGGGGCTTTTCGCCGGCGCCATTGGCGCGGCGCTCTACGCCACCCATTGTCCCGACGATTCGCCGCTTTTCGTCGCGGTCTGGTATCCGATCGGGATCGCCTTTATGACGGCGCTCGGCGCTGCGCTCGGCGCGCGCCTGCTGCGCTGGTAGACGCACATCGGACTTCCGGCGTTCTCTCTGAACTTCCGCTGCGGGTGTCTGGCGCTCGGATCAAATCTCGGCTGGAATCCGCCGCGGCCGCCGCAGCAGAGTGCTGGTCGCCAAAAAAACCATGATCGGCACATCCTGCGCAAAATGAATGGCCAGCGGCCAGAACATCCCCTGCGTCTCGACCAACGACTTTGCAAGAATCCACCCCAAGGCGCCGGCCATAACGACGCCGACGGGTCCGCCTGGCGTGCCGCCGAAATGGGCGAGGCCGAAGATCGCAGCGGAGACTGCTATGATCAGTTCCGGCTCCATTCGGCCATCGAACAGAGCAAATGGCGCGAAGCGGAAGATGATCTCCTCCACGAATGCGTTGGCCGCAGCGGCGGCGACGGCAATCGGCAGAAGCTTTTTAATCCTCGGATGCTTGAACGGGTTTTGGCGGGCCTGGATCGCCAGGAACGCGCAGGTTGCAGCCGTGATGATGCATCCAAGCGATGCGCCGACCTCCAGCCATGATTCAGCGGGCGCGATCGCGAGCCACCTGACTTCGCCAGCCGCCGCTCCGATCCGCCCGAACGAGGCGAAGCGCGCAAAGCCCATCGGGTTGGCGAGCCAGGTCGCGCCCAGCACGATGCCCGCAAGCGCCAGAGTGAGGCCCTGGTACCGCAGCTGGAAACGGTTGAAATCAATTCCGTCTCCCGCGCGCGCGATACGCGCCGCTCCATAAAGCGCGCTCGACGCAGCCCCTAGATAAACGCATGCAGCGAGCAGCGACGCCCACGCGCCGCCAATGGCGTCCAAAGTCTCGCTTGCGGGCCCCACGTCCTATTTCTCGCACGGCCCAAAATATGTGCTCGCCATCCGCGTCGTCATCCCGTTCTAGGTGGTTTGCCCGCGCAGATCCCTGCGCAGGATCTTGCCGACATGCGACTTCGGCAGATCGTCGCGGAAGACGATTTGTTTCGGGACCTTGTAGGCGGCGAGCTGGGTCTTGCAGAAGGCGCGGACAGCCTCGGCGTCGAGCGCAGGGTCGCTGCGCACGATGAAGGCCTTGACCGCCTCGCCGGAACTTTCGTCGGGAACGCCGATGACGGCGCATTCCCTGACGCCGGGAAGCTGCGAGATCACTTCCTCGACCTGGTTCGGATAGACGTTGAAGCCGGAGACGAGGATCATGTCCTTGCGCCGGTCGACGATGGTGAAATAGCCGTCGTCATCCATCGTCGCGATGTCGCCGGTGTAGAGCCAGCCCTCGCGCAGCGCGATCCGCGTCTCCTCGGGCTGGTTCCAGTAGCCCGACATCACCTGCGGTCCGCGCGCGATAAGTTCGCCGGGTTCGCCCGGCGCGACGTCGCGGCCTTCCTCGTCGACGCATCTGATTTCCGTCCAGGGCATCGGCACGCCAATCGTGCCGGCCTTGGCGCGCAGCGTGGGGTTGAAGGTCAGCACGGGCGCCGCCTCGCTGAGGCCATAGCCTTCGATCACGGGCGATTTCGTGACCTCGGTCCAGCGCTGCGCGACGCTCTGCCGCAGGGCCATGCCGCCGGCGGCCGAGAGGCGCAGCGCGGGCGGCGGATTGTCCCGGAACCAGGCTTCGTTGAGAAGGCCGCTGAACAGCGTGTTGACGCCGGTGATGAAGGTGATCGGCTGCTTCGCGAAGGCCGGTTTGAGGTTGGTCAACGGGCGCGGACTTGGCGCCATCACATTATGCGCGCCGCGAAAGAAGAAGCCGAGCATGTTCACCGTGAAAGCGTAGATGTGATAGAGCGGCAGCGCCGTCAGCACATGGTCGGATTCGGCGATCTCGGTCCCGCACAGCGACAGAAACTGCATGACATTGGCGCTGAAGTTGCGGTGCGTCAGCATCGCCGCCTTGCTGACGCCGGTCGTGCCGCCTGTATATTGCAGACAGGCGACGGAAGCGGGGTCGAGGCCCGCGACATAGGCGCTGACATTCGCCCCCGCGCGGATCTTTCTTTCGCCCATTGCGAGCGCCTGCGCGAAAGAGGCGGCGGCGAAGCGCGGCCTTGGAATTTCCTTGCGCAGATATTTCTGCACCGAGCCGATGATCAGCCGCGAATGCGCCGGGAAAAGGCTCGCCGCCTCGCTGAGGACGACATGGCGGATCGGGGCGCTCTCCATCGCCAGGGCGAGCTTTTCGGCGAACATGTCGATCGCGACGATCGCGTCGGGCCGCGCGTCGGCGAAGACATGCGCCATCTCGGCGGCGGTATAGAGCGGATTGACGTTGACGAGGACGCAGCCGGCCTTGAAGACGCCGAAGGCGACGATCGGATAGGCGAGCCCGTTCGGCATCTGGATCGCGACGCGCGCGCCAGGTTCAAGGCGCAGACATTCGCGAAGGTAAGCGGCGAACGCGTCCGACAGGCGATCGACGTCAGTGAAGCTGAGGCTCGCCGCCATGCCGTTCGGCATGATGGTGGTGAAGGCTTTCGCCGGGCCGCGTCGCGCCGCGAGGTCGCCCGGCGCTTCGCCCAGCAAGGCATAGCGCGGCGTCTCGATTTCGGCTGCGATGCTCGAAGGGTAGTGCCGCAGCCAGGGCCGCGCGGCGTCGGCCAGCGGATCGGCGGGTTCGCTCGTCATGGCGTCGTCCACCCTGTTCCCTGCCCATTTTAGGTCTTCGTCATCGCCGGCGTCCTTCGACCGGCGCCTCGGGCGCATTCGCGGCGAGCGCCTCCGCCGCTTGCTCCCTGCGCGGCAATGATATAGTGGCAAACTCAAATCGCCAATTCATTCGGCGGGACGCGCGAAATCGCGTGGCGCGCCGGGCGCTTCGGCGAGAAATATCGCGCCGCGACGGCCTGTCGCGGGGCGCCTGCTCAAACCTGATCGGTCCACACAAGTTTGGCTCAGAACCCCGCTCAAAACAATCAATTGGCGCAGCAAAAGCCGGTCAACTGGCTTCACGTCTCGACGCTCATCGCGGTCGCCATTCTGGTCGGCACCGAGATGGTCGGCGCGTCCTGGGCGGCGGGCTGGGCGCTCGGCGGCCTGCTGCAGCTCGACACTGCGATCAGCCGCGTCATAGAGATCGGCTTCACCCTTTGCGGTTTCGTGCTGCTCTATTATTTCATGCGCATCGCGATCAGGCATGAATTCAATTCGCGGCTGAACCGCGGCGCCGCCATCTCGAAGAGATCTCCAAGACCCATCGAACCCGCCCCACGATCAGCGCGAAGGAAACGGCATGAGAGCCTTTGACCGGAGAGCGGTCCTGCGGGCGGCCGCGGCGATCGGCCTGGACGCGGGACTGGGCGCGGCCGGCGTCCGCGAGGCCTTCGCGCAGGGCGGCCTGAAGCTTGGCCCGGCGCGGCCGTTTTCCTACGAGGGCCTGAAGGCGACGGCCAAACGCATGGCGGCGGGGCCTTATGTCGGTCCGCAGCGGCCGGCGCCCGATATTGTCGGCAAGATCAATTACGAGGCCTGGGGCCAGATCGCCTTCGACATGGATCACGCGCTCTATGGCGATGGTCCGGGCAAGTTTCCGGTGAGCTTCTTCCACCTTGGAATGTTTTTCCAGAAAGCGGTCGAGATGAATGTCGTCGAGGGCGCGAACGCCCGCGAGATCATCTACGATCAAAGCTATTTCACGATGCCGGCGGATTTCGATCGCGCGCAAGCTGCCGCAGGGCGCGGGCTTCGCCGGTTTGCGCATTCAGGAGCCACGGGGCGGCGCGCTCGACTGGCGCAAGAATGACTGGGTCGCCTTTCTCGGCGCGGCCTATTTCCGCGCCATCGGCGCCTTGCATCAATATGGGCTTTCCGCCCGCGCCGTGGCGGTCGACGTCGCCGTCGCCGGCAAGCCGGAAGAGTTCCCCGATTTCACGCGGTTTTACATCAACGGCGCGGACGCCGGCGATTCTCTGACCATCTACGCTTTGCTCGAGGGGCCTTCCATCACCGGCGCCTGCCGCTTCGTGATGACGCGCGGCCAAGGGGCCACGAAGGGCGTCATCATGGATATCGATCAGGTGCTTTACCTGCGCGCCGATATTGCAAGATTCGGCCTCTCGCCCCTGACGACGATGTACTGGTTCTCCGAGACGAAGAAGGAGACGGCGGTCGATTGGCGCCCGGAGGTGCGATGATTCCGACGGCCTCGCCATGTGGACGGGAACGGGCGAGCGCATCTGGCGCCCGCTCAACAATCCGCCGCGCATCGTCACCTCCGCGTTCAGCGACGACAATCCGCGCGGCTTCGGCCTGTTGCAGCGCGACCGCAATTTCGATCACTATCAGGACGGCGTCTATTACGATCGCCGCCCGAGCCTTTGGGTTGAACCCACCGGCCATTGGGGCAAGGGCGCGATCGAACTCGTCGAGATCCCGACCGACGACGAGATTTACGATAATGTCGTCGCCATGTGGGTGCCTGACAGGCCAGCGACGGCGGGGTCGGAGGCGGCGCTCTCCTATCGCCTCTATTGGGAGGCGGACGAACCGTTCCCGACCGATCTCGCCCGCGTCGTCGCAACGCGCCTTGGCAATGGCGGCCAGCCCGGCCTGCCGCGCCCCAAGGGCGTGCGCAAGTTCATGGTCGAATTTTCAGGGCCGCCGCTCGTCAATCTTCCCTATGGCGTGAAGCCCGAAGCGGTGCTCTGGGCCTCGCGCGGAACCTTCTCCTATGTCTTCACCGAGCCTGTGCCGGACGACGTTCCCGGCCACTGGCGCGCCCAGTTCGACCTCACCGCGGGCCCCGGCGCCGAACCGGTCGAGATGCGGCTGTTCCTGCGTGAGGGCGACAAGATTTTGAGCGAGACCTGGATTTTCCAGTATCATCCGTTTTAGCGCGGCGGCGCTGCGAAATTCGCCGCGCCAGTCGTCGCATCAACGTCATATTGGTTGCCTACCTCCGGCTCGCGCCGGCGTGCGCGTAAGGTCGCCATAGCGCGCGCGGCGTAATCGGCGGCTTGATGACTTCCGACGCGTACCCCTGCGAGGATTGATGCTGAGATTTCACTCTACGATCGCCAAAGGGGAGGTGAAGCTTGGCTTCGACGCTCCAGCGCTTCCCGAAGGGGTGAACTGGATCGACGTCATCCGGCCGGAGCCGAAGGAGGTCGCCTTTCTGGAGCGGCTCCTCGGGATCACCGTGCCCACATTGGAGAGCCTGTCGGCGATCGACACGTCGAGCCGTCTCTACCGCGACAAAGATTTTTTATACATGACCATACCGATGCTGGTCCGCTCGACGAGCGGCGTCGCGCAGACCTCGCCGCTCGGCTTCATCCTGAGCAAGGACTATGTCCTGACGGTTCGCTACAAGCAGCTTAAGCCCTGCGAGGATTTGCATTACGCGAATGTCGTCGAGAACAGAAGGCAGGCGGACGGCGCGAGCGCAATTATTTCCCTGCTGGAAACCATCATCGAATATGGCTCCGACGAACTGGAGACCATCAATGCCGAACTCGACAGCTTGTCCCAGATCGTTTTCGATCAGGGCGGCGGCCAACCTCGCCAGGGTCCGGTAAAGGATGCGAAGAATTTGCGCAGGGTGCTCGGCACGATCGCGGCGAACGGCACCCTGGTCTCGAAGATCAGCGACATGCTGCTCGGCATGTCGCGCATGCTTCCCTTTGTCCTTGGCGAGTTAGCCTCTCATTTGGCGCCAGAGGAGACGGCGAAGATTAAGAGTCTCGGCCGCGACATTCATTCTCTCAACGAATATGAGCGGGGTCAGACCGACCGGATTCAGTTCCTGCTCGACGCGACGCTTGGCCTGACCAATATCGAACAGAACAATATCTTTCGGGTTCTGACCGTGGTCTCCGTCGTCGGCATTCCGCCGACCCTCGTCGCCAGCATGTATGGCATGAACTTCAAGAACATGCCCGAACTCGAATGGGCTTATGGCTATCAATGGGGCCTTGGCCTCATCGTGCTCAGCGCGCTGATCCCGATCATCTGGTTCAAGCGGCGCGGCTGGTGGTGAACCTCGATGATGCGCCCGCCGCTATCTCGGAGGCGGAGATCAACGCGCGGCTGCTGTACCGCGACGCGCTGATCCTCGTGCTCGACAAGCCGGCCGGAATTGCGGTTCACAAAGGGCCGAAGGGCGGCGAGAATTTCGAGGCCTCGTTCCACCATCTGCGCTTCGGCCTGCCGCGCAATCCGGCGCTGGCGCACAGGCTCGACCGCGACACCTCCGGCTGCCTTGCACTGGGGCGCCATCACAAGGCGCTTGAAAAGCTCGGCCTCATGTTCAAGCAGGGCAAGATCGGCAAGACCTATCTTGCGATCGTCGAAGGCGCCCCGGATCTTGACGAAGGCTTGATCGACCTGCCGCTCGGGCGCCTCGACGCCAGCCGGGGCTGGTGGATGAAGGTCGATCCAGCCGGCCAGCCGGCGCAGACGCGCTGGAAAATTCTTGCGCGCGGCGAAGGCCAGGGGCGCGCATATGCGCTGCTGGCGTTGACGCCCCTGACCGGGCGGACGCATCAATTGCGGGTTCATTGCGCGGCGATGGGCTGGCCGATCCTCGGTGATCCGATCTATGGCGCCGGCGGCCCGACGCAGCTGCAATTGCACGCGCGCCGCATCGAGATCCCGCTCTACAAAAACAAGGAGCCGATCATCGTCGAGGCGCCGCTTCCAGCGCATATGCGCGCCGCGCTGGAGGCCTGCGGGCTGCGCCTCGAAATCTGAAGCGTCATCGTCCCATGTACTGACGCACCGCGGCCTGAACGGCGTCTTTCTGTTGCGGCGTCAGCTTGGCGAGTTCGCCCTCGAGCCAGCTGTCCTTGACCCCGGCGGCGCGGGCGAGAATGTGCCATTTCATCGCCTGGACGGGATCCTTGGGCAGGCCGCGGCCGACCGCGAGAATGCGCGCGACGCGGTTTTGCGCCACCGGATTGTCATGCGCCGCCGCCTTTAAAAACAGCTTGGCGGCGGCCGTCTCGTCTTTCGGAACGCCGACGCCATTGAACAACATGATGGCGTATTCGACTTGCGCCGGAACATTGCCGTCCTTCGCCGCGCGGCCGATCCATTGCGCGGCCTCTTCGTCGCTTTTGTCGACGCCGGTGCCGTTGCGGTAGAGCAGGCCGAGCGCATAGGCGGCGTCCGAATCGCCGAGATCGGCGGCGCTATGAAAATATGTCGCGGCGCTTTTGAAATCGGGAACGACGCCCTTGTCGTTCTCGATCGCCATGACGCCGAGATTGTAGAGCGCGCCCGGATGGCCCTCCGCCGCCGCCTTCTGCATGAGCGCTGTGGCGCCGTCGCGATCCTTTGCGACGCCCGTGCCGGTCAATTTCGCAAGGCCCAGCGCGAAAATGGCCTGGCGATCGCCGCGATCGGCGGCGAGCTTGTACCAGCGATCCGCTTCCGTGAGGTCGCGCCGCACGCCGAGCCCCTGCGCATAGAGTTCGCCGATCAGCGTCATGGCGGCGGCGTCGTCGGGATTGGCCGCGATCCGCTTCTCCGCCTCGGCGAGGGCGGTCGTGTAATAGCCGCGCTGATAGGCGCCGAAGGCGAGGTCCGGCGCGTCGCCAGCAGAGCGCTGGGGCGGCGGCCGGAGCCGGGCTCCGCGGCGCAGACTGCGGGCCCTGCGCCAGCGCAGGCGCGTCGCAAGAGATCATTGCGGCGCAGGCGAGCGCCGCCGCGCCGAGCGCGAGCCGTCCAGGCGGCGGATTATTTTGATTTTTCACGCGAGTCCGCCAGATAAGCCGCCAATGCCGCGGCGGCATCCGCAAGGGCGGTAGCCGCGCCGCGCGGGTCTTCGAAAACCGCATCGCCGAGCGCGATGAAATCGGCTCCCGCTTCGGCGAGTTCGCGGACATCCGTCAACTCATGCGCGTAAGCGACGCAGGGCACGTTGAAGATTTCCGCCCACCAGGCGACGCGTTCGACGACACCCTCATGCGCCTCCGCCGCGTCCGGGCCGCCGAACATCACATAATCGACGCCAAATTCGCCCGCCTCCATCGCCGCGTCGCGGCTGGCGAGCGCGCCCGCGCCGACGATGCGGTCCGGTTGCAGGGCGGCCACGGCGGCCTCGAGCACTTCGCCTGCGCCCTCGATATGACAGCCGTCGGCGCCGGCGCGAATGGCGAGCTGCGTATCCCCCTCGACGAGCACGGCGACGCCGCGCGACTGCGCCATAGGGGCGAGCGCGGCGACGATTTTCTTGTTTTCACCCGAATCGCGGCCGGCGGCGCGCAAAAGCAGGCAGGCCACGTCGCCAGCGCCAAGCGCCGCCTCAAGTTTCGGCGCAAAGGCGGCGGCGTCGGGGATCGGCGGCGAGATCAGATAAAGGCGCGGCGGCTCTGTCGACATGGCGCCTAGATAGACGAATTTCGCCGCCAATGGGAACCGGTTTGCGGCGCAGGCGCAAAATTGTGACATGTGCGGGCAGGGCGCGCGCCGCCGTCAAGCTCTGCGCTTGTCCCGGCCAGGCTTCCGTGCTACCCGCAGCCGCAGGAGATCTTGCTATGGCTAATGGAAACGGTTCAGGGACTGACACCAACGCGGACGCGTCCCCCGCGATCAATGCGATGGTGCAATATACGAAGGATTTCTCGTTCGAGAATCCAAACGCGCCGCGTTCGCTTGGACCGCAGGAAAAGGCGCCGAACATTCAGATTCAGGTGAATGTCAACGCGCGCCAGATCGCGGAGGCCGATTTCGAGGTCAATCTGCTGCTCGAAGGCTCGGCGAAGACCGACGCCGACACCCTGTTCAAATTCGAGCTCGATTACGCCGGCATGTTCCGGCTCGTTAACATTCCGGCCGCCGACCAGCATCCGGTCGTCATGATCGAATGTCCGCGCCTTCTGTTCCCCTTCGCGCGTCAGATCATCGCCGAGGCGGTGCGCGGCGGCGGCTTTCCGCCGCTCTACATCGACCCGATCGATTTCGCCGGGCTTTATCGCCAGCGCCTGAGCCAGGCCGCCGCCAACGCCGACGCGCCGACGGTCGCCTAAGGCGCCGCTTCCAGACCGTTAAACTTTCGAACTAGTGCAGGCGGGCGAGGCCCGCCCGCAGCGGGCTTTGGGATGAACCCCTGCCGCGCTCGGCGCGTGTCGGCGCGGCCGTTTCGCTGAACAGCTCGGCGAGCTTGTCGGTCATCGCACCCCCCAACTCTTCAGCGTCGACGATCGTGACCGCGCGGCGATAATAGCGCGTCACGTCATGGCCGATGCCGATGGCGATGAGCTCCACCGGCGAGCGCGTCTCGATCGTCTCGATCACATGGCGCAGATGCTTTTCGAGATAATTGCCGGGATTGACGGACAGCGTCGAATCATCGACCGGCGCGCCGTCCGAAATCATCATCAGGATGCGCCGCTGTTCGGACCGGCCGAGCAGGCGCTTATGCGCCCAGTCGAGCGCCTCGCCGTCGATGTTCTCCTTCAGCAGCCCCTCGCGCATCATCAGGCCGAGGTGCTTGCGTGCGCGCCGCCAGGGCGCGTCGGCGGATTTATAGATGATGTGGCGCAGATCATTGAGGCGCCCGGGCGCCGCGGGCTTGCCCGCCTGCAGCCACGCCTCGCGCGATTGGCCGCCCTTCCAGGCCCTTGTCGTGAAGCCCAAAATCTCGACCTTGACGCCGCAGCGCTCCAGCGTGCGGGCGAGAATGTCGGCGCAGGTGGCGGCGACCGTGATCGGGCGCCCGCGCATCGACCCGGAATTGTCGATCAGGAGCGTGACGACGGTGTCGCGGAAGTCGGCGTCCTTTTCCTGCTTGAAAGAGAGCGGCTGCTGCGGATCGATGACGACGCGGGCGAGGCGGGCCGGGTCGAGCATGCCCTCTTCGAGATCGAACTCCCAGGACCGGTTCTGCTGCGCCATCAGGCGCCGCTGCAGGCGGTTGGCGAGCCGGGCGACGACCGACGAGAGATTATTTAGCTGCTTGTCGAGATAGGAGCGCAGCCGCTCCAGCTCCTCGGGGTCGCAAAGATCTTCCGCTGCGATGACTTCATCGAATTTTTTCGTGAAGGCCCTGTAATCGGGACCGCGCTGCTCGGGACGCCCTTGCGGCGGCGGCCGGTTCGGATCGGCGCCCTGTTCGGAATCGGAGAAATCGGCCTCGTCCTCGAACTCGCCGGTGGGCGCGTCGGCGGCGTCGGTTTCGCTATCGTCCGTCGCCTCGGCGGCGGCCTCGGATTTCTCCATTTCGCGGGCGCCGGCGCGCTGGTCCTCCTCGCCCTCGTCGCCCTCCGTGTCGGCGTCGCCTTCGTCGACGTCGTCGGTCTCGCCTTCGTCCTCTTCGGGCCGGTCGTCGAGGCTCGATTCGTCGATCATTTCGAGCGAGGTCAGCAATCTGTGCACCGAAAGGGCGAAGGCGCGCTGATCCTCGATCGCGGCGCCGAGGCGGTCGAGATCGGCCCCCGCCTTCTCTTCGATGACAGAGCGCCAGAGATCGACGATGCGCCGCGCATTCGGCGGCGGCTTCTGGCCGGTTAGCCGTTCGCGCACGATCATCGCGAGCGCGTCCTCGATCGGCGCGTCCGCGCGGGTCGCGACATCGGCATAGCGGGCGCGCTGGTAGCGGTCGTCGAGCATGGCGTCGAGATTGGCGGCGACCCCCTCCATGCGGCGGGCGCCAATGGCTTCGACGCGGGCCTGTTCGACGGCGTCGAAGGCGGCGCGGGCGCTCGCGACCTGCGGCGACAGGCGCCGATGCATCTCGATATTGTGGCAGCCGAGGCGCAGCGCCATCGAATTGGCGTGGCCGCGCAGGATCGCCGCTTCGCGGGCGTCGATGCGGCGCGGCGGCTCGGGCAGCCGCGCCTTGGCGCCGGCCGCCGTCTGGATCAGGCTCGGGCGCTCCGGCGCATAGACGACTTCAAGGCCGGGCGTTTTGGCGAGCGCGCGCATGCAGCCCGCGACGGCGCGCTTGAACGGCTCCTGCGGGGTTTCCATTTTCGACGGCGGTTTGGCGTTCGATCCGGTCAAAGCGGCTTCGGCCTCATTCAGCTCATCACGACATTGGTCGCGCTCTCGGGCAATTCCTTGCCGAAACAGCGCTGATAGAATTCGGCGACCAGCGAGCGCTCCAGCTCGTCGCATTTGTTGAGGAAGGTGAGGCGGAACGCGAAGCCGACATCGCCGAAGATTTCCGCGTTCTCGGCCCAGGTGATGACGGTGCGCGGGCTCATCACCGTGGAGAGGTCGCCGGCGATGAAGGCGTTGCGCGTCAGATCGGCGACGCGGACCATTTTTCCGATCTGGTCGCGGGTCGATTTATTCTGCTGGAAGCTCTTCACCTTGGCCAGCACGATCTCGACTTCCCGGTCGTGCGGCAGATAGTTCAGCGTCGCGACGATCGACCAGCGGTCCATCTGGCCCTGATTGATCTGCTGCGTGCCATGGTAAAGGCCGGACGTGTCGCCAAGCCCGATCGTATTGGTTGTCGAGAACAGCCGGAACGCCGGATGCGGCCGGATCACGCGGCTCTGGTCGAGCAGGGTCAGGCGGCCCGACACTTCGAGAACGCGCTGGATCACGAACATGACGTCGGGCCGGCCGGCGTCATATTCGTCGAAACAGAGGGCGACATTGTTCTGCAGCGCCCATGGCAGAATGCCGTCGCGGAATTCGGTCACCTGCTGGCCGTCCCGAATGACGATGGCGTCCTTGCCGACGAGATCGACGCGAGAGACGTGGCTGTCGAGGTTGATGCGCACGCAGGGCCAGTTGAGCCGCGCCGCGACCTGCTCGATATGGGTCGATTTTCCGGTGCCGTGATATCCCGTCACCATCACGCGGCGGTTTTTGGCGAAGCCGGCCAGAATCGCGAGCGTCGTGTCGCGATCGAACAGATAGTCGGGATCAAGGTCCGGCACGTGCGGGTCGCTGGTCGAATAGGCGGGCGCCTCCATGTCGGAATCGATGCCGAAAACCTGGCGCACGGAAATTTTCATGTCCGGCAGGCCGGCGGTCACGGCGCCGGGGTCGGTGGTTGCGCTGTCCATTCTTTCTCCGTTGCGATGGGCCCGGTTCGCGCAATTGGAATCCGGGCGCAAGGTTCTCGCGGAACCGGCGCTCTCAGGCGGACCGGACCGATTTCAGATATTTATAGGCGCGGATGATCTCGCGCAGCTTGTCCTCGTTGGAGCGGTCTCCGCTATTGGCGTCGGGGTGCAGCCGCTTCACAAGATCCTTGTAGCGCGCTTTGATGGCTTCCGCATCAGCGCTGTCGTCAAGGCCAAGCTCATCGAGGGCGCGCAGGGCGGCGACGCCATGGCGCGGCTTCGCCGGCTCCGCCTTCGGCGCGCGCCTTGCGCCCGGCCCGGCCGCGCCGATGAAATCGGCCGCGCCGGCGGGATCGTCGCCGTCCTCGCGAAAGCCTTTCGCGCCGCGGTTCGAGCCCATGGACCAGGTCGGGCGATGGCCGACAAGGGCGTCGCGCTGGTACAGGGCGACGTCCTCCGGGCTCATGCCGTTGAAATAATTGTAGGTCGCGTTGTATTCGCGGACATGGTCGAGGCAGAAGGAAAAATATTGCCCCTCGCGCAGGCGCCCCATTGGCGCGCGATGGCCGCCGGGCTCGGAACAGCCCGGAAAGTCGCAGCGCGGCTGCTCCTGCCGGACAGCCTGCTTGGGTTCGCGTTTGACGCGGATGCGATCGAAGATGCGGGAGTTTAAGTTCATGACCTTGGCATTATGGATGTCTTTGGGGGGCGGCTGCAAGCGCGTCGGTGTCTGAAGGCTATAAAACACTCTTGCATCGGCTATTAGCCGCAGGGCGTTGCGGCGGGCTGTCATGACGCGCTATTCTCTAAAAATTCGCGCTCGAACCGGCGCGGGAGACTGACGGGAGAGGCCAGAATGAGTGATCAGAAGCAAGCGGCGGTCCAACCCGGAGTCGTCGCCAAAGCCATGCGGGCGAAACTCGAGGCGGGCTTTTCGCCAGTCACCCTCGAAGTCATCGACGAGTTGCACAAGCATGCCGGCCACGCCCATGCCGAGCGGCCGGGCCGGGCCGGCCCCGCTGGGGAAACGCATTTCAAGGTGAAGGTGGTTTCTCCGGCCTTCGAGGGCAAGAGCCGCGTCGAGCGGCACCGGGCGATCAACGCGGCTCTGGCGACAGAGCTCGGCGCCGGTGTTCACGCGCTTTCCATCGAGGCGAAGGCGCCGGGCGAGTAAGGCAGGGCAACTGCACCCCGCCGCGAGTCGGCGCCGCGCCTTGAGGTTGGTTGGGCTATTGCGACGGCTTTAGCGCGGCGGACCGTTGCGCGGCCGCGCGAAACCAGTTGCGCGAACGCCGAACTTCATCGAAGGCGGACTGGGGCCAATGCGCTTTTCGCGAGACGACGGGTCCTCCTTTCAATTGGCGATCGTGGGGTATGAATTTCCCGACCTTGAAGGGGTTCCCTACGACTCAAATTGGCTCATCATTTCGGGGCGAGGCGAAGCTGACCGCCGGGCTTGGCAATTCAGACTTCCCTGCTTGCTGACCGCGGACGTCACGGACTTGGCTGACTGGTTCGAAGCCCGAGCGAACGAGGCAGGCTTGGACAGCGAGATCGGATTCATCGAGCCGAATTTGAATTTTACGTGGCGGGATCGCGCATTGCGAATTGAACTCGCAGCTGAATCTCGTCCGCCTTGGGCTCTCGCGAGTTTCCACCTCTCGTTTTCCCCCTCTTCGAGCGAGTTGGCGTCAGCCGCCCGGCCATTGCGCGACGGATTGCGCGAATGCCCGGAGCGGCCAACTTAGCAAAGCAGCGCAAAGATTTGCGTGGGCGGCGTCGCGACAAGATGGCGGGCCGCGCAGATCCAGACTGCTATGAGCGGCCGGCCCCGTAGCCATCGAAAACATCCCGCCCCAAAGAAGCGACGGGGCGCCCGGGGAGGTGGCATTACGCTGCTTTCCCGCCGCGAAGTTATGAAGCGCTCAATCAGCATAGCTCGCGCGGCGCGCGACCCGCGTCGTTGCGCTGCAAGGTCCGGCGACGTGGCGAGGCCCCGCGAAGGGGCTTCGTGCTTGTGCGCCGCACGCTTTTTCAAGCATCCCTGCCGATTTTAATGTGATATGTTGTTTGGCGCTTGCTTCGCCGTGGAAAAGGCGAACTGTTTATACTCGTAGAGCTCGTGAATTGGCGGCAGGCCGCTGAATTGCAAGGGAGCCGAGATGCGCGGTCCGAGCAAATCTCCAAATCGAATGCAAAATTCGCGATTTGATCCAATCGCTTTCCTGAAAACTGCCGCCAAGGGGCAGGTCATTTCGCATAAACAAAAGAATATTGTCATTTATACGCAGGGGGATGCGGCGAATTCTATCTTTTATATCGAGTCCGGCAGGGTCAAGGTCACTGTCGTCTCCAAACAAGGCAAGGAAGCGGTCGTTGCGATACTTGGCGCGGGCGAGTTCCTGGGCGAGGGATGCCTGATCGGCCAAACAAGGCGCTTGGCGACAGCAACCGCGATCACGGAATGCGTGGCGTTGCGCGTCGACAAGGCCGAAATTCTGCGGGTTCTTCGAGACGAGCCGGCGTTTTCCCAAATGTTCATTAGGTATGTTCTGGCGCGGAACGCGCGGGTTGAAGCGGACCTGGTCGACCAGCTTTTCAACTCAACCGAGAAGCGGCTCGCTCGGGTGCTGCTGATTTTGGCCAATTTCGGCAAGCAGGGCCAGCCAGAGCCGATCACCACGAAGATAAATCAGGAGATGCTCGCCGAGATGATCGGCTCGACGCGGTCGCGGGTGAGCCATTTCATGAACAAGTTTCGTAAGATGGGTTTCATCGAATACAACGGTCATCTGGAGGTTCACAGCTCATTGCTGAGCGTCGTTCTGAGTGAGTGGCCGGACAACGTGAAATCGCCGCCGTGACGTCCGCGTCGGCGCCGCCGGCGCTTCAACAGGGATCGCCCCTGCTCTGTGACATTTTTTTTCAATCGTGAGCGCTTTTGAACAGTCAGCGATCCGACTTGGTGGGAACAATGACGCCCCTTGGAAAAGCGAACAGAAAGGGAAGTGCATCGATCTTCCTCCCCCCCCCCGGGATACCCGGGATGATGCGTCTGTCGGGGAGCCCTCTCGGCAGGCGCATTTTTTCTTGCCCCGCCGCGCGCCGCGGCGTTCCGGATCGGCTGACGAGCCGGAGCGCGGCCACATCGCGAGGCGCTGCGGCGTTATTTGCGAATGAAGCTCCCTTTGCGCTTCATGGGACTTGGGGCGGGGTCCGTCCTTTTGCTCGTTGAGGTTGTGATATGCCTGCGCGAAGCTATCAACGCGGAATGAAGGCGTTTATCGAAGGCCGCCTTCTCTCCGCGAATCCCTATGATGCGTCGGTCAGCTCAAAAACCAACAGCGCATGGCGCGATGGCTGGCTCGACGCGAGCCACGCATGGTTTCGTCTTCACGGCCGGGAGGCGAGTTCGACAGCGGCGATTATCGGCGGTTCGATCGAGGGCGAAGGCTCTAAATCGTGGCGCGCCAAATAGGCGGGTGGTTTTCGGTGCGCGGGGCAGGAGCGCTATATCTGAAAAATTCAGCTGCTCTTTATTTCGTTTTCCCGCTTCTCGCCTGCACTGTGTGAACACGTCCGGCGGTAGATTTTCGTCCCGCCGCATTTCTTCGCAACTGCTTTGCGCAGCCGATGGTAGAGCCCTTGCCGCCGGCGGCGTCGCAGGCCTTGCGAAACCAGATTTCCGAACAATTCCTTCGTCATGGCGGCGCCGGCTGGAGTCCCGGCGAACGCAGGGTCTCAGCCGACGCCTGCGCCTCAAAGGCCGCCGCCGCGGCGTCGTCGACGCGTTCCTGCCAGACGAATTCGAGGTGCGCGCGTCTCCAACGGAATGTCCCCGTAGTCACGCCGGATGAGCCTGCCGTGGCCCGGCGTTTTCGTCGCCTGATGACGAGAATGTCGCCGCCGACCGGCGTCCAGGCAAGGCCCGTCGCGACGCCCGGAACGCTGACGCGCATCGCAGCTTCATCCTCGAAGCGCGGTGGGCCTAAAAGCTCGGCGAGGTCGGCGCGCGATACGGACATGGCTGGCGCTGCCCTCGGCGATGCTGACCGCAGCGCACGGCCGATCTGCCGCTCGAGATTGCTCCTCCGGGGTGATCTGGTGAAGAATTGCGTGACGCAGCACTGAGATGTTGAATTTGTCGAAATCCTCTGATTCAGACTGGGGAGGATTTCGATGGACGAGGATGCCGGGAATTTCGCGGCTTTGGCCGAGACGACAGCCTTTCTGTCTTGCTTCAAAGACATGCCTGATTATCGGCAGGCTGGGCCGATAAAAAAGCAAATTGATTTCAAGGGCACGACGATCAGCTGACACGAAACGACCGACGCCGGTCATGACCGCATCGAAACCACACCCTACATCGCGATCCACGATGTAGGGTGGCTGCGGGAGCGCCTTGACTGGCCGGGATTGGGAGGCGTCATGATGGTCGAGAGGAGGCGCGAAAGCGATGGAAAAGTCATACAGGAGACACAATTCTACATCACCTGGCCGCTCTTGCGCGCCAACCTTGTTGGTCCGATGATCCGTGATCATTGGATGATCGAGAATGGCCTGCATTGGATCATGGACATGGTCTTTCGCGACGACGAATGCCGTGCGCGAACCGCAAATGCTCCCGCTAACTTTACAACGCTAAGGCACATGGCGAACAATCTCATCCGTAAAATGCCGGGCAAGGACTCTCAACGCCTCAAGCGCAAAACCGCCGGCGGGGAGGATGATTTCCTCGCAAGCCTTGTCGCCGCCTGAGGCTTTCATCCGATCCACCTGCGCTACGCCTCGTTTACGCTTGCGACCATCGATCGCTTCGATTAACGGTACCGCGGCAGTTCTGGAAGTCGCGAGACATAAGCGGCCAGGAGGATCGGATGCGAGGCTTTCGTAACCCATTTACTCGGGGTTTTAGGCGAAGGCCCGCAGAGCGATCGCACGGTCTGCGGTTCGAGGCGCTTGAGCCGCGCTTGCTTCTGTCGGCCGAAATTTTACCGGTTGATCCGAGCCATCTTGGCGGCAATTTCACGTTGGAGATTGACGCCACGGCGCAAACCTTGCGCGTGCTGGAACAGAGCCTGGGCAACACCTCTGTCCTCGTCGGCCAATATACGGCGGCGAACGGCCCGGTCGAAATCGATGCCGCGAACAATGATACGCTCCAAGTCAAGTTTACAGGAGCGCAGGCCGCGACGGCCATGGATTTGAGCTGGATCAGCCTCGTGGACCATGGCGGACAGGCCACATTGGCCAGTTCAGGAAAAAGCGATGCCTGGACGATCACCAGCCAGGGCGCCGGAACGCTCGACGGGCTGAGTTTCGCCGGCTTCACCCATCTTCAGGATGCCGCAAACAGCCAGGATACTTTTGTTTGGCAAGCCAATGGCCCGCTCGCCATGACCCTCGATGGTGGCGGCAATAGCAGTCTCGACATCAAGGGCAATGGCTTCCAGAACGTTGCCTTTACCGGGATAGGGCCGGGCTCTGGAAGCGTCGCCATCGATGGCTCGACGCTCAATTATGCCGCGCTCGATGCAATCTCGCTCGACCCCATCGACGCCGAAAAGGCGGTCGTGGCCAATGTCACGGTCACCGCGCCAGCGGCTAAAGATAATCTGGTTTTGCAAACTGCGGCAAACCCGGAACAGCTGACGGTCGAGAGTCTCAAGAACACGTCCCCCAGCGTCACGTTCTACAAACCGAGCCAATCCTTGACGCTTAAGGCCACCGGCGGCGGCGACACTGTCACGGTCGACCGTTTGTCGCTCGCGGGCGCGTCCCTGACGATCGATGCGTCCGCGCCAACGACTGCCGATCAGTCCTTGAACAGCAACACGGTCAGCCTCGCTTCGATCGACACAGGTGGCGGCGCGCTCAGCGTCAATGCCGGGCCGACGGGGCCGCTCTATGCCGTCTATTCATACGACAACAGGGTTGCGGTGCAGTCTGGGGCCACGCTATCGACGCGCGATATTGATCCTAATGGGCTGGTGGTTGGCAATTCCGGGGCGATCACGCTTTCCGGCAGCGACATCGAGCTTGGCGCCAGCGCCAAGCTACGCGCGGATGCGGGAGGAACCTTCAAGCCAGGCGATATTACGCTGTCCGCAAATTATCAGGCCGTGGCGACCGGCTTCGTGCTTGATGGCGTTACGAATAATTTTGTTCCCCGCAAGGCGACGATCGCGATCGGCGCCAACGCCGTTATTGACGGCGGCGCTGTGGCTCTCAGCGCGACCGCGGGCGATCAGAGCGTCGATGGTCTCGTCAATGGAGAATCGGGCGGGTTCAATTTCATGAAACCGCTCGAAGCCTTCTCGTCTTTCCTGCAACTGCCAGTGTCGGTCCTGGGAAAATCCTCCGACGCGGAAATTACCATCGGCAAAGGGGCTTCCATAAATGCCGCTGGCGATCTCTCGGTCACCGCCACGGCGCAATCCCTGGCGACAGGCAATGCGATCTATTGGTTTAGCCCTGCCAGCGTTGGCGGCGGGGTTGCGGTCGTCTATGACGAGACGGACGCGACCGCCAATGTGCAAATCGCCTCAGGCGCGAGGCTCACCGCGGGGGCGGACGTCTCGGTTGTTTCGGACGCCACGTCGAAGGCGGCTGGAATCGCCCGTGTGTCGCAGAACACCGGGGTCTTCCCGACAAATCCGTCGAATGTGCAAATTTCCGTGGCGGTCGGCCTGGCGTCCCTTGTCTCGCATGTCACTGTTGAGAAAGGCGCCTCCATCGTCGCGAACGGGAATGCGGCAATCCGGGCGCTCGGCAATAGCGGCAATAATCAGAGCGGCGAGACCGCGTCCTATCTCAATGGTCTCGTCGGCATCGACGCCACGCTCGCGTTCACCAATAATGATGTCAAGGCGACCGTCGATGGCCATGTCAGCGCAAAGGGCGCTGCCGTTGCTCCGGCCTATACGTTCAACCCGTTCATCGTCGTCAACCCGGCGACCGGGACGTTTGACCTCGGTGATGTAACCAAGATCCAGACGGGCGACGCCTTCACCTATTCGAGCGGTTTGGGCGGCGCCGTCGGCGGCCTGACAGATGGCCAAACCTATTACGCGATCAGAGTTGCCGGTAGCGCCAGCGAGATCCAGCTGGCGGCGACCCACGCCGACGCTCTGGCCGGCGTTCCTGTGGCGCTGCAGCCCAATCCGACCCTGACGACGGCGAATGGACAGACATTCCAGTTCACCAATGTGAACGAAACCACCAATGCGATCGACCTTGGCCAGGCGTGGACCCTGGGCGCTGGACAGATGGTGACCTATCACGCCGTCCAAGGGCAGTTGGTTGGCGGATTGGTGGATCAGAAAACCTATCTTGGCGCGCCGGTCGCGGGTAGCCCGAATGAAATTCAGCTCGTCGACCCGACCAATGGCCAGACGGTTCAGATGAACCTCAATCCGCTCCTGGTCACGAGCACGGGACAGAGCTATTCTTTCGGCCTCGATACAACAGCCAATAATTTCATTTTCGACAGCGCGCCGGGCTTTGCTCAGGGACAGGCGCTGACTTATGAATCGGCCCTTGGATTGCAGATCGCCGGACTGACCAATGGCCAAACCTATTACGCGATCCCGGCGCCTCTCGCCGATGGATCGGGCGTCGATCCAACCCAGTTCCGGCTCGCCGCGACGCGCGAAGACGCATTGTCGAGCGATGGCTACACTCATGCGATCGACATCAATACGGACAATAGCAGCTACATGTCCGGCGATGCGCAGACATTGACCCCTGTCGCCAAAACAGGCGTCAATATCGAGGCCACGCTGGTGACCAACGATAAGTCTATTGGCAAGTCCGGCATTGGCAGCGAGCCAAAAATCCGCGACGCCATCACCAAGGGCGAGTTCGCCCCGGCGCTCACCAATATTTTCGCCAATCTGCAAAATCTCGGAAATCTGCCCAATGGCAAGAACCCGATCGAAGAGCAGATCAAGACGAATACGCCGGCGGGCAGTGGCAGCAATACGAACTTCACGCTCGCGGCGGATCTCGCCTTTCTGAAATCGGAAAATAGTGTGGTTGCCGAAGTTGGCGGCGATGCCGTGATCGAATCGGGCTCCAATGTCTCTGTTACGGCAACCCTGTCGCACAAGATGCAAGATGCGGCCGAGGGCCGTATTTCCAAGGCGAGCAATAGCGGCTCGACCGTCGCAATTGGCGGCGCGGCCGCCGTCACGCTAACCGATGATAATGCGCAGGCGCTGGTCGACAGCGGCGCAAAGATCGACGCAGGGGCCAGTCTCACCGTCCGTAGCGAGGTGGATTATCCGTTCCTTACGCCCGTCAACAGTCCTGACGCCTACGGCCAGGCGCTGCTCAACAAGCTGAAGGCCGATCCGACCGGAACCATCGCCTCCTTTGTCGGCCGCACCTTGTTCATTCAGGATCAGTTCATCAACTCCTGGGCGCGTGCCACGGGCAAGAATTCGGCGGGTGGCGTGTCGATTGGCGGCGCTGTCAATTTCGAAAATTTCGAGACGAATTCGCAAGCGATCATCAGCAGCGGCGCGCTGATCAATCAGAACAAGGCAATGCAGACGACGGCCCAGTCCGTCACGGTCGATGCCAAAACCAACATCGACCGGGTCGATATGACCGGCATTTTCGATATCGAGCTGAGCCCCGATGGCATCGCCAAGGCCAAACGCAAGGGCGATGTCTGGTCGCTTTACGAACCTTTCGGCACGCAGGGAAAAACCGGCGGCATCGGCGGCGCGCTGAGCCTCGAATTCTATAAGACAACGACCGATGCTGAAATCGGCGACGGCGCCAAAGTGACGACAGGTTCGGCCGGAAGCCTCTCGGTCACCGCGAACCAGAACATCCTCGACATCACATTGGGGCAGTCGGGTGCGCAGGCTGGCACTTTCGCCGTCTCCGGCACGGTCACAGCGATCAGCGGGCAGAGCGATACCGAGGCGTGGATTGGCTCGGGCGCGGTGGTTATCTCACCTTCGGTCACTGTGGCGGCCAATGATCAATCCATCCTGTTCAGCCTGGTCGGCAGTGTGTTCAAGGGGGATTCGATCGGCGTCGGCGTCGCTGGCACGATCTTCGATCTGAGCCGCACAACATTGGCCTATCTCGGCGATCCGAATGGCGCCTCCACGGCCGCCGCCTCTATCGATCTTGGTTCTGGCGCGCTGGCGATTACGGCGACAACAACAGGCGGCGTCTTCGGCCTCTCCTTTGCTGCTGGCGTCGCCGGCAGCGAGCCGGTTGCGCCAGGCGGTACAGCCAACCTGCCGGTTCCAAATGCCGGCCAGGGCGATGCGAATACGCCCACCGGCAGTTTCGGCCTCGCCGTATCCGGCGATGTCTCCTACATGAGCGTCACCGAGATCACGCGAGCCTTCATCGACGATCCGGGCGGAATCACCGCGGGATCGGCGGAGGTCGCGGCGGTCAACGATAGCCTTGAGATCAGCGCGGCGGGCTCCGCCGCTGTGGCCAAGGGCGGCGATGGCGGGACGAATGCCGGTCTTGCCGGAGCTTATGGCGAAGTTGATCTTTACGGCGCGACGCAGGCCTATATCGATCGCGCCAGGCTCAGCCTGTCGGGCGATCTCGACGTCCGCGCCGAGCGCACGGGTCACGCCTTCTCTCTGGTCGCGGGCGGCTCGGGCGCCGCGCGCCAAAACGGAATCGCCGTCGCCGGCTCGGTCGCGGTCAACCGCATGTCGCAGGACACCTCGACGGCGATCGACAAGGCCACCATCGCGGCCGGCGGCAAGATCACCCTCACCAGCACGGACGCGCTGGCGCTCAGTGTCGTTGCCGGGGCCCTGAGCTTTGGCGGCAAGTTCGGCTTCGGCTCCGCGCTCGCTTATAATTATGTCGACAGCTCGGTCCGCGCGCGCATTCTGGACAGCACGGTTGAACTCGCCAGCGGACAGTTGAGCATCCATGCCGGGCGCGGCGAGACCGGCGCGGGCCAAGGCGCCGCCGCCACGCCGCAAATCATTGCGGTCGCCGGCTCGCTTGGCGCCGGCGCCCAAGGCGTTGGGGTGGCGGGCACGGTTGCGGTCAATTTCATCGCGCCTTCCACAGAGGGCAATGGCGTCGAAGCCTCGATCGCGCGCTCGATCGTGTCGAGCCGCGGGCCCGCTCCCGTCGAGGTGACGGCGGATGGCAATCAGGGCATTGTCGTCATCGCCGGCGGTGTGGCGGCCGGCAAACAGGCCGGTTTTGGCGTCGCGGTGGCCTATAACAAGATCACGGCTCCGGTGCGCGCCTTCCTCGACGGCGCCACCATCACAGATACGGGAGGCCTGGACGTTGAAGCCGGGGATGTGAGCCGTATCTCGAGCGTGGCGCTGGGCGTCGCGCTGTCGGATAGCGGCGGGGCCGCGGCCGGATCGGCCTCCGCCAACACAATTGAACAAACGATCGATGTCTCCATCCGCGACAGCAATGTCGCCACTGCGGGCGATGTCACCGTCAGGGCGTCCGAGACGTCGGCGATCGATGGGGCCGCGGGCAGCGCCGCTTTCGCTCCCAAGGGTGTCGCCATAGGCGCCGCGGTTGTGACCAATGTTCTCGCCAACACGACAACGGCGTCGATCGACGGATCCTCGACGAGAGTCGACGCCAAGAGCGTAACACTCGAGGCGCTGTCGCACGGGGATCAGATTACCGCTGTGGCGGCGGGAGGCCAGGGGGCGCAGAACTTCGCCGCGGGCGGCTCGGTCGCGGTAAACACCATCAGCAACGCGACGGCGGCCAGGATTTCGAACCGGGCCGATGTCTACGTCAAGAATGGCCTGACGGTCCATGCGGGTGAGAGCGGCAATACATATACCGCTTCCGCGGGCGAAATCGCCCTGGCGAAGAGCGCAGCGATCGGCGCCGCCGTGGCGACCGACAATATTAAGACAAGCGTGAAGGTGGAGGGAGCGGGTCTCGCAACGGTCGCTTCCGGCGGACCGGTCAGCTTCATCGCAGACCGCACTGACTCGACAGCGTCCGCGATCGCCGTTGGCGGCGTTGGCGCCCAGACATTCGCGCTCGGCGGTTCTGTCGCAACCATTACCGATCGGTCGACGATCCAGGCTGAGGTCGGCGTCATCTCTTCCGAATCGGGGAGCCCGGTCACGATTCTTGCGGAGGATCGTGACAATTCGAACAATCTTGTCGCAGGCTCTGGCGTCGGCGCAAAGAGCGCGGCGATCGGAGCCGCCGTCGCCACCCTCGATACCGAGCCTGTGGTGCGTGCGCTCCTCGTCGGCCCAGGCGTTACCGCGAAGGGATCGCTCGCGATCGAGGCGAAGACCACTGGAGCGCATAATGTCATTGTCGCGGTGGGCGGCGTTGGCGCCCAGAGTTTCGCTCTCGGCGCTTCCGTCGCGACGGACACCTCGCGCCGGGTCACGGAAGCGCAGGTGGCCGGTTTGAAAGGCGCCATCCAAGACATCAACGGCGGCTCCATCTCGATCACGGCGAGCCAGGCGGATAGTGAAACCGACACGTTTGCCGGTCAGGTCGCAGGTGCGCAGAGCGCCGCCGTGGGCGCCGCTGTCGCAACAAGTAATCTTGCCGACGTAACCAGGGCTTTGGTATCCCGAAGCGATATCACGGCCGCGGGTCCGATTACAGTTTCCGCGACGACTACAGACAATAAGGTTCTGGGCGTGGCGGTCGGCGCCGCTGGCGCGCAGACTTTCGCCCTGGGCGGCTCCGTCGTCACGAACACTTTGGCCGGAACCGTCGAGGCGTCTCTCGACGCTGGCGCGAAGCTCCGCGCGAGCGGGCATGTGACGGTCGAAGCCAGAGACGCAGGGCTCACTGTTTCCGCGGGGGCGGGTTCGGCGGCGGGGGCGGGTTCGGCTGCAATCGGCGCCGCCGTCGCGACCAATGTCGATAAGCAAAAGCGGCTTGTCCAGATCACTGGCGCCACTATCGCCGCTGGCGATATCGCCGCCGGCGATATCCTGATAGTTGCAAGCGCCGAGGAAACATTCAAAACCATCGCCGTCGGGGGCGCCGGCGCGGGCAGCTTCGCGCTCGGCGGATCGGTGGCGATCACCGACCTTGAAACCCAGGAAAAGGCGACCGTCGATGCCGGCGCGGTGATCTACGCAAGCGGCAGCGTTGGAATAGCCGCGGCCCGCAGCCTGGACGCGACAACTATCGCGGGCGCCATTGCCGGGGCGGGCACCGCCGCGGTGGGCATCGGGAACGCGACCCTGATCTCGAATAATGACACGATCGCCCTTGTTGGAAAGGCGACGATTTTTGCCGCTGGCGGCGGCAACGGGTTCAAGGCGCCAACTGTGTTTGACGGCGAGCTCGCAAATTTCAATGCCTTCCACGGCCTTTCTGTAACCGCTGTGACGCGTGACACGCTGCTCACCGTCGCCGCCGGCGCCGCTGGCGCGGGGACAGCGGCTGTGGCCGGTTCGGCTTCAGTCACGCTGCTCGACGAGACAACCACGGCCACAATCGGCGAAAACGCCAAATTCGGCCTCATCGGCGGTTCCGCGGGGTTCAATCTCCTGGCCGCCAACATCACCGATGGGAAGGCCGGCGGCGGCGCGCTCGCGGGTGCTGGCGCCGTGGGCATTGGCGCGGGCGCCGATGGCGCCTCGATCAAAAAAGCGACCGAAGCAAAAATGTTGGCGCCAGCTCTTGCCGCGGCGAGAGGCAATATCCTTATCCAGGCCCTGTCGCAGGAGACGCTCTCCTCCTACGCTGGCGCCGCGGGTTTCTCCGGAACCCTCGCGATCGCCGGCGCCGCATCGGTCTATGTGCTCGATCTCACCACCATCGCGCGGCTCGGAGCGGGCGGCGCGACCGAAGTGGGCGCCGACGGCAGCGTGCAGGTTTCAGCAGTCGATAATACGACGTTGGACCAGTTCATAGGCGCTGTGAGCGGCGGTCCCGGCGTCAGCGTCGGGGCCTCGGCGGGCGTCGCCGTGATCGATAAGGATACCGAGGCCCTCATCGCTCAAAATGTGAGCATCACGGCGCTCGCGTCGCCTGGCTCCGATCCGATTTCCTCGGCGCTTGGGGCTTTCGACATCACTTACGCGCCGCCGTCCGGCAACCCCGGCGATGTGCAGCCCCCCAACGTGTCTGTCAGTCTCGGTCACGTCACCGGCGATCCCAATCAGGGCAATCTGACTGATCCAAACCTGACAAAGGAGCGCCAGGCGAGCCAGGACTATGCGGCGATGCGCGGCATTTCGGTCACCGCCACCAGCACGGAAGAGGTCAAGTCCATTGCCGCCGGCGGCGGCGGCGGAACCGTCGCCGTCAATCTCGTCGCCGCAGTCGACGTCACACATGCGCTCACCAGAGCCTCGGTCGGAAATGGAGCGGTCCTGCGCGCCGGCGGTGAGGGCCAGGGTTCGGTGCGGGTCAACGCTTCGGACGACGTCTTCAACCTCGGCATCTCGGGTGCGCTGCCGGTCGGCGCGGCCTTCTCCGCGGCGCCGGGCGCTGATGTGTCCATCATCGGTCTGACGACCGAGGCGACGGTTGGCGCGGCGCGGATCACAGCCTATGGCGACGTCATCGTGCAAGCGGCTGCTACCGAGGACGTACTCGGGATAACCGCTGGCCTCGCCGCATCCGGATTTGTCGGGCTTGACGCCGGCGCGGGCGTGGTCAATATCAGCAACACGACTTTGGCCGCGATCAACGGCACCGTTGCAGCCGGTGGAAACGTCGGCGTGCTCGCCTCCGACGACACCAAGGTGGTCAATGTCGTCGGCCAGGTGGCGGTCGGAATCGGCGGCGCCGGAATCGGCGCCTCCGCCGCGGTCACGCTCATCGCCAAGAATACAGAGGCGCGAATTGGCGCCGGCGCCGCCATTACGGCGGCGGCTGAAGGATCAGGCGAGATCGCGGTGCTGCGTGGCGACAGCGCAAGCCAGAATTTCCCGACCACAAAAATCAAAGGCATCGCCGTTCAGGCCCGCTCGAGCGAGAGCGTCACCGCCGTCGCGGTTTCCGGCGCGGCCGGTCTTTACGCAGGCGTCGCTGGCGGCGTGACGACGACAGTCCTCGATTCCCGCACCTATGCGACCGTCGGCGATGGCGCAAGGCTTAGCATCGAGAGCGCTCGCCCCGGCGCCGGCCAGGCGATCGCCATAGGGGCCGGCAACGCGGCCAATGTATTCGATCTTGGCGGCGGGTTCGGCCTCGCCGGCGTGGCTGGCCTCGGTGGCGGTCTCGATGTTGGCGTCATCCGCAATGACACCGCATCCGCGATTGGAACGAAAGCCACGCTCAAGTCGAGCGGCGACATTCTTATCACAGCGGTCTCCAACGAGCAGGTGAAGAGCTACGCCATTAGCGCCGCCGCCGGTGCGGTTGGCGTCGCCGGCGCGGTCTCGGTCTGGACCCTTGGCGGCTCGTTCAACCCCACCTACAGCACGGCGGGGGGCTCCACCAACGCATTGATAGTGACGGGCGGACAATATGGCAGCGTGCTGGTCTATGGGGATGCGCAGACCAGTCGCACGGACCTGCAGACCTTGCTGGGCGGCTACAAATCACCCCCCGGCGCTTTGGGCTCGAGCAACACCGGTGACCTCAGCGGCATTGTCGGAGACGCCGGCAGCCAGTTCAAAAACGCCGAGCCGCGGGCTGTGATCGAGAAGGAGGCCTTCAGCGCCCGCCAGTCCGGCACGCGGGCATCGGTGGCCGCGGGCGCGACGATCACAGCCACAGGATCGATCACCGTCAGCGCGAGTGAGACGCTCCGGCCAACCATGAATGTTGGCAGCGGGGTGTTCGGCGCTCTCGCCGGGTTCGGCGGTTCGGTCGGGATTTTGCACATCGACAGGCGCACCGCGGCGAACTTCGATGGCGTCGCATCGGCCGGAGGCAATATCCTCGTTGGCGCGACGACCCTTGCTGGCGAGAGCGTCAATGCTTATGGCGGCCAGGTTGGTCTTGTGGCGCTGGGCGCGCAGGTCGCGGTTCTTTCCGATACCGGAACCTCCGATGCGACCATGGGGCCGGACGCAAAGGTTGTGCCCGCCGGTCAGGTCACCGTGAACGCCGCGCGGAAATTTGACACACTTCAGGCCAACGCGAAGGGCATAGCGGCGGGCGCGCTCGCCGCTGGCGCCACAGTCTCCGATATTCATATTGGCGGAGCAGCGCGGGCCATCGTCAACGGGAGCGCGATCAGCGCACACAGCCTCACGGTCACGGCGGACTCGAATTTGGAGGCGACAACCGACAGTTATGCCGCGGCGGGAGGCGTAGGCGCCGGGGCCGGCAACCGTTCCGCAATTACGGTCGATCCCACCGTCGAGGCGATCGTCGAAGGGCAGAAAGCTCAGATTCGCCTGAACGGAGACCTCACCATTGCCGCCACGTCGAAAGCGAGCGCGCGTTCGACAAGCGAAGCCCGCGTCGTCGGCGGGGTCACCGTCGGTGTCAACCTGACGTCTGTTACGCTGTCGACAAAGACCGAGGCGCTGCTGCGGGACGGCGCCGAAGTCGCCGCGCATAACGTATCGCTCACAGCCAACTCGGCCAACTCGGCCATTGGCGACGGAACGGCCAATGCCGGCGTTTCGCTCATCGGGGGCACCGGCGTGCAAACTGACGTGTCCGACACTTCGATAACTGTGGCGCAGATCCTTGCGGCGCGGCCTTTGAACGCCACCGGCAATGTGTTGGTCCGTGCGGTGAATGTGAAATCGGATGCGGAGGCCAATGCGCATGGAATCAATGCTCCGGGCCTAGCCATCGGCGTCAGCAAGGCCTCGGCGAATGCGAATGCGGAAGTCTTCGCCCTTATCACCGATACGCACGTCACCGCCGTCGGCGACGTTACGCTTGATGCGAAATTCGGTACGGCCGACATGACGGGCGCCAACGCGGACTCCTATGGATCGGTTGGCCTGTTGCCGGCAGGCAACTCTCTGACCGCTAGTTCTACGGCAACGGAAGTTGTCCGCGTCGCCGCCGGGCTCGGCTACCCAGAACTTCTGTACATACCCACGACAGGCCAAATCAATGCGGGAGTAAATGTCACGATTGCGACGGACTCAATAACTCGCGCCAGCGCGACAGCCAACAATAGCGGAAACGGGGTCTTCTTTGCGGTGGGCGACGCCAGCGCAAAGGCCGTGACAGCCGATTTCGTCGACTCCTTCGTGGGGGCCAAGGGGCAAATCAAAGCTGGAAAAGCACTCAACATGACATCGGCAACGACCGATTCCATGAAGTTCTACGCAGCCGGGGACAATGGCAGCACGGTTGCGCTGGGAAACAGCGTGGCCGCAGGCAAAATGCAGAGGCGTCCCGCAGTTACACTGGGGCTAGAGACGAAAGTCTCCGCGGACACCATTTCCCTTCTCGCCACCGTTCGCAATACGGAGGTGACCGGTAGCGCCAGTTGGGAATCCAAGGGTCTTGGCGGCAACGCGTTGCCGACGGCTAAATTTGAACTCTATGGAGGCTCCCGCGTCAACGTGAGCGCGGCTGCGACAGTCGATGCACGGGTGATCAATTTGGACGCAACCAGCAACGAGGATTTGCGTGTTACCTCCTATGGCGACGTGCAGGGGTTGGGTGGTCTGATCGATGGCGTCGCCCATATTGTTACTAACGAGCTCGTCAGCGTGGAAATCAACCCCTCGGCCATTGTTCGGGGAACCCAGTCTGTCAGCCTGCACGCAGGTTACGGCCGGGTCATCGCCGAAACCAATGTTCATGAATATCTTGGCACATTCGCGGGCACGGCCAATGTGCAGTCCACGCTCTCGTTGAACGGGACCGTCTATTTGGGAGCCCGCGGAGCCAACATCATTACGCCGTCGTTTACGCATTCTGTCACCCGTGAAATCGTCAGAAGCGTCAAAGCCACCTATACAAGGGAAGGGACACCCCTGAAGGGCGGTAGCGTACACACTTACGCAGACGACAATCGAACATTCGTGGACGAATTTGGAGCGCGGACGCGAGGCGCTGGCGCCGGCCGGGACGATGACGGGTTTGGCGAGTGGGGAAGCGGATATCATCACAAGCTGGATCGTGATGCTGACGGCGCCCGGTTCGGTCGCGATGAAGACGATGCCGGATCGCTTCGCAGACCCGCTCGTTGAGAGCGACAGATTTGAAGTCGCGGACAGCCTGGACTTTCCGCTAACGCAAACCAGGCCCGCCCTGCAATCTTGACGGAGAAACCATGACAGGCGTCCGTCGCGCAGAGGCCGAGAGACAAGGATAAGGTTTTGAGCCGTAGCGCATATAGGCTGTCCGCCCGCCCGGCTCGGGGCCACAATAAATGAAAGCCGAAGTTGCCGCTCTCCGGGATCAGTCCGCGCGCACAGAAGACGCGGCGGCATGGACGCAGGCGCCGCAAGGACCCAGCGCCGCGGTGTGGCGCGAACTCGATGAAGCCGCGACCGACGCAGCCTTCGCCGCGGCCTGGCTCGATATTTTGCGCAGCTCCATTTCCGGCATGATGGAGGCGCTGGTGATCCTCGACGGCGTCACGATTGCACGCTGGCGCAACCCGAATTTGCCGCCAGAAAGCGTAACCGCCGATGGCCTTGCCGCGCTGGCCGAACTTGCGATCCGCCACGGGCGGACGGTGCTCAGGGGACGAAGCGGCGCACGGACCCTTTTGGCTTGCCCCGTGATTGTCGCAGGGGCCGCATGCGGAGCCGCGGTCATCGAGCTTTCGCCACGGGCGGAGGAAGGCCTGCGCGCGGCCACGAGCAACCTGCAATGGGGCGCGGCCTGGCTGCGTGACCGGATGCGCCAGCGACGCTCGGAAGCGGCCACATTGAAAGCCGGCCGCAGCGCTCTCGCATTGGAGATCCTCGCGGCGGCCCTGGACCGGGAGGGCTTCCAGGAAGCCTCTATGGCCACCGTGACCGAGCTTGCAACAAAGCTCAATTGCGACCGTGTCGCGCTCGGGCTCGCCAAGGGCGAGTTGGTCAGGCTTGTCGCCCTGTCCCATGCGGCGGCCTTTACGCGGCGGATGGCTTTGGCGCAACAGCTTGAAGCCGCGATGCTGGAGGCCGTCGACCAGCGCGCGAGCATGATCTATCCGTCGCTTGATCCCGATGCGCCGCTGGTGCTGCGCGCCCATGCCGCGCTATCCCTGCGCAACGCCGGCGGGGCGGTGGTGACCATCCCGCTTGTGGTGCGCGATCGCTTTATCGGTGCGCTTCTGGCGGAGCGTCCCGCTCGACGGCCTTTCGACCAGCCGACACTTGATCTCCTGGCGGCCGCGGGGGCGGCTTTGGCCCCGATCCTGGAAGAAAAGCGCCTCAACGATCGATGGCTGCCGCAAAAGATCGCGGCGACGGCGCGAAACCAGGTGGAACGCCTGTTGGGACCGGCGCATCTTGGCCGCAAGCTGGCGGTCGCGCTCCTTCTTTGTGGACTCGTGGCCATTTGGGGCGTCTATGCCGTCTACTACGTCGATGCGACCGCCCGCGTCGAGGGCCGGATCGAGCGCACGATCGTCGCGCCCTTCGATGGCTTTGTCCGAACCGCCTCCGTTCGCGCGGGCGACGTCGCGCGGGAGGGAGAGCCGATCGCCACGCTCGACGATCGCGATCTTCTGTTGCAGCGACTGAGTTGGATCGCTGAGCGGCAACAGCGGCGCCTCGAATACAACCGCGCGCTCGGCACGCGCGACCGCGCTGCGGCCAATATAGCGCAGGCCCAGATCGAAAAGGCCGAGGCCCAGGTATCGCTCGTCGACGATATGCTCGGCCGCGCGAAAATTCTGGCGCCCTTTACAGGCGTGGTCGTGGAGGGTGATCTCAGCCGCTCGATTGGCGGACCTGTGCATACCGGCGATGTCCTGTTTCGCCTCGCGCCGCTCAATGTCTACCGCGTGGCTCTGAATGTCGACGAAAGCCAGATCGCCGATATAGCGACAGGCCAGACCGGACGATTGCTGACATCCTCGCTGCCCGATCGGCCGTTTCCGATCACCGTCGAAAAGATCACCCCGGTCGCCGAGGCAAGGGACGGCCGCACGGTTTTTCGCGTCGAAGCCGCGGTCGATGGCGGCGAGGGGCTGCGTCCCGGCATGGAGGGTGTCGCCAAGATCGAAATTGGCCGGCGCCGGCTCGCATGGATCTGGACGCGTTCCCTCTTTGACTGGCTGGCGCTGCACGCATGGGTCTGGCTCCCATGAACGCACCTTTCTTCAGCTCCAAATGGTATCGCGTCGCCTCTCTCAGACTTCGGCTGCAGCCCTCGGCGCGCATCCACCCCCAGAGTTTTCGCGGGGAACCCTGGCATGTCCTGCAGGATCCTCAAAGCGGCCGCTTCCATCGCCTGTCGGTCAGCGCCAATCTCTTGCTTTGCCTGCTCGATGGAAGCCGCACGGTCGAAGAAGCATGGGAGCTGGTTGGGCGGCGGCTCGGGGCCGATCAGCCGACGCAAGACGAAACCATTCGCTTGCTGGCCCAATTGCATGCCGCCGATCTGTTGCTGGGCGAGACGCCGCCCGATATTGAGGAGCTCGCTCGCCGTGGCGGTCGCGACCGCCGCCGCCGTCTCCTCGCCCAGTTGCGGAGCCCACTCGCAATCAAGGTTCCGATCTTTGATCCCGACCGGCTGCTATCCGCCACGATCGGCTTGACCGGACCACTGTTCACACACACGGGTTTTGCCGCCTGGCTCGCCCTTGTCACAATGGGAATTGTCCTGGCTGGCCTGCATTGGGGCGCATTGACAGCCGATATTGTCGACCACGCCTTGGCGCCGTCGAACATGGTGATGGCGCTGTTTGTCTTTCCGGTCGTTAAGGGCCTGCACGAACTTGGCCACGGCTGGGCCGTTAAACGCTGGGGCGGCAGCGTCCATGAAACCGGCATCATGCTGCTCGTGCTGTTCCCGGTTCCTTATGTGGATGCATCGGACGCCGGCTGTTTCAGAAACAAGTGGCAGCGAGCCATTGTCGGCGCTGCGGGCGTCATGGTCGAACTCGCCATCGCCTCCTTCGCTCTCATGTTCTGGGTCATGGCGGAGAATGGCGCGGCCCGCGCGCTCGCCTTCAATATTGTGCTTGTGGCTGGCGTTTCAACGCTATTTTTCAATGGCAATCCATTGATGCGTCTCGACGGCTATTATGTGCTGTCGGATCTGATCGAAATCCCCAACCTCGCCCAGCGTTCGGGTCTTTATCTGATTTATCTCGTGAAGCGCTACGTCTTTGGGCTGCGCGAGGCGGTCTCGCCGGTCACCGCACGCGGCGAGAGAGCATGGTTCGTCGGATACGCGCTTGCGTCCTTCGTCTACCGGGCCACAGTGACGCTGGCGATCGCACTATTTCTGGCCGCCAAGATGTTCCTGTTCGGTGTCGCATTGGCGCTTTGGGCTGCGTCTGGCTTTCTGGTGCGGCCCATCGTTAACGGGATCATTTATGTGCTGGCCAGCCCGGAGCTCGCTCTGCATCGGCGGCGGGCAATCATCCTGTCTTGCATCGCCCTGATTGTGGCCACCGCGGGCCTATTGCTGGTCCCATTGCCTTTCGCAACCGCTGCCGAAGGCGTTTTGTGGATTCCGGAAGGGGGCGTCGTGCGCCCCGAGACGAGCGGGGTCGTTTCCCGGCTGCTTGCCGAGGAAGGCAGCCAGGTTTTGCCCGGCGCGGAACTCTTTGCGCTCGATGATCCGGGGCTCATCGCTCGCGTCGCCGTTCTCGAAGCTGAAGTTCGCGAGATCCAGTTGCGCCTGGACGCGGTGCGCATGACCGATCGCGTGTCCGCCGACATGTATCGCGAGCAGCTCGATCATAGCCAGGCGGCGTTGGCGCTCGAACGTATGCGGTCGAAACAATTGATTGTATCCTCGGCCATTGCCGGGCGGTTTGTGGCGCCGAATGCAGAAGATCTGCCTGGGCGCTACGTCAAGCGCGGGGCGGTGCTAGGCTACGTCGTCCCAGATGGCGCAACAACAGTTCGCGTGTTGATCGATCAGGACGACGCCGATCTCGTTCGGCGCCGCACAGAGCGCGTCGCGATGCGGTTCCTGGAGCAGCCGCTTGTGGTCCATGAAGCCAGGATGAAAACCGAAGTTCCGGCGGCGCTTGATCGTCTGCCGAGCGAGATTCTGGGCGCAAGCGCTGGGGGGCCTTGGGTCGTGGATCCCACCGACGCAGAGCATCGACGTCTGTTGCGCAAGGCGTTTCTGTTCGAGGTCACGATGGATTCGCCGGCGCCAGGAGGCACGATCGGCGGCCGCGTGATGGTCCGTTTCGATCACGGAACCGAGACGCTGGGCGCCTCCATGGCGCGCTGGCTTCGCCAACTGTTTCTGCGGCGGCTCAATGTCTGATCTCGCGGGAGTTACTCTCACCCTGCCAGCGGTCAACGCCTGGCCCGAACGCCCCGCCCCGCGGGCCGGACCGGTCGAACGATGCGTCGCCACGCTGGCTTCCGTAGCGATCGGCTCTGCAAACGATCTGCGCGCAAAAGGACTTATGCGGATCGTTCCTGCCGTGGATGCGTACGCGCATGATCTCGCGGGGCTGGACGATCAAGAGTTGCGCGCGCGCGCGGAGGTCTTGCGGCCAACGCTTCGCCACAACCGGCATGATCGCGCCGCACTAGCGCAGCTCTTCGCGATTATTCGTGAAATTGCTGGCCGGGCGATTGGCAAGAGGCATCATGGCGTGCAACTCGCCGCGGGCTTGGCGCTCTTGCGAGGGATGGTCGCCGAAATGGAGCCGGGGGAAGGCAAAACGCTGACCGCGACGCTTGCTGCCTCCGCCGTAGCTCTGGCTGGCGAGCCAGTGCATGTCGTGACGGTCAACGATTACCTTGCGCGCCGGGATGCCGAGGCGATGGGTCCGGTCTATCGGGCGCTTGGCCTGTCGGTGGGGTTGGCGGAAACCGGGCAGACGCATGCCGAACGTCAACGCGCTTACGGAGCAGATATCGTTTATGTCACCAACAAGGAGCTCGCCTTCGATTATCTGCGCGACCGGCTTGCTGGCGGCAACAAAGGCGCGGTCCGTGACGCGCTGCGTCCACTCCTCGATGCTTCGGCTCCGCTTCGACGGCTGCGCGGCCTTGGAACCGCCATCATCGACGAAGCCGATAGCGTGCTGATCGACGAAGCGCGCACACCGCTCATCATCGGCGCAGAAGCCCCCGGCAACATTCTGATCGCCGATCTCGAGCAAGCCCTAGCCGACGCGCGCGCACTTCATCCCGGCGAAGATTTCACGGTGTGGCCTGGGCAGCGCCGGGTTGAGATAGGGGACGCGGCCTTGGACCGGCTCGGGTCCAGCGTGGGCGGGCGCGGAGGCCGGTGGCTCATTCCGGCTTGGCGGAAGGAGCTATGGCGGCAGGCATTGACAGCGCTCCATCTCTGCCTGCGGGATATCGACTACATGCTGCGCGATGGGCAGATCGAGATCATAGACGAATTCACCGGCCGGGCCATGCCGGGGCGCTCCTGGGGCGCGGGACTGCAAGAGCTTGTTGCGATAAAGGAGGGCCTTCCGCTAGCGGCCCACAGCATCGATCGGGCGCGGCTCACCTACCAGCGCTTTTTCCGGCGTTACCGGAATTTGGCGGGAATGACGGCGACGGCGAACGAGGTATCGCGCGAGCTTTGGACCGTCTATGGCTTACGCGTCGCCCGCCTGCCGACTCACCGGCCGAAGCGCCGCCTGGCGCTGCCCACGCTTATCCTTCCGGCTGGAGAGAAGTGGCCGGCCATCGGAGCCGAAATCGCCCGCATTCATGCGCTCGGGCAGCCGGTGCTCTTGGGGACACGGACATTGGCGGCATCGGTCGCAGCGAGCGAGGCGCTTGCCGAGCGTGGCCTGCCGCACCGTTTGCTCAATGCGGCGCAGGACAGGGGCGAGGCGGAGACCCTTTCCCGCGCCGGAGAGGCCGGACAAATCACCATTGCCACCAATATGGCGGGTCGCGGCGCCGACATTGGACTTGGCGTCGGCGCCGCCGCGCTCGGCGGGTTGCATGTCATCATTTCCGAACTGCACGAGGCGCGCCGCATCGACCGTCAGCTGGCTGGCCGCTCCGCCCGCCACGGCGCGCCCGGCAGTTACCGGATGATGCTTGGCCTGGACGATGCCCTTGCGTTGCAGTGGCCCCTATGGCTGCGCAACATCGCAGGGCAAAGGCTAATGCTCTTCATGATGCGCGTCGCGCAGTTTCGCACCGAATGGCGCAACGCACGGTTGCGGCAGCAGCTATTGCGTGTTGAAGACGTGCTGGATGATGTTCTGGCCTTTTCTGGACCACGCGAATGATGAAACGGACCACAATCACGGCGGCATTTCTCGCCCTCTCGACGCCGTCTCTCCATGCTGCGAGTTTTGATTGTGTGGTCGATCCGGAACGGGTGATCAAACTCGGAAGTCCTGTCATGGGACTTCTAACCGAGGTGTTGGTGGAGCGCGGCCAGACGGTTGCGCGCGGAGCGGTCGTTGCACGCATCGAATCGAGTGTGGAGGCGGCAACCGTCGCCTTCGACAAGGAGCAAGCGGAGAACAAGGCGGGTTTGCAGGAGAAGGAAGCCCGCTTGACGCTGGCGCAGAAAGCGCTCGAACGAGCTCACGGCCTGGCCCGAACCGAAAATATTGCTCCCAAGCTTGTTGACGAGGCCGAGTTGGAGGTCCGCGTCCTCGGCCTGCAAGTGGAAAATGAGCGCAGCGAACTCGAAAAAAGAAAGCTCGAACTCGCCCGCGCGCAAGCCATCCTCGATCTGAAAACGATTCGCAGTCCCGAAAATGGCGTCGTCACCGAGCGGATGCTTTCGGGCGGCGAATTCGTCTATCAGGAGAGCCATATTTTCACGATAGCGCGTTTGGACGAACTGCGGGTCGAGACATTCCTGCCCGTAGCCCTCTACGGCCAGGTGGTCGAAGGCGACACAGGCCTCGTGGAGCCAGAAGCCCCCATCGGCGGCCAATACAGCGCGAAAGTGACCGTGGTCGATCATGTATTCGATGCGGCGAGCGGCACTTTCGGCGTGCGCCTTGCATTGGCAAATCCATCCCTGAAGCTCCCGGCCGGGATGCGTTGCAAAGTGACCTTTCCCCAGACACACGAGGCCTCGCAGTCGCGGTGAGAGCGGTAAAAGCGCTGGGGCCTTACGCCGCTCTTAGCAAAGGCTGGGTTGGTTGAAGGATCGGATCGGAGGGGCGATGCAGAGAGGTCGGACTGTAAATCAGCATCGAATAGGGGCTCAGACTCAAATTTGATGCAGTTGGGGCGCCGGCTCGCGTTGAATCCAAGAAGGAAACAGC